>NZ_JAINZZ010000070.1 GCF_019890725.1 Actinacidiphila acidipaludis
TGACCTGCGCGGATCGCTGTCGGTGACGAATTGTCAGTCCCCCACCCCCCCTCCGTTCCCTCCTCTCCCGGCAAGGACGTCCCCATGAAGATCAACGGCTCGATCGCACTCGTCAGCGGCGGCAACCGCGGTATCGGCGAGCACTTCGTCAAGGCCCTGCTCGACCGCGGCGCCACGAAGGTCTACGCGGCCGCCCGCGACCCGCGGAAGGTCACCGTGCCCGGCGCGGTGCCGATCCGCCTGGACATCACCGACCCGGCGTCCGTGCGCGCCGCCGCCGAACAGGCGGGCGACGTGACGCTGGTGGTCAACAACGCCGGGATCTCCACCGGCGCCTCGCTGCTGGAGGGTTCGCGGGAGGACTTCCTGCGCGAGTACGAGACGCACGTGCTCGGCACGCTGGAGATGAGCCGGGCGTTCGCGCCCGTGCTGGCCCGCAACGGCGGGGGCGGCCTGCTCAACGTGCTGTCCGTGCTGTCGTGGCTGACGCTGCCGGGCAGCGCCGCGTACTCAGCGGCCAAGTCGGCGCAGTGGTCGGTGACCAACGCGCTGCGGATCGCGCTGGCGGAGCAGGGCACGCAGGTCACCGGCCTCCACGTCGGCTACGTGGACACCGACCTGACCGCGGGCATCGACGCGCCCAAGTCCGCCCCGGCGGACGTCGTCCGCACCGCGCTCGACGGTTTCGAGTCGGGCCTGACCGAGGTCCTGGCCGACGCGCTCTCCGAGTCCGCCAAGGCCGGCCTCGCCCTCCCCCCGGCCGCCTGATCCACCGGTGCCCGCGGGATCACCCCCTGACCCCGCGGGCGGCGGCCGGCCCCGCGGGCACCCACCGGATCCGGCGAACCGGCCCGTGCCCGCCCGCGGCGTCAGCCGCGGAAGGTCTCCAGCAGGCGCAGCCAGATCTCGCTGATCGTCGGGTAGGCCGGCACCGCGTGCCACAGACGGGTCACGGGCACCTGCGCGGACACCGCCACGGTCGCGGAGTACAGGAGTTCGCCCACGCCGGGGCCGACGAAGGTCACCCCGGCCAGGACGCCGGCGTCGAGGTCGACCACCATGCGGGCCTTGCCGCGGTAGTCGTCCCCGTACAGGGCGGCGCCGGCGACGTTGCCCAGGTCGTAGTCGACGGCCCTGACCCGGCGTCCGGCCTGCTCGGCCTCCTCCAGGCTCAGGCCGACCGCGGCGACCTCGGGGTCGGTGAACACGACCTGCGGCACCGCGGCCGTGTCGGCCGTGGCCACGTGCGCGCCCCACGGCGCGTCGTCCAGGACCTCGCCGCGGGCCCGGGCCGCGATCGCCGCCCCGGCGATCCTGCCCTGGTACTTGCCCTGGTGGGTCAGCAGCGCGCGGTGGTTGACGTCGCCGACCGCGTACAGCCAGCCGTCCTCGACGTCGGTCACCCGCAGCGTGTCGTCGACGGTGAGCCAGTCGCCGGGCGTCAGGCCGACGGTCTCCAGGCCGATGTCGCCGGTGTGCGGGTGGCGGCCGGTCGCGAAGAGGATCTCGTCGGCCGTGAGGGTGGCGCCGTCGTCCAGCACGGCCCGGATCTGGTCCTCGGGGCCGCCCTCGCGGGTCACCGACGCCATCGACACCCCGAACCGGATGTCGACGCCGGCCGCCCGCATGGAGTCGGCGACCATCTCCCCGGCGAACGGCTCCATGCGCGGCAGCAGCCCGGAGCCGCGCACCAGCATGGTCACCTCAGAACCGAGGGCCTGCCAGGCGGTGGCCATCTCGACCGCCACCACGCCGCCGCCGACGACCAGCAGCCGCCCGGGCACCTCCTTGGCGCTGGTGGCCTCCCGGCTGGTCCACGGCCGCACGTTGTCGAGACCGGCCAGCGGCGGCAGGGCCGCGGTGGTGCCGGTGCAGACGGCGACGGCGTGCCGCGCGGTGAGCCGCACGGTGTCCCCGTCCGGCGTGGTCACGGTGACCTTGCGCGGCCCGTCCAGCCGGCCGTGGCCGCGCACCAGGTCCACGTCGACGGAGTCCAGCCAGCCGACCTGGCCGTCGTCCTTCCAGTTCGAGGTGAAGACGTCCCGCCGGGCGAGCACCGCGGGCGCGTCCAGCGGTCCGGCGACGGCCCCGGCCAGCCCCGGCAGCCGGCGGGCGTCGGCCCGGGCGAGGGCCGGCCGCAGCAGCGCCTTGCTCGGCATGCACGCCCAGTACGAGCACTCGCCGCCGACCAGCTCGCTCTCCACGATCACCGTGCTCAGGCCGCCCGTCCGGGCGCGCTCGGCCACGTTCTCCCCCACCGGACCCGCTCCGATGACCACCACGTCGTAGTTGCGGGACACGTCGTCCATTCCGGCTCCTGTACTGGCGTCGCCTGTTCGTACCGATCAGACCGAGGTCACGCGGATGCCGCAACCGGGGCACTGCGCGTCATGGTAGCCACGGCGTGTGACGGGAAGTCCCGCGCACCGCCCGTGGTTGCCACCACTGCGGTCCGGGCCGTCAGCCCGGGCGGACGGCCCGGACCGCTCGTCGTCCCGGGCCGGGACGTATGATCACAACGGCGGCGCCGAGGGGCGTCACGGGAGGTGCCCGATGGGCGAGCTGGTTCTGATCCGTCACGGCGAGACCGAGTGGACGCTGTCCGGTCAGCACACGAGCTACACCGACCTCCCGCTGACCGGGAAGGGCGAGGAGCAGGCCCGCGGCCTGGCCCGGATGCTCTCCTCCCGCCACATCGCGTGCGTGCTGACCTCTCCGATGGAGCGCGCCCGGCAGACCGCCAAGCTCGCGGGACTCGACCACACCTTCGTCGACCCCGACCTGCGCGAATGGGACTACGGCGGCTACGAGGGCGTGACCACGCGGGAGATCCACCGCACCCGCCCCGACTGGGACCTGTGGACCGACGGCGTGGTGCCGGGCCCCGAGGGGCATCCCGGCGAGACCCCCGAGGAGGTCGGCGACCGCGCCGACCGGGTCCTGGCCCGGGCCGACGCGGCCTTCGCCAACAGTGAGGGGGGTGACGTGGTGCTGGTCGCCCACGCCCACCTGCTGCGGGTGCTGACCGCCCGCCGGCTCGGCCTGCCGCCGGCCGACGGCGCGCTGTTCCAGCTCGCCACCGGCACCCTCAGCCGGCTCGGTCTCGAGCACGGCCGCCATGTGCTGACCGCCTGGAACCGCCTGCCCTGACCGGCTTGGGGCGCCCCGGCCTCGGGTCGCACCGCGGCTCGGGCCCACCCGGGGGCATAGGCGCCCGACGTGGGGCAGGATGACGTGGTCAGTGCACCGGCCGCGGGCTCGCCCGGCGGCCGGTGTGTCACCCCGTGCGAAGGGGTAAACAGCCTTGATCACCCCTGGCTCGACGCGAGAGGACCCGGCGGATCCACCCGAGGGAGCCGATATGTCGCTGACGGTCGAGGAACGCGTCACCGCGCGCCTCGCGTCACCGTGGAAGCGCGGCGGGGCGGCCGCCCTGGCCGGCGCCGTGCCCGCGCTGGCGTTCCCCGCCCCCTCGCTGTGGTGGCTCGCCTACGTCGCCCTGGTGCCGTGGATGCTGCTGATCCGCTCCGCGCCGACGCCGAAACGCGCCGCGCTCGACGGGTGGTTCGGGGGTGCCGGCTTCATGCTGGCCGTCCACCACTGGCTGCTGCCGAGCCTGAACGTGTTCATCGTCGTCCTGGCCCTGATCCTCGGGGCGCTCTGGGCGCCCTGGGGCTGGTTGGTGCGGCGGCTGCTCGGCCAGGACGCGGGGCGCGCCCAGGTCGCGTCGGCCCTGGTTCTGGTGCCCTGCGGCTGGCTGATGGTGGAGCTGGTGCGCTCCTGGCAGGGTCTGGGCGGCCCGTGGGGGCTGCTGGGCGCCAGCCAGTGGGAGGTCCGGCCGGCCCTGCGGCTGGCGTCCCTCGGCGGGGTGTGGCTGCTCAGCTTCCTGGTGGTGCTGCTGAACACGTCCGTGGCGGCGCTGGTCGCCCGGCCCGGCGCCCGCAGGCCCGCGGTCGCCGCGCTGGTCGTCACGGCCGTCGCCACCAGCGTGGTCTGGTGGTGGGCGCCGCGCCCGCAGCAGTCGGGATCGGTGCGCGTCGCGGTCGTCCAGCCGGGCGTCATGCCGACCGCCGAGAGCCGCCTGGACCGGGAGATCGCGCTCACCCAGCAACTGGCCGGCAGCCACCCGGACCTGGTGGTGTGGGGTGAGAGCAGCGTCGGCGTCGACCTGAGCTCGCATCCCGCCGTGGCCGACCGGCTGGCGTCGCTGTCGGCCTCGATCGGTGCCGATCTGCTGGTCAACGTGGACGCCCCCAAGGCGGACGGCTCCGGCATCTCCAAGACCTCGGAGCTCATCGGCCCGGACGGGGTGACCGGGCCGACCTACGACAAGATGCGGCTGGTCCCGTTCGGCGAGTACATCCCGATGCGGTCGGTGCTGGGCTGGGCGACGTCGGTGGGCAAGGCCGCCGACCAGAACCGCCGCCCGGGCAAGCACCAGGTGGTCATGGACGCCCCTGGGCTGCGCTTCGCCCCGCTGGTCTGCTTCGAGACCGCGTTCCCGGACATGAGCCGCCATCTCGCCGGTGACGGGGCCCAGGTCCTCGTCGCGCAGTCCTCCACGTCGTCGTTCCAGGACAGCTGGGCGCCGGCCCAGCACGCCTCGCTGGCCGCGCTGCGGGCCGCGGAGACCTGGCGGCCGATGGTGCATGCGACCCTCACCGGGATCAGCGCGGTCTACGACGGGAACGGGCACGCCGTCGGGCACCGTGTGGGCACCGGCAGCAGCACCACGACGCTCTACCGGGTGCCGCTGTCCACCGGCGTCAGCCCGTACGTCCGCTTCGGGGACTGGGTCCCGCACCTGGCACTGCTGCTGGTGCTGGTCTCGGCGGCCTACGAGGCGACGCGGCTGGTCAGGCGACCGGCTCCGGCGCTGCCCGGTCAATCTCCGTGACGATCCGCTCGCACAGCTCGTGGGTGCGCAGCGCGTCCTGGGCGTCCAGCACCTTGCCGCCGCGGACCGCGTCGAGGAACGCCAGGGTGACCTGCTCGATGCCGCGCTGCCGGGCCACCGGCACCCAGTCGCCGCGCCGGCGGACCGTCGGCTGGCCCTTGTGGTCGACGACCTCGGCGAGGTTGAGCACCTGACGGCGCGCGTCGTCGCCGCTGACGTCCAGGCTCTCCTCGACCGAGCCGCTCATCCGGTTCATCGAGCCGATCGCGGTGAAGCCGTCGCCGTCCAGCTGCAGCACGAGGTGGTGCAGCAGGCCGTCGCGGACCCGGGCGCTGACCGTCACCCGGTCGACGGTGCCCGGCGCGAGGAAGCGCAGGGTGTCCACGACGTGCACGAAGTCGTCGAAGACCATCGTGCGCGGCGCCTCCGGCAGGCCGATCCGGTTCTTCTGCATCAGCACCAGATGGCGCGGGTGGTCCAGGCACTGCGCGTAGCCGGGCGCGTAACGGCGGTTGAACCCGACCATCAGCGACACCCCGCGCCGCTCGGCGAGTTCGACGACGCGGCGGGCCCCCGCCAGGTCGTAGGCGAGCGGCTTGTCGACGTACGTGGGGACGCCCGCCTCGATGAGGCGTTCGGCGATGGCCACGTGGTGCTCGGTCGGCGCGTGCACGAACGCGGCGTCCAGCTCCCGGTCCAGCAGGGCGTCCAGGGTGGCGTGGCGGTGCGGCAGCCGGTACTCCTCGCCGACCCGCTCCAGCGTCGCGGGGGTCCGGGTCTGCAGGTGCAGTTCCAGGCCCGGCTGCGCGGCGAGCACCGGCAGGTACGCCTTCTGCGCGATGTCGCCGAGGCCGATGACGCCGATCCTCAGCGGGACGTTGCCGGTTGCCATGCGTGCTCCTGTCGTCTGCGTCGCGCGGACGCCGTGTGCCGCCGCCACGAGTGCGCCGGGCGGGCGTCACCGCAGCATACGGGCCGGATGACGGGTCCCGGCGAGGTCCCCCGGGCCGCGGTCGCGGGCGCGCGGGGGTCACCTGTAGGGGTGAGGGCCGCGTGTGCGAGGGCCGAACGGTCACTCGCCCGGGGAATTACGGCCGCCGCGGGCGCCCGGCACAGTGGGGCGGGTGCGCCGACTTCCCTTCCCGCTGGCCGCGTTGGCCCTGCTGTCCGTGCTGTTCGCGTGTGCCGCCACGGGGTGCACGACCGTCACCGCTCCCCCGCCGGCGGCCCCCGGCGCCCGCCCTCCCGTGCCCGTGCGGACCGCCGGGTGGACCGCAGGGTGGACCGCAGGGTGGACCGCGCCCGCCGGGCCCGACGGCGGGACCGCGGCGCCGCGAGCCCATCAGGTCCTGGACACCGTGGGGGCGCGGCCGGCCGGGAACCACCGCCGCGCCCGTGGCGCCGATCCGCAGCGCGGCGCCCGCCGTCATCGGCGGGCGCCGCACCGCGGGCCGGAGCGGGACACGGCCCCCGTGCAGCCGGTCCTGCCCAGGCTGGCCCGGGGCGCGGACGGTGTGTGCGAGCTGGGCCGCGCGTACGGCGGGTGGGACCCGGGCAGCGAGACCGCCCGCGCCTGCCGACGGGCGGTCGGCCCGCTGAGTGCGGCAGGCTCCCGCCGCGGCTGATGCGGCACCGCCCGTGCGAAGCCGCCAGGGGCGGGTTCAGCCCGCCGCCACCGCCAGGTCGTGGATGCGCCAGTCGATCGCCTGGTGCCCCTGCGTCTCGACGGCCGCGTTGATCTGGCTGAACGGGCGGCTGCCGAGGAAGAGCTTGGCGGACAGCGGGGACGGGTGGGCGCCCTGGATGACGATGTGCCGCTCGGTGTCGATCAGCGGCAGCTTCTTCTTCGCGTAGTTGCCCCACAGCACGAACACCGCGGGGTCGGGACGCCCGGACACCGCCCTGATCACCGCGTCGGTGAACTTCTCCCAGCCCTTGCCCTTGTGCGAGTTGGCCTCGCCCTCGCGGACCGTCAGCACCGCGTTGAGCAGCAGCACGCCCTGTTCGGCCCACGGCATCAGATAGCCGTTGTCCGGGATCGGGTGGCCGAGTTCGTCGCGCATCTCCTTGAAGATGTTGCGCAGCGACGGCGGGGTCCGCACGCCGGGCCGGACCGAGAAGCACAGGCCGTGTCCCTGCCCCTCGCCGTGGTACGGGTCCTGGCCGAGGATCAGTACCTTCACCTGGTCGAACGGCGTCGCCTCCAGGGCGGCGAACACCTGGTCCTCCGGCGGGAAGACGCGGTGCTTCTCGCGTTCGGCCGCGACGAAGTCGGTGAGCTGCTGGAAGTAGGGCTTGTCCAACTCCCCGCCGAGGGCGGCCTGCCAGGAGTCGGGCAGCATGGTGGGCACGTCGGGAACCTCCGGTCGGTGATGTGTTGCTGTTCCCGAACCTAGTCCCCGCCACTGACAGTGCCGGCCCGCGGGGCGCGGGCCGGCGTCCGGTGGACCGGAGCTGTCAGTGTCCGGCCTGCAGGAACAGGCCGCCGTCCACGACGAGGTTCTGCCCGGTGATCCAGGCGGCCTGCTCGGAGAGCAGGAACGCGGCGGTGCCGCCGATGTCCTCGGGCACGCCGAGGCGTCCCAGCGGGTAGGCCGCGGCGGCCTCCTCCTCGCGCCCCTCGTACAGGGCCGCGGCGAACTTGGTCTTCACCACGGCGGGGGCGATGGAGTTGACCCGCACGCCCGGCGCCATCTCGGCGGCGAGCTGCACGGTCAGGTTCACCATGGCGGCCTTGCTCATGCCGTAGGCGCCGATGAACGGGGACGGCGCGAGGCCCGCGATGGAGGCGATGTTGACGATCGCGCCGCCGTTCTCCTTCTGCCACGCCTTCCAGGTCTGCTGGGCGAAGCCGAGCGCGGAGATCACGTTGGTCTCGTAGACCTTGCGGGCGACGCCCAGGTCGAGGTCGGCGAGCAGGCCGTACACCGGGTTGGTGCCGGCGTTGTTGGCGAGGTAGTCGACCCGGCCGAACGCCTCCATGGTGCGTTCGACGGCGATCGCCTGGTGCGCCTCGTCGTGCGCCTTGCCGGCGACGCCGATGACGCGGGGCTGTCCGTCGGCGCCTGGGGCGGTCGCGCCGAGGCGGTCGACGGCCTCCTTGAGGGCGTCCTCGTTGCGTCCGGTGATGCACACGCGGTCGCCGCGGGCCACCAGGGCCTCGGCGATGCCGTAGCCGATGCCGCGGCTGGCGCCGGTGACGAGGGCCACGCGGCCGGTGTCGGGGGTGGGCTGAGTCATGTCGATGGCCTTCGCGCTGGTCAGTTGAGCGGTCCGCCGGCCACGTACATGACCTGGCCGGAGATGAAGCCGGCCGCGTCGCCGGTGAAGAAGGCGATCGCGTTGGCGACGTCCTCCGGGCGGCCGACGCGCTGGACCGGGATCTGGGTGGCGGCCGCGGCCTGGAAGTCCTCGAAGCCCATGCCCACGCGGGCGGCGGTGGCCGCGGTCATGTCGGTGACGATGAACCCGGGGGCGACGGCGTTGGCGGTGATGCCGAACTTGCCGAGCTCGATGGCCAGGGTCTTGGTGAAGCCCTGCATACCGGCCTTGGCCGCCGAGTAGTTGACCTGGCCGCGGTTGCCGAGCGCGGAGGACGAGGAGAGGTTGACGACCCGGCCGAACTTCGCGTCGACCATGTGCTTCTGGCACGCGCGCGTCATCAGGAAGGCGCCGCGCAGGTGCACGCCCATGACGGTGTCCCAGTCGGAGGCGGTCATCTTGAACAGCAGGTTGTCGCGCAGCACACCGGCGTTGTTCACCAGCACGGTGGGGGCGCCCAGTTCCTCGGCGACCCGGGCGACGGCGGCCTCGACCTGGGCCTCGTCGGACACGTCGGCGCCGACGGCCAGCGCCCGGCCGCCGGCCGCGGTGATGGTCTCGACGGTGTCCTTGCACGCCCCCTCGTCGAGGTCGAGGACGGCGACGGCACGGCCTTCCGCGGCCAGGCGCACCGCGGTGGCGGCGCCGATCCCGCGGGCGGCGCCGGTGACGATCGCGACGCGCTGCTCGGTGGTGGACATCTGTGTCTCCTCAGCCCGGTGTGCGGTCGCCCGTGCGCCGCACGCATGAGCGACCGCTTAGTAGGTCCCGTAGCCGAAACCGTAGAAGTGCCGTGACCCTGTGTCAACGCCACCACGGCGGATGTGGCTCACCGCACGAGCAGCTCCAGCAGCCGGTCCGCCTCACGCCGGGCGTCGGCCGTCAGCCCGGTGTGGATGGGTCCGGACTGCACGATGGTGCTGCGCGGCGCGGTCAGCCAGCGGAACCGCCGCCCCGGGTCGTCGTCCGCGGCCTGCCCGGCCCGGTCGCCGCCCTCGCAGATCCCCTGGTACCCGCGCAGCGCCGCCCGGACGCCCTCGACGTCGACCTCGGCGTCCAGGCAGCGCAGCCGCGCCTCGTCCAGGTGCACCCGGGCGCCGACGTAGCTCTGCGCGCGGCAGTACACCAGCACGCCGGCGTTGATCATCTCGCCGCGTTCGATCCGCGGCACCACGCGCACCAGCGCGTACTCGAAGACGTCCCGCCCGTTCACTCGGCGCCGCCCTTCTCCGCGTGGCCCTCGACCCAGGGGCGCAGCCACTCCGGTGGCGGCTGTTTCTCCCGGCGCCCGGGCGCTGTGGTGATGCGCTCGTGGATGTCCTGCGCGCGGGCGCCGAGCAGTCGCCGGTAGGCCGCGCGCACGTCGTCGGGTGTGTCGAACCCGGGTTCGCCGGCCAGCCACTCGTCCGGAATCAGGGCGGTCACCTCGGTCAGCAGGTCCTCGGTCACCTTCGCCGCCAACTCCCCTGCCACAGCCGCCGGTTCGGGATCGAAGCGGGACAGTGCGTGATCGGACGCGTCGTACGGCTTGGCCGCGGCGGCCTCGGCGGACGGCCAGTTGTGGTGCCAGATGAGCGAGGCGCCGTGGTCGATCAGCCACAAGTCCCGGTGCCAGACCAGCATGTTAGGATTACGCCACGACCGGTCCACGTTGCCGATGAGCGCGTCGAACCACACGATGCGGCTCGCCTCCGCGGAATCCACGGTGAAGACCAGCGGATCGAACCCGAGCGAGCCGGGCAGGAAGTCCATTCCGAGATTGAGCCCGCCGCTCGCCTTCAGCAGGTCCTGGATCTCCTGGTCGGGCTCGCCCAGCGCGATCACCGGGTCGAAGTCGAACCGCACCAGCTCCGGCACCCGCAGGCCGAGCCGCCTGCCCAGCTCACCGGCGATCACCTCGGCCACGAGCGCCTTGCGGCCCTGGGCCGCGCCGGTGAACTTCACGACATAGGTACCGAGGTCGTCGGCCTCGACCACTCCGGGCACCGAGCCGCCCTCGCGCAGCGGCGTCACATAGCGGATGCCCGTCACTTCTCTCAACATCCCCCCAGGTTAGTGCGGTGCAGACTGCCCTCATGGACACGACCAGCACGCACGACGACCGCCACGGCCCGGCCACCGCCCCCCACCCCGCTCCCCCGGAGCCGTCCGCCCACGACGCGTTCCCCGCGCAGTTCGCCCGTACCCAGCGCTACACCCTCGGCGTCCCGCGGGCGTTCACGCTCGCCGCCGACGGCACGGCGGTGCTCTTCCTGCGCACCCGCGGCCCGGAGGACCGGACGGGCTGCCTGTGGCTGATCGACGACGACGGCGAACGGCTGCTCGTTGACCCCGACGGGCTCGGCGCGGGTCCGGCCGGCGTGCCGGAGGCCGAGCGGATCCGCAGGGAGCGCGCCCGCGAGCACACCGCGGGCGTCGTGGCCTACGACGCGACCGCGGACCTGGCCACCGTGGTCTTCGCGGTCGACGGCGCCCTGTGGTGCCTGGAGCCACGGCGGGGCGCGGCGCCGCGGCCGGTCGCCACCGCGGGGCCGGTCGTGGACCCGCGGCTCGCCCCGGACGGACGGCATGTCGCCTACGTCACCGGCGGCGCCCTGCACGTCGCGGCCCTCGACGGCGGCGACGGCCGGCTCCTCGCGGCGCCGGAGAGCGCCGACGTGACCTACGGTCTGGCCGAGCACGTGGCGGCCGAGTCGATGGGCCGGCACCGCGGCCACTGGTGGGCGCCCGACGGCCGGCGCCTGCTGGCCGCCCGGGTGGACACCACCGGCGTGCGGCGCTGGTGGATCGCCGACCCCTCGGACCCGTCGCGCCCTCCGCGCGAGGTGGCGTACCCGGCCGCGGGCACCGACAACGCCGAGGTGTCCCTGTCCGTGTTCGGCCTCGACGGGACGACGACCCCGATCGCCTGGGACCGCGCGGCGTACGAGTACCTGGCCGCCGTGGCCTGGGACGCGCACGGGCCGCTGCTGAGCGTCCAGAGCCGGGACCAGGGCACCCTGCGCGTCCTCGCCGCGGACCCCGCGACCGGCGCGACCCGCCTGCTGCACGAGCAGCGCGACCCGGCCTGGGTCGAGCTGATCCCCGGCACCCCGGCCAGGACCGCGTCCGGCGCCCTGGTGCACACCGCCGACCTCGGCGGGACCCGCCGGCTGACCGTGGCGGGGACCCCGGTCACGCCCGAGGGCCTGCAGATACGCGCCGTCGAGCAAGTGACCGGCGAGACCGTGCTGTTCACCGCGAGCGACGAGCCGACCGAGGCGCACCTGTGGTCGTACGCGCCCGACGCCGGCCTGGTGCCGCTCAGCAGCACGCCAGGCGTCCACACCGGGCAGCGGGCGGGCGGCACCCTGCTGCTCGCGTCGCGCACGGACGCCGGCCCCGAGACGCGGCTGCTGCGCGAGGGGGCCGCGCCGCGCACGGTCGCGTGCCTGGCCGCCGAGCCGGTCACGCCGCCGCGGGTCACCTGGCTGCGGGCCGGCGAGGCGGGCATCCGCACCGCGCTGCTGCTGCCCTCGTGGTACCGGCCGGGCGGCGGACCGCTGCCGGTGCTGCTCGCGCCGTACGGCGGCCCGGCGATGCAGTTGGTGACGCGGGGCAGGAACTGGCCGCTGGTCGAGGGCCAGTGGTTCGCCGAGGAGGGTTTCGCGGTGGTGATCGCGGACGGCCGCGGCACGCCGGGACGCGGCCCCGCCTGGGAGAAGACGGTCCACCGGGACACGCTCAGCGCTCCCGTCGAGGACCAGGTGACGGCCCTCCACGCGGCCGCCGCCCACTGCCGGGACCTGGATCTGGGGCGGGTGGCGATCCGCGGCTGGTCCTACGGCGGCACGCTGGCGACCGCCGCGGTGCTGCGCCGGCCGGACGTCTTCCACGCGGCGATCAGCGGCGCCGGTCCCAGCGACCAGCGTCTGTACGACACGCACTGGCGCGAGCGGTTCCTCGGGCACCCCGGCAACGACCCGGAGGCGTACGACCGTTCGTCGCCGATCGGGGAGGCCGCCGCGCTGCGCCGGCCGCTGCTGCTGGTGCACGGCCTCGCCGACGACAACGTGGTGGCGGCGCACACCCTGCGGATGTCGGCCGCGCTGCTGGCCGCCCACCGCCCGCACCAGGTGCTCCCGCTGTCGAACGTCACCCACGGGCCGTCCGATCCGGTGGTGGTGGAGGGGCTGTTGCGGCACCAGTTGAACTTCTTGCGCGCGTCGCTGAACGTTTCGCGCCCGCAGGCCGTATGAACGGTCACGCGTGAAACGACGCGGCGGGCCGGCCCCCACGCCGGCCCGCCGGGCCCGACCAGTCGACAGGAAGCAGCTCATGGCAGAAACCCCGGCAACCCCCGGAACCCCCGGATTCCCCGAGTCCGTCGCCCGCCGCACCGTCGTCGCCGCTGCGGGAGGCGCCGGGCTCGCCGCCGTCCTCACCGCGTGCGGCTCGTCCGGCTCGGGCTCCGACGACAGCCCCACCGTGAGCGCGGGGGACACCACCTCGGACGCCGGCTCGACCCAGCCGTCGGACTCCGCCGCCCCCACGACCTCCGCGGCGGGTTCGGGGTCCTCGGGCGGTGGCGGACTCGCCAAGACCTCGGAGATCCCGGTCGGCGGCGGCAAGGTCTTCGCCGATCAGAAGGTCGTCGTCACCCAGCCCACCGCCGGCCAGTTCAAGGCGTTCTCGGCGGTGTGCACCCACCAGGGCTGCACCGTCGCGAGCGTGTCCGGCGGCACGATCAACTGCCCGTGCCACGGGAGCCGGTTCCACGTGGCGGACGGCAGCGTCGCCAACGGCCCGGCCCAGGCGCCGCTGCCGTCCAAGCAGGTCAGGGTCGCCGGCGGCGAGATCTCGCTGGCCTGAACCCGGCGTGCCCGCCGTCAGCGGGTGTACCGCTCGGCCGACCGCCGCAGGGCGTCGACCGCCGCCCGGATCGCGGGCCGGCGGTCGGCGTCCTCCCGCCAGACCGCGTAGACATGGCGGCACATCGTGGTCCGCACGGGCACGATCCGCACGCCCTCGGGCATCGGGTCGCGTCCCAGCCGCGGCATGACGGCCACACCGAGCCCCGCCGCCACCAGCGCCAGCACCGTGGCGTGCTCCTCCGCGTGGTGCGAGATGCGCGGCTCGATGCCCTTGCCGCGCAGGGTGAACAGCAGCCACTCGTGGCAGAAGCCGCCGTCCGGCCAGGCGATCCACTCCTCGTCGGCCAGTTCGTCCAGCTCGATCCGCTCCCGGCCGTCGAGCCGGTGCCCGACCGGCACGGCGACGTCGGCGATGTCGTCGAACAGCGGGGCCTTGGCGAGTCCGCCGGGCAGCGACAGCGGCTTGTTGTACCAGTCGAGGACGACCGCCAGGTCGATGTCGCCGCGGACCAGCCGGGCGAGCTGGTCGTGCGGCTCCAGCTCGTGGACCACCGTGCGCAGTTGCGGGTGCTCGCGGCGCAGCGCGGTCAGCGCGGTGGGGAACAGCCCGCGCACCGCGGTCGGGAAGGCGCCGGCCCGCAGCTCGCCGACGGCCGCGCCGCGGTGCGCCTCCAGGTCGGCGTGCGCCAGTTCGACCAGGGACAGGATCCGTTCGGCGTGCCCGGACAGCAGCCGTCCCGCGTCGGTCAGCCGCACCCCGCGGCCGTTCCTGGCCAGCAGCGCCTGCCCGGTCTCCCGCTCCAGCTTCGTCATCTGCTGCGACACCGCGGAGGTGGTGACGCTCAGCACGTCCGCGGCGGCGCTCACCGATCCGTAGGTGCCGATGGCGTGCAGGATGCGCAGGCGCTCCAGATTCAACATGTAAGCGATACTACGGCGTCCGTGTACGAATTCTCGCTTGTTCTACGACGTCGCAGCCGTCATCGTGGTGCCATGACCGCACCCGCCGAGAGCAGCCCGGCTGTCGCCGCAGCCCCCGTACCACCCCTTGCCGCCCCCGTGGCACCCGCCGCCCCCGCTGCTCCTTCCCTCGCTTCCCTCCCTTCCTTCGCCACGCCCGCCCGCACGGCCGGCGGTGTGCTGCGCCGACTGACGGACTGGCGCATCCGCTTCGTCGCGCTCGGTCTGGTCTGGGGCTTCAGCTTCCTGTTCATGAAGGTGGGGAACGAGGCGTTCGCGCCGCTGCAGGTCACCCTGGGCCGCATGGTGTTCGGCACGGCGGTCCTCGCGACGGCGGTCGCGGTCAAGCGCGAGCGGCTGCCGCGCCGGGGGCGGGTGTGGCTGCACCTGCTGGTCGCGTCCTTCCTGCTCAACTCGCTGCCGTTCACGCTGTTCGCGACCGCCGAGCAGACCATCCCGTCGATGCTCGCCGGGATATGCAACGCGGCGACACCGCTGTTCTCGATGCTGGTCTCGGTCGTGGCGCTCTCCGAGGACCGGCCGTCGCGGCAGCGCTTCGCCGGTGTCGGGCTCGGCTTCGCCGGAGTGCTCACCGTCCTGGGCGCCTGGCAGGGGTTCTCCGGTCAGGACCCCAAGGGCACGATCATGGCGCTGACGGCGGCGGTCAGCTACGCCGTGGGCTGGGCGTACGTGCGGCGCACGCTGTCGGGCTCCGGCAGCTCCAACCTCGCCATGTCCGCGAGCCAGTTGCTGCTGGGCACGCTGCAACTGCTGGTCGTGACGCCGTTCTTCACCTCGATGCCGACGTCCTACCCCGTGAAGTCCGTGCTGTCGGTGCTGGCGCTCGGCGCGCTGGGCACGGGCATCGCGTTCCTCATCCAGTACGGGCTGGTGGCCGAGAAGGGCCCGACGATCGGCGCGATGGTCACCTACCTGATCCCGATCGTGGCCACGGCCGCCGGCGTGCTGCTGCTCGGTGAGTCGCTGAGCTGGAACGAGCCGGTCGGCGCGGTGGTCATCCTGGTCGGCGCGGCGCTCACCCAGCGGCGGCCGCGCGCCCGTCAGGCGTAGCGGCCGGTCCCGGCTCAGGCGTAGCGGCCGGTCCCGGCTCAGGCGTAGCGGCCGGTCCCGGCTCAGGCGTAGCGGCCGGTCCCGGCCGGGCGGAGCACCGCGGCGACGGCGTCGGCGAGCGGGCCGATGTCGTCCGGCCGCAGCGGGGAGACGGTCAGCCGGATGCCCGGCGCCGAGCGGGCCCGGAACCGGGCGCCGGGGGCGACGACCCAGCCGTGCTGGAGCAGCCCGGCCACCGCGCCGGTCTCGTCCGTGACCGGCACCCAGACGTTCATGCCGCTGCGCCCGTGGCCGGTGATGCCTCGCTCGGCGAGTGCGGTCAGCAGGGCGTCGCGGCGCAGGTCGTAGGAACGCGCGGTGGCGGCGACGTCCACCGCGCCGGTCCGCCACAGGTGGACCACGGCGCGCTGCAGCAGATGGCTCACCCAGCCGGCGCCCAGGCGGTGCCGGCCGCGGACGCGGTCGACGGTGACCGCGTCGCCGGTGTACACCGCGAGCCGCAGGTCCGGCCCGTACGCCTTGGCCGTGGAACGCACCAGCGCCCAGCGGTCGGTGGCGCCGGACAGGCAGTGCAGCGGGAGGCCGGTCAGCCCGTGCACATGGTCGTCGTCGACGACCAGGACATGCCGGTGGGCGGCCAGCAGCTCCCGCAGTTCGGCGGCCCGCGTCGCGGAGAGGGCGGCGCCGGTCGGGTTCTGCCCCCGGTCGGTGACCACCAGGGCCCGGACGCCCGATTCCAGCGCCCGCGCGACGTCCGCGGTCACCGGTCCCTCGTCGTCGACGGCGACCGGCACCACGCGCAGGCCCATCGCCGGCACCAGGTCCAGCACGCTCCCCCACCCCGGGTCCTCCACCGCCACCGCGTCGCCCGGCCGCAGATGCGCGGCGAGCACGCGCTCGATCGCGTCAAGGGAGCCGGAGGTGAGACCGATCGGCCCGGCGGGCACGCCGTCCGCGTCGAACGCGGCCCGGGCGAGCCGGCTCAGCTCCGGGTCGACCGGCGGCCCGCCGTAGAGGGCGGGCGACTCGGCGTGGCCGGCGGCGGCCGCCGCCAGCGCGTCGGCCAGCGGCGGCAGTACGGCCACGTCGGGGTTGCCACTGGAGATGTCCCGGGCCTGCGCCGGGACCTCGATCCGGATCTCGTCCCGGGGCGCGGTGGCCGGCCGGGAGCGGACCCGGCTGCCCCGCCGCCCCGCGGTCTCGATCACGCCCCGGTCGCGCAGCAGCCGGTAGGCGGCGGCGACCGTGTTCGGGTTGACGTCCAGTTCGCGGGCCAGTTCCCGCAACGGCGGCAGGGCGGCGCCGGGGTGCAGCGCGCCCGCGCCCACCGCGCTCTCGATGTCGGCCGCGATTGCCGATGCGCCCCGGCCGGTGATCCGATACTCTCCTAGCACAAACCCCATTATGCACTAGTGCAAAGGAGGACGCGAGTCATGACCCAGGATTCCGCGCCACCCGCCGCCGCGTACTCCCCCACACCCCGCACCACGCCCACGCGGCTGCGCGAACGGGCGGCCTACGACCGTGCGCTGGTGCACGGCATCCTCGACGCCGGGTACCTGTGCCACCTCGGCTTCGTCCGCGACGGCGCGCCCGTCGTGCTGCCCACGCTGTACGCCCGCCACGGCGAGCGGCTGTACGTGCACGGCTCGACGGGTTCGCGGCCGGCCCGCGCGGCCGCCGGCGGCGACGGACTCGCGGTGTGCCTGACCGTGACCCACGTCGACGGCCTGGTGCTGGCCAAGTCCGCCTTCCACCACTCGATCAACTACCGCTCGGTGGTGGTGCACGGCATGGCCCACCAGGTCACCGACCCCGTGGAACGCGCCCTGGCGCTCGACACCGTCGTCGACCAGGTCGTGCCGGGGCGGTCCGCGGACTCCCGGCGCGCGAACGCCAAGGAGCTCGCCTCGACCGCGGTGCTGCGCCTGGACCTCGCCGAGGTGTCGGCGAAGGTCCGCACCGGCGGCCCCGGCGACGACCCGGAGGACGTGGAACTCCCCTACTGGTCGGGCGTGGTGCCGGTGCGGCAGGTGTACGGCACGCCCGAGCCCGCCGACGGTTCCCCGGATTCCCCGGCCCTGCCCGGCTATCTGTCGCCCACCGGTCCGCGCGGCGCGGCCCCGCGGATCTGAGAGGACCGAGCGCATGCTGATCCATCCCTGGGACGCGCCCCTGGAGGAGGACGAGTGGCGGACCTGGCTGGCCGCCCACGACTTCGGGCAACTCGCCGTCAACGGGCAGGACGGCGAACCGCCGTTCGTCCAACCCGTGCACTTCGCCTACGACCCCGAGCCCGGTCGCCACGGCGAGGCGGTGCTGCACCTCGCGCGCCCCAACCCGCTGTGGGCGGCGCTGCAGGCGAGCCCGCGGGTGACGCTGAGCGTCGTGGACGACTACGTCTTCGTGCCCGGCCCCTGGCACGCCCCGCTGGAGGGGCCCACCGAGCACGGCACCCCGACGAGCTACTACGCGGCGGTCCAACTGCTCGCCGTGGCGCACGTCCTGGACGACCCGCAGGAGAAGGCCGACCTCCTCCAGCGCCAGCTCGCCCACTTCCAGCCGGACGGCGGCACCGCGCCCGTGGTCCCCGGACAGGCACCGTTCGGCCGCATGCTGCCCGGCATCCGCGGGGTCCGGCTCGAAGTCACCGCGGTGCGGGCGAAGTTCAAGTACGGCGGCAACAAGGCGGAGGGTGTGCAGCGCCGCGTGACCGGGCTGCTCTCCCAGCGCGGCGCCCCGCACGACGCGGCCGCCCGCGCCCACCAACTCCGCCGCCTCGCGGGCGGGGACCCCGCCCGAACGTAGGGTGCTGTGTCCGAGGGGTGCCGGGCGCCTTTTCCGGGTGGGCGGCCGGGTGGCGCGGCTGCCACCGAGGGGAGGGTGCCCGGCGCGCGTTCCCAGGGGGAGCGGACCCCGCGGCCTCCGGTACCCGTTCCGGCAAGGCGCCCGGCGCCGCGGCGGCTGACAACGAACGCCAGGCCCCAACACCCTTCCCCTGCCCAAGCGCAGACCGTGCCCGCACCCAGCCTGGCGCCCCGGCGCGGAGACCTCTCAGGCGCCCGTGGTGCCGACCGGCTCCCGCGGCGTGCCGGGGACGGCGACCACCGCGGAGGTGCGCGCCTCCTCCCAGGTGAGCAGGGCGACCGCGGCCAGCAGCACAACCGTGCCGATCACCGTCGCTCCGGTGAGGTGCTCACCGAGCAGGGTGACGGCGATGACCGCCGCGGACACGGGCTCGATCAGGGCGATCACCGACACGGTGGCCGACCGCAGGGCCGCCGCGCCCGCGAAGTACAGGGCGTAGGCCAGCGCGGTGGGGACCGAGGCGAGGTAGGCGAGCAGGAGCAGCGTGCGGACGAGCCCGGCCGCCTGCGGCAGGATGCCTTCGGCCGCCGCCGCGGGCAGCAGGGCCAGCGCGCACAGGCCGAACGACCACAGGGACGTGTCGAGGGGGTCGGCCGCCTCGCCGCGTCGGCCGTACCAGCGGGTGAGCAGCGTCATCGCGCCGTAGCCCGCGGCGGACAGCACGGCCAGGGCCACGCCCGCGGGCCGTACGGTCGCTCCGCTGCCGCCGAGGACGAGGACCGCGAGGCCGCCGAGGGCGCCGGCCACGGCGCAGGTGCCGCCGCGCCCGAGGCGTTCCCCCAGGGTCAGCCGGGCGGCCACGGCGATCAGCACGGGTCCCGAGCCCAGCGTGACGACCGTGGCGACGGCGAGGCCGGTGGACCGCACCGCGCAGAAGTAGGCGGCCTGAAAGACGGTCAGGGCGGCGCCGGTCGCCAGGATCCGCCCGGCGGCCCGGGCACGGCCCCGGCGCGGCGCGGCGGTGCCCCGGCGCGGCGCGGCGGTGCCCCGGCCGGTCCCGGAGCCGAGCCCACCGGCCGCCCGGACACCGGACTCACCGCCCGATCGCGCCCTCCCGCGGGACCCGCGGGTCGTGCGGGTCGTGCGGGTCGTGCGGCGGACGGCGCGTACCCCGAGCAGCAGGGCGAAGCCGCCCGCGGCCCGCCAGAACGTGAGGCCGAAGGGCCCCAGGCCGCTGCCGCCGTAGAGCAGCGCGGCCGCCGCGCCGGCGGTCCCCCAGGCGGTGGCGGCGAAGACGACACAGGCGAGGGCGCGGCGGGCCGTGAGGGCAGGCCGGTCATGCGTGACTGACACGAGAGTTCTCCCGCAGGGAAGGGGTGGGTGAAGGTCACCGTCTGCGGGCAGCACTCACCGCCTGCCGTGCGCAGGCGCGTCACACGACGCGCGGCGGGGTCAGGCCGGGTGGTCCGGGGTGGCAGCGTGTGCCCGCGTCAGCGGGCCGGCGGCGGGAGAACCATGGAGTGCATGCCGCCACCCTATCCCGGCGTGCGGCCGGGCTCCGGGTCCGGGCACCCGGGTGCGCTGACCGCCGCCCGCACCAAATCGCCTGTCCCGGGCGGCCGTCGGCCCCGCTAGCCGGCGCCCGCCACCTCGACCTGGCCGGCCGGGGGCAGCGGCTCGGCCTTGGGGACGACGGCGGGCTCGGCGCCGCCGGGACCGTCCTTCCCCGCGGGACCGCCCGCCGACGCGGAGGTCTGCGCGACGAACGCCCCGCACAGCACCAGAGTGCCGCCCAGGACCTGGAAGAACCCGAGGTGCTCGCCCAGCAGGATCCACGCCAGCACGGTCCCGACCACCGCCTCGATGCAGGCGACCACCCCCGCGACCTGCGGGCTCAGCCGGCGGACCGCCATCACCCCGGACAGGTAGGCCACGACCGTGGCGACCAGCACGATCCAGCCGATGAGCAGGATCGCCGGGACCTCCCGCTGGCCGAGCGCGGCGCGATGGGTGAGGCCGGAGAAGGGGATCTCCCAGGGGCGGGCGAAGAACGTGAGCACCACGGTGCCGATGACGAGTCCGTGGGCGATGACCGCGACGGGGTCGGGGGCGTCCTCGCCGCCCGTGCCGTGGTCGGCCAGCACGAAGTACGCGACCTGGCAGCACGCCGCACCGAACGCGCAGAGCAGGCCGAGGGGGTCGAAGGCCAGGCCCGACCAGATCTCGACGACCCCCGCCATCCCGGCGACGGCCAGCATCACGCCCAAGGCGGCCGCCCGGCTGACCGGGCGGCGCTGCACGAACCGCACCCAGCCGAGCAGCAGCGCCGGGCCGAGGTACTCGACGAGGATCGCCACGCCGACCGGGATCCGGGAGATCGCCACGAAGTACAGGGCCTGGCAGCCGGCCACACCGAGCGCGCCGAAACCCAGCAGCAGGCCGGGGCGGCGCGTCAGCAGCGCGCGGTGCCGCAGCGCGACGGGCAGCAGGATCAGCGCGGCGCCCGCCACGCGCAGCCACACCACGTGCAGCGGGTCGAACCCCGCCTCGATCAGCGGCTTGGCCGCCACCCCCGAACCGCCGAACGCGAAGGCCGACAGCAGAGCGAGGCCCAGACCCCCGCTCCTCCCCTGAGTTACGTGCATCGGGTCATGATGACAGCTCGCGACAGGACCGTCATCCCGATAGCCACTGACATCGGCCGCCGGGGCTCACGGCCACAGCAGGGTGCGGTCCCAGCCCGGCCCGGACGGGCTCCGCGTGTACCGCACCCGCACGTGGAACCGCCCGGGGTCGGCCTGGAAGAACTCCGCTTCCTGGGCTCGCAGCCGGTACACGGTGTGCCCGTCGGGGACCCGCCCGGGCTCGCCCGCCACCAGGGACTGCGCGGCCCGCCAGGCGCGGTCGTACTCGCCCGGGCCGCCGAGCGGCCGGCTCGTGCGGCCGGTGAAGCCGGCGGTGCGCGAGGCGGGCGAGCGGCCGAGGAAGTCGGCCCTGGCGGCGTCGGCGCCGAGCGCGGTGACGGGTCCCGCCATCCGGATCTGCCGGCCCTGGGCGGGCCAGTACCAGGTGAGCGCCGCCCGCGGGTTGGCCGCCAGGTCCTCGCCCTTGGGGCTGCCCGCGTCCGAGGCGAACAGGCAGGCGCAGTCGGCGATGTCGACGCCGCGCAGGATCAGTACCCGGGCGCTGGGGGCGCCGTCGGCGGCCGCCGTGCTGAGCGTCATCACCTGGGGTTCCGGCACGCCGTCCGTCAGGGCCCGGTCGAGCCAGCGGGCGAACAGCGGCCCGGGCGCGGCGGGCGCGTCCTCGGGGGCGAACCGCGGGAGGGGGCCGGCCAGCACCGGCGCGGCCCGCAGGCGCGCCAGCAGCGCCTCGTCCTCGCTTTCGCCTCCGCCGTCGCCGCCGTGCGGCGGGGCGTCCCCGCTTCCCTCGTCGCTCATCGGGCCTCCCGTCGTCGCTGGAAGTCCATCACACACCACGCGCCGGGCCGGGAGCGGGAAGGCCCGCCCCCGGCCCGGCGCCGGATGGGTGATCGGTCGCGTGCCCGGAGGGTCGGGGGTCAGCGCACGGTCACCGTCGTGCTCCGGGTGCCCGCGGTGAACACGTAGTCCCCGCGCGCGACGGTCTGCGGACCGGTCCCGTCGATGTCGCCCGGGGTGACCGCCAGCCGGCTCGGCGGCACGTCCAGACCGACCGTGCGGGACTGGCCGGCGTCCAGGTGGACCCGGGCGAAGGCGACCAGCTTGCGGGACGGGGACAGCACGTCGCTGGACGGCTGCGACACGTAGACCGGGACCACCAGGTCGCCCGCCCGGGAGCCGGAGTTGGTCACGCCGACCGACAGGTGGATGGTGTCCTTCGTCCGCGCGGAGGCCGAACCGGCCTTGATCGACGCGAAGTCGTACGTGGTGTACGACAGGCCGGCGCCGAAGGGGTAGGCGGCGTCGTACGAGGACTCCGGGCCGCCGTTGGTGCCGGGGAGCTGCTGGTAGTACAGGGGCTCGTTGCCGATGTCCTTGGGCCAGGAGGCGTTCAGCCGGCCGCTCGGGTTGTACGAGCCGAACAGCACGTCGGCCACGGCCTTGCCGCCCTCGCTGCCGGGCAGCCAGGACATCAGCAGGCCCTGGGTTCCGTCCGCGTCGCCGAGCACCAGCGGGCGGCCGGCGATGACGACGGTGACGACCGGCTTGCCGGTGGCCTTCAGCGACTTCACCAGCGCCTGCTGGTCGGCGCTGAGTTCGGGCCGGGGGCTGTCCGCGGCGCCTTCGGCCGCGGCCTTCTCGCCGACCACGACGACCGTCAGGTCGGCGTCCTTGGCCTGGGCGACGGCGTCGTCCGCGGTCTTGGCCTGCACGACCTGGGTGCCGGAGGGAGCGGCGGCCTTGATGCCCTGCAGCACCGTGGTGCCGGGCTCCTGCACGCCGTCGGGCACGCCCTGCCAGCCGACGGTCCAGCCGCCGACCTGGTCGTTGATGTCGTCGGCGTAGGAGCCGGCGACGACGATCTTCTTGGCGGACGCCGGCACCGGCAGCACGTTGCCGTCGTTGCGCAGCAGCACCTGGGACTCGTCGGCGGCCTGCCGGGCGAGCGTGGTGTCGGCGCCGAGGACGGCGCCGTCGGCCTTCGAGGCGTCCACGTAGGGGTGTTCGAAGAGCCCGAGCTGGAACTTCAGCCGCAGGATGCGCGACACCGACTCGTCGATCCGCTTCTGCGTCACCAGGCCCCGGTCCACGGCGGTCTTCAGTCCGTCGCTCCAGCCCTGGGCGTCGTACGGCTCCATGGCCATGTCGAGACCGGCGTTGACCGCCTTGGCGATGGCCTCCGGGTAGTCGGCGGCCACGTGGTAGGAGGTCTGCAGCGCGCGGACGTCCTGCCAGTCGCTGACGACGACGCCCTGGAACCCGAACTGCTTGCGCAGCACGGTGGTCAGCAGATAGTGCGAGCCGGTGGCCGGGATGCCGTTGACGGCACCGGAGTTGACCATCACGGTCTGGGCGCCGGCGTCGATGGCCGCCTTGTACGAGGGCAGCAGGGTGTCCTGGAGGTAGCGGATCGAGACGTCGCCGGGCACCCGGTCGTGGCCGTTGCCGGGCTCGCCGTAGCCGGCGAAGTGCTTGACGGTGGCGACGACCTTCTTCTCGCCGTCGGCGCCCTGGATGCCCTTGACCGAGGACGCCGCGAGCGTGCCGGCCAGCAGCGGGTCCTCGCCGTAGGTCTCGTAGTAGCGGCCCCAGCGCTGGTCGCGGGCGATGTCGGCGACGGGCGCGAAGTTCCAGTCGATGCCGGTGGCGGCGACGGCGCGGGCGGTGGAGGCGCCGGTGGCCTGGGCCAGCGCGGGGTCCCAGCTGGAGCCGATGCCGATCTCCTGGGGGAAGACCGTGGCGCCCAGGACGTTGTTGTGCCCGTGCACCGCGTCCACGCCGTACAGGACCGGGATGTGCAGGCGCGAGTTGGTGACCGCGTACTTCTGCACCGCGTTCACCATCTTCGCCCAGTTCTCGGGCGTGTTGACGGCCGGACCGGCCCCGCCGCCGGAGAGCACCGAGCCCGCCGCGTTGTCCACCAGCACGCTCTTGAGGCAGGCCTGGGTGAAGTCGCCGCCGCTCCACTGGCAGTCGCCCTGCATGCGCACCACGGAGATCTGGTCCATCTGACCGATCTTCTCGGCCAGCGTCATCCGGTGGAGCAGGTCCTTGACCCGAAGATCGACGGGCGCGTTGGGGTTGGTGTACGTGGGGTTGTCGCCGGCCTGCGCCGGGACGGAGGCCACGGCCGCGACGCACGCGGCCGCCGTGGCGAGGGTCAGTAGACCTTTGGTGCGCAGTCTTCGAGCCTTGGCTGGCATGTCAGGAGCCCCGTTCGCGTAGGTGAGGTCCCGGCAGGCCGGGACCTGGAGCCGTAAACGTTTCCAAACGGCGGGCAGTCTGTCCTTGTGCTCACTGATCGTCAAGACTGTACGCAGAAGGTGTTTTCCTTCACGCTGGGCTGGACGCCTTCCCGCAGGTCGGCCCTGTCCACTCGCGCAGAACGGGTACTTCGTGAACATCCGTGAACTCGCCCGCCGCAGCGGTGTGTCGACCGCCACCGTCTCGCGGGCACTGAACGACCGCGCCGAGGTGAGCGAGGCGACCCGCGAGCGGATCCGGCGGCTGGCCACGGAGTTGGGGTACGCCCCCAACGAGCCGGCCCGCACGCTGGTGCGGCGCCGCTCGGACACCATCGGGCTGATCTGGGACAGCGGCCAGGAGGCGCAGGGCCTGCACAACCCGTTCCTGCTGGGCCTGTTGAGCGCGGTGCGGACCGCGCTGTCGGAGGCCGACTACCACCTGATGCTGCTGACGACGCCCGGTCCCGACGACCCGGAGGGCGCCCATCTGCAGGCGGTCAGGCGGCACAACCTGGAGGGCGTGATCGTGCTGACCACTCCCCCCGACGACCACTGCCTGCGCCAGCTCGCCGCGTCCACCGTCCCGTGCGCCGGCATCGACACGGCGTTCACCGGTCCGCGCACGGTGCGGGTCAGCTCCGACAACGCGGCGGGCGCGGAGGCCGCGGTGGAGCATCTGTACGCGCTCGGCCATCGCCGGATCGCCACCATCACCGGCCCCCTGCACCTGCCGCCGGCCGCGGAGCGGCTGGCCGGCTACCGCAGGGCCTGCGCCCGGCTGGGCCTGGGCGTGCCCGAGGGCTACGTGGTGGAGGGCGACTTCTTCCTGGCCAGCGGCGAGGCGGCGGGCCGGCGGCTGCTGAGCGTCGCCGAACGTCCGACGGCGATCTTCGCGGCGGGTGACCAGATGGCGATCGGCGCGATGCACGCGGCCGCGGACGCGGGCCTGGCCGTGCCGCGGGACCTGGCGGTGGTGGGCTTCGACGACATCGACGCCGCGGCACTGGTCCGCCCGGCGCTGACGACGGTCGCCCAGGACCAGCGGGCCCTGGGCGAGGCGGCGGTGGCGGCGCTGCGCGGCCTGCTGGACGCCGGCCCCGGCAAGGGCCTGGAGCCGGCCCAGCCGCGCATCGTCCCCACCCGCCTCGTGATACGCGGATCGAGCCGGTCCGGGGCGTGACGTCCCGGACCGGCTCGGTCCTGTGACCCGGCCGTCGCGGCCGGGGTGCTTGTCCCGGGGGCCGGGGGCCGGCCGGGCCGATGGGCCCGGCCGGAGTCCGGCCGCGGGTCACTCCTGCTCGGTGTCCTCGTCGGCGAGGATCAGGTAGAGACGCTTGCGGGCCTCGTTCACCACGGTCAGCGCCTTGTCGCGCTGCTCCGGTGTGCCGGTGGCCCACACCTGGCGGAACGCCTCGACGAGTCCGCCGCCGGCCTTCCTTATCTCGTTGAGGGCGTCCCAGTCGACGCCCCGGCCGGCCTCCTCCCACGGGGCCTCGGGGCCCGCGTCGGCTTCGGTGCGGCCGGACTCGGTGAGCGTGAACAGCTTCTTGCCGCCCTCGCTCGCGCTGGTGATCAGCCCTTCGTCCTCCAGCAGTTGCAGCGTCGGGTAGACCGAGCCGGGACTCGGCTTCCACGCGCCGCCGCTGCGTTCGGCGATCTCCTGGATCATCTCGTAGCCATGCATCGGCCGGTCCTTGAGCAGCGCCAGGATCGACGCGCGGACATCCCCGCGTCGTGCCCGGCCGCCGCCGCGGTGACCGCCCCTGCCCCGGCCGCCCGGGCCGAACGGCCCGCCGGGGCCGCCGAAGGGGGGTCCGAACGGCCCGAAGGCCGCCCTGCGGGCTTCCCGCTCACCCCAGCCGTGATGGCCGGGACCACAGTGCCCATGGTGCTGTTCCTGCTCGTATCCGTGGGAACGCATGATGTCGCTCCTTCCATCGGTGATCTTTCGCGACACATCAACGATATATCGGAACCGATCGCATAGCAAGCATCTTCCGCCGACCGGTGCGACACGACCGGCCCGGGGGCCGTGACCTGCGGCGTCGCCCGGAGCGGCGGATTCCTGGGTACCGTGGCCGATGTGCCGACCCCCGATCTCTCCGACCTGGTCCGGTTGCGCAGGGCCCGCGACCGGATGGACCGCGACTACGCCGAGCCGCTGGACGTCCCGGCGCTGGCGCACACCGCCCTGATGTCCCCCGGGCACTTCCAGCGCAGCTTCCGCGCGGCCTTCGGCGAGACGCCCTACAGCTATCTCATGACGCGCCGGATCGAACGCGCCAAGGCACTGCTGCGGCGCGGCGACCTGAGCGTGACCGAGGTCTGCATGGCCGTCGGCTGCACCTCGCTGGGCTCCTTCAGTTCGCGCTTCACCGAGCTGGTCGGGGAGACCCCGAGCGCCTACCGGGCCCGGGACCACGCCGAGGGCGCCGCCGTCCCGGCGTGCATCGCCAAGATCCACACCCGGCCGGTCAGGAACGGAGAAGCCAGGTCCGCTCCCGCTTCGTAGCGTGAAGGACATGGACATCCACCTCGCACAGTGCTTCATCGCCGTCGACGACCCCGACACGGTCCTGGCCTTCTACCGCGACGTCCTCGGCCTCGAGGTGCGCAACGACGTCGGCTTCGAGGGCATGCGCTGGGTGACGGTCGGCTCGCCGTCCCAGCCCGGCGTGGAGATCGTGCTCGAACCACCCCTGGCCGACCCGCACGCCCCCGAGGCCGACCGCAGGGCGGCGGCCGGGCTGCTGGCCAGGGGCATGCTGCGCGGCGTGGTCTTCCGGACCGACGACGTCGACGCCACCTTCGAGAAGATCCGGGCCGCAGGCGGTGAGGTGCTGCAGGAGCCGATGGACCAGCCGTACGGCGTGCGGGACTGCGCCTTCCGCGACCCGGCCGGGAACATGCTGCGGTTCGGCCAGCCCCGCCGCGGCTGACGTTCAGGCGCCGGCGCCGGCCAACCACACCGTGGCCGCGGCGACCCGGCCGCCCACCTGGAGCTTGGGATAGGCGTGTTCCAGGTGCTTGTCGACGGTCCGCGGGGAGATGGCCAGGCGGTGCCCGATCTGCTCGTTGGTCAGTCCGTGCGCCAGCAGGTCGAGCACCGCCGCCTCCCGCTCGGTGACCTGGGTGCGGACGTCGCGGGCGTCCTCCGGGGGCTGCGGCACCGTGGGCTGCAGGGACGTGTGGGTCAGGCGGTCCATCGCCCGGCCCAGCCGGCCGCGCAGCATCCGCGCGGTCTCCACGTCGGTGTCGGCGAAGTCCACGTCGCGGCGGTTGACCACCAGGCACACCGTGCGCGGGGTCCCGTCGGACCGCCCGGCGGGGAAGGACATCGCGAGCTGGTACTCGGCGCCCAGCGGCCGGTACACCTCGCGGTAGAGGTCCATCGCCCGCCGGTCGGCCGGACTCTGCAGGTCGGAACGGCGGACCGGGTAGCCGGCGCCGGTGGTGGTGTGCGCGACGAGCGGATCGGTCGCCGCCGCCCGCTCGAAGGCCGACAGCATGCCCGCGTCCAGCAGGTCCGCGGGCAGGCTCAGCGGGCCGGCGCGGACGGGGTGCGCTGTCCACACGATGCTGTCGCCGGGTACGGCCCGCAGCAGCAGCGGGAGGAGCGCCGGCACCAGCGTGTCCTCGTCGACCGCGTCGATCAGGAGGTCGAACACGGCGAGAACCCGCCGCAGCGCGGCCTCCCCGGCCGTGGTCATACTTCAAGCCTGACCAGCGGGCGGCGGCCGGTCAAGACGGGACCGGACGCGCACGCCGCACCCACCGCCCGCTGCCGCCCGCTCCCCCCGCGCCCGGAACGGCGGCGCGGCGGGGGCACCCGCGCCGCGCCGGTCGCGTGCTCAGCGCGCCAGCTCAGCGCGCCAGCGCGTAGACGCGGTTGACCGGGCTCTCCGAGGCGAGCGTCCAGTGGTGCAGACCCGCCTTGTCGGCGATCCGGCGCATGGATTCCTCGCCCGCATGGTTGCCGAGCGCCTCCGGGCCGGGCTGGGCCAGCGCGGACGGCAGGCACACCGCGACGGACGCGGCGGTCAGACCGCGGCCGATGGGATGGACGTTCTCCTCCACATCGGCGGACGCGTTGGGTTCGACGAGCATGCACCGCCCGCCGTCCGCCAGCGCGCGCTCGCTCCTCCGCAGGGCGGCGCCGGGGTCGCTCATGTCGTGCAGGCAGTCGAAGAACGTGATCAGGTCGAAGCCGTCGCCGGGGAAGTCCTG
This sequence comes from Actinacidiphila acidipaludis, assembly GCF_019890725.1. Lineage (GTDB taxonomy): Bacteria > Actinomycetota > Actinomycetes > Streptomycetales > Streptomycetaceae > Actinacidiphila > Actinacidiphila acidipaludis. Next base: position 28,025 of record NZ_JAINZZ010000070.1, read on the forward strand.
GGCGGTGGCCACGTCGAACTCGACGCGGTCGCTGAGGCCCTGCTCGGCCGCGAGACCGCGGGCCGTCTCGATCGAGGGCCGGTGGAAGTCGAAGCCGTGGAACCGGGAGTTCGGGAAGGCCTGCGCCATCAGCAGCGTCGAGTACCCGTACCCGCACCCGATGTCGGCGACCTTGGCACCACGTTCCAGCTTCTCCGGCATGCCGTCCATCGACGTGATCCACTCCGGGACGAGCGCGGCCGCGTAGCCGGGCCGGAAGAACTTGGCGGTGCCCTCGAACAGCGCCGGGGCGTGCTCGCCCCATCCGACGCCCTCGCCGGTGCGGAAGGCGTCCATCAGGACGTCCTCGGTGCCGTACAGCGCCTGCAGCATGGTGAACATGCCCGCCGCGTAGGTGGGTGCGTCCGGGTCGGCCAGAACGGCCGCGTGGGCCGCGGGCAGTTCGTAGGTGTCGGCGGCCGCGTCGTGGTCCACGTAGGAGCCGGCGACCTGGGCGGCGAGCCATTCGCGCACGTACCGCTCCGACAGGCCCGTCCGCTTCGCCAGTTGGGTCGAGGTCAGCGGTCCGGCGCCGGCCATCGCGGTGTAGAGGCCGAGCCGGTCGCCGAGGGAGGTGCACAGGCCGGACATCGCCGCGGCACCATCGGTCATGACCTGTTCCAGGAACTCCATCACCTGGTCTTCCGTGGGCTGTTGGGCAGCCGGCACCTCCTGCTCCATGGCGCTGTCCTGCTGGGGCCGGGCCGTCGCGGTCATGGCGCGCACCTCCTCGTCGTCTCCTCTCACTGCAGCAGGAAGCCGACGAAAAACGCAATACGGACTTGTCCGTACGCACTCCGTTCCATGCTGAATTGCGGCCCATGCGCACCTAGACTGGAGGTCGACGAGGAGGTGCGTCATGCGCAAAGTCGCCGATTGCCGCGAATACCCCAGCGAGTCGAACTGCACCCTCACCATCTCCGGCCAGGAGGACGAGGTGGTGCGCGCCGCCAGCGAGCACGCGGTCGCCGTGCACGGCCACACCGACGGGCCCGAACTGCGGGAGCAGATCAGGACCATGCTGAAGGACGAGGTCCCGCAGCACGCCTGAGGTCCCCGCGCCCGCGACGTTCCGGACCGCGGAGGTTCGCGGATCCTCGCGGGTGGCCAAGGGTCTTCGCGTGTCTTCGCGGGTCTTCCCCCCGTCGCCGCCCCGAACGGGCGGCGACGGCCGCGTCCCCCGCCGTCCGCCGGCGATTCCCCGAGCCGGGTCGGGTCACTAGGCTCTTCCCATGCGGATCCGGATTGTCGACGCCTTCACCGACCGCCCGTTCGGGGGCAACCCGGCAGGCGTGCTGCTGCTCGACGCGGTCGGGTTCCCACCGGAGCAATGGATGCGGCAGGTCGCCGCCGAGATGAACCTGTCGGAGACAGCGTTCGCCCACCCGCTGGCCGGCGCGCCCGACGCGGACTGGGCGCTGCGCTGGTTCACGCCGGTCACCGAGGTCGGGCTGTGCGGGCACGCCACCCTCGCCGCGGCCCACGTCCTGCGCACCACGGGAGCCGGTGCGGGCACCATCCGCTTCCGCACCCGGGCAGGCGTGCTGTCCGCCGACACCGGCGGCGACGGCAGCATCACCCTGGACTTCCCGGCCGCGCCGCTGACCCCCGAGACCGCGCCCGACGGTCTGGCCGAGGCGCTCGGCGCGGAGCCGCTCACCGTGCTGGACACCGGCCCGGACTGCGGCGACCTGCTGGTGGAGGTGGCCGACGAGGCGAGCGTGCGCGGGCTGCGGCCGGACTTCGCGACGCTTGCCCGGCTCTCGCACCGCGGGATCATCGCCACCGCCGCGGCCCAGGACCCGGACGGCGGTTACGACTTCGTCTCCCGGGGCTTCTTCCCCGCGGTCGGCATCGACGAGGACCCCGTGACGGGCAGCGCCCACACCGCGCTCGCCCCCTTCTGGTCCGCCCGGCTGGGGCGGGACGCGCTCACCGGCCTCCAGGCGTCGGCCCGTTCCGGCCGGGTGGCCACCCGCCTGCGCGGCGACCGTGTCCTGCTCACCGGGTCCGCGGTCACCGTGGTCGACGGCGAGCTGCACGCCGTGCCATGAGGCACGGGCGCCCCCGACGGCGAGGCCGGCGGACCGGCGGCGCGGGCCGGCCGGTGGCGCCGCCCGCCCTCGGGACCGGTGAACCAGCGCCGCGCCGCAGCGTCCGGCGCTCACCCGGTGGGCAGCCAGCTCACCTTCCCGGCCAGCAGCGCGTAGCCGACGAAGGCCACGGTGTCGATCAGCGCGTGGGCCGCCACGAGCGGCCCCACCCGGCCCCAGCGCCGGTAGAGCAGCACGAACACGACGCCCATCGCCATGTTGCCGAAGAACCCGCCGAGCCCCTGGTAGAGGTGGTACGAGCCGCGCAGCACGGCGCTGGCGGCCAGCGCCGCGGCGGGCGTCCAGCCGAGCTGGCCGAGCCTGCGCAGCAGATAGCCGACGACGATGACCTCTTCGAGCACCGCGTTCTGCACGGCGGACAGGATCAGCACCGGGATCTTCCACCAGACGTCCGGCAGCGACTCCGGGACGACCGTGAGGTTGGCGCCGGCGGCCCGTACGCCGAGGTAGAAGGCGAGCCCGGTGCCGCCGATGAGCGCGGCGACGACCGCCCCGCGCAGCAGGTCGCGGCGCGGCTGGGTGAGGTCGAAGCCCATCACGGGCATCCCGACGCGTTCCCGCGCGAGCAGGTGCGCGACCAGCGCCACCGGGACCAGCGCGCTGGCGATCCCGAAGAGCTGCCAGGCCAGGTCGAGCCACGGCCGGCCGGGCGCGGCGGAGCTGACGAGGGTGGCGGCCTGGTTCTTCAGGGCGCCGGGCCGGGTCACCGAGCCGATGAAGCTGATCAGCGCGGACACCCCGCTGGCGCCCAGCGAGAGACCGAGCACGATCAGGGTCTCGCTGCGCAGCGTGCGCGGTTCGAGCCGGGTCTCCAGCTCGTATGACTCAGCGTGCACGCGCCCTCCAGTATCGTCATCCCGCTCTCGCGCCGTCCGCGCGCGATCAGGGTCTCCGCACAAGATACGAAGATGCGGCTCCGGCCAGCGGAGCGACCCCCACCCTCAGCAGGGCATCCCGGTCCGGAGCGGCGCGCGGGTTCGCAGGAGGGCAGGGGTTCGCGGGAGGGCACGGGTAGGGGGGCCGGGGGCCGGGTCGCCCTGCGCCGGACCGCGTCCGGGGCAGGGCGACCCGGGAGGTCAGTCCACCGGCCAGGTGTGCACCGGCTCGCCGGCCTCCATCAGGTCGCGGTAGCGCTGGGTCATCGAGGCCAGGGCGACCCGGCGGTCGAGGCCGCGTTCGACCAGCCGGTGGAAGGTCGCCGCCTGCCACTCGGCGCCGTTCGTGCGGCGCCGGCAGCGCTGCTCGATCACGCCCAGGTAGTGGTCCCGGTCGACCGGGTCGATGCCCCAGGCGTCCAGCCCGGCGTGCGCCAGCGGCAGCAGCTCCTCGCGGATCAGGTCGGCTGCGGCCACCTCCGTCAGGGTCCCGCCGCGTCCCCGCGGCCAGTGCAGCGTCGCGTTGACGCCGTCCCGGCAGGCCGCGTCGAAGTTGGCCGCGGCTGCGTCGAACGGCAGCCGGTGCCACAGCGGCCGGGACGCCTCGGCCAGTGACCGCACCACCCCGTAGTAGAAGGCGGCGTTGGCCAGGACGTCGGTGACCGTCGGCCCGGCCGGCAGCACCCGGTTCTCCACCCGCAGGTGCGGCACGCCGTCGACGACCTCGTAGACCGGCCGGTTCCAGCGGTAGATGGTGCCGTTGTGCAGCGTCAGCTCCCGCAGCTGCGGCACGCCGCCGTCGTCGAGCACGCGCAGCGGGTCCTCGTCGTCGCAGATCGGCAGCAGGGAGGGGTAGTAGCGGACGTTCTCGGCGAAGAGGTCGGTCACCGAGTCGATCCAGCGTTCACCGAACCAGGTCAGCGGCCGCACTCCCTGGGTCCGCAGTTCCTGCGGCCGGGTGTCGGTGGCCTGCTGGAACAGCAGCGGGCGGGTCTCGCGCCACAACTCGCGCCCGAAGAGGAACGGAGAGTTGGCGGCGGCGGCGATCTGCGGGCCGGAGATGGCCTGCGCGGCGTTCCACACCGCCGCGAACCGGCCCGGTGTGACCTGGAGGTGCAGCTGGGTGGAGGTGCAGGCGGCCTCCGGCGCGATCGAGCCCGAGGTGTAGACGAGGTGCTCGACCCCGTCGATGTCCACGGTGATGTCCTCGCCGCGCATGGCGAGGATGCGGTCGTTGAGCAGGGTGTAGCGGTCGGCCCGGGAGAGGTTGGCGGACACCAGGTCCTGCGCCTCGAGCGTGGGCAGAATTCCGACCATCACGATGTGCGCGCCCACTTCACCGGCCATCCGGTCGGCGTAGCCCAGACCGGTGCGCAGTTCCTCGGACAGCCGATCGAGCACCCGGCCGGATAGCCGATGAGGTGCGATGTTCACTTCAATATTGAACTGTGCGAGCTCGGTCTGGAAATCCTGGCTCGCGATGCGCTCCAGCACCTCTTCGTTCATCATGCGGGGCAGTCCGGCGGAATCCGCGAGATTCAATTCGATCTCCAGACCCATCAGATTGCGCGGTCGGTCGAATCGCTTCTCGTCCAACAGCCGCTCCAGCCCCAGCAGACACTGCTGAAGCTTCCGCCGGTACATGCGGCGGTCGGCCAGGTCGAACGCGCCGGCCACGACCTTCTCCCCCATCGATGCTCCTTCCTCGGTGACGTCCTCACGGGAGGATGCCCACCCAAATGATCGATAGGCCACGAAGGATCACTCGGGCACGCTACGCTTGCACTATCAGGCACCGGCAGCACGTTCCAGCGGCACATTCACATCCGCGGGACCTGCGTAAACCCGGGGGAAATCGACCGGCGGGTTCCGGCCGACCGTGGCGGGCAGAAAAATGCACCGCCCACCTCATACCCTGCGGGAATGCCCGGCGGCCGCCTGTCGAAGAAGGCGAATTCTCGCCTTGCGCGTAATACTGGCAGCGACTAGACGAAACACGGAGCGAACACGCGTCGTATAAACTCCGCGCACAAGGCAAAGACTCCGCCCTCGCCGGACGCGCCTGTGCCGGACATCCCCCCTGAACCGTCGCGGCCGTCCGCACCCATCCCGCACCACCCGTGTCTCCAGTTGTGTCTCCAGAGTGAGAGGCGACATCATGCCGCTGCTTGTCCCACCCGCACCCGCCCCAGCCCTCCTGAGCGTCCTCGCGGCGCTCAGTTCGCCCACCGCGGTCCTGGAGGCAAGGACCCCTGCTCTGCGCACCGCGGAAGGGCCGCTGGACGCCGAACACCCGCTGCCTGTCCATGTGTTCGAACCGGCACCGGTGCCGGGGGCACTGCCCCAGGCACGGCTGACCGGCTGGCGGTTCCATATCCGGGTGGGCGCAGGGGTCGCCGCGGCGGGCGAGACGGTGGCGACGCCGGACGGGTGGGTGTTCTCCCGGTTCTCCGAGGGTCCCTACCTGGTGTCCACGGAACGCGCGCTGCGGCAGGCGGAGGCGCTGCCGGCCACCTATCAGCCGCACCTGCTGTCGGTGCCGGGGCTGTACATGCTCGCGCTGTGGCTGCATTCGGTGCCACGGGCCGACGCGGCCACCGCCCAGCCCGACCCGGCGGACCTGCTCATCCCGCTGGCCCCCGCCCCTCCGGGGATCGCCTCCCACCGGGTCTACCGGCTGGTGGAGCTCGCCCCGGTGCTCAACGTCCGGCTGGCGCCGCCGCTGGCCGGTTCACCGGCCTGACCCGGCCGCGGCGGCCGCTCCGGACGCACACGACGGTGCCCCCTCGCCCGTGCGGCGAGGGGGCACCGTCCGCTCTCCCGCTCAGGGCCCATAGCGCAACCGCCCGCGCGAGTGACGCGTCTTCCCCCAATGAGTACCGGCTGCGGGAAATCCCTGCGGAATCTCCCGAGCGGGACAACACTGGGACCGCCGCACACGAACGGGGGGACGTACGTGACCAAGGCAGGCAAGACGACCGGAAGCACCACTGACCACTCGCAGCGAAAGACAGCATCGACCATGTGCCAGCACCACCCGCAGTGCCCCACCGCCGACTGTGCCGACCGGGAGGCCGCCTGCACGGTGGCCCATCACCCGGAACAGGGCTGGAGCCTGCTGTGCAACGGAGTCCTGCTCTTCGAGGACACCGGGGAGCTCCTCCCCGACGGCAGCATCATCGCGCCGCACCGTCCACTGGACAGCGGCAGCGTCACCACGGCGGCCTGAGGCCGCCCCGAGCGCCCGCCGCGCACGCGGCACCGCACCTCCGAGCCGGTTCCCCTGATCCCAGCGGAACCGGCTTCGCCATGTGCGGACGCAGGCGGGCGGGCGTGCGGCGGCAGGACCGCCTCAGCTGTCGTAGGCGTCCAGGGGCGGGCAGGAGCACACCAGGTTGCGGTCGCCGAAGGCGCCGTCGATGCGCCGGACCGGCGGCCAGTACTTGTCGGCCGCCGAGACCCCGGCGGGGAAGACGGCCTCCTGCCGGGTGTAGGCGTGGTCCCAGTCGCCGCCGAGCGCCGCCGCGGTGTGCGGGGCGTGGTGCAGCGGGTTGTCGTCCGCGGGCCACTCGCCCGAGGTGACCCGGTCGATCTCGCCGCGGATGGCGATCATCGCGTCGCAGAAGCGGTCCAGCTCGGCGAGGTCCTCGCTCTCCGTGGGCTCGATCATCAGCGTGCCGGCCACCGGGAACGACATCGTCGGCGCGTGGAAGCCGTAGTCGATCAGGCGCTTGGCGACGTCGTCGACGCTGACGCCGGTCTCCTTGGTGAGCGGGCGCAGGTCGATGATGCACTCGTGGGCCACCAGGCCGCCGGGACCGGTGTAGAGCACCGGGAAGTGCGGCTCCAGGCGCTTGGCGACGTAGTTGGCGCCGAGCACGGCCATCTGCGTGGCCTGCTTGAGCCCCTCGGCGCCCATCAGGCGCACGTAGGTCCAGGAGATGGGCAGTATGCCCGCCGAGCCCCAGGGAGCCGCGGAGACCGGCCCCACGCCCGTCTCCGGGCCCGCGGAGGGCTGCAGCGGGTGGTTGGGCAGGTAGGGGGCCAGGTGCGCGCGGACCGCGACCGGGCCGACGCCCGGGCCGCCGCCGCCGTGCGGGATGCAGAAGGTCTTGTGCAGGTTCAGGTGCGACACGTCGGCGCCGAAGCGGCCGGGCCGGGCCAGGCCGACCAGGGCGTTGAGGTTGGCGCCGTCCACGTAGACCTGGCCGCCGGCGTCGTGCACGGCCGCGCAGATGTCGGTGATGTTGTCCTCGAACACGCCGTGCGTGGAGGGGTAGGTCACCATGAGCACGGCCAGCGTGTCGCGGTGCTGCTCGATCTTGGCGTGCAGGTCGTCGACGTCCACGTCGCCGTTCTGGCCGGTCCTGACGACGACGACCTTCATGCCGGCCATCACGGCGCTGGCGGCGTTGGTGCCGTGCGCGGAGGACGGGATGAGGCAGACCGTACGGCCGGTGTCGCCGTTGGCGCGGTGGTAGGCGCGCACCGCGAGCAGGCCGGCGAGTTCGCCCTGCGAGCCGGCGTTGGGCTGCAGGCTCACCTTGTCGTAGCCGGTGACCTCGGCGAGCTGGTCCTCCAGGCCGTGGATCAGCTCCAGGTAGCCCGCCGCCTGCTCGGCCGGCGCGAACGGGTGCAGCGCGCCGAACTCCGGCCAGGTGACCGGCTCCATCTCGGTGGTGGCGTTGAGCTTCATCGTGCAGGAGCCGAGCGGGATCATGCCGCGGTCCAGCGCGTAGTCGCGGTCGGCGAGGCGGCGCAGGTAGCGCAGCATCGCGGTCTCGCTGCGGTGCTGGTGGAAGACCGGGTGGGTCAGGTACGCCTCGGTGCGCTCCAGGGCCCCCGGCAGCGCGTCCGCGGTCGCGGCGTCCAGCGCGTCCAGGTCGGCCTCGGGCGCGCCGAAGGCGGCGAGCACCGCGGCGAGCTGCGCGCGGTCGGTGGTCTCGTCGCAGGCCACGCCGACCCGGTCGGCGTCCGTCAGCCGCAGGTTGACGCCGGCCGCGCGGGCGGCCTCCACGACCTCGGCGGCCCGGCCGGGGACGCGCGCGGTCAGCGTGTCGAAGAACGCGGCGTGCTCGACCTCCACGCCGCCGGCACGCAGTCCGGCGGCCAGCACCGCGGCGTAGCGGTGGGTGCGGCGGGCGATCGCGGCCAGGCCGTCGGGGCCGTGGTAGACCGCGTACATGCCCGCCATGACCGCGAGCAGGACCTGCGCGGTGCAGATGTTGCTGGTGGCCTTCTCCCGGCGGATGTGCTGCTCGCGGGTCTGCAGGGCGAGGCGGTAGGCCTTGTCCCCGTCGGCGTCGACGGAGACGCCCACCAGGCGGCCGGGCAGGTTGCGGGCGTAGGCCTCGCGGACCGCCATGTAGCCGGCGTGCGGGCCGCCGAAGCCCATCGGCACGCCGAAGCGCTGGGTGGTGCCGACGGCGATGTCGGCGCCGAGGGTGCCGGGCGAGGTGAGCAGGGTCAGCGCGAGCAGGTCGGCGGCGACGGTGACGACCGCGCCGAGCTCGTGCGCCCGCTCGACGACCGGCCGCAGGTCACGGACCTCGCCGGAGGCGCCCGGGTACTGCAGCAGCACACCGAAGACGCCGCGCTCGGCGATCTCGCCGGGGATGCCGTCGCTGAGGTCGGCGACGACCACCTCCACGCCGGTCGGCTCGGCACGGGTCTCGATGACCGCGATCGTCTGCGGGAAGGTGTCGGCGTCGATCAGGAAGACGCCGTCCTTGACCTTGCCGACGCGGCGGGACAGCGCCATCGCCTCGGCGGCGGCGGTGCCCTCGTCCAGCAGGGAGGCCCCGGAGGTGGGCAGGCCGGTGAGGTCGGCGACCACCGTCTGGAAGTTCAGCAGCGCCTCCAGGCGCCCTTGCGAGATCTCCGGCTGGTACGGCGTGTAGGCCGTGTACCAGGAGGGGTTCTCCATGACGTTGCGCAGGATCACCGGCGGGGTGAAGGTGCCGTAGTAGCCCAGGCCGATCATCGGCGCGAGGACCTGGTTGCGGTCGGCCAGCGCGCGCAGCTCCGCGAGGACCTCCGCCTCGGTGCGGGCGGCGGGCAGACCGAGGGCCTCGGCGCTCTTGATCGTGTCGGGCACGGCCGCTGCCGTCAGCTCGTCGAGGGAGCCGAAGCCGACCTGGGCGAGCATCTTGGCCTGCGCCTCGGCGTCCGGGCCGATGTGGCGCCGGGCGAAGGGCACCCCGGCTTCGAGCTCGGCGAGGGGAGTGCGGTCAGTCATCTGAGGAGGCCTCCTGGTCTGCGACGACCTTCGGGGGTGCCCGCGCGGACACCTGTACGGCCTCCCCCTCTGTCATCGGACCTGAGAGCTTCACCGCCCGGCGCGGGCGGCTTTCACCGTCGGTGAGGGCCGTGACCCGGAGGCTGCGGCGCTCCCGGGGCGTGCCCTGCTTTCCAGAGTGACCTCACCCATGCGGTACGGATGCCTGAGAGATTCCGGGGAGGGTTTGC
>NZ_JAINZZ010000071.1 GCF_019890725.1 Actinacidiphila acidipaludis
CGCCACCTCGCACCCCTGCACTTCCGTACTCCCGTACTCCTGCACCTCTTTGGTGCCCGGTGACCGGGCCGGGGCTGTCCGGGGGCGGGGGTTCGGCCTTGCCCGTAGGTATCTGATGTGGACAGAAAAGGACGTGTGTTGATGACTGCCGTGAACCTCGCGATTGTCTACTACAGCTCGACCGGGACCGTGCACGCGCTCGCGCAGGCCGCCGCCGAGGGTGCGGAGAAGGCCGGTGCGAGTGTGCGGCTGCGCCGGGTGCGTGAGCTCGCGCCGCCCGAGGCGGTCAACTCCAACCCGGCGTGGGCGCAGCACCTGAAGGACACCGCCGGGGTGCAGGAGGCCACGCTGGAGGACCTGTCGTGGGCCGACGCGGTGCTGTTCGGCACGCCGACCCGGTTCGGGAACGTCGCCAGCCAGCTCAAGGCGTTCATCGACACCGCCGGCGGGCTGTGGCAGCAGGGCGGTCTGGCCGGGCGGGTGTTCTCGGCGTTCACCGCCTCCGGCACCCCGCACGGCGGCCAGGAGTCGACGATCCTGGCGCTGAGCAACACCTTCTACCACTGGGGCGGGATCATCGTGCCGCCCGGCTACACCGACCCCATCCAGTTCCAGACCGGCAACCCCTACGGCACCTCGCACGTGGCCGGCGCGGGCGCGCCCGGCGAGGACGTGCTGGCCGCCGCCCGTCACCAGGCCCGCCGTGTCGTGGACGTCGCGGGCGCCCTGAAGGCCGGCCGCGCCGCCGCCTGACCCACCCCCACCCCCACCCCAACCCCAACTCCCACCCCCGACCCCCGCCCGCCCGCCTCCGGTTCCGGTTGTGCCGTGCCAGGCGGGCGGGCGGGGTTGTCGTTGCGGCTGCATCCGGCCGCGCCGGCGCCCCCCCCGGCATCCTCCGGTCGTGACCGTCTGCCCTCTGCCCGGCAGCCGGGCGGGCGGGGCCGCAAAAGGGGGGGTGGCGCCGATCTGTGTGTTGTCCGTCGTTGCGAGCGCTGTGTGTGAAGGAGCAGGAGGCCCAGATGACGAGCGCCACGGCCTATCACTCGATACAGAAGCGGGGTCTGCACCTGGGGCTGCTGCCGGCGATGGCCGCGGCGGTCGACCCGGCCACGCCGATCACCCTCGACCACGACCTGGCGGTGGCCCCGCAGGCGGGCCGGCATCTGACGGCCGCGGGCCTGGCCGATCTGGTGGACGATCTGGCGGGGCGGCTGTCCGCGGCCGGGGTCCGCGCCGACGAGCACGTGGTGGTCCACAAGACGCCGGGCGCGGACACGTGGATGCTGGCGTGCGCGTGCTCGCGGATCGGCGCGGTGCCGGTGATGCTCTCACCGGGCCTGGACGCGGCGACGGTGGGCGCGCTGATGGAGCGGCTGCACCGCCCGCACCTGCTGACCGACGAGCACAAACTCGACGTGCTGGCGCAGGTCCCGGTCGCCGACCTGGCCCGGCGGGTGATCATCGTGGCGGGCTCGCGGCCCGGCGCGGTGTCGCTGGCGGACCTGGCCGGCTCACCGCGGGTGGCGCCGGTGACCCGGCCGATCGACGAGGCCGCGGTGATCACCCACACCTCCGGCACCACGGGCCTGCCCAAACTGGTCGTGCACACCCCCCGCACCCAGGGCCTGCGGCTCAAACCGCAGTGGCGGCTGCTGTCGCTGATGCGCCGCAAGGAGACGGTGGCCATCCACATCTCCTTCGTCCACTCGCGGATGGTCGCCGCGATGGCGCTGGCCCTGGTCAAGGGCCTGCCGGTGCTGCTGATGAACGACGGCGACCCGCAGGCGGCCGCCGAGATGTTCCTCACCCACCGGCCGGGACTGATCGAGGCGCTGCCGAACTCGCTGATGGACTGGCAGGTGCTGTGCGAGGACCCGCGCCGGCCGTTCGCGTCGGTGAAGTACTTCTCCTCCACCTTCGACGCCATCCACCCCGGCACGATGAGCGCCCTGCTGAAGTCCTCCTCCCGGCGCGGCGCACTGTTCTTCCAGATCTACGGGCAGAGCGAGGTCGGCCCGGCCGTCGGCCGCGCCTACCTGCGCTCCTCGGCGCACAAGGCCAACGGCCGCTGCGTGGGCTGGCGGATGCCGCTGGGCTCGGCCCGGGTGCGGGTGGTCACCAAGGACGGCAGGCGCCCCGGCCCGCGCAACCCCGGCGCGATCCAGGTGGCCTGGCCGGGCCTGGCCAAGACCTACTTCGCCGAACAGGACCGCTACGACGCCAACCGCGACGGCCGGTGGTGGGACACCGGCGACATCGGCTACTTCACCCGGTGGGGCTGCCTGCACATGCTCGACCGGGACGTCGACCGCATCCCGGGCGTGCACAGCTCCCTGGAGATCGAGGACCAGGTCCTGGCCCGGCTGCCCGAACTGACCGAACTGGCCGTCGTCCAGGGCCCGGCCGGGCAGGCCGTCCCGGTGGTGTGCACCAAGAACGACGCACCCCTGGACCTTCAGCGGTGGCGGGCCGCCGCCGCGGCCTGGCCGCAACTGGCCGACCCGGTCCAGATCCCGCACGCCGAACTGCCGCGCACCGCCACCTTGAAGGTGCAGCGCCTGGCCCTGGCCGACCGCCTCAAGCAGCAGCTCACCGACGGAACCTGACCCCTCCCGCACAACCGCCCGCCCCCGCACCGCCCCCACCCGCCCCCGCCCGCCCCGCTACCCGCCGCACCTTCGCGGCCCCGGGCCCGGGGGTGGGGGGTGGACCGCCCCACCCCGCCCTTCAGCGGCGGTGGCGGTGGGGCACCCCCGTCCCCGTCCCCGTGCCCGTCCCCGTCATCGGGGGCCGCGCCCGTCTGCCGTGTCGTCTGTCGCCGTGTCGTCCTTTTCCGGATGGAGTGTCATGTCCCGCAGTCTGTTCACTTCCGAGTCCGTGACCGAGGGCCACCCGGACAAGATCGCGGACCAGATCAGCGACGCGATCCTGGACGCGTTGCTGCGTGCCGATCCCGCCTCCCGGGTCGCGGTGGAGACGCTGATCACCACCGGGCAGGTCCACATCGCCGGTGAGGTGACCACCACCGCGTACGCCGACATCGCCGAGCTGGTGCGTTCCACGATCCTGGACATCGGCTACGACTCCTCGGCCAAGGGGTTCGACGGTGCCTCGTGCGGGGTGTCGGTGTCGATCGGGGCGCAGTCCCCGGACATCGCGCAGGGGGTGGCGGCGGCCTGGGAGAGCCGGGTCGGCGGGTCGCCGGGCGACGAGCTGAGCCGGCAGGGCGCGGGCGATCAGGGGCTGATGTTCGGGTACGCCACCGACGAGACACCCAACTTGATGCCGCTGCCGATCGAGCTGGCGCACCGGCTGTCGCGGCGGCTGACCGCGGTCCGCAAGGACGGCACCGTCCCCTACCTGCGCCCGGACGGCAAGACGCAGGTGACCGTCGAGTACGTGCAGGGCCGCCCGGTGCGGCTGGACACCGTGGTGGTCTCCTCCCAGCACGCCGCCGACATCGACCTCGATGCCCTGCTGACCCCCGACATCCGCGAGCACGTGGTGGAGCAGGTGCTGTCCCAGCTCGCCCGGGACGGCATCAAGCTGGACACCGACGGCTACCGGCTGCTGGTCAACCCCACCGGCCGGTTCGAGGTCGGCGGGCCGATGGGCGACGCGGGCCTGACCGGCCGCAAGATCATCATCGACACGTACGGGGGGATGGCCCGGCACGGCGGCGGCGCGTTCTCCGGCAAGGACCCCTCCAAGGTCGACCGGTCGGCCGCCTACGCGATGCGCTGGGTCGCCAAGAACGTCGTCGCCGCGGGGCTGGCCGCCCGCTGCGAGGTGCAGGTCGCCTACGCGATCGGCAAGGCCGAACCGGTGGGCCTGTTCGTGGAGACCTTCGGGACGGCCACCGTGCCCGACCAGCGGATCGTGGCCGCCATCACGCAGGTCTTCGACCTGCGGCCGGCCGCGATCATCCGCGACCTGGACCTGCTGCGGCCGATCTACGCCGCGACCGCCGCCTACGGCCACTTCGGGCGGGAACTGCCCGAGTTCACCTGGGAGAACACCGACCGCGCCGCGGCGCTGCGCGCCGCCGCCGACGCCACCTGACCCCCCCACCGGCCGCCGGCCGTTGTCGTTCGCCTGGCTGAGGAGCGTGTGTGGTGCGTATCGCGGTGACCGGATCGATCGCCACCGATCATCTGATGGTCTTTCCCGGACGGTTCGCCGAGCAGCTGATCCCCGGGCAGCTGGAACGGGTGTCGCTGTCGTTCCTGGCCGACACCCTGCAGGTGCGGCGCGGCGGGGTCGGCGCGAACATCGCGTTCGGCCTGGGCCGGCTGGGCCTGCGGCCGCTGCTGGTGGGCGCGGCCGGCACGGACTTCGCCGAGTACGGGCAGTGGCTGCGGGCCGCCGGGGTGGACACGGGCGGGGTGCGGATCTCGGCGGCAGCCCACACCGCCCGGTTCGTGTGCACCACCGACGCCGACCAGAACCAGATCGCCACCTTCTACGCCGGGGCGATGGCCGAGGCCCCGGCGATCGACCTGGCCGAACTGGCCTCCCGGGCCGGGGGACTGGGCCTGGTCCTCATCGGCGCCGACGACCCGGCGGCGATGGCGCGGCACACCGCCACTGCCCACCGCCTGGGGGTGCCGGTGGCCGCCGACCCCTCCCAGCAGCTGGCCCGCCTGGAAGGCGAGCAGGCCCGCGCGCTGATCGACGGCGCGGCGTGGCTGTTCACCAACGCCTACGAGGCCGCGCTGATCTGCCGGCGCACCGGCTGGAGCCGGCCGCAGATCCTGGCCCGGGTCGGCACCTGGATCACCACGCTGGGCGCCGACGGCGTCGACATCGCCACCCGCGGCCGCCCGGTGCTGCACGTGCCCGCGGTGCCGGCCGGCGCGATCAGCGACCCCACCGGCGCCGGAGACGCCTTCCGCGCCGGGTTCCTGGCCGGCGTCGCCTGGCGCTGGCCGCTGGAACAAGCCGCCCGCCTGGGCTGCGCGATGGCCACCACCGTGCTGGAATCGGCGGGCACCCAGGAGTACAAGCTCCTCGCCTCCGACCTCCTGGCCCGCCTGGCCGCCGCCTACGGAACGGCCGCGGCCGCCGCCGCCGAGGACCGGCTGGCGGCCGCCTCATGACCCCCCGCACGCCCACCGGCCCCACGGCGGCGGCGGGATCGCCGGGGTGCGGGGGCCGGCGGTGACCACGTTCTCCTTCGAGTTCTATCCGCCGGCCACGCCGGCCGGCCGGCGCGGGCTGTGGGCGGCGATCCGCCGGATCGAGCCGTGGCGCCCGGACTTCATCTCCGTCACCTACGGCGCCGGCGGCACCTCCCGTGACCGCACCGTGGAGCTGACCCGCGCGGTCGCCGCACACACCACGCTGCGTCCGGTCGCGCACCTGACCGCGGTCGGCCACTCGGTGGCCGAACTGCGGCAGACCGTCGGGGCGCTGGCCGACGCGGGGATCCGTGACGTGCTGGCGCTGCGCGGTGACCCTCCGGGCGACCCGCGCGGGCCCTGGTGCCCGCACCCGCAGGGCCTGACCTACGCCTGCCAGCTGGTGGAACTGCTGCGCTCGCTCGGCCGGTTCCGGATCGGGGTCGCGGCGTTCCCCGAGATGCACCCGCGCTCACCGGACTTCGACAGCGACATCCGGCACTTCGTGGCCAAGTGCAACGCCGGCGCGCACTACGCGATCACGCAGATGTTCTTCCACGTGGAGGACTACCTGCGGCTGCGGGACCGGGCCGAGGCGGCCGGCTGCCGCATCCCGATCATCCCGGAGATCATGCCGGCCACCGACCACCGGCAGATCGCCCGGTTCGCGCAGCTGTCCAGCGCCGCGTTCCCCGACGGCCTCGCGAATCGCCTATACGCCGCACGCCACGACCGCGCGGACAGCCACGCCATCGGCGTGGAGTACGCCACCGCCATGGCGGCGCGGCTGCTGGCCGAGGGCGCACCGGGCCTGCACTACATCACCTTGAACAACTCCACCGCGGCCCTGGACATCCACACGGCCGTGACCGCCCCACCCGCCCCGCGCGCGACCGGCGCCGCCTGACCCCGTCCCCCCGCGGGCCGGCCGGCGGCACGGCCGGCGCGCCCGACCCGCAGGAGGACCAGGTGCCCGACGGTGACGAAGACAGCGACCTGCGCCGCAGCCGCGAACGCTACCCCGCGCCGCCGCTGGGCCTGGCCGGCTGCGAGGACGACGAGACGGCCGAACCCAACGTCGTACGCGGCATCGACTGATGACCGCGCCCGAGCGACCCCGGGCCGGCCGGGTACGGCGGGCGCTGGCGGCGCTGGGCCGCTGCCTGTCGGCGTTCGGCGCGATGCACATCGCCCTCACCGACCCGCACCCGCACCCCGGCGGCGTGCCCGGCCCGGACACCCCGCCCGGCAGCGCAGTGTCGCCGGGACTGAGCG
This sequence comes from Actinacidiphila acidipaludis, assembly GCF_019890725.1. Classification (GTDB taxonomy): domain Bacteria; phylum Actinomycetota; class Actinomycetes; order Streptomycetales; family Streptomycetaceae; genus Actinacidiphila; species Actinacidiphila acidipaludis. The sequence continues at coordinate 6,399 of NZ_JAINZZ010000071.1, forward strand.
CCGCGGCGGCGGCCGCCGCCGCGGGCGGCCCGCCGCCGGCGCACCCCGAGCGGCTGTGCGCGCACCGGCCGCTGACCGAGCAGGAACTGCTGCTGGCCCGGCAACTGTGGCCGGCCTCCTACCCCCGGCGCCGCGGCCGCGGCCGCTGAACGGCACCGGACCACCTCCCGCTTCGGCCCCCTTTTCACGAGGAGAAAGAGTCGGCCATGACGCCACACGCCACCCTCGCGCGGTTCCGCGACTACCTGGTGGGGCCCTCACGGTTCATGACGCTGCTGTCCTGCTTCGAACTGGGACTGATCGACGCGCTGCGCGGCGGCCGGGCCCTGAGCGCCGCGCAGCTGGGCACCGTCGCCGGCGCCCGGCCCGACGCCGTCGAGCAACTGCTGCTGCTGATGGTCAAGGAAGGCTTCATCGCCCACGACGAGCAGGCCGGCACCTACCGCCTGGCCGGCCTGGCCGGCGTCAGCGACGAGGACCTGGACGCGGTCCTGGCCGACCTGGCCATGATCAAGGCGGTGACGCTGCGGCAGCTGTACTACCTCACCGAGTCGGTGCGCACCGGCACCCCGGCGGGCCTGAAAGAGCTCTACGGCGTCGACGGCGACCTGTACGCGGCCCTGGCCGACCTGCCGGAACTGCGCGAGCCGTGGGCGAAGCTGATGAACACCGTCACCGCGCACGTCGACCCGTGGTTCTTCGCCACCATCGACATCCCCGCCGGATCGCAGGTCCTGGACCTGGCCGGGAACACCGGCCTGGGCGCCATCCACACCTGGCGCATGAAACAGTCCCCGGGCCTGCACGTCACCAATTTCGACCTGCCGGAGAAGGAAACCGAAAGCCTCGCCAATTTCCGCGCCCACGGCGTCGAGGACCACTGCTCGTTCATCGGCGGTGACGTCTTCGAGGAAGTCCCCGGCGGCCACGACGTGATCCTCATCAAGCATTTCCTGCCGATGTTCGACAAGAGCGACGTGCTGCGGATCCTGAAAGCCGTCCACGACGCGCTGCCGGCCGGCGGAACCGTCCACGCCCTGGTCCCGGTCTTCCCCGAGAACCTCGCCGACACCGAGAACTACACCGTCGACTTCTACCCCAGCTTCTTCATCGGCTGCGCCATGGGGCAAGGCGGCCCGCAGAAACTGTCCACCTGGGCCGAATGGTTCACCGCCTGCGGCTTCACCGTCACCCAGGCCGTCACCCACGACCCGGCCGAACTGCCCGCGCACGCCCTGACCGTCGAAGCGGTCCTGTCCGCGGTCAAAAACCCCTGACCGGCCCGGGCCGCCCGCAGCCACGGGCGGCTCCAGCCGCTCTCCAGCCGGCCTCCAGCAGCAACTCAACCGCCGCGCGGGCGGCGGTGATACGGTCGCGGTGCTCCTTTCCGGTGCGCCCACGGCCGAACGCCCGACGTATTCATCGGCAGCCCCATTCCGTTCTTCTTGCGGCGCCGCGGTACCTCGTCTTGTTCCGACACCAAGCGAACCGGGAGGAATAATGTCCGGAGCATCGAAAGCGGAAGCGGTTTATTCGGCCATCGAGGAGGCTTCCTCACTGCTGGACGTCCCCTGCTCGCGCAGCCGCGTCCAGCAGGTGCTGGGCGCGTTCGGCGACGGCGTGTCGGAGGAGTCGGTGATCGTGCTGGCGATGGCCGGCGGCGAACGCTACCGCGGCGACATCGACTACAACTTCACCGTCCCCACCCACATCGGCGACCCCTACCAGATCGCGGTCGCAGGCGGGCTCCTCGACGACAGCGACCACCCCGCCTCCCGGCTGCTGTCCGACATCGCCGAACGCTGCCGGGTCAGCTTCTACGGCGTGGAAGCCGGCGTGGTCGGCGGGTTCAAGAAGACCTACGTCTTCTTCCCGCTGGACGAACTGGGCAGCCTGGAAACCCTCGCCCAGATCCCCTCGATGCCCAAGGCCGTCGCCGAACACGCCGCCGCGTTCGCCCGCAACGGCATGGACCGGCGGATCTCCATCGTCGGCATCGACTACCTCAGCGGCACCATGAACATCTACTACATGGCCGCGCCCGTGGACCAGCAGATGGCCCTGGACCTGCTCGGCGACCTGGACCTGCCCGCGCCCAGCGACGAGCTGCTGCGGTTCATCCCCAACTCGTTCTCGATCTACCCCACCTACAGCTGGGACTCCGCGCAGATCAAGCGGGTCTGCTTCTCCGCGGTCAGCCCCGACCAGCACGCCTACCCCACCACCTTGCACCCCGAGATCGCCACGTTCGCCGCCGCCGCCCCCTACGAGTACGGCGGCGCCCGCGTCCTGGTCTACGGCGCGACGATCAGCCGCGCGGAGGAGTACCACAAGCTCGGGGTGTACTTCCGCCGGCCCGCGGCGTTCTGGAACTCCCTGCCGCTGGCCGCCACCTTCGAACAGCTCGTCGCCGCCCAGCGCGCCGCCCAGTAACCGGCCCCACCCGCCCCACCCCGTCACCGTGTGAAGACCTGAACGCTTACCAGGAGGAGACATGTCCGAAGCCATCGACGAGCAGCAGCGTTCCGACGCCCTGGACTCCCTGGGCGGTGTGCTGGGCGAAGCCGGCGCCGCCGCCCTGAACGGGCCGCGTGAACAGCTGGCCGACGGCCTCCTCCGCGCGGCGTTCACGTTGTGGGAGAACCCCCAGATCCGGCCGAAGCTGCTGGGGATCCTGCACGCGGCGGTCAACAGCGAGCAGGGCGCCGAGCAGATGCGCGCGTTCCTGGCCAACCAGCTGTTCGCCGAGGCCGGCAAGGCCATCGGCATCGACGGCATGGACATCTACCAGGCCGCCGAGACCCTCAAGGTCCCCGCCATCCACGTCAACGCCGCCGCCGGCCAGGTGTGGGGCGTGGTGCTGCTGCGCTACATCGTCAAGCTCGAACCGATCGCCTCGGCCAGCGCCGACGAGGTCATCGACCTGCTCAACCCCACCATCCAGCGCTACCTGGCCGGCTGACCGCGCTCCTCCACCCGCCCCCCCCCGCGACCCGGCGGCCACCTGCCGGGCCGCCCGGCCGGTGATCGCGCCGGCACGGCGGGCGGCACGGCGTGTCACAGCGCGGGGGGGCTGTCTCGTCCCCAGTAGCGAGACGGACAGCACCCCGCGACCAGGCGGGACGCGCCGCTCGCGGGCACCGGCCCGGCGCCCCCGTGGCGGGCCGGTGCCCTGACGGGCAGCGCGTGGCGACGGCAACCCCCGTGGCTGCGGCCGCAGATGACTCGGAGGAGCACGTTAGGTATGAGTAAGCTGGAAAAGGAAGCGTCCGCCGGGAGTGGCGTGCTGCCCGCTCCCGATCCGCAGCGGTGGATGGCCCTGGGCGTCCTGACGGCGATGCAGTTCATGCTCATGATGGACGTCACCGTGGTGAACATCGCCCTTCCCCACATCCAAGACAACCTGCACTTCTCCGTCGAGGGCCTGGCCTGGGTGGTCAACGGCTACGTGCTGACCGCCGGCGGATTCCTGCTGCTGGGCGGCCGGCTCGCCGACATGTACGGCCGCCGCCTGGGCTTCGTCGCCGGTGTCCTGGTCTTCGGTGCCGCCTCGGCGGTGTGCGGGGCCGCGGCGAACTCCTCGATGATGGTCAGCGGCCGGTTCGTGCAGGGCCTGGGCGAGGCCCTGGCCGGGCCCGCCGCGCTCGGCCTGATCCCGGTGCTCTTCCGCGACCCGAAGGAACGCACCAAGGCCCTGGGCATCTGGGGCGGCATGGCCGCGCTGGGCAGCGCGGTCGGCTCCGTCGTCGGCGGCTCGCTGACCGACCTGGTCAGCTGGCGGTGGATCTTCTTCATCAACATCCCCGTCGCCCTGTTCGCGCTGGTCATGGTGCCCCGTGTGATCCCGGAGAGCCGCATGTCCCGCGACGGCAAGCGCATCGACGTCATCGGCGCGATCGCCGCCACCGGCGGCCTGGTCGCGGTCGTCTACGGCCTGCTGAAGGCCGCCGACGCCCCCTGGGGATCGGGCCGGGTCCTGGCGCCGCTGCTGGGCGGCCTGGTCCTGCTGGCCTTCACCGCCGTGTGGGAATCGCGCGTGCCCGACCCGATGATCCCCTTGCGGTTCTTCACCAACCGCACCCGCGTCACCTCCAACGGCGTGTCGGTGCTGTCGCTGGCCGCGTTCTACACCTACGCCTTCCTGCTCACCCTGTACCTGCAGGAAGTCCTGGGCTACTCCCCGCTCAAGACCGGCCTGTCCTACATCCCCTTCACCCTGGCCATCGGCGTCGGGATGGGCGTGTCCACCGCGCTGATGCCCCGCATCGGCGTCAAGGCCACCCTGGCCATCGCGTTCCTGGGCAGCGCCGGCGGCCTGGCCCTGGCCGCCGGCGGCCTGGCCACCCACGCCTCCTTCGTCGGCGGGATCATGCCCGGGCTGCTGGTCTACGGCTTCTTCAACGCCGTCGGCTACCCGGCGCTGACCAACGGCGCCCTGCACCAGGTCACCGGGCAGGACGCGGGCCTGGGCTCGGGCGTGCAGACCGCCATGCAGCAGGTCGGCGCGTCGCTGGGCCTGGCCACCCTGGTGCCGCTGGCCCTGCGCTACGTCAAGCACCACGTCGCGCACGGCACCACCGCCCCGGTCGCCGAGACCCACGGCTACGCCCTGGCACTGCGGGTGGCCGCCGTGGTCCTGGTGGCCGCCGCGGTCCTGGCGGTGCTGCTGCTGGAGAAGGTCGACGCCAAACCGCGAGACGCGGCCGCCGAGGCCACCGCGGGCTCCGACGGCCCCGGCAGCACCGACGGCTCGGACGGGCCCCGGTCCTCCGGCACCCCGGCCAGCCCCGCCACCGCCTGACCCACCCCCGGCGGCCTGCGGCCGCCGCCCGCACCACCCGGACCCCCGGTCCCGCCCCACGGCGGAGCCGGGGGTCCGACCATGCCCGCCCCCACACCCGCACCGTCTGCCGGCACCCCTGCCGGCACCCCTGCCAGCAAAGGAGATGAGGGCGTTGACGTTCCCGACCCCGGCCGAGGGGGTCTTCGACCCTCCCCGTGCCCGCAGCGTCGGCGTCGGCCGCGCACACGCCAAAGCCATCGTGCTGGGGGAGCACGCGGTGGTCTACGGGGCGCCGGCGCTGGCCCTGCCCGTCCCGCAGCTGACCGTCACCGCCACCGCCGGACTGTGCACCCGCACCGACACCCGCACCCGCACCGGCACCCGCACCGGCGGCGGTGGCGGCGGCGGTGGTGGGGGCGGTGGTGACGCGGGCGGGCGGGTGGCGTTCACGATGACCGGCTCGCCGTCACGGCCGGTGGTCACCCGCGCCTTCGACGGCCTGGCCGCGCTGACCGACACCTTCACCGCCGCGATCGGCGCCGGCGGCGGCCCGCACCTGGACGTCGTCATCGACGGCGGCATCCCGCACGGGCGGGGCCTGGGCTCCAGCGCCGCCTACGCCCGCGCGGTCGTGCTGGCCCTGGCCGACCTGTACGACCGGCCGCTGACCGAGCAGCAGACCTTCGACCTGGTGCAGAGCTCGGAGAACATCGCCCACGGCCGGTCCAGCGGCGTGGACGCCCGCGCGGTCGGCGCGAGCGCCCCGCTGTACTTCCGGGCCGGCCGCGCGCAGAGCGTCGCGGCCGGCGGGCAGGGGGTGTTCGTCATCGCCGACAGCGGCGTGGCCGGCAGCACCAAGGACGCGGTGGACCTGCTGCGCCGGCGTCTGGCCGCCCGCCCCGGCGCGCAGGACGCCTTCGTCACCGCCGCCACCGCGGCCACCGAACGCGCCCGCCACGCGCTGGCCGCCGGCCACGACCGGGAACTGGGCGCGTGCCTGACGGACTACCACGGCCTGCTGCGCGACGCGGGGGTGAGCACCCCGGGTATCGACGCGCTGGTCCAGGCGGCCCTGGAGGCCGGCAGCCACGGCGCGAAGATCACCGGCGGCGGCCTGGGCGGCTGCATGATCGCCTTCACCCATCCCGACACCGCCGGGCAGGTCACCCGGCGCCTGCACGCCGCCGGCGCCGTGCAGACCTGGGTCGTCCCGCTGAGAGGGTTCGCCAGCCATGGCCGCTGACCGGCACACCACCACCACCGCACCCGCACCCGCCCCGCCATCCGCCCCCGCCACGTCACCGGCCCCCGCAACCGTGCCCGGTTCCGCAACCGGGCCCGCTACCGCGTCTGCCGCCGCGCAGGGTGTGGCGGCGGGTCGGGTGTGCCTGGGGGAGCCGCAGTTGTGGGCGGCGGCGGCCGGTTCGGGGTGCGCGGTGGCGGTGGCGCATCCGAACATCGCGTTGATCAAGTACTGGGGCAAGCGGGACGAGGAGTGGGTGCTGCCGGCGGCCGACAGTCTGTCGCTGACGCTGGACGTCTTCCCCACCACCACCGGGGTCCGGCTGGCGCCGCAGGCTGCGGGGGACCGGGTGCTGCTGGGCGGCCAGGAGGCCACCGGCCCGGCGCAGGCGCGGGTCGCGGACTTCCTCCACCTGGTGCGGGAGCTGGCCGGGCGGCGGGAGCCGGCGGTCGTGGACAGCCGGAACACGGTGCCCACCGGCGCGGGTCTGGCGTCCTCCGCGAGCGGGTTCGCCGCGCTGGCGGTGGCCGCGGCCGCCGCCTACGGCCTGGCCGCCGATCCGGCCGCGTTGTCGCGGCTGGCGCGCCGCGGTTCGGGTTCGGCGTGCCGGTCGCTGTTCGGCGGATTCGCGCAGTGGCACGCGGCGCTGGACGCCGGCGGTGGTGCGGCCGCGGACCGGGTGTCGCTGGCCGAGCCGGTGCCGGCGGCGGCCGGCCTCGAGGTGGCGCTGGTGATCGTGGTGGTCAACGCCGGGCCCAAGGCGGTCTCCAGCCGGGCGGCGATGCGCCGCACGGTGGCGACCTCGCCGCTGTACCGGCCGTGGGTGGCCTCCAGCGTGCAGGACCTGACGCAGATGCGGGCGGCGCTGGCCGCCGGTGATCTGAACGCGGTGGGGGAGATCACCGAACGCAACGCGCTGGGCATGCACGCCACGATGCTCGCCGCGCGGCCCGCGGTGCGCTATCTGGCGCCGGCGTCGCTGACGGCGCTGGACGCGGTGCTGGCCCTGCGCGAGCGGGGACTTGCCGCGTACGCGACGATGGACGCCGGCCCGAACGTGAAGGTGCTGTGCGCCGCCGGCCAGGCATCGCAGGTCGCGGCGGCGTTGCGGGAGGCGGTGCCGCAGGCGTCGGTGGTGGTGGCCCGGCCGGGGCCCGGTGCGCGGCTGGTGGCCGGGGACGGGCGGTGAGCGGCCCGGGCGTGGTGGTGCGCCGCGCGCCGGGCAAGCTGTTCGTGGCCGGGGAGTACGCGGTCGTCGACGGCGGCAGTCCGGCGGTGCTGGTGGCCGTGGACCGGTATGTCACCGTCACCCTGACGCCCCGGCAGGTTCCGGGGGTGGAGATCTCCTCGGACCTGGGCCCGGCGGGCAGCACCTGGTCGTGGGCCGGGACCCGCCTGATCCCGGCACCGGGAACCGATCCGGCGGTGGAGGGCCGGCTGGCGCACGTGCGCAGCGCGATCGAGACCGTCGCGGGGCTGCTGGCCGCCCGCGGCCGCGGACTGCCCGGATGTCACCTGGCCGTGACCAGCACCCTGCACGAGGGCGGCACCAAGTACGGGCTGGGCTCCAGCGGCGCGGTCACCGTCGCCGCGATCGACGCGCTGTGCGCGTTCGCCGGCCTGGACACCGACGCCGAACAGCGCTTCCGGCTGGCGCTGCTGGCCACCGCGGCACTCGACCCGCGCGCCTCCGGCGGGGACCTGGCGGCCTCCACGTGGGGCGGCTGGGTGTGCTACCAGGCCCCGGACCGGGCGCACCTGGCCCGGCTGGCGGCCCGCGACGGGGTGGCGGCGGCGCTGACGGCGCCGTGGCCGGGCTTGGGGTTGCGCACCCTGACCGCGCCGGCGGGGCTGGACCTGCAGGTGGGGTGGACGGGCCGGCCGGCGTCCACCGCGGCGCTGGTCGCCGGCCTGGACGCCGCGTCCTGGCGGGGCGGGCCGGCGCACGAACGGTTCGTGACCGCCACCAACGACTGTGTGCGGGCCCTGGTCGCCGCGCTGGACGGCGGGCAGGCCGCCGGGGTGCTTCAGCAGGTCGATGCCGCGGGGCGGCAACTGGCCGTCCTGGACGAGCAGGTGGGTCTGGGAGTGTTCACGCCCGCGCTGCGGGCGCTGGTCGAGGCCGCCCGGCAGGCGGGCGGTGCGGCCAAACCCTCGGGGGCCGGCGGCGGGGACTGCGGGATCGCGCTGCTGGCGGCCGGCGCACCGCACTCCCGCGCGTGGCTGCACCGCGCCTGGAACCGGGCCGGGGTGCTGCCGCTGCCGCTGAAGGTCGCCGCAACCATCGCCAGGTGAAGGGGAAACCACGCACATGTCAGGGACGATCGCGCAACGCAAGGACGACCACGTCCGGCTCGCGGTGGAACAGCAGCGCCGGCCCGCGGCGGGCAACCAGTTCGACGAGGTGACATTCGTCCACCACGCGCTGGCCGGCCTGGACCGGGACCAGGTGTCGCTGGCCACCTCGTTCGCCGGGCTGACCTGGCCGGTGCCGCTGTACATCAACGCGATGACCGGCGGCAGCGCGGGCACCGGGCGGATCAACGCCGCTCTGGCGGCCGCGGCCCACCAGACCGGCGTGCCGATCGCCTCGGGGTCGATGAGCGCCTACTTCAAGGACCCCGGCTGTGCGGGGACGTTCTCGGTGCTGCGGGAGAACAACCCCGGCGGGTTCGTGATGGCCAACGTCAACGCGACCGCGTCGGTGGACAACGCGCGCGCCGCGGTCGATCTGCTGGCCGCGGACGCGCTGCAGATCCACGTCAACACCGTGCAGGAGACGGTGATGCCCGAAGGCGACCGGTCCTTCGCCTCCTGGGTGCCGCAGATCGCCGCGATCGCCGCCGCCGTGCAGGTGCCGGTGATCGTCAAGGAGGTCGGGTTCGGGCTGAGCCGGCGCAGCGTGCAGCAGCTGGCGGGGCTGGGGGTGGCGGTCGCCGATCTCGGCGGCCGCGGCGGCACCGACTTCGCGGCGATCGAGAACGGGCGGCGGCCGCTGGGCGACTACGCCTACCTCGACGGGTGGGGCCTGTCGACGGCCGCGTGCCTGCTGGACGCCGCCGGCGCCGGTCTGCCGGTGCTGGCCTCGGGCGGGGTGCGGCATCCGCTGGACGTGGCGCGGGCGCTGGCGCTGGGCGCGGGCGCGGTCGGCGCCTCGGGCACGTTCCTGCGGACCCTGCTCGACGGCGGCCCCGACGCGCTGATCACGCAGATCACCACCTGGCTGGACCAGCTCGCCGCGCTGCTGACACTGCTGGGCGCCGCACACCCGGCCGCCCTCACATCCTGCGATGTGCTGATCGGCGGCCGGCTTCGGGAGTTCTGCGCCGACCGCGGCATCGACACCGCCGCGCTGGCCCGGCGTTCGACGACCGGCCCGGCGGGCCGGAAGGGAGACGGGGAAGCACGATGAACACCGAGCATGCCATCGCCGGCGTCCCGATGAGGTGGGTCGGCCCGGTCAGGATCAGCGGGAACGTGGCCACCACCGAGACCCCGGTACCGCTGGCCACCTACGAGTCGCCGCTGTGGCCGTCGGTGGGCCGCGGCGCGAAGGTGTCCATGCTGTGCGAGCACGGCATCACCGCCACCCTGGTCGACGAGCGGATGACCCGCTCGGTGCTGGTGGAGGCCACCGACGCCGCGACCGCGCTGGCCGCCGCCCGCACCGTGGACGACTCCCTGCAGGAGCTGCGCAAGGTGGTGCGCACCTGCAGCCGCTTCGCCGAACTGATCGCGGTACGGCACGAGATCAACGCCAACCTGCTGTTCCTGCGGTTCGAGTTCACCACCGGCGACGCCTCCGGGCACAACATGGCCACCCTGGCCTCCGACGCGCTGCTGGCCCACCTGCTGCAGACCGTCCCCGGCATCTCCTACGGGTCGATCTCCGGGAACTACTGCACCGACAAGAAAGCCACCGCGATCAACGGGATCCTGGGCCGCGGCAAGAACGTCGTCACCGAACTGCTGGTGCCCCGCGCCGTGGTGACGGACGTGCTGCACACCACCGCCGCGAAGATCGCCCGCCTCAACGTCCACAAGAACATGCTCGGCACGCTGCTGGCCGGCGGGATCCGCTCGGCCAACGCCCACTTCGCGAACATGCTGCTGGGCTTCTACCTGGCCACCGGCCAGGACGCGGCGAACATCGTCGAGGGCTCCCAGGGCGTGGTGATGGCCGAGGACCGCGACGGCGACCTGTACTTCGCCTGCACCCTGCCCAACCTGATCGTCGGGACCGTCGGCAACGGCAAGGGCCTGCCCTTCGTGGAGACCAACCTGGCCCGCCTGGGCTGCCGCGAGCAGGCCCCACCCGGACACAACGCGCGGCGCCTGGCGGTCATCGCCGCGGCCACCGTGCTGTGCGGGGAACTGTCGCTGCTGGCCGCCCAGACCAACCCCGGCGAGCTGATGCGCGCCCACATGAGCCTGGAACGCACCCCCACAACCGCGAAGGCCGGTGTTCGATCATGACGCACGACCCCGCCATCGGCATCCACGACCTGTCGCTGGCCACCACCGAGTTCGTCCTGCCGCACACCGCGCTGGCCGCCCACAACGGCACCGACATCGGCAAATACCATGTCGGCATCGGGCAGCGGTCGATGAGCGTGCCCGCCGCCGACGAGGACATCGTCACCCTGGCCGCGTCCGCCGCCGCCCCGCTGATCGCCACCCACGGCAGCGACGGCATCCGCACCCTGGTCTTCGCCACCGAATCGTCCATCGACCAGGCCAAGTCCGCCGGGATCTACGTCCACTCCCTGCTCGGCCTGCCCTCGGCCACCCGCGTGGTGGAACTCAAACAGGCCTGCTACGCCGCCACCGCCGGCCTGCAGTTCGCCATCGGCCTGGTGCGCCGCGACCCCACCCAGAAGGTCCTGGTCATCGCCAGCGACATCTCCCGCTACGACCTGGACAGCCCCGGCGAGGCCACCCAGGGCGCGGCCGCCGTCGCCCTGCTGGTGAGCGCCGACCCCGCCCTGCTGCGCATCGAGGACCCCTCGGGGGTGTTCACCGCCGACGTGATGGACTTCTGGCGGCCCAACTACCGCGACACCGCCCTGGTCGACGGCCAGGAATCGATCACCGCCTACCTGCAGGCCGTCGAGGGCTGCTGGAAGGACTACACCGAGCAGGGCGGCCGCGCACTGCAGGACTTCGCCGCGTTCTGCTACCACCAGCCGTTCACCAAGATGGCCTACAAGGCCCACCGGCACCTGCTGAACTACACCGGCCACGCCACCGACGAGGACGCCGCCCGCCGCGCCCTGGCCGACACCACCGGCTACAACACCGTCATCGGCAACAGCTACACCGCCTCGGTGTACCTGGCGCTGGCCTCCCTGCTGGAATCCGGGCAGGACCTGGCCGGCAAGCCGGTGGCGTTCCTCAGCTACGGCTCGGGCAGCGTCGCGGAGTTCTTCGCCGGCACCGTCGCACCCGGCTACCGGACCGCCGTGCGCACCACCGCCCACCAGCAGGCCGTCACCCGCCGCCGCGAGGTCGACTACGCCACCTACCGGCAACTGCACGCCACCCGGCTGCCCGCCGACGGCGGCGACCACGCCACCGCCGAGCAGACCACCGGAGCGTTCCGGCTGGCCGCGCTGCGCGGCCACAAACGCATCTACACCACCCGCTGAACCCCCGGCCCCCAGGGAAGGACAGCCAGCCCATGACCGACGTCGCGATCCTCGGCACCGGCTCCTACGTGCCGGAGCGTGTGGTGTCCAACGACGAGGCCGGCGCGGCCGCCGGCGTCGACGACGCGTGGATCACCGGCAAGACCGCGATCGCCCGGCGCCGCTGGGCAGCCGGCCACCAGGCCACCTCCGACCTGGCCACCGCCGCCGCCCGCGCCGCCCTGGCCTCGGCCGGCATCACCCCCGCCGACGTGACGGTGATCGTGGTCGCCACCTCCACCCCCGACCGGCCGCAGCCGCCGACCGCCGCCTACGTCCAGCACAACCTGCGGGCCACCGACGCCGCCGCCTTCGACGTCAACGCCGTGTGCTCCAGCGAGGTGTTCGCCCTGTCGGCCGCCGAAGGCCTGCTGGCCCGCCGCGGCGGCCACGCCCTGGTCGTCGGCGCCGACCTGTACTCGCGGATCCTCAACCCCGCCGACCGGCGCACGGTGGTCCTCTTCGGTGACGGCGCCGGCGCGATGGTGCTCGGCCCCGGCACCGGCGGCCGCATCCGGCACCTGGTGCTGCACACCTTCGGCGACCTGGCGGACCTGATCCAGGTGCCCGGCGGCGGCAGCCGCCGCCCCCTGGACGGGCCCGCCCTGGCCGACGGCGCCCAGTACTTCACCATGGACGGCCGCGGCGTGCGCCGCTTCGTGGAGGACCGGCTGCCGCAGCTGACCAAGCAGTTCCTCCACGAAGCCGGCGTCGTCCCCGACGACATCGCCCACTTCATCCCGCACCAGGCCAACGGCGTCATGCTCGACACCGTCTTCGCCGACCTGGCCCTGCCCAACGCCGTGATGCACCTGACGCTGACCGACCTGGGCAACACCGGCGCCGCGTCCATCCCGATCACCTTGGACCACGCCGCGCGCACCGGCGCCCTGCACCGCGGCGACCTGATCCTGCTGGCCGGGTTCGGCGGCGGCATGTCCGCCGGATTCGCGCTCGTCCAATGGTGAACCCCCCGCCGCCCGCCGGCCCCTCCAGCCACCCGCCCGCCGTCGTCGTCACTCGCGCCCCTGCCCGCACCTGCCGCCCTCCACCCTTCCGGTGGGCCCGCCCACCGGGCGAAGACAGGAATCATGACGACGACACATCGCAGCGTGTGCGTGATCGGCGCCGGCCCGCGCGGCCTGTCCGTGATCGAACGACTGTGCGCGCACGCCCGTACGCTGCCCGCCGGCTCCCGCCTCGACATCCACCTCGCCGACCCCTACCCGCCCGGCCCCGGCCGGGTGTGGCGCACCGACCAGTCCGAGCACCTGCTGATGAACACCGTCGCCGGCCAGATCTCGGTGTTCACCGACGCCAGCGTCGACCTGTCCGGCCCGCTGGAACCCGGCCCGAGCCTGCACCAGTGGGCCGCGGCCCTGGCCGCCGACCCCGACGCCGCCACCGACGCCGACCCCGACGGCGCGCTGCGCCGCCAGGCCCGGCTGCTGGGCCCGGACACCTACCCCACCCGCGCCTTCTACGGCCACTACCTGGCCTGGGCCTACCGGCACATCCTGGCCCGCGCCCCCCGCGCGGTCACCGTGCACCACCACCGGCTGACCGCCGTGGCCCTCGACGACGAACCCCACCGCGCCGGCCGGGCCGGCGCGCCGCGCCAGCAGGTCGTCCTGGAGGACGGCACCACCCTGCACGGCCTGGACGCGGTCGTGTTGTGCCAGGGACACCTGCCCGCCGCCCCCGACCCGGCCGAACGCGACTTCGCCCACCGCGCCCGCGCCGCCGGCCTGACCCACATCGCCCCGGCCAACCCCGCCGACACCGACCTGCCGGAGCGCCTGCTGCCGCCCGGCACCCCGGTGCTGCTGCGCGGCCTGGGCCTGAACTTCTTCGACTACCTCACCGAACTGACCGCCGGACGCGGCGGCGCCTTCACCCGCCGCCACGGCGAACTGGTCTACCGCCCCAGCGGCCGGGAACCGGCCCTGTACGCCGGCTCCCGGCGCGGCGTGCCGTACCAGGCCCGCGGCGAGAACGAGAAGGGCCCGCACGGCCGGCACGAACCGCGGCTGTTCACCGCCGCCGCGATCGCCGCGCTGCGCCGCGACAACCCCGGTGGCCTGGACTTCCGCACCCAGCTGTGGCCGCTGATCGCCCGCGAGGTCGAGACCGTGTACTACCGCACGATCCTGACCTCCCGCGGCCACGTCACCCGCGCCGCCACCTTCGAGGCCGAGTACCTGGCCGCCGGCTTCACCCCCGGGCAGAGCGACCCGATCCTGTCGGCCTACGGCTTCGGCGAGAAGTACCGCCTGGACTGGGACCTGCTGGCCCGCCCCTACCGCGACCGGGACTTCACCGGCACCGCGGACTTCACCCACTGGCTGCTGGACCACCTGCGCGAGGACGTCACCGACGCCGCCGCCGGCAACGTCAGCGGCCCCCGCAAAGCCGCCCTGGACGTCCTGCGGGACCTGCGCAACGAAGTACGCCTGGCCGTCGACCACGCCGGCCTGACCGGCGACTCCCACCGCGACGACCTCGACCACTGGTACACCCCCCTCAACGCCCACCTGTCGATCGGGCCGCCGGCACGCCGCGTGGAGGAACTCATCGCCCTCATCGACGCCGGCATCCTGCGCGTCATCGGCCCCCGCATGGCCGTCACCGTCCACGACGACGGCTACCACGCGCACTCCCCGCTGGTGCCCGGCTCCACCGTCCGCACCCGCGCCCTGATCGAGGCCCGGCTGCCGGCGATCACCGTCCACCGCACCCGCGACCGGCTGCTGCGGCACCTGCTGACCACCGGCCAGTGCACCGCCCACCGCATCCCCACCCGCGACCGCGGCGCCTACCTCACCGACGGACTGGCCGTCACCGCCCGCCCCTTCCACCTGATCGACGCCGCCGGCCACCCCCACCCCCGCCGCTTCGCCTTCGGCGTGCCCACCGAAGCCGTCCACTGGGTCACCGCCGCCGGCATCCGCCCCGGCGTCAACTCGGTGACCCTCACCGACTCCGACGCCATCGCCCTGGCCGCCCTGACCACCGGGGGACCCACACCATGACCACCCCGACCGCCCCGACCACCGCCGCCACCCCCGGCCCCGCTCCTGCCGAGGGGGCGCCGCCGCTGGAGACCGGACTGCTGGCCCCGGTGTGGGCCGGCACACCGGCCGCGGCCGCCGTCAGCGACGCGGCCTGGCTGACCGCGATGCTGCGCGCCGAGGCCGCCCTGGCCCGCGCCCAGGCCCGCCTGGGCGCCGTCCCGGCCGCCGCCGCCACCGCCATCACCGCCACCGCCGCCACCGCCACCCTGGACCTGCCCGCCATCGCCCGCGCCGCCCGCGAATCGGCCAACCCCGTCGTCGCCCTGGTCCGGCACTTCACCGCCGCGGTCGCCGAACGCGACGAGCAGGCCGCCGCGTTCGTCCACCGCGGCTCCACCAGCCAGGACATCCTCGACACCGCCACCGTCCTGGTCGCCGGCCACGCCCTGGCCATCACCCGCGCCGACCTGGCCGCCACCGCCACCGCCCTGACCACACTCGCGCACACCCACCACCACACCCTGATGGCCGGCCGCACCCTGGCCCTGCACGCCGTCCCCACCACCTTCGGCCTCAAAGCCGCCGGCTGGCGCCACCTGGTCCTGGACGCCATCGCCAAGATCGACCACAGCGCCGCCGCGCTGACCGTCCAGCTCGGCGGCGCCGCCGGCACCCTGGCCGGCTACCTCCAGCACGCACCCGGCCACCACGAGGACTACGCCGGCGAACTGACCGCCGCGTTCGCCGCCGAACTGGGCCTGGGCGCGCCCCTGCTGCCCTGGCACGTCCTGCGCACCCCGATCGCCGACCTGGCCGGCGCCGCGGCGTTCGTGTGCGCGGCCCTGGGCAAGATCGCCGTCGACGTGCTGTCCCTGACCCGCACCGAGGTCGGCGAGGTCCACGAAGGGGCACCCGCCGGCCGCGGCGCTTCCTCGGCGATGCCCCACAAACGCAACCCCGTCCTGGCCACCGCGATCCGCTCCGCCGCCCTGCAGGCACCCCCGCTCGCCGCGACCGTGCTGGCCTGTGTGCCCAGCGAGGACGAACGCTCCGCCGGCGCCTGGCACGCCGAATGGGAACCCCTGCGCGCCCTGCTGCGCCTGGCCGGCGGCGCCGCCGCCCAGGCCGCGGAGCTGTGCACGCACCTGGAGACCGACCCGGCCCGGATGCGCGCCAACACCGCCCTGACCCACGGCCAGATCGTCTCCGAGAAGATCACCGCCCACCTCGCGCCGCTGCTCGGGCCCGCCCGCGCCCGCCGGCTGCTGACCGACGCCTGCACCCGGGCGGCCGCCACCGGCCGCAGCCTGCGCGACGTCCTGAGCGCCGACCCCGCCTTCACCGCCGCCCTGCAGGACACCGGCACCGGCCTCGACGCGCTGTTCGACCCCGCCGCCTACACCGGGGCCGCGGCAGCGCTGACCACCGCAGCACTGTCGCGGCCCCTGCCCGCGGCGCCCGCCGTCCTCAGCAGGCTTTGCGGCGCCCCAGAGCGATCCGGGTGACCTCGTCGATGTCGAACTGGGAGCGGCCCGGCGTGCCGTAGCGGGTGATCTTCCCGCGGCTGACCCACTTGCGGATCGTCGCCTCGGTCACACTGGCCGCCAGCGCCGCGACCGCGGTGGGCACCAGCCGGTCCTGCGGAGGTCTGCTCATGCCCCGGCCGCCTTCCGCTCCCGCGTCACCAGCGGCCGCAGCGTGATCCACTCGTGCATGTCCCACGAATGCCCCGACGAACAGCCGATACTGCTCCTGCCGCCCGGCGACGCCCCCCGCCCGGCGGAGGTGATCACCCCCGGGCAGCCGGCCACCACACACCGCCGGTTCAGCGACCCGCCGTCACCCGGCCCGGGATCGATCGCCCGCAGCAGCTCGGCCTTGAGATCCTCGATCTCGTCGGCGAAGTCCGCCGCCGGCGGCTGCGCGGCCAGCCACGCCACGTTCGCCAGCAGCATCCGCGTCAGCTGCGGCACCGACCGGCTCGGCGCGGCCCGGCCCCGCTCGTCGACGACGAACTCCGACCACGACTCCAAAATGGCCACGATGTCCCGCCGCGCATCCAGCGCCGACATGTTCAGATGATCCTTGCTGCGGCTGCCCGACACCCGCGTGCCGCTCATCCGCCGCGACACCGGCGCAATATGGTGAAGGCTCTCCTGATACAGCGGCGGAAGCGCCCGCAGATTACCCTCCACCTGCTCGATACACGGCCCGCACAGCAAAGACCCGGACGCCGCGCGGAGCTGCATGGGATGGTTTCTTGCGCATGCGTGAAACTCCATGAATCTCCTTTCCGGGGTCATTCGCCTGGCACACCGCACAGGCCCCGAATTCCCGCGCGGAATGC
Source organism: Actinacidiphila acidipaludis (assembly GCF_019890725.1). Classification (GTDB taxonomy): domain Bacteria; phylum Actinomycetota; class Actinomycetes; order Streptomycetales; family Streptomycetaceae; genus Actinacidiphila; species Actinacidiphila acidipaludis. The sequence goes on from NZ_JAINZZ010000071.1 coordinate 23,473, forward strand.
TGCAGTTCACCTCCGGACGGCGGCCCCGCTCACAGGCCGCGTCACCACCGGGAGCAGTCCCGGCCGGTTTGCGCATCGCACCCTTGCGTTCCCGTGCCACACCGCGGCACCACGGCCGCGCGGCCCGGCCGGAAAAACACAACGAAATTCCGGCCCTTATTCATCGGTGATTTCCCGTCCCGGCGGGCCGGCCAGCGGCCCTGACGTCCTCGGTGGACAGCGCATAATGTGCTTTCCCTGCCCCCAGACGAGACCGGACGAATCTACGGGTGCACTGGGAGAATTCCACGGGGAAGTTGAAGGTGTCAACGCTCACCATGCGCAGTCCATCGTCCCTACAGTGGGACTCCAGACTCCTGCCGCCACGGCCCGGCAGCATGGGCACGGCGGACGCCCACCCCCCCCGGGCCGCACCCCCGGCCGCATCCCTCGCCACACCTTCGGCCGCGCCCGCTCGTTTGTCCCGGTGCGGGCACGCGCGCCCGGGCCATCTGTCCCGTGACGAAACCCAGTTGAGGAGAGTGCTGTGTCCAACGACATGACCACCTGGTTCGGCACCGGGCCGCAGCAGGCCGCGCCCGCGCGGGCCGCCGCAGCGCACCTGCTGCAGTGCGTGGAGGAACGCCTGCGGTCCTTCCTGGCCGCCGAACGGCAGACCTGGGCGGCCGTCGACGAGCACGCCGTGGTGCCCGTCGACGCCCTGTCGCAGCTGATCGCCTCCGGCGGCAAACGGATCCGCCCGGCGTTCTGCATCACCGGCTACCTCGCCGCCGGCGGCGCCATCGGCGAACAGGCCGACGACGACGGCATCGTGGCGGCCGCCGCCGCCGTGGAGATGCTGCACATCTCCGCGCTGATCCACGACGACGTCGTCGACGACTCCAGCCGCCGCCGCGGGCAGCCCACCGTCCACACCCGCCACATCGACCAGCACACCGCCCGCCACTGGCAGGGCGAGGCCCGCCGCTTCGGTGAAGGCGTGGCCATCCTCGTCGGCGACCTCGCCCTGGTCTACAGCAGCCAGCTGATGTCGGCCGCCCCGCGGTCCGCGATCGCCTCCTGGGACACCCTGCGCTCGGAGGTGATGATCGGCCAGTACATGGACCTGGCCGCCGCCGCGGAGTTCAGCGTCGACCCCCGCCTGTCCCGGCTCATCGCCGTCATCAAGTCCGGCCGCTACAGCATCCACCGGCCCCTGGTCGTCGGCGCCGCCGCCGCCGGCCGCCCCGACCTCGCCCCCGCCTTCGAGGAGTACGGCGAAGCCGTCGGCGAGGCCTTCCAGCTGCGCGACGACCTCCTGGACGCCTTCGGCGACACCGCCGACACCGGCAAACCCGCCGGGCTGGACTTCGCCCAGCACAAGATGACCCTGCTGCTGGGCTGGGCGATGCAACGCGACGACCGCATCCACGCCATGATCACCCAGGGCGGCCACACCCCCGAACAGGTCCGCCGCCGCCTGCTGGAGACCGGCGTGCCCGCCGACGTCGAAGCCCACATCGCCGCCCTGGTCGAACGCGGCTGCAAGGCCATCGCCGACGCACCCATCGACCAGCAGTGGCGCGCCGAACTGACCGACATGGCCCACAAGGTCGCCTACCGCACCACCTGACCCCACCGCCCGGCACAGGCCCGGGGCGGGCCGGGGGCGGCGGCGGGAGGTCCGCGCGGGCGGGCATGTGCGCAGGCGGGAGGTCCGCGCGGGCGGGCATGTGCGCAGGCGGGAGGCGGTGCGGGGGCCGGGCGCGCACAGTGATCTCGAACCGGACCCGAGCCGGTGTCGAGGGTCCGGGAGCAGACTGTGCGGCGTCCGGCACCGCCCCTCAGCCCCTCAGCTCCTGCGCCCGCCCCCGTTCCCGCCCTGTGTTCAGGAAGGTCCACCCGTTGCCTGTGGCCGACCAGTTGACGCCTCCCGGGCCCGATCCCGGACGGATCGCACCCCCGGCGCCCGCCGCTGCCGTGCCGGCCACCGCCGGCCCGCCGCCCGCCCGCCCGCCGGCCCCGGCCGCCCTTTCCTGACCGCACCGCCGCCCGCGCGGCCCGTGGCGTGCCGGGCCCCGGGACCCGCCCGCCCGGCCTCGTTGCGGTGCCGGCCTCAACGCTCGACCCCGTGCGGCGGGCCGTTCTCACCCCCCTTTTTTCTCTTCCGGTCCGGTCCCGGCATGCCCGCATGCGGTGACGGCCGTCATCCCCCCACGCCCGCCCCCCCTTTTTTTCCGGTTGTCGAGGAGGTCGTTTCCGTGTCCGACGATGCCAAGCAGCCCGCCGCCGGTCCCGAGCCCGGGCGCGGGCAGCGCACCGGCGTGTGGTTCATCGGGGCCCGCGGTTCGGTGGCCACGACCGCCGTCGCCGGGTGCGCCGCCCTCGCGGCGGGCCTGCGCCCGCCGACGGGCATGGTCACCGAGACCCCCGCGTTCGCCTCGGCCGGCCTGCCGCCGCTGGCGTCGCTGGTCTTCGGCGGGCACGACACCGTCGACTGGTCGCTGCCCAAACGCGCCGAGGCACTGGCCGAGCAGGGGGTGCTGCCGCCGGGCCTGGCCGGCTCGGTGCACACCGAACTGGCCGCCGCCGACCGGGAGATCCGCACCGGCGGGCCGCTGCCGGGCGACGGCCGCAGCGACGAGCAGCTCATCGCCGCGTTCACCGGCGACATCGCCGGCTTCACCGCCCGCACCGGCGTGGCGCGGACCGTGGTGGTCAACGTCGCCTCCACCGAACCGCTGCCCGGCGCGGGCGACGAGCGGCTGCCGGCCAGTTCGCTGTATGCGGCGGCCGCGCTGCGCGCCGGCTGCGCCTACGTCAACTTCACCCCCTCCACCGGCATCCGCCACCCGGCGCTGGCCGCGCTGGCCGCCGGTGCCGGCGTGCCGCACGCCGGCCGGGACGGCAAGACCGGGCAGACACTGCTGCGCGCGGTGCTGGCGCCGATGTTCCACCAGCGGGCCCTTGAGGTGCGGGCCTGGTCGGGCACGAACCTGCTGGGCGGCGGCGACGGCGCGGCGCTGGCCGACCAGGCCGCGGCCGCGGCCAAGAACGCCGGCAAGAACCGGGTCCTGGCCGACAACCTCGGCACGATGCCCGAGGGCGAGGTCCACATCGACGACGTGCCGGCCCTGGGGGAGTGGAAGACCGCCTGGGACCACGTCGCCTTCGAGGGGTTCCTCGGCTCCCGGATGATCCTGCAGACGATCTGGCAGGGCTGCGACTCCGCCCTGGCCGCCCCCCTGGTCCTGGACCTGGCCCGGCTGGCCGCCCGCGCCCACCAGGCCGGCCTCAGCGGCCCCCTGCCGCAGCTGGGCTTCTACTTCAAGGACCCCGACGACCACGCGGCCCCGGCGCTGGCGCAGCAGTACCAGGCGCTGACCGCGTTCGCCGCCGACCTGGGCCGGGCACGGTGAGCACCGGAAGCGACTGGGCGGAACTCCTGCGCATCTCGGCGCTGCCGACCGTCCCCGGCGACGCCCTGGCCGGAGCCGCGACAACCGGCCACCGCCCGGGGGCGCGGACCGCGCTGGCCGCCGGCGCCTCGCTGTGCCTGTACGCCGCGGGCATGGCCCTCAACGACTGGGCCGACCGGGCCGAGGACGGCCTCGCGCGCCCGCACCGGCCCATCCCCTCGGGCCGGATCAGCCCCGGCCGGGCCCTTGCCGCCGCGGCCGGCCTGACCGCCGCCGGCCTGGGCCTGGCCGCCGCCACCGGACGCCGCTCCGCCTGGTGCGCCACCGCACTGGCCGCCACCGTCTGGGCCTACGACCTGCGCCTGAAACACACCCCCGCCGGCCCGGCCGCGATGGCCGCCGCCCGCGGCCTGGACCTGCTGCTCGGCGCCACCGCCGCCACCGCCGCCGGCGCCCATGCGGGGGAGGCCGGTCCGGGCGCCGCCGGGCGGGCCGGGCCTGGGACGGCCGGGCTGGGGCGGGCGGTGCTGCCGGCCGCGGCGCTGGCCGCGCACACCTACGCCACCACCGCCGTCTCCCGGCACGAGACCACCGGCGGCGCGGCCGGTGTGCCGCTGGCCGCGCTGGGCACCACCGCCGCCCTGGGCGCGCTGACCGCCACCGGCCCGCTCACCACCCGTGCCGTGACCGGAGCCCGCCGCCGCGGCTCGGGCGGTGGCGGGGCGGGCCCGGCCGGGTGGGTGCCGGCGGTGCTGGCCGGCGGCTATGTCGCCACCGCGGCCCGGCCGCTGCTGCACGCCTGCCTGAACCCCTCGCCGCCGCTGACACAGGCCGCGGTGGGCGGGCAGATCCGCGCGATGATCCCGCTGCAGGCGGCGCTGACCGCACGCGCGGGCGCCGCCGCCCCGGCCGGGGCGCTGGCCGCGCTGCTGCCGCTGGCCCGGGCCTGGGCGAGGAAGGTGAGCCCGACGTGAGCCTGCGCCTGGGATACGGCACCAACGGCCTGACCGACCTGCGGCTGGACGACGCCCTGGGCCTGCTGGCCGAACTCGGCTACGACGGCGTCGGGCTGACGCTGGACCACATGCACCTCGACCCGCTCGGCCCGGGCCTGGCCGCCCGCGTGGCACGGGTGGCCTCCCGCCTGCAGAGCCTCGGCCTGACGGTGACCGTCGAGACCGGCGCCCGCTACGTGCTGGATCCGCGCCGCAAACACCGCCCGTCCCTGCTGGAGGCCGACGCCGGGCAGCGGGCGGAGCGCACCGGCCTGCTGACGACCGCCGCGCGGATCGCCGCCGACCTGGGCGCGCACGCCCTGCACGCCTTCAGCGGCATCCCGCCCGCCGCGACCGACCCCGCCACCGCCTGGCAGCGCCTGACCGCCGGCCTGGAACCGGTGCTCGACGCGTGCGGGCGGGCCGGCCTCCCGCTGGCCCTGGAACCCGAACCCGGCCACCTGGTTGGCTGCCTCGCCGACTTCCACCACCTGCGCGCCCTGATGGGCGACCCGCCCGCGCTGGGCCTGACCCTGGACATCGGGCACTGCCAGTGCCTGGAACCCCTGACGCCGCAGGCGTGCGTGACGCAGGCCGCGCCGTGGCTGCGGCACGTGCAGATCGAGGACATGCGGCGCGGCGTCCACGAGCATCTGCCGTTCGGCGACGGCGAGATCGACTTCCCGCCGGTCCTGGCCGCCCTGCGCGACTGCGGCTACCAGGGCCTGACCGTGGTCGAACTGCCCCGCCACAGCCACGCCGGCCCCGAACAGGCCGCCGCCGCCGTGCGGTTCCTGCGCACCCACCTCCCCCCGCCCCCGCCCGCACCCGCACCCCCGCCCGCACCCGTGACCGTGTCCGTTCCCGTGTCCGTTCCCGTGTCCGGGCCGGCGTAAGGAGGCCGCATGCTCGTCACCGAAGAGGACTTGCGTTCCCGCCTGGCCCCGCAGGGCGCGGCCTGGCTGACCGCGGCCCTGGCCACCGCCCGCCCCACCCCCGGCAGCGGCCCCACCCCCGCCGGCACCCCCGCCGGCATTCCCGCGTCCGGTGTCCCGGACGGGCCGGCGGGCGCGGTGCCGGTGTGGGAGCTGCGGTTCGCCGCGGCGGGGCGGGCCTGCGGCACGCCGGAGACCGCGGCGGCCGCGCGGGTGCTGCTGCTGCACACCGCCCGCCCGCCGGCGGCGACCGTGGCCCGGCTGTACCGGCACGGCAGCGCCGCCGAGCGCCTGGCGGTGCTGCGCGCCCTGCCGTATCTGGAGCTGACCGGGCAGGAGGGTCTGCCGCTGGTGGAGGACGCGCTGCGCACCAACGACACCCGGCTGATCGCCGCGGCGCTGGGCCCGTACGCCGCGGCGCACCTGCCCGCCCACGCCTGGCGGCACGCGGTGCTCAAGTGCCTGTTCACCGGTGTGCCGGTGACCGCGGTCGCCGCGCTTGCCCAGCGGGCGGCCGGCGACGGGGAACTGGCCCGCATGCTGGCCGACTTCGCCGCCGAACGTACCGCCGCCGGCCGTGATGTCCCCGACGACCTGCGCCACGTCCTGGCGCTTTGTGCAGCAGGGAGAGCGTGATGCGCATCTTCGACCCGCACATCCACATGACCTCCCGCACCACCGACGACTACCGGGCGATGCACGCCGCGGGGGTGCGGGCGCTGGTCGAGCCGTCGTTCTGGCTGGGGCAGCCGCGCACCAGCCCGGACAGTTTCTGCGACTACTTCGACGCGCTGCTGGGCTGGGAGCCGTTCCGGGCCGCGCAGCACCGGATCGCGCACCACTGCGCGCTGGCCCTCAACCCCAAGGAGGCCAACGACCCGCGGCTGCTGCCGGTCCTGGAGGTGCTGCCCCGCTACCTGGTCAAGGACGGGGTGGTGGCGGTCGGGGAGATCGGCTACGACGCGATGACGCCGGCCGAGGACGCGGCGCTGGCCGCGCAGTTGCAGATGGCCGCCGACCACGGCCTGCCCGCGCTGGTCCACACCCCGCACCGCGACAAGCTCACCGGGCTGCTGCGGACCTTGGAGGCGGTCGAGGAGTCCGCGCTGCCGGCCGGCCGGGTGCTGCTGGACCATCTGAACGAGACCACCGTCAAGGCGGCCCGGCAGTCCGGGGCGTGGCTGGGCTTCTCGGTCTACCCCGACACCAAGATGGACGAGCAGCGGATGGTCGCGGTCCTCAAGGAGTACGGAACCGAGCAGGTCCTGGTCAACTCCGCCGCCGACTGGGGCCACAGCGACCCGCTGAAGACCGTGAAGGTCGCCCGGGCGATGCTGCAGGCCGGGTTCAGCGACGACGACGTCGACCTGGTGCTGTGGCGCAACCCGGTGGCCTTCTACGGGCAAAGCGGCCGCCTGGCCTTGGACGTCGCCGAGCCCGGCGCGGCGCACGAGGGCAACTCCCTGGCCCGCGGGGGCGAGTGAGCGATGCGGTTCACCCACCCCGACGGGACCACCGTCCACCTGGCGTACTGCACCAACGTCCACCCGGCCGAGACCCTGGAGGGGGTGCTGGCGCAACTGGCCGCCCACTGCGAGCCGGTCCGCCGCCGCCTGGGCGTCGACCGGCTCGGCGTCGGCCTGTGGCTGGCCGCCGACGCGGTGCGGGCACTGACCGCCTCCCCGGCCGCGGTCGGCGAACTGCGCGGCGAACTGGAGCGCCGCGGCCTGGAAGTGGTCACCCTCAACGGCTTCCCCTACTCCGGGTTCGGCGGCCGGCACGTCAAACACCGCGTCTACCAGCCGGACTGGACCCACCCCGAGCGTCTGGCCCACACCCTCGCGCTGGCCGGCCTGCTGGCCCGGCTGCTGCCCGACGACGCGGCCGGCGGCACCATCTCCACCCTGCCGCTGGCCTGGCGCACCGGCTTCGACGCCGCGGCCGCCGCCCGCGCCCGCACCGCCCTGACCGAGCTCGCCGCCGGCCTGGACCGCCTGCACGACCAGACCGGCCGCAGCATCCAGGTGGCCGTGGAACCCGAACCGGGCTGCGTGGTGGAGACCACCGCCGACGCCGCCCGGTGGCTTGCGGGCCTGCCCGCCGGCCGCATCGGGGTGTGCCTGGACACCTGCCACCTGGCCACCAGCTTCGAGGACCCCGCAACCGCCCTGGCCGGCCTGGACCGCGCCGGGATCGCGGTGACCAAGGTGCAGATCTCCGCGGCACTGCACGCCGCCGACCCCGCCGACGCCGCCGTCCGCGCGGCCCTGGCCGCCTTCGACGAACCCCGCTTCCTGCACCAGACCCGCGCCCGCCACCAGGGCCGGCTGCTGGGCACCGACGACCTCGGCCCCGCCCTCGCCCCCCCACCCCCGGCATCCTCGGCCCAGGACCCCGCCACCCGGACCGGAACCGGCGGGACGGGCGGGCCGGGGGCCGGCGCGGAGGAGGGGCCGCTGCCGCGTTCGGTGCCGTGGCGCTCCCACTTCCACGTCCCGCTGACCTCCCCGCCCTCCCCGCCGCTGTCCTCCACCCTGGACGTCACCACGGCCGCGGTGGGCCTGCTGCTGGACACCCCGGCCGCCGCCGTCCACCACCTGGAGGTGGAGACCTACACCTGGCAGGCCCTGCCGGCCGGCGCCCGCCCCACCACCGACGCCGCCCTGGCCGACGGCATCGCCGCCGAACTGGCCTTCGCCCGCGACCTGCTGACCGGCCTCGGCCTGAAGGAGCAGCCGTGACGCCCGACCCCGCGCCGCCCGCCCCGCTGCTCGTCCTCGACGTGGTGGGCCTGACCCCCGCGCTGCTGCAGCACATGCCGCACCTGAAACGCCTGGCCGAGACCGGCTCGCAGGCCGAACTGGGCGCGGTCCTGCCCGCGGTCACCTGCACCGCCCAGTCCACGTTCCTGACCGGCGCCCTGCCCGACGGGCACGGCATCGTCGGCAACGGCTGGTACTTCCGCGACCTGGGCGAGATCCTGCTGTGGCGGCAGCACAACGCCCTGGTCGAGGGCGACAAACTCTGGGACGCCGCCCGCCGCCGCCACCCCGGCTACAGCGTCGCCAACATCTGCTGGTGGTACGCGATGGGCGCCGACGTCGACTGGACCGTCACCCCCCGCCCGGTCTACTACGCCGACGGCCGCAAGGAACCCGACTGCTACACCCGCCCCGCCGCCCTGCACGACGAACTCCAGGCCGAACTGGGCACCTTCCCGCTGTTCCAGTACTGGGGCCCGGGCGCCGGCCTGCCCTCCAGCACCTGGATCATCGACGCCACCCGGTACGTCAACCGCACCCGCCACCCCGACCTGACCCTGTGCTACCTGCCGCACCTGGACTACGACCTGCAGCGCCACGGCCCCAACGACCCCCGGTCCCGGCAGGCCGCCACCGACCTGGACACCGCGCTCGCGCCGCTGCTGGCCGACGCCGAAGCCGAGGGCCGCACCGTGGTGGCGCTGTCGGAGTACGGCATCACCGAGGTCCGCACCGGCGTCGACATCAACCGGGCGCTGCGCCGCGCGGGATTCCTCGAGGTCCACACCCAGGACGGCATGGAGTACCTGGACCCCACCGCCTCCCGCGCGTTCGCCGTCGCCGACCACCAGATCGCCCACGTCTACATCCGCCGCCCCGAGGACGTCGCGGCCGTCACCGCCGCCCTGGCCGACCTGCCCGGCATCAGCCACCTGCTGGACGACCAGGGCAAGAAGGACAACGGCCTGGACCACCCGCGCGCCGGCGAACTGGTCGCCATCGCCGAATCCGACGCCTGGTTCACCTACTACTACTGGCTCGACGAGGCCGCCGCCCCCGACTTCGCGGCCCTGGTCGACATCCACCGCAAACCCGGATACGACCCGGCCGAACTGTTCATGGACCCCCACGACCCCTACGTGAAGGTCAAAGCCGCCACCGCGCTGGCCCGCAAGAAACTCGGCCTGCGCTACCGCATGGCCGTCGTGCCCCTGAACGGCGAGGCCGTGCGCGGCAGCCACGGCCGGCTGCCCGACCACCCGCAGGACGGCCCGGTCCTGCTGTGCTCCCGCCCCGGGCAGGTCACCGGACCCCTGGCCGCCACCGACGTCAAAGCCCTGCTGCTGCGCCTGGCCGGCCTGACCTGACCTGACCCCGCCCGACCGCCCGTCACCCGGCACGGCCCCGCCCGGCCGGCCGCCGCGGTGATCCGGCGACAGTCTTCCGGCGCCCGAGCGCGGCGCCGGTCGCACCCCGCCCCCGGACCACGGGGGCGTCCACGCTGAGGAGAGACATGTTACGAGTAGGCAAGTCGTCCTGGACCGGGGCGTTCCTGGCCGCGGCCGTCATCGGCAGCCTGTCGGCGGCCGTGGCCCCCAGCCAGGCCGCGGCGCCGGCCGGGCACCCGCGCCCGGCGACCGCCCCGGTCGTCGTGGCCTCGGGCCTGCACAACCCGCGCGCGGTCCGGATCCAGCCCGACGGGTCGCTGCTGGTCACCGAGGCCGGATCCGGCCCGGCCACCGCCTGCACCACGCCCAACTCCCAGTGCCTGGGCCTGACCGCCTCCCTGTACCGGATCAAGGGCGCCTGGCAGGGCCGCGTCGTGACCGGCCTGCCCTCCCAGCTGATCGTGCGGGCCGACGGCTCCGGCGTGGTCAGCGGCCCCATCGAGGCCGACGCCGGACCCACCAGCACCTCCTACCGCGTCCTGTACGGCCTGTCCGGCACCCCCGACACCCGCGCCGCCCTCGGCCCGGACGCGGCCCCGCTGGGCACCCTGAGCATCGCCAAGGGCCGGATCCTGGGCGACCTGGGCGAACACGAGGCCCTCCACGACCCCGACGCGGCCCTGGGCAACAACGACGTGTACTCCAACCCCTGGCACTTCGCCCGGGACGGCGCGGACTTCCTGGCCACCGACGCCGGCGCCAACGACCTGATCCGCATCCACCCCGACGGCACCACCGAGACCGCGGTGCTGTTCCCGAACAACGTCGTCCCCACCACGACCACGCCCGGCACCGTCACCCCCGACGCGCCGGCCGGACAGGCCGAAGCGGTGCCCACCGGCATCGTCCGCGGCCGCGACGGCGCCTTCTACATCACCGACATGAGCGGCATCCGCACCGGCCTGGGCCGCATCTGGCGGTACGTGCCCGGCAGCGCGCCCACCGTCTTCGCCACCGGCCTGACCGGGTCCATCGACGTCGACCTGGCCCCCGACGGCGACCTGATCGTGCTGTCCTACACCCAGGGCGGCACCTCCCCGACCCAGACGCTGCCCGGCGCCCTGATCCGCATCGACCGGCACACCGGCGCGGCCACCACCATCGACACCGGCGGCGTCCTCAACCAGCCCACCGGCCTGGCCGTCACCGCCGGCGGCGACGTCTACGTCACCAACAACACCCAGGGCACCAGCGGCCAGCTCCTGAAGTTCCCCAACGCCGCCTCCTGACCCCCGCCTTCACCATCACCGCCACGCCGCGGCCGGCCCGCCCGGAATCGACCGGCCCCGGCCCGAACCGGCCCCGGCCCGAACCGGCGCGGGCCTGAGCGTGCCCGCCCGGGGCCGGCCCCTGCGTGGTCCTGGCCCGGCCCCGGGCCGGGCCAGGCCCGAGGGTGCCGGGTCCGGTCCGGTCCGGTCCGTGGTCCTGTTTTCGGCCCGGTGGGCGTCCGCGGTCCTGCGCCGGGCGCCCGCCGGGGCCGGGCACACCGCCGGCTCGGCGCGGTGAGGGCGCCGGGCCGCCCTGCGCTGCCGCGACCCGACCGGCCGCCCGGGTCCCGGGGTTCAGCCGGTGCCGGCGGCGCAGGCCTGCGCGCGGGCGAGGTAGCCGGCGACCGGGCCGAGGGTGAGCATGCCGCTGGCCGCGCCCGCGATCTCGGTGCGGGCCGGCCGCAGTGCGCTCACCGCCCGCGCGGCCGCCGGCCGCTCGCCCAGCAGCACCGCGGCGTGGGCGGTCAGGCACCACAGCGCCTCCTGCAGGTGGTCGTGCGGGGGATCGGGCACGGCGGCCAGCGCCGCCCGGGCCGCGTCCGTGCGGCCCTCGGCCATCCGCAGCAACGGCTCCGCCCACGGCCGGTACGGGCCCCAGTCCAGCGCGGGATCGGCCGGTGCGGGCCGGCCGTGCAGCAGGGCCAGCCCCAGCAGGGCCAGCGGCAGCAGGCCCCGGTGCAGCCCCGGCATGCCCGCCGCGGCCAGGCCCGCGTCCGCGGCGCGGTAGGCGGCCGCGGCCGCCGCCGGGGACGGGCCGCCCGCCGTCACACCGCCCTCGGCCGCGACCCGGGCCCGCAACCACGCGGTCAGCACCGCCACCAGCGGGGCCTCGGTGTCCGCGGCCAGTTCCTCGGCGGCCGCCGCGAAGCCCGCGGCGCGCTCCAGGTCACCGAGCGCCGACGCGGACTGCAGCCGCACCAGGTGGCCGAGGATCGCGAACGCCGGCAGCCGGTGCCGGCCGGCCACGGCCGTGATCTCGGCGCCGATCTCGTCCCTGCGGGCGGCAAGTCCCGGGCGGGTGAAGGACTGCAGGAACACCCCGTTGAGCGCGAACGCCAGCGCCCCGGCGTCCTCCCCGCCCCCCGCGGCCTGCCCGCGCCCCGCGGCCCTCAGCTCCCGGGCCAGCGCCAGCGCCTGCCCGGCGGCCTGCCCGGCCCGCTCCCGCGCGGCATCGGACAGGTCCGCGGGCCGGCTCTCGACCGCGACGGTCGCCAGCAGCCTGGCCCGCAGGCCCGGCGGGCCGCCGGGCCCGAGCGCGGTCAGGGCCCGCTCGGCGGCCGCGACCACCGCGGCGCTCTGCGCGGGATCGTCGGCCCGGCTCCACAACGCGGGCACGTCGTAGGCGCCGATGACCCGCGCGGTCAGCACCGCGTCCCCGGTCCGCGCCGCCGCCCCGATCGCGGCCAGGCGGTGCCACCGGGAGGAGACCAGCGCGTCCCCGCCGGCCAGCGCCAGGGAACGGGCCACCTCCACCGTCGTCCGCGGCCCCAGCCCCGCTCCCGGCAGCAACGGCTCCCCGTTGCCGGGTGTTGCCTGCTGCCCGGTCGCGGTGCCCGGCCGCGCCGCGGGATCGGCCGCCGGGAACGGTCCCGCGCCGCCGCCCGGTTGCCGTCCGGCCGGCGGACGCGGCGGGTCCAGGGCGGGGGAGCGGGTGAGGATCGCGGTCTCCAGGCGTGCCAGGTCCGGGCCGGGGTCCAGGCCGAGTTGCTCGCCGAGCATGGTGCGGGCGCGGCGGAGCGTGGCGAGGGCGTCCGCCTGACGTCCCTGCCGGTACAGCGCCCGGGCCAGCAGGCCCCAGGCCGGCTCACGCCACGGGTGTTCCAGGACGTGCGCGCCCAGCTCCGCGGCCAGACCGGCGTCCTGCCCGCACTCCAGCACCAGGCCCGCCCGCACCTCCACCGCCTCCAGCCGCAGCTCCTCCAGCCGGGCCCTCTCCCGCTGGGCCCAGGGGGAGTCGGTCACGTCGGCGTAGGCGGGGCCGCGCCAGGAGGCGAGGGCTTCGGACAGGGCGGCGACGGCCTGGGGCCGGGCCCGGGCGGCGGTCAGGGCGTCCTCGAAGCGGTGGGCGTCCACCGCCTCGCGCGGCAGGCGCAGCGCGTAGCCGGGGCCCTCGGTGACCAGCACACGCGGCGGGGTGCGGGGCGGGCGGCCCGGCTCCAGGGCGCGGCGCAGGGCCGCGACGAAGGTGCGCAGCGCCCCGACCGCGCCGGCCGGCGGATCCGGCCACAGGTCGGCGACGAGGGTGTCGGTGGTGACGATGCGGCCCCCGGCGGCCACGAGACGGGCCAGGACCTCGCGGTGCCGCGGCCCGCCCAGAGCGACCGGGCCGCCGTCCTCGTGCCGCGCCCGCACCGCGCCGAGCACATCGATCCGCATGCCCCCATCCTCACCCATCCCCCCACCTCGGCCCGCCCCCCGCCCCGACCCGCACAGGGGGGCCGCGCCCGCCCGGCGACACCGACCGCCCGGCCCGGGCG
>NZ_JAINZZ010000072.1 GCF_019890725.1 Actinacidiphila acidipaludis
GCCGGCCTTCGCCGGGTCCCACTTCACGGTGGACCCGATCCCGGGCCCGGCCCGGGCGCAGCCCCGCGCCTCCCCCCCCGGGCCACCGCTCCCGGCCGGGGCGGCAGCGCACCGCCGGGCCGTGGCCTGCGGGGGCGGCCGCGCCGGGCGGTTGCCCGCCGATCGGTTGCTGATCGGTTGCTGATCGGCGTCGCGCACGCTGGGCCATCCCCCGCACCCCAGCGCAAAGGACCTGTCATGACGACGCCCGTGATCCCCGGCTTCGACCTCACCCGCCTGCCCGGGGCCGGCGGTGTCGAGCTGTCCGCGGCGGTCGGCGGCAGCGGCAGCCCGGTGGTGCTGCTGCACGGCTTCCCCCAGACCCACCTGATGTGGCGGCACGTCGCCGAGCGCCTGGCCGCGACCCACACGGTGATCTGCCCCGACCTGCGCGGCTACGGCGCCAGCGACAAGCCGGCCGCCACCGGCGAGGAGGTGTACGCCAAGCGCACCATGGCCGCCGACGTGGTGGCGGCCGCGGCCGCGCTCGGCCACGACCGTTTCGCGCTGGTCGGCCACGACCGCGGCGCCCTGGTGGCCTTCCGGGCCGCGCTGGACCACCCGGAGACGGTCACGCACCTGGGCATCCTGGACGTGGTGCCGACGCTGGACATGTGGAACGTGCTGCACGGTGTGCAGGCCCAGGTCGCCTACCACCTGTATCTGATGGCGCAGCCGCCCGGCCTGCCGGAGACGATGATCGCCGGCAGCGCGCCGGCCTTCTTCGGGTCCTTCCTCGACGCCTGGGGCGCCGCCCCCGGCCTGTTCCCCGACCCCGTCCGCGCCGCCTACCTGCGGGCCAGCGCCGCCGCGGTGCCCTCGATCGTGGCCGACTACCGCGCCTCGGCCGGTATCGACATCGTCCACGACCGGGCCGACCTGGACGCCGGCTCCCAACTGGCCATGCCCGTCACGGTGGTCCAGCAGGACTGGGGCGCCCACCTGGGCTACGACGCCGCCGCGGTGTGGAAGGCCTGGGCGCCCGACCTGGACCACCGCCTCACCCGCGCCGGGCACTTCATGGCCGAACAGGCCCCCGGGGAGATCACCGCGGCCGTCACCGACCTGCTCACCCGCTGACCCCCCCGCACTCGCGCTCGTACTCGCGCCCGGCCCCGCTCTGACCGGCACCGGCGGCGGGGGAGTGTCAGTGCCGGCTGCGAGGCTGGCGGGATGGATGCCAGGTGGATGCTGCGGCGCGTGTACGGCGCCGACCACGACGACCCCGACCCCGGGCCGCGGCCGGGCCGCGCCTATGTGGAGCTGGTGGGCGGGGCGCTGGACGGCCTGCTCCTGGACGTCACCGGCTGGACGGACCAGGACCTGTCCGCGGGCGCGCCGCTGGTCACCGAGGTGGGCCGCTACGGGCCCGGCGGCCGCGTCGTCTACGCCCCGCGCCCGGGTGATGCGGGCCGCTGGGACTGGCAGGCCGACATCCCCGGCTGACGGCCGGCGCCAGGACGCCAGGGGCCGGGCGTGCGGGTGCCGGAGGGTCAGAAGGGGATGCGGATCGTGGCGTGCGCGAGCCAGTACCCGCACAGGCACACGCCGAGGAGGACGGCGACCAGCGCGGCGGCGCAGCAGTTGAGGCAGCCGTCCACCCTGCCGGCCCGCTCCTTCGGCTGGTGCACTCCTTCGGGCCGGTCCGGCCAGCCGCGGATGTCCCCCATGACGGTGATGATGCCGCTCGGGCCGGCCGCGGGGGCGCGCGCCGCGGTTGCGAACGCGTCTCGATCCGGCCTCCGGCCCGCGCCCCGGCGCCGGGTGGTCGCGGGGCGGGTCCCTCACCCCGCGGCCGCCGGTGGTGGTGTGCGCGGCGGCGAAGTCCCGCAGGGCGGGCTGGAGTTCGCCGGGGCTCTCGACCTGCGGCAGTGGCGCGGGTCCGCCCCCGCGGCGGCGCGCGGGGCGGACAGGCCCGGGGGGTGTTATCGGGGCGGCAGGAGGCAGAACTCGTTGCCGTCGACGTCGGCCATCGCGATCGCGCCGGGGTGGCCGGCGGTGTCCTCCAGGCGCTGTGCGCCCAGGCCGGTCAGGCGGTCGATCTCGTCGTCGAGGCTGGTGCCGGGCGGTGTGGTGAGGTCGAAGTGCAGCCGGTTGGGGCCGGTCTTGGGGGCGACGGGCGGGCCGCCCCAGGTGACCTTGGGGCCGCCGTGCGGGGAGCGGATCGCGGTCTCCTGGTCCTGGTCCCACACCAGCGGCCAGTCCAGGGCCCGGCTCCAGAAGTAGCCGACGGCCTGCGACCCGTCGCAGGACAGTGCGCCCAGGAACCCGCAGTCGGCGAGGAAGGAGTTGCCGGCCGGGATGACGCAGAACTCGTTGCCCTCGGGGTCGGCGAGGACCACGTGGTCCTCCTCCGGGCGCTGGCCGACGTCGATGTGCCGGGCGCCCAGGTCCAGGGCGCGGGCGACGGTGTGCTGCTGGCCGTCGGCTCCGGTGCTGGTCAGGTCGAAGTGGATCTGGTTCTGGGCGGTCTTGGGCCGCCGGTCGGCGCGGAAGCGCAGGCGGAAGCCGGTGTCGTCGCCGGGAACGAGCGCCGGGCCGTGCGGGTCGTCGCCGGCCGGCCGCCAGTCCAGCAGGGTGCCCCAGAACTCCGCCAGGCGCTGCGGGTCGTGGGCGTCGAAGGTGAGCGCGTGGATTCGACGGGGCGTCATCCGGCCCTGCCTCCGATCTGCCGGCGGCCCCGGCGTCGCGGGCAGGGCCCGGCGCCGCCCGCGGCCTGGCGGGTGAAGAACACGACGCTAGGAGCCGGCCGCCGGGCCCGCAACGCAATTTCCCCACCCCCACCCAACCCCCAAACCCCAACCCCCGCCCCCTGCGCGCCCCGCGCCACCCCCATCCCGCCTCGCCTGCCGCCCGGGGAGAGGGGACAGTTCCGGCCGTTGTGGGCCGGGGGGCTGCGGGGTGCCGGCCGGCCGGTGCACCATGCGCCCCATGGGGAACGCCTGAACGGCTTTTTCTGGGGGGTCTCATCCGGCGCCCGGGTCTCCCGGGCCCCAACGGGTACGTCCCGTTACCGCGCAGTCGGCTCGGCACTGTTCACGTCCGCGCCCCCCTGGCGTGATGCCGGCGTGGCGCGGGAGGGGTTGTGTTCCAGGAAACGGCCTCTGGCCGACCGGCGGCCGGAGGGTGAACCACGCGGCAGGAGGGGCGAGATGGCGCGGGAGATCGGACGGCGGCAACTGGTGACGGCGGCGGGGGCCGCGATCACCATGGCGGCGGTGGGGACGCCGGCGTATGCGAGCGCGGACGCGCGGGACGCGGCGAGCGCGCACGACCTGGTGGACGTTCAGCTGCTGAACATCACCGATCTGCACGGGTATCTGAGTGCGGCGCCGGGCGGCAACGCCACCGTGCTGGGCGCGGGCGGCACGCCGTACACGGTGGGCGGGGTGGCCTACATGGCCGCGCATCTGGAGCAGTTGCGGGCCGGGCGCCGCAACTCGATCTTCTTCGCGCCGGGGGATCTGTTCTCCGGCTGGGAGTTCGACGCCTGCTCTCTGGCGGACGAGCCGACCATCGAGGCGCTGAACCGGATGGGCCTGGACTTCGCGACGGCGGGCAACCACGAGTTCGACAAGTCGCCGTCGTTCCTGGTCGAGCACATGGAGCACGGGGTGCCGTTCCCGGTGATCGGCCGGGACGACGCGTTCCCCGACTCCGGGGGGCGGCGCTTTCGCGGCGCGGACTTCCGCTACTACAGCGCGAACATGGTGTGGTCGCGGCCCGGGCGCACGGTGCTGCCGCCGTGGAACATCGAGTGGGTGGACGCCGGCGGCGGGCGGCGGCTGCCGATCGGGTTCATCCATCTGACGGCGGCCGGCACCGAGATCGGGTCGACGTCCTACCAGCCGGCGCTGGGCTCGCTGGACGAGGTGGCCACCGCCAACCGGTGCGCGGCCGAGCTCAAGGCGCGCGGGGTCAACGCGATCGTGCTGAGCATGCACGACGGGGCGGTGGCCGGCAGTGACTTCACCACCGGCAGCAACCCCTCGGGCCCGGCCTACGACCTGGCGCTGCGGGTCTCCCCGGACATCGACGCGATCGTCACCGGGCACTGGCACTGCCGCTTCACCATGATGGTGCCCGACCCGGCCGGTGTGCCGCGGCCGTTCGTGGAGGCGGGCTGCTACGGGCAGCTGATCAACGAGATCAGTCTGCGGCTGGACCCGCGCACCGGCCGGGTCGTGCGCGAGCTGACCACCTCGGTCAATCATCCCAACACCCGTGACGTCGCCCCGGACCCGGACCTGCAGGAGGTCGCCGACTACTGGGCGGGGTACGCCGCCGCCCGCGGCCGGACCGTCATCGGCCGGCAGAGCGCCTCGTTCACCCGGGCCCGCAACACCGCCGGGGAGAGCACCATGGGCGATCTGGTGGCGGACTGGGCGTACTGGGCGGGCCGGCAGCCGCTGGGGCCGATGAACGACGGCAACGACCAGCCCGACGTGCCCGCCGATCTGGCGCTGGTGCCCACCGCGCCGGTGACCGGCTCGGTCGTCATCGCCCGCGACCTGACGATGGACACCGCCTCCGGCGGCCAGGTCACCTTGGCCCAGGCGTGGAACGCCGTCGGCTACGGCGACCCGATCCTGACCGTGACCGTCACCGGGCAGCAGATCCTGGACGCGCTGGAACAGCAGTGGAGCACCGCCGCGAACGGCACGCTGCGGTTCTCGCCGTTCGCGGTCTCCGGGAACGTCCGCTACGCCTTCGACGCCACCGCCCCGGCCGGCTCGCGGGTCCGCGCGCAGGACGTGACGATCGACGGCGCGGCTCTGGACGTCGCCGCCTCCTACCGGCTGGCGGCCACCGCCTACACGCTGCTGGGCGACGACGGGTTCACCGCGTTCGCCGGCTTCACCGACGCGGTCCGGCACGTGCGGGACTTCGAGAGTTTCGTGGAGTTCGTCCGCGCCCGCGCCACCTTGACCCCGGCCCCGCTGGACCGGGTGACGGCCCTGGGCGCGGACACGCCCGCCGCCCGCGTCGGCACCGTCCCGGCGCCGGCGGTGCCCTCCTCGGCGGCGCTGGTGGCCGGCCAGGACGCCGCCGCCGAGTCCCGCACGGTGGCCGCCGCGCTGACCCGCGCCCGCCGCGGGGGCTTCGCCATCCCCTGCTGACACCCCACCCCCCGCCCCGCGCCGCACACCGGCCCGCCGGGCAGTGCGGTGCGGGGCGGGGCTCAGCGGCCGTTCAGGGGTGGTTCAGAGGTCGTCGGCCAGCAGCGCGTACGCGGCCGGGACCAGCGCGTCGCCGCGGCGGAAGCGCCGGGTGCACACCGCGGCCAGTGCGGTGCCGGTCGCGGGCTGGAAGCCCAGGAACGCCTGCTGGCCGCTGGTCGCCCCGGCGTGGAAGCAGAACGGGCCGGCCGCGCCCGGGTGGTGGAACCAGGTCAGGGTGTGTTCCTCGTGGCGCCGTCCGCGCCGCAGCACCGGATGCCGGACGGCGGCCAGGGCTGCTTCCAGCGGTGATCCGGCCGGGTCGGCGTGGGCTTCCAGGAACGCCAGCAGGTCGCCGGGGGTTGCCCGCACCCCGCCGGCCGGCCCGAACCCGGCGGCCTGAAGGCCCGGCACCGGCGTGAGTCCGTCCGCCCGGTATCCCACCGCGTCCCCGAACCCTTCGCCGTCCACGCCGCTGTCTGCGCCGTTGTGGGGTGCGGTGGTGTGGGGGGCGGTGGTGTGGGGGGCGGGCGGCCGGTGGTCCGGCCGGGGCTGCAGGCGGGTGTCGTGGAGGGCGAGGGGGTGCAGGATCCGGCGGGTCAGCAGGTCCTCCCAGCGCTCCGCGGCGGCCGCGCCCAGGGCGTGGCCCAGCACCGACACGCCGAAGTTGGAGTAGTGCCAGTGGGTGCCGGGCCGGTGCGGCGGGCGGCTGGTGAGGAAGGCGCGGACCAGGCGGTCGGTGCCGTAGCCGGCGTAGGGCTGGGTGGACCAGCGGGGCAGTGCCTGCCGGTAGAAGCCGTGGGGGAGGCGGGGCAGCGCGGAGGTGTGCGTGATCAGGTGGGTGAGCGTCACCGCGCCGGCTGCCGGGCGGCGTGCGCCGCGCCGCGCGGCCGGCGCCGGGCTCTGGTCGCGGCCGGCGGCGGTCAGCAGGTCCGCGGCCAGGTCGGCGGCCCGCACCTGGCGGGTGTGTATCTGGTGGGCCAGCAGCAGGCCGGTGAAGACCTTGCTCGCCGACCCGATCTCGTACCGCAGGTGTGCGCGTACGCCGGGCGTGTCCGGGGCGCTGCCGCCGCAGACCACGGTGCGCCGGCCGTGCCGGGAGTAGGCGAAGACCACGTCGGGGGCGTCCACCGCCGCCACCGCCGCGGCCAGCCGGGCCGCGAGCGGCCCCTGACCGGCGGCCTGTGCCGCGTCGAGGACCGCGACGGCGGCCTCCGGGCGGGGTGCCCAGGTCATGGGGCGGCGCCGGCGAGGCGGGACAGGCTGCGGGAGGTGGCCAGCACCGAGGCGAACGCGGCGACCAGGGTGGAGTGGTAGACGACGTCGAAGACGTCCGAGGGGTCGCCGTGCGGCATCTCCCGCACCGCGGGCATCGCCCCGTCGTCCTGCTGGGCGGCGGCGAAGCCGCGCCAGGCGGCCGGGTCGAGGGTGGGCTGCGGCAGGCAGGCGTCCACGCACAGCAGTTCGCCCAGCAGGTCCCAGCGGCGCAGGTCCAGCCAGTCGTCCAGCCACGCCGGCAGCCACGCCGTCAGGTAGGCGGCGACGTCGGCGGGCAGGTCCTGCGGGTGCTCGCCCCAGCCGGTGAGGTGGAAGACGGTGTGCGTGACGTCGTAGGCGGTGTGGCCGTCGACCGTCCAGGGCTCGGGGGTGCGGCCCAGCCAGGTCTGCGCGGCGGCCTGCGCCACCGGCGGGTCGGGCGGCAGCCCGAAGCGGGCCGCGAACGCCGACAGGCCCAGCCGCCGTACCGGCGCGACCTCGCGGGCCTGCCAGGCGCGCAGTCGGGCGCAGACGCCCAGGGCGTAGTCCATCTCCGGTACCGAGCGGCCCAGTTCACGAAACGGCAGGTACACCTCGAAGGGGATGGGGGAGGCCGGTTCGGTGCGGTGGCCGCGCACCAGCATCCGCCCGCCGTCCAGGGTCTGCAGCCAGGCGTGGTCCAGCAGCCGCCGGGCCAGGTCCGCCTGCCGGGAGCCGGCCACTCCCTCGCGGAAGAGCACCGCGCAGATCATCGCCAGTTCACCGACCGGTTTGAAGCGTTCCAGGAAGCCCACCTCGGGGTCGGCGTCCACCTCCAGCCGGAAACCCTCGCGGTGCGCGTACAGCCATTCCAGCGCGTTCGCGCCGACGCCGTGGACCAGACGCGTACTGGTCATGCGCTGCCTCCCGTCCCGGACACGGACCCCGGCCCGCCCGGCGGCCCGTCCGGCGGCCGGGGGGTGCGGGCGATGGTCAGCACGGCCGCGAACGCGGCCATGACGGTGGAGTGGTAGCAGGTCTCGAACACCCGCGGCAGCGGGCCGCCGCCGCTGCGGGCTGCTTCCGGCAGGGCCCCGGCGGCGTCCTGGGCCTGCGTCAGCCGCCGCCAGGCCGCGGCGGTGAACGCCGCCGGCAGCGGCCGCGGCAGGCTCGCCCCGGTCGCCAGCAGCTCGCACGTCAGGTCCCAGCTCCCGTCCTCCACGCAGGTGTCCAGCCACGGCGGCAGCCACGCCGTCAGGTAGCCGGCCACGTCCGCGGGCACCGCCTGCGGCCGCAGTCCCCAGTCGGTGAGGTGGAAGACCACGTGGGTCAGGGTGTAGCCGGCGGTGCGCTCGAACGTCCACGGCTCGGGCAGCGCGCCCAGCCAGGTGCGGCGCAGCAGCACCTGGGCGGCCAGGTGCGGGGACAGCCCGGCCCGGCGTTCGGTGTTGGCCATGCCCAGCCGCCGGTTGGGCTGCTGCTCGGTCGTGCGCCACCCGCGGGTCGCGGTGAGGGTGGCCGCGGCCTCCTCCACACCCTGGTGGCGCAGCCCGCCGCCGGCGAAGGCCGCGTAGACCTCCAGCGGATACGTCGCGAACGGCTCCAGGCGCATCAGGTCGTGCAGCAGCCGCCCTGCGCCGGTCTGCTGCCAGGCGTACGCCAGCAGATCGCCCGCCGTATCGTGCAGCCGGTCCCCGGGCGGGGTCAGGTGCTTGACGACGGCGCACATCTGCGCCAGTTCCCCCAGCGGTTTCCAGGTGCGGTTGGCGTCCGCGCCCGCGGCCAGCGGGTCCGTCCCCAGGGCGAATCCGCCGCGGTGGGCGCTCAGCCAGTCCAGGGCCGCCCGTGCGGTGCGCCGCGCGCAGCCGGCCACCGCGGCCGCCTCCCGGGTCTGCCCGCCGTTCCCGGCCCCGCCGGTGGTTGCCCCGAAGGGCCCGGTCCCGGCGGTGCCGGCGCCGGTCGCCGGGGTGCGGGCCGGGGTGCGGGCCGGGGCGCCGGCGGCGGGGGCCTTCATACGGCGGCCCCGGTCAGCATCAGGCGGGCGGCGTCGGTGTGCAGCAGCACCCGGGTGTCCTGGCCGCCCATGTACTGCACGAAGTCCAGGCCGCCGGCCAGCCCGAGACTCGCCGGCACGTCCGGTGCCAGGGCCAGCCAGCGTGCCGCGCCCGCGGCCTGCAGCCAGTCCCGGCGGCGGACCGCCCGCACGAAACCGCGCGCCAGATCCAGGGTGCGGGCGGCGGCGGTGCGCGCCGGGGCGCAGCCGCTGCCGGGCACCGCCAGCGGCGCCAGCACCGCCAGCCGCCGCGTCAGGTCCTGCCAACTCATGCCGTCATCGAGCCATGCCCCGTCCGGCTCGGTGCCGGCGCCCGGCCGATGGCCGGCCCGGGCGGCCGGCTCACCGGCAGTCCCGGGGCCGCCGGGGAGGTCCGGGAGGTGAGGGCGGCTCAGCGCGGCCAGCGTGCGGGTCATGCCCCAGTGGCTCCAGCAGGAGGCGGGGGAGGAGTGCGGCGCCGGCGGGAAGGCCCGTACCGCCCGCCCGAAGACGTCCAGGTCCGCCGGGTCGGCGGGGCCGGCGGCCAGCACCTGCGGCAGCAGGGCGTCGGACGCCAGGACCCGTATCGCCGCCAGCGCGACGTCGCCGTCCGCGCCGGGCCCGGCCGTGGCGCAGAGGACACCGCTGCGGTCCCCGCTCCGAAGAGCGGAGACCACGTCTGCGGCGAGACTCTGCACCGCTTCGGTCAGACGCGAAGAGGTGCCTGTCTGCTCCATGGATCCTCCGTCAGCCCTTCTTGGGCCGCGGCGTCGGAGGCGACAGCAGCAGCCCGATCGTGCCGGCGTTCAGCGCGAGCGCCGCGCACTCGGTGCTGTCGCGGTACACGCCCTCGGCTTCCTGGGGCTCGAGAGCCGCCTCGATGTCGGTCTCCCGCACCTTCTCCACGTCCGTGGTGAACCGCTCGGCGGACGACAATTTCACCATCCCCTTCACTTCAATTCGGGTGAACAGTTCGTGTATCCAGCAAAGCGCGGATCCCGGCAGGGTGCAAAAGCAAGGTCGTGCAGAATTCAAGAGTTGACCGCGTGTTCCCAAGTGGCAGGTGAGAGCCGCGTTTGCGGCGCGAAACCCTGGGTAGATGTTCGCTCTTTCGGGGCGGAACAGTGAATGGGGATTACCGCATATGATATTCCGGCCGATATTCGCCGCGGGCGCCCCGCGGGGGCGGGGTGTGGAATTCCGGAGCGCGGCGCGCCGGCGGTGGTGAATATGCCAGAACCGGGGTCGCGGGGGTGGCGCGGCGGGGAGGGGAGCGCGGGGGCGGACGGGGGCGCACACCGGCGCACGGACGGACATGTCCGCGGGCGCACGTGCCCGCGGACATGGACACGGATACGGATACGGATACGGATACGGGCACGGGCGGGTGGCCGGGGTCGCTGCGGCGGACGGGCGATCGGGCGGGGCCGAACGGGGGTGGCTGTGGCGTGTCGGACCCGGCGGGCGGGCCGGCTGCCCAGGATCGGTGGGAAGGGGCCGTTCCGGCGCAGCGGCCAGGCAGGCGGACGCCGTCACCGACCGAGGAGTGCCATGTCCCAGCAGGACAACATCGCCGCCCAGACCGCGTTCGGCGAGGCCGTCAACAGCGGCGACCTCGCGGTGCTGACGCAGATCGTGGCCGAGGGCGCGGTCGACCACGACCCCGCGCCCGGACAGGGCACCGGCCCCGAGGGCTACCAGGCGATGTTCACCGATCTGCGCCGCGCCTTCCCGGACCTGCACGTCGAGGTCGAGCACCTGATGGCCACCGACGACGAACTGGCCTTCGCCTACACCATCACCGGCACCCACAGCGGGGAGCTGGCCGGGCACGCGCCGACCGGCCGTCAGGTGCGCTACCGCGGCATGCAGATCAGCCGTTTCGAGAACGGCAAGCTCGTCGAGCGCTGGGGCAGCAGCGACGAACTGGGCATGATGCGCCAGCTCGGCCTCGCCTGACCGCCCGTTCCTCCCGCTCCCCGGCCTCGTTCCTTGCGCCCCTTCCGCCCCTTCCGGCTCCGCCCGCGGCCCCGCAACTCCCTCCCGGTGGCCGCGGGCGGTGACTTCTTTGCGGGGGGGACCGGGTTCCAGCGGGGACACCGGTCGGCGGGGAGACGGTCAGCGGGGAGAGGGTCAGCGGGGAGAGGGTCAGGGGGAGGCCGGTGGCGGGGGCGTCGCCGAGGGGGGTGCGGGCTGTTCGGCGAGCAAGGGGGCGATCATGGCGCGCAGCCGGCTCTCGCTGAGCGCGCCGAGGTAGTGGGCGGCGATCCGGCCCCGGCGGTCCAGGACCAGGGTGGCCGGGATGGCCTGCGGGTTGAGGCTGCCGCGGGGGAAGCGCAGCAGCAGCGCGCCGTGCGGGTCGTACAGGCTGGGGTAGGGGACGGCGAAGTGTTTTTCGAAGGCGGCGGCGCCGGACCGGGACAGGTCGCGGGAGTTGATGCCGAGGAAGCTGACGCCCTGGGGTTTCAGGTCGCGGGCCACCTCGGCCAGGGAGGGGGCCTCGGCGCGGCAGGGCCCGCACAGCGAGCCCCAGACGTTCACCACCAGGATCCGGCCGCGGTAGTGGGCCAGGCTCTGGTTGCCGCCGGTCACGGTGGGCCCGGACAGGTCCGGTGCGGCGACCCGGTCGGCGGGGGCGACCTGCACCGGCCCGGGCAGTGCGACGTTGCCGGGATCGGCCCACCCGGCCTGCGGGGCGCCCGAGGTGCACGCGGTGGCGGACGCGAGGGCGCAGGTCAGCAGGGCCGCGGCGAGCAGACGCCGCCGGAGGCGTGGCACGGACACGGCGTCAGTCTCCCACCGGGCCCCGGCCGCCCAACGGGCAGGTCCGGCGGGCGGGTTGCGCCGACGACCGATCGGGTCCAGGGGGCGTTCCGGTGACCGTACGGCGGCCCGCGGCCGGCCGGGGGTCACAGGCCGAGGTCGGACAGTCCCGGGTGGTCGTCGGGGCGGGTGCCGAGCGGCCAGTGGAACTTACGCTCGGACTCCGCGATGCGCAGGTCGTTGATGCTGGCGATACGGCGGCGCATGAGGCCGTTGTCGTCGAACTCCCAGTTCTCGTTGCCGTAGGAGCGGTACCAGTTGCCGGAGTCGTCGTGGCACTCGTAGGCGAACCGCACCGCGATGTGGTTGCCCTCGAACGCCCACAGCTCCTTGATCAGCCGGTAGTCCAGCTCGCGGTTCCACTTGCGGGTCAGGAACGCGACGATCTCCTCGCGGCCGTTGACGAACTCCGCCCGGTTGCGCCACTGGCTGTCGGGTGTGTAGACCAGCGACACCTTGTGCGGGTCGCGGGAGTTCCAGCCGTTCTCGGCCTGGCGCACCTTCTGCGTGGCGCTCTGGTGGGTGAACGGGGGGACGGGGGGCCTGCTGTCCATGCGCCAGCTCCTCAGTGCGACGGTTCCCCAGCGCGCCGGGCGCGGGTCGGCCCGGCCGCTGGGCAGCCCCAGTCAAGAGCATCCCGCCGCCCCCGGCCACCGCGGCCCGCCCGCCCCCGGGACGCGGCCGGCCTGTGCCGCACCGCCGCCCGGGGCGGTCAGGTGAGGGTGACCAGCAGGGCCGCGGCCAGGACGACCAGCGCGGACAGGGACAGC
This sequence comes from Actinacidiphila acidipaludis, assembly GCF_019890725.1. Taxonomy (GTDB): domain Bacteria; phylum Actinomycetota; class Actinomycetes; order Streptomycetales; family Streptomycetaceae; genus Actinacidiphila; species Actinacidiphila acidipaludis. The sequence goes on from NZ_JAINZZ010000072.1 coordinate 12,060, forward strand.
AGCAGGATGTGGGCGGCCGGCAGGGAACCGGCGGCGTGGTGGGTCGCCGGTTCGGGGCGCGCGTGCCGGCCGTGGGGGGCCGCCGCGCTCCCGGCGCTGCCGCGCCCGTCGTTGCCGGCCTGGGTCAGGTCGATGTGGGTCATCGGATAGTGCGTCATGGCCTCCTTCTGACCGCTGAAGGCGGGTCCGAAAACGGAAGACCGGGACATCGGCGCCGAAAGCCGCCCGCGGGCCCGTGTCCGCCGGGCGGGTCCGGACCGGTTCGGGCGGCCAGCGGCGCGGCGGTGGGGCGGTGGCGAGGGCGGCGGTGGGGGGCCACGGCGGTGGCCAGGGCGTTCGCCGGCGGCCGGCCGGTGGCCGACACCGAGGCCGCCCGGCCGGTCGCCGGGCACCCCGGCGACCACTCCCGGCTGGGCGGCGGCTTCCACTCCGTGCACGCGGTGCCGCTGTCGGCCGGCGCGTCGCCGCGGACGGGGTGCCGGCGGTGCAGCAGGCACCCGGGCCACCGGCTCAGCCCCGTCCAGCACACCGGGGGCGCGGGCCTTGCCGGGGGCGGGGAATGAACCGTGGTGGTTCACGGTTCAACGGGGTGCGGGTGCGGAGGGAACAGTGTCCCCGGGCCTCACCTTCCGCCCGTGGGGAAGATCGTTCGGCTGAAGCCCCACGGAGCCTTTCGCCGAGAGGCGACCGCCCTCCGCCCCGCCCTCGAACCCCCGGCCGGCTCCCCCTTAGCCGGCCGGGTTTCCCCGCTTTCCGTCCCTGCCCCGATGCGCGGAACCCCGGGTGCTGCCCCGGCCCGCACCCCCTGCGGACAGGACGGGACGCCCCCCGGGCCGCAGCTACGAGCCGGGCCCGCGCCGCGTCAGCCGCGCGCGGCGGTGTCGCTCTGCCAGGGGCCGACGGCGAGTCTGCCGGTGGTGCCCAGGTCCAGTTCGGGTGTCACCATGACCGGCGCCGCGCCGGGTTCCGCCACCACCTGCACGTACGGGGCGTCGACGGGTGCGCCGTCCGGGCCGGTGGTGTTGCGCCAGACCAGTTCGGCGTGGGCGCCCTGCCCGGGCCGCAGCACCAGGCGCCGCGGCGGGCCGTCGGCTCCGGTGCCGGTGGCGACGGCGTCACCGCCGTGCAGGATCGCCACCGAGCCGACCGGCCGGTGGGCCGCGTCGAACAGCGCCAACCGCGGGTAGCCGCCGAGGGTGTAGGGGCGCGTGCCGCAGTTGCCCAGGTGCAGCCCGACCACGCGCAGGCCCATGGCCGCGTCCCCGTCGTCGGCGTACAGGCGCACCCCGGAGGCCGGACACGGGCCCGAGGCCGACGGCGCCTGGGCGGTGGGCACGCTCCTGACCTTCACGATCCGCACCCGCCGGCCCCCGGCGCCCCCGGTCGGCCCGTCCGGTTCCACCGCACGGCGCACGGTGCGCCCCGGCGGCACCGACGCCACGGTCAGCCGCGCACCGGACAGCGCCGCACCGGCGTCCGAGACGACGTCGAAGGTGATCGTGAACGTGGCCGTGGCGTCGGTGGTGTTGGTGACCTCGAAGGCCTGGCAGCCGATCGCGCCGGTGAGCCGGACCCCGTCCGCCGCCGCCTCCTCCTGCTGTTCCGCCGGCACGGCCGCGGACGATGCCCGCCGGCCCGTCGAGCCGTCCGGGCCGTCCGGTGTGGCGGCCGTGGTGCACGAGGACGTGCCCGCGGAAGCGGTGGGGGTGTCGGCCGGCGGCCTCGAGGCGGCCTGTCGACTTCCGCACGCCGTGAGCAGCAGCGCGCCGAACGTGGCGGCGGTGGACAGGACAAGCAGGTCACGGCGCATGGCCCCAGTCGAGCAGCCCCGCACCCGCGGCGGCCGTGACGCCGGTCACGCCGACTGCGCCAGGTCTGTCACAAACCCGCCCGGGCGGAGTCGACCCCTGTCCGGCTTGGGCGGGTTGGGGCAGGCGCGGCGGGGCACGCGCCCTGCATGGAGCAGCACAGCGCGAGTGACGTGTCCGGCCCGGCGTTCGTGCTGGGCGGCGGCGGAGCGCTGGGCGCCTGCGAGGTCGGCATGCTCAAGGCGCTGTTCGCCGCGGGCGTCCAGCCGCGCATGGTGCTGGGGACCTCCGTCGGCGCGATCAACGGCGCGGCGGTGGCGGCCGACCCCTCACCGGCCGCGGTCGGCCGCCTGATCGACCTGTGGACCGGGCTGGGCCGGGCCGGGGTGTTCACCGGGTCCGTGATGGCCCGGCTGACCACGGCGGTACGCAGCCGCACCCACCTCTACACCCCGGCGCCGCTGCTGGAACTGCTGCGCACCCACCTGCCGGTCACCCGCATCGAGGACCTCCAGGTGCCGTTCCAGTGCGTGGCGGCCAGCATCGAGCAGGCCGCCGAACACTGGTTCACCGCCGGGCCGCTGGTCGAGGCGGTGCTGGCCTCGAGCGCGGTGCCCGGACTGCTGCCACCGGTCGCGGTGGACGGCGAGCACTTCGTGGACGGCGGCCTGGTCAACAGCATCCCCGTCGGCCGGGCGGTGGCGCTGGGCGCCCGCGAGATCTACGTGCTGCAGGTCGGCCGGATCGAACAGCCCCTCACCCCGCCGCGGCTGCCCTGGCAGGTGGCCACCGTCTCCTTCGAGATCGCCCGGCGCCACCGCTTCGCCCGCGACATGGCCGACCTGCCCGACCATGTCACCGTGCACGTCCTGCCCACCGGCGCGACCCCCGGCGAAGCAGCCGCCTCCCTGGGCCAGTTGCGCCACCACGCCTTCGGCCGCACCGCCCAGCGCATCGAACGCGCCTACACCGCCTCCTCCCGCTACCTCGAAGCCCTGGCCGCCCGCAAGGACGCCGCCGCCACCTCCGCGGACGGCTCCCCATGACCGGCGAGGGCACCGCCCCCGGCGGCAGAACACCCGGCCCCGGCCCGCAGGACGCCGGCGCGCCCACCCCGGTCCCAGCGCCGGGCCCGGCCGCGGACGGCGGCGGTGACACCGCCCGGAGCGCCTCAACTCCCTTCGCCGGTAAGGGAGATACGGGCTCGCAGGCCGTTGTGACCGGCCCGGCCGCGCCCGAGGGTTCGGGCCCGGTCGCGGTACCGCCCCAGCGCCGCCCCGGCGAACCCGGGCCGGTGGCCGGCGAACCCGAACCGGTGCCCGCGGGCGGCGGCCAGGCCGAGGCGGCTCGGGGGACAGGTCGGGGCGGGGGAGCGGTCCGGCCGCAGGAGGGCGGGACGGCGGGCCGGGCCGACGGGCCGTCACCGGCGCCACCGCGCACCCCCGTCGCGGCGGCCGCGGCCGCGGCCGTCACCATCGCGAGGCGGACCGCGACCGTCACGGTGCTGCTCGCGCTGATCCCGGTGGCCGCGGTCGTGCTGGTGGCCGCGACCGTGCTGACGGCCCCGGTGTCGCTGGTCACGCGCGGCCCGTGGCGGCCGGCCCGCATGGCCGCCTTCGTCCTGCTCTACCTGCTGGCCGACCTCGCCGGTGTGCTGGCCGCCACCGGGTCGTTCCTGCGCCACCCCCGGCCGGGACCGGCCGGCCGGGAACGCCGGGCCACGCACGCCTTCGCCCTGCTGGCCCGGCTGCTGACGATGCTGCGCCGGGTCGCGCAGCGGCTGTTCCGCCTGGAGGTGCGGATCACGCCCGCCCTGCCCCCGGCCGCGCCGGACGCTCCGCTGGTCGTGCTGATGCGCCACGCAGGCCTCGGGGACTCCTTCCTGCTGCTGCAGATCCTGCTCGCGCAGGCGCAGCTGCGGCCGTTCACCGTTCTGAAGGGGCTGCTGCGCCTCGACCCGTGCCTGGACGTCCTGCTCGGCCGGGTCCCGCACTGCTTCCTGCCGCCGGCCCGTGGCAGCGCCGCGCAGGCGGTCGCGGAACTGGCGGCGCGGCTGCGGCCGGGGGACGCGCTGGTGATCTTCCCCGAGGGCGGCAACTTCACCCCCGGCCGCCACCACCGTGCGGTGGCGCGGCTGCGCCGGCTGGGGCAGTACCGGCGGGCCGCCCGGGCCGCGCGTCTGCACTACGTGCTGCCGCCCCGGGACACCGGCAGCCTGGCGGCCCTGGCGGCGGCCCCCGGCGCCGACGTGGTGTTCGTCGCGCACGCCGGCCTGGACGTCATCGCCTCGCCGCGCGCCGCCTGGTCGTTCCTGCCGCTGCCGCGCCGGGTGCGGGTGCACTGGTGGCGGGTCCCGGCCGCGGACATCCCGCACGGCGACGACGCACGCAGTGAGTGGCTGCTCGGCCAGTGGGAACGCATGGACGCCTGGACCGCCGCGCAGGCCGTCCCGGCCACCCCCCACGTCTGACGCCCCGGACCGTCCCCGCCGTCCAGCGCGGACCTGCCCCATCCGCCCGGCCAGGCCCTCGGGCCGTTCCGTGCGGCTTCCTGGCGCCGCCCGGCCCACCGTGCCCTGCCGCAGCGGCCGTTGCCGCAACCCCTCCGGGCGCCGGCCCGCCACGCCCACCCGGGCGTGGCCCCAACCACCGTGCGCGGCAGCCGTGTTCCCGCTGTCGCGGCGGCCCCCCTGCGTTTATCGGCGCCCTGCACGGTCAGGCGCACAACTGAGGTCCTGACAACCGGGTCCTGACACTGGCAACCGAGGAAGGTGAGCGGCATGGCCGCCAACGAGAAGGTCCGGGCGAAGGTCGAGCAGGCCGTCGGCAAGGTCGCTCAGGCAGCCGGACGCGCCACGAACAACAAGACGCTGATCGCCAAGGGGCACGCGGCCGAGGTCGCGGGCAAGGCCCGCCAGGCCAAGGAATCGGTCAAGGACACCGGCCGCCACTGACGGCTGCCGTCGGCGTGCCGGCGCGCTGCGAAGCCGCCGACACGCCGGCGACCGCCGTCCCGGGCCCGGCCGACACGCCCGGCCCCACCCGGCAACGCCTGCCCGCCCACCGGGCACGTTTCCCGCACCCCCGGCGCACATCCGCCGCGTCCTGGCGGCTCGACGGCGTCCGGTCCCCCGTCGGCAGGGGAGTACCGCAACCCGCCGCAACCCGCGCTCCCGGCGTGCGCCCCTCCGGTTGCCGCCCACGACGGCTTCCCACCGGCGGAAGCCGGCAATCCAGCGCCCCCGCCCAGCAGTTCACCGGCCCGCCCGGCCCCGGCCCCGGCCCGGCCCGAAGCAACCCGCCGCCGCGCCCGGCCAGCCCCCGCGCCGCACACCGCGCGCCCCACCACCCCGCACCGGATGCGTCCGCCCGGCGGCAGCTACCTGCCCCCATCCCGCCGCCGAGCGGCTCCCCGGCGGGGAATTCCCCTGGTCGGCCCGGGACCACCCCGTCCCACCACCCGCTATTCCACCGCCTACAGAAAGAAATCCGGCACCCTTTCCGACTCTTGACGGCCTAATAGGGGGACCGTAGCGTGAGCGTCCGCGAGGCCGCGGCACGCCCGGGACCTGACGGACCGTCAGTGACGCGGGGCTGAGGGCGGGGTGGCGGTCTCCACGCCACGCCGCTGCTTCTGGGATCGCAGAAGCTCGTCTCACCGGAGCGTTGCCGTGAACAACAGACCCGCCCCGCCACGCCTGTCCCCGACGGGCCGGCGCGGTACGACACGCAGGCGGGGGGCGGGCAGGGCGGCGGTCGTGCTGGCCCTCGGGTGCCTGATCGGCGGCGGCGTGACCGCCACACCCGCCTCCTCCGCGCCCGTCACCTCCGCCGCGGCGCAGGCGCACTCCGCCACCGGCACCGCCACCGGCACCGGCAGTGCGGACGGCTGGGTGCTGAGCACCGGCGACACCTCGAAGAACTACGCGCCGACGTTCGTCGGCAACGGCTATCTGGCCGCGCGGGTGCCCGCGGCCGGCGAGGGCTTTTCCAGCAGTCCCGTGGTCACCCAGTCCGAACTCGCCGGTTTCTACGGCGCTCCGGCCGGCCAGTTCGAGCGGCGGGCGAGCCTGCCGACGTGGACGACGCTCGGCTTCGGCCGCAGCGGCGGGGTGTACGGGGTGCCGGGGAACTGGAGCTGCGCGTTCGACCAGATCTGCCCGGCCAGGGACGGGCAGATCTCCGGCGGCGCGTTCGTGGAGACCTCCCACGGCGGTTCGGTCGCCGGTGGCTACCTGGCCGGCCTGAACACCGACAACATCCCGACGGTCGGCGGCACCGACAGCCTCACCGTCCGCGACGCGCCGGCCGGTCCGGCCACCGTGGACGTCCGCTACGCCAACGGCAGCGGCGGCCCGCAGACCGTCCACCTCGGCGTCAACGGCACGCTGCAGCAGCTGACGCTGCCGGACTCCGGCGGCTGGGACAGCTGGGCGGTGGCGAAGGTGCCCGTGACGCTGACGGCCGGCTCGAACACGCTGCAGATCACCGTCGCGCAGGGCGACACCGCGCGGGTCAACGTCGACTACCTGGCGCCGTACCCGGCCGGCGGGCAGCCGCCGACCGGCATCGCGCCGGCGACCACCGGCACCACCAGCGGCTACCGGCAGTCGCTGGACCTGCGCACCGGGACCCTGACGACCTCGTTCGACTGGACTTCCCCGGACGGCGACCGGACCAGCTTCGTCTACACCGTCGACGCCGACCGCGCGCAGGGCCACCTGGGCACGGTCGACCTGCGGGCGGTGCCGCACTGGAGCGGCACCGCCGGCGTCGTCGACGAGTTCGACGGCCAGGGACTGGACCACGCCACCGCCACGGCCTGGGCCGTCGACGCGAAGAACGCGACGCTGACGCAGACGGTCGCCACCGACGGGAACCTGGTGACGGCCGCCCTGAACTCGGTGCTGCGGATCGGCGGGCACACCGAGCACACCACCGCACTGACCGTCCCGGCCGACGGCAGCGCCGGGCAGAGCGCGACCCTCGCGGTCCGCGCCGGGCAGACGTACGAGATCACCAAGTACGTCGGTGTGGCCTCCAGCGTCGACACCGACCGGCCGCTGAAGGCCGCCACCCCCCAGCAGGCCGCGGCCCGCACCGCCGCCCGGGCCGCCGACGACGGCTACCGGGCCACGATGGCCGCCAACGACAGCGCCTGGGCGGCGCTGTGGCAGTCCGACATCTCGGTGCCCGGCGACAGCGCGACGACCGCGCAGATCCGCGCCTCGATGTTCTACCTGCTGGCCAGCATGCGCGCCGGCGTCACCTGGAGCACCAGCCCCGGCGGGCTGTCCTCCGACGGCTACAACGGCCACGTCTTCTGGGACATGGAGACCTGGATGTACCCGGCGCTGCTGGCCCAGCACCCCGACATCGCGCAGAGTGCCGACACCTACCGGCAGAAGCTGCTGCCGGCCGCCGAGGCCGCGGCGGCGGCCCTGTCCACCCCGGCCCACCCCGTCAAGGGCGCGAAGTTCCCCTGGGAGAGCTCCCTGACCGGCAAGGAGACGATCCCGCCGGGCAACAACGAGGGCAACGACGAGATCCACATCGACTCCGACATCGCCCTGGCCCAGTGGCAGTACTACCAGGCCAGCGGCGACACCGCCTGGCTGAAGGACAAGGCCTGGCCGGTGCTGAAGGACATCGCCGACTACTGGGCCACCCGCGCCGTTCCCGACGCGGCCGGCGGCTACGACATCGACGACGTCCAGGGCGCCGACGAGTACCACGACCACGTCGACAACAGCGCGAGCACCGACGCCGGCGCGCAGGCGTCCCTGCGCATCGCCGTGCGGGCCGCGGCCCTGACCGGCCACACGCCCGACCCGGCCTGGACCACCGTCGCCGACGGCCTGAAGATCCCGGTGGACACCGCCGCCGGCATCCACCCGGAGTTCGACGGCTACAGCGGCCAGCAGGTCAAGCAGGCCGACGTCACGCTGCTGCAGTACCCGTGGGCGGTGCCCATGCCGGCCGGCCTGGCGCAGAGCGACCTGGACTACTACACCCAGCACACCGACCCCGACGGACCGTCGATGACCGACGCGATCGCCACCATCGACGCCGCCGCCCTCGGCTCGCCGGGCTGCACCGCCTACGACCACCTGCGCGCCAGCGCCGACCCGTTCATCGCCGCACCCTTCGACCAGTTCCACGAGACCCGCTCGGGCGGCGCGTTCACCTTCACCACCGGCGAGGGCGGCTACCTCCAGCAGTTCCTCTACGGCTTCACCGGGCTGCGCTGGGGAACCGACGCGGTCACCGTCGACCCGTTCCTGCCGCAGCAGCTGCCGGGCGTGAACATCACCGGCCTGAAATGGCACGGGCGGACCTTCGACGTCTCGGTCGGCCAGGCCACCACGACCCTGACCCTGCGCTCCGGGCCGCCGCTGGCCGTCCGCGACGGCAACGGCACGCTCCACACCGTCACCCCCGGCAGGCCGCTGCACCTGACCACCCGCCACCCGGCCGCCACCGGCGGCCCGGCGATCTGCAGCACCCCGGTCACCGCGGCCGCCGGCGCCCGCTGCATCGACATCTCCGGCGGCAACCCGGCCGACGGCACCGCGCTGCAGCTCTACGACTGCAACGCAAGCGCCGCCCAGACCTGGTCGCTGCCCGGCGACGGCACGGTCCGCGCCATGGCCAAGTGCATGGACGTGCGCGGCGGTTCCAGCGCCGACGGCACACCGGTGCAGATCTACACCTGCAACTCCAGCGTCTCCCAGCAGTGGACCTACGACCGGACCGCCCGGACACTGACGTCCGGGCTCGGCAAGTGCCTGACCGCGGCCAGCGCCGGAACCACCAACGGCACGCGGCTGGTCATCGAACCCTGCCAGGGCACGGCCGACCAGCAGTGGACGATTCCCTCCTGACGCGCTGAGGCGTCAGCGGGTCTTGCGGAGGCGACCGGGCGCAGCCCCCCTTCTACCCGGGGGGTGCGCCCGGCCGCCGTTGACCGCGGCGGGTGGCCGGAGCAGGGCGGATGCGCGCGGGTCGGGAACCGATGACGCCTGCGGTGAGTCCTTCACCGCGTCCGGCCGGCAGTGCGAAAAGGGGAATGTCATGAAGCGCCGTTCGAGGTATCTGACCGCCGTGGTGTCGGTCGTCGTGGCCGTGTCCGCTCTCGCCGGGTGCTCCAGCGACAAGCGCGGCATGGGCGACTCCCCGGTCTCCAACCACCGCGGTGACGACAGCCCGGCCAGCGTCACCAACTTCCCCGACCACTTCGCGAACATCGCCACCAAGTGCGTGGCCGGCGCCCCGGGCTTCCGTGCGTTCGTCACCACCCGCGAGGCCGCCCCCGTCATACTCGCCGACCCCACCTGCAAGGGCTGACGCCCGACGGGCCGCGCCGGTGCACAGCTCCCGGGCCCGGGGAGCCATCGTGACGCCTCGCGGCGGATCCGGCCGAACGCCGCAGGCCCGGCCCGGACGCAGCCGCCAGCACCGAAGGCCGTGCTCCGCCCCGATCCTGGACAGCCGGCGCCTTCCTGCTCCTGGCCACGGCCGCCGCGTCGGCGCGAGGTGGTCTGGTGATCCGGACGTCGCGAACCGGGCGTCCGCCTCCCCGACCGGGGCAACGTTGGGCCCGATACGTATCGTTTGGGACCGAGGGGCCCGAAATCGACCGACCTGACTCTGTGTTGCCGCCCCGGCCAGTACGGTTTCGGCAACTCAACGTCGGGGGGAACCATGACGACGGGCACGCACCACCGGCCGGACCCGGACGACGCACCCGCACCAGGGCCGGAGCCCCACGCGCCACGCACGCACAGCACGCCCACCACGCACGCCACGCAGGAGACGTACGGCACGGCCGTCTTCCGCACGCTGGAGCGCGGCGTGCGGGTCACGCTCTACCGGCTGCTGGCCGTACCGCTGGCCGTGGGCCTGATCCTCGCCCTGCACCCGTGGACGTGGGGCGGCTCCTCCGGATCGTCCAGCGGCAGCGACTTCGACTCCGGCGCGCCCTTCGTGACGGGCGGCACCGACAGCACGGGCAGCACGGACAACGCGGGCGCCGACGGCACGGCGACGGACAACGCGGTCGGCGACACCACCGGGAACACCGGCGACAGCACCGTCACCGACGAGCCGTCGCCCACCGACCCCTCGCCGACCGCGGACCCGCAGAGCCAGGTCACCGCGCTGGACGACCTGATCTCCCAGTCCGCCGACCAGCGCACCCAGGTCTCGGCGGCGGTCGCCGACGCCGGGCAGTGCGGCTCCGACGCGGGCCTGAGCCAGGACGCCACGACCCTCCAGAACGACGCCGACTCCCGCACCTCGCTGGCGCAGCAGGCCACCGCCCTGACGATGGACGCGGTGACCGGCGGGCCCGACGCGGCGCAACTGCTGAGCACCGCGCTGAACGCCTCCGCGACCGCCGACGCCGACTACGCCCGCTGGGCCACCGCCCTGGCCGGCGGATCGTGCAAGCCCGCCACCACCCACCAGCAGAGCGACTACGTGGCCGGCGGCAAGGACAGCACGACCGCGCAGCAGGCCAAGTCCGCGTTCGTGGAGGCCTGGAACCCGATCGCGGAGCAGTACGGCCTGACGACCCGCGGCACCGACGAGTTCTGACCGCTGCCCCGTGCAGGGCCGCCGCGGCGGCCCGCCCCCGGGCGACCCACCGCTCCCGGCGCCCCCGTCGCCCCCCCGCATCCGCAACGCCATCCGGCCCCGCACCATTGGGAGTTCCGAGCCGTGACCTCACTTCGACCGACGCTGCCCGGGCCGCGCGGCCACGACGACGCCGACCTCGCGCTCACGCCGCCGCCCGGCACCACCCCGCCCGAACTCAGCGAGGTCACCCGCCTGCTGGCGATCGGCGCGCAGACCGACCCCGACTACGCCGACGGCGTCATCCGTGAACTGGTCGACAACAGCCACCGGTTCGCCGCCCCCGCCTACGGCTACGACGCCGCGACCGTGCTCGGCCACGCGCTTGCCGCCCGTGCCCGCCGCCGGGCCCGGACGACCGCCGTGGTGACCGCGGGCGTGCTGTGGTTCGTCTTCGGGATCCTCCTGCCGTCGATGGGCGCCTACGGCAGCACCGGGTTCTGGGTCTGCAGCGTGCTCGCGGTGTGGACGGTGTGGGCCGCGAACCTGTTCACCGCCGTCCTGCAACGGCAGGTCGTCACCACGCAGTTGCGGCGCAGCCGGCACCCGGGCCGCGGCTTCGACGGGGTCGCGCCGATGGTGCCGCCCGGCACCCCGCAGCTGTACGACAAGATCCGCGCCGACCAGGACAGCGCGGCGGGCGTCGTCTACTACGGCGGGTACGTGCCGTTCGTCGGGGCCGGCGACTCGGTGCGCCGCTGGTCCTTCGCGTGCCTGCTGGAACGCGCGCAGCCCCCGTCGTTCCCGCCGCTGGACCTGCCGCAGCCCGGACCCGCGGACGCGACCGCACCGGCGGACAAGGGCAAGAGCAGGGGCAGGGCCCGCGACGTCGACCCGGACCCGTTCACCGCCGAGGAGCTGACCGCCTACATGGAGGAGCGGCTGCGGGCCTCCCTGCTGGACGAAGTGGCCGCGCACAGCCAGCGGTTGCGGGGCCTGGAGGTCACCCGCCGCTTCTACGCCAAAGCGGTCGGCACCCGGCCGCCGGTGCCGCACGAGCGCCTGGCGGAGTACCGGCAGGCCGCCGACGAGGTCCCCGACCACTACAACGCGGCCCGCGAGTACCTGTGCGTGCGGGTCGGCTCCTGGTCGCAGGAACTGGTCACCTCGGTGTTCCTGAACGTCGACCTCAAGGGACGCATGCTCTACACGCAGTTCCACGGCTACCACCTGATGCCGATCAAGAACGCCTACCACGAGGCGTCCCGGCTGCGGCGGCTGACCTCGGGCGAGGTGTGGTCGCTGGCCTGGCGCGCGGCGGTGGAGGCCCTCGCCTCGATCGCGACCGGCGCGCTGTGGGTGCTGGCCCTGCCGCTGGCGGTGGGCAAGGCGGCCTGGAACCGCAAGGACCTGCGCGCGGCCGCGGTGCGCCACGAGCCGGACGAGGACCAGGACCTGGTCGACTGGGGAGCGCGCCGCAGCGTGCGGGAGATGGCCGCCGGCGGCTACCGGCACTTCTTCCAGCAGATGGACGACGAGAAGTTCATCAAGATCATCGAGCGGCGGACCTTCGAGGTGATCCTCGACTTCCTGGAGGACCACGCGGTGGACACCACCGAGTACCGCGCGCAGCAGAACGCCCTGAACGTGGGCATCCTGCAGACCGGCGGCGGCACGATCGTCAACTCCGCGGCCATGGCCGTCGGATCCCAGGCGAAGGCTTCCTGAGACACACACCATCGACGCCCCCGCCCGCGAACCGGGCGGGAGCAGGGGAGGCGGGGCATGAGCGGCGGCACCTGGAACGTCGGCATCCACCAGAGCGGCAGCGGACGGATCGACAACTCCGGCCCGATGGCGGTCGGCGAGGGCGCGCAGGTCAACGTCGGCGGCGCGCCGGACGGCGGGCTCACCCCCGCGCAGGCACTGGACGTACTCGGCGCGCTGCTGGCCGCGCACGGCGCGCAGCTCAGCGACGAGGACCGGGCCCGGGCGCGCGGAGAACTGGGCGAGGTCACCGACCAGCTCGCCGCCCCGGCCCCCGACCCCGGGCGTCTGTCCCGCGCCATCGCCCGGCTGACCACGGCGGTCTCCTCCGTCACCGCACTGGCCTCGGCCGCCGACGCCCTGCGCGAGGCGGTCACCCGGGCCATCGGCTGACCGCCCCGGGCGGCCGGGCGCCGTCAGGCGCGTTCAGGTGCGGCCTGTCGTCCAGGGCGGGCCGTCCCGCGCCGGCCGGGGGAGGGGCGGTCCGGGCGGCGCGGGGGCTCAGGGCCTCAGGGACGGTGGCGGACCTCCAGCATCACGCAGCCGCCCGTCGTCCGGTACGGGCCGTGCGGCATGCCGGGCGGCCGGCAGGCGAAGTGCCCGGCGTGGAACGTCTCGTCGAGGCTCACGTCGTACAGGTCGCCTTCCAGGAGGTAGACCTCCTCGGCCCACTCATGGCGGATCACGCCGGCCGCCGTGGCGTATCCGGGCGACCAGCGGGCCAGCCGGGTCAGCACGTCCGGGTCGTCCTCGTCCTGGCCGAGGACCTTCTCCGCGGTGCCCGGCTGCGGCCCGTCGCGCCACGGCAGCGAGTCGGCCGCGAAGAACTCGCGCTCGTCCTTCACCGTTGATCCCCTCCGGTCAGTGTCCGGTCCTCAGCCGCTGGTACTGCGCTTCCAGCAGCGACGTCAGCTGCTTCCGGGCCGGCATGGCGTTCGTGGTGGACACCACCCGGACCATCATCTGCACGTCGCCCTGGCAGGTGGTGGCGAACAGTTCGCGGTAGGGCGCGCCGGGGACGGTCTGCTGCGCCGTGACCGGGAACGGCTCGTGCAGCGTGAGCGGGCGGATCGCCGATCCGGTGTAGTGCAGGCGCCCGAAGTACCCCGCGGCCAGGGCCGGGCTGCCGAACCGGGCGAGCCGGATCGTCACCGTGAGATGGTCGCCGGGCAGGCTGTAGGTGCGGCCGAAGCCCTCGGCGTAGTGGTACTGCTTGAGCCGCGCCACCGCGACGGCGCGGTCCGTGGTGTCCCCGACGTCGACGGGATCCAGGCGGTCGCCGTCCGGATCGCCGTAGGGCAGGGCGTGTTGCGGTGCCGGCAGGAAGAACGTGCGCAGGTCCCCGGTGTGCACGCCGCCCTTCACCTGCCCGGCGGCCGACGGCGCGGTCGTGGCCGCGGCCGATGCGGAGGGCATCGGGGGTGTCGCGGGCAGCGAGGGCTGCGGCGGAAGCGCCTCGGCGGCCTGTGTCGTCTTTGCCGCCGAGGCGCCGTGCACCGTGTCCTGGTGTGAGCAGCCGCTCACCGCCACCGCGCTCACGGCGGCCGCCGAGACGGCGAGCACCGCCGCTGTCGTCGCCCTCGCGTGGTACCGCCGCGTGCCCCTGATCCGGCCTGCCACAAGATCCCCTCAGCTCAAGCGGCCCGCCGAACGGCGGGCCGGTACCGGGGAGTTGTATCACCCGCGGGTGACACGCCCAGGTCCCGAACATCTCCACCCGGCTGTCGCACGGTCGAGGGGTCCTCGGGGAAAGAGCCTCGGCGGCGGCGGCCGCAGAGGATCATCCACGCATGACCACCCGCCCAACGCCCCGGCTCCACGCGACCGTTCAGCGCGCCTGGAGCCGGCTGCGCCCCCGCGGCGCCGCCTTGTTCCCGCCGCCGACCGCACCGGCCGGCACCTGGCCGCGGCGACTCGACGCCCGGCCCGACGCCCGGCCCGATGTCCGGCCCGATGTTCGGCCCGGCGCGGGAAGCAGTCGATGACCGAGCATGCCGAGGAGTGCCGGCTCAACCCGAAGGCCTGGTTGCGTCACGCCGCGGGCGCGGCGGGCGCGTGCACGATGAAACCGCCGGACCCCCTGGCCGACCGCGCCGCCGCGGTGGCCCTGACCGACGCCCTGGCCTACTTCGCGGAACTGGGCGACCTGCCGTCCGTGACGCTGGCGGACGTGGCCCGCCACGCGCTGGTGATGGAGCCGGCCGACGCCCTGGCCCTGTGCGACTGCGGCGCCGCCAGACCCTGACCCTGACCCTGAGTATCGGGCCCGGTGCACCGTCCGGGTGCCGGCCGTGCGGGAGCCGCCCCCCCCCCCGCACGGCCCGGCAGTGCGGGAGCCACCCCACCCGCACGGCCCGGCAGTGCGGGAGCCGTCCCCCGCACCGGCACTGGCGGCGCCGGCCTGCGGAAAGCCGCGCGGCCTTCCGCCGTCACAGCGACCGCCGGCGCTTCGTCTTCGCTGCCCTGCGGCGACGCAGACGCGCCTGGTAGAACGCCGACCTCGCCTCGTCGAGGTCCACGAACTCGAAGATGTCCGCAGCCGTCTCGGCCTCAACGGCACTGCCGGTGAGGCCGATCCGGCCGACGACCCACAGACCCTCACGGCATCTGGCCCGGCACTCGTCGCCCAGGTGCGTACGCCCGAGTGCCGCTTGCGTGAAGTGGGACTCACCGCTCACCATGCGACCCAGGGTCTCCAGGAATTCAGCGCGCGCCGGGGGCGACAGTTCCCCGGCCAGCGCGGCCAGGATCACGCTGACCGCCGGCACCGATACCGCGAAGAGATTCGTGCCGAGCTCGAGGTGGCCGTCGAGGGTGTAGCCGATCATGTCGCGGGCGCTTTCGGCCTCGATGACCACCTCGAACATCATCGGCACGTGCCCGGCGGAATCGCCGCAGCCGCACCGCAGGGTTTCCCAGGGGTGCCGGTCCAACTCGGCACGCACCAACTCGCTGACCCCTGCCACGATCCCTCCCACCGACCCGCTGCCCCTGCCGCCCGGCCCAAGTGAACAGGTTCACAGCACGTGCCCGTCACGCGGTGGACGCTCCTGCGAACGGTTCGGCAACCGGCCTGCACCCCGCACGGCACGGGGATTTCGGCACGCGCGTTCACATGAACGGCGGCAGGTGCCAGCCGCGCCAGCCGCCTGCACCCGCGCCGCCTGGTCCCGCGCGGCTGCCGGTGGACGCCGCCGGCCACTTCGCCGCGACCCCGCCTCGTCCCCGTTCCGGTCGCCGGTTGCGGCAGCGCGCCATCGGCCCAACCAGCCCACCCCGCACGCCTCCGGCGGCGTCGGCACCGCATCGTGCGGCCGGCCGCCGGGCCGTGCCATGAGCGCTCAGCGCACTCGGCTTGACCCACAGCGCACTTCGTCCTCCGCGCCGAACCGGAACGCGGCCGCCCCGGTGCACGCTGGATCCCCCGCATACGGTGCGTCCGCCGGATTCCCGCATACGTGCGCCTCCGAGTGGGCAAGTCGCTGGGGTGCCGCAAGGAGGCGGCACCGGAGGGAGGCCTGCCGTGCCCGCTACCGGAGCAGCCGTCCGCCTGTGCGGCCTGCGCAAGACCTACGGCGGGACCGACGCCCTGGCCGGGATCGATCTCGAGGTGCGCCACGGCGAGTTCTTCTCCCTGCTCGGCCCCTCCGGCTCCGGCAAGACCACCACGCTGCGGCTGATCGCCGGCTTCGAGGAGCCCACCGACGGCAGCGTCGAACTGGCCGGACAGGACGTGACGGGCCTGGCCCCCTACGAGCGTGACGTGCACACCGTCTTCCAGGACTACGCCCTGTTCCCGCACATGACGGTGGAGCAGAACGTCGGCTACGCGCTGAAGGTGCGGGGGACCGGCCGCGCCGAGCGCGCGCAGCGGGTGCGGGCCGCGCTGGCCTCGGTGCGGCTGGAAGGGCACGGCCGGCGCCGACCCGCGCAGTTGTCCGGCGGTCAGCGGCAACGGGTCGCGCTGGCCCGCGCTTTGATCGACCGCCCCGCCGTGCTGCTGCTGGACGAGCCGCTGGCCGCGCTCGACCTGCGGCTGCGCGGCCGGATGCAGGCCGAACTGAAGGAACTGCAACGCGAGGTGGGCATCACCTTCGTCTTCGTCACCCACGACCAGGGCGAGGCGCTGAGCATGAGCGACCGGGTCGCGGTCTTCAACGCCGGCCGGATCGAACAGGTCGGCACACCGGCGGAGGTGTACGAGCGGCCCGCCACCGCCTTCGTCGCGGACTTCGTCGGGGCCTCCAACGTGCTCACCGGCGAACCGGCGCGACGCGTCACCGGCCGCCCGGGACCGTACAGCATCCGTCCGGAACGGATCACGCTGTCCGCGCCGGCCGAGGACACCGCCGGCGTGGGCAGGGAGACGCACGACGACGCCGCCCGAACGGGAGCGTGCGAGCACCGGGCGAGCGGCACCGTCACCGACGTGGTGTACCTCGGGCACGCGGTGCGGGTCCTGGTCGACCTCGACGTCGGCGGTCGGCTGACGGTGCTGCGGCACGTCGGGGAAGGCGCCGATCACGCCACGCCCGGAACCCGGGTGATGCTGCGCTGGCCCGCCGGCCACGCCGTGCCCCTGCCCGCCGACCCCGCACCCGCACCCGCACCGGACGCGGACCCCGGCCCGGACGCGGACCCCGGCCCGCCGCCCGGATCGCCCGGCCCCGGATCGCCCGATCCCGGAGCGCCGGCGACCGTACCGGCACCCGGGCGCGGACCTCGCTAGCCCCCCACGCGAGACGCGCCGGCCCCCACGAGACGCGCCAGCCCCCGAGAATGGAGACACCGTGCGTGTGACCCGCCACCTCGTCGCCCTCGCCGCAGCTCTCACCGCCGCCCTCACCCTCGCCACCGCCTGCGGCGGCTCCTCCGGCAGTTCCGGATCCGTCGGCTCCGACGGCAAGTTGCACCCGCCGAAGCTGACCGCGCAAAAGAGCCTCGGCCAGCGGGAGAGCGCGGTGAACCTCATCGCCTGGGCCGGATACGTCGAGGACGGCTCGGACGACCCGAAGGCCGACTGGGTCCACCCCTTCGAGCGGCAGACCGGCTGCACCGTCCACGTCAAGATCGCCGGCACCTCCGACGACATGGTCAGCCTGATGAAGACCGGGCAGTACGACGCCGTGTCCGCCTCCGGGGACGCCTCGCTGCGGCTGATCGCCTCCGGCGACGCCGCCCCGGTCAACACCGCCCTGGTACCCAACTACAAGGACGTCTTCTCCGGCCTGAAGCTGCAGGCGTGGAACTCCGTCGGCGGCGTCGCGTACGGCATCCCGCACGGCTACGGCGCGAACCTGCTGATGTACCGCACCGACAAGGTCTCCCCGGCGCCCACCTCCTGGGGCGCGGTCTTCGCCAAGGACTCCCCGTACAAGGGCCACATCACCGCCTACGACTCGCCGATCTACATCGCGGACGCGGCGCTGTACCTGATGAGGACCCGGCCGGACCTGGGCATCCGCAACCCCTACGCGCTGGACCAGAAGCAGTTCGACGCGGCTGTGGCGCTGCTGCGGCAGCAGAACGCCAACATCGGCGAGTACTGGAGCGACTACCTCAAGGAGGTCTCGGCGTTCAAGAGCGGCGACTCGGTGCTCGGCACCACCTGGCAGGTGATCGCCAACACCGCGCAGTCGGAGAAGGTCCCGGTCAAGGCGGTACTGCCCAGCGAGGGCGCCACCGGCTGGTCGGACACCTGGATGCTCTCGGCGAAGGCCGAGCACCCCAACTGCGCCTACGCGTGGTTCAACTGGATCGTCTCACCGCAGGTCAACGCGCAGGTCGCCGAGTACTTCGGGGAGGCCCCGGCCAACCGGCTGGCCTGCGACCACACCGCCGACCGCACGTTCTGCGCCGACTACCACGCGGGGGAGAGCGCCTACTACAAGCGGGTGTGGTTCTGGACCACCCCCATCCCGCAGTGCGTCGACGGGCGCAAGGACGTCACCTGCGTGCCGTACGCGAAGTGGGTGCAGGCGTGGACGTCACTGAAGGGGTGAGCAGCCTGTCCCGGGACCCGCACCCGGCGGACGGCCGGCCCGGCGGCGGCACACCCGGCGGCGCACCCGGCAGCGGACGCGGCAGCGGACCCGGCCGCACATCCGGCGGCGCACCCGGCAGTGGACGCGGTGGCGCGGGCGGTGGTGCGGGCGGCGGTCCCGCGCGGGGCCGCCGGGCGGTGCGGGCCGTCGTGCGCACGCTGCACCGCCGGCCCCGGCTGCGGCTGGCGCTGCTGCTGACCGCCCCGCTGACCTGGCTGGTGGTGGCCTACCTCGGCGCGCTGGCGGCCCTGTTCCTGGCCGCGTTCTGGACCACCGACCCCTTCACCTCGAACGTGGTGCGGACCTGGAACACCGGCAACTTCCGCCAGGTGCTGACCACTTCGGTCTACTGGCACGTGGCGCTGCGCACCCTGGGCACCGCGCTGGCGGTCACGGCCGTGGACATCGTGGTCGCCTTCCCGATCGCGTTCTGGACCGCCCGCATCGCCGCCCCCCGCTACCGCCACCTGCTGGTGGTGGCCGTGCTCACCCCGCTGTGGGCCAGCTACCTGGTCAAGGCGTACGCCTGGCGGACCATCCTGTCCACGGGCGGCCCGCTGGACTGGGCCCTGAAACCGTTCGGGCTGCACGGCCCCGGCTACGGACTGCCCGCGGTGGTCATCGTGCTGGCGTACCTGTGGCTGCCCTACATGATCCTGCCGATCCACGCCGGGCTGGCCGGCCTGCCCGACGACGTCCTGGACGCCTCGGCCGACCTCGGCGCCCGCACCTGGCGCACCTTCCGCTCGGTGGTGCTGCCGCTGGTCGCGCCGTCGGTGGCCGCGGGGTCGGTGTTCACCTTCTCCCTCAGCCTCGGCGACTACATCGCCGTCCAGATCGTCGGCGGCAAGACCCAGCTCATCGGCAACGCCATCTACTCCGACGTCACCCTCGACCTGCCGCTGGCCGCCGCGCTGGCCACCCTGCCGGTGGCCGTCGTGGTGCTCTACCTGCTGGCCATCCGCCGCACCGGCGCCCTCAACTCCCTGTGAACCGGCACCCTTCCAGCCCCAGCCCCGGCCCCGGCCCCGGCCCCGGCACCAGCCCCCGGCCCGACATCCGATCCCGCCCCGCCGTCGTACCGGACGAAGACGAGGCGCCCCACAGCGAAGGCGAGGCGACCCCCGCGGATGCGACTGTCCCCGACCGCACGGATCGTGCTGCGCACGACGGCACTGCTCGGCATCGCCGTGATCTACCTGCCGCTGCTGCTGGTCCTGGTCAACTCCCTCAACCCCGACCGCGCCTTCGGCTGGCCGCCCGGCGGCATCACCACCCGGTGGTGGGCCGACGCCTGGCACAGCGGCGGCGCCCGCTCGGCACTGTGGGTGTCGGTCCGCGCCGGCCTCGGCGCCACCGCCGTCGCCCTGGTCCTCGGCACGCTCGTCGCCTTCGCCGTGCAGCGGCACGCCTTCTTCGGCCGGCAGACCCTGTCCTTCCTGGTGGTCCTGCCCATCGCCCTGCCCGGCGTGGTCACCGGCATCGCCCTCAACAGCGCCTTCCGGTCCGTGCTGCCGCCGCTCGGCCTGGGCTTCGGGCTGCTGACCGTGATCATCGCCCATGCCACCTTCTGCGTGGTCATCGTCTTCAACAACGTCGCCGCCCGGCTGCGCCGGGTCTCCGGATCCCTGGAGGAGGCCGCGATGGACCTGGGCGCCGGGCCCCTGCGGACCTTCCGCGACGTGACCTGGCCGCTAGTCAGGTCCGCGGTGCTGGCCGGCGGCCTGCTGGCGTTCGCGCTGTCCTTCGACGAGATCGTGGTCACCACCTTCACCGCGGGCGCCGGCGTGCAGACCCTGCCGCTGTGGATCTTCGGCAACCTGGCCCGCCCGCAGCAGGCACCGGTGGTCAACGTCGTCGCCGCGGTCCTGGTCCTGGCGTCGGTGATCCCCGTCTACGGGGCGCAGCGGCTGTCCGGCGACACCGCGGCGGGCAGCCGCATCTGACCGGCGGTGCCCCGTAGCCGCCTGGGCCTACCGGAGTGCAACCGTCCGCCGCGTGCGGGCCGTCCCAGGCAACGACAGCTCGGGCACGGGGGAGTCGGGCGGGGGGCGGCGGCTGTGCAGGTCTTCGAGGTGACCGGGTACTCGGTTCGATCCGCGGTGATCACGATGCGGCACAAGGACACGCCGCTGAGGTTCCTGCTGTTCCCGATGGCGCACGTGGCCGCGCCATCGTTCTACCGGCAGGTGCGCGAGCGGCTGGAGGGCTGCGACCTTGTGGTCGCGGAAGGCGTGCACGGCAGGTCGCGGCAGGTGGAGATGCTGACGCTCGCCTACCGGCTCGCGGCGCGCCGCGAACGCAACGGGCTGGTCGAGCAGGACTACCGCACGCTGCTGCCGCCGGGCGTGCCCGTGATCGCCCCTGACGTGTCCGCGGGCGAGGCGATCGCCGACCTGAAGCAGGCGACGCGGTGGCTGTACCCGGTGCTGCTGGCCGCGGCCCCGGTGGCCGGAGCGGTCTTCGCGCTGCGCGGGCCGCGGGCGTTCCTGGAGTCCGAGAGCGTCGACGAGCATCTGCCCCCGGCGCCCGGGACCGGGACACCCACGCCCGCCGGGCTGGACGACCCGGTGGACCGGGCCCTGCTGGACCGGCGCGACCTGCGCCTGGTCGACGCCCTGAGCCGGATCCACACCGAACGCGCCGACGAGCCCGTCACGGTGGCCGTGGTCTACGGCGCCGAACACATCCCGGCCGTCGTGGCCGGCCTCCTGGACCGCCACGGTTACCGCCCCCGGGACGCCGAATGGCTCACGGTGCTCGTGGCCTAGCCCGGCGGCGGCTCCGAATGTCGCTTGTGCTGCCTCCGGTCGTCACGATGAGGCGATGACCGGGGCGCAGCGACGGCTGATGGCCGGGGCATCGGCCGACAGAAACGGACGGTGCGGGTTCGCGGGCGGCACTCTGATCGCCGCCTCGTCCCGGGCGATCGTGCAGGTCACGACGTGGGCCGTTCCAGGCCGAGCCGGGCACGCACTTCGTCGTGAGGCACGGCCGGTTCGTGCCCTGCCGCTTGCCGCGCCCGGTACTGCGCCAGCGCGACCGCGTCCTCGAGGTCGGCCAGTTCCTGCGGGTTGATCAGGACGGCTGCGGGCTGCCCGTGGTCGGTGATGGTGGTGCGCTCACGGGCCTGCGAGGCCCGGCGAACCAGAGTCCCGAGCCTGGCCCGGGCCTGTGTGAGGGGCAGGGTTTCACTCATGTGCAGAAGTGTGCACTTCGGCATCCTTGCGGGCTGGTCTCCGCTGGAGAGCCCCACCCACCGTCCTGCGGGGCCACCCGCACCGCCGCCCACGCCGCCACCGACGCCCCGAGCGCAAGGACTGGCACCGGCGTGCGGCCGTAAGCCGCCGCCTGCGGGACCTGCGGCAGGAACTGCTCGCCCGGGCAGGCTGACCGCCAGGCCGGCCACACCAGCCGGGTCAGCCGGTCAGCCCGTCCGTTCACTCCACCTGCTCCAGCACCGCCCGGAACGCGCGCTCGCCGACGCCGTGCATCAGCGGGTTGTCCGCAGAGTGCGACAGGAAGACCAGGGACAGCGCCAGCGCCCACCCGCGGGCCCGCTCCCAGGTCGCGTCGTCCGCGCGGCCGTACGCCCGCCGGAACTCGGCACGCTGCTGCGCGGTGAACAGCATCCAGGCCACGGACAAGTCGGTGGCGGGATCACCGGCGGTGATGTCACCGAAGTCGATCACGGCGCTGATCCGGCCGCGGTCGACCAGGATGTTCGCCGGGTGCAGGTCCCCGTGCAGCCACACCGCCGGCCCGTCCCCGACCGGCGCGGCGGCGGCCGTCTCCCACATCCGCAGCGCGGCGGCGCGGTCGTCCGAGCCGACGTGCGCCAGCCCGGCCAGGACGCCCTCGGTGCGTCCGGCCAGCGGAATTCCGCGAACCGGGTTGACGGGCGCCGCCGAAGGAGCCGGGGCGTGCAGCGCATCCAGAAAGCCCCCGAGCGTCGCGGCGGCGGACCACGGGTCGTCGGGCTCCGAACGCGCCGCGGTCACGCCCGGGAAGAACGGCACGACGCTCCAGGACCACGGGTAGCCGGCCGCCGGTCTGCCGACCCGCAGCGGCGCCGGCACAGGCAACGGCAAGCAGCGGGCCAACTCCGGCAGCCACCGCTGCTCGTGCGCGAGGAGACGGGCGGCCGCGGCGCGCCGAGGCAACCGGACCAGGAGATCCTCACCCAGTCGGCACACAAGGTTGTCCCAGCCGTTGGCCAGCACCTCGACCGGCAGATCCGCCAGGTCGGGGTGCTGCTCCTCGAGCAGATCGCGCACCAGGCCGACGGAGACCGCGACCTCCGCGGCAGGCATTCGGCGCACCGTCACAGACAGCACTCTACGGCGGCGGCCCCGCGCCCTTGAGAGCGAGGCGGAACCGGCCGAGCCGGGCACGGCGGCGGCCCCGCGGCCGTGCGCGACTGTCGGCGGCAACGATCAGACTGTGCACATGACTTCGGCGACCGCGCACGACCACGCCTGGATACGTTCCTCCCCGCTGTTCGGCCACGCACTGGAGTGCGGGTACAGCCTGGCCCTGGTGCGGGGCATGCCTGCGCGGGAGGTGCTGCGGGTCATGGGCGCGGAGCCGCGGGGCACGTGCGCGGGGGTCGAGGAGCTGATCGAGCTCCAGCACGAGCTGTGCGATCCGCTGGACTACTGGGACGGCTCCTTCCTCGCGGGCGCGTTCACCGCGCCGGGGGAGGGCGGCGACTGGACGCTCGTCTGGGAACTCGCACGGGGCGGCACGGGCATCCAGCCGCGTTTCATGGAGGCCTTCTCAGCGCGAGGAGGCCGGGCCGTCGGGCACTCCACCAACGGCGGCAAGCCGCTGCACGGCTTCTCCTGGTACGAGGACGGGGAACTGCGCACCACCTTCGAGGGGCGGCCCCGGTTCAGGAGCGGCAGCACCCCCGACGCCCTCCTGCCGATGATGCGCGAGGCCGGCTGCGACCTGACGGACACCGACGACCGCACGGGCGACTTCCTCGACGACAAGGCAGCGGTCCTCGCCCTGACCGAGCGCCTCACCGCCGTCCGGCTGACGGAGGAGGCACTGCGCGACGCGCCTTACCGGCTCGGGTTCGTGCCTGACGAGCCCGCCGAGCAGTGAACCACCGTCGCCGGCGGCGCCATCGACGCCCGCGGTGAGCGCGCCCGACGGGAGGCACCCGGAAGCCCCGACGGCGACGACGGCCCGAGGCCGGACGCGCCGGGCGGGCCGGGTCGCACACCTGGGAGGGGGCCCGCATCATGGTCTCGGGTCTGCCGGGCCGCACGCCGTGGTCCCCGCGACCCCCGCAAGCGACGGTCAGCAGCCGGGAGGCCCCCGTGCACGAGAAGCTGCTCCACCGGCTGGGTGACCTCCTGGCCCATCGGCGTGACGCCGGATCCCGCGGCACGTCAGGGAGCGGTCCTGACGGATTCCGGCTCGACCAGGCGATGGTCGGCGAGTTCAGCGCCGGCACCCTCGGCCCCGGCGAACAGGCGCGGCTCGCCCAGGAGGTGGCCAGGCTCATGCCCCACAGCTGGGACCTGCCGAACAAGCCGGAGGAGGCGTTGCATCAGCTCGTCGCCCACCTCGGGGGCCAGGACGAGCTGATCAGGTGGCTGGACGGCTACCCCGGGCTTCCGCAGGTGACGGCCCGGATCTACCTCTGCTCTTGGCCGGTGCTCTGCCCTTTGGGGCGGGGTGAAGGCCATCATTAGGGCGAAGGCGCGAAGCGCC
>NZ_JAINZZ010000073.1 GCF_019890725.1 Actinacidiphila acidipaludis
CGCGTCGGCGCGGAACCGGGCGCCGTCGACCAGCCGCCGCACGATGCTGTCGCGACTCAGGCCGCGCGCCGGCAGCCCCCCGTCTGGCCGCATGCGGGGCGTCCGCCGCCGCCGGTGCTTCCCGCTCGGTCGTGGGGGATGCCGATGTCTCCGCGGGGACGTGCGGTCCCGCCTCCTGCGCGGTGCCCTGCCCCGCCGCTTCCAGCGCGGACACGCCGGCCGCTCCCGGCAGCCAGCGCAGGGCCTCCTGGATGTAGGGCTCAGCCTGGGCGCCCGTACCGCGGCCCGGGGCCGGTTCGCGCTCCCCGGCCGGCGCCGGCCGGTTGTCGAAGGGCAGCCGTACGGTGAAGCGGGTGCCCTCACCCTCCGTGCTGGCCGCGGTGATGGTGCCCCCGTGCAGGGTGACCAGCTCCTGCACCAGGGCGAGTCCGATGCCGCTGCCCTCGTGGGAGCGGGAGCGGGTGTTCTCGATCTGGTGGAACCGCTCGAACAGCCGCGGGAGTTCCGCCGCCGGGATGCCGACGCCGGTGTCCGCGACGACGACCACCGCCTCGTCGCCCTCCGCGCGCACGCTCACCCCGATCGACCCGTCGAAGGTGAACTTCAGCGCGTTGCTGAGCAGGTTGAGGACGACCTTCTCCCACAGGTCGCGGTCGACGAGGACCGGACGGTCGAGCGGCGGACAGTCGACATCGAAGGCGAGACCCGCACGGTCGACGGCCGAGCGGAAGACGCTGGCGAGGCCCGCGGTGACCGCCGCGAGGTCGACGCGTTCGTAGCTGGCCTGCATACGGCCGGCCTCGATGCGCGAGAAGTCCAGCAGGGTGTTGACGAGCTTGCTCAGCCGCAGCCCGTTCCGGTGGATGACGTCCAGTTCCTGGCGCGAGGGTTCGTCGTCCGCCAGCCGGATCCGCAGTTCGTCCAGCGGTCCCATGATCAGCGTCAGCGGGGTGCGGAACTCGTGGCTGATGTTGGAGAAGAAGGTGGTCTTGGCCCGGTCCAGCTCGGCCAGTTCCTCGGCCCTGCGCTGCTGGGCGCGGTAACTGCGGGCGCTGCCGATGCCGGACGCCAGGTGGCCGGCGGCGAGTTCGATGAATCCCCGGTACTCGTCGTCCAGCGGCCGGTGGGGGTTCAGTCCGGCCACCAGGAAGCCGTAGGGGGCACCGCCCTGCCGGAGCATGGGGGTGACGAAGGCATGCGTCGGCTGCTGTCCCCAGTGGCCCGTCGGCAGGTCGCCGAAGGGGCCGTCGTCGAGCGCGACCAGAACGGACTCGCCGAGAGCGGGCGCGGCGACCGGCCACACCGCCTGGGGGTCCTCGGGGTCGACGACCTCCACCGCCGCCGGATGCCCGCCGTCGAAGCCGGTGGTGGCCGCGAGCCGGGCGAACCCGTCGTCACCGAGCAGGTACGTCAGGGTGAAGGGCAGGTCCCACGCGTTGCGGCCGAGCTGCCGGCCGGCGAACTCCAGCACCTCCTGCTCCGTGCGCACGACCGTGCCGTCCGAGCCGAGTTCGCGCAGGGTGGCCATCCGGCGCTCGGTGACGACCCGCTGGGTGTCCTCCCGGACCACGCAGAGCATGCCGACGACGGCGTCGGCGTCGTCGCGCAGCGGGCTGTAGGAGAAGGTGTGGTAGGTCTCCTCGGGATAGCCGGAGCGCTCCAGGAACAGCAGGAGTCCTTCGTCCCAGGTTCCCTTGCCGGTGGAGAGCACGGTGTCGGCGCGCGGCATGACGTGGTCCCAGACCTCCGCCCACACCTCGCGGGCCGGCCGCCCCAGCGCCCACGGGTACTTGTGGTCCAGGGTGTCCCGCCGGTAGGCGGCGTTGCACAGGAAGGTGAGCTCCGGGCCCCAGCCCATCCACATGGGGAAGCGGGAGGAGAGCAGGATGCCGACGGCGGTCCGCAGGCTCTGCGGCCAGTCCTGGGGCGGGCCCAGGGGCGTGGCCGCCCAGTCGACGGCAGCGAGATCGCTGCCGAACTCCCGATCTGCGGCGAACACCTCGGCGGTTGCGCGCGGTGCCTCCGGTTCGGCGTCGTACGACCTCGTCACGCGCCTGCCCTCCCCTCCGGTCCCATCCCTGGCCTTCTCCCCCGGGCCTCACGGGTCATTCTGCTCGGTGCGGGTGAGCGGTCTCACCCGCGGCCCCGTGTCCGCCCGTCCGCGTCGGCTCCCAGGAGGGGGAGGACGTCCCCCAAGGACCCCGCAGGCGAGGTGCCGTCCGGCTCAGAAGGCGTCGCGCAGCGCGGGCAGGAGCGTCTCCTGCGCCCACTTGAGGAAGGGCTGCTGGTGGTCGCCGCCGATCTGGACGAGCGCGACCTCGTCGAATCCGGCCTCCGCGTAGGGGCGGACGGCCGCCACGAACGCCTCGACGTCGTCGCCGCAGGGAATGGACTCGGCGACGTCATCGGGCCGGACGAACTGGGTGGCGCCGGCGAAGCCGTCCGTCCCCGGGAGCTCCGCGTTGACCTTCCAGCCGCTGCCGAACCAGCGGAACTGCTCGTGTGCGCGGGCGACCGCCGCGTCGCGGTCGGTGTCGTAGCAGACGGGGAGCTGGCCAACCCTCGGCTTGCCGGTGCCTCCGTGCTCGTCGAAGGACTGCAGCAGTTCGGGCTTCGGCTCGGTGGCGATGACCAGGTCGGCGAGCCGGCCGGCGACCTCGCACGACCGGTCCCCCGAGACCGCGACCCCCAGCGGGGGCGGTGTGTCCGGCAGGTCCCACAGCCGGGCGCCGCGCACCTCGAAGTGCGGGCCCGCGTGGTCGACGACCGCCCCGGACAGCAGTGCCCTGATGATGCCGACGGCCTCTTCCAGCTTCTCCAGCCGGACGGCCGCGGTCGGCCAGCCGCCGCCCACGACGTGTTCGTTGAGGTTCTCCCCCGAGCCGAGGCCGAGCCGGAAGCGGCCCTCGGACAGCAGCTGCATCGTCGCCGCCTTCTGGGCCACGACCGCCGGGTGGTAACGGGTGGTGGGGCAGGTCACGTAGGTCATCAGCGGGATGCGCTCGGTGGCCTGGGCGGCGGCGCCCAGCACACTCCAGGCGTACGGCGCGTGACCCTGCTCGTCCAGCCACGGAAAGTAGTGGTCCGAGCAGACCGAGAAGTCGAACCCGGCCTGCTCGGCGCCCACCACGTCCTCGACCAGGGCTCGTGGCGCGGACTGCTCGGTCATCATCGTGTATCCGATTTGCACCATGAGTCCCGCCTTGCCACTCGCCCCTCGCGCAAACCCGGGGTGGGCGGCTCAGACCATCTCCGGCTGCGGGTCGAGTTGCCTGGCGGGCACGGACCCGGGCTCCCACAGCGTGATGGCGCGGATGTAGGCCAGGATCACCGAGGTCATGGCCAGCAGCAGCAGGGGGCCGAACAGCCACGGGTGCTCGGCCATCCGCATCGGCAGATAACGATAGGAAAGCAGCAGCGCGACGAAGACGCCCGCGCCGTAGGTCACCATCCGGATTCCGGCGGCGTCCCATCCGCGGTCGTGCGTGCGCAATCCCGCTTCGATCGTCAGGGAGAACACCACGCCGGCCACGAGATCGACGCCGTAGTGATAACCGAATCCGAGGGTCGCGCCGAGCGTGGCGACCAGCCAGAAAGCCCCCGCGCATTGCAGGAGTTTCGGCCCCTTGCGCGAATGCAGGAATATCGCCGTGGCCCACGCCGTGTGCAGGCTCGGCATGCAGTTCCGCGGCGTGATCTCGTCGAAGGCCATCGGGTGCGGAGCACTGAGCGACGGCGTCGCGTCCGGCCACAGGTTCGCCACCGCCCAGTGCCCGCCGTCGGCGCCGTAGGCGAAGACCGGCCCCACCGTCGGGAAGATCATGTAGACGGCCGGCCCGATGAGGCCGATGACCAGGAACGTGCGTACGAGGTGGTGCCGGGGGAAGCCGCGGTCGACCGCCACATGGCGCAGCTGGTACATCGCCACGACGACCGCGGCCACCGCGAGCTGGATGTAGACGTAGTCGAGCACGTGCGACCCGATCGGCCCGGTGGCCTCGACCGCCCGGCCGACCAGCCACGACGGGTTGCCGAGGGCGCGATCCGCGGTCTCCGCGTACTGGTCGAGCACCGCGGGGCGGGTCTTGGACGTGATGAGCAGCCAGGTGTCACCGGTCTTGCGGCCGGTCACCAGCAGCAGCCCGAGCCCGACGCCCTTCAGGAGCAGGGTGCGCTCCCGCCCGGTGCGGCGCGCGACGGCGATGACGGCGCACCCCAGGATCACCCACAGCGCGCCGTTCCCGAACGCCGGTTCGGCGTGCACCGCCAAGCGCACCAGGAGGAAGACGAGGTCGATGCCGATCGCGGATCCGAGCGCGACGAAACGCTGCCGCCAGGTGAGCACCACCATCATCAGACCCAGGCTGGCGTAGAGCAGGAAACCTGATTTGGGGGCGAATATCACCTCTTGCGCCTGGGTGGTGATCGGTCCCGGCAGCCCGTAGTGGCGCGCGGCGACCTCGAGCGCGACGAGGAAGCCGAGGGTCACCACCCCTGCCGCGGCCCACAGCAGTACCCGCGGTCGCCGCAGTGCGGCAGCCGCGGTTCGGAGGCTTATTCGCGAGAACACCCGTGATGGTATAGATATCAATTGCCTGGTCGATTTGTTCGCTGTTGGCTATGTTTGTCAGTTTCCGTCCCTGGATGGCACGGAATTCTGATGAACGGCGGACGAACGAGGGCGATCGCCGCGATTTCGAACATGCTAGCCGAGTGGTGCAAGTGAATTTCGCGGGGCCGCGAGAAGAGCGCATGCGGCGGCAACGGAAATGCCGGCCGCCCGGTTTCGTTCCCGGGCCCGTTGGGGCTCGGGAACGAAACCGGGCGGCCGCGCTGGTGGGGCCGTGGCGGTTTCCGTCCGGCGGCCGGGCGGACGTCAGGCCACGTCGGCCGGAGCGGCCGAGGAAAGCCACAGGTCGGGACCGAAGACCTCGTAGTGCACGGCGGCGGGATCCAATCCCTTCTCCAGCAGCTGGCCGCGGACGGCGCGCATGAAGGGCAGCGGCCCGCACAGGTAGGCCGTGGTGCCCACGGGCAGGTCGAAGCCGCTCAGGTCCGCACGGCCCTCGTGGACAAAGCGGGACGCCCCGCCGCCGTCGGTGTTCTCGGCGGTGGAGTCGGCAGCGTCTGCGGCAGGGTTTCCGGAGCCCGCGTCCTCGTACCAGACGTGCAGCGTGGCATCGGGCAGCCGCATGACGAGTTCGTCCTGCTCGTCGCGGTGCGCGTGGCCGGCCGCCGAGCGGTCGGC
Source organism: Actinacidiphila acidipaludis (assembly GCF_019890725.1). Classification (GTDB taxonomy): domain Bacteria; phylum Actinomycetota; class Actinomycetes; order Streptomycetales; family Streptomycetaceae; genus Actinacidiphila; species Actinacidiphila acidipaludis. The sequence continues at coordinate 5,249 of NZ_JAINZZ010000073.1, forward strand.
GTGCACGACGGTGACCGGCCGCCGCGAGGATGTCCGGGCCAGGTGGTCCAGCATCGACAGCATCGGGGTGACGCCGATGCCCGCGGACGCGAGAAGCACGGGACCGTCACCGTCGGGCAGCACCAGGTCGCCGAAGGGGCGGGAGACGCGCAGCAGCCCGCCCGGCTGGGCGTTGGCGTGCAGCCAGGTGGAGACCTCGCCCGCGGGCAGCGATCCCGCGGCTCCGCGTTCCCGCTTCACCGTGATCCGCCAGGTCTTGCGGTCCGGCGCCGAGGACAGGCTGTACTGCCGGATCTGGCGGGCGCCGTCGGGCAGTTCGACCTGCACGCTCACATACTGGCCGGGCAGGAAGGGCTCGGTGGGCAGCCCGTCGGTGCGGCGCAGGGTCAGCGACACCGCGTCGGGTGACTCCTCGGTGCGCTCGGCGATCTCCATGTCGCGCCAGACCTCGCCCGCGGCGACCTCGGCCTGCGTGTACAGGTGGGCCTCGCGCGCGATGAGCGCGTTGGCCATCAGCCAGTACACCTCCTGCCAGGCCGCGCCCACCTCCGGGGTCACCGCGTCGCCCAGCACCTCGGCCACGGCGTCCAGCAGGTGACGGCCGACGAGCTCGTACTGGTCGGCGGTGATCCCCAGCGAGGCGTGCTTGTGGGCGATCCGGGCGAGGATCGCGTCGGGGCGGTCGTCCGGCCGCTCCACCAGCGTCGTCGCGAAGGCCGCCACGGCGCCGGCCAGCGCCTGGCGCTGGGCGCCGCTGGCCTGGTTGGCCCGGTTGAACAGGTCGCGCAGCAGCTCGGGCCGCTCGTCGAACAGACGGCGGTAGAAGGCGTCAGTGACGGCGTCCAGGTTCGCGCCGACGTCCGGGAGGGTGGCGCGGACGACAGGCAGGGACTGTGCGGAGAGCACAGGTGGCTCCTTATCCGCATCTGAAATCTGCATCTCAGATGCCAATTAACGGGCGCGACCCGGTGGCGCGCGGCACGGCGTGCCACCGCGGAGCCGCGGTGTTCAGATGTGCGGACCGGCCAGGGACAGCAGGACGGGACCGGTGGGAGAGGCGACCAGATCCTGGATGGTGAACCGGTCCAGGGACGCGTAGTAGGCCTGCTGGGCCTCTCTCAGGGCGTGCCGCAGCCGGCATCCGCCGGCCAGCGGGCACGGGTTGGCGCCTTCGCAGGTGACCGACTCGCGATCGCCCTCCAGCGTCCTGATCAGCTCACCGACCCGGCTGCGCCGGCCCTGTTCGGTCAGGGCCAGACCGCCACCGCGACCGCGTCGCGCCTCGACGACACCCAGATGCCGCAGGTGCGCGATCGCCTTCGCGGTGTGCGTGTAGGGCACGCGCATCGCCTCGGCGATCTCCTTGGTCGTCAGGAGTTCGCGGCCGTCGGCGACGGCCAGTCGCATGGCCGCACGCAGTGCCAGATCGGTGTACTTGGTCAGCTGCACGCTCGGCAGATTATCGAATGCACATCTCAGATGCATATTTCATAGGCGTGACTCCCGCCACGTCAGCACGGGCCGGCGCCGGGCCCGCCGAGACGGAAGGAGGTGGCGGACGCCTTGCCGTAGTCGTAGCTGCCGGGACTGCTGGCGGTGACGGTGAAGCGGGGGCGGTCCGCGGCTTCGTACAGGCGGTAGCCGTCGACCCACGAGGCCGCGGGACCGCTCCCCCATCTGCCGTTGCCCATGTCGGTGCACGAGGGCACGTCGTCGGCGTTCTCCGCGACCTCGCCGAAGGCGGTGACGACCTGGGCGCGGTCGTAGGCGCCGTTCCAGAGCGAGCCAGGGAAGTAGCCCACCTTCTGCCCGCCGAACAGCACCCACCAGTCGCCGCCGATGTTGCGGGGGCCGAACTCGGCGGCCCGGCCGGCGTGCAGGGGCATGCCGGCCGTGACCGTCCGCGAGACGGGGACGAAGCCGCAGCCGTTGTAGCAGGACGTCTGCCCGTCCACCCAGTGGTAGACGAACAGGTGGGGCCTGCTGTCGCCGTTGAGTTCGGGGTCCACGGTCCAGCCGACCTCGACGGTGGACACCCGCGCGGTGTCCTGGAGCGCCAGCTCCTGCAGGGAGTGTTCGCCGGTCTGCGCCGGGTCGACCTCGGGGTCCTCGATCTTCATACGCACCGACGCACCCGAGGTGTCGGTGATCTGCCGGCCGTAGACGTAGTCGTAACAGGCGCCGTACCAGCAGGTGGGGCCGGTCGCCGTGGCAGACGCGGAGGTGGGCGGCACCGTGGGGGCGGCGGTGCCGGACGCCTGAGCGGGCGCGGAGGAGACCGAGGACAGCAGGATCAGGCTGCAGGTGGCAAGAGCTCCGGACAGGGCGGGGCGTATGCGCATCGTGGCGCTCCATGGAGTTGTCGAACGAGCAAGCGGTGGGCGGCGGTTGACGGGCGGACGCACGGATTGACGCGCGGCCGCCCGCCGGGCGGGCCGGCTCCGCTGCCCGGCAGCGGAGTCGGCGGGCGACGAGCGACGAGCGACGACGTAACCGATGACGTAAGTGATGACGTAAGCCGAGTTATGTTGCGAGTTAAGCTAGGGGGTGGAGAGGACCGGGGCAAGGGCCCGGGCCGCGCCGCCCGTTCCGCGGCGGGCCGGTGGCCGGCCGACCGCCGGGGGCATGAACCGTGATAGGAGTGGGCCGGGCGCGCGCCCCCACGACGACCTGGAAGGTGCCCATGCCGAGCGGTGGTAGGCAGGACGGCGCGCACGACGACGCCGCCGGGATCGGCGGACGCGTCCAGTCGTTGCGTGGTCAACTGGGCTTCACGCAACGCCAGTTGGCCGAGCCGAAGTACACCGCCGCCTATGTCTCCACCGTCGAGGCCGGCAAGGTCCGTGCCTCCGAGACCGCGCTGCGCTACTTCGCCGGCAAACTCGGCACGACTTACGAGCAGTTGGCGACCGGCGTCCCCGCCGGGCTCCGCGCCGAACTGCGCGAGGGCCTGGCGCGCGCGGGCGACCTGGTCGACGGCGGCGCCGGACGGGACGCCGAGGACCTGCTCGGCGCGCTCATTCGCCAGGCCGAGGACCACCGGATCCCCGATCTGGAAGCGGACCTGCGGGTGGCGTTCGGGCACTGCCTGGTGAGACGGGGCGCCTTGGCCGAGGGCCGGACCGAGTTCGAGCGGGCGGAGGCCCTGCTGGCGGACGAACCGCTGCCCTCACGCGTCCGCGCGGTCCGCGGACGCGCCACCGCCCACCAGCTGGAAGGCGACGTGCGGTACGCCTGCTACCTGCTGGAGAACTGCATCAACGAGCTCAACGCCGACGGACTGCCCGACCCTGACGCCCTGTTGCTGATGTACGCCACCGTCATCACCCCCTACATGGATCTCGGCGCGCACGAGCGCGCCGCCAAGGCCGCCGGTCTCGCGCTGGACCTCGCCCCTCAGGTCGGCGACCCCGTGGCGATCGCCGGTCTGCACCGGGCGGTGGCCCGCACCCTGGCGGCGCGCGGGCGCTACGACGACGCCGAGGGCTATCTCGTCAAAGCCCAGGAACTCTACGAACGACGCCAGATCCGCAGCGAGTTGGCCCTGTGTCACTGGATGCGCGGCTATCTGCACACCCAGCACGACCGGCTGGCGGACGCGGAGGGCGAACTGCGCACCGCACGCGAGATGCTGCGCGAGACCGGCGGAACCTTCTACGCCGCCCAGGTCGACGTCGAGCTCGCCGACGTCCGGCGCCGGCGGGGCCAGGACGCCGACGCGGAACGCCTCCTGCACGGCCTCCTGAAGGAACTCGGCCCCGGCCGGGGCGCGGTGCACGCGGCCGCGGCCCACCGCCTGCTCGGCCTGATCCACCAGGAACGCGGCGACACCGAACAGGCCGAACGGCACTACCGGAATGCCATCCCCCTGCAGGAGGAGGCCGCGGTCGCCGGTGACCTGGCGGACACTTCCCGCCTGCTGGGCGACCTGCTGCACCGTCAGGGCCGCACCGAGGAGGCCATCGCCGCTTACCGCCACGGCCTGACCCATCTCGCCCGCCCGGGCACCGTCACCCTCGGGCCCGTCCCCGCGGCCCCTCCGCTGCGGAGCCTGGACGCCGACGGGAGGTGACGCGCGGCGGCCGCCCGCCGGGCTCCTCGCCGTCAGCGTGCGGTCCACCCGGGAAGGGTGGGCAGCACTTCCTCCGCGAGGTGGACCAGGACCGCGTCGTCCGGCGCCCCGCCGTCCGTGCGCCACAGCGTCATCTCGTACGAGCCGCCGCTGTCCTCGAGGTTCAGGGAAAGGAGCAGTGAGCGGGCCGGCACACCCGGACCGCTGTGGCTGTCGCCGCCGTCGAGCCGGAAGCTGACCCGGATGGTCCGGTCGGAGTACAGGACCGCCGTGCGGCCCAGAACCGTCCGTGGGCGGGCGTCGCCGCCCAGCACCTTCGCGTACTCGCCCACCGGCAACTGGTCATAGCTGGCCTGGAGGTTCACGGTGTAGGTCCCGAGCTCGACCCTGGCCGAGGGGTTGGGGATCTGCTTGCCGCCGGCCAGCGTGAGGCTACTGGTGCTGCTGCTCGCGCTCTTGGCGGTCTCTCCCGGTGTACCGAGCAGATCGGCCAGGTCGGGCCGGTTCAGAGCCGCGCACAGTTGCGCGCCGGAGATCGTTCCCGACCTCTTCCGCGGTGTTCCGGACGCCTTCGCCGGCTGCCCGTCCGAGCAGGTCGCGGCCGGCGGGGTGCTGTCCGCCGACGAGGACCTGGTGAACGTCCACAGGCCGGCTCCGAGCCCCCCGACCAGCACGACGGCCGTGACCACCTGCCCCCACGCACTCACGCCCTTCGCGGGCGCGCCACTCTCGTTCGCCATGCCCCCACCTGCGACGGCCCCATGCCATGTGCGGGGGACAGTATCCGCTGCCCCCGCCCCGCACAAGCCGGTTCGCCCGCGCCCGCCGACGCTTGGCCCGCGTAGCCTGGTGAGGTGACCTCGCACAGGCTCTCAGGTGAGGCGGCGGAGGTGGGCGCGCAGGCGGCGGCTGTCGGCGAGGCGTCGTTCGTAGGTGGCGCCGAGGAAGAGCAGGAGCAGACCCGCCCCGGCGACCGGGACCCAGCGGGGCAGCAGGCCGAGGGACTGCGCGATGGCCGGGGCCAGTTCGTGCAGCGCGTCCACGGCCAGGACCGCCGCGCCCAGGAGCAGGGGCGCGCGCAGGCGGTACCGCGCACCCGCGAGGGTGACTGCGAGCGCGGCCAGCCCCAGCAGCAGGGGCCGCACCCAGTGGACGTCGGCCCAGGCGGCGCCCAGCGCGGGCACCAGGGTGAGGCCCAGCCCGGGTCCGTACGCCCGCCACGAGCCGGTCGCGGGGAACCGGCGGCGGTGCAGGTGGCCCAGCACCAGGGCGGCCACGCCGACGGGGACCGTGTAGGGCTCGGGCGCGCTCACACCGGCCGCGGCCAGCCGGATCCAGGTCGACAGGGTCAGCAGGGCCGTGGCGGTCAGGGCGGCGGCCCGGCGGCGGTCGGCACGCAGCGCGACCCCCAGTGCCGCGGCCCCCGCGACGGCCAGTGCGGTACCGGCGGCGTTCGCGTGGCCCAGGGTCATCAGTACCGCGGCACCCCCGACGCCGTACCCCGTGACCTCGACGGCCGTGCCCCGCAGCAGGGCCGCCGCGGGCGCCGATGCGACCGCCACGCCCAGGACGGCGAACGCCGCCAGATGGGTGGGCAGTCCGGCGGCCGCGGCGGCCCGCGCCGCCTCGACGCCGAGCGCGATGACGGTGAACGCCGCCGCGCCCTGGGCGATGCCGTCCCGGTCCGACCCGCGCAGCGCCGCGGCCAGGCCCGCGGCAAGGAGGGCGGTGGCGCCCCAGACGACCAGTGCGGCCGCGTCCTGCGGGAGCGACCAGACCAGTGCCAGGGCCGCCGGAGCGGCCACCGCGCACAGCCGCGGCGTGGTATCGGCACCACCCCGGCGCACCAGGTTCGCTGCCGCCGAAGCCGCGGGCACCCAGGCGGCGGCCAGGGCCGCCCCGAACGGCAGACCGGCTGCCACGGGGCTCAGGGCGACGGCCGGCACGGCGGCGACGATGGCCGCGCACCACACCAACACCCCCAGGACCGAGGTTGATCGGCCCTGCGGCACGGGGGTCACGGCGGGCCCGGCGCCACGCCCCGGCACAGCGTCGCCCGCCGCCCGCGAGCCTGCTTCCGCCTCGTCCGGTTCCCCGGTCCCGCCCGGCACGACGCCCTCGGCGGCGCGGAGCTCCCCGGCCCCCTCGCCGGCGACCCGCGACGTCCCCGCGCCCGGGCCCGCGGCCGCCCCCGTGACCCCGGCGGCCGGCGCGGCCCGCACTCCCGCGCCCCAGGCGCCACGGCCGGTGAGAAGGTGCGCCACCGTGCCCAGAGTGACCGCCACCAGCGCCGCGACGACCGGGACCTCGGCTGCGACCTGCCAGTGGCCGGCGGCGGTCGCTGCGGGCCGGCGCAACGGCTGACCGAGGGCCCGCAGCAGTCCCGGCAGCACCTTCATCGCGATCGGCCACAGCAGCGCGCCCGATGCCGCGAAACCCGTCCAGAGCGGGTGCCGCCCGGCGCCGCGCCCGCCGGCCGTCCGCCCCAGGGCGATGACGGCGACGATCGCGAGGGCAGTCGTGGGCACGGCGTAGACGATCACCCCGCAGGACGCCGGCAGCGCGGCCCGAGGCACGCTTCCCGCCACCGCGATGAGTGCCACCCCGGACAGAGCGCCGGCCACCACCCGTGCCACGTACGGCAGTTCGCGGCGAAGGGCGGCGGTCGCCCCGAGCAGCACCAGAAGCACCAGCGGAACGCAGGCCCGCAGCACGGGACCGAACGCGGATCCCGGTCCCGCCGCCCGCAGCGCTGAGCCCGCCACCAGGCAGCCGGCGGCGGCCCACACCCCGGCGGCCGCCGTCGTGGCCGGCGCGAGGAACGTGCCGCGGCGGGCGGCCGAGCGCAGCGCGACGGCCGACCCCAGATCGAGAGCCGCGCCCGCCGCCAGGACGATCGCCCACCCCACACGCCCGCCGTCGACCGTGGCCGCCGCGAACGGAATCGTCACCTGGACGAGCAGCAGGGCGCCCCACGGCATGACGACGGACCGCGTCCAGCGCCCATGAGCCCAGGCACCCGCGCTCACCAGCGCGGTGACCGCCGTTCCGTACGCGTCCGCGGGCACGCCGTCAAGCCCGGCCAGGCCCGCGGCCCGAGCGGCGTAGCAGTCGAGCAGCACCAGGCCCAGCCCGACGGCGGCCGCCGTCTCGGCCGTCGCGGCGAGGCGCGTCCGCAGGCTCAGGTGGGCGGTGAAGGCAAGGGCGGTGACGACGACGAGCACGACGGCCCGGCCGGCGATGCCGAGGTGGCCCCAGTTCACGAGCGTGAAGACGATCCCGGCGATCGACGTCAGCACCGCGCCCAGGACCAGCAGCACGGTCTGCACGGACAGCTTCCGCGCGTCCGGACCCGGCACCCCCGCGGGCACGCCCTTCTGCGGCCAGGCGGCAGCGTGGGCCGCAGGGAGCCCCGCGGGCGCGGTGAACGGACGGGAGCGCAGAGCCGCGATGAGAATGCCACGTCGCTGCAACAGCCAGGCCCGCCGCGTCGCGAGGTCGGCCAGCGTGCGGTCCAGGTTCCAGAGTTCGACCGCTTCCGGTCCGGTGAGCGGCAGCCGGCAGCGCGGGCAGCGGGGGCCCGGGGCGGCACCCAGGGGCGAGCCGCAGTCGGGGCAGCGGTTCTGACGTGCGTCCATGTGCGTGAGTCTCGGACCAGGAGCGGGCCTCCCACATGAGTACGGCTACTCAACTGCCCTGGGCGAACGCTCCCGTACCAGCTTCGTGCATCCGCCGGACCGCGAACGGTCAAGCGACCAGGACCTTTTGGGCGGCGCGCGCAACTGCGGCCGGTGCGGCCACCGACCACGGCAGAAGGCCCGGGCGACTACGTCCCCTCCTGCTCCGGGTCGACCTCCTCGATCAGCTGCGGGCCGTCGTTGCGGACGCTGTTCACCGCGGGCGACACCGGGCGCGCGACAAGGCGGCCGTCCGCCGGCGTGACCAGCAGGTCGCGCAGTTCCTCCGCGTTCGCGTGCGCGGGGTCGAGCCACGCCTCGTAGTCGTCGGCGGGGATCGCCAGCGGCATACGGGGGTGGATACGGCCGGCGGCGTCCCGGGCCTCGGTGGTGATGATCGTGCAGGTGGTCAGCCATGCCGCCGGGTCGTCGTCCTCGGCCCGGGGATCGCGCCAGAACTCGTACAGTCCGGCCAGGGCCATCACCGAGCCGTCCTCGGGGGTGATGAAGTACGGCTGTTTACGCGGCTTGGGACGGCCCGGGACCTCGACGCTCTCCCACTCGTAGAAGCCGTCCGCGGGCAGCAGGCAACGCCGTTTGGCGAACGGCTTGCGGTAGGCGGGCTTGTCGGCGACGGTCTCCATCCGCGCGTTGATCATCCTCGCGCCCGTGTCCGGGCTCTTCGCCCAGGAGGGCACCAGGCCCCACCGCAGGGCACGCAACTGGCGGCGGATCTCGCCGGTGGTGCGGTCGGCGCGTTCGAGCACCGCCCAGACGTCGTCGGTCGGTGCGACGTTCCAGCTCGGTTCGACCGCCGCCTCCTCCAGCGGAGGGTCGGGCACGTCGAACAGGCGCCTGAGTTCCGCCGGGCTCCGGGATGAGACATATCGGCCGCACATGCCTTCCACCTTGCCACTCGCCGTCCCCGGACGGCGGTATCCGGGGCACCGTCCCGTCCGGCGTCGGCCGCACGCGAGCCCCGGACGGGACGATGGCCGCGGGGGGAGGCGCTGTCAGCCGGACGGGACTCCTCCGGCCGTCCGGGTGACGGATGCCTCACCCGCTCCTTGCCGAAAGGGGTGGTCCACCCGCTCACCAGGGCCGATCGTGGACGGCATGAGTGATCACCACGCGGCCGAGGCCGGCGAGGTCCGCCGGTTCTGGGGCCGGCTCGGACTCCCCGGGCTGGTCGACGTCCATACGCACTTCATGCCCGAACGCGTCCTGAACAAGGTCTGGGACTACTTCGAGGCGCAGGGACCGCTCACCGGCGGACTGGCGTGGCCGATCGCGTACCGGAAAGAGGAGACCGAACGCGCCGCCCTGCTACGGGAGTTCGGCGTGCGGGCCTTCACCTCGATGCTCTACCCGCACAAGCCGGGCATGGCCCGCTGGCTCAACGGGTGGGCGGCCGACTTCGCCTGCCGCACACCCGACTGCCTGCACACCGCCACGCTCTACCCGGAACAGGACGTCGAGGCCTACGTCGGCGAGGCGGTGGAGGCGGGCGCGCGGGTGTTCAAGGCGCACGTCCAGGTCGGTGCGTACGACCCGGCCGACGAACTCCTGGACGGCGCCTGGGGGTTGCTAGCCGAGGCGGGGATTCCCGTGGTGATCCACTGCGGGTCCGGGCCCGCGCCCGGCAAGTACACCGGACCGGAACCGGTCGCCCGGGTGCTGGCCCGGCACCCGCGACTGCGGCTGGTGGTCGCGCACCTGGGGATGCCGGAGTACCAGGACTTCCTCGGCCTCGCCGAGCGCCACCCGGAGGTGCGGCTCGACACGACCATGGCCTTCACGGACTTCACGGAGGGGTTCATGCCGTTCCCGCGCGGCGCTCTCCCCCGGCTGGCAGCCCTCGGCGACCGCGTCCTGCTCGGCTCGGACTTCCCCAACATCCCCTACCCGTACGTCCATCAGCTCCAGGCCCTGGGCCGGCTGGGTCTCGGGGACGACTGGCTGCGGGCGGTCTGCCACGACAACGCGGCGGCGCTGTTCGGGCTGTGAGAAGGCGAGACGGCGGCCGGATCCGTCCGACTGGCACGCCCGGATCCGGTCCGCCCGGCCGGCCCGCCGCAAGCTCTTGCACACAGCACCGACCCGCATAACCCCCATAACCGGCCAAGGAGTTCGCTGCGCCTTCGAGTCCCGACGCCGCGGCGGCGATTCTCGTTCACTTCATTGACGTGCCGACGGCAACGCCGTAATCATCACAGCACCAGAGAGCGCTCTCACACTCCCCCCTCCGGCGACCCTCAGGAGACGCTGTGACTGGCAGTCCCCCACGCCCCACCCTCAGCAGAGTCCCCCGCACCCTCGTCTTCGCGTTCGTGGCGTCCCTGGTCGCCATGTTCGCGCTCGTCGTCACCCAGCACCCGGCCCGCGCGGCCGGCTCCCTGCTCTCGCAGGGCAAGCCCGCCACCGCGTCCTCGGCCGAGAACGCCGGCACTCCCGCCTCGGCCGCCGTGGACGGCAGCACCACCACCCGCTGGTCCAGCACCTTCAGCGATCCGCAGTGGCTGGCCGTCGACCTCGGATCGACCGCGACCGTCAGCTCGGTCACCGTCGACTGGGAGACGGCGTACGCGAAGGCGTACCAGATCCAGACCTCGGCGGACGGCACCACCTGGTCGTCGGTCTACTCGACCACGACCGGCGCGGGAGGCACGGAGAACCTCACCGTAAACGGTTCCGGGCGTTATGTCCGCCTCTACACGACGCAGCGCGCCACCCAGTACGGCGTCTCCGTCTGGGAGTTCCAGGTCTACGGAACCGCCGGCGGCGGCAACTCCGGCTGCTCGACGACCAACGCGGCGCTGAACAAGCCCGCGACGGCCTCCTCGGCGGAGAACGGCGGCACTCCCGCCTCGGCCGCGGTGGACGGCAGCGCCACCACCCGCTGGTCGTCCGCGGCCTCCGACCCGCAGTGGCTGCAGGTCGACCTCGGCTCCTCGCAGCAGATCTGCGGCGCCCAGCTGTCGTGGGAGGCCGCCTACGCCAAGGCGTACCAGATCCAGGTCTCCGCCGACGGCACGACCTGGAACACCGTCTACTCCACCACCACCGGTCCCGGCGCGACCGAGCTGATCACCCTCAGCGGCACCGGCCGCTACGTCCGGATGTACGGGACCCAGCGCGCCACCCAGTACGGCTACTCGCTCTGGGAGTTCCAGGTCTTCACCGGCAGCGGAGGCACCGGGACCACCGGCGGCACGGGCGGAACCACTCCGCCGCCGACCGGCGGCACGGCCCTGCTCTCGTACAACAAGCCGGCCACCGCGTCGACGTACCAGGACGACGGCAACTGCCCGGCGTGCAACCCCGCGAAGGCGTTCGACGAGGACCCCGCCACCCGCTGGGCGACCAGTGACGTCAACGGCTGGGTCGACCCGGGCTGGATCGCGGTGGACCTCGGCGCGACGGCGCACATCACCAAGGTCGTCCTGCAGTGGGACCCGGCCTACGCGACGTCGTACCAGATCCAGACGTCCGCCGACGGCACGAGCTGGACACCGATCTACTCGACCACCACCGGCAAGGGCTTCAAGGAGACCCTGACGGTGGACGGCACGGGCCGCTACGTGCGGATGTACGGCACCGCGCGCAGCAACGGCTACGGCTACTCGCTGTGGACCTTCGACGTGTACGGCACCGGCGGCAGCCCCACGCAGCCGCCCGCCACGCCGCCGAACCCCGGCAACCCGGAACACCTGGTGTGGAGCGACGACTTCAACGGCGCGGCGGGCAGCGAGCCGGACTCCTCGAAGTGGTCGCAGGACCCGGGCCGCGGCCAGAACGGCGAGCTGGAGACGTACACCAACGGCGACAACACGTTCATGGACGGCAACGGCGACCTGGTGATCGAGGCGCGCAAGGAGGCGGACGGCAGTTACACCTCGGGCCGGATCAACACCGCCAGCCACTTCACCTTCACCTACGGCCATGTGGAGGCACGGATCAAGGTCAGCGGCACGCAGGGCCTGTGGCCGGCGTTCTGGCTGCTCGGCGCCAACTTCACGACCGGTACGCCGTGGCCCGCCTGCGGGGAGATCGACATCATGGAGCACGTCGGCAAGGTGCCGGACTCCGTGTACTCGACGCTGCACGCCCCGGCGTACAACGGCGGGAACGGTTACGGGTCGCCGTACACCGTGGCGGGCTCGGACTTCGCCTCCGACTTCCACACCTACGCGGTGGACTGGGACTCCACCCACATGACGTTCTCGGTCGACGGCCACAACTTCTTCACCGCCGACCGCTCGACGGTCGAGCAGACCCGCGGCCCCTGGGTCTACGACCACCCGTTCTACATCATCCTCAACAACGCGGTGGGCGGTGACTGGCCCGGGGCTCCCGACGCCACCAGCGTCTTCCCGCAGCGGATGCTCGTCGACTACGTCCACGTCCTGCAGTAGGCCTGCAGTAGTCCTCCGGTACTCCGCCGGTAGTTCCCCAGCAGTCCCCAGCAGTCCCCAGCAGTTCCGCGCTTCCCCCCACCGGGGCCCGGGCCGGCAGCCGCCGCCCGGGCCCCGTCAGGCGTCCGGGCCCCCTGTTCCGCCATCAGGACCACCGCAGTGCGGGACACTCCCTCACTATCTGGTCATATATGACATAAAGAGGGCAAAGCTTCCCTGGATAGCGACGCGCTGCGGCCGTGAGAGCACGGCGGGAGGACATGTGGTCGTGGGCGATCTCGGCGGCGTGATGGACATGACGGAGGGGTTCCTGCGGCGCGGCCACCTCGTGGGGTTCGACGAGCTGCCGGAGCTTGTGCAGATGAGCGGCGAGTCGGCGGGGCTGATGAGGGCCCGGGTGTTCGTCGCGGATCTGCGGGACGACGTGCTGTGCGAGATGACCGGCAAGGGCATGGACGCCGGCGAGGGCGGCGAGCGGTTCTCGATCGACGACTCCCTGCCCGGCACCGCCTTCCGGGAGAACCGCGCGCTGTCGGAGATGGGCGACGATCTGGACACCGACCGGTGGTGGGTGCCCGTCCTGGACGGCACCGAGCGCCTGGGTGTCCTGCGTGTGGACCTGCCGGCCGGCCGCGACGACTCCGAGCCCCTCGACGGCTCCGGCCCGGGGGCCACGGTGTCGGGCGGGGACCGGCTCCGCGCGGCCCGCATGCTGGCGTCGCTCGCCGGCCTGCACCTGGTGAGCAAGCGCCCGACGAGCGACGCGTACTCGCGCCTGACGCGCAAGGGGCGCATGACGGTGGCGGCGGAGCTGGAGTGGAACCTGATGCCGCCGCTGTCGTTCGCCAATCCGGACGTCGTCATCGCCGCGGCGGCGGAACCGGCCTACGACATCGGCGGCGACGCCTTCGACTACGCCGTGGCCGACCGTACGGCCCAGGTGGCGGTGTTCGACGCGATGGGCCACGACAGCTTCGCCGGGCTGACCGCGAGCGTCGCGGTGGCCGCGTTCCGCAACGAGCGGCGGCAGGGCTCGAACCTCGTGGGCATCGGCGAGGGGATCGAACGCGCCCTCATCGACCACTTCGACGGCAACCGCTACGCCACCGCGGTGCTCGCCGACCTCGACCTGGCCTCGGGTGAGTTCTCCTGGGTCAGTCGCGGGCACCCCCCGCCGATCATCATCCGTGGCGGGCGGTGGGTGAGCGGCCTGGAGTGCGAGCCCGCCCATCCGCTCGGCATGGGCCTCGGACTGGAGGTCACGGTGTGCCGCGAACAACTGAAGGCCGGTGACCGCATCGTCCTCTACACCGACGGGATCACCGAGGCCCGGGACCGGACCGGCGACGAGTTCGGCGTCGCCCGCTTCATCGAGTTCCTCAACCGCCACCACACCGAGGGCCTGCCGGTGCCGGAGACACTGCGCAGGCTGATGCGGGCGATCCTCGCGCACAACCGCGGCAGGCTCGCCGACGACGCGACCGTGCTGTGCCTGGAGTGGCACGGCCCGAGCCGCAACAAGGCGCTGCGGCCCACCCAGCCCGAGCCGTGACAGGCCGGCCCGGGCGGACCGCGGCCGGCTCACACCGGCTGACGGGCGGCCGGGACGGCCGGCCGGTCGGTGTGGTGGCGCCGGGCGGCGAGGGCGAGAAGGAGGAGGACGAGTCCGGCGGCCGGCGCCAGGGCGAACGCGGCGGAGGCGCCGAGGCGGTCGGCCGTGCGGCCGGCGAGCCAGGCCGCGAGTGCCGACCCGGCCGCGCTCGCCGAGTTGTTCCAGGTGAACGCCTGAGTGAGGACGGCATCGGGGACGGACCGCTCGGTGAGGACGGTCAGCAGGACGAGCGTGGGCGGCACCGCCGCCTCCGTCGCCACCGAGGCGACCCCCAGCCAGGCCGCGGAGGGGGCGAACGGCAGCAGCAGGCTTGTCCCCGTCAAGTAGGCCGTGACGACGATGAGTTGGAGGTTCGCCGGGGTGCTGTGCCGGCGCCGTCCGTAGAGCCAGCCGGCCAGCAGTCCGCCCAGGCTGGCGGCGGCGGTGATCGGCGTGGCCGCGCCGGGCGTCCCGTGCCCGACGGCGAAGGCGCTGATGGAGACGCTCATGGTGCCGAAGTAGAGGCCGATGGCGACGTTGAGCAGCGCCAGCAGGAGGAAGCCGGGCCGGGTCAGGCCGCGTGCGGAGCCCCGGCCGGTGGCGCGCGCGGGCACGTCCTCCCGTCGGAGCGTGCGGCCCGGGAGCGGTGCGGTGCGGCGCTGGGCCGCGAGGACGCCGCCTCCGCCGACGACCAGGGCGGCCGCCAGGCCGGAGGCGAGCCCCGTCCGACCGGCCGCGCCGAGCGCGGTGACCAGGACGGGCCCGAGGAGGAACGCCGTCGCGTTGGCCAGCGACTCCAGCGAGAAGGCGGCGGGCAGGTCGCCGGACCGCTCGGCCCGCAGCAGGCCCGCCCAGCGGGCCGCCGAGAGCGACCCGAGCTGGGGAACCGCGGCCCCCGCGCACGCGGCACAGGCGACGAGCGCGGGCCGGGAGGCGGCGGACAGGACCCCGGCGACGGCCAGCCCGTGGCCCAGGAGGGAGAGCGGCAGCACGCGGGTCTGGCCGAACCTGTCGGTCAGCCGGGCCAGTTGCGGACCGATCAGCGCTTCGGCCAGAGCGAACGCGGCCGCGGTCTGGCCGGCCGTGCCGTAGGAGCCGGTCCGGGCGTGGCTGAGCCACACCAGGCCGATGCCGGTCATGGCGAGACCGACGCGGCCCACCGCGGCGGCGAAGAAGAAGGCGGCGGCGCCGGGGAGGCGCAGCAGAGAACCGTAGCCGGAAGCGGCGGACGGCATGGGAGATCCCTCGTCGCCGCCTGACGGGACGGGCCGCTCCGGGTCGCCGGCGCCGGCACTCCGACGGGAGTGCGAGAAAATCTGTGGTGCGACCCTCGGCCCGCCAAGGGCGTCCAGAACTGCGGAAGGACGGGGCACGCGCCCTTGCCGCCGCCCCATTCGCCAGGCGGAAGAACTCAGCGGGCCCGGACCAAGGCGGGCCCGGGCGACTGCGAGGACGGTAACAGGCCCCGGGGCCGCTTGCCCACCGTTCCGTGGAGGGTCGGGCGGCTCCGCCGCGGCACTTCGGGGCAGTCGGCCGTGGCCCGCACAGCCGCCCCGCACACCCGGAGACCGCCGCCACCGCCCAGGCCACCACTCCCCAGACGCCGGCGCGCCGTCCCGACGACCTGACGCCACCACCCGACAAGGCTTTGAGATCCCGCGCCACCGTTTTGAGCGATCAGGTGATCGGTGATCCGGCGGAGGCTGCGGAGTCCGGTGCTCCTGCGTAGTCGGGCAGCTCGACGCCGTTGATCGCGCGGCCGACCAGCTCGGTGAACCATTCGCCGGCGAAGTCCGGGAGCGGCTGGGCATCCGGCCCGGGGACGTCGCGCCTGCGGGCGTTCAATCGGCCGATCTCCTGGTTGGCCTCGACGAACGAGCGCATCCGCGTCTCGTAGCGGGCGAACCCGGTGCCGGGGTCCCACTCGGCGGCGGCCAGCTCTCCGGCCAGCAGGTAGGCGCCGACCAGCGCCAGCCCGGTGCCCTGCCCGGACAGCGGCGAGGAACTGAACGCCGCGTCCCCGAGCAGCCCCACCCGCCCGCTCGACCAGCGGTCCATCACCACCTGGGCGACCTGATCGAGGTAGAAGTCAGGGGTGTCGTCCAGGTGGGCGAGGATGTCCGGGGCCAGCCAGCCCAGGCCCGCCATCCGCTCACGCAGCAGGCGCTTCTGGGCCGCGACGTCACGGTGGTCGACGTCGAAGTCGGGCGAGGTGAAGGAGAACATGGACGTCGCCCGGGTGGCGTCCTGGATGGGTCGCAGAAGGGCGGAGCGTCCGGACTCCTGATCCTGGTACTCCAGCAGCCAGCGGTCCAGCCCGAACTCGTTGGGCACACTGTAGAAGGCCAGCACGTGCCCGAGGTGGCGGAGGAACCGCTCGTGCGGTCCGAAGACCATCGCTCGCAGTGGCGAGTGCAGCCCGTCGGCCCCGATCACCAGGTCGAAGCGCCGCCGGTTGCCGCGGGCGAAGACCACGTCGGCTCCGCCCGCGTCCTGGGTGAGTTCGGCGATCCGGTCGCCGAAGATGTACTCGACGCCGTCGCGGGTGTCGTCATAGAGCAGTTGTGACAGGTCCCCACGCAGGATCTCGATGTCCGCGATGAACCCGTCGCCACCGTCGTCGTCCGCACGGAAGGTCTCCAGCACCTGCCCGTCCGCGTCCACGGTGTGCGCGCCGGCGGTGTCGGTGCAGGCCGCGCGGACCACGGCGTCCAGCCCCATGCGCCTGATGACCTCCCTGGCGACCCCGCGCGCGTCCACCGCCTGCCCCCCGGGACGCAGTTCGGGAGCCCGCTCCACCACGGTCACCTCGGCCCCCCGCCGGCGCAGCCAGTGGGCCAGCGCGGGTCCCGCGATGCTCGCCCCCGCCACCAACACCCTGGGGCCGCTCGTCCGCGTCCGCTGCTCGCCCGTGCCGATCGTGCGCTCCTGCTCGGAGTCGTCGACGCCCATCACTGCCTCCCTGCGATTCCTCCCGCGCTGGAACGTTTCCAGCACAGGCCCACCTGTGTCAGTGGATCCGGCAGTGTCGACTGGGGATCCGCGCAAAACTCATTGGCCCGGCCCAAATCGCGATGCGCCCGACACGGTGGGACTCCTCAAGGACCGGCGAGACCGGACGCCGAGGTTCACTGCGACGGGACAACAGCCGGTGCGGGTGCCCCGTCGCCGCACCCGCCTCTATGATCGAACACGTGACCGATTTGCCGCCTGACCTCGCCCGTCTCCGGGTCGTGGAGACGTACCTGCTCGTGCAGCTGCGCCACGTACGGGAGGCGATTCGGCTGGCCGAGCAGCGGGAGAGGCGGCAGCGCACGGAAGGCCGGCGGGCCCTCCGGGAGGCGGACGCGGCCGACCGGCTGCGGCGCCGGCGCCAGAGCGAGACGGAGGCGCTGGCCGCCGTGGACGCGGACGACCGGCCCGGCGGGCCGGGACGCGCACCGCGCACGGCCCACGCCGGGCGGACCACGCCGAACGCCGCCGTGAAGTGGTGGCACGTCGAGCCCGCGCAATCGGCCGGTCCCGCCCCTCGTCCGGCCTATCTGCACCGGGGCGACTGCCCCCGGTACCGCGGGGACGGCCGTCCCGGCTTCACCCGGGACGAGGCCCGCGCGGCGCTGGCCGACCGGCGGAGCGAGGTCCCCACGATCCTTCCCTGCCCGCAGTGCCGGCCCGACTTCGGCCTGGCGTGACCGCGCCGCCGGCGTGACCGCACCACGGCCGGCCCAAGCCCCGCCCTGCCTCGAGCAGCGGACGTTCGGAGCGCACCGAAAAGGCGCCCGGATCGGGCGCAGCCTCCACGCGGCAAGAGGATCCGAACGGGAAGCCCACAGCTTCCTGACATTCGCCTCGCATACTCGGCCGCGGTCAGCCGGCGGGATCGGACCGGCGGCGTCCGCACACGAAAGGCGGAGTATGCCCGTCACGCGCAGCCTCCCTCGTCCACGGGTCCGTCCCCGCGGATCCCTCCTCGTCCTGACGGCGACGACGCTCGCCGCGACATTCCTCGGGCCGGCCGGCACCGCGTCCGCCGCCGGCACGCACGGCGATGCGGGCCGGCCGGTGGCGGCAGGAGCCGCGGACCGCGCCGCGTCCGGCGTCAGCAGCGTCGAGTACCACCTCGGCGAGCGGGCGTTCACCGTCCCGAACACCGGCGGGGCGCGCGCCGAGCTGACCGGCGTCGTCCACTACCCCACCGACCTCGGCACCGGCCCCAGGCCGGTCGTGGTGATCCTGCACGGCCTGTGGTGGTCGTGCGCCGACCAGGCCGCGTGGACGGCCGGGCAGAAGGCCCAGCAGGCCGGTGACGAACAGGAGGCGGACAAGCAGCTGCACTTCCTGAGCCAGTGGCCGTGCAGGCCCGGCGCCGGGGCGATGGAGAGTTACCGCGGCTTCGACTACCTGGGCGAGCAGTTGGCCCGCCAGGGCTTCGTCACCATCTCCATCAGCGCGGACGGGCTCAACGCCGTCGATCCCAGCGGCGCCGACGGCGACGCCGCACGGACCGCGCTCATCAACGCGCACCTGGCGATGTGGGCCCGGCTGGCGGCCACCGGAACCGGCCCGCTGGCCGGGCACTTCACGCGCACCGGCACCGGACAGGCGGTCTCGGTGGACTTCCGCGGCCGGCTGGACATGACCGACGTCGGCACCCTCGGCCATTCGCGCGGCGGACGCGCGGTGCAGTGGCAGGCGTCCAACGCGAACCGCGGGGACTGGCCCCAGGGCGTGGCGATCAGGGCGGTGCTGCCCCTGGCCGCGGTCGACCCGGCGATCGACGGCACCCCCGAGCAGTCGCTGACCGCCCCCGACATCCCGTTCATATCCACGTTCGGCACATGCGACCGCGGTGGTTTCAGCAGCACCAAGGAGGGCGACGTCTACTACACCGAGGCGGGCGCCCGGCCGGAGCGGTCCGCGACGATCCGGACCCTGCACCTGATCGGCGGCAACCACAACTTCTTCAACACCCGCTGGTCGCCCAGCAGCGGGCTGCCCGCGGCGGCCGACGACGCCGAGCACGACGGCCCGGCCGGCACCTGCGTCAGCGACGCCGACGGCACGACCGACATCCCCCAGCTCACCGAGACCGCCGAACGCCGCGCCCTCGCGACCTACGCCACCGCCTTCTTCCAGCGCTACCTGAACGACGACCGTTCGTCCGACCGCGTCCTGAACGGCACGGTCCGCCCCCTCGGCCCCGCGATCCCCGTCGAGATCGCCACGACGCGCCCTTCGGGCCGATGAGCCGCGTGAGCAAGTGACGCTCCGCGCCGCCGTGTTCTGACGGCGGAGGCACCGAACGCCACCGGCGTGGACGACCGCACGACAGCGAGCCCCGGGCCCGATCGGTCCGGGGCTCGCCGCACGAGTGGGAGCCGGCGTCAGGCCGCGGCCAGTGCCTCGGTCGGGGGGAGGCGGGCCGCTCGGAGGGACGGATAGACGCCGGCGGCCATACCGATCAGCAGCGCCGCGCCGAGTCCCCCGGCCAGGGACGAGACCGGGACGACCGGCGGCCAGCCCTGGAACGTGGCGTAGCCGAGCACCGCCGCCGCACCGGCGGCGGCCCCCAGCGCGCCGCCGGCCGCGGAGAGGATCACCGCCTCGGTCAGGAACTGGCCCCTGATCTGGCCGCGATTGGCGCCCAGCGCCCGGCGCAGGCCGATCTCGCGGCGGCGCTCCAGCACCGAGATGATCATCGTGTTGGCCACGCCGATGCCGCCGACGAGCAGCGCCACCCCGGCCAGGCCCAGGAAGAGGGACGAGAAGGTGTGCTCGGTGGCGCGTTTGGCGGCGAGGGCGTCGGAGGGGCGGCTCACCTCCACGAGCCCGGGCAGTTGCGGGTAGAGGGTGGCGGGCAGCACCGCGCGGACGTCCTCCAGCGCGTCCTCGCGGGCCTTGACGTAGACCACCGTGGGATGCCCGTCGAACGTCAGATAGCGCGTGGCGGCCGGCCAGCCGACCATGACGGACTGTTCCAGCTCCGGCGTGAGCGGCATCGGGTCGAGGATACCGATGACCGTGAACAGCCGCTTGTCGATGGTCACTTGGGGCAGCGGACCACTCGGAGGCAACTGCCGGAAACCCAGCCAGGCGGCGGCCTGGTAGCCGAGCACCACCGTGGGGAAGCGGTCCGTGGCCACTGAGAGGAAACGGCCGGTGTGCACGCGCCCGCCGACGGCCGCCAGCAGGTCGTCCCGGGCGGCCAGCACGCTGATGCCGACGCTGTCGCTCGGGTCGGACCGGTCGGTGCGCTGCACACCCCGGTGGGTGTTGGCGACGGCACTCGCCTGCGTGACCGGCCCGATGCGCCGGGCCATGGCGTCCGCGTCCTGCGGCAGCAGCACCGGTGGCGTCTGGTTGGGCTGCGGCTGTGCCTGGAGCAGGTTGGTGCCCAGTGCGGTCAGTTGCTCCAGCAGCCCTTTCTGGCTGGAGGCCGGGATGCCGGTCACGACGATCATCGTGGCGATGCCGATCGAGATCCCCAGCGCCGACAGCGCCGCCCGCAGTCTGCGCACCCGCAGTCCCACGAGCCCGAGCCGCAGCACGTCACCGGGGGACAGCCGCACGGGGCCGGGCCTGGTGCCGTCGGTGGTCCTTGTCCGCCTCATACGGCGGCCTCCTTCGTCGGCCCGTCCGGTAGCGGGCGCGGCACCCGTTCTCCGGCGGCGCCGGTGTCGATCACGATCCGGCCGTCGCGCAGTTCGACGCGGCGCGGCAGCAGCGCCGCGATCTCCCGGTCGTGCGTGATGACGGCGATGGTGGTGCCCTCCGCGTTGAGACGGGTGAGCAGGTCGAGGACGGCCCGGCCGTTGGCGCTGTCCAGGGCGCCGGTGGGCTCGTCGGCCAGCACGAGGGCGGGCGAGTTGACCAGGGCGCGGGCGATGGCGACCCGCTGCCGTTCGCCGCCGGAGAGCTGGTGCGGGAGGTGGCTCAGGCGGTGCGCCATGCCGACACGGGCCAGGGCCTCTTCGGCCAGCGGGCGCCGCCGGCGCCGCGGGACTCCGGCGTAGAGCAGCCCGGTGGCCACGTTCTCCGTCGCGCTGAGGCCGTCGGTGAGGTGGAACTGCTGGAACACGAACCCGAGCCAGCGGGCGCGCAGCACCGACAGGCGTCGGTCCGGCAGGCCCGCGACGTCGTGGCCCGCGACCTCCACGGTGCCCTCGCTCGGCAGGTCGAGGGTGCCCATGAGGTGGAGCAGGGTGGACTTGCCCGAACCCGAGGGGCCGATGACGGCGAGCAGTTCGCCCACCGTCACGGTGAGGGAGACACGATCGAGAGCCGTGACTCCGCCCGGGTACGTCTTGCTGACCTCACGCACCCGCAGGACCTCCCGCCGGGGCGAGGCGTTCGTGGTACCGCTGCCCGCCGTCTGCGTCATGACGCCGTCTCCACCCGCAGGCCCGCGGTCACGCCCGGCCCGCTCACCTCGACCTGACCGGCGGCGAACAGCCCGGTGGTGACGGCGACCAGCGTGCCGTCGGTACGCTGCAGCGCGTACCCGCCCTCCTTCAGGGCCACCAGCGCGGTGACGGGGACGGCGAGCACTCCGTGCCGGGTCGTCGTGGTGAACCGCACGGTGACCGGCGCCGCGTCGAGCCCCGCGAGGTCGCTCGCGTGCACGGGCGCGACGGTGACGTCCACCGTGGGCGGGGAATTGGGGTCCTGCTGGCCGGACCCCGCGTCGTTGCCGCCGGCCTGGACGGTGTGGCTGACGGCGGTGACCGTGCCGGGCACCGACCGCTCGTACGGCAGCGTGATCGTCACCATCGCGCCGGCCTTGATGCCGGTGTCGTCGCCGGCCTCGACGGGCACGGTGACCCGGCGGCCGGTCGCGGTGACCGACATCAGCGTCTCCTGCACCGGGTCGCCCAAGCGCGCCTGCACCTGCCCGATCCGCACGGGCCCGGGCAGCACCACGGTCTGCCCCACGCCGAGCGTGCCGGTCGCCGTCATCCCGATGTGCTGCTGCCAGCGCTTGACGGCCGCGGCCAGTTCCGCGGTGTAGGTGGCGCCGTGCCCGTCGGTGTCCGGCGGGCGGTAGCCGATGGCGTACCCCAGGGCCTGGAGGTTGTCGGCGACGACGGTGACGTCGCCGCCCCGCTGCGGCGTCTGTTTGCCGGCCGGCGCCTTGAGGGTCCGGAAGAGCGGGGTGCCGCCGTAGAAGAGGACCACCGGCTGGTCGTCCGCGCGGTAGAGGCTGTGGCCGCGGGTCACCGTGGCGCCGGCCGTGGCGAGTGCGGTCACCACTCCCGTGCCGCGGCCGGTGACCGGAGTCTGCGGGCCGAAGCCGAGGGTGCCGGGCAGACTCCGGCTGTCGGACAGGTCGGTCCTGGCGACGGTGGCGGTGTGCACGTCGGCGGCGCTGACCGGCGGTCCCGGCGGCTTGTGGCCGTGGTCGCGCAGGGCGACGGCACCGGTCGTCAGGCCACCGGCCACCAGCAGGAGGGCGGCGAGCGCGGCGAGACGGGCCCGGGGGCGCCGGGTCCGGACCTCACCGTCGGGGGTGCCGGCGCCGGCCTGCTCGGGCACCACCGGTTCGTGCGCCGGCTCGTTCGCCGGAACTGCCTCCGGCTCCGGCTCCCAGGACTCCCCCGGGCGCGTCGTCTCGCTTCTGGACGACTGCGTGCCCTCCGCCGGCGCGGGCACGGGACCACCCGCGCCGGACCCGAGCGGTGACGGACGATGCGCGTTCTGGGCGGGTACGGACGGTACTGAAGGTACTGACGGTACTGACGGTACTGACGGTAGTGAAGGTACGGACTCGCTCACGGCACTACTTCCCCGTCCCGCCGCCGAAGGCCTGCCGCTGGCACTGGTCCTCGATCTGGCCCTCGTTCGCCGGGACTTGGGTGGTGCTGCTGTCGTAGGTCCAGCCGAGGCCGCCCGGGTCCACGCTGGTGTCCGGCACGAGGTGGACCATGACGCCGTGCGCGCGCAGGCAGGAGATCTCGGCGAGGGTGTCGTCCCGGTAGTGCGGGTTGAGCGCCGGGTTCAGCTCCGGCGGTTCCTGCGGCAGCTTGTCCTCGCAGGCCGCGCTCGCCTGCTTCGGAACGGGGTCCGCGACCGTCTTCGGCGCGCCCGCCACTCCGGCGCGGGTGGTCGTCCAGCGGGCGCCGTGGTCGACCAGGCACACGTCCCACGCGTGGATCAGCGCCTCGCGTTCGGCGGGCGTGTCGTCCAGGCGTTCCTGCGGCCGCGTCGACGAGCCGGCGCCGGTGGGCACCGTCCCCGGGCCGGTGGGAGTGGCCGGAGTTCCGGGGGCGGCACCGTCGGTGGCGGCCGGAGCGGTGGCCGGGGGCGTGCTCGGGAGCGAGGCGACGCCCGCGGCGGCCTTGCCTCCGCCCCCGCAACCGGTGAGGGCGAGCAGGCACAGCGCCGCGGCCGACGCCGGGAGGAGGATGCGGCGGGCATGCGGGCGTGGACCGGGGACCCGCGGCGCTGTCCGGTGGTCGCGTGTCGCCCGCGACGCGAGCGGACGGGGGGCGACCGGACGGGACGCGACCGGAGGGGGCGCAGACGGACGGGTGGTGGTGTTCGGTGACATGCCCGGGGACGCTAGGCGGGGGATGTCAGGAGATTGTCAGGAAGCCGTAGTCCTCCGGTGGCGCCGCTGCCCGGACGCCCGCGGGACCGGTCAGCGGCCCGTCCGCCTTCCTACACTCGACGCCATGTGCGCACACGTGGTGGTCGCCGAGGACGATCCCAAGCAGGCCGAACTCATACGCCGGTACCTGGAGAACGAGGGCCACCGGGTGACCGTCGTGCACGACGGCCGGGCCGCTCTCGACGAGGCCAGGGCCGGCCGGCCGGAGCTGATGCTGCTGGACGTGATGATGCCGCGGGTCGACGGCCTGGACGTGTGCCGGGTGCTGCGCGCCGATCCCGCGCTGGCCGGGCTGCCGGTGCTGATGCTCACCGCGCGTTCCACCGAGGACGACCTGCTGCTCGGCCTCGACCTGGGCGCGGACGACTACATGACGAAGCCGTACAGCCCGCGCGAACTGATGGCCCGGGTGCGTACGTTGCTGCGCCGGGCGGCCGCCACGGTCCCGGCCGCTGCCGCCGTCGACCCGGTGCTGCGCGTCGGCGCGGTCACCGTCGACCCGGCGCGTCACGAAGTGACCTGCGACGGGCGTCCCGTCGCCTGTACCCCGGGCGAGTTCGCGCTGCTGGCCCTGCTCGCCGCCGAACCCGGCCGGGTCTTCAGCCGGGCCCAGATCATCCAGCACCAGCACGGCTTCGACCGCTGGTTCACCTCGCGGACGG
Source organism: Actinacidiphila acidipaludis (assembly GCF_019890725.1). Lineage (GTDB taxonomy): Bacteria > Actinomycetota > Actinomycetes > Streptomycetales > Streptomycetaceae > Actinacidiphila > Actinacidiphila acidipaludis. Next base: position 29,273 of record NZ_JAINZZ010000073.1, read on the forward strand.
TGGACGTCCACGTGATGAACCTGCGGCGCAAGATCGAGCCCGCACCGGACCGTCCGTCCCGCCTCCTCACGGTCTACGGCGTCGGCTACAAGCTGGTGGCGGACGCGGGCCGCACGCCCGACGCGGGCACTTCCGCCACTCCCGGCCAGGACGTCCGTGATGGCGCGTGACGTCCCGCTGCGCCGCAGCCTCCTCGTCAAGCTGATGGTGCTGGCCGCCCTCGTGGCGACCGGGTCGATCGCCGCGACCGCCTGGCTGACCGTGCACATCACGGCCGTCGGTATCCGGCAGGAGCAGGGACAGGCGCTCACCGACGACGCCAAGGCGTACGACCTGCTGCTCGGCTGGGCGGCCACCCACCACGAGTGGCAGGGGGCCGAGGGCACCGTGCGGTCGCTGGCCAAGGACACCGGGCTGCGGATCACCGTCACCGACACCCGTCGCCGGGTCCTGATCGACTCGGCGGGCAGGGCGGCGGAGGACTCCGGTGGGTCCGGCGCGTCCGGTGGCTCTGCGGGCGACCGGGCTGTGCCGGCGGACGGCGAGAGGGGAGACACGCTGCCGGCCCAGGCGTCCGCGACCGTCGATCCGCTGGCCGTGGACACCGCGCTGATCGCCCGCACCCAGAACGCGGGCGGGCCGGTGGCGACGGATCTGCCGTCCGCCGTGCCGTGCCCGCAGGGCACACGCTGCCTGCCCACGCCCGCGCCCGCACCGGTGACCGAGGACCGGTCGGCGCAGGCCTCGGCAGGGCCGCCGCCGACCGGTTCCGGCACCATCGACGCCCGTGCGGTCGGCCCGTTCCTGCTGCCCTCCGCCGAACGCGCGGACCTGCGCGGGACGGCCCTGCGCACCGCCGCCTGCCTGCGCGACCGGCTCCACCTGGACGCGCGGGTGCTGAGCACGCCGAGCGGGCGGTCCTACGTCCGCACGGCGCTGACCGGCCTGTACCTGCCGACCGACTGCGACACCGGCGTCCTGGCGCAGCCCACTGCCACCGAGACCCGCGCGCTGCGGCGGCTCGACGACCTCGCGAACGCGTGCCTGCGCCGCGAGGGCGCCGGCACGGTCCGGATCGGGGTGGACTTCGGCTGGACGGCCACCGGACGGCGCACGGTTGCGGGCGACGCGGCCGCCGCCTCCTGCGTGGACGCCGCCCGCCGGCAGCAGCTCGCACCGTATGTCGCCCCGCCCGCGCTGCTGTTCGTCAGCAGTCCGCGGCAGCCCGCGGCGACGTTCCTCGACCTCTCCCCCGCCAACCGTGCCCGGATCGCCGAGGTCACGGGCCTGGTCCTGCTGGTCACCCTGGCCGTCACCGCGCTGGCCGGGACCCGGATGGTCCGCCCGCTGCGGGAGCTGGCCGGCGCGGCCCGGCGGATGACCGACGGCGACCTGGGCGTACGGGTGAAGGTGACGGCCAACGACGAGATGGGCCGGGTGGCAGCCGCCTTCAACTCCATGGCCGAACGCCGCGAGGAGTCCGAGGGGCTGCGCAAGGCGATGGTCGGCGACGTGGCCCACGAGCTGCGCAACCCGCTGAGCAACATCCGCGGCTGGCTGGAGGCCGCGCAGGACGGTCTGGTGGTCCCGGACCGCGAGCTGGTGACGTCCCTGCTGGACGAGGCGGTGCTGCTGCAGCACGTGATCGACGACCTGCGGGACCTGTCGGCGGCCGACGCCGGTGACCTGCGGCTGCACACCGAACCGCTGGACCTGGCCGAGGTCGTCGCCCAGGTGGCGACCGCGCACCGCGGCATCGCCGACGCGGCCGGCGTCACCCTGCGGACCGACGCGCCGGACCGGGTGACGCTGACCGCCGACCCGGTGCGGCTGCGGCAGGCGGTCGGCAACCTGGTGTCGAACGCGATCCGGCACACGCCGCCCGGCGGCACCGTCACCGTGCGCGCGGGCTCGCCCGCGGCGGGCCGCGCGGTGATCGAGGTGACCGACACGGGCACGGGCATCGCCCCCGACGACCTGCCCCGCGTCTTCGACCGGTTCTGGCGTGCCGACAAGTCCCGGACCCGCCGCACCGGCGGCAGCGGCCTGGGGCTGTCCATCGTCCGCAAACTCGCCGAGGCCCATGGCGGCACCGTCACCGCCACCAGTGCCCCCGCCCAGGGCTCCACCTTCACCCTGACCCTCCCCGCCACACCGCCCTGACAGCCCGGCTCCCGCTCCGGAACCGTCTCTTCCGTCCACACCGCAACAGCGGTTGTCTGGCTCAACTCCCTTTTCACAATGGCTCTTTGGCGTATGCCACAGTTGTGCCTGCCCCGCGTGCCGCTGCCGCCGACCGCAGCGCACGGGCGGCAACCGGCCGGGCGCCGACCACGTCCGAACGGTGGGGACAGTGGCGAGGCGAGGGCCCGCCGCAGGAGCGCTCGGGGAGGCGTGCGATGAGTGGCGCGGAGATCTACTTCAGCAACAACTACCGTGATCTGTGCGAGGAGTACGGCACAGGAGCAGGGTTCCAGTTCGAGTTCTCCTGCGGGCGCTGCTACGACACCTGGCGCTCGCCTTTCGAGCCCTACAACGGCGCCCGGATGGCCAGTTGGGTCAACAAGGGGGTCAACGCCGCCTGGGGGTTCCTCGGCCGCACCGGCACGGGTGTGTCCAGCGCCGCCGAGGGCCTGGCCGGCGCGGGCTTCGGCTCCGCCCGCGACGCGTCGTTCCAGCGGGCGATCAGCAACGCCGAGGGGCACTTCAACCGCTGCCCGCGCTGCACGCACTACGTCTGCAACCGCTGCTGGAACGCCGGCCAGGGCATCTGCCTGACCTGCGCGCCCGACACCGCCGCCGAGGCCGTCGCCGCCCGGCAGCGCGGCCTGAACGACATGGTCACCGACCGCGCGTACGCGGCGGGCCAGCAGGCGGGCACGAGCTTCGACACCGGCACGCCCCGGCAGCTGGTGTGCCCGCAGTGCCGCACCGAGACCCATGGCACACCCTTCTGCCCGGGCTGCGGCACCCGCGTGGCCCAGCCGGACTCCTGCACCTCGTGCCACAACGAAGTCCCGCAGGGAGCGGCCTTCTGCCCGAACTGCGGCACCCGCCGCTGACAGCCGGCGCCCCGGGCCCGCAGTGGGGCCCGGGGGCCCTGCGAGTCCCGCCTCTGGCGCCATGTGACACCACATGGCATCACCTTGGCGCCACACGGCGTCACCTTTCGACATCAGAGCCGCAGCGGCAACCCTGAAGTCCGCCGACCGTCGGCTTTGAGGGCGCATCTTCCCAGCCCAACGCACCATCGGTGCCATCATGACGCCAGATGCCCCCATCAGGCTTGCGGATGGCACCACGGTGGTGCCATAGTAATGCCATGGACCTCACCCCGTATGTCGACGCCCTCCGCCGCGAACTCGCGGTGGCTGCCGAAGCAGGCGGCCAGGACGCCCGCGAGCTGGCCGAGCGCCTCACCGCTCCCCTGGAGTCGGCGACCAGGCTGACCATGCTCAACGTCCTGTCCGCCGCAATGGACGAGGTCACCCGCGACCTCGCCCCCGGCTCGGTCGACGTACGGCTGCGCGGCCTGGACCCCGATTTCGTGGTGACCCCGCCACCCGGCGACAGCGGCCTCAGAGAACCGGCACCCGCACCGGCCGAACCGCTGCGGGCGCCCACTCCCGCCGACACCGACGAGGGCGGAACCGCCCGCGTCAATCTGCGCCTGCCGGCCCACCTCAAGGCGCGCGCCGAGGAGGCGGCGTCCCGCGAGGGCCTGTCGGTCAACGCGTGGCTGGTCCGGGCCGTGGCGGCCGCGGTCGAAGGCGGCAGCCGGCCGCGCACCACGGAGAAGACCCAGACCGTCGGACAGAGCTTCACGGGATGGGTGCGCTAGCCCCGCACCCCGCATCCGCCCGCCGAACGGCACCCGCACCCGCACCCGCGGCAACTGCCTCCCGGCACCCGCACCGCTGAACCCGCACCACTTCGACCCCGCGGCGTCCCACCAGCCAGGACGCTCCGCAGACCCAAGAGGACGGCACAGCCATGCCTGCTTTTGACACCCCCGCCCCGATCTCGGCCACCGCCCACGTCGGCGCCGGCTCCGTCCAGTTCACCGCGGGCGACCGCTCCGACACGGTCGTCGACGTGCGGCCGCGCGACCCCAAGAAGGACAAGGACGTGCGGGCCGCCGAGCAGACCGAGGTCACGTACGCCGCCGGCGTCCTGACCGTCAGGACCAGGCAGCGCCACCTGATCGGCCCCACCGGCGCCGTCGACGTGACGGTCGAACTGCCCACCGGCTCGGCCGTCGACGTGACGGGCGCCTGGACGCAGGTCCTGGGCGAGGGCCGGCTCGGGGAGGTCCGCGTCAAGACCTCGTCCGGTGATGTCCGCCTCGACACGACCGGCCCGCTGCAGCTCAAGGCGTCGCACGGCTCGATCACCGTGGACCGCATCGAGGGCGCGGCGGAGATCACGACCAGCTCGGGCAGCGTGCGTGTCGGGCTCGTCGACGGTGACGCCGTCCTGAAGAACTCGCACGGCAGCACGACCGTCGGCGCCGCCACCGGCGAGCTGCGGGTGAGCGGGGCGAACGGCGACATCGACATCACGCGCGCCGAGGGCCCGGTCACCGCCACCACCGCGCACGGCACCCTGCGCGTCGCCGAAGTCGCGCGCGGCACCGTGCAGTTGGAGACCTCCTACGGCGCCATCGAGGTCGGCGTCCGGGAGGGGACCGCCGCCTGGCTTGACGTCAGCTCCAACGCCGGCCAGGTGCGCAACGGGCTGACCTCCTCGGACACGCCCGAGGAGAGCGAGGACACCGTCAAGATCCACGCCCGCACCCGCTTCGGGAACATCGACATCCGCCGCGCACGGGTCTGAGGCCGGTCGCCGCCTCCCCTGTTCCGCCTCCCCCCGCCACCACACCGCCGCACCACAGGACTTCAGCCCCCGAACGGGAGGGCCTCATGCCTTCGTCTGTCATGCCCACAACCAGCCGCAAGGGCGGACCGCAGCCGCCGTCCGCCGTCTCCGCCATCGGGCTGCGCAAGTCCTACGGCGGC
>NZ_JAINZZ010000074.1 GCF_019890725.1 Actinacidiphila acidipaludis
CAGCGGCATCCTCGGCGTCCTGGCCATCCTCACCGCACCCTTCGAACCTCTCGGCGCCATCTTCGCGGCCGCCGCGGTCGTGACGAGTGCGGCGGCGCTGATCACGCACCTGGTCGCGAAGCTGGCCGGGGCCGACGTCAGCTGGATGAGCATCGGCTTCGACGCGTTGGGCGCGATTCCGGGTGTGGGCGCCTTCGCCAAGGGCGCCAAGGTGACCGAGGGCGCCGTCGCGGCCACGCGTGCGCTGGAGCTCGGTGAGGGGTTCCGCGGTGTGACCACCATCGGCCGGAACTTCGTCGGCAAGGCCGGGGAGTTCATCGCCGGCGGCAAGCAGATCAAGCTGTGGAAGAACATGACCGTGGAGTTCGGCGGCCTGAAGACCGCGGGCAAGATCATCTCTGACGGCAAGATCATGAACCGGATGCAGCTGGTCTCCGAACAGCTTTACCACGGTGGCCAGTTGATCGGCACCAAGGGCCTCAAGATGGTCACCGGCGGCCGGGTGGCCATCGACGCCATGAGCAACCTCGGACGCGGTATCGACGCGGGCCTCAAGCTCGCGCCCAAGCTGTACTCGATCCCGCAGCACATCGGCGAGGCCGTGCACCTCGGTGACCGCTTCGACCAGGCCGCCACCTCGCACTGACATAGGCTGACGCCACCGCCGACCTCACCCCGATGTCCCACCGAAAGGCTCCAGCACGATGGACTGGTATCCGGACGCGGACGAATCGACCCTCCTGCGCACGCCGATCCGCTTCGCCACCGGCTACGCCCCGGCAGTGGCCGGCTCGCGCTGGTTCCGGGACACCGAGCGGCGCGACATCCAGGGCGAGCTGCCCGGCTGGCCGGAGGGTCCGGTGTTCACGCTGAACACCAAGACCACCCAGAACGTCGACCGGGTGGCCGGCGGCCTCATCAACGGCATGATCACGGCGGTCCGGGTGGCCGTGGAGGCCGTCGTGGGCGGCAACTCCGTCGCGGTGGGCACCAGTCCGCCGCGCTCGGCGGCTGAGGATCCCGCGAACGAGGCCGAGGACTTCCCGGTCATGTGGGCCGCCCCCGGGACCCGGGCGCGCACGCTGCCCTGGCAGCTCGACCCCGGCCGCCGGCCCGACCGGTACCGCGTGGACGCCGTGATCACCGAGCGGCGTCTGGTGCTGCTCGGGGTCGGCTCCGACATGACCGCGCCCGCGGAAGTCCTGTGGGAAACCCCGCGGGACGCGGTCACCGGCGCCCAGCAGATGGCGTTCAGCGAGGGCGGGCACGATGTGCGCGTCCGGTTCTCCGACGACTCCTGGGCGCGGCTGGCGACCGGCGACACCCGCAAGTTCGCCGGGCTGCTGGCCGACCGCCGCCAACTGCTGCCCGAGTCCGACCTCACGCCCGGACAGCGCGAACGCGTGGCGCGCCTCGTCGCCGAACTGCCCGCGAACGCCCAGGCGCCGCGCTGCTTCCGGCTGCCCAGCGGCGTGATTCTGGTGGAGGCCCAGGTACCCGCCAAGGTGGGCAAGGGCCTCTTCGAAACCCATTCCATCCTCATGGGCGAGACCGGTGAGCCGGCGCGCCCGCAGTCCGGCGATCTCTAGGCGAACACTGCGATGACCACACCCCCTTCCGACACGCTTCAGAGTCTCTCGGCCGCGGCGAACACGGCAGCGGAGAGCACAGCGTCCGAGACCACCGCGCCGGCCGAGGCGGTCCAGCTGCCCGACGTACCCCCGATGGCCTTCGTGGTGCCGGAGTCCTTCTACGCGCTCCCCATCGCCGTCACGCCCGAGGAACGCGCCGTGCTGGCCGAGGAGTTCGTCCGCGAGCTCTACCCCAACGGCAACGACGACCTGTGGACGCCGGCGGCTCCCTACTACGCGGCGCTGGGCGAGGGCATGACCCAGCAGGGCCTGGCGTACGCCGCGATGGGCCTGTTCTCCATCCCCGAGGGCGTCGCCCACTGCTCCTTCACCGTCGGCGCGGTCGAGTCCGACCACCCCTCGGTCGAGATCGCCGCCAACGGCATCCGCGAGATCCTCACCCGCGACGAGAACAACGACGCCCGCTGGATCGACCTGCCGTGCGGCCCCGCGGTCTCCTGCGTGACGCTGCGGCAGATCACCATCAGCCCGGAACTGACGGCGACCGGCGAGGAAGCCACGTTCCACATGGGCCAGGTGCAGGTCTATGTGCCTTTCCCCACAGGCCCCTACACAGCCGTCTTCACCATGGACACCGCCGCCGTCGACTACTGGGGCGAGTTCAGCGAGATGATGATGGCCGTCCTGCGCAGCGTCAGCTTCGACGACAGCGACGAGGGCCCGGGCGACGGGAGCCAGGACGACGACGGGAACGCTACACAGCCCGGGGCGGCCCCCGCCGCTGTGCCGGAGGCGACGGACCGATGACGCCGACCTCGCCCGCCGGAGACGCGGCACGCCCCGCGGGGTTCGCGCGGGTCTGGGAGGCGGGGCGGATCGGCGCGCCCACGCGGGGCGCGGCCTGGGCGCGGTGCGCCGTCACGGTCCTGGTCACCCTGGTCGCCACCGCGGCGGTCGCGGCCGGCTGGGCGCACGCGACGTACGCGGGGTCGTTCGCCGTGGCCGGAGTGGCCGCGGTCGTGGTCGTGGCGTCGGTGACCCTGCTCATGACGCTGTACTGGCTGCACGGTTCCATCGGTCAGGTCCTCTCGGGTTTCCTGCTGCTGCTGTTCTGCATGCTGGCGGGCGGATTCGCCCTGTCGAACGCGGTGTTCGCGGCGCGAGGCGAGGTGGCGCGAGGGACCATCACCGCGTTCACCCCTCACACGACGCTGCGGACCTCGTGGGAGTCCTGCCGGGTGCGGCTGGACGACGGTGCCGTGGTGAGCCGCGAGATCCGCTGCGACGCGGCTTCCGTCGGCGACCACGTCACCGTGACGCAGGACCCGACCGGGCTCGCCGCGCCCGCGTTCGGCGACCGCACGCACGGATCGCCCGCCCTGCCCGCCGTGGTCGGCGGGGCCTTCCTGCTGCTGGTCGTGACCATCGTGCGGGCCACCGTCAGCGGCGAGCGGCACCGGCTGGCGGGAACGCCGAGCGCCGCCGAGGGACCGAATCCGGGCTACTACCCGCGGCGTGTGACGTCACCGGAATACGGCTCCCGCACGTCCTGAGCCACCGCCGGCCCCGCCGCCGGCCGCCGCGTGAAGCCCGTCCGGACTCACGCCGCGGCCCCACCCAGCCGGCCCGCCGCCGGCTCACCACCGCCCCGCCGCCGGCCCAGACCTCCCCGGGACCCCCGGACCCCGGAACCTTCCCTCAGCAGCCCTGCGCCGAGCAGGCCCTCTCCCGCGGCGACTCCACCGCCGCCAGGAACTCCTCGACCTCGCGGAACCACGCCTCGGGCTGTTCCCAGGGCAGGAGATGTCCGGCGTCGGCGATCTCGGCGTAGCGGCCGCGCGGCAGGACCCGGACCATCTCCTGCGCCTCGGCACGGCCGAGTTCACCGTCGAGCCCGCGGACCACGAGCGCCGGGCAGGAGACCTGCGCGAGGTCGTCCCAGTGGGCGTCACGTATCCACGGCTCGCGGGAGGCCAGCAGGTGTTCGGGGGCGTGCAGCGGGCGCCAGCCGTCCTCCCGCTCCTCCAGCGTCTCGGCGAGGAAGGCGCCCCGGACCGGATTCGGCGAGCCGGCCCACGGGTCGAGCGCAGAGAACCACCGACGGGCCTCGCCGAGCGTCGCGAAGGGCACCGGCCAGGACGTCAGCCAGTCCGCCCACTCCCGCTGACCCGCCTCGCCGAGTGCGGAGGCTCGCATGTCGCAGATGACGACGGCGGCCACGAGATCGGGCCTGCGCACGGCGCACTGCCAGGCCGTGAGTGCCCCCATGGAGTGGCCGATCACGATCGCCGGTCCCAGGCCGAGCTGTTCGACGGTGGCGATCGCGTCCGCCGCGTACGCCTCCGGCGTGTAAGGCCCGGCGGGCTTGCCGCTCCCGCCGTGGCCGCGCTGGTCGGGGGCGATCGCCCGGTACCGCGGGGCCAGCCGGCGAGCGGTGGGCGCCCAGTGGGACCCGCGGCCGAGCAGCCCGTGCAGCATCAGCACGCCGGGGCGGCGGTCCGCCTCCACGGCTTCCGGAGCCGCGTACTCCCAGGCCGCGAGCCGCACGCCGCCCGCGCCCCTCACCTCGTGTCGCTTGATCATCCGTAGCACCTCCCTTCGAAGCACCACGGTATCGAACTTTTATTCGAACAAGCGGATCCCGCACCCAACACCCCTCGTTCGAGTGACGGCGCTCAAGGATTGGCCGCCGTGGCCGAGGGGAGATCTTCAGCGGGACGCGGCGCGAAGGGGAAGCGGGTCGCGGGGAGGCACTCGGGAAGCTCGGGGTCCTGGGTCCTCCGCGGGGACACCTCCGGGGAGGGGCACAGGGAGGGGAAGGCCCCGGCGCCGTCTGGCGGCGCCGGGGCCATTGCTTGTCCCGTGTTCGGTTGTCCCGTGTTCGGTTGTCGGGTGATGCGGTGGTCGGGTGATGCGGTGGCCGGGGTCCCGTGAGGTACGCACGCGCGGGCACTCCGCGCGCCGCCGCCCTGCGTCAGCCCGGCGAACGCGTCACGTCTGGTCAGCTCTTGGCGACGAAGACGTGCGACGCGATGTCCGCGTCGAGCTCGGCGGCCTCGCCGCCGCTGCCGACCAGCACCCCGCCGGGCGCCTCGGTCACGCTGACCACGGCGCCCGGCTGCACACCGGCCCGCCGCAGCGTGTACATGACCTGCGCGTCCGTCTGGATCGGCTCGCCGATCCGGCGGACGACGACACTGGCGCCAGCCGAGCCCGGCTGCAGATCCGTGAGGCTGACCATGCCCTCCTCGAGGAACGGGTCCGCCTCGCCCTTCTCGCCCAGCTCCTCCAGGCCCGGGATGGGGTTCCCGTACGGCGACTCGGTGGGGTGGCGCAGCAGCTCCAGGACCCGCCGCTCCACCGCCTCGCTCATCACGTGCTCCCAGCGGCAGGCCTCGGCGTGGACCTGCTCCCACTCCAGGCCGATCACGTCGACCAGCAGGCACTCGGCGATGCGGTGCTTGCGCATGACGCGGGTGGCCGTGCGACGGCCCTCGTCGGTGAGCTCCAGGTGCCGGTCGCCCGCGACGTGCAGCAGCCCGTCGCGCTCCATCCGCGCCACCGTCTGGGAGACGGTCGGGCCGCTCTGGTCGAGCCGCTCCGCGATGCGGGCGCGCATCGGGACCACACCCTCCTCCTCCAGTTCCAGGATGGTGCGGAGATACATCTCCGTCGTGTCGATCAGTCCGGACATTGCGCCCCTCGTGTAATCGTGCGTGGCCCTGTGCCCAATTCTGACGCATCGCACCGACAACCGGCCCCGGCGCGGGAGCGCCGGAGCCCGGCGCACCGCCTTTCTTGACACCGGGAGCGCCGGGGCAGCACGGTGATCCGCATGACTGAGCCCCCCGAGCACCTGTCCGACCGGTACTTCGACGCCGCCGTCGAGCTGCTCCAGCGGGTGCGGAACGAGGAGCGGGCCGGAATCCGGGCCGCCGCGACCGCGGTGGCCGACGCCGTCGCCGGCGGGAACCGGGTCTTCGTCTTCGGTGCCGGCCACTCCTCGCTGCCCGCACAGGACGTGGTGTACCGGGCCGGCGGGCTCGCGCTGATCAATCTGCTGGCCGTCCCCGGGGTCGTCGGGGTGGACGTGATGCCCGCCACCCTGGGCAGCGCCCTGGAGCGGGTGGAGGGCCTGGCCGGTGCCGCGCTGGACACCAGCCCCGCCCGCACCGGCGATGTGCTCTTCGTCATCTCCCTCTCGGGCCGCAACACGCTGCCCGTCGAGATGGCCCAGAACGCCCGCGCCCTGGGCATGACCGTGATCGCCGTCACCTCGGTCGTCTATGCGAAGGAGACCCGCTCACGCCACGCGTCGGGCACCTTCCTGAAGGACCACTGCCACATCGTCCTGGACTCCAAGATCGGGATCGGCGACGGCGAACTGTCCGACGACGCGATCCCCGCGCCCTTCGCCCCCGCCTCGACCGTCGTCACCAGCGCGCTGATGCAGGCCGTGATGGCCACGGCGGCCACCGACCTCGCCGCCCGCGGCGTCACACCGCCGATGATCCGCTCGGGCAACGTGGACGGCGGCCACGAGTGGAACAGCCGGATCTTCGAGGAGTACCGCGACCGGATCTTCTTCCGCCACTGAGGTCCCGGGCCGCGCGCGACGCTAGGCGACGGGCGGTTCGCCGCCCCCGGACCCCCCGGTGAGCCCGCCCGGTTCGCCGTCCCCGCCCGAGCCGCCGGCCGGCCCGCCCAGTCCTCCGTCCTCGCGCGAGCCGGCGGGTCCGCCCATTCCGGCCAGGTCCAGGGCCGCCGCGACCCGGGCCGCGACGTCCTCCGCGTACGCCGCGTCCGCCGGCTCGAACGGCCGCCGTCCCGATCCGCGCAGGAAGGTGACGGCGCCCACGGTGCGTCCGCGGCTGCGCAGCACCGTGGCCAGTCCGTGCGTCGTGCCCGGCCGCCACAGGCGGGCCGCCGCCCAGGCGTCGACCCGGGCCTGCGACGCCGGCTCCCCTCCGCCGGGCGCGACGAGGGTGGCGCGCACCGTGCCGAGGCGCTCCAGGGCCTGCAGGACCGGATGGCCGGTCGGATAACCCAGCGGGATGCCGTGGGGCTCCACCGCCTGGCAGGGACCCGGCTGGCCCGGCTCGCCCTCGGGTGTGGCGGCGAGGCGGACCGGGCGCCCGGCGTCGTCGAGGACGTCCAGCAGGGCGTGGTCGGCGAATCCGGCCAGGGCGAAGTCCAGGTGCAGGACGGCCGCGTCGACCGGGTCCTCGCACTCCGCCGCCGCCCGCGCGGCGCGGTGCAGCTGCTGGTGGCGGAAGCGCACCTGGGCGTTCTCCTGCTCGGCGTTCTTCTGCCGGGTGACGTCGCTGAACAGCCAGCCGACGCCCAGAGGCACGGGCTCCTCGCCGAGCGGCGACCCGAGGCGGACGAATCCGCTGCGCCAGCACCGGCGCCGGGCGGCCTCGTCGGCGCGGGGCCGGACCCACAGGTCGCTGACGCCGGGAGGCGCGCCCTCGGCCAGCACGTGCTGCAGCGCGTTCTCCAGCTCCTCCGCGCCCAGGGACAGCAGTTCGCCGAGGGGGCGGCCGAGGAGGGCGTCCCGTCCGGTGCCCAGCATCTGCCCGGCCCGCGCGTTGGCGACCGCCGGACGCAGGTCCGCGTCGATCAGGACGACACCCCAGGTGGCGTCGGAGAAGAGCGCCTCGCTCAGGGCGATGGAGCGTTCGAGATCGATCTGGGCGTGCACCTCGGAGAACGCGCAGTAGACGCCGGTGGGCTTGCCGTCCTCACCGGCCACGGCCGCGGACTGCGTCCTGACGAGGACGCGTCGCCCGTCCTTGGTGAGCAGTGCGAACTCGTTGACCTGCCGGCCCGGCGCGTCCATCACCGCCAGGAGGCGGCGTTCCGCCTCCTTGGCGTCGGCGCTGCGGGCCGCCCAGCCCTCGAATCCGTGCCTGCCGACCGCGTCGTCCGAGCTCCAGCCGAGTATCCGGGCCGCTTCGGCATTCCAGTGGGTGATGACGCCGTCACGGTCGAGGGCGCAAAGGCCCGCTTCCATCCCGTCGAGCAGGGCCGCGAGCAGCTGCTCGTCGCTTTTGGGTTGCGCATCGGAAGGCTGCACGTCTCAATATTCAACCCTCCTGTGCGCCACGTCACACCAGATTCACTTAAATCGCTTGTCTGATTCCGCATCTCTTCTTAGGGTGGCCGTACACATGAAGGGAGGTGGTCTGAAGCATGAGTTGCACTCGGACACGTGAGGTGACTGCGGGCTAGCTCCGCGCGCCCGGCGTGCGCGTTGCGCGCCAATCCCACGCAGTTCACCCGACCCGCGGGCTCGTCGGATTTGTCCGGCCGGTGCCCGGAGCCACCCGGCTCCGGGGAGCAGCCCGCGGGTCGTTCCTTTTCCGGAACGACCCGGATGGTGGGGAACGACCCGCTCTTCTCCGGAACGACCCGCTCTTCCGGATCCCTCAGGGCGCGAGCCGCTCGACCGTCCAGGTCCCGGCCTCCGCGCGGACGTACTTCAGCCGGTCGTGCAGCCGGTTCTCACGTCCCTGCCAGAACTCCACGCTGCTCGGCTCGACCCGGAACCCGCCCCAGTTCGGCGGCACCGGCACCTGGGTGCCGTCCGGCCAGCGCGCCTCGACCTCCGCGTACCGCTCCTCCAGCGCCTCACGGGACGCGACGACGCTCGACTGCTCGCTCGACCAGGCGCCGAGCTGTGAGCCGTGCGGACGGCTGTGGAAGTACGCCGCGGTCTCCTCCTCCGAGACGCGGTGCGCGCGGCCGGAGACGATCACCTGGCGGGCGACGGGGTGCCAGGGGAACAGCAGCGAGATGTGGGGGTTGGCGGCCAGTTCCCGGCCCTTGCGCGAGCCGTAATTGCTGAAGAACACGAAACCGCGCTGGTCGTAGCCCTTCAGCAGCACGGTGCGCGAGCTGGGGACCCCGTCGGCGCCGACGGTCGAGACCACCATGGCGTTCGGCTCGGTGAGGGCGCCGCTGCCCGTGGCCCGGACCGCGTCCGCGAACCAGCGGGCGAACTGGTCGTACGGATCGCCGGCCAGATCGGCCTCGGTGAGGCCGGCCGCGCGGTACTGCTTCCGCATCGCCGCCGGGTCGTCTTCGCGCACCTCTTGTGGTTCTCGCACGCGCACATCTTGCAGGAAGGCGCCTCCACGCCGCGCCCGCGCCCGGGGATGTGCGGGATCTCACCCTTACTGTCATGTTCACTCGCCGAGACAATTGACGGTCCGGCCCGTCCCTCGTCATGGGGAGCGACCGCCGTTTGGGCGGCCCAGGACCGGAGACAACCCACCACAGGGATCGTCGGCGGCCGCCCCGAGGCCGCCGAGATCGAGATCGCCCAGAGGAGCCGCCTCATGTCCGACTTCGTGCCGGGACTCGAAGGAGTCGTCGCGTTCGAGACCGAGATCGCCGAGCCGGACAAGGAGGGTGGTGCGCTTCGGTACCGCGGGGTCGACATCGAGGAGCTCGCCGGGAAGGTGAGCTTCGGGAACGTCTGGGGCTTGCTGGTCGACGGGAAGTTCAACCCGGGCCTGCCGCCCGCGGAGCCCTTCCCGATCCCCGTGCACTCCGGCGACATCCGTGTGGACGTCCAGTCCGCGCTGGCCATGCTCGCGCCGGTGTGGGGCCTCAAACCGCTGCTGGACATCGACGAGGCCGAGGCCCGCGACAACCTCGCCCGGGCGGCTGTCATGGCACTGTCGTACGTCGCCCAGTCCGCCCGCGGCCAGGGGCGTCCCATGGTGCCGCAGAGCGAGATCGACAAGGCGCAGACGATCACCGAGCGGTTCATGATCCGCTGGCGCGGCGAGCCCGACCCCAAGCACGTCGCGGCCGTCGACGCCTACTGGACGTCGGCCGCCGAGCACGGCATGAACGCCTCTACGTTCACCGCCCGTGTCATCGCCTCGACCGGTGCGGACGTGGCGGCGGCCCTGTCCGGCGCGGTCGGCGCGATGTCCGGCCCGCTGCACGGCGGCGCCCCCTCGCGCGTCCTCGGGATGATCGAGGAGATCGAGCGCACGGGCGACGCCGAGGGCTACGTGAAGAAGGCGCTGGACCGCGGCGAGCGCCTGATGGGCTTCGGGCACCGCGTCTACCGGGCCGAGGATCCGCGCGCCCGCGTCCTGCGCCGCACCGCGCGCGAGCTGGGCGCCCCGCGCTTCGAGGTGGCGGAGGCCCTGGAGAAGGCCGCGCTGGCCGAGCTGCACGCCCGGCGCCCCGACCGTGTGCTGGCCACGAACGTCGAGTTCTGGGCCGCGATCATGCTGGACTTCGCCGAGGTGCCGGCGCACATGTTCACCTCGATGTTCACCTGCGCGCGCACGGCCGGCTGGTCGGCCCACATCCTGGAGCAGAAGCGCACCGGCCGCCTGGTCCGCCCGTCCGCGAGGTACGTCGGCCCGGGCACGCGCAGCCCCCACGACGTCGAGGGCTACGACGGGATCGCCCGCTGATCCAGACACGCGGCTGATGTGACGGTGGGGCCCGGTAAGGGGCCCCACCTTGCGTTGCGGTCCTTACCCGGAGGCCGCGACCTCGCCAGTGGCCGGGTTCTCGCCCGTGGCCGGGCCGGTGGTCATGGCCGGGTTCTCGCCCCTGGCCGGGTCCATGCCCGCGACCGGGTTCTCACGCGTGCCCGGACTGTGCGGCGTCCGCGTCCAGTCCGTCGGCGAGGACTTCGGCGAGGTGACGGGCCCGCACGCCGCCGAGCTGGGCGAGTTGGGTGCGGCAGGAGAAACCGTCCGCCAGGACGGCCGCGCCGGGATGGGCGGCGCGTACGGCCGGGAGCAGTGCCTCCTCCGCGCAGGCCGCCGAGACCTCGAAGTGCCCGGCTTCGAAGCCGAAGTTGCCCGCGAGCCCGCAGCATCCGCCGGTCAGTTCCCCGGAGAGCCCGGCGCGTTCGCGCAGACGGCGGTCGGCGGCGTCGCCGAGCACGGCGTGCTGGTGGCAATGGGTCTGGCCGACGACCGGACGGTCCAGCCGCGGCGGTTCCCAGTCGGGCGCGAACTCCTCCAGGGCTTCGGCGAACGTCCGCACGGCGGCGGCGAGCCGGGCGGCCCGCGGGTCGCCGGGGCCGAGCAGCTCGGGGAGGTCCGCGCGCAGGGCCGCGGCGCAGCTGGGTTCGAGGACGACAAGCGGGAGTCCGGCGTCGAGCAGCGGCGCGAGCCGGTCGAGGGTGCGCCGCATGACGGCCTTGGCACGGGTGAGTTGGCCGGTGGACACCCAGGTCAGACCGCAGCAGACGGCCTGCGGAGGGGTCGTGACGCGCAGACCCGCGGCCTCCAGCACGCGGACGGCGGCGCGGCCGGCGGCGGGTGAGAGGTGGTCGGTGAACGTGTCGGGCCAGAGGACGACGGTCGGCCGGGAGCCGGGTCGGCTGTCGGGCCGGCTGTCGGGCAAAGGCCCCTCGTTCGTGGGCCGGCTGTCCCACCATCGAGTGAATGTCTCGGACGGCAGTTCGGGAAGTTCGCGCTCCAGAGCGAGTCCACCCAGTCGTTTCATCAACCAGGCGATTGACCGAGTTCTGCCAAGCCTGTTGAGCACTCCGGCGACGGGTGCCGCGACCCGCAGCCACACCGGGAGCCAGCCCATCGCGTAGTGCGCCCGGGGCCGCAGCCGGCGCCGGTAGTGGTGGTGCAGGAACTCGGCCTTGTACGTGGCCATGTCCACTCCGACCGGGCAGTCGGAGCGGCAGCCCTTGCAGGAAAGGCACAGGTCGAGGGCGTCGCGGACCTCGGTGGACCGCCAGCCGTCCCGGACGATCTGCCCGGCGAGCATCTCGTGCAGCAGCCGGGCGCGGCCGCGCGTGGAGTGCCGCTCCTCGCCCGTGACGCGGAACGACGGGCACATCACGCTCGACCCACCGGTGTGGGCCGCCGTCGTGCGGCACTTGGCGACCCCGACGCACCGCCTGATCGCGGCGGGAAAGTCCCCCGCGTCATCCGGATAGGTGAATTCGACGTCGACGGCCCGGGACTTCGGAGCGGGAAGCACGGCGAAGCGCAGATTGCTATCAATGGCCTCGGGACGCACGAGCATCCCCGGATTCATTCCGCGGTCGGGATCCCAGAGTTCCTTGAAATCTGAAAAGAGTGTGATCATCTCCGGGCCGTACATCTTCGGCAGCATTTCGGCGCGCGCCTGCCCGTCGCCGTGTTCGCCGGAGAGCGAGCCGCCGTGCGACACGACGAGGTCGGCGGCGGCTTCGGAGAAGCGGCGGAAGCGCGCGATGCCGGCCTGGTCGAGGAGGTCGAAGTCGATGCGCACATGGACGCATCCGTCGCCGAAGTGGCCGTAGGGCGCGCCGCGCAGCCCGTGAGCGGCCAGCAGTGCCCGGAAATCCCGCAGGTAGGCGCCCAGTCGGGCGGGAGGGACCGCGCAGTCCTCCCAGCCCGGCCATGCCTCGCTGCCGTCGGGCATGCGGGTGGCGGTTCCGGCCGCGTCCTCCCGGATCCGCCACAGGGCGCGCTGCGGCGCGGGGTCGGCGACGACGGCGTGACCGGTCACGCCGTCGGCCGCCGCACGGTGCAACTGACCGGCGCGGGCGCGCGCGTGGCCGGGGTCGTCCCCGCCGACCTCGACGAACAGCCAGGCTCCGCCGGGCGGCAGCGACCCGGCCGCGTCGCCCACCAGGTCGGCGGCCATTCCCTCGACGGTCAACGGGCCGTGCGGAAGCAGCAGATGGGCGGCCTCCGCGGCAGCCGCCTCGTCGCGGTAACCGAGGACGACGAGCACGCGCGCGGCAGGCGCGGGGACCAGGCGCACCGTCGCCTCGGTGAGGACCCCCAGCGTGCCCTCGCTGCCGGCGAAGGCGCGCACGGCGTCACGGCCCCGCTCGGGCAGCAGGCTGTCGAGGGCGTATCCGGAGATCCGGCGCGGGAGCCGGGGAAAGCCGGTGCGCAGCAGGGCCAGATGCCCGTCGGCCAGGGCGCGCAGTCCCTCGCGCAGCCTCGGCACGGCCTCCCCGGGCAGGCCCCCGTGCAGCAGGACCCGCTCGCCGCGGTAGGTGAGGACGTCCAGGGACCGGACGTTGTCGGCGGTGGTCCCCCACGCCACGGAGTGCGATCCGCAGGCGTTGTTGCCGATCATCCCGCCCAGGGTGCAGCGGCTGTGCGTGGACGGGTCGGGGCCGAAGGTCAGCCCGTACGGGGCGACGGCCGCCCGCAGGTCGTCGAGCACGACTCCCGGCTGGACGCGGGCGGTCCTGGCCTCGGGGTCCACGTCAAGGACGGCGTTCATGGAGCGGGTGAAATCCAGGACGATCCCGGAGCCGCTGGCCTGGCCGGCGATGGAGGTCCCTCCCCCGCGCGGCACCACCGGCTGTCCGTACGCACGGCACACCGCCAGCGCGGCGGCCACGTCGTCGGCGTCGGCGGGGGCGACGACTCCCACCGGAACGCGACGGTAGTTGGAGGCGTCCATCGTCACGAGAGCCCGCGATCCGGCGTCGAAGGCGACCGTGCCCCGGACCGCGGAACGCAGCGACTCTTCCAGCTCTGCGAGTTCGACCGTCATGTGCCCAGCTTGCCCCGGCCGCCGTGCCGGCGATCATGCCGACTCCGCCACCGCGGGATTCCACCGGACCGGAATCCCCCGCCATTCAGCCCGCGGCCCCGTCAACAGGGCCCTCTGCCTGGGCGTCTCATCCGATGGAACGCCGTCCGAATCCGGCCGGATACGCATTACGCTGCGGGCGTGGCCGATATCCAGATTCCCGCTGACATCAAGCCCGCCGATGGACGATTCGGATCGGGCCCCTCCAAGGTGCGGACTCAGGCGCTCGACGCCCTGGCCGCCACGGGTACGTCTCTGCTCGGCACCTCCCACCGCCAGGCTCCGGTCAAGAACCTGGTGGGACAGGTCCGCGAGGGC
This sequence comes from Actinacidiphila acidipaludis, assembly GCF_019890725.1. Classification (GTDB taxonomy): domain Bacteria; phylum Actinomycetota; class Actinomycetes; order Streptomycetales; family Streptomycetaceae; genus Actinacidiphila; species Actinacidiphila acidipaludis. The sequence goes on from NZ_JAINZZ010000074.1 coordinate 13,455, forward strand.
GTCCGCCGGCTGTTCTCCCTGCCCGATGGCTACGAGGTGGTGCTCGGCAACGGCGGTTCCACCGCGTTCTGGGACATCGCCACGCACGGCCTGATCCGCGAGAAGTCGCAGCACCTGTCCTTCGGTGAGTTCTCCTCGAAGTTCGCCAAGGCCGCACAGCTCGCGCCGTGGCTGGCGGACCCGACGATCGTGAAGTCGGAGCCGGGCACCCACCCGGAGCCGGTCGCCGAGGCGGGCGTGGACGTCTACGCGTTCACCCACAACGAGACGTCCACGGGTGTGGCCGCGCCGCTCCGCCGGGTCGCGGGCGCGGACGAGGGCGCTCTGGTGCTGGTCGACGCCACCTCCGGCGCGGGCGGCCTGCCGGTCGACATCACCGAGACCGACGTGTACTACTTCGCGCCGCAGAAGTCCTTCGCGGCCGACGGCGGTCTGTGGCTGGCGGCGTTCTCCCCCGCCGCGCTGGAGCGCGCCGCGCAGATCGCCGCGTCCGGCCGCCACATCCCGGCGTTCTTCGACCTGCCGACGGCGATCGACAACTCGCAGAAGAACCAGACCTACAACACCCCGGCGCTGACCACGCTGTTCCTGCTCAACCAGCAGCTGGAGTGGATCAACGGCCAGGGCGGTCTGGACTGGGCGGTCAAGCGCACCGCCGACTCCTCGTCGCGGCTGTACGGCTGGGCGGAGAAGTCCTCCTACGCGCAGCCGTTCGTGGCGGACTCCGCGAAGCGGTCCCAGGTCGTCGGCACGATCGACTTCGAGGACGGCGTCGACGCCGCCGCGGTGGCCAAGGTGCTGCGGGCCAACGGCATCGTGGACACCGAGCCGTACCGCAAGCTGGGCCGCAACCAGCTGCGAGTGGCGATGTTCCCGGCCGTCGAGCCGGACGACGTCGAGGCGCTGACGGCGTCCATCGACTATGTGATCGGCCAGCTCTGACGCTCGGATCCGAGGCGTGGGGGCGGGTGCCCGAAGGTCCCGCTCCCACGTCGTTCACAGACCGGCGAGGCGTCGGCTGAGGTCTGCTCTACTGAGCCGAGCCCTCCCGCGCGCCTCGCCCCTCACCCCGCCCGCGGGCGACCGCGGGCTCCTACCGGGCCGCCCGCAGGATCACCGCGATCACTGCCGGTGCCTGCGCCGCCGCAGGCCCTTGCTCGCCAGGTAGCCGAGTCCGCCGAAGGCGGCCAGCACGGCGAGACCCACCACCTTGTTGGCCTTGTGCCCGGTCCCGGGGTTCTTCGTCCCGCTCTCGGCCGAGGCGCCCTCCTGGCCGTGTCCCGAGGCGGTGGTGCTGCTGGACGCGGCCGCACTGTCCGGGAGGTCGGCGCCGCTCAAGGAGGCCTTCCACACCTGGCTGTCGGTGCCCTCGCTGCTGTACATCAGCGCCCGGCCGTCGGTGGTGAAGGTGACGCCCTCGCCCTGCGGCTGCATGGGGACGTCGAGATCGCCGATCTTGTGCGGAGCGCCGTTCGTCCAGCGGTAGTCGGCCGACCAGAAGTAGCCGCGGAGCACCAGCCGGGTGCCGTCGGGCGAGAAGGCGCCGTCGGTGACCCACGGCACGTCGGCGATGGGCTTGAAGATGTTGATGCCGTGGGTGCTCAGCTCGGCGGGTCCGGCGTACAGGTGCCCGCCGTCCTCGTTCTTGCTGGCGATGTAGACGCGGCCGGTCTTCGGATGCACCATCAGGGCCTCGGCGTTGCGCGGGCCGTCGGAGTAGCGGACCGTGAAGCGGGTGACGTCGACGGTCTGGTCCCGCAACTGCTTGGGCTCGGCGAACCGGTAGATCCACACCTCGGGCCACTTGCCGCCGAGGTTGTCGCCGATGTCCCCGAGGTACAGGTCGCCGTCGGGGCCGAGCGAGATCGCCTCCATGTCCCGCGCCGGCACACCCCGCATCGTCACCCGGGCCAGGGTCTTGCCGGTGGCGGAGTCCACGGCGTAGACGTACGGGCCGTCGCCGCTGTCGTTGTGGGTCCAGTAGACGCCGGGGTGGAGGCGGCTGGCGGCCAGGCCGCTGGACTCGATGATCCGCGGGTCGGACATCCGGAACGCCACGGAGGGGCCGCTGTCGGCCACGGCGGTGGCCGCCGGGCCGCAGGCCAGAGCGAGGGCGGCGCAGGCGGCGGCCACCGGCAGAGAAGGACGCATGGACCCCAGTGTCCCTGGTCGCCGTCCGGTCATGCATGATGCCCCGCATGCGCTACCTCTTCGTCGGTGACTCGATGACCATCGGTGCGGCCGGCGACTACACCTGGCGCTACCGGATGTGGCAGCACCTGTGCGGCCTCGGGGAGCCGTTCTCGGTCGTCGGGCCGCGGATCACGCTCTACGACAGGGCGACCGACGAGCCGGTGTCGGCGGACTACGCCGATCCGGGGTTCCCGCAGCGGGCCCGTCGCCACCTGGCGGGGTGGGGCGAGGGCTGGCTGCACATGGCCCCGGTCATCGGCGAGGTGGTGCGCGACCACCGCCCGGACGTGCTGCTGATATCGCTGGGCCTGATCGACCTCGGCTTCTACACCACCGCCGAGCAGACCGCGGCCAACGTCGAGCGCTTCATCGCCGAGGCCCGGGCGGCCGCCCCGGGGCTGCGCATGGTGCTGCTGCCGGTCATCCCCAACACCCGCGCGGAACTCGACCCGGACTTCGCCGTCCAGTGCGCGGACCTCAACGAACTGATGGCCAAGGCCGTCGCCGACCACGACTCGGCCGCTTCGCCGCTGCTGATGGCCTCGCGCCCAGCGGACTACGACATCCACCTCGACACCTACGACGGCACACACCCCAACAAGTACGGGGAGCACAAACTCGCGGCCGCCTTCGCGGACGCCATGCACCAGGCGTGGGGCCTGGGAGCGCCGTACCTGGCGGCCTGACACCCCTGACCGAAGCTGGGCGGACACCCGGCGGACGGACGTGAGCCGGCCCGTTGGGCGCGGCCGCACGGGCCCCCGCTCCCGGTTCGAAGGCGCTCCGCGGCGCCGGCCGACGGGACCGCTCACATTGGCCCTTGATTCGAGCGCACTCGAAGAGCTTGGCTTGTGTGTCATGGAATACACGCAGCTCGGACGTACGGGTCTCAAGGTCAGCCGCCTGGTTCTGGGGACCATGAACTTCGGTCCGCAGACCGACGAGGCGGACAGCCACGCGATCATGGACGCGGCGCAGGCCGCGGGCGTCAACTACTTCGACACCGCCAACGTCTACGGCTGGGGCGAGAACAAGGGCCGCACCGAGGAGATCATCGGCACCTGGTTCGCCCAGGGCGGCGGCCGCCGCGACAAGACCGTGCTGGCCACCAAGGTCTACGGCAGCATGGCCGCCGAGGGCCAGGAGTGGCCGAACTACGACCGGCTCTCCGCGCTCAACATCCGCCGGGCGGTCGAGGCGAGCCTGAAGCGGCTCGGCACGGACTACATCGACATTTACCAGTTCCACCACGTCGACCGGGCCACTCCGTGGGAGGAGATCTGGCAGGCGATCGACGTCCTGGTCCAGCAGGGCAAGATCCTCTACGCCGGCTCCAGCAACTTCGCGGGCTGGCACATCGCGCAGGCCAACGAGGCGGCGGCGCGGCGCGGGTCGCTCGGCCTGGTGAGCGAGCAGTGCCTGTACAACCTCATGGAACGCCGGGCGGAGATGGAGGTCATCCCCGCGGCCGAGCACTACGGCCTGGGCGTGATCCCGTGGTCGCCGCTGCACGGCGGCCTGCTCGGCGGTGCGCTGCGCAAGCAGCGTGAGGGCGGCGGCGCCCGCTCGACGAGCGGGCGGTCGGCGGACACCCTGAAGTCGCAGCAGGAGCGGGACCAGGTCCAGGCGTACGAGGACCTGTGCGACAAGCACGGCCTGCAGCCCGGTGACGTCGGCCTGGCCTGGCTGCTCACCCGCCCCGGGGTGACCGGCCCGATCGTCGGCCCCCGCACCCAGGATCAGCTGGACTCGGCGCTGCGGGCGCTGGAGACCGAGCTGTCGGAGGAGTTCCTGGCGGCCCTGGACGAGATCTTCCCGGGCCCGGGCCCGTCCCCGGAGGCCTTCGCCTGGTAAGGCTGCAGGACGCGGCGTGTGCGTGCGTCGCCGCCGCGGTTCAGCGGACCGCGGCGGCGACGACCACGACGACGATCATCAGGACGAAAGCGGCGGTCATCACGCGGGTACGGGTCTTCGGGTCCACCCTTCGAGGTTAACCGGCCGCGCCGGGTGCTCCGTCGCCCGGGTTACCCGTCCCGGTGCCGGATCCGTCACCCTCTCCCCGACTCGTACGGTGCGCACCGCCCAGGGGGTAGCGCCCCACGACCTCGTAGCGCGGCTGCTCACCGGGAACGCCGGAGCGGGGCAGGACACTGGCGACCAGGCGCAACTCGTCGGCGGTCCAGGGTGTGCCCTGGAAGCCGGCCAGCGCCTCGGCGAACGGCAGCAGGCGGGTGGAGTGCCCGCGCGGGGTGCGCGCCAGGGTCAGGTGGGCGCGGAAGCCGTGTTCCTCCGCGGGTGGCGCTCCCGCCCGGCGGGCACCGGCCCGCACGGAGTCGGCGAGGTGGGACAGACCGCGCAGGTCGCCCTCGGCGCCCATCCACAGGGTGCGGTCGCCGAACCGTCCCCCGCCGACCAGCCGCAGCTCGTAGGGGCCGTGCCGGTACGCGGCCCGGGCGAGCCGCTCGTCGAGTTCCGGCCGCACCTCGTCCGGGACCTCGGCGAGGAACGCGAGGGTGAAGTGCCAGCCCTCGGGCGCGGTCCACCGCAGCGCCTCGGCGCCGGGCAGGCGGCGCACGGGCCCGAGCGCCGCGGCCAGCTCACCGGCCGCGGCAGGCGGGGGCACCAGCGCCGCGAAGAGCCTCACGCCGCGGTCAGCCTCGTGTCGCTCTCGTCGGCGCCCGCCTCGACGCCGGCCCCGGCGCCGTCCGCGCTCTCCTCGCGGGGGACGAAGGCGATGAACGGCCGGTCCTCGCCTCGGCGCAGGTTGACCCGCACGCGCAGACCACCGGCCCGGGCCAGCGCGAAACCGACCGCCACGGCGGCGGCCGCGGCGATCAGGCCGCCGGACAGGAAGCCGATCCTGGCGCCGTAGGTGTCGGTGACCCAGCCCATGACCGGGCCGCCGATGGGGGTGCCTCCCACGAAGACCATCATGTACAGACTCATGACGCGTCCGCGCATCACGGGCTCGGTGGCGAGCTGCACGCTGGCGTTCGCGGTGGTGTTGAACGTCAGGCCGAAGATCCCGATGGGCACCAGCAGGGCCGCGAAGACCCAGAAGGCGGGGGCGAGGGCCGCGGTCGCCTCCAGCAGCCCGAAGACCGCGGCGGCCGCCACCAGCATGCGCAGCCGGGTGCGGCTGCGGCGGGCCGCGAGCAGCGCCCCGATCAGGGAGCCGGCGGCCATCAGGGTGTTCAGCAGGCCGTAGGTGCCGGCGCCGCTGTGGAACACCTTGTTGACGAAGGCCGAGAGCCAGATCGGGAAGTTGAAGCCGAAGGTGCCGATGAAGCCGACCAGGACGATCGGCCAGATCAGATCGGGCTTGCCCGCCACGTAGCGCAGGCCCTCGCGGAGCTGGCCCCGGCCGCGCGGCACCCGCTCGATCTTGTGGAGCTCCGAGGTCCGCATCAGCAGCAGGCCGGTGAGCGGGGCCAGGAAGGACAGGCCGTTGATCAGGAAGGCCCAGCCGCTGCCGACCGCGGTGATCAGCACACCTGCGACGGCCGGGCCGACGAGCCGGGCGGCCTGGAAGTTCGCGGAGTTCAGCGAGACGGCGTTGCGCACCGCGGCGGGGCCGACCATCTCCATGACGAACGTCTGGCGGGTCGGGTTGTCGATGACGGTGACCATGCCGAGCAGGAAGGCGATGGTGTACACGTGCCACACCTGGACGACGCCGCTGAGCGTCAGAGTGGCCAGGGCCAGGCCGAGCACGCCGAGGGCGGCCTGGGTGCACAGCAGAGTGCGCCGCTTGGGATAGCGGTCGGCGATCACGCCCCCGTACAGCCCGAACAGCAGCATGGGCAGGAACTGCAGCGCGGTGGTGATGCCCACCGCGAAGGACGAGCCGGTGATGCTGAGCACCAGCCAGTCCTGGGCGATCCGCGACATCCAGGTGCCGGTGTTGGAGACCACGGCACCGGTCGCGAAGAGCCGGTAGTTGCGAATCCTGAGCGAGCTGAAGGTGCCCGTCTTCTGTTCCGCGGGACGGTCAGGTTCGGTTGCGGTGTCTGGTCCGGCTGCCGAACTCAATCGGAACTCGCCTCACTTCCGTCGGTGGTTCAGGGTGTGTCGTTGCCGCAGCGCTGGACCGCCGCCCCGGAGGGCGGCGGCGCTGATCCGGCGGGTCACAGGTGAGCCAGCTTCTCGAGGACGGGAGCGGCCTGGCGCAGAACGGCGCGTTCCTCGTCGGTGAGTCCTTCGGCGAGCTGGGCGAGCCAGGCGTTCCGCTTGGTGCGGCTCTCGGCGAGCATCGCGTCGGCCTGCTCGGTGCGGCTCACCACGACCTGGCGGCGGTCCTCGGGGTGCGGTTCCCGGTGGACCAGGCCCTTGGCCTCGAGCATCGCGACGATGCGGGTCATGGACGGGGGCTGGACGTGCTCCTTGCGCGCCAGTTCCCCGGGGGTCGCGGACCCGCAGCGGGCCAGGGTGGCCAGCACCGCCATCTCGGTCGGGCTGAGCGACTCGTCGACGCGCTGGTGGCGCAACCGTCGCGACAGCCTCATCACGGCGCCGCGCAGCTCGCTGATGGCCGCGCGGTCGTCCTCGGACAGTTCACTCACGCTAATTAGGTTAGCTCATTACCTAGACTAAGTACACCGGAACTGAACTTCGAAGGGCGCGTATTGAACCATCCGGTGGCCAGATCTCACCCATACGAGTGAGAACGGGACGGAAAGTGACGCGGCGAGCCACTCGATCCGGGGACCGTTGGGCGCATGGCATCGAGAGTGCTCAGCCTCCGTTTGGACGGAGATCTGTGGGAGCGGATCCGCGACCATGCCGCAAAACGCGGAATGAGCGCCCAGGACTATGTGATCCGGACGCTCATTCGCGAGGACTTCGACGAGCGGTTCATGGCCGCCGTCGAGGCGACCGACCGTTTCTACGGTCGGCAGGACATCTCCGGGGCTCAGACCAGGCCGAGCGCCGGCATCAGGTAGTAGAAGGCGAACACGGCGCCGACCACATAGAGGGCCACCGGCACCTCGCGCCACCGGCCGGCGGCGACCCGCAGCAGGCAGAAGGTCAGGAACCCGATGCCGATGCCGTTCGTGATCGAGTACGTGAACGGCATGAGGACCATGGTCAGGAACGCCGGCACCGCGATGGTGAAGTCGCTCCAGTCGATCTCCCGGATCGATCCGGACAGGATCAGGAAGCCCACCGCCACCAGGGCAGGGGTGGCCGCCTGGGCCGGAACCATGGTCGCCAGCGGTGTGAGGAACAGCGCCAACACGAACATCAGGCCGGTGACGACGCTGGCGAGGCCGGTCCTGGCGCCCTCGCCGACGCCTGCGGTGGACTCCACGAAGCAGGTGTTGGCCGAGGAGGACGTCGCGCCGCCGGCGGCGGTGGCGATGCCGTCGATCATCAGCACCTTGTTCATGCCGGGCAGGTCGCCCTTCTTGTCCAGCAGACCCGCTTCGTCGCTGACGCCGAGGATCGTGCCCATGGCGTCGAAGAAGCAGGACAGCAGGACGGTGAAGACGAACAGGATCCCGGTGAGGATGCCGACCTGATGGAACCCGCCGAACAGGCTGACCTTGCCGACCAGCCCGAAGTCCGGGGAGGAGACGGGGTTGCCGGGCCACTTGGGCACGGTCAGGCCCCACTCCGCGGGGGACACGTGGGCGACCGAGTCGATGATCACGGCCAGCACCGTCATGCTGATGATCGAGATCAGGATCGCGCCCGAGACCTTGCGGATGATCAGCCCGAGGGTCAGCAGCGTGCCCAGGATGAAGATCAGCACCGGCCAGCCGGTGAGGTGGCCGCCGTTGCCGAGCTGAAGCGGCACGGTGGTGTGCGCGGCGTCCGGGATACGGGTGACGAATCCGGAGTCCACCAGCCCGATCAGCATGATGAACAGGCCGATGCCGATGGCGATGCCCTTGCGCAGGCCGAGCGGCACCGCGCTCATCACGCGCTCCCGGAGGCCGGTGGCCACCAGGATCATGATCGCGAAACCGGCCAGGACGACCATGCCCATGGCGTCCGGCCAGCTCATCTTCGGGGCGAGCTGGAGGGCGACGACGGTGTTGACGCCGAGGCCGGCGGCCAGGGCGACGGGGACGTTGCCGATCACACCCATGAGCAGGGTGGTGAAGGCGGCGGTGATCACGGTGGCGGTGACGAGCTGGCCACCGTTGAGGTGGTGACCGAACTTGTCGACCGCCGACCCGAGGATGATCGGGTTCAGCACGATGATGTAGGCCATCGCGAAGAACGTCGCGAGACCACCCCGGATCTCGCGCGGGATGGACGAGCCGCGTTCGGAGATCCGGAAGAAGCGGTCCAGGCCGGAAACCGACGAGCCGCCGGTGGGCGTGCGCGCGTCGACCGGAGCGGGGGCCGAGGTGGACATACGGGTCCTTCGGGGATCGGTTCTCGCCGTCTTTTGGGCGATCGTACGAATGATTTGCGTCAACGGATGACTGTTTCAGTATGAACAAACAACAAACCAAACGCTATCTTCGCGCGTAGACCCTTGCCGGGCGCGGGCCCGCACGGGCTCATGGGACCGCGGTACAGCCGCCGCATACGATGTGCGCATGAGCAAGGAGCTGACTCCCCTGCGCGAGGCCCCCGAGCCTCTGGAGGCCAACGACGTCGCCACGGTCACCGTCGGCACGATCATCTGGTTCGCGCTCTTCCTCGGGCAGCTCCCCTTCTACGGCTGGTACTCCGACCACGGTCACACCTGGTGGATCTGGACCTGCCTGGCGGGCGGCTGCCTGGGCCTGGTGGGCCTGAAGTACGTGCGGGCCCGGCGCGACGCCATCCGGCGCGCCCGGGCAGCCGAGGCGGACGAGACTCCCGAAGCCGCCCAGAACGGTCACAACGGGTAGAAGCGCCCACCGGCACGTACCGTCGGAGCCATGACGGAACGCGCCGACACCGACTTCGTCGCCGCGCGCCATCCCGGGCTCAGCTCGGACGAGGTCGCCCGGCGCGTCGAGCGCGGCGAGGTCAACGACGTCCCGGTCCGTTCCTCACGCTCGACCGCGGAGATCGTCCGGGCGAACGTCTTCACCCGGTTCAATGCGATCATCGGCGTGCTCTTCGCGATCATCCTGGTGGTCGGGCCGGTCCAGGACAGCCTCTTCGGCTTCGTGATCGTCGCCAACACCGCGATCGGCATCGTCCAGGAGATGCGCGCCAAGCGGACCCTGGACAACCTGGCGGTGATCGGCGAGGCCAAGCCGACCGTCCGCCGCGACGGCGCCGCGGCCGAGATCCCCACCTCCGGCATCGTGCTCGGCGACCTGATCGAGCTCGGACCGGGCGACAAGGTCGTGGTCGACGGCGAGGTCGCCGAGGCCGGAAACCTGGAGATCGACGAGTCGCTGCTGACCGGCGAACCGGACCCCGTGGTCAAACGGCCCGGCGACGAGGTGAAGTCCGGCAGCTTCGTGGTCGCGGGCGGCGGCGCGTTCACCGCCACCCGGGTCGGCCGGCAGGCCTACGCCGCCCAGCTCGCCGACGAGGCCTCCCGCTTCACCCTGGTCAACTCCGAGCTGCGCAACGGCATCAGCCAGATCCTGAAGTACGTGACCTGGATGATGGTGCCGACCGCGATCGGCCTGATCATCAGCCAGTTCACCGTGGAGAGCCACGACGCGCGGGAGGCGGTGCGCCGCACCGTCGGCGGGATCACGCCGATGGTGCCCGAGGGCCTGGTGCTGCTGACGTCGGTGGCCTTCGCGATCGGCGTGGTGCGCCTCGGCCGCAAACAGTGCCTGGTGCAGGAGCTGCCCGCCATCGAGGGGCTGGCGCGGGTGGACGTGGTCTGCCTGGACAAGACCGGCACGCTGACCGAGGGCGGGATGGACGTCACGGGCCTGCGGCTGCTGGAAGGCGCTGGACACGCCCATGTCGGCGCGGTGCTGTCGGCGCTCGGCGCCGCCGACCCGCACCCCAACGCCAGCCTCCAGGCCATCATCGAGGCCTACCCGCAGGCGGGTTCCGAGGGCTGGCAGCGCACCGGCGCCCTGCCGTTCAGCTCCGCCCGCAAGTACAGCGGCGCGGCGCTGACCGAGCCGAGGGGCACCGCGGGGACATGGCTGCTGGGCGCCCCCGACGTCCTGCTGGCCCCCGGCCACCCCGCCCTGGCCGAGGTCGACCGCCTCAACGACGAGGGCTTGCGGGTGCTGCTGCTGGCCCGGTCCGGGCTGGCCCTGGACGACCCGGAGGTCACCACCGGAGTCCTCCCTCAGGCGCTGGTGGTGCTGGAGCAGCGGCTGCGGCCCGACGCCGGGGACACCCTGCGGTACTTCGCCGACCAGGACGTCCACACCAAGGTGATCTCCGGCGACAACGCGGTGTCGGTCGGCGCGGTCGCCGGCAAGCTGGGGCTGCCGGGCGCCGACCGGCCCGTCGACGCCCGCCGGCTGCCCGAGGAGCGCGACGCGATGGCCGGGGTCCTGGAGGAGGGCTCGGTGTTCGGGCGGGTCACCCCGCAGCAGAAGCGGGACATGGTGGGCGCCCTGCAGTCCCGTGGCCACAACGTGGCGATGACCGGTGACGGCGTCAACGACGTCCTGGCGCTCAAGGACGCGGACATCGGCGTCTCGATGGGGTCCGGCTCGGAGGCGACCCGGGCCGTCGCCCAGATCGTGCTGATGAACAACAGCTTCGCCACGCTGCCCTCGGTGGTGGCCGAAGGCCGGCGGGTGATCGGCAACATCACCCGCGTCGCCACGCTGTTCCTCACCAAGACCGTCTTCTCGGTGCTGCTCGCGCTGCTGGTGGTGTTCTGGCAGATCCCGTACCCGTTCCTGCCGCGGCACCTGACGCTGCTGTCCACGCTGACCATCGGCGTGCCCGCGTTCTTCCTGGCGCTCGCGCCCAACAAGGAGCGCGCGAAGCCGCACTTCGTCCGGCGCGTCATGCGGTACTCGACGCCCGCGGGGATCATCTGCGGGCTCGCGTCCTTCATCACCTACCTGGTGGCCCGGCACGAGTACACCGGCCCCGGGTCGCTGGACGCGGAGACCAGTGCGGCCACCCTCACCCTGTTCCTGATGGAGGTGTGGGTGCTGGCGATCGTGGCCCGGCCCTACACCTGGTGGCGGGTGGTGCTGGTGGTGGCGATGGTCCTGGGCTTCGGGGTGGTGCTGGTCACGCCCTCGCTGCAGTCCTTCTTCGCCCTGCGGCTGGTCGGCGACGCGGTGCCCTGGGCGGCCGTCGGGATCGCGGGCGTCGGCGGGGTGGTCCTGGAGGTGGTGTGGGCCTGGGTGCGCCGCCGCGAGCCCCGCGTGCTCGGGACTGCCTGAACCACGGCTCGGCGCACCGCCGCCCGCGACCAGCGGGCCCCGCACCACCGAACCCCGCACCCCGCACCAGCGAGCCCCGCACCCCGCACAGGACGTGCTCGCTCAGTCGAACCAGCGGGCCTCGGCCAGCTCCTCCGTGCGCGTCGGGTCCTCCAGCAGCGCGGCCAGTTCGAACCTGCGCTGCCAGTGGCCGGCGGCCCAGGCGAGGCCGGCGGCGACGCCCTCGACCGTGGAGGCGTGCAGCACCCCGTCGACGTAGCGCCAGTCGACCTCCACCTCCCCGGCCTCCGCCTGCCCGCTGACCAGCAGTTCCTCGTGCTCGACGTAGCTGGTGGGCGCGCCGGGCAGCAGATCGTGCACCGCGGGCAGGACGTCGTGCGGCTCGCCCTCGGAGAGCACCCGCGCCTCCACCGCCTCGCTCAGCCGCCGCACCTGGAACAGCTCGGCCAGGTCTCCGGCCAGCCGCGGCGGCACGGGCAGCAGCGCGCGCCCGGCGGCCAGCGGCAGCAGGTCGGGCGCGTCGGCGACGAGGGCCTCCGCAGCGTCCACGACGACCGGTTCGCCGTCGACGACCGCGCGCAGCTCGTCGGGCAGGGTGACCTGTTCGGGGTCGAGTTCGGCCAGCGCCGCGTACAGATGGTGGAGCTGGGCCGGGGTGACACCTCGGTCGGGGTCGGCGAGCCGGCCGAGGAGTTCGGCGGCGCCGCCGGGCTCCGACAGCAGCGCGGCCACCGACGTGCGGACGCCGAGGGCTCGGAGGACCTGCTCGTCCACGTCCATGTCGGTCTCGGCCTCGTCGTAGAGGCCGGCCAGCAACCGGTCGCCGCCCGCCGTCCTCAGACCCACCGGGTGGCGGCCGTCGAGGACCGGGTGGTCGCGCAGCCACCAGGCGGCATGGGCCCGCACGGACTCGGTGGTGCCGTCGGGCAGCAGCACCCGCACCGGCGCGGTGACCGCCTCGCGCAGCGGGGGCCGGGAGAGCAGGGCCAGGGCCTGCGGCCAGGCGTCGTCGTCCACGAGGTCGAGGTCGCGCACGCCGACCACCTCGGTGGCGACGGGCGGCACGTCGGTCTCGGGGAGCTGGTCGAGGACGTCCTCGCACCACACGTCGACGGCGTCGAGCAGGCCGACGTCGTCGGGCTCGGCCCAGTCGCTGTCGCGCGGCTCCAGGTCGTCCGGGTCGAGGACCACGTCGGCGGCGCGCACCAGGGCGAACGTGGCGAGCACGCCCACCGCGGTGAGGGGCTGCTCCCCCCACCGGTCCGCGAGGTCGCCGTCCACAGCCGCGAGTTCACCCTCGCGGAGCACCGACTCCAGCGGGCTGCCGGGCAGCACCAGCTCGCCCGCGGGGGCGAGTTCGCCGTCCTCGTCGGGCAGGGCGAGCGCGGACAGCCACGGCTCCTCGCCGGGAGCCAGGTTCGCGGCGCGAGCCAGGCCCAGGACGGCGTCGGCCAGTTCCTCCGGGTCCAGGCCGGGTTCCTCGTCCCAGGCGGCCCGGTCCTCGTCCAGCGAGGCGGCGACGGCGGCACGGACCTGGGGAGTGGTGAGGATGGCCCGCGGTGTGGCGGGCAGCGCCCCGAGCTTCTCCAGCAGGGGATGCGCGGCGTCGGCGTGGGCGACCCGCAGCCCGAGCCGGGACAGCAGCGACGCGTCCACGGCCTCCTCCCCGTCCGCGCCCGGCAGCGGCAGCAGCACCTGCCGCGGGCCGACGACGGTGCGGCCGTCGGCGAGCGGCACGGGCAGGCCGCTGAGCACCTCGGCGTCGGTGCCGGCGAGAGCGTCGTAGAGCCGGTACCACCACTCGGCGGGCCGCTCGGCGCCGGAGAGCCGGTCGACGGCGTCGGCCAGGGACAGCCGGGCCACGCCCAACTGCCGCAGGGCAGGACGCCGTTCGAGCGCCGAAGGGACGAGGGTGGGCAGCACCTCGGCGAGCACCCGGACGGCTTCCGCGGTGGCGCCCTCGACCACCTCGGCCTCCACCGGACGCAGCGCGTGCGCCTCGCCGACGAGCGGCACGCCGCCGTCCCAGGACCCGCCGTCACCCTCGGCCGCCTCCCGCGCCGGCGCTTCGGCGGCGCGGGGCAGGAACGGCGTGCGGGGCAGTTCGGCCAGGATGCGACGGCGAAGTTCGGCGTCGAGTTCGCCCTTGCCCAGCGGCCCCGGGACGAGGTCGACGACACCGGTGCCGGCCGGCCGCCACCCGTCCATCAGCCGCACATAGGCCTGGGCGGCGCGGGCGAGCAGGAAGTCGGTGAGCGGGCCGGGCGCGGCGTGGCGGCGCGTCGGGTCGAGCGGGAACGACGCGAGCAGCAGCGCGGGCAGGCCGAGCGGCTCGTCGGTCGGGGTCGGCGCGTGCACGATGTCCGCGGTGCGGGGTGCGGTGGGCGCTCCCTCGGCGTCGACCGGAACGGCCCAGGTGACCGACCAGACCGGGCGCAGACGCTCCTCCACGGGCCGGTCCGCGAGGAGTTCGGGATCCAGCGGCCCGGCCGAGGAGTCGACACGCCAGCGCGCCGGTTCGATTCGGGCGGAGTCGTCGATCAGCACGTCCCCGTCGTCGAGTTGACGGCGCGTCATCGTCCGTGTCCCGGAGGGCGTTTCGATGACGACTTCCGTCAGGCCGGGCAGAGCGAGCAGCAACGCGTCGTCCACACCGGCGAGCAGACGGTCCGTCAGATCTTCGGCGGAGCCGTCGCGCAGGGGCAGCACCACGGCGGTGTCGTAGCCCTCGGGAGCACGCCCCTCGGCGGGGAACGGCAGCCGCAGCAGCGGGACATGGCCGTCGCGGCGGCGCAACTCGTCGGCCAGACCGGCGATTTGGGTGGCGAGGTCGCGGGCCTCGACCAGGGACCAGCGGACGCCGCCCGCTCGGCTGACGACGGCGGGTTCGTCGGTGACGGCGAGGACCGCGGAGAAGCCGACGCCGAAGCGGCCCACGGAGTCCGGGCCGTCGTCGCGCTTGGCGGAGGCGCGGAGGGTGGAGAGGGACTCCACGGCGGCGGCGTCGAGGGGCGCGCCGGTGTTGGCGGCGGCGAGCACCGCGGGAGCGCCGTCCTCGGCTTCGTGCAGGGTGAGCCGGAGCCGGCCGGGGACGCCGGCGCGGACGGCGGCGTCGGCGGCGTTCTGCGCGAGCTCGACGATGAGCCGGTCGCGGTAGCCGCCGAGGGCCAGGTCCTCCTCGGCGTTGGCGTCCTCACGGAAGCGGGCGGCGGAGGACGTCCAGGCGGTGAGGACTGCGTGGCGCAGGGCCGCGGTACGGAAGGGGTCCGGGTGGCCTTCCGGATCGGTTCGGACAACGCCTGCGCGGGTCAACGTACGGCCCTTCCGTCGCATGGTCTCGGCCCGTGAGGGCCCTGCACCGTGAAGGTACCGCCATTCGGCCGTCGCCCGCGCGGGCCGCCTCGCCTGCCCGCCCCGGCCGGCCCCTGCGCTCGGGACGGCCGGTCACGGCCCGCTCCCCCGGCGCGCCGGGCCGCCTGCGACGCCGGCACCCCGCGGAGACGCCTCAGCCGTGGCCGAGGTCGTCCTCGGAGGGCTCGTCGTCCTCGACGGAGGCGTGGCGGTCGGGGTGGAGCGGCAGCGGGTCCGTGTCGTGGAGCTCGTCCAGCACCATCGGCGCCGGCTGCGGCGTGCGCGGCATCACGGCCGCCTCGGAGTGGGCCCCGCAGCCGTAGCCGAGGGAGACCAGGTGGCCGTCGGCCGGGGAGAACTCGTTGGCGCACACACCGAACGCCTGGCTCAGCGAGCCCGCGATCGGCACCAGGAACCCGCAGCTCGCGCAGTTGGCGGGCGCGCCCTGCGCCATGGGCGTCTTCGGCCCGAACTGCTCCTCCCAGCGGTCGGCGGCGGTGTGCAGTCCGTACCGCGACAGCACCCGCGGCCGGCCCATGCCGAGCTGGCGGGCGACGGCGCCGATGGTCGACAGGGAAGGACCGGACACGACCACCTCTTCGGTGACCTCGACGGCCTCCTCCGCGGTCCCGGCCCCGGCGCCCCGCGCGCCCTCCGGACCCTCAGGACCTTCGGCGCCCTCGGGACCCTCGGCGCCCTCTGCTCCCTCGACGTCCTCCGGCTCGCCGGGTTCACCCGTCCAGCCCGGTTCGAGGCGCAGGTCGTCCGCCTCGGTCGGCAGCAGGTCGCCGGGGCCGAGGTCGCCCGGCCGCAGCCGCTCGCTCCACGGCACCCACTCGGGCGCGAGCACCGCGTCGGGTCCGGGCAGCAGCACCGTCTCGTCGATGGTGACGACCTTCGCCCGCGAGGCCCGGGCGAGCGTGGTGGCCCAGCGCCAGCCCCGGTAGGCCGGTTCCTTGCAGGCGAAGAGGTGGGTGACGACGCGGTCGCCCTCCGCGACGACGCCGAGGTGCTCACCCACGGAGTGCGGCCCCGCCGCTTCCTCGGTGACCGCGAGCGCGACGTCCACCGCCTCGGCGCACAGGCGGTCAGGGGTACGGCTTCGCATCGCAGGGCTCACAGAAATCGTTTCTCTTTCTACGCCGTCTCACGTGTGCGCTCGCGGGCGGGCGGACCGGACGCGGGGGAGCCGGCAGCGGAGCGGACCTCTGGACCGCTTCAACGCGTTCGTTCCCCGACCTCACGGTCTGCCCGAGCGTCCTCGGGCGCACCTGTTGCCACCATTCTGCGCGATCGCACGCTACCCGTGTGCACCACCGGCGCAAAGGAGGGGGTGCGCGAACTTCCATTTGGGGCAGGATTGCGACTGTGGCACGTACCGTGACGTCGGGTCCTGGACCCGTGCGCAGGGCCGGGCGCTCCCTCGTGAGTGGGGTCGGGCGCTCCGGCGGTGCCGTGGTGCGCAGGGTCCGGCGTTCGACGCACGCGGGCGGTGCAGGCGAGTCCGGTCTGGCCAAGCTGATCGAGCTCCACGCGGTGAACTCCGCGGGCGACATGCTCATCACGGTCGCGCTGGCGAGCACGGTGTTCTTCTCGGTGCCGACCGGCGAGGCGCGCGGCCGGGTGGCTCTGTACCTGCTGATCACGATGGCGCCGTTCGCGATCCTCGCGCCCGTCGTGGGCCCGCTGCTCGACCGGATGGGTCACGGACGCCGGGTCGCCATGGCCGCGTCGATGATGGCGCGCGCGGTCCTGGCCTGGACGATGGCCGGGGTGGTGGCCACCGCCGGCCTCGGGCTGTATCCGGCGGCGCTGGGCGTGCTGGTGGCGTCCAAGGCGTACGGCGTGCTGCGCAGTGCCGTGGTGCCGCGCCTGCTCCCTGGCCGCACGACCCTGGTGAAGGCGAACTCGCGGGTCACCCTGGCCGGTCTGCTGGCCACCGCGGTGGCGGCGCCGGTGGGTGCGGGCCTGCATGCCATCGGACCGTCCTGGCCGCTGTACGGGGCGTTCGTGATCTATCTCGCCGGCGCGCTGCTGTCGATGTCGCTCGACCCGAAGGTGGACTCGGCCCGCGGCGAGAACCGGGCGCGGCTGTCGGCGGACGAGGAGGCGCCACCGGAGCCCGCCGGCATTCCGGGCCGCAAGCCCGGCCTGCTCGGCGTCGGCTCCTCGGTGCTGCACGCGCTGCAGGGCAACGCGGGCCTGCGCGCACTGTCGGGCTTCCTGACGATGTTCCTGGCGTTCATGCTGCGCGAGCATCCGCTGGGCGGTCTGACGCCCGCGGAATCGCTCGGCGTGGCGGTCATCGCGGCGGGCGTGGGCAACGCGCTGGGCACGGCGCTGGGCGCCTGGCTCAAGGCGCGCGGCCCGGAGGTGATCATCGCGACCGTGCTGATCATCGCGCTGGCGACGGCGACGGTCGCGGCGGGCTGGTTCGGGCTCGTCACGGTGGCGGCGGTGACGGCCGTGGCCGGCATCTCCCAGGCGCTCGCCAAGTTGTCGCTGGACGCCCTGATCCAGCGGGACGTACCGGAGGAGGTCCGCACCTCCGCTTTCGCCCGTTCGGAGACGACCCTGCAGCTGTCCTGGGTCATCGGCGGCGGCCTGGGCATAGTGCTGCCGCTCAGCGGCGAACTGGGGATGGCGGTGGCGGCCGGTCTGGTGCTGCTGGCGTTCTCGGTGTCGGTGCGCGGTCTGCTCGGCGCGGCCCGCCGGGGCGGCGCGACCCGCGCCCGCGTCGCCTGAGGACACGGCGCACCCCCGCGCAGGCCTGGGGCGACCGCCCGGTAGCCTCACCCCCATGAGCATTCGCCGCGCAGCCACCACCCTTGGTGCCATTTCCCTCGGGCTGGTCGCCCTGACCGCCTGCGACAAGCCGACGCCCCTGGCGACGGTGACCGTGGGCAGCAGGTCGGTGACCGCAGAAGCCGTCGACCTGTGCTACGCGAACGGCAAGAAGCTGCCGACGAAGATCTTCGAGTCATGCCTGTCCGCCCCGGCCAAGCACCACCTCACGGTGGGCCTGGGCGACACGGTCCGCGTCGGCGTGGAGCCCAAGCTGGCGAAGAAGGGCTGGCTGCTGGCCTCCGGCACCCAGCTGCTCACCCCCGAGCCGCTCACGAACAAGACCTACTGGACGCTCGACTCCAACACGCTGTTCACCCAGCAGGACCCGCAGACCGGCCAGACCACGCAGGTCGACTCGGTGACCCTGAACATCGTGGAGTCCCCGGACACCACCGGCGCCGAGACCTACGGCGTGTGGAAGATCAAGCTGATCAAGTCCAAGTGATCCGTCCCGGCCGTCTCCTGGTGGTGACCGCCGTCGCCGTGGAGCGCGACGCGGTCGTCGCGGGACTGGCCCGGGCCGGCGCCGCGGCGAGCGCCGGCCGGACCGGCACGACGACCGGCACCTTGACCGCCGGTACCTTGACGTCCCGCACCGACGCGGACACGGCTGCGACCGACTCCGCGGCCGCGGACGTCGTCGCGGCCGGCGTCGGCCCCGCCGCGGCGGCCGCGGCGACGGCGACCGCTCTGGCCCGCGCGGAGGTGGCCGGGGTCCCCTACGCGCTGGTGGTCTCCGCGGGCATCGGCGGCGGGTTCGCCCCCGCCGCGCCGCTCGGCACGCTGGCCGTCGCCGACGCGATCGTGGCCGCCGACCTGGGCGCCGAGACCGACGCGGGCTTCGTCCCGGTGACCGACCTGGGCTTCGGCACCTCCCGGCACCTGCCGCCCGCCGGGCTGTCCCGCCGGGTGGCCCAGGCCCTCGGCGCGGCCTACGGCCCGGTGCTCACCGTCTCCACCGTCACCGGTACGGCCGAACGCGCAGCCGCCTTGACGCGGCGTCACCCCACGGCCGTGGCCGAGGCCATGGAGGGGTTCGGCGTGGCGGAGGCGGCGGCGGCCGCGGGGCTGCCCGTGCTGGAGATCCGTGCCGTGTCGAACGCGGTGGGCCCCCGGGACCGGGCGGCCTGGCGGATCGGCGACGCGCTGGCGGCACTCACAGGGGCCTTCGGGAAGCTCCCGGCGGCATTGGAGGTTGACCCGGAACATGACTGACGACACGACGGACGGCACGACGACGGGGAGTCCGGCCGGCGGGTCCGCGCTGCGGATCGCGTACTCCCCCTGCCCCAACGACACGTTCGTCTTCCACGCGTGGGCGCACGGCCTGGTGCCCGGCGCCCCGCCGCTGGACGTCACGTTCGCCGACATCGACATCACCAACGGCATGGCCGAGCGTGGCGAGGGCGACGTGCTGAAGGTGTCGTACGCGGTGCTGCCGTGGGTGCTGGACGAGTACGCCCTGCTGCCCTGCGGCGGGGCGCTGGGCCGCGGCTGCGGGCCGCTGGTGCTCACCCGCGAGCCCGGCACCGACCTGGCGGGCAGGACCGTCGCGGTGCCGAGCGAACGGTCCACGGCGTACCTGCTGTTCCGCCTGTGGGCGGCGGCGGAGGTGGCCGGCGGCGTCGGCGAGATCGTGGTCATGCCGTTCCACGAGATCATGCCCGCGGTCCGGGACGGCCGGGTGGACGCCGGCCTGGTGATCCACGAGGCGCGCTTCACCTACCAGAACTACGGCCTGCACAAGCTCGCGGACATGGGCGAGCACTGGGAGTCCACCACCGGCCTGCCGATCCCGCTGGGCGCCATCATCGCCAAGCGGTCGCTGGGCAAGGAGCGGCTCCAGTCGCTGGCGGACGCGGCACGCCGTTCGGTGCGCGCGGCCTGGGACGACCCGCGGGCGTCGCGGGAGTACGTGCTCGCGCACTCCCAGGAGATGGACCCGGCGGTCGCCGACCAGCACATCGCGCTGTACGTCAACGAGTTCACCGCCGACCTCGGCGAGGACGGGTACGCGGCGGTCCGCGGCCTGCTCGGCCGGGCGGCGGCCGAGGGCCTGGTGCCGGCGCTGGGCGAGGACGCGCTGGCGTTCTAGGAACGCGCCTGTCCCGGCCCGGGAACCCCGGGACAAGGCCGGGAGGGACCTCGGCGAGAACCCCGGCGGAACGCCGAGGAGAACCCCGGGGAGAACCGCAGGGAAATCGACCCGGAAAAGACTTTGCGGCTCTTTACCGGAGGGCCAACCTCCGGTAAAGCGCCGCAAAAGCGCTCCGGGCCGGCTATACGTCGAGCTGGTCCGCGACGACCCTCAGGACCGAGGCGATCTTGTGACCGTGCGCCTTGTCGGGATAGCGCCCGCGCTGCAAGGAACGCGCGACGTCCTCCAGGAGAGTGGTGAGGTCCTGCACGATCGGCAGCAACTCGTCCGGCTTGCGGCGCTGGGCGGCGGCGACCGACGGGGCGGGATCGAGCAGCGTCACCGAAAGCGCCTGGTCACCGCGCTGTCCCGCGACGACGCCGAATTCCACGCGCTGGCCGGGCTTGAGGGCCGCCACACCGTCGGGCAGCACCGAGGAGTGCACGAAGACGTCGCCGCCGTCATCGCGGGAGAGAAAGCCGAAGCCCTTCTCGCTGTTGAACCACTTGACCTTGCCGGTAGGCACGTCCGACCTCGTCCTCATTGCTCGAAACCGCTCTGAATATGACTTCAGCGGGTCCACCGGAGACCCGCTGACACCAGGCTAATGGCCTGCCGCCGTGTGACAAGACGCCGAGGTCCCGTTCCCGGGCATCCACGCCACGGACCTACCCTGGTCCGGTGAGCAAACAAACCATGGGCCCCGGCGACCTGCTCGTGCGGGTGGGCGCGATCGTCTTCCTGGTGGGGGCCGTCGGCACGCTGGCGACCGTCGCGCCGCTGCTGCTGGGCACCAGCCGGCTGCCCACGCCCGCGTACTTCGTGTCGATGCTGATGGC
>NZ_JAINZZ010000075.1 GCF_019890725.1 Actinacidiphila acidipaludis
GCAGCGGCCCGGGGCGGCGGAGCAGGCCCTGGTGCCGGAGCCGCCCGCCCGCACCGGTGACGAGGTACTCGCCGCCCTCGACGCGCTGGTGGGCCTGGAGGGCGTCAAGCGCGAGGTGCGCACCCTGATCGACCTGATCTCGGTGGGCCGCCGGCGGGAGAAGGCCGGCCTCAAGGCGCCCTCGCCGCGCCGCCATCTGGTCTTCACCGGCTCCCCCGGCACCGGCAAGACCACGGTGGCCCGCCTCTACGGCGAGATCCTCGCGTCGCTGGGGGTGCTGGAACGCGGCCACCTGGTCGAGGTCTCGCGCGTCGACCTGGTCGGCGAGCACATCGGGTCCACGGCCATCCGCACCCAGGAGGCGTTCGACCGGGCCCGCGGCGGCGTGCTGTTCATCGACGAGGCGTACGCGCTGGCCCCCGAGGACGCCGGCCGCGACTTCGGGCGCGAGGCGATCGACACGCTGGTGAAGCTGATGGAGGACCACCGCGAGGCGGTGGTCGTGATCGTGGCCGGCTACACGGCGGAGATGGAGCGCTTCCTCGCCTCCAACCCCGGTGTGGCGTCACGTTTCTCACGCACCATCACCTTCGGCGACTACACCTCCGCGGAACTGCTGCGGATCGTCGAGGCACAGGCGGCCGAGCACGAGTACCGGCTCGGCGAGGACACCGGCGAGGCGCTGCTGAAGTTCTTCACCGCGATGCCCAAGGGCCCGGCGTTCGGCAACGGCCGCGCGGCGCGCCAGACGTTCGAGGCGATGATCGAGCGGCACGCGGTGCGGCTGGCGCACGTCGACGAGCCGACGCACGAGGAACTGCTGCTGCTCTACCCGGAGGATCTGCCCGAACTGCCCTGAGCGGGAACGCCCTTGGGGCCGGGCAGCCGGGCCAGCAGCAGGGCGCGCTGCTCGGCGAACGCCGGGTCGGCCTGGAAGTCCGAGTGCCCCAGGATCGGTTCGGGCAGCGGGTGGGCGAGGCTGCGCCCGTAGGCGGCCGGGTCCAGCAGCGGGCCGCAGTCGACCGGCGCGTCGGGAGAACTGATGCCGACCGGGCCGCCGATCGGGTCGGTGCGCCGCCACAGGTTGCTCCAGATGTGCATGTCGTCGTGCAGGTCCCGCAGCCGCGCGGTGCCGAAGTGGGCCGGGAACCAGCGGCCGTAGAGCCGGGCCAGCGGGCAGCCGTAGGTGAGCAGCGCCACCCGGCCGCGCACCGCGGGGTCGAGCTGCCAGACCGCGGCGGCCGCGAGCACACTGCCCTGCGAGTGCCCGGAGATGATGATCCGGCCGCCGGTGGCCTGCGTCCACGACGCCATCCGCCAGCTCAGGTCGGGCACGGCCCGCTCGGCGTAGCAGGGCGGCGCGAACGGGTGGGCGGCGCGCGGCCAGAACGTGCCGACGTCCCACAGGATGCCGACGGTCCGCCGCGCGGACGGGTCCCGGTAGGCGCGGCGGCCCAGTGCGACGAGCGCCACCACACCCGCGCCGACCAGCCACGAGCCGAGCGACTGCGCCGCGCCGGCCGGTCCCCGCAGCACCCGCGGGGCGTCCGCGGCCACGTCCACCGGAGTGCCGCCGCCGGCCCACGCGCCGGCGACCGCGCCGCCCCCGAGCGCGAAGGCCGCCGCGCAGACCACGGCGACCAGCATCGGCGCGGAGTCGGTGAGTCCGGCGCGCGCCACGGCCCGGGCGATCTGCCGGGTGCGCGATGCGTGGTGCTCCTCGTGCGGGTAGGACTGCTCGACCTCGTGCCGCAGGGTGTGCTCCCGGCGGCGCAGCCGGGCCGCCAGCGCGGCACCGCCGAGCGCGAGCAGGGCCAGCACGGCCGGGATGACCGACGCCTCCCAGGTGAGCACCGCGGGCGGGCCGACCAGGGGACTGCCGTGTTCACCGGGCGTCCGGCCGCCGTCGAGCCAGTCCGCGGTGCGCTGCGCGACCCCGCCGGTGAGCACCCCGCCGAGGGCGCAGCCCAGGAGGGCGACGGCCGGGCCGGCGAGTCCGCGCAGCGCCACGCCGCAGTCCTCGAAGTCCGGCGGCGGTGCGCGGTGCAGCAGCACGGCGCACGCGGCCAGCGCGGCGACCAGGGCGCCCTGGCACACGGTGACCGCGGAGAACGCCTGCGCGGACGGCAGCCGCCCGTCGGAGGCCCACCCGGGCCGGCTCCACGCGCCGTACACGGCGGCCGCGGCGACGGTGCCGGTGGAGCCGGCCAGCAGCAGCCGGGTCGTGCGGTGGTCGGGGGTGTCGTCGAGGCCGGTCTCGGCCCGGTCGGCGTGGCACACCACCCCGGTCGCCAGCGCCGCCAGCGCGACCAGCGCGGCCGTCAGCGCCCAGCCCGCGGCCCGCAGCACGACCCCGCCGTGCGCCCGGTCGAAGGACAGGGCGGGTACGCACAGAGCGGTGGTCACGGTGAGCAGTCCGGCCGCGGTGTGGGCGGTGCGCAGCCGGGCCACGGACCGGCGGCCGTACCAGAAGCCGGGCAGGGCCAGCGGCGGGGTGCCGGGCGGGGGCGGCCCGGGCCGCGTCGCGGGGCGCTGCGACTCGTAGGCGTACCAGGTGCGGTGGGACAGCCACCACAGCACCGCGATCAGGGTCAGCGGCGCCGCGGCGGCGAGCGCGAGACGGCGGCCGGGCTGACTCCACCACCCGTGGTGCCCGGCGGCGGCGAAGCCCAGCCAGGACCGGTCCCGGGCGCAGGCCGCACGGCCCGCGCACTGCCAGCCGACGATGTCGAGGGTGACCTCGCAGACGGCGGCGACGAGCAGCACCGTGAGGGTGAGGGCGAGCAGCCGGACCACCAGTTCGTAGCCGCGGGCCAGACGGGTCCGCAGCGACGGCGGGCGCATCCAGTGCGCCAGGTTGGTGACCATGAACGGGAGGAGCAGCAGCCACAGGGCCCGACTGCCGTTGCCGGAGGTGAGGTTGGACCAGCAGTACGCCTCCTGGACCGGTTCGTCGCCCTGCCGCCCGGGGTGCTGCTCGGCGTCGGCGTCGCAGGAGCGGCGGTGGATCCCGGCGGTGTCGTCACCGGCGAGGCGCACGGTGCGCGGGTCGCCGAGCATCTGCTGGGGTGTGGTGCCGCCGACGCCGTGGACGAGGAGTTCGAGGGCGAGGGGGGTCGTGACGCGCGGCCCGGCGTCCCGTTCGGTGCTCACCGGTGGCCCCCTTGCCGGTCGGTCCTCCTGCGCTGTGCCTCCGCGGTCCGCCTCGCAGCCCGGGTAGCCGCCGCGGCGTCCCGGGTGCCGGCCCTCCGTCGGGGGCCCTCGCTCCTTCTGCGGTGGTGCCCGCGCCGGGGTCCGCCGAACCGCCGCCCCGCCACCGCGCGGAACGTGGCGCGATCACACCGCCCGGGATCGCCCGCGGGTACCGGCCCGACGTGCGCCGTACACCTGACGGCCCCCACGTGGAAGGATGGCCCGGAGCACGCCGGCGCCGGTCACGGTGACTGCCCGGCGGGCGCACTGACCACAACGACACGGACGGGACGGGGTCACGGGTGAGCGACAACCAGAACCTCCTCGCGGAACAGCGGCGGGCCCTGATTCTGGACGAGGTGCGGCGGCGCGGTGGCGTACGCGTCAACGAGCTGACCCGGCGGCTGAACGTCTCCGACATGACGGTGCGCCGCGACCTGGACGCGCTCGCCCGGCAGGGCGTCGTGGAGAAGGTGCACGGCGGCGCGGTGCCCGTGGTGGAGGCGAGCAGCCACGAGCCGGGCTTCGAGGCGAAGTCCGCGCTGGAACTGGGCGCCAAGGAGGCCATCGCCCGGGCCGCGGCGGCCCTCGTGCCGCCCGGCAGCGCGATCGCGCTGGCCGGCGGCACCACCGCCTTCGCCCTGGCCCACCATCTGCTGGACGTTCCGGACCTGACGGTGGTCACCAACTCGGTCCGCGTCGCGGACGTCTTCCAGTCCGGGCAGCGGCGCCCCGGCAACGGGCACGGCGAGGCGACCGCCACCGTCGTGATCACCGGCGGGGTGCGCACGCCGTCCGAGACGCTGGTCGGCCCGGTGGCGGACCGGGCGATCCAGTCCCTCCACTTCGACCTGCTGTTCCTGGGCGTCCACGGCATCTCGGTGGAGGCCGGCCTCTCCACGCCCAACCTCGCCGAGGCGGAGACCAACCGGCAGTTCGTGCGGTCGGCCCGGCGCGTGGTGGTCATCGCCGACCACACCAAGTGGGGCACGGTGGGCCTGAGTTCGTTCGCGTCGCTGGAGGACGTGGACACCCTGGTGACGGACGCGGGCATTCCCGAGGTGCTGCGCGCGGAGATCGCCGAGCACCTCTCCGACCTCATCGTGGCGGGTGAGCCGCCGGCCGAGAACGGTGGCCCGGGCGAGATGTGACGGTCGCGCCGGCCGGCCCTGGAGTGCCGGACAGGACGGCGTTCAGAGCCGGTTGCGGGCCGGCGCCGAGGGCGTACGCTGCCGCTCATGGCCCGCCTGAAGCACCGACTGCGCCCTGTGGGACCGGAGTTCCTGGACACTGCCCCGCTGCGGCTGGCCTTCACCGCCGCGATCGCCGCCGCGCCCCGGGACGTGCACCACGCACTCGCCGAGGACACCGAGGGGTGGACGCAGTGGTTCGCCCCGGTCACCCATGCCGGGCCCACCCCTGAGGGGCGGAGCATCGGGCTGGCCGGCGGCCTGCGGTTCGAGGAGACCGTGCTGCTCTCGGAGCCGCCCCGGCGGTACGTCTACCGCGCGGACGCCACGAACCGGCCGGGCCTGCGGGCGATGGCCGAGGAGTGGCGTGTGGCACCGGCGGCCGGCGGCAGCCTCGTGCAGTGGACGGTCGCCGTCGATCCCGGCCCGGCCGCCGCGCTCGCCCTGCGGGTGGCCGCCCCGGCGCTGCGCACGTCCTTCCGCCGGGCGATGCAGCGGCTCGACCTCAGGCTGGCGACCCGCGCGTGAGGCGGTGATCCGCGGACGTTCCTCTCCGGGCGGGCGGTCCGCGCGGGTGTTCTGTGTTGACGTCCCGTCACATCACCGCGTCGTCACCGAGTTCACTGCCCCGCGGAGCCGGTGGAACCGGTCAGGGTCGCCACCGGCGCGGGTACGGCGGCGCCGTTGTGGCCCCACCCTCCGCCGCTGACCAGCGACCAGGCCCGTCCGGGCGACAGCAGGATCAGCACCACCAGCACGGCGAGGATCACGCCGATCGCGCCGCGCACCAAACGCCTGCGGGCCAGGCGGCGTTCGGCTTCGTCGGTGGTGCCGGACCGCCAGCCGTGCGGCGCGGCGCGCACCGGGCCGCGCCCGCGCCTCCCGAAGCGGCCGCGGGGCGCCTCGGCCGCCGCCTTCTCGTCCTCCTCGCGCAGCCGCCGCGCGACGATCCGCGCCCGCGCGGAGGGCTCCTTGGGCGCCGTGGCACGGATGTCGCGTTCACTGTCCGCGAGGAACCGGTCCCAGACGTCGTCCGGCACGGGCGGCTCGCCCTCGGGGAGTGGAGAGGAATCGGTGGTCACGGTCCGCGCTTTCGTCTCGTCCGGCCGGGGAACGACGGATCGTGCGGCCCCCGTCGCCGGTGGATCTTCGACCCGGGCCACTATTACCGGTCGAACGCATGAGCTTACAAGTCCGCTTCCCGGCGACCCCCGGAGATCCCCGTCCGCGCCCGGCCCGTCTCACCACGCCCGGCCACGCCCGCGGCGCCGCCCGCCCCTCCTCAGCGGTATTCGGCCAGCCGCGGGCGCACTCCCAGCAGCACCAGGACCGCCGCGGCGCCGAGGACCCCGGCGGGCACCGCCGGCCAGCCGTCGAGCGCGGCACGGGCATCGGACGCGCGGGTGGTGAAGCCGGTCAACTGGCCCTGGGCCAGACGGTCGAGCGTGGTGGCGAAGTCCCAGAAGTCGAAGGCCACGTCTCCGCGCCCCACTTCGGTGAGGACCGTGGCGCCCTCGTCGATGTTCCCCGCGTTCTTCAGCGAGCGCAGCCGTGTGTCGTCGGCACGGAAGCGGCGGTAGCGGACGGCCACGTCCTGGTACGCGGCCCGTTCCCCGGCGGTGGCCCGGCCGTCGGGCGCGAGCAGGGTGTCGAGCCGCGAGGTCAGCCGCCCGAACTCCGCCTGGTCGCCCGCGCCGAAGGCGGCGTCGTGCACGAACCACCGGCTCTCCGAAGCGGCCGCCTCCGCGGCCACGGCCCGCGCCTCGGCCAACCGGGTCCACGGGCGCAGTCCCCGGCCGACGGCGTCCACGGCGGACGCGCCGGCGCTGAGCGACAGCGTGCCGGCCAGCGTCACCGCGATCACCGCCGCGGTGCCGAGGGCCACCGCGGGATTGACCGACCGCCGGTAGTCGCGGGCGAGTTCGCGCTGCCACCACAGCAGGAAGCCGAGCGTGAGCGCGCCGAGACCGCCGAGCGCCAGGGCCCAGCGCACCGAGGCTATTCGGGCCGGGACCCCGTCAGGGGACCGGGGCCGGGGTCGGCGCCGGTGGGCGGGGCGGGCGGCTCGGGCCGCCACAGCGCGTGCTCCTCACGGGCCCACCAGCGCGGCACATGGCCGGTGCGCAGGCCGCGCCGGGCCTCCGGGTCCTTGCTGGCGAGGTAGACGTGGCCGGTGATCACCACGCCGATGAGCAGCGCCAGCCAGTCGTGCACGAAGGTGGCCCCGGTGCGCCACACCAGAGGCGACAGCCGGGGGAACCACATCAGCAGCCCGGTGCCGATCATGACCAGCACGGCGCCCACGGTGAACGCGGCGAACAGCTTCTGTCCCGCGTTGAACTTGCCGGCCAGGCTCGGCTGCCGCCTGCGGGTGCGGACCAGGGCGCGCAGCCAGCGCCAGTCGTGCGGGAAGAACCGGCCGAGGCGTCCCGCGTCGGCCCGGAACGCACGCGAGACCAGTCCGGCGACGATCGGGACCGGCAGCAGGATCCCGGACCACTCGTGCACGGTCACCACCAGCCGGCGGCGGCCGACGATCTCGGCCAGCGGCGGGAAGTACAGGCAGGCCGCGGTGAGGACGCAGACGACCATCAGGCAGTTCAGCGAGCGGTGCACCCAGGTCTCGGCGCGGGTGAAGCGGCGCAGTCCGGTGACGGCCCGCGACTCATGAAGTCGGGTCATCATGGCGGCCGTTCGACCTGCCCACCCATCCGTCGACGTCATAGCCGTAGTGCTCCCAGTAGCCGGGTTGGACGTCCTTGGTGACCGTGATGCCGGACAGCCACTTGGCGGACTTGTAGAAGTACATGGGCGCCGCGTAGAGCCGGACCGGGCCGCCGTGGGCGGCGGTGACGGGTTTGTCGTTCATGGTGAGCGCCACCAGCATGTCAGGGCGCCGGGCCTGGTCGAGGGTGAGGCTCTCGGTGTAGACGCCGTCGAAGCAGCTGAAGCGGATCGCGGTGCCCTGGGCCCGCACCCCTGCCGCGTCGAGCAGGGCGGACAGCCGGACACCGGAGAAGGCGGTGTGCGGGACGCGCCAGCCGGTGACGCACTGCACGTCGCGCACCAGCCGGGTCTGCGGCAGGGCGCGCAGGTCGGACAGCCGGTAGGAGAAGGGCCTGTCGACCAGCCCGTCGATCCGCAGGCGGTAGTCGCTCTCGCCGCGGTGCGGGATCGAGTCCGACACCGAGTAGAAGCGGAATCCGCCGCCGCCCGGCAGCAGACCGGTGACGCCGGTGGGGTCCTTGGCGCTGACCGACGCCAGCACGTTGTCCAGGGTGCCCTGGACGGCGCCGCCCACGCCGACCCCGAGCGCGCCGAGCCCCAGCATGCCCAGGACGACGCGACGCCCGACGGGCGTGCCGCGGCCGTGCTCGGGATCGGGTTCCCCGGCCGTCGGGACCGCGCGCGTGCTGGTGTCCATGGCTCTGATTCGAGCACGCTCCGGTCCCGCTGACCAGGGCCTGCGGGGTTGCGTCAGGAATTCGTCACATCTTCGGCGGTCTCCCGTGCGGCCACGGTCGCCAGCAGGCCGGCCAGCGCCCGGTCGAACTCCGCCGGGCGCTCCAGGTTCGGCAGGTGGCCCGCGCCCTCGATCACCGCGAGGCCGGCGCCGGGGATCCGCTCGTGCAGGTACCGGGCGTCGGCGACCGGGGTGAAGGCGTCGTCGCGGCCCACGACGACCAGGGCCGGAACCGCGATCCGCGGGAGCGTCGGGGTGTAGTCGGGCCGTTCCGCCCGCCCGCGCAGGGCCGCGGCGGCGCCCTCCGGTGAGGTGCGCAGCATCATGCGGAGCACGTGCCCGGCGACTTCCGGCAGCTCGCGGACGTTGGCGGGGGTGATCATCGAGTCCAGGACGGAGTGTGCGTACCCGGCCATGCCCTCGCGCAGCAGGGTGTCCGCGCGGGCGTTGCGCTCGGCGTGCCCCTCGGGGGTCTCGCCCTGCGCGAAGGTGTCGGCGAGGACCAGGCCGGCCACCCGCCCGGGGAACAGCCGGTGGAACTCCATGACGATCTGCCCGCCCATGGACAGCCCGCAGAGGGTGGCCCGCCGCACGCCGAGGTGGTCGAGGAGCGCGGCGATGTCCCGGGCGAAGGTCTCCAGCGGGGTGGTCCCGGGGACCACGGTGGTCTCGCCGTAGCCACGCAGGTCCGGCACGACGACGCGCAATCGCTCGCCGAACGTGCGCAGTTGGGGCGCCCACATCGTCCGGTCGAAGGGGTGGCCGTGCACCAGCACCAGCGTCCCCCCGGACGCCGGGCGCCCCTCCCCGGTGTCCTCGTATCCCATGGTGATCCCGTTCAGCTGCACGCTGCCCACCTGCGTCCATCCCCTCTCGCGCTCGGCAACTCGATGCTAGGGATGGCATGTTGGCGGTGCAATCCCTATATTGACCTCGGTGCAATGTGCGTGACGTGCACCGCTTCCGCCCGGCAGGGCGCACGACGTCCGGCGGGTCACCGGCGCCCGGTCGCGTACGGCAGGTCGCGTACGGCAGGTCGCGGCGGGCCGCGCGGGAGGCGCACAGCACGGCAGAGGGGAGTCGGATCGTGCGGGACTACCGGCGGGTGGCCGACATGGTGGCCGCCGAGATCGCCGCGGGCCGGCTGCGGCCCGGCGACCGGCTGCCCACACAGCGGGCGTTCGCCCGCCGTCACGGCATCGCCGACTCGACGGCCGGCCGGGTCTACGGCGAACTGACCCGGCGCGGCCTGGTGGTCGGCGAGGTGGGGCGGGGCACGTTCGTGCGCGCGGCTCCCCCGGCTGCCGGTCCGGCCCTGGCGGAACCCACGCCCAGCCGTGTCGACCTCGAGCTCAACCATCCCGTCGTGGACGGCCAGTCGGCCCTGCTGGGGGCGGGCCTGGCCCGGCTGTCGCGGCCCGACGTGCTGGACGCGGCCCTGCGCCCGGCCGGCGCGTCCGGCACGACGGCGGCCCGCGACGCGGTGGCCGCGACGCTCGCCGGCGACGGCTGGACGCCCGATCCCGCCGCGGTCCTCTTCGCCGGCAACGGCCGGCAGGCGATCGCCGCCGCCCTGGCCGCCCTGGTCCCCGCGGGCGGTCGCCTGGGCGTCGAGGCGTTCACCTTTCCCGTCGTGAAGGCGCTGGCGGCGCGGCTCGGCATCGTCCTGGTGCCGCTGGCCTGCGACACCCAGGGCCTGCGCGCGGACGCCCTGCTCGCCGCCCACCGCGACGCGCCCCTGGCGGCGGTGTACCTCCAGCCGACCCTGCACAACCCGCTGACGGTGACGATGCCCGCCGCCCGGCGGGCGGAACTGGCCGCCGCGCTGTGCGAGACGGGCCTGACCGCGGTGGAGGACGCCGTCTGGTCCTTCATGCACGACTCCGCCCCGCCGCCGCTGGCCGCGCACGCGCCGGGGAACGTGATCCTCGCCGACAGCCTGTCCAAGCGCCTGGCGCCGGGTCTGACCCTGGGGTTCGCGGTCACCCCGCCGCATCTCGCCGACCGGATGTCGGCAGCCCTGCGCTCGGGCGCCTGGACGACCACCGGCTTCGCCCTGGAAGCGGCCACCGGCTGGCTCACCGACGGCACCGCGGAGACGATCGCCGCGGCCAAGCGGGCCGACGCCGCGGAGCGCCGGCGGATCGCCGGCGAGACCCTCGCCGGGTTCACCCTGCGCGCCGATCCGCGGGCGTACTTCTGCTGGTGGGAGCTGCCGGAGCCGTGGCGCGCCGACACCTTCGTGGCCGCCGCGGGCCGCCGGGGCATCGCGGTCACGCCTGCCGCCTCGTTCACCGTCGGTCCGCACCGGGCGCCCAACGCGATCCGGGTCGGTCTCGCCTCCGCGCCGCCGGCCGTTCTGCGCCGGGCCCTGACCGTGCTGGCCGGGCTGGCGCGGACCGCGCCGGAGGACGTGGCACCGGAGTGAACCCCGGGCGCGGCCCCCCAGGTCGCACGCCGTACGCGACGAGTTGCGGTCCGTGTCGCGGGGGTTCACTCTGGAGACGCATCACGGAGTACTGCAGCAGTCACTCTACGCATTCTCGCTCAGGTGTTCCCATCGGAGCGGCACTCTGGCCCGGCCCGCGACAGAACGCGGTGACCGGCCCATGCCGCGGAGGGAGTCGCAGCCGTGATCATGCAAGCCGACCAAGCCGATCCAGCGGCCCGGGAGTGTGCCCTCGAACTCGAGGCGCACCCGTACCGGATCCAGCAGATCCGGCGCATCGTGTCCGCCCAGCTGCGCTACTGGCGCCTCGACCCGCTCATCGACGCGGCGTCGACCGGCATCAGCGAACTTCTCGCCAACGTTCACCGGCACGCCAAGCCCGACAAGCAGTGCGCGGTGAAGCTGTCCCTGGCGGCCGACCGCCTCCTGGTGGCCGTCGCCGACCACGACACGCGGCTGCCGCACATGCAGCCGGTCGAGCCCACCGCCACCACCGGGCGCGGTCTGACGATGGTCGAGGCGATGAGTGACAGCTGGGGCACCGACCTGCTGCCCGACGACGGCGGCAAGGTGGTGTGGTTCGTCCTGCGCACCCCGGTTCCGGCCCCGGCCCTGGTCCCGCTGAAGACCGCGGCCGTGCCCGTCGAGCGAACCGCCCCCGACCGGATCGCCGTCGCGGCCTCGGTCGCCTGATCCGGCGCCGGCAGACCGGCCGCCGCCTCCCCTTCACGGGGAGGCGGCGGCTTGTCGTGCGGCTCCCCGTGAAGGGGAGGCGGCGGCCCGTCCCGTGGGAGGCGCAGGGACGGCCCGGAGCGCCGGTGCCGAGCACCCGACGGGGCCTCAGCCGCCACTCACTCCGCGGCGACGGCCCGCAGCACGTCCAGCCGCGCCGCCCGCCGCGCGGGCCGCCAGCCGGCCAGCACGCCCGCCGCGACCCCGACCAGCACCACGACGGCCAGCGACCCGAGCGGGATCGCGAACGCGCCCGTTCCGTCGGTGTCCGAGGCCCGTGTCAGCGCCCAGCCGAGGAAGGTGCCGAGGCCCAGTCCGCCCGCGGTGCCGAACGCGGCCACCACGACCGACTCCCAGCGCACCATCGCCCGCAGTTGGGCGCGGGTCTGGCCGACGGCCCGCAGCAGCCCCAGCTCCCTGGTGCGCTCGTGCACGGCCAGCGTCAGGGTGTTGGCGATGCCCAGCAGCGCGATGAGCACGGCCAGCGCCAGCAGCGCGTACACCAGCGTCAGGAAGGTGTCGATGCCGGCCGCGGAGGACACCGCGTACTCGCTCTTCGTCCGCACCTCCGGCGACCCGAAGGGCACCACCGCCCTCTCCACGGCGGCCTTGCCGGCCGAGGTGGTCACACCGGGCCGGAAGGCGACGGCGACCAGCGTGTCCTTGTCCTGGACGTGGTGCGGGGCCCAGGCGGCCCGCGTCATCAGGTAGTCGCCCGCGAGGCCGGCCTGCCCGTACACGGCGCCGACGGTGAACGGCACGTGGCGGCCGTCGGCGAAGGCCAGCGTGACGCGCGAGCCGGGCGCCCAGTGGTGCTTGTCCGCTTCGGAGCGCGAGACGGCGACGGCCTGCGTGCCGAGATGCGCGAGGTCGCCGTCCACGCCGCCCAGGTCGAGCAGCCGGGACAGGGCGGCCGGGTCGGTCACCGTCAACCGGCGCCCGTGCCCGTCCACTTCTGCGACCCCGCGGCCGAGCCCCACCGCGTCCCGCACCTCGGGCAGCCGGGCCAGGGTGGGCGCGATGGCCGGGCTCAGCCCGCTGCCGCCGGCCCCGTACACCGGAACGCTGATCGCCACGTCCCCGGCGAAGGACCGGTCGACGGTGCGGTTCAGCGACGCCTTCATGGACGCGCCGAGGACCGCGAACAGCGACACCACCGCGACCCCGATCATCAACGCGGTCGCGGTCGCCGCCGTCCGCCTGGGGCTGCGCAGGGCGTTGCGGCGGGCGAGCGAGCCGGTGACGCCGCGCAGCCGGCTGACCGGCGCGCCGAGCACGCGGACCGCCACCGACGAGGCGACCGGGCCGAGCGCCACGAACGCGGCCACGGTGAGCACCGCGCCCACGCCGCTCAACGGCAGGCTGTGCCGGGCCACTCCGAGCACCGAGACGCCGGCTCCGGCCGCGGCGGTGACGGCCCCTACGGCGACGCGCCGCCCGGAGACCCGCGGGCTTTCGGCCGCGCTGTCGCGCAGTGCGGCGAGCGGCGCGGTACGCCCGGCCCGCACGGCCGGCACGAGCGCCGAGCCGACGCAGACGAGGAGGCCGACGGCCAGCGGGACAGCCAGGGCGGTGGCCCGGATGACCAGCGGTCCCTTCGGGAAGGGGAAGCCGACCGCCGGGAACAGCGCCTGCAGCCCGGCGGCGATGGCGATGCCGCCGAGCAGTCCGGCCAGCGACGCCGCTACGGCCACCACCGCGGCTTCGGCGAGGGCCGCCCCCAGCACCTGGCGGCGGCTCGCGCCCAGTGCCCGGAGCAGGGCGTTCTCCCGGGTGCGCTGTGCCACGACGATCGCGAAGGTGTTGTGGATGCTGAACGTGGCGACCAGCAGCGCGATCCCGGCGAAGACGACCAGCAGGCCGGTGAAGATCTTCAGGAAGGGCCCGGCGGTCGCGTTCTCGGTCTCGTCGCTCGCCTGGGTGCCGGTGATCGCCTCGTAGTGCGCGGGCAGGACCCTGGCGACCCGCCGGGTCAGCTGCCGCTGCCCGATGCCGGGCTCCGCACGGACCTTGAGGGTGGTCGCCTCCCCCGGCCGCGGCATCAGGTAGCGCTCGGCGTCGGCGCTCGTGAGCCCGGTGAAGGTGGTCTGGCCCTCGCCGTCCTCGCCGCCGAAGGTGGCGACGCCCACGATGGTGATCCGCACCGGGTCGGGGGTCCGCAGCAGGGTGCTGTCGCCCACCTTCAGGCCGGCCTTCCGCGCCGCGTCGCGGTTGACGACGGCCTGGCCCGGCGCCGCCGGGGCGTGCCCCTCCACGAGCTTGTAGGGGTTGAGCCGGGCATCGCCGATCCAGTTCGCGGCGACGGTGGGGCCCTTGGTGTCCAGCGTGCTCCCGTCCCGGGACACCAGTTGTCCCGCGCCCTCGATGTCAGGGGCGACGGCGGCGACGCCCGGCACCCGCCGGACGGCGGCGGCCAGACTGGTGGGCACCGGTTCCCTGGCGCCCTGGCCCTGCCCGGCGCTGATCGCGTCGGCACCGCGGACGACCGTGTCGGTGCCGCTGTCGGCGTCGGCGAAGAGGGTGCCGAACGAGGCTCTGAGGGTGTCCCCCATGACCATCGTCCCGGCGAGGAACGCCACGCCGAGGAACACGGCGACGACGGTGCCGGCGAACCGGCGTTTGTGGGCGCGCAGACCGGCGGCGCCCAGGCGCACGGACGCGCGGCTGCTGGTGGCGCTCATGCGGGCGCACCTCCGCGACGCCTGTCGCCGCCGCCGTCCCGCGGGCCGGCCGGGTGGTCCTGGCGCCGTCCGTCGAACGCCTTCATCCGGTCCAGCACGCGGCCCGCGGTGGGCGCCGTCATCCGGTCGACGAGCCGGCCGTCGGCGAGGAAGACCACCTCGTCGGCGTGGGCGGCCGCGCCGGGGTCGTGGGTGACCATCACGACGGTGCGGCCCATGTCGCGCACCGCCCGGCCGAGCAGGTCGAGCACCTCGCCGCCGGAGCGGGAGTCGAGGTTGCCGGTGGGTTCGTCGGCGAAGACGACGTCGGGGCGCCCGGCCAGCGCGCGGGCCACGGCGACGCGCTGCTGCTGCCCGCCGGACAGCTCGCCCGGCCGGTGCAGCAGCCGCTCCCCCAGGCCGACGACGTCGACCAGCGCTTCCACCCACTCCCGGTCGGGGCGGCGGCCGGCGAGGTCGATGGGCAGGGTGATGTTCTCGGCGACGGTCAGCGTCGGCACCAGGTTGAAGGACTGGAAGACGAAGCCGATGCGCTCGCGCCGCAGCAGGGTCAGCTGCCGGTCGCCGAGCGAGCCGAGCTCGGTCCCGCCGATGTACGCGGCGCCGGAGGTCAGGGTGTCCAGGCCGGCGGCGCAGTGCATCAGGGTGGACTTCCCCGAGCCGGACGGGCCCATGATCGCGGTGAACCGGCCGGCCGGGAAGCCGACGCTCACACCGTCCAGGGCGCGCACGGCGGCGTCGCCGCTGCCGTAGACCTTGGTGGCGCCCTCGACCCGGGCGGCCGCCGTACCGTCGGGGGGCACGGCGGTTCCGGCGGAACGGCCGCCGTCGCCCGCGGTGTCCCGGGGGCCGGTGGACCTCAGCGGTCCCGCGGGGCGGCTCATACCCCGCCTCCCTTGCCGCCGCGCAGGTCACCGCGGATGTCACGGCTGAAGTGCTCCTCCAGCACCGACATCCGCCGCCAGTACTCCTCCTCGTCGATCTCGCCCGCGGCGAACCGCCGGCCGAGCACGGCGATGGGCGAGTGCTCGTTGGCCGTGCTCCGCTGCTGCCACGGCCCGCCGCGTCCGCGCCACCCGCTGCGGCGCACGAAGGTGATCACCGCCGCGACGGCGAACACCCAGATCAGCGGGAAGAACAGAATCCACGGGCCGGGCCCGCCGTCGTGCCACGCCAGGGTGGTCATCGCTCGTCATCTCCTCGGTCGGTGCCGGTTTCTCCGACACCACCGAGCCTGGCTTCACGGCGCGTTCCGGTCGTCGTACGGCCAGCGGCACCTGTGCTGCTCCGGCGGGAGTAGACGGCCGGGCGCGGGCTGCTCCTCCCGCGGGTGACCGCCCGGGGACGGCACGGCGCCGCCCGGCGCGGTCTCGGCGGGGGCCGCGGCGGGCCGCCGCCGCCCGGACGGTTCGCACGGGCGGCGGCAGCGGGGACCGGCGTCAGACCGCGGGCTGCCCGCCGAGCACCGCGAGCGGGTCGTCCAGCACCGGCTGCCACGCCAACTCGGCCGCTCCGACGAGGCTGTTGTGGTCCAGCGCGCAGGCCAGCAGCGGGACGCTGCCGCTGCGTCCCCAC
Organism: Actinacidiphila acidipaludis; assembly: GCF_019890725.1. Classification (GTDB taxonomy): domain Bacteria; phylum Actinomycetota; class Actinomycetes; order Streptomycetales; family Streptomycetaceae; genus Actinacidiphila; species Actinacidiphila acidipaludis. Next base: position 15,283 of record NZ_JAINZZ010000075.1, read on the forward strand.
AGGCTGCGGTCGGCGACCACGGCCCGCAGCCGTTCCGGGTCGGCGTCCAGGAGGTGGCGGTGCAGCCCGCCGAGCAGGATCCGGTCGGGGTTGAGCACGTTGACGAGACCGGCGAGACCGCGGCCGAGCCGGTCGATGAGCACGTGCGCGGCCGCACGGACGGCCGGGTCGCCGTACTCCTCGCGGAGCAGGTCGCGTCCCTGCTGCAGCAGTGAGATCTCCGGGCCGGGCGTGCGCCCGGTGGCCTCGACGAAGGCCAGCGGGTCGGCCTCGACGTCCAGGCAGCCGCGGCTGCCGCAGTGGCAGGGCCGTCCGTCCGGCTCCACCGTGAGGTGGCCGACCTCCAGCGCGAGGCCCGAACTCCCGGTGTGCAGACGCCCGTCGAGCACCAGCGCACCGCCGACACCGCGGTGCCCGGAGGCGACCACGAGCAGGTGCTGGGCGCCGCGCCCGGCGCCGTGCCGGTGCTCGGCGAGAGCCGCCACGTTGACGTCGTTGCCCACGAAGGACGGCACCGGAAGGCCGTCCGGGCCGACGATGCCCGCCCGCGCGATCTCGCCCGCGAACACCTCGCGGACGGGCGCGCCGGCCGGCCACGCCAGGTGCAGCGGGTTGAGCGCGGTGCCCTCGGGTTCCGCGACGGCGGACGGCACCGCGAGCCCGGCGCCGACGCACACCCGCCCCGAGGCCCGCAGCAGTTCGGCCCCGGCGTCGACGACCGCGCCGAGGACGTGCGCCGGATCGGCGGGCACGGTCATGCTGCCCGGCGCGGTGGCCACCAGTTCGCCGCCGAGCCCGACCAGCGCGGCGCGGAAGCCGTCGGCGTGCACCTGGGCGGCGAGCGCGACGGGACCGCCGGGCGCGACCGCGAGCCGGTGCGAGGGCCGGCCCTGCGCGCCGGAGGGTCCGGTGGGCCGGGTGTCGACCCGGATCAGGCCGAGCGCCTCCAGTTCCGCGGCGACGGCGCCGGCCGTCGCCCGGGTCACCCCGAGTTCCGCGGTCAGGACCGCCCGGGTCGCGGCGCGGCCGGTGTGCACCAGCGAGAGCGCGGGGCCGAGCGCGCCCCGGCCCCGCTCAAGCCTTGTCCGAATCTGTGTCACCCCTCTATTCTGACTTTGTGCCGACGCTAAACAAAATAGGGACAGCGCTGTCCCGATCCCACCACACTCCGCCCGCCGATCCCGCCCTCCGCCGACTGCGCATCGCCCTGACGGTGTTCTTCGCCGTCGACGGCTTCCTGTTCGCCGGCTGGGTCGTCCGCATTCCGGCCATCAAGGCCCAGGTCGGGGCGTCCGCCGGGCAACTGGGACTGGCGCTGCTCGGGGTGTCGGCAGGAGCCGTGGCCACCATGCTGCTCACCGGGCGGCTGTGCCGGGTGTTCGGCAGCGACCGGGTCACCGTGGCCACCGGCGTCATGCTCTCGTTCAGCATCGCCCTGCCGCCCCGCACCCATTCGGCCCTGGCCCTCGGCCTGGTCCTGCTCTGCTTCGGCATCTCCTACGGCGGCCTGAACGTCGCGATGAACAGCGTCGCCGTCGACCTCGTGGCGGCGCTGCGCCGCCCGGTGATGTCCAGCTTCCACGCCGCCTACAGCCTGGGCGGCCTGCTCGGCTCGGCCACCGGCGGCCTGCTCGCCCCCCATCTCTCCCCCGCCACCCACCTGTTGCTGCTCACGCCGGTCGGGCTGCTGGCCGTCGTCCTGGCCGGCCGGGTCCTGCTGGCCCAGCCGCTGCGCCGGCCCGGCGCGGAACCGGTGCCGGCCGCGGCCGGCCCCTCGGCGCCGGCCTCCCCGACGGTGCGGAGCAAGGCCGCGGCGACGGCGACCGCTCGCGCCGGGAGCCGCCGCGACGCACCCGCCCGAGCGGCGACGACCACCGCGAACGGCAGCCGGACCGGCGTGCTCGTGGCCGTCTTCGGCCTGATCGCCGCCTGCACCGCCTACGGCGAGGGCGCTCTCGCCGAGTGGGGGCCGCTGCACATCCAGCAGGACCTGCACGCCGGTCCGGGCATCGCGGCGGCCGGCTACTCGGCGGTGACCCTGGCGATGACGCTGGGGCGGTTGTCCGGCACGGCCCTGCTGGAGCGCCTCGGCCAGACCCGGGCGCTGATCCTGGGGGGCCTCACCGCCTGCGCGGGCATGCTGGTCGCCGCGCTGACGCCGTATCTCGCGCTGGTCATGGCCGGCTTCGCGCTCACCGGCCTGGGCCTGGCGAACCTCTTCCCGACCGCGATCGCCCGCGCCGGGGAGCTGACCGGCCCCAGCGGCGTCGCCGCCGCCTCCACCCTCGGCTACGGCGGGATGCTCCTCGGCCCGCCCTCGATCGGCTTCCTCACCGACGCCTTCGGCCTGCCCACGGCGCTCACCACGGTGGCCGCGCTGGCAGCGGTCGCGGCCGTGATCGCGTACTCGGTGCGCAACAGCGGGGTCCGCCAGGCCGGTTGACCGGTTCGGGCGCCGGGGTGTGCGGAGGCAGCGCTGGGGTGTGTGCGGAGGCGGCGCGGGCGCATGCGCAGGCGGCGCGGGACTGCGGGCGGCACAACTTGACGAACGTCACAGGCGCCCGCCCGGCCCCGCGGCGGCATGCTGGTGGACCACGTCCCGGCCCGCCGTCCGGAGGCAGGCCGCCGCGCACCCGCAGGAGGAGCGATGCGGACACCGTCCTGGGTCCTGACCGCGACCGGCCCGATCCACCGCGAACGCGTCTCGCGCGTCTACCTGGGCGTGGTGGCCGCGGCACTGGCGCTGATGCTCCTCGACACCGCGCTGATCTCCCACAGCCACGCCTCCCTGACGGGGGTGCTGCTCCTGCTGCTCACCCTGCCGTGGACGCCGTTGCTGTTCAGCCTGTTCACCACCGTCAGCGGGACCAACGACTCCTTCACGGCGTACGGGTGGTCCGGCTGGACGATCACGGTGATCGCCGCGATCGTCTCCGCGGCGATCAACGCCGCCCTGCTCGGGTACGCGGCGCGGCTGCGCCGGCGGCGGGTCCCGGCACGCTGACCCTCCCGCGCGGCGCCCGTCTCCTGCGACAATCCGCGGCATGAAGACCGACGCGTTCATCGGGACGCTGCGCCGCGAGGGACGACTGCTGGCCGAGGCCGCGGAGCGCTCCGGCCTCGACGCGCCCGTTCCACCGTGCCCGGACTGGCAGGTCAGGGACCTGCTGCGGCACACCGGAGCGGTGCACCGCTGGGCGGCCGCGTTCGTGGCCGAGCAGCGGACGGCCGACGTGGAGTGGGACGAGACCGCGCCGGAGGACCCCCTGCTGGTGGCCTGGTACCGGGACCTGCACTCCGACCTCGTCGGCACCCTCGACACGGCTCCGCCCGACGTGGCCTGCTGGACGTTCCTGCCCGCGCCCTCGCCGCTCGCCTTCTGGGCCCGGCGCCAGGCGCACGAGACGACCATCCACCGCGTCGACGCGGAGGCCGCCCTCGGTGGCGTCCTGACGCCCGTGGACGCGGAGTTCGCGGCGGACGGCGTCGACGAACTGCTCAGCGGATTCCACGTCCGACGCCGCAGCCGGGTGCGTACCGACCGGCCGCGGACGCTGCGCGTGGTGGCGACGGACAGTCCGGGCGGCGACTGGCTGCTGCACCTGTCGCCGGAGCCTCCGGTGGTGGAGCGGGGCGTGACGGGCGCGGCGGACTGCACGCTCGGCGGTCCCGCCGACGCGCTCTATCTGGCGCTCTGGAACCGCGGCCCCTACGACGTGCTGTCGGTGGAGGGTGACGACGAACTGGTGAGCCTCTGGCGCCGGACTTCCGCGGTGATCTGATTCGGCGGTGATCTGATTCGGCGGTGATCTGAGAAGCCGGCCTTCGCCGGGGCGCGCGATCGTCGGCTCGCCCGTCGGTGTGGTCAGCCCTTGACCAGGTCGCCCTTGGGCAGCATCCGCTCCAGGACGGCCCGGTGGCTGGGCCGCGCCTGGTCGTAGCGCGCCCGGCCGGCCTCGGTGATGGCCACCCGCACGCCACGCCGGTCCTCACTGCAGATGCCGCGGTCGACCAGCCCCTCCTTCTCGAGGCGGGCGACCAGCCGGGACAGCGCGCTCTGACTCAGATGCACCCGGTCGGCGAGCTCCTGGACGCGGAACGTGCAGCCGTCCTCGGCGTCGCCGCCGGCCAGCACGTCGAGGACCTCGAAGTCGCTGGCACCGAGTCCGTAGGGGTGCAGCTCGCGGTCGATCTCGCAGGCAGTACGCGCGTGAACTGCGAGGATCTCCCGCCATTCCGCGATGAGCGCCCGCTCGTCCCTGTCGCCGGTCATGTCGCGAGGGTAGCAGAAATCGGACCCATATGCACAAGAATTAAATGCACTTGCATTGGATGCACTTGCATGTAGTGTGTGGCGCATGACCTCTCCGTCATCTCCGTCAACCACTACCGTCCCCCGCACCGAAGAGCGCTGGACGCCCCTGCAATGGGGCACCCTCCTCGTGCTGTGCGCGGCGCTCTTCCTCGACGCCCTCGACGTGTCGATGGTGGGCGTGGCGCTCCCCTCCATCGGCAGCGAACTGCACCTGTCCACGTCCTCCCTGCAGTGGGTCGTCAGCGGCTACATCCTCGGCTACGGCGGCCTGCTGCTGCTCGGCGGCCGCGCCGCCGACCTGCTCGGCAGGCGCCGGGTCTTCCTGACGGCCCTCGCCGTCTTCGCGGTGGCCTCCCTGCTGGGCGGTCTCGTCGACTCCGGATCGCTGCTCATCGCCACCCGCTTCGTCAAGGGCCTGAGCGCCGCGTTCACCGCGCCCGCCGGCCTGTCGATCATCACCACCACCTTCCGTGAGGGCCCGATCCGCAACCGCGCCCTCACCATCTACTCGAGCTGCGGCGCGACCGGCTTCTCCATGGGCCTGGTGCTGTCCGGCCTGCTGACCGAGGCCGGCTGGCGGTGGACCATGCTGCTGCCCGCGCCCGTCGCCCTGATCGCCCTGATCGCCGGCCTGAAGCTGATCCCGAAGACCCCGCGCGAGGACCGCGCGGGACGCGGCTACGACCTGCCGGGCGCCGTCACCGGCACCGCGTCGATGCTCCTGCTCGTGTTCACCGTGGTCTCCGCCTCCAGCGCGGGCTGGGCCTCGGCCCGCACCCTCGGCTCCTTCGCGGGCGTGGCGGCGCTGCTCGCCGCGTTCGTCGTCATCGAACAGCGGTCGTCCCACCCGCTGATCCGCCTCGGCGTGCTGCGCTCCTCCGGCCAGGTGCGCGCCAACATCGGCGGCGCCACCTTCTTCGGCTCCTACGTGGGCTTCCAGTTCCTGGTCACGCAGTACCTGCAGAACGTCCTCGGCTACAGCGCCATGCAGACCGCCCTGGCGTTCCTGCCGGCCGGCGCGCTCGTCGCGATCCTGTCCACCCGGATGGGCCCGATCGTCGACCGGTTCGGCACCCCGCGGGTGATCGCCGTCGGCTTCACCCTCCTGGTCGTCGGTTACGCGCTCTTCCTGCGGATCAACCTGCACCCGAGCTACGCGGCGGTCATCCTGCCCTCGATGCTGCTGCTCGGCGGCGCCTTCGCACTGGCCTTCCCCTCCCTGAACATCCAGGCCACCAACGGCGTCAAGGACCATGAGCAGGGCATGGTCTCCGGCCTGCTCAACACCTCCTTCCAGGTGGGCGGCGCGATCTTCCTGGCGATCGTCACCGCGGTCGTCACCGCCGGCACCGGCTCCGGCGGCGCGGGCAGCTCCGGCAGCGGCACAGCCGCCAAGCAGGCGGTGCTGGACAGTTACCGGCCCGGCCTGTGGGTGGTCGCCGCCATCGGCCTGTTCGGCCTGCTGGTCACGGTGTCCGGCCTGCGCCGCCGCCGGCCCTCCTACGGCATCCTGGTCGCCTCGTCCGCGGACGACGAGGCCCGCGCCGCGGAGGCCGGACGGACCGAACAGGTCGCGGCCCGCGACTGAGACCACGTCGACCCCCGCCTGTCACGGGCGGGTCGAACCGGCCCCGCGCGCGGAGGGAACGCGCGGGGCCGGTTCGCGTCCTGCCCGCCGCCGGTGTCCGCGCGTGCCAGACTGGACGGGCCTCGGGGGCGGGGAGGAACGGATGCGCAGGGGCCGGACGGGCGCCGAACGCGACGCCGTCACAGTCGAGATCGCCTACGCCGCACTGGTCGGCGCCGTGCTCGCCGCGGTGGGATTCCTCGCGGTCGCCGGTCCGGCTCTGGCCGGCGCCGTGCACGGACAGGTCCGCAAGGAGTCGTTCGCCGCAGCGGCGGTCCTGGCCGCCGCCGTGTTCTGCGGTTGGGTGGCACGGACTCTGCGGAGGTTCGAGCGCCAGAACCGGCTGCCCGCGGCGGACACCGCAGGCGCGGACGGACCGCCGCCCCGGGTGCCGCGGCAGCGGGCGGGGCCGCCGGAGGGCGGCCCGGCGGAGAACGCCCCGCGGCCGCCCGGCGATCACCCCAGCCAGCCGGGCCGGACCAGCCCCGACTCATAGGCCAGCACGACCAGTTGGGCCCGGTCGCGGGCTCCCAGTTTCACCATGGTCCGGCTGACGTGCGTCTTCGCGGTGAGCGGGCTCACCACCAGGCGGCGGGCGATCTCCTCGTTGGAAAGGCCGATGCCGACCAGCGCCATCACCTCCCGCTCGCGGTCGGTGAGCTGGTCCAGGCCGGCGGCCGCCGCGGGCTGCTTGGAGCGGGCGGCGAACTCCGCGATGAGCCGGCGCGTCACCCCCGGCGAGAGCAGGGCGTCGCCGCCGACCACCGCCCTGACCGCGCGCAGCAGTTCGTCCGGTTCGGTGTCCTTGACCAGGAAGCCGGACGCCCCGGCCCTGATCGCCTCGAAGACGTACTCGTCGAGTTCGAAGGTCGTCAGGATGACCACCTTCACCTCCGCCAGCGCCGGGTCCGCCGTGATCGAGCGGGTCGCCGCGAGGCCGTCCGTCAACGGCATGCGGATGTCCATCAGCACGGCGTCCGGGGTCTGTTCGCGCACGAGCCGCAGGGCCTGCTCGCCGTCCGCCGCCTCGCCGACGACCTCGATGTCGCTCTGCGCGTCCAGCAGCGCCCGGAAGCCGGCTCTGACCAGGATCTGGTCGTCGGCCAGCAGTACGCGGATCATGGGCGCTCCTCGGCGGTCATCTCGGCGGCGTTCTCGGGGCCGTGCCCGGGGCTAGGCTCGGGGCCGTGCCCAGGGCCGTGCCCAGGGCTGGGCTCGGGGCCGTGCCCGGGGCTGGGCTCGGGGCCGTGCCCGGGGCTGGGCTCGGGAGCCTTTCCCGGGCCGCTTCCGGGGGCCTTCGGGTCGGCGTTCCCGGGCGCGCCTTCGCGGGCCTGGGCGTCGTCCGGCCCGGACGGCCGCCGCTCCGCACCGGGTGGGACGGTGCGGCCCTCGCGCGGGGCGGCGAACGGCAGCCGGGCCAGCACGCGGAATCCGCCGTCCGGCCGCGGTCCCGCCCCGGCCTCCCCGCCGAGCGCGGCCGCCCGCTCGCGCATGCCCACCAGGCCGTTCCCACCGCCGCTGTCGCCACCGGTGACGGCCGGGCCGTCGTCGTCCACCTGCACCCGCACCTCGCCCGGCCCGTAGCGGAGGCGGATGCGGGCGGTGCGCGACCCCGAGTGGCGCACGACGTTGGTGAGCGCCTCCTGGACGATGCGGAAGGCGGCCAGATCGGCGCCGGGAGGCAGCGGCCTGCGGGTGCCCTCGACGGCGACCTCGGCCGTCAGGCCGGCGGCGGCGGCCTGCTCCAGCAGCTCGGGCAGCCGGTCGAGTCCGGGCGCGGGTGCCCGCGGCGCCTCACCGGGCGCGCGCAGGGTGCTGAGCACCTGGCGGACCTCGCCGAGCGCCTCCTTGCTCGCGGCCTTGATGGTGGTCAGCGCGGTGCGCGCCTGCTCCGGACGCTCGTCCATCAGCGCGAGCGCCACGCCCGCCTGCACGTTGATCACCGAGATGCTGTGGGCGAGGACGTCGTGCAGTTCGCGGGCGATCCGCATCCGCTCCTCGTCGGTCCTGCGGCGCTCGGCCTCGGCGCGCTCGCGCCGGTCCCGGGCGATCTGCTCGCGGCGGAGCCGGAAGAGCTCGGCCGCGGCGAGGACCGCGAGCAGCCAGGCCGCCGTCCCGGACAGCTGGGCCCAGGAGATCCGGTGATCCCCGGAGGGCGGCAGATAGCGGTAGAGCCACAGTCCGACCACGGCGTGTCCGGCGAAGACCACACCCGCGACGGCCAGCACGCCCTTGCGGCGGCCGGCGGCCACCGCGCTGAAGAACGCCACGACCAGACTGGCGAAGACCGGGCCCCACGGGTAGCCGAGGACCGTGTAGAGCAGGGTCACGGCGCCGGTGCCGGCCGTCACGCCGACCGGCCGGCGGCGGCGGAAGAGCAGCATGGCCGGCCCGGCGAGCAGCAGCACGTACGCGAGGGCGTCCAGCTGCACCCGCTCGGGCTGGTGACGCCCGGCGACGCTGGTGCCGACGAGCTGGATGAAGGCCAGCACGACCACGGGGAGCCACGTCCGCCGCCCCCCGGCAGGAAAGCCGCGTCGCGGGGGCCCGGACAGCTCCTGGTCGGTCATGGCCCCCACGCTAGACCGCCGCAGGTCGCGGACGCGTCCACCGTGCGTGGGCTGGACGGATACTCCGCGGGGAGTACGGGACGGCTCGCGCCGGGCGGCCCGGGGCGATCAGTGCGGCACGGGTCGGTGCGAGGTCCTTCGGCGCGGCGCAGGTTCAGCGCTCGGGTGCCGGGGTCTCGGCGGGGGTCGGCAGTCCGACCTGCGCGCCCAGCGCGCCGGCGGCCTGGTCGAAGAACGGGCCGCGGGCCTCGACCACCCCGTTGAACTGGCCGAAGACCTCGAAGCTCACGATCCCGAAGACCTGCGCCCAGGCCGCGACGAGCGCCGCGATGGTGGGGATGGGGAGGTCGGGGGCCAGTTCCGACGCCAGGTGGGCGGCGTCGGTGCGGACCGGCTCGGCGAGCGGGCGGCCCTGCGGCGGGCCGAGGAGTCCGTCGCGCTGGGCGTCGCGGACCACGGCGACCAGGGCCAGCCCCACCCGGGAGGCCGGGACGACCGTGTCCTGCGGGGCGGAGTAGCCGGGCACCGGCGAGCCGTAGACCAGGCCGTACTCGTGGGGGTGGGCTATCGCCCAGTCGCGGGCGGCCCGGCAGACGGCCGTCCACCGGTCCGCGGGCGGCTCGCCGGCCGTGGCGGCCAGGGCCTCCTCCGCCGCGGCTCCTATCGCGTCGTAGGCGTCGATGATGAGTGCGGTGAACAGCTCGTCCCGGCTCGGGAAGTACCGGTAGAGGGCCGAGGAGACCATGCCCAGTTCCCGGGCGACCGCCCGCAGCGACAACCGGGCCGCGCCCTCGGCGGCCAGCTGGTTCCTGGCCTCCTGCTTGATCGCCGCGGTCACTTCGGTCCTGGCGCGTTCCCTGGCTCCCTGGATGACACTCATGACGACCAGTGTGCCATGTGCGAGAGCGACGACCAAGAAAGAGAGCACTGCTCTTGCTTTCGCGTGCGAGGGCGTGCAGACTGTTCTCAGGCGAGAGCACTGCTCACAAAACGGGGAAGGTGCTCACAGCCCGCCGCGCACGCGGCGCACCCACCTCTGCGCAGTCATCAGGAGTCGTCATGTCCGAGCAGGCCCCGCACGTCCAGAAGCCCGGCTGGTTCACCGTCAACGTCTTCAACCGCGGTGTCGCCTGGCTGACCCGGCGCGGCATCAGCGTGTGGGGCTCGCGGGTGCTGGAGGTCCGCGGCCGCAAGAGCGGCGAGTGGCGGCGCACGCCGGTCAACGTGCTCACGCTCGACGGCCGGCGCTACCTCGTCGCCCCCCGCGGCCACGTCCAGTGGACGCACAACATGCGGGCGGCGGGCGGCGGCCGGCTGGTGGTCGGCAAGCGGGTGGAGGAGTTCACCGCCACCGAGGTGCTGGACGACGCCGAGAAGACCGCCGTGCTCCGCGGTTACCTCAAGCGCTGGAAGGCGGAGGTGGGTGTCTTCTTCGGCGGCGTCGGTCCCGACTCCTCCGACGAGGAGCTGCTGGCGATAGCACCCAGGCACCCGGTGTTCGCGATCGCCCCCGTCCAGGGCGCGTGAGGTCGTGCGGCCGGGCGCCGCGGGGCCCCGGTCAGGGGCGGTCGACGGCCTCCAGCGCGCGGCGGGCGATGGGGTGGGTGCGCACCAGGTCGGCCAGCGAGCTCTTCCCCCGGGTGATCCCGGCGAAGGCGCGCCAGGCGGGGGGGAAGGACGTGAGCACGGCGTGCAGCAGGCCGGGGCGCTTCTCGAACAGCGTCAGCATGCGCCGGCCGACCCCCATCTCCACGCCGAGCCCGGCCTTCACCGCGAAGGCGTAGTTGAGGGCCTGGCGCCGGGCGTCGACGGCGTCGTGCGACTCGGCGATGCGCACCGCCCACTCCCCCGCCAGGCGGCCGGAACGCAGCGCGTAGGAGATGCCCTCACGCGTCCAGGGCTCCAGCAGGCCGGCGGCGTCGCCGCAGACCAGCACGCGGCCCCGGGACAGCGGCGAGTCGTCGGCGCGGCAGCGGGTGAGGTGCCCGGAGGAGACGCTCGGCTCGAACCCGGCCAGGCCCAGGCGGGCCACGAAGTCGTCGAGGTAGCGCTTGGTGGCGCCACCGTCGCCGCGCGCGGAGATCACCCCGACGGTCAGCGAGTCGCCCTTGGGGAAGACCCAGCCGTAGCTGCCGGGCAGCGGCCCCCAGTCGATGTGCACCCGGCCGGCCCAGTCCTCCGCGACCGACGCGGGCACCGGGATCTCGGACTCCAGCCCGAGGTCGACCTGGTTGAGCTTCACGCCCACGTGCGCCCCTATCCGGCTGGCGCTGCCGTCCGCCCCGACCACGGCCCGGGCATACACGATCTCCTCGCGCTTGCCCTCGGGACCGTTGGAGGTGACGACCACGGCGACGGTGCGCCGGTCGGGCACCCCGGGGCCGTGCTGCTCCACGCGCGAGACGGTCACCCCGGTCCGCACCTCGGCCCCGGCCGCACGGGCGGCGTCGACCAGGCCGGCGTCGAACTCCGGCCGGTTGATGAGCCCGAAGAGCATCTGCCGGGAGCGCTTGGTGCGCGTCAGCCGGCCGTTGAGGCTGAAGGTGACGGCGTGCACCCGGTCGCGCAGCGGGAGTTCGAAGCCGGGCGGCAGGGCGTCGCGGGACGGCCCGATGATGCCGCCGCCGCACGTCTTGTACCGCGGGAGTTCGGCCTTCTCCAGCAGCAGGACCCGCCGGCCGGTGACCGCGGCGGCGTGCGCCGCGGAGGCTCCCGCGGGGCCGGCGCCGACCACCACGACGTCCCACACCGCGAGCGCCTCGCCGTCGCCCGTGCCGCTGTCCTGCGCCGCCTGCTCACCGCTCACGTCTGATTCCGCTCCCGCTCGGGCCCGTTCGACTGCTTCGTGCTGTCATGGCTGTTCAGGCGCATCCTATGCGCCGACGCGCACGGCACGCTGTGGCACCATCGGCTGCGTGCCGTCGGGATGACCGACGGCCGCGGCGACCGCCGCATTCCGGCGGCCCGCCGGACGGGCGGCGTGAGCTGCCCGTCGACGTGTTCGTCTGTCCGCACAAGGAGTTCTCATGCCGTCCGTTCCGCTGTCCGAGACCGTGGCCGCACTGATCCCGCGCGCCAGGACCGAGCTCGCCGAACTGGTGTCGTTCGCCTCGGTCGCCGACGAGCGGCAGTTCCCGAAGAGCGAGAGCGACAAGGCCTCGGCGTGGATCGCGGACGCTCTGCGCGCCGAGGGCTTTCAGGACGTGGCCCTGCTCGACACCCCGGACGGCACGCAGTCGGTGTACGGCTTCCTGCCCGGCCCCGCCGACGCCCCGACGGTGCTGCTCTACGCGCACTACGACGTGCAGCCGCCGCTCGACGAGTCGGCGTGGCTGTCCCCGCCGTTCGAGCTGACCGAGCGCGACGGACGCTGGTACGGACGCGGCGCGGCGGACTGCAAGGGCGGCGTGCTGATGCACCTGACGGCGCTGCGGGCGCTGCAGGAGCAGGGCACCGTCCCGGTCAACGTCAAGGTGATCGTGGAGGGTTCCGAGGAGCAGGGCACCGGCGGCCTGGAACGGTACGCCGAGCAGCACCCCGACCTGCTGGCCGCGGACACCATCGTCATCGGCGACGCGGGCAACTTCCGCGTGGGCCTGCCCACCGTCGTCTCCTCGCTGCGCGGCATGGTGCTGCTGGAGGTGCGGGTGGCCACCCTGGGCGGCAACCTGCACTCGGGCCAGTTCGGCGGAGCGGCCCCCGACGCGCTGGCCGCCCTCATCAGCATGCTGGCCTCGCTGCGCGACGCGAGGGGCGCCACCACCGTCGACGGCCTGGAGGCGTCCGGCGTGTGGCGCGGTCTCGCCTACGACGAGGCCGACTTCCGGCGCGACGCCAAGGTGCTCGACGGCGTCGGGCTGATCGGCACCGGAAGCATCTCCGACCGGCTGTGGGCCCGTCCCGCGGTCACCGTGCTGGGGATCGACGCGCCCCCCGTCGTCGGCGCCACCCCGTCGGTGCAGGCGGAGGCCGGCGCCCTGGTGAGCCTGCGGGTTCCGCCGGGGTTCGACTCGGCCACCGCCGCGGAGGCGCTGACCGCGCACCTGCGTGCCGCGGCGCCGTGGGGCGCTCGGGTCGAGGTGACCAAGCGCGGCAACGGTGAGCCGTTCGCGGCCGACACCAGCAGCCCGGCGTACACCGCGATGGCCGAGGCGATGCAGGAGGCGTACGGGCAGGACATGGCCATCGCGGGCAACGGCGGCTCCATCCCGCTGTGCAACACCCTGGCGAAGCTCTACCCGCGCGCGGAGATCCTGCTGATCGGGCTGAGCGAGCCGGAAGCGCAGATCCACGCGGTCAACGAGAGCGTGTCGCCGCAGGAGTTGGAGAAGCTCGCGCTCACCGAGGCGCTCTTCCTGCGCCGTTACGCCGCCGCGCAGTCGGCGGGCCAGGGGGTCTGACCCGCTGCCGCACGGCGGCACGGCAGGCGGTGGGCGGGCGCGGTCACTCGGCGGGGTGACCGGCCTCCAGGTTGAGCGGGCGGCCCTGCTCCCGCGCGCGCAGCGCCCACCGCAGCCGGTCGAGCCGCACCGGCGGCAGCAGTCCGGCCGCCTCGTCCTCGGTGACGAAGCGCCACTCACGCAGCTCGGACCGCGGCAGCAGCAGCCGCCCGATGTCGGCGCTCGGCATGCGCCCGCCGTCGAACAGCAGCCGCAGGCCGCCGTACCCCGGCGGCCGCGGCGGCTCCCAGTCCACGACGAGCAGTTCGAGACCGCGGGTCAACTCGATTCCGAGCTCTTCGGCGACCTCGCGGTAGCCCGCCCGGGCCGGCGACTCGCCGCGCTCGACCACGCCCCCGGGGAACTCCCAGCCGGGCTTGTAGGTGGGGTCGACCAGCAGCACGCGGTCGTCCTCGTCGAAGAGCAGCACGCCGGCGGCGACCGTCTCCGCCCGCGGTTCCGGGGTCTGCACGATCCCGCAGGCGCCCGCGCCGCGGCCGACCGCATCGGCGACCCGGGACGCGGTCTGCTCGGGCGTCAGTCCGGCGGTGGACATCACGTGCGCGTCCGCGCTCAGCCAGGGCAGCGCGGCCTGGTAGTCCGCGATGCGGTCCAGAGCCCACTGCCGGGCGGCGTCGTCCGCCTCGGGGTTCCCGGGATGGTCGGCCCTGGTGGCGATCCGGGAACGCAGGATCGTTTCTCCGGGATCGAGCACGACATGACGGACCTCGATCCCCCGGGCCGCGAGGCCGCCGAAGATCTCGTCGCGGTGCTCCTGGCGCAGCAGGGACATGGGTGTCACGAGGACACCGCCGACCTCGGCGAGCAGGCAGGCGGCGGTCTCCACGACCAGCCGCCGCCAGATGGGCAGTTCCTGGTAGTCGGTGACTTCCTGGAGCCTTTTCTCGGGCAGCAGCCGGCGCAGGCCGCATCCCAGCACCTCGGGTTCGTACAGGGTGCTCTCCGGTATCAGGTCAAGCAATGCGCGGCCCGCGCAGCTCTTGCCCGCGCCGAACGCCCCGTTCACCCAGATGATCACGGTGCCCCCTTCTCCGTAGACCCCTACGAATTGCCCGGATCCGCGCCCCCACCAAACGCCGTGGGGCCGCGTCCGACGCGTACCGGTCGCCCGGGGCACCTTTTCCGGCGGCGCACCGCCGTCCCTCACTCCCCTGCTTGCCCGGTTCGCCCGGATGAGACCTGCGGTACGCAGGCTCCGCAGGAATCCGCGACGCCCCGATGCCGGACCGCCGGCACCGCACGTCGGGCACTCGGCGTTCCGGGCACTCGCCCCGCACACCGCGGCGCCGGGAGGCGAAGGAAGGCCTGCCCGAGACCCGGCAGACCCCAGCCCTCTCGGCGCCCCGTGAGCCGCGTGCCCCGTTTCCGGGGCCGCGAAGCTCGTTCGGGGCGCAGAAAGGGGCCAGGGCCGCTCAGGCGCGCTTCAGCACCGCACCCGGGCCGTCAAGGGCCCGACTCGGCGACCTCTGCGGCTCAGGCGGGCAGCGGGGCCGCCGGGCCCGGGTCGGGGCTGGAGGGAGCGATGGGCTCGGGAACCGGCCCGGAGGTGAAGCTCGCGATGTCCAGGGCCTGCGCCGCGGCCGCCGCGGCGCCGACCAGACCCGCGTCGGTCCCCAGCTTCGCCGGGACCACGTCGACGCCCGCGGCGAAGGACAGGGTCGCGTAGCGGGTCAGGTGCTCGCGCAGCGGGTCGAAGAGGATCGGGCCGGCGTTGGCGACCCCGCCGCCGACGACGGCCACGTGGATCTCGACGAGCGTCGCGGTCGCCGCGATCCCCGCCGCCAGCGCCTGAGCGGCGCGGTCGAAGGACGCCAGGGCGATCGGGTCGCCCGCGCGGGCGGAATCCGCGACCGCGGCCGCCGTGGGCTGGGCGCCGGCCGGCGGCTGCCAGCCCTGGTCCAGCGCCCGGCGCGCGATGTTCGGCCCGGACGCGATCCGCTCGACGCAGCCGCGCGACCCGCAGGGGCACAGGTCGCCGTCCAGGTCGACGCTGATGTGCCCGATGTGGCCCGCGTTGCCGGTCGGCCCGGGCAGCAGTGAGCCGCCCAGCACCAGGCCGCCGCCGACCCCGGTGGAGACGACCATGCACAGCGCGTTGTCGTAGCCGCGCGCCGCGCCCTGCCAGTGCTCGGCGGCGGTCATGGCCACGCCGTCGCCGGTGAGGACCACCGGCAGCCCGCCGCTCGCCCGGGAGACCCGCGCGACCAGGGGGAACTCACGCCACCCGGGAACGTTCACCGGGCTGACCGTGCCGTGCGCGGCGTCCACCGGTCCCGCACTGCCGATTCCGACGGCGACCGCGCCGGACCACTGCGGGGCGTCCGCGAGTTCACCGAGGACCTCGGTCACCGCCCGCAGGACCGTCTCACCGTCCTCTCCCGCGGGCGTGGGCCGCAGGGCCCGGGCGAGCAACCGCCCCTCGCTGTCGACAAGTGCACCGGCGATCTTCGTTCCGCCGATGTC
Organism: Actinacidiphila acidipaludis; assembly: GCF_019890725.1. GTDB lineage: Bacteria > Actinomycetota > Actinomycetes > Streptomycetales > Streptomycetaceae > Actinacidiphila > Actinacidiphila acidipaludis. Next base: position 30,718 of record NZ_JAINZZ010000075.1, read on the forward strand.
CAGTGCGGCCACCAGGGAACCGGTCGCGCCGTGGGGGGACTGCATCGCTGGGTGCTCTCCTTGTCGTTTCGCCGCACTGCGCCGTGCATGTCCGGTGCTGTCGGGGGTGTTGACACTAAGGGTTCCGCACGGAGCGGCCCCAGGAGTAGTCTCGCCTGACCTTGACAACGTTGTCCATCTCTCGCCGCAGGGAATACTACGACCGTGACCCAAACACCTGGACGTACACCCCGGCCCACGATGAAGGATGTCGCCGCCCGAGCGGGCGTCGGCCTCAAGACGGTCTCCCGCGTGGTCAACGAGGAAGCGGGCGTCACGCCCGACACCGTGGCCCGCGTCCAGGCGGCGATCGAGGCGCTCGGCTTCCGGCGCAACGACAGTGCGCGACTGCTGCGCACCCGGCGCACGTCGAGCATCGGCCTGGTGCTGGAGGACGTCGCGGACCCCTTCTACGCGGCGCTCAGCCGGGCCGTGGAGGACGTGGCCCGGGCGCACGGGGCGCTGCTCTTCACCGGCTCCAGCGCCGAGGACCCCAGACGCGAGCAGGAACTCGTGCTGGCGTTCTGCGCGCGGCGGGTGGACGGGCTGGTCGTGGTGCCCGCCAGTGACGACCACCGCTACCTGAGCCCGGAGATCGAGGCCGGCGTCGCGACGGTCTTCGTCGACCGCCCTGCCGGGCATCTGGACGCGGACGTCGTGCTCACCGACAACGCCGGCGGTGTGCGGGACGGCGTGGCCCACCTCATCGCCCACGGCCACCGCCGGATCGGCTTCATCGGCGACCAGCCCGGCATCCACACGGCGGCCGAGCGTCTGCGCGGGTACCGGGAGGCGATGGCCGGGGCGAACCTGCCCGTGGGCGCGGACTGGATCGCGATGGGTCCGACGACCCCGGAGAGCGTGCGGGCGGCCCTCGGCACCATGCTGTCGGGGCCGGAGCCCGTGACGGCGCTGCTCGCGGGCAACAACCGGGTCACCGTGACGGCGGTCCGCGTGCTGTCCGGGCTGCCGCGGCCGGTCGCCCTCGTCGGCTTCGACGACTTCGAGCTCGCGGATCTGCTGAGTCCGCCGGTCACCGTCGTGGCGCAGGACGCGCCCGGGCTGGGGCGGACGGCGGCGCAGTTGCTGTTCCGGAGGCTGGACGGGATGGCCGGGGAGGAGCCGTCGCGGACCGAGCTTTCGGCTCGGTTGATCCCGAGGGGGTCCGGCGAGATCCCGCCCTCGCCGTAGGAGTTCCCCCGGGCTCGCCCGGGACCCACGTCCTCAGCCACGGCTCTGCGCGGGCCCGCGCCTGCCCTCGGGATCGAGCCTGGCGGACCTCGCACTCCCGAATCACGTGCCGTTCGTCCACTTGTCGGGGGCAGCCCAGGAGGTGCCCGAGTCCATCTCCCGCAGGCCGGGGCGGGGTTGGGGTCAGGGGGTGAGCGGGGGGCGGGCGGAGAGGGCGAGGAGCTGTGCATGGGAGAGGGAGGCGGCCGCGGCCACTTCGGAGGGACCCAGCGCCCCGCAGTCCAGCCCGCGCAGTACGAACTCGCTGAGGGCCCGGGCTGTGGCCGGCTCGTCCATCACGGCCCCGCCGGTCTTGCGGACGTACGCCGCGAGGCGCCCCGCCGCCGCGCCCAGCCCCTCGCGGTAGAACGCGTACACCGCCGCGTAGCGGGTCGGCAGATGGGCCGGGTGCATGTCCCAGCCCTGGTAGTACGCCCGGGCGAGCGAGCGGCGGACCAGGCCGTAGTGCAGCCGCCAGGCCGCCCGGACCTGCTCGGTCGGGCCGACGGGCAGCACATTGGTCGAGCCGTCGGAGAGCCGCACCCCCGTCCCCGCGGCGGCGACCTGCATGACGGCCTTGGCGTGGTCGGCCACCGGGTGGTCCATCGACTGGTGGGCCGGGCTCACCCCGCACGCCGCGCTGTAGTCGAACGTGCCGTAGTGCAGCGCTGTGGCCCGGCCCCCGGCCGCGTCGATGAGCAGCGGCACCGCCGACCGGCCGTCGGGCCCGAGGATCGCCTGCGTGGTCTCGATCTGGATCTCGAAGCCGAGCCGTCCCTCGGGCAGCCCGGCCGCCCGCTCGAACTCCCCGCACAGGCGGGCCATCGCGGCCACCTGGGCGGGAAACGTGACCTTGGGGAGCGTGAGCACCAGCCCGGCGGGCAGCGCCCCGGCGTCCAGCAGCGTGGTGAGGAAGAGGTCGAGCGTGCGGATGCCCCGGTCGCGGACGGCCGCCTCCATGCACTTCATGCGGATGCCGACGAACGGGGGCGCGGTGCCGTCGGCCACCGTCGCGGACACCGTGCGGGCGGCGGCCACCGCGGCGCCGTCCTCCTCCGCGTCGGGCCGCGTCCCGTACCCGTCCTCGAAGTCGATCCGCAGGTCCTCCACCGGCTCCCGCAGCAGCTTGGCCCGCACGCGGTCGTAGACCTCGGCGGCCAGCTCGCCGGGGAGGCCGACGGCCTCCGCGAGCGCGTCCGGGTCGGGCGCGTGCGCGTCGAGTGCGGCGAGCGCCTGGTCGCCCCACTCCCGCACGGTGTCCGCGGTGAAGGCGTCCGCCGGCACGTACACCGTGTGCACGGGCTGCCGCGTGCCCGGGTCGCCGGGGTAGCGCCTGGCCAACTCGGCGTCGGTGGCGGCCAGCCCGGCACCGACCTCCGCTCGTACCGTGTCCGCCAGCGTCGTTCCGCCTGCCTGCGCCATGAGCCGCACCCTCCCGATTTTTCAACAAATCGTTGAAAGGAAGCTAGCCCGGCGCCCGGTACAGGGTCAACAGGCAACGCGACGGCCCCCGGACGCGAGGTGCGCGTCCGGGGGCCGTCGGCGCAAGCCGCCCTC
>NZ_JAINZZ010000076.1 GCF_019890725.1 Actinacidiphila acidipaludis
GCATGACGCGCACCTCGTAGATGTCGGCGAGCGCGGCGCGGCGCAACCGCGTCGGCCAGTCCTCGGCCGGACGGGTGGCGATGACGAACACCCCCGCACCCTGCCGGGTGCGCACCAGCCCGGCTCCGGCCAGTGCCCGCAGCGCCTCCCGCACGGTCGAGCGGCCGACGCCGAGATCGGCCGCCAGCGTCGTCTCACCCGGCAGGCGGGAGCCCACCGGCCACTGCCCGTCGGCGATCTGTGCGCGCAGCCGCTCGGCGGCCTGCTCCACCAGGGGGCTGGGGCGCAGCGAGCCCATCGCCATGGTCGTTCACCTGTCCGCTTGTCTGAGGAGTTGTTCACGGTTAGTCTACCCGCCGTGACGCTGCGGGGCCTCCTTCTCGGATGCCGTGGCGGGGCCTGACCACGACCGGCACCCCGCCGCGGGGTTCGGTGCTGCCGGTCTGTCACCGGCATCCACCGATGGGATCAGCCACCGATGAACACCCCCGACCGCGGCCGCACCACTCCGGCCGCCACCGTCTTCCCCACGCTGCGCACCCCGGCCGGGCCTGTGCCCGCCGGGAGCCCGGCGTGGAACCCGCAGCGCGGCGGCGCGATGCCGCACCACCGCTACCGCCCCGCCCACGAGCGCGTCGAGGTGCGCGTCGCCCCCGAGGGACGCCGCTGGCCGTCCGCCCGCATCGAACGGGCGCCGCTGTGGGTGCCGGTCGACCTGCGCGACGGCAACCAGGCACTGGCCGAACCCATGGACCCGGCGCGCAAGCGCCGCCTCTGGCCCTGCTGGCGGGCGCGCAGCGCGTCGAGGGGTGCCTGTTCGGCAACGGCGAGCGCACCGGCAACGTCGACCTGGTCACCCTGGCGCTCAACCTGTACACACAGGGCGTCGACCCCATGCTGGACCTCTCCGACATCGACGAGATCCGCCGCACGGTCGAGCACTGCAACCGGCTGCCCGTCCCCGCCCGGCACCCGTACGCCGGCGACCTGGTGCACACCGCGTACTCCGGAACCCACCAGGACGCCATCGGCAAGGGCATGGCCCACCACGCCCGCCGCGCGGCCGAACTCGGGGTGCCGGCCGGGCAGGCGCCGTGGGAGGTGCCGTACCCGCCGATCGACCCGGCGGACCTCGGACGGGACTACGAGGCCGTCATCCGCGTCAACAGCCAGTCCGGCAAGGGCGGTGTGGCCTTCCTGCTGCGCACCCGCCACGGACTGGACCTGCCCGCCCGGCTGCGGGCCGACTTCTCCCAGGTCGTCCAGCGCGCGGCGGACGCCGGCGGCGAGGAGATCACCCCCAAGGACCTCTTCGCCCTCTTCCACCGCACCTACCTGGCACCGGGGAGGACGGCCCGCTGACCGCCACCGACTGGCACACCGCCGAAACCGCCCCCGGGCAGCACGTGTTCGGCTGCACGCTGCACGACGCGACCGCCGGCGCCCCGGCGACCGAGGCGCGCGGCACCGGCAACGGCCCGCTGGCCGCGTTCACCGACGCGCTGCGGCAGGCGGGCGGCGTCACGGTGGACGTGCGCCACTACGCGGAACACGCGACGGCCCCCGGCCAGGGCAGCGCCGCCGTCGCCTACGCCCTCTGCGCGATCGGCGGGGAGACGTGGTGGGGCGCCGGCCTGGACACCTCGGTGCTCTCAGCGTCGGTGCGGGCCGTGCTCGCGGCGGTCAACCGCAGCCGTTCCGCGCGCGGTCCGGCCGCGCGGTGACGGGGGAGCGGCCGGTGAGCGGCCGGTGAGAGGCCGGGGCCGGAGCGGGGGCCGCCGCTACGGGCGGTAGACCTTGCCCGGCTCCGGCGCCGCCGGAGCCAGCAGTTCGGGGACGGTCACGAACGTGTAGCCCTCGGCGCGCAGGGCGTCGATGATGCCCGGCACGGCCGGGACCGTCCCCTTGTAGAGGTCGTGCAGCAGGATGATGCCGTCGCGGTGGGCGTCCTTCAGTATCCGCCGGTGGATGAGCGCGCTGTCGGTGGTGGCGTAGTCCGACGCGGTGTCGTTCCACAGCACCTGGGCCAGCCCCAGTTCCTTGCAGACCTTCGCGACCTTCTTGTCGGTGCGGCCCTGCGGCGGGCGCATCAGGGTCGGCCGGGTCCCGGTGAGCTTCTCCACCGCCGTGTCCAGTCGGTCGAGTTCGGAGCGTATGGCGGCCGGGTCGAGATCGGTCAGCCGCGGGTGGGTCCAGGAGTGGTTGCCGAGCACGTTGCCGTTCTGGCCCATCTGCCGCACCAGATCGGGGTACTTGTCGACATGGTTGTGGCCGAGCAGGAAGAAGGTGACCTTGACCTTCTTCTCCCGCAGCACCTTCAGCAGCGCGGGCGTGTTCTCGCTCGGCCCGGCGTCGAAGGTCAGGGCTATGCACTTGGCGACGCGGCAGTCGACCGCGCCGGGGGCGAGTGCGCCCTTGCGCCCGCCCGCGCTGCCGGCCGGTGCCCCGCCGGTGCCGCCGCTCCTGTCGTCGGCGGCCGCCGCATAGGCCGCGTCGCGCGCGTCCTTCGGGGACTGGGTGGGGTACCGGGTGCACCCGCTGAGCCCGAGGGCGAGGGCGACCACCGCGGTCACGGCCAGGAGGCCGCCACGGCGGGCGGTTCGCGTCGATCGGGGCATGGGTGGTCCTCCAGCGCGGGGTCGGGGCGCCTGCGGTGACGGCAGGCGGGCCTCACTGTACACACCGGCTATACACCGGATGTATAGCGGGTGGGCCGACCGTCGGGGAGCGGCGGCCCGGCGGAGGTTTGGCGCACGGACAGACAGTTCGGGTCAGAAGCGGTCGCGGCCGTCCGGCAATTGAAAGGATCTTCGGTCAAAACTGCGGCGCGACCGGTCCCGCGCGGTGTGTACTTGGCGGGTCCGCCGCACGGCGGCACCCCACACCCTCCACCTGCCTGACCCTCCGAGGCCGATGCGATGATCGAGATACCGGACGTGGTCCTCGGCTGCCTGAGCGCCGGGACCCTGGCGGCCCTCGTGCTGGGGGGCGGGCTCTGGCGCTCCCGCCGCCGTGGCGCCCGGCAGTCCGCGGAACTCACCGCCCTGAACGCCGCGCTCGACGGCGCCCGCGAGGAAGCCGACGCCGCCCGCGCGCAACGCGACGCCGCCCGCGCGGAGTCGGCCGCGGCCCGCGCCGAGACCCTCACCGCCGAGGCCCTCACCGCCGAGGTGGCGCACCTCGCCCGGCAGCGCGTCCCCGCCACCGCCACCCACGCCGCCCACCCGCACGTCCGGGTGCCCGGCCCGCTCGACGATGCCGTGGCCGGCACCCCGCTGGGCGACGCGCTCGACGAGGTCCAGGCCGCCGTGCTCACCGCGACGGCCCAGGAGCGCAAGCGGGTCGACGCCGCCGCCCGGGCCGGGATGCGCGGCGCCACCCGCGACATCCAGGCCGGCCTGTACCGCCTGCAGGACGTGCTGCGCGGCCTGCAGGAAAAGTACGACGACCCCGAACTCGCCCAGGTGCTCTTCGCCCTGGACCACGAGAACGAGCAGTCGCTGCGGCGGGCGCAGGTCACCGCCGTGGTGTGCGGCGCCTGGGTGGGCCTGGCCCGCGAGGAGTCGCACCTGGTCGAGGCGGTCACCGGCGGCCAGTCCCGGCTCGTCGGCTACCACCGCGTCAAGGTGCACCACCACCTCGAACCCGGCACCGCCCTGGTCTCGCACGCGGTCGAACCCGTGGCCATCATCGTGGCCGAACTCCTCGACAACGCGCTGCGGCACTCCGCCCCGGACACCGACGTGGTCGTCAACCTCGAACGCGTCCCCAGCGGCGTGGCGGTCACCGTCGACGACTACGGCGTCGGCATGGCCGCGGACGAACGGGCCCGCGCCCAGCGGATGGTGGCCGGGACCGAGGCGATCCTGCTGTCGGAACTCGGCGACCCGCCGCGGATGGGCCTGGCCGCCATCGGCCAGCTCACCCGCCGCTTCGACCTGTCCGTGGACCTGTCCTCCCCGTCGCCCTACGGCGGGGTCCGCGCCGTGCTGCTGATCAGGAACCACCTGCTCAGCCACATCGACCCGGTCGAGCAGCCGCCGGCCGCCAGCACCCCGCGCTCCACCCGGACCGCGGCCGCGCCCGCCGCGGCGGCCACCCCCGTCAACGGCCACAGCCACGCGTCGTCGGCCGCCGACCCCACCGCCCCGGACGCCGGCGCCCGCACCCACGGCACCGCCCGCCCGGCGGGCTCCGCCCCGGCCTCCGTCCCGGCCTCCGGCACAAGGGGGGCCGGGACGGGCCCGGTCGAGGACGCCGGTGCGCGCTCGACGGCGACCGCGGGAACGGAGCCGAGCACGGCCGCTACGCCGGACGCCGATCCGCGGGACACCGCCGGCACCGGTGACCCGCTCGGCTCCGGCGACCCGAACGACCCGGGCCCGCACGACTCCGGGAACCCGGACGAAGACACTCTGCCGCAGCGTCGCCGCCGTGCCCGCGGCCGTGCGACCGCCGCCACCGCCACGGCACCGCCCGCCCGCACCCCCGAGGAGTCCGCCGCGGCACTCGGCGCCCTCCAGGCAGGCACCGCCGCGGCCCGATCCGAAGCCGACAGCGAAGGGAACGACCCGCGATGACCAGCCGCGACACCGGCGACACGGCGTGGGTGCTCGATCCGATCCTGGAGATCCCGCACGTCAGGGCCGCCGTCCTGCTCACCAGGGACGGACTGGTCTCCGGCTACACCGAGGCGCTCTCCCAGCCCACCGCCGAACGGACCTCCGCCATCATCAGCACCGTGCAGGGCGCCTGCCGCACCGCGGCCGCCGCCTTCGCCGACAGCGACGACGCCCAGGTCCGCCAGGTCGTCATCGAGTCCGACCACGGCTACATCCTCGTGGCGCCGACCGCCCACGGCACGTGCGTGGCCGCGTTCGGCGACCCCGAGGTCCGTCTCGACCTGCTCGCCCACCGGGTCCACTCGCAGGTGGCCCGGCTCGGGGAGAAGGCCATGTCCGCCGCGCCGCGCGGAGCCGATGGCGGCAGTCCGGCATGACAGGACGCCGGACCGGCCGCCCGCTGGTCCCCGCCTACCTCTCCACCGGCGGGGTGGCGCGGCCGGCCCGTGCCTGCCTGGAACGGCTGACCGTGCTCACCGGCACGGGCGAGCCCGCGCCGCCGGCCCTGCCCGCGGCCCAGCACGCGCTGCTCGACATGCTCGGCGACGGCTCGCTCACCGTCGTCGAGGCCGCCGCCCTGCTGGAACTGCCGGTGTCCGCGATCCGCGTCCTGGCCGACGAACTGCTCGGCCGGGGCCTGATCCTCAGCCGCCCGCCGGTGCCCGTCGCCGAACTGCCCGAACCCGACCTGCTGAAGAGAGTGGCCGATGGCCTCCGCGCCCTCAAGCACTAGCGGTCTGCGCAGGCCGGGCAGCGGCCCGCACCTGCCGGAGACCGCACGCGAACTGGTCAAGATCCTGGTGGCCGGGCCGTTCGGCGTGGGCAAGACCACGCTGATCGACTCGGTCTCCGAGATCACCCCGCTGCACACCGAGGAACACCTCACCGAGGCGTCGGTCGCCGTCGACGACCTGGCCGGCGTGCGGGACAAGACCACCACCACCGTCGCGATCGACTTCGGCCGGATCAGCATGCCCGGCGGGGTGGTGCTGTACCTGTTCGGCACCCCCGGGCAGGAACGGTTCCGCTCGCTCTGGAACGACATCGCCTACGGCGCGCTCGGCGCGCTCGTGCTGGTCGACACCCGGCGCATCGACGACTCCTTCGACGTGCTCGGGCTGGTCGAGGAGACCGGACTGCCCTACGCCGTGGCGCTCAACACGTTCCCCGACTCCCGTAGTTACACCGAGGAGCAGTTGCGCACCGCGCTCGACCTGGAACCCGGCACGCCCATGGTGGCCTGCGACGCGCGAGAGACCAACTCCTCGATCGACGCCCTGCTCGCCCTCGTCCAGCACCTGATCGACCGCACCGCCTGACGACACCGTCTGACCGCGCCATCTGACCGCACCGCCTGGTCGCACCACCTGACCGCGCCTGACGAGCGATCGACCGCACCGCCCGGCCCGTGCCGGGTCCCGCTCCCACCCTCGCCGACCCCCCGCCCGGAGCCCTGGTGAACGCATCGACCTCCCCGCCCAGCCCACAGCCCGCCTATCCGGCGCCCGCCGACGCGTTCACGCTGTCGGCGCCGGTACGCCTGTGGGAGGACGGCTTCGCCGCCGACCCGCACCGCTACTACGAGGCGCTGCGCGCCCAGGGCCCGCTGGGCTGGGCCGAACTCGCCCCGGGCGTACCGGCGTACGTCGTCACCGACCGGCAGGCCGCGCTCGACCTGCTGCACGACGACGGGACCTGGTCGCACGACCCGCGCCCGTGGGAGACCACCGTCGCCGAGGACTCGCCGATCCTCGGCATGATGCGCTGGCGCCCCAACACCCTCTTCGCCGACGGCGAGGCGCACGTCCGCTACCGCACGGCGTTCGTGGACGCCTTCGACCTGGTGGAGCCGCAGGACCTGCGCGAGCGGGTGCACCGCGCGGTGGACCTGCTGGTCGGCCGGTTCGGGCCGGCCGGCGAGGCGGACCTGGTGACCGGGTTCGCCCGGCCGCTGATGTCGCTGGTCTTCAACAACCTGTTCGGGCTGCCCGACAGCGAGAGCGGCCGGCTGGAGGCGGGCCTGGGCAAGATGATGGAGGGCGGCGCCCAGGCGGCCGAGGGCGAGGCCGAGTTCGGCGCGTACGTGCTCGACCTGATCGCCGCGAAGTCGGCGGAACGCGGCCCGGACATCACGAGCCGGCTGCTGGACCACCCGGTGGACCTCACCCCGGAGGAGGTCACCTGGCAGGTGTTCCTGACGCTGGGCGCCGGGCACGAGCCGACCGCCAACCTCGTCTCCAACGCGCTGTCCCGGGTCGTCGGCAACCCCGACTTCTACTCCACCCTGACCAGCGGCTCGCGGCCCGTCATGGACGCGGTCGTCGACGTCCTGCGCTACGAGACACCGTTGTCGAACTACGGCATCCACTTCGCCCGGGAGCCGGTGAGCTTCCACGGCGTGCGGGTCCAGGCCGCGGTGCCCGTCGTCGTCTCCTACGGCGCCCTGGGCTGGTTCGGTGAGCGGGAGTTCGGCGGGCGGCACCACCCCAGCGACGCCTCCCACCTGTCCTGGTCGGCCGGGGAGCACGCCTGCCCGGTCAAGCACCACACCCTGCTGATCGCCACCGAGGCGGTCGAGCGGCTCACCCAGTGGCTGCCCGACCTCGAACCGGTCCTTCCGCGCGAGCAGCTGACCTGGCGCCCGGGGCCGTTCCACCGCTCGCTGACGTCCCTGCCGGTCCGCTTCACCCCCCGTACCCCCGATCAGCCCGGAGAGCGCCCGTGACCACCTCCGCCCGTCTGGCCATCGACCCCTTCGGCACCGACATCCCGGCCGAGAGCGCCCGGTTACGGGCCCTCGGCCCCGTGGTGCCGGTCGAGCTCCCCGGCGGCATCCCCGCCTGGGCGCCCACCGGCTACGCCACCCTGAAGTCGCTGATCCTCGACCCCCGGATCAGCAAGGACCCCCGCCGGCACTGGTCGCTGTGGCCGGAGGTCGGCGAACACCCCTCCTGGGCCTGGATCCTGGGCTGGGTCGGCGTGGTCAACATGCTGTCCACCTACGGCTCGGACCACACGCGCCTGCGCCGCCTGGTCGCGCCGAGCTTCACCGCCCGCCGCACCGAGGCCATGCGGCCGCGCGTCGAGGCGATCACCGCCGAGCTGCTGGACGCCCTGGACGTGGCGCACGCGGCCGCGCCGGGCACCCCCGTCGACCTGCGGGCGGGGTACGCGCACCCGCTGCCGATGCGGATGATCTGCGAACTGTTCGGTGTGCCCGACCACTTGGTGGACGCCACCGGCACGCTGATCGCCGCCATCATGGACACCTCCGACCCGAGCCCCGAGCACGGCGCGTTCGTCCAGGAGCAGATCGGCACCGTGCTGCCGGCCCTGATCGGGTACAAGGCCGAGCACCCCGGCGACGACATGACGACCGAGCTGATCCGGGTGCGCGACGAGGACGGCGACCGGCTCAGCGACGAGGAACTGCTGTTCACGCTGCTGCTGGTGATCGGCGCCGGCTTCGAGACCACCGTCAACCTCATCGGCAACGCGGTGGTGGCGCTGCTGCGGCGGCCCGAGCAGCTCGCCGCCGTCCGCGCGGGCACGTTGAGCTGGGACGCCGTCGTCGACGAGACGCTGCGGGTGCATCCCTCCATCGCCGCGCTCCCGCTGCGGTTCGCTGTCGAGGACGTCACCGTCGGCGGCGTCACGATCCCGGCGGGCGACGCCGTCGTGACGACCTACGCGGCGGCCAACCTCGACCCCGCGCACTACGGCGACGACGCGGCCGAGTTCGACGCGATGCGCGCCGCCGACGACCACCTCGCGTTCGGCATCGGCGTCCACCGCTGCATCGGGTCGCCGCTGGCCCGCACCGAGGCGCTCACCGCCCTGCCCGCGCTGTTCGACCGCTTCCCGGAGCTGACGCTCGCCGCTGACCCCGCGACCCTCCGCCAGGTCCCCTCCTTCATCGCCTTCGGCTGGCAGGAGATCCCCGTGCGCCTCGGACCGGTGGCCGGACGGGACTGACCCGTTCGCCGGTCGGACCCCGCCGCCGTCCGCCCGCCTCAGCGGGCGGCGGCGAGGGCGTCCAGCAGCCGGGTCAGGGAGCCGCCGAGGCCCCAGCGCTCGGCGAGATCCCGCAGCGTGCCGGGGTCCGCCGGCTCGGCGGGCAGCGTCGCGTCGAACTCCGGCAGCGGCACGTCCCGCGCCACCTCGACGACCTTCGGCGCCACGTCGAGGTACCCGGCGGCCTCCGCGATGTTGCGGCGGCGGGCGGGGGTGAGCTTGGAGAAGGGGTCGGCGGCGGCCGCCCGCACGCCCGCCAGGTCGCCGTACTCCGCGACCAGTTGGGCGGCGGTCTTCTCGCCGATGCCCTTCACCCCGGGCAGCCCGTCGCTCGGGTCGCCGCGCAGCGCGGCGAAGTCCGCGTACTGCCCGGCCCGCACGCCGTAGCGGACGGCGATCGCCTCCTCGTCGACGACGTCGTTGTCGCCGACGCCCTTGCGCGGGAAGAGCACGCGCACCCCGCGGGCGTCGTCGACGAGCTGGAAGAGGTCGCGGTCGCCGGTGACGATCGCCACCGGGACGTCCGCGGCCGACGCGAGCGTCCCGATCACGTCGTCGGCCTCGTAACCCGGCACTCCCAGGCGGGTGATGCCGATGGCGTCCAGCACGGCCTCGATCACCGGAACCTGGGGCGACAGGGTGTCCGGGACGTCCTCCTCGCCCCCGGTCTCGTCGAGCACGCGGTGCGCCTTGTACGACGGGATCAGGTCCACCCGCCACTGCGGACGCCAGTCCGCGTCCATGCAGGCCACCAGGGCGTCGGGGGAGTGGTCGGCGACCAGCCGGGCGATGAAGTCCAGCAGCCCGCGCACCGCGTTGACCGGCGTGCCGTCGGGCGCGCGGACGGACTCCGGCACCCCGAAGTACGCGCGGAAGTACAGGCTCGCGGTGTCGAGCAGCAGCAGCCCGCCGCGCCTGCCGTCGGTCGCCTCGGTCATCGTGGTGTGATCCCCTCGTCCGGTACGGCGCCAGCATCGCACGGGGCGCCGACACACCGCCGTACCGTGGCCCGGTGACCGAGAAGAGTCCCGCCCGCGTGCGGTGTGCCGTCAGCCTCGTCCCGTCGCTCACCGAGGCGGTCGCGGCGACCGCCCCCGGCCTCCTGGCCGGAGCCACCGACTGGTGCAGCCATCCCGCGGACCTGGACGTCGTCCGCGTCGGCGGCACCAAGAACCCCGACGTACCGGCCATCGTCCGGCTCGCGCCCGATCTCGTCATCGCCAACGAGGAGGAGAACCGGAGCGCCGACCTGGACGCGCTGCGGGCCGCGGGCCTGCGAGTGCTGGTCACCGAAGTGCGGTCGCTGCCCCAGGCGTTCCGCGAGCTGGAGCGGGTGCTGGTGGACGGCTGCGGGCTGGTGCGGCCCGCCTGGCTCGACGCGGCCGAGGACGCCTGGCGGCGGGTGCGGCCCGTCGCACCGCGGCGCCGGGCGGTCGTGCCCGTCTGGCGCCGGCCGTGGATGGCCCTGGGCCGGGACACCTTCGCCGGCGACCTGCTCGCCCGCCTCGGCGTGGACCACGTCTTCGCCGGACACGCCGAGCGCTATCCGCGTTTCGACCCGGACAGGGTGCCCGGCGCCGACCTGGTGGTGCTGCCCGACGAGCCGTACCGCTTCACCGCGGACGACGGACCCGAGGCGTTCCCCGGCCTGCCCGCCGTCCTCGTCAGCGGACGCCACCTCACCTGGTACGGCCCCTCCCTGGCCGAGGCCCCAGGCGTCATCGCCGCCGCACTCGCCGCGCCTCGCTCCTGAGCCCGGCCACCGCCTCTCCCGAGCGCCCCCCCGCAGCCCGCGGTCGTGGGACCGGCGGAATGCGGCCACCATGGAGGCGGGGGCTGTTGTGCGGACACGCCGGGGAGCCAGCCAGGGAGCCAGCGATGGAGACGGCGGACGAACTCCTGCGAGGGCCGGGGCCGGCGGCCCTGCTGACCCTGGACGGCACCGTCGTCGAGCTCAACGAGGCCATGGCCGCGGCGCTCGGCAGGCCGTCGGAGCAGTGCGCGGGCCGCGGCTTCAGTGACCTGTGGCCGCCCGGCCGGCGGGCCGCGCCCCGCGAGCTGGTGTCCCACGCCGCGGCCGGGAAGTCCGTCGCCATGCGGGTGCTGGACTTCGCCTGGCCCGCCGGGGCGGCCGCCACGTCCTCGATCGAGCTGACCGAGGCCCGGCAGGTGCGGAACCCCTCAGGTCACGGCAGCCGCGTGTGGCTGCACGCGCTGGACGTGCGCAACGACGTGTCCGGCCTGCTGATCCCGTTCTGCACGGACGCCAGGACCGCCCGCCTCGGCGTCCTGACCTACTCCGCCGGGGACCACTCGCTGGAGTGGCTCGGCGGCGCCCCCTCGGTCGGCGCGATCTTCCCCGAGTCCGCGATGCCGCTGGACCGCGTGCTGGCGTCGGTCCACCCCGAGGACCGGGAGACCGTGCGGCGGATGCTCGACCTGCCCTCCCCCCGGTCCCCGTGGACGACGGTCCGCTACCGGGCCCCGGACAGCGACTGGCACCGGCTGGGCGTGCGGACCCGCCGGATCCGGCTGGGCCACGACGGCCCGAGCACGACGCTCGGCCTGGTCCGCGACGACACCAGGGAGGGCAGCCGCCGGCCGCGGCGGCAGACGGCACTGCTCGCCGAGCGGCAGCGGGCCCGGGAGGTCGCCGACTTCTCCGCCGCCCTGGTCGCGGCGGCCACGGAACAGGAACTCCAGCAGGTCGTCCTGACCCGGCTCGCCGCGACCTTCGGCGCGTCCGGCGCCCTGCTCGCCCTCGTCGACGACGGCGGCCGCCTGCGCGTCCTCAGCGACGCCGGCGCCGGGACCCGGGAGGTCGACGCCGTGGACGGCGCGGACCTGGACGCGCCGAGCCCGCTGCCCGAGGCGATCCGCACCGGCCGGCCGCAGTTCGTCAGCGACCGCAGGGATTACACCCGCCGCTGGCCGCGCGCCGCCGAACTGCCCCGGCTGACGCGGCTCGGCCCCGACCAGGCCTTCGCGATCGCCCCACTCGGCGAGGGCGGCGACCAGCCCCTCGGCGGCTTCATGGTGGCCTGCGGCAGCGGCCGCCGGCTGTCCCTGAAGGACCGCACGCTCATGGCCACGCTGGCCGACCTCGCCGGCCAGGCCCTGGGGCGCATCAGGCTCCAGCAGGCCCGGGTGCGGCTGGCCGTGACGCTGCAGGAGGCGATGCTCCCCGCCCTGCCCGAGCACCTCGCCGGGCTGGAGGTGGCCGCCCGCTACCGGCCGAGCGGGCACGGCCTGGACATCGGCGGCGACTGGTACGACGCGTACGTGATGCCCGACGGCACGGTCGCCCTGGGGATCGGCGACGTCCAGGGGCACGACGTGGACGCCGCCGCCTTCATGGGGCAGGTGTCGCTGTCCATGCGCGCGATCGCCGGCCAGGACCCGGACCCCGGAACCGTGCTGACCCGCACCAACCAGCTCCTCGCCACGCTGGACCACTCACGGTTCGCCAGTTGCGCCATGCTGCGGATCGACCCGCGCGACGGTCAGGTGACCGGCACCAGCGCCGGACACGTGCCGCTGCTGTACGCGCGCAAGGACGGCAGCCACACGGTCCACCAGCTGCCGGGCGGACCGGTGCTGGGCATCGTGGCCGAGACCGAGTACGGGGAGGGGACGTTCGTCCTGGACCGGGACAGCGCGCTCGTCATGGTCACCGACGGCCTGGTCGAGGGACCGGGCCTCAGCCTCGACGCGGGCCTGGACCGGGCCGGGGAGCTGGCCGCCGCGGCCGTGCACGACGGACTGGACGCGGAACGGATCGCCGACCGCATCGTCGAGGCCGCCGGTGCCGCGGACCACGACGACGACCAGACCGTGCTGGTGATCCGCCGCGCGTGACGGCGCCGCCCGATCACCCGGGCCGGCGGCGCCCGCCCGGGGTCAGGGGGCGAGCAGGCCGCCGGTGACCGTCGCGCGGACGGTGCCGGAGGCCGCGGCGAGCCAGGCGGCGGCCAGCAGCACGTAGAGGGCGACGGCCAGCCAGGTCAGGGCGTCGAGGCCGGTGTGCCGGGCCAGTCCCGCCGCGCCCGTCACGCACGTGCCGACCGGGAAGGTGAACGCCCACCAGGCCATCGAGTACCGCATACCGTCGCGCACGGCGCGCACCACCAGGGCGGCCGAGATCGCCAGCCACAGCAGCGCGAAACCCGTCACCGGCACGCCGTAGAGCACGGCGAAACCGCGCAGCGCCGTCGCGTACGGCTCCGGCACGGCCGCGGGCGCGGCGTCCGCGAGGTTGCCGACGGCCGTCGTGGACTGCCCCAGTGGACCCAGCACCAGGAACAGCGTCGGCGCCAGCGCCACCGGCAGCGGCCCGCCGCGCACCAGCCGGCCCCACACCAGGGGCAGCAGCATCAGCGTCGCCAGCAGGCTCAGCCCGAACATCGCGTAGCAGCCGAGCAGCAGCGCCTCCCGGCCCTGCGCGGCGCCGGCCGGCAGGTGCGCCACCAGCGCCGGGCCGACGGCCGCGGCCACCATGGGCCCGACGATGGGCAGCAGCCACACCGGTGCGGCGTCGTCCGGGCCGATGCGGTGCCGCGTCACCATCAGGTAGGGCACGAACGCGGCGACCAGCAGCGAGACCAGGGCGCCGGACGACCACAGGACCGCGTCGAGGCCGATCGCCGCCCGCTCACCGATCAGCGCCCGCCCGGCCGCCGGCGCGCCCGCGCCGACCGCCAGCAGCGCCATCGGCAGGCAGCCGAAGAAGGGGGCGACGGCCGGATCGCGCAGATCGCCGCGGGCGTCCTCGCGGTACCGGACCCAGCGTGCGGCCCGCGCGCCCAGGACCGCCACGAGCAGGACCGCGGCGAGGGCCCACACAGCGGAACAGGCGGGACCCAGCCACCCCGGGCTGCCCGGGAGCGCCACCCCCGCGTTCGCGACGATCGCGGTACCCATCACGGTGGCGTACCAGTTGGGGCCCACCCGGCGGACGGTGACGCCCCTCGGGCGGACCGGCAGGGACAGGGACGGAGCGTGGAGAACGGCCATGCCACGACCTTCGCCGAGGCCCTCCGCCCCCGGTAGGGACCACCGGGCTATCGGGTCATAAGCTGGGGTTATGAGCAGTGGCGCGGCCGGCACCCCGGCGGAGATCCCGGTACCGCTCGCGCACCGCGTGCCGGACCTCGGCGCGATGGAGCTGCTGCTGGCCGTGGCCCGGCTCGGCAGCCTGGGACGGGCCGCACGCGAACTGGGCATCAGCCAGCCGGCCGCCAGCGGGCGGCTGCGCGCGCTGGAGACCCAGCTCGGCGTGGCCCTGGTACGGCGCTCGCCGAGCGGTTCGCGGCTGACCGACGAGGGCGCGCTGGTGAGCGTCTGGGCCCGGCGCGTCCTGGAGGCCGCCGAGGCGTTCGACGTGGGCGCCCAGGCGCTGCGCGGCCGCCGGGACTCCCGGCTGCGCGTCGCCGCGAGCATGACCGTCGGCGAGTACCTGCTGCCCGGCTGGCTGATCGCCCTGCACGGACGGCGGCCCGGCACGGCGGTGTCGCTCGCCGCGGGCAACTCCGCCGTCGTCGCCCAGCAGGTGCTGGCCGGCGAGGCGGACCTCGGGTTCGTCGAGGGACTGGACGTGCCGTCCGGACTGGACTCCACCGTCATCGGCCGCGACCGGCTGCTCGTGGTCACCGCGCCCGCGCACCCCTGGGCCCGCCGGCGCGTGCCGCTCGCGGCAGCGGAACTTGCCGCGACACCGCTCATCCTGCGGGAGTCCGGATCCGGCACCCGCCAGGTGCTCGACGCGGCCCTGGCCCCGCACGCCGGGCCGGTCCCGCCGCTGCTCGAACTCGCCTCGACCACCGCGGTGAAGGCCGCCACCGTCAGCGGCGCGGGTCCCGCCGTGCTCAGCGAGCTCGCCGTCGCGGAGGAGCTGGGCACCGGCCGCCTCACCGCCGTCCCGCTCGCCCCCGACCTCCCGCTCACCCGCTCGCTGCGCGCCGTGTGGCCCGCCGGGCACCGCCCGACCGGCCCCGCGCGGGACCTGCTGAGCCTCACCCGCGGCTGATCGCGTATCGATCCCCGGCCGATCCCCGGCTCTGATCCCCGGCTGATCCCCGGCCGATCCGCGCCCGATCCCGGACCGGGTGCCGCCGGAGAGGTCCGCCCTCCCGGTCCTTCCGGCGGCCTCGGCGTCCCATTCCGGTATTGCCGTCCGAATCGTGACCGGTCACTTACGGGATTCTCATCCTCGGGCCATAAGGTGACCGCCGTGACGACGACGACCCCGCCCGGCTGGTACCCAGAACCCGGGCACACAGGCAACGGCCCGGCCATGGAACGCTGGTGGGACGGGACCGCATGGACCGAGTACACCAGGACGGCGCCGGCCCCGAACGCCGCGCAGCCCGGCGCCTTCGGGTACCCGTACCCCTCGGGTGAGGTCCTGGCCTCGCCGGGCGGGACCGGGGGCGGCCGCAAGTCCGGCACCGTGGCACTCGCGATCATCGCCGCGCTCGTCGTGATCGGCGGCGTCATCGCGGGCATCCTGGTGCTCGGCAAGGACGGCAAGAACGACGACGCCTCGCCGACGCCCGGCGCGAGCGCGCCGCAGGACCAGGGCAAGGGGAACCCGCAGGCGCCGGGCCAGACGCCCACCGCTCCCGGCGGCGGGCAGAACGGCGGCCTGGGCGGCGACGGGGGCCAGGGCGACGGCGGCCAGGGCGACGGCGGCCAGGGCGGTGGTGGCGACAGCACCAAGGCCGTCGACGGCTACGACGGCGTCAGCCTGCCCGTCCTGAACGGCTGGAAGGGCGCCTCCGGCCAGAGCGGCGTCGGCGCCAGCGTGACCACGGACGAGTATCCGTGCCCGGGCGACGCGACCCAGAGCTGCGTGCGGGGCGGCGCGTTCGCCGAGCCCGCCGCCGCGCTGAAGCTGAAGTCCACCACGGCCGAGGCGGCCGCCAAGGAGGACATCGCCCCCAACGTGGCCAACTCCTACAGCTCGCAGACCTACGGCGCCCTCACCTCCCACCGCGTCGTGGCCTCCAAGGCGGTCACCGTCGCCGGGCAGCAGGGCTACCTGGTCCGCTGGATGATCACCACGAAGTCCGGCACGGACGGCTACGTCGAGTCGCTGGCCTTCCCGTCCCCGGGGGACAGCAAGAAGCTCGTGGTCGTGCGGTTCGGCTTCGACATCGGGCACGGCGCGCCCGACGTCTCGGCCATGGACACGATCACCTCGGGCATCAAGGCGGACAGCAGCGGCGGCTCCAGCGGCACCGGCGTCTGACGCCCCGGCCGTCCGCGTGGACTGCGGCCCCCACCCTCCACCGCGAGGGCGGGGGCCGCGGGCCTGTGCGGGCCTCAGAGGAACGTCTTGCCCTCGCCGCGGTAGGTGGGCACGACCGAGGTCACCCGGTCGCCCTCGATCAGGTGCAACTCCGCGAAGCGCTCGCACAGTTCACCGGCCTTGGCGTGCCGGAACCAGACCTTGTCGCCGATCAGCAGGTCGTCGGCGGCCGACCCGATCAGCGGGGTCTGCACCTCGCCCGGGCCCTCCTGCGGGTCGTAACGCAGCCCCTCGGGCAGGTACGGGACCGGAAGCCGGTCCGGGCCCGCCGCCCCCGACGCGGGGTACCCGCCGCCCAGCACCGTGACGATGCCGACCCCGGGACGCCGCACCACGGGCTGGGCGAACAGGGCGGCCGGACGGCCGCGGAACGACGTGTAGTTGTCGAACAGGCGCGGCACGTACAGGCCGGAGCCGGCCGCTATCTCGGTGACCGCGTCCTCGGCGGCGGTGTGCTGCACGCTGCCGGTGCCGCCGCCGTTGACGAACTCCAGGTCCGGCACGACCGCGCGCACCGCGCGCACCGCCTCCGCCCGGCGGGCCGCCAGCTCCTTGCGGGCCGTGGACTGCATCAGCCGGATCGCCAGCGAGCGGGCCGGACGGCCGGCGATCGCGTCGCCCACCCCCGCGATGTGGCCCTCGTACGCCATGATCCCGACCAGCCGGAAGCCGGGCCGGGCGGCGACGGCCCGGGCCACCTCCGCCATCCGCTCCGGCGAGTGCAGCGGGGAGCGCAGTGCGCCGATACGCAGCCGGCCGCCGAACTTCCGCAGGGACGTGTCGAGTTCGAGGCAGACCCGGACGGTCTCGGTGCCGCCTGCGCGGGCCGCGTCGATCAGGTCGAGCTGGGCCGGGTCGTCGACCATCACGGTCACCGCCGCGGCGAGCTTCGGATCGGCGGCCAGCTCCGCGTAGCCCGCGCGGTCGGCCGAGGGGTACGCGAGCAGGACGTCGCCGAAGCCGGCGCGGGCCAGCCACAGGGACTCGGCGAGCGTGAACGACATGATCCCGGCGAAGCCCTCGCGGGCCAGTACGCGTTCCAGCAGCGCGCGGCACCGTACGGACTTCGACGCGACCCGTATCGGCTTGCCGCCGGCCCGGCGGACCAGGTCGTCCGCGTTCGCGTCGAACGCGTCGAGGTCCACGATGGCCAGAGGGGGTTCGAGGTGGGCGGTGGCCTGGTCGTACCGTGCGCGGGCTGCCATCCCCGCAGCTTCCCACGCCCTCCCTACCCAACGGTAGCCCCCGTCCTCCGCCCCGGACCCGGCTTCCGGGCTGCCCCGGGCGGTGGGCCTGTCGCGCTGGTGGACGAACGGCACGTGATTCAGGGGCGCGGGGCACTGCGCGACGAGCCCACCACCGGGCGGAGGACGGCGAACGAGCCCCCGGGGGCACCCCGGTTGCCGGAGGGACCCCGGGGGAAGTGGAGGGATGCGCCGTTTGGGAGGAGATGGGGAGGGCACCCCAGGCCCGCGGGACACCAGACCCCCGCGCAACCCCGTAGAGTGACGCGGAAGCCACGCACGTACAGGTCACGAGGGAGCGCCGGGTGAGCACCGGAGTGGACAACGGAAAGACGCCCCCCTCCTCGTTCCCCACCCTGCACCCGCGCCGCCCCGAGCCCCCGCGCCCCGCGGAGAACGAGGGAACGGACGGCCCCTCTCCGATACCGCCGCCCCCACCCGCCGCACCCCGTCCACGCCCCCGGCCCCGGGATTCCCGCCCCGCCCGACAGTCGCCCCGCGCCCACCCGTGCCCCCCGCACCCCCCGCCGCCCGCGCGCCCGCGCAGCCCCAGCCCTGGCCGCAGCCGCCCGGCCCCCGAAAGCCCGCGCCCGCGCGCGACGACGAACCGCAGCCGCCCGCCATGCCGCCGCGCCCAGCGTCCGTTCCCCAACCCCCCGCGTTCCCGCCGGGCGCCACCCACCCCGCCGACGAGCCGGTGTGGCCGGACTTCGGCCGGGAACGCCCGCCGGCCGGGGGCACCTACACCCCGCCGGCCCGCACGGGTGCGGCCCGCGCCCGCGTGCTGGCCGCGGCCTGCCTGGTGCTGGGCCTCGGGCTGATCGGCGGGGCCACCGCGGGCGCCGTGATCAACCACGGCCCGCGCGCCGCGGCGCCGGTCGCGGACGGCAGCCCGGAGGCGTTCACCCGGGCCCGCACGGTGTGGCGCAACGTGCCCGTCGACCAGCTCTTCCCCCCGGCCGTGTCGCAGCGGAACGCGGGCCCCGGCGGCGCCGACCGCTCGTGGACGCGGATCGGCGTGGCCGCGCCCGCGACCTGTTCGGGCGCCTTCGACCCGCTGCTGCAGCAGGTGCTGGCGCCGGCCGGCTGCGTGCGCCTGCTGCGCGCCACCTACGTGGACAGCACGTCCTCGACGGTGACGACCGTCGGGATACTCGTCACCTCGGGCGGCGCGCCCGTCATGTCCGCGCTCAACCAGCGCTGGACCGGCCAGAACCTCGGTGACCGCACCGACCTGATGCCCAAGCCGCTCGCGTTCCCCGGCACGGCCTCCGCCGGGTTCGGCGACCACCAGCGCGGCAGCTGGGCCGTCCAGGTCTCGGCCGATCTGCCCTTCGTCGTGTACGCGGTGAGCGGCTTCGCCGACGGCCGGTCCGTGCCCAACCCGCAGCCCGCCGACAAGGCGGACGCCGGCGGCGCGACGGCCGCCCCGGCCCAGGCCGGCCTCGGCTTCGACGCCAACGGACTCGCCTCGGCCGTCGACGACCGGCTCCACGCCTCGGTGAGCGCCCTGCTGCACCCGTCCGCGACCCCGACCACCACCGACGGCCGCGCGGAGAAGAGCCGATGACCCCGAACCGCCGCGTCCTCGCGGTCCTCGCCGCCGCGGCCGCCCTCACCGCGCTGGCCCCCGCCGCCGCGAACGCCGACGCCGTCCGCAACGCCGACTGGGCGCTGAGCGCCCTGCACGCGCAGAAGGCGTGGCAGACCAGCGAGGGCGCGGGCGTCACCGTCGCCGTGCTGGACACCGGCGTCGACGCCACCCACCCCGACCTGACGGGGCAGGTCCTGCCCGGCAAGGACGAGATCGGCTTCGGCGCCAAGCGCGGCGACGGCGTGTGGGCCCGGCACGGCACCGGCATGGCGGCGATCATCGCGGGGCACGGCCACGGGCCCGGCGACGGCTCCGGAGTGATGGGCCTCGCGCCCAGGGCCCGCATCCTGCCGGTGCGGGTCATCCTGGAGGACAAGGACCCGCAGCGCGCCAAGGCCCGCACCAGCCGGGGCGACGCGCTGCCGGACGGCATCCGCTGGGCGGTCGACCACGGCGCGGACGTCATCAACCTCTCGCTCGGCGACGACAGTGCCACGGCGGCGCCGGTCGCCTCCGAGGACGACGCGATCCGCTACGCCCTCGGCAAGGGTGTCGTGGTGGTGGCGTCGGCGGGCAACGGCGGTGAGGGGGCCGACCGTTCCTCCTACCCGGCCGCCTATCCCGGCGTCATCTCGGTGGCGGCCGTGGACCGGTACGGCGTGCACGCGCCGTTCTCCACCAGCCGCTGGTACGACTCGGTGGCCGCGCCCGGCGTGGACGTGGTCATCGCCGACCCGGACCGCTCGTACTACACGGGCTGGGGCACCAGCGCCGCGTCGGCGTACGTCTCGGGCGCCGTCGCGCTGATCCGCTCGGCGTACCCCAAGCTGAGCCCGGCCCAGATCAAGCAGGTGCTGCAGAGCACGACGCGGCACAGGCCGAAGGGCGGCCGCAGTGACGACCTGGGGACCGGCATGATCGACCCGGCGGCCGCGCTGGCCGCCGCGCGCAAGCTGAAGCCGCAGCCCGTCGTGCCCGTGCCCGTCGCCTACGGGCAGCGCTACTTCGCCCCCGGCCCCACCCCGGCCGCCAAGCCGGCCGACCGCGCCCAGGTACTCGGGGACGGTGTCGCCGCCGGGTTCGCCGCGGCCGGCGCCGCCCTGGTGGCCCTGGCCGGCCTCCTGTGGTTCCGCCCCTGGCGCGACCGGGCGGCCCGCGCCTGACGACCCGGCCCCGGCCCGCGCCCGACGGACCCGCACCCGCCCCCGGCCCCGTCCCCGGCCCGCGCTCGACCGGGCGGCGGCCCGCGCCCGACGACCCGGCCCCGGCCCGCGCCTGACCGCGCGGCGGCCCGTGCCTGACGACCCGGCCCCGCCGGCGCCCGATCGTGTCGCCGCCCGGGCCGTGCCCCGCCGTCCCCACAGCTACCGTCCCTGCAGCCGCCGTCCCGACCCGGCGGCCGTGCGGCCGGGGGTCGCGGATAGGGTGCCCACGTGGCGCTGAAGAACATCCCGGACCCCGGTTTCTCCGACGACGACGGCACCGCCCACCCGGCGCTGGCCGCCGCGCTCGCCGGGTACGTCCGGGCCCGCGCCGCGCAGGCCCCCGGCCGGAACACCTCGGACGGCACCCTCACCGAGGCCGACGCCGCCGTGGTGGCCGCCCTGCACGGCGCCCGGCTGCTCGTCCCGGTCGTGGCCGTGCTCGGCGAGGCGGAGACCGGCGAGGACGGGCTGCGGCGCGAGAAGAGCAGCGACATGGCGGTGCCGGTCATCCAGGCGCCGGACGGCCGCCGCGCGCTCCCCGCCTTCACCTCGGTCGACTCCCTCGCGCGCTGGCGGGCGGACGCCCGTCCCGTCGCGGTGCCGCTGCACCAGGCCCTGCAGGCGCTCGCCCACGAGAAGGCCGGCACCCTGCTGATCGACATGGCCGGCCCGGTCACCTACGAGCTGACGGGTGCCGCGCTGCGGGCCGCCGCCCTCGGCCCGGAACGCCAGGACCCGCTGGCCGACCCGGCGGTTCGGGAGGCCCTGCGGGCCGCGGTGGCGGCCGAACCCGGCGTCGCCCGGGCCCATCTGGTCGCGGGTCAGCCCGGCAGCGACGGCACCCTCGGCCTGGAACTGGCCCCCGGCGCGGACGTCGAGGCCACCGGCCGCGGGATCGCGGCGGCGCTGGCGGGCGACGAGGTGCTGCGCGGCGCCCTCCTCCAGGGCCTGGACCTCGCACTGCTGCCGCCTGGCGCGGCCGTGCCCGGCGACCCGCTCTTCTCCCGCTGAGGCGCCCGGGCGTGCGCGGGGACGGCCGCGGTCACACCCGCCGGGAGGCGTGCCACCGCGCCCGCGCCCACGCCCGCGGGCGCTCCGGCCACGCGCCGGCGACGGGCGGCGGGTCACCTCGAAAACCCGGGCTTTACGTCACTTTTGACCGTCTTTCGCCCAAGATGTGCCCTCGATCCGCCAGGCTCACAATGCAAGAGCCGGCTTGATCATCACGAGGAGGCCCGATGGACAAGCGAACCGTCGTCCCGCTGGACACGCGCACCGTCACCTGTGAGTTCCTCGGCACGCTCCTGCTGGTCTTCTTCGCCGTCGGCTCCGCCGTGCTCTCGGGGGAGTACATCGGGACCCTCGGCATCGCGCTGGCCTTCGGCTTCGTGCTGCTGGCGCTCTGCTACGCCATCGGCCCGATCTCCGGCTCGCACGTCAATCCGGCCGTGACGCTGGGCATGCTGGTCGCCGGGCGGATCGACCTGCGCCGGGCCGTGGAGTACTGGGTCGCGCAGATGCTCGGCGGGATCGCCGGCGCCGCCCTCCTGCTGCTGGTCGCCAAGCAGGTCCCCGGCCTGAAGGTGCACGGAGCGTTCGGCACCAACGGCTACGGCTACCGGTCCGCGGTCGGGATCAACATCTTCGGCGCGTTCGTGGCCGAGCTGATCCTGACGTTCCTGCTGGTGTTCGTCTGGCTCGCCGTCACCCACCGGCTCGCCGTGGTCGGCTTCGACGGCCTGCCCATCGGCCTGGCGCTGGCGGTCATCCACCTCGTCGGCATCCCGCTGACCGGAACCGGGGTCAACCCGGCGCGCAGCTTCGGGCCGGCGGTCTTCGCGGGCAGCCCCGCGCTGTCCCAGGTCTGGCTCTTCCTGGTGGCCCCGCTGGCCGGCGGCGCGCTCGCCGCCGTGGTCCACGAGCTCACGCACCCGGCGCTCACCGCGCTGCGGGCGGCCCGCACCGCGGCCATCGAGGCCGAGGAGGCGGAGAGCTTCGTCCGGGCGGAGAACGGCGACACGCCCGGGCCCGGGGGAGGGCGGCCGGAGGGCCCGGCCGCCGGAGCGTAGCGGCCGACGGTGGCGCCCCGATCGCGGGCGTCGGTGCAGACCCGCGGCCGTCAGTGCCGTCAGTGCCGTGGGACCGTCAGCCGTAGACGGGGCCGGTGAACTTCTCGCCCGGGCCCTTGCCCGGCTCGTCCGGCACGATCGACGCCTCGCGGAAGGCGAGCTGCAGCGACTTCAGGCCGTCCCGCAGCGGCGCCGCGTGGAAGGAGCTGATCTCGGTGGCGCTGGCCGTGACCAGCCCGGCGAGCGCCTGGATGAGCTTGCGCGCCTCGTCCAGGTCCTTGTGTTCGGCGCCCTCCTCGGCGAGGCCGAGGTTCACCGCCGCCGCGCTCATCAGGTGAACGGCCACGGTGGTGATCACCTCCACGGCGGGAACGTCCGCGATGTCGCGGGTCAGGTCGTCGAAGCCGGGGCCGGGTGCGTCGCTCATGCGACACACGATATGCCCCGTCCGGCCGATTACGGGCTTTGGCCCCACGCTGCTATGCTGGCTGAACGACCGGCTGGACACCTGCGTGCCCGGCCATCAAGTGGAGCTCCGATCTCCCACCTGGTCGACCGTTCAGGTCGACGGGTTCCGGTCAGACGGTACGGCTCAGCGCCGCTGATGCACCGCCGTCCGATGCGCCCCGCGGAATAACGCGGCGGTGCTCCCGGTTGTGAGGAGCCCCGCCTGTGAACCGTACGGGGCGTTTTTTCACGCCCGGAGTACGGGGTCGGACGAAGACAGACTCAGCGCGGCTGTCGGCCAGTCAGCCGCGTGGTGCAACCGAGGAGGCCCCATCAGCGCCGAGCCCCGCATCAACGACCGGATTCGCGTTCCCGAGGTGCGACTTGTCGGTCCCAGTGGCGAGCAGGTCGGCATCGTGCCGCTTGCCAAGGCCCTGGAGCTTGCGCAGGAGTACGACCTCGACCTGGTCGAGGTCGCGGCGAACGCCCGTCCGCCCGTGTGCAAGCTCATGGACTACGGGAAGTTCAAGTACGAGTCGGCCATGAAGGCCCGTGAGGCGCGCAAGAACCAGGCGCACACGGTCATCAAGGAGATGAAGCTCCGGCCGAAGATCGACCCGCACGACTACGACACCAAAAAGGGTCACGTCGTCCGGTTCCTCAAGCAGGGCGACAAGGTCAAGATCACGATCATGTTCCGTGGTCGCGAGCAGTCCCGGCCGGAGCTCGGCTACCGGCTGCTGCAGCGGCTCGCGGAGGACGTCAACGACCTCGGGTTCGTCGAGTCGAACCCGAAGCAGGACGGCCGGAACATGATCATGGTCCTCGGTCCGCACAAGAAGAAGACCGAGGCGATGGCCGAGGCCCGCGAGGCCCAGGCGGCCCGCAAGGCCGAGCGCCAGGGCGACTCGGCCGGCGAGGCGCCGGCCGCCGAATCGGCCGAGCCCCCGGCCGACGCCGGCTGAGACGAGAACATCCCGGAGCCCCCGGCTCCGGGTCGGTAATGCAGGACTGACGCTCTCCGTGCGCCCACCGGCGGACGGGAGGGCCAGCGACGAGGAGACCACGGCGCCATGCCGAAGAACAAGACGCACAGCGGTACGAGCAAGCGCTTCAAGATCACCGGCTCCGGCAAGGTGCTCCGCGAGCGTGCCGGCAAGCGCCACCTGCTCGAGCACAAGCCGTCCAGCAAGACGCGGGCCCTCACCGGCACCGTCGAGGTGGCCCCGGCGGACGCCAAGAAGGTCAAGAAGCTTCTCGGCAAGTGACCGCCGCGCCCCCACCGGGGCGCGCCGTCCCGATCCGGGACCCCATTCGCTTTCGGACCGCGTGAGCACCCCCGCGGTCCCTTAGAAGGAGTTACCAAGTGGCACGCGTCAAGCGGGCAGTCAACGCCCAGAAGAAGCGCCGGGCGATCCTCGAGCAGGCCAGCGGCTACCGCGGTCAGCGTTCGCGCCTCTACCGCAAGGCCAAGGAGCAGGTCACCCACTCCCTGGTCTACAACTACAACGACCGCAAGAAGCGCAAGGGCGACTTCCGTCAGCTGTGGATCCAGCGGATCAACGCCGCTGCCCGCGCCAACGGCATCACCTACAACCGCTTCATCCAGGGTCTGAAGGCCGCCAACGTCGAGGTGGACCGCAAGATCCTCGCCGAGCTCGCGGTCAACGACGCGAACGCCTTCGCGGCCCTCGTCGAGGTCGCCCAGAAGGCACTGCCCTCGGACGTGAACGCCCCCAAGGCGGCGTGACGCCTGACAGCGCACCATGCGTGAACCCGGGCCCGCGGTGGGTGTGACCCCTGCGGGCCCGTGGTCTGTCCAAGGCCGTGCGACGGGCCCGGCCCAGCGCCCCGGAGAAGTGTGAGCAACCCAGTGGCGACCCCCGAGCTGACCTCCCTGCGATCCACGCGGGTGACCGCCGCCCACCGGCTGGCCAAGCGCAGCTTCCGCGGGAAGGAGCGGCGGTTCCTCGCCGAGGGGCCGCAGGCCGTCCGGGAGGCGATCGCGCACCCCGGCGGCGCCGGCGGCCGCACCCTCATCGAGCTGTACGCCACGCCCGAGGCCGCCCAGCGGCACGCCGACCTCGTGGCCGCGGCCCGGGAGGCGGGCGCGCCGGTCCTCACCGCGACCCCCGAGGTGATCGCGGAGATCTCCGACACCGTCACCCCTCAGGGCCTGGTGGCCGTCTGCCGCTTCCTCGACACGCCGTTCGAGGCGATCCTCGCCGCCCGCCCCCGGCTGGTCGCCGTGCTCGCCCACGTGCGCGACCCCGGCAACGCCGGCACCGTACTGCGCTGCGCGGACGCCGCGGGCGCCGATGCGGTCGTGCTCACCGACGCGTCCGTCGACCTCTACAACCCCAAGGCCGTCCGCGCCTCGGCCGGCAGCCTCTTCCACCTGCCGGTCGCGGTCGGCGTCCCGGTGGCCGACGCGGTGACCGGGCTGCGGGCCGCGGGCGTCCGGGTGCTGGCCGCCGACGGAGCCGGCGACCGCGACCTGGACACCGAGCTGGACGAGGGGGCCATGGCCGGTCCCACCGCCTGGATCTTCGGCAACGAGGCCTGGGGACTGCCCGAGGAGACCAGGGCGCTGGCCGACGCGGTCGTCAAGGTGCCCATCCACGGGCGCGCGGAGAGTCTGAACCTCGCCACGGCCGCGGCGGTCTGCCTGTACGCATCGGCGCGGGCGCAGCGCGCACCCGGAGGGTGCCGCAGCGTCACCAAGACCTAGTAGGGTGGCGGCCCGGGGGCCCTGAGAGGGGGTGGCGGGCATGGACGTCGTGCCGCAGAACGGCACTCGCGGCGCACACGCGGGCCGTACCGCCCAGCGGCCTGCCGCCCACGACCTCCTCGGGCCGGTCAGCGGGCCGGGCCTGGACCCCGACGACCTCCCCGACGGCCTGATCGTCGCCGACGACGGCGGCCGCGTGGTCGTCTTCAACGCCGCGGCCGCCCGGATCACCGCCCTGCGCGGCGCCGACGTCCTCGGCCGCCCGATCGAGCAGGCCCTGCCGCTGGAGGACCTCGAGGGCCGCCGCTGGTGGGCGCTCACCCAGCCGTACACCGGCCTGGCCATCCGCTCGGGCCACCCCGAACGCAACCTGCTGCTGCCCGGCGGACGCGAGGTGCTGGTCGCCGCCCGCTATGTGCGCGAGCACCCGGCCGGTCCGGTGCGGCGCCTGGTCGTCACCCTGCGCGGCACCGAGGCGCGGCGGCGCACCGAGCGCAGCCACGCGGAGCTGATCGCCACCGTCGCGCACGAGCTGCGCTCGCCGCTCACGTCGGTGAAAGGGTTCACCGCGACCCTGCTCGCCAAGTGGGAGCGGTTCACCGAGGACCAGAAGAAGCTCATGCTGGAGACCGTCGACGCCGACGCCAACCGCGTGACCCGGCTGATCGCCGAGCTGCTGGACATCTCCCGGATCGACTCCGGCCGCCTGGAGGTGCGCCGCCAGCCCGTCGACATCGCGGGCGCCGTCCGGCGGCACGTCGACGGCCACGTCGCCGCGGGCCAGCCCGCCGACCGGTTCCGGATCCACGTCAGCCGGCCGCTGCCCGCGCTGTGGGCCGACCCCGACAAGATCGACCAGGTGCTGGGAAACCTGCTGGAAAACGCTGTGCGTCACGGCGACGGAACTGTCACCATCGAGATAGCGCCCTCCTCGGCGCCGCGGGACGACCGGCCCACCGGGACCGCGGTGACCGTCAGCGACGAGGGCCCGGGCATTCCGGAGGAGTCCATGAGCCGCGTCTTCACCCGCTTCTGGCGGGGCAGCAAGCGCGGTGGCACCGGTCTCGGCCTCTACATCGTCAAGGGCATCGTCGAGGCCCACGGCGGCACCATCGCGGTCGGCCGCGCACCCGGCGGGGGAGCCGAGTTCCGATTTACCCTGCCCGTCGGGGCCCCCGCGTTCCTGGTCTGAGCCGCAGCCGGCTCCGAGGATCGCGCAGGACCGCCCCGACGGGCGCCGCCGCCTGCAAGGAAGCGGGCTCCCCCCAGGCCAGTAGACTCAAGCTTTGGCATGTGTCCGGTCGGGCAGAGCCGCAGTCATCCAATTCGGAACGGGAAGAGATGTCGGCACCGAACAAGTCGTACGACCCTGTGGAAGTCGAGGCGTTGAAGCCCGAAGAGATCGAGCGGATGCGCGACGAGGCGCTCGCCGCGATCGCCGCTGCCCCCGACCTGGACGCCCTCGCCCACGTCAAGACCGCGCACACCGGCGGCACCTCCCCGCTGGCGCTCGCCAACCGTGAGATCGGCGCGCTGCCGCCGCACGCCAAGGCCGACGCCGGCAAGCGGGTCGGCCAGGCCCGTGGCGCCGTCAACCAGGCGCTCGCCGCCCGCCAGACCGAGCTGGAGGCCGACCGGGACGCCCGGGTGCTGGTCGAGGAGTCGGTGGACGTCACGCTGCCCTACGACCGCGTGCCGGCCGGTGCCCGCCACCCGCTGACCACGCTCTCCGAGCGGATCGAGGACCTCTTCGTGGCCATGGGCTACGAGGTCGCCGAGGGCCCCGAGGTCGAGGCGGAGTGGTTCAACTTCGACGCGCTCAACTTCCCGCCCGACCACCCGGCCCGCGAGACCCAGGACACCTTCTTCGTCCAGGGCGCCGACGGCTCCGACCAGTCCGGCGTGGTGCTGCGCACCCACACCTCACCGGTGCAGATCCGCGCGCTGCTCCAGCGCGAGCTGCCGGTCTACGTGATCGCGCCGGGCCGCGTCTACCGCTCCGACGAGCTGGACGCCACCCACACCCCGGTGTTCGCGCAGGTCGAGCTGCTGGCCGTGGACGAGGGCCTGACGATGGCCGACCTCAAGGGCACGCTCGACCACATGGTCGTGTCGCTGTTCGGCGAGGGCATGGCGACCCGGCTGCGGCCGAACCACTTCCCCTTCACCGAGCCGTCCGCCGAGATGGACATG
Organism: Actinacidiphila acidipaludis; assembly: GCF_019890725.1. Taxonomy (GTDB): domain Bacteria; phylum Actinomycetota; class Actinomycetes; order Streptomycetales; family Streptomycetaceae; genus Actinacidiphila; species Actinacidiphila acidipaludis. The sequence goes on from NZ_JAINZZ010000076.1 coordinate 27,429, forward strand.
CTCTGCTACGTCTGCCGCGGCGCCTCGGTCGGGAACCCCGACCGGCCGTGCCGGACCTGCTCCTCCGAAGGCTGGATCGAGCTCGGCGGCTGCGGCATGGTCAACCCCAAGGTGCTCATCGCCTGCGGCGTCGACCCGGAGAAGTACAGCGGTTTCGCCTTCGGCTTCGGCATCGAGCGGATGCTGATGTTCCGCCACAGCGTCGAGGACATGCGAGACATCGTCGAGGGTGACGTGCGTTTCACCCTTCCGTTCGGGATGGAGATCTGATGCGGGTCCCGCTTTCTTGGCTGCGGGAGTACGTCGACCTGCCCGCCGGTGAGACCGGCCGCGACGTCCAGGCCAAGCTCATTTCCGCCGGCCTCGAGGTCGAGACCGTCGAGCAGCTCGGCGCCGGGCTCAAGGGCCCGCTGGTCGTCGGCCAGGTGCTGACCATCGAGGAGCTGGAGGGCTTCAAGAAGCCGATCCGCTTCTGCACCGTCGACGTCGGCGACGCCAACGGCACCGGCGAGCCCCAGGAGATCGTCTGCGGCGCGCGCAACTTCGCCGTCGGCGACAAGGTCGTGGTGATCCTGCCCGGCGGCGTGCTGCCCGGCGACTTCCAGATCGCCGCGCGCAAGACCTACGGCCGGGTCTCGCACGGCATGATCTGCTCCGCCCGCGAGCTCGGCATGGGCGACGACCACGACGGCATCATCGTGCTGCCCCCGGAGCACGAGGCCGGTACCGACGCGGTCGCCCTGCTGGAGCTGGTCGACGAGGTGCTGGACATCGCGGTCACCCCCGACCGCGGCTACGCCCTGTCGCTGCGCGGTGTGGCCCGCGAGACGGCGATCGCCTACGGGCTGCCGCTGAGCGACCCCGCGCTGATCGACGTGCCGGGGCCGAACGCCTCCGGCTACCCGGTGAACGTCGCCGACCCGTTCGGCTGCGACCGTTTCACCGCCCGCACCGTCACCGGCGTCAACCCCGAGGCGCACTCGCCGATCTGGCTGCAGCGCCGGCTGCAGAAGGTCGGCATGCGGCCGATCTCGCTGGCCGTGGACATCACCAACTACGTGATGTTCGAGGTCGGCCAGCCGCTGCACGCCTACGACCGGACCCGGCTGACCGGCCCGATCACCGTGCGCCGCGCCGAGCCCGGCGAGAAGATCACCACCCTCGACGACGCCGAGCGGACGCTCGACGCCGAGGACCTGGTGATCGCCGACGACTCCGGCGCGATCGGCATCGCGGGCGTGATGGGCGGCGCCCACACCGAGATCGCGGAGGCCGGTCCCGACTCCGGCACCACCGAGATCGTCATCGAGGCCGCGCACTTCGCCCCGGTGCCCATCGCCCGCACCGCACGCCGCCACAAGCTGGCCTCCGAGGCGTCCCGGCGCTTCGAGCGCGGCACCGACCCGCAGGCCACCTCGGCCGCCGCCCAGCGCGCCGTCGACCTCCTGGTGCTGCTGGCCGGCGGCAAGGCCGACGCGGGCGTCACCGAGGTCGTCGCTCCGTCCGCCCCGCGGACCATCGCCATGGCCGCCGACCACCCGGACCGGGTGGCCGGCACCGAGTACGGCCGTGAGACGGTCGTGCGCCGCCTGCAGGAGATCGGCTGCGACGTCTACGGCTCGGACGAGCTGATCGTCACCGTGCCGAGCTGGCGGCCCGACCTCGGCTTCCCCAACGACCTCGCCGAGGAGGTCATCCGGCTCGAGGGCTACGAGAACCTACCCTCCACGCTGCCCAAGCTGCCGTCCGCCCGCGGGCTCACCGAGTCCCAGCGGCTGCGCCGCCGGGTCGGCCGGGCGCTGGCCGGGGCCGGCTACGTCGAGGCGCCCAGCTACCCGTTCGTCGGCGCCGAGATCTTCGACCAGCTCGGCCTCGACGCCGACGACGACCGGCGCCGCACGGTGCGGCTCGCCAACCCGCTCTACGACACCGAGCCGCTGCTGCGCACCACGCTGCTGCCCGGGCTGCTGGCGACGCTGCGCCGCAACCACGGCCGCGGTGCGCACGACCTGGCGCTCTTCGAGACCGGCCTGGTCTTCCGGCCCTCCGGCGAGCAGGCGGCCCCGCCGCGGCTCCCGGTCGACCGGCGGCCGACCGCCGAGGAGGTCGCGGCACTGGAGGCCGCGCTGCCGCACCAGCCGCGCCGGGTCGGCGTCGCGCTGGCCGGCGCACGCGAGCAGGCCGGCTGGTGGGGCCAGGGCCACCCGGCGAGCTGGGCCGACGCGATCGAGGCGGCGCGGACCGTGGCCCGCGAGGCCGGCGTCGAGCTGACCGTCCGCCAGGACCAGCACGCGCCGTTCCACCCCGGGCGGTGCGCGGTGCTGCTGGCCGGCGAGGAGGTCGTCGGGCACGCCGGTGAGCTCCACCCGCGCGTGGTCAAGGCGCTCGGGCTGCCCGAGCGGACCAGCGCGATGGAGCTGGACCTGGACCTGCTGGAGACGCAGGCCGGCGGACCGGTGACGGGACCGCGGGTCTCCACGTTCCCGGTCGCCACCCAGGACGTCGCCCTGGTCGTCGACGCGTCGGTGCCGGCCGCGGACGTCGAGCGCGCGCTGCGCGACGGGGCCGGTGAGCTCCTGGAGTCGCTGCGGCTGTTCGACATCTTCACCGGGCCGCAGATCGGCGAGGGCCGCAAGTCCCTGGCGTACGCGCTGCGGTTCCGGGCGGCGGACCGGACGCTCACGGCGGACGAGGCGTCCGCCGCGCGCGATGCGGCGGTCGCGGCCGCGGCCGAGCGGACCGGGGCGAGCCTCCGCGGAGCGTAGCCCCTCCGGGGTCGGTTCCTTGCGCCACCCGCCCGGGTGGACCGGTTGCCCTCGCACCGGTCCGCCCGGGCGTCGCCATCTCCGGGCCCCGCCCGGGCGGCTCAGGGCCCCGCCCGGGCGGCTCAGGGCTCCGCCCGGGTGGGGTGGTGGCTGTCGTCTCCGGGCCGTCTGCCGGTGGGTGGCTGGTCGCGCCGTTCCCCGCGTCCCTGGAGGCCGGCCCCGATGGGGTGGTGGCGGTTGTGCCCGGGCCGTCTGCCGGTGGGTGGCTGGTCGCGCGGTTCCTCGCGCCTCCTGGAAGGCCGCCCGGGTCAGGCTTGCAGGGCGGCGGTGATGGACCGGGCGAAGTGGTCGAGGGTGGGCGGGGGGAGGGGGGCCCGCATCACGGAGACGTGCCAGTAGAGGGGGCCGGCGAGGAGGGCGAGGGCCGGCTCGGGATCCGTGGCGGGCGGAAGCTCACCGCGCGCCTCGGCCTGGCGGACGACCGCCTCCGCGATCCCCCCGTACGCCTCCCGCAGCGCCCTCCGCAGCGCCTCCGCCATCTCGGGGCTGCGCGCGGCCTCCGCCAGCAGGTCGGGGACGATCTGCGCGGCCATCGGGTGGCTCAGCGCGCGGGCCGCCACCTCCAGCAGCTCCCGCACGTCACCGCGCAGCGTGCCCGTGTCCGGCACCGGGAGCCCGCCCGCGGCCACGGCCGGCACCAGATCCAGCACCAGCGGCAGCTTCGACCGCCACCGGCGGTACACCGCGGCCTTGCCGACCCCCGCCCGGCGGGCGATCCCCTCCATCGACATCCGGCCGTAGCCGACCGCCGCCAGCTCGGCGAAGACCGCCGCCCGGATCGCCTCCGTCTTGTCCTCGCGCAACACCGCCGCACCGGCCGGCGCCCGCCGTGGCGCGCTCCCGCCTGCCCCCCGCGCATCCGTACTCATGGGACGAGCCTAGCCCAACGTCGGGACGGACACGTTACGACGGAACGGTTGCGTTCCATCGTTGATCCGCCTACGGTCACCCCATGCCCGCATCTCCCGCCGCCGCCTACGCGGCGGCCCACGGTCTGACGGCCAGCGGCGCGCGCCCGAGCCCGGGTGTGTACGCCCGCCGGCTGTGGGGCCGCCGCCACTTCATCACCGCACTCGCCGCCGCCCGCCAGTCCGCGCTGTACTCCGGTGCGCGGCTCGGCCAGCTCTGGCAGGTGCTCACCCCGCTGCTCAACGCGGGGGTCTACTTCCTGGTCTTCGGCAAGCTGCTCGGCGCCGGGCGCGGCGTGCCGGACTACATCCCGTTCCTGTGCACCGGCGTCTTCGTCTTCACCTTCACGCAGACCGCGGCGCTGTCCGGCGCTCGCTCGCTCACCGACAATCTCGGCCTGGTCAGAGCCCTGCACTTCCCCCGGGCGAGCCTTCCGCTGGCGGCCACTCTGGTGCAGCTCAGGCAGTTGCTGCTCGCGCTGGGAGTGCTCGCCGTGGTACTCGTCGCCGACGGCGTCCCCGTCACCGCCCGGTGGCTGCTGGCCGTTCCCGCCCTGCTTCTGCAGTCCGTGTTCAACGCGGGGCTGGCGCTGTTCCTGGCCCGGGTCGGCGCCCGCACCACGGACTTCGCCCAGTTGCTGCCGTTCCTGCTGCGCACCTGGATGTACGTGTCCGGGATCTTCTACGACCTGTCCCGGATCACCGCGGGCGCCCCGCACGCCCTGACGCGGCTGCTCCAGGCCAATCCGGCGCTCATCTATGTGAGCCTGATGCGGTACGCCCTGATCGACACCGTGACCGGGACCCGCCTTCCTCCGCATGTGTGGCCGCTCGCACTGATCTGGGCGACTGTGGCCGCGGGGGCCGGGTACGCGTTCTTCTGGTCGTCCGAGGAGGAGTACGGACGTGGCTGAACCATCGGCTGAGCAGACAACGACCGAGACCGAGACGGTACGGCGGGAGGCGCCCCCCCCCCCCCCCGCGCCCCCCGCCCCCCCCCCGGGGGGCCGGGGGCGGCCTGCACCGGGGGGGGCGCCAGCAGAAGTCCCTCGCGCGGGGGGCCGGCCGCGGCGCCGCCCC
>NZ_JAINZZ010000077.1 GCF_019890725.1 Actinacidiphila acidipaludis
TCGGAGGAGCACGGCCTGGCGGTGGCCGGTCAGTCGGTACGGGTGAGCGCCGGGCCGGACCAGATGTCGATCACGATCTGCCGGCGCTGGGGCGCCACGGCCGCCGCGCGGTTCGCGTAGTTCCGGTCGACCTGCGCCGCCTCGGCCGCGCTGGGCTTGGCGTTGGTGCACGACGTGCCGGGACCGTGGCCGGACATCAGCTCCGAGCACGGGCCGCTGTAGTCGTCGAGCAGGCCGAAGATGTGCCCGGTCTCGTGCGCCGCGATCCGGGTCATGTCGTACCCCTCGGTGACGGCCTCCTGCCCCAGCTGGACCTGGCCCTTGCTGCCGCCCGGGACGATCGGCCCCAGCGTCGTCTGGGGCCAGCCGCTCGTCGCCTTGTAGACGAAGTTCGCCGTGCGCGATGAACTCGCCGGCTGCAGATGCACGTTGTGCACCGCGCTGTTCCAGTTCTGGACGCCCTGCGCGATGGCGCTCGCCCACTGCCCCGCCTGGCTCGCGTCGTAGGTGAGCGTGACCACCGCCGTGGTCGCCCTGGGCGCCGACTGCGCCGCGGCGATCCCGGTGGTCGTGCCCAGCATGGCCGGTATCAGCGCCGCGACGGCGACTAATCGTTTGATCATCAGACCCGTGCACCTCCTTGGCCTCAGTTGCCCGATAGGCCACAAGAGCACCACGACGCCGACGGCTCCACAAGTCCCCGTGTTTCAAAAGGTGTTGGAAAGACGCGGCCGCCCGGCGCCGGACCCGTGTGCGCCGCCGTGTCCCGCCCGCCCCTCGGACGGAGGAACCGTCCGGTTCCCCCGCCCGGGCGGGGGTAGACGCACGCACACGAGGCCGCGCCACAGGACGCGGCCCCGGGCAGCGCACCGCGCAAGCCGCCCGGGGGACGAACGCGCACGAAGGGGGGACCGGGCTGTGGCCGACACACCGGCCGGGACCGCCGGCACTTCCGACCCGGCCACCGACGCCGACGACGACTCCGGCACGACGGAAGCCGCCGGCGCCGCGGATGCCCCCGGCACGGCCGGGACCGCCGGACGGCCGCGCGACGAGCGGCCGGCGATCAAGATCAAGGGGTTCGGCGCCGGGCGGCGGTCCTGGTTCCAGATCGGCTTCGGGCTCGCGCTCGGCGCGACCCTGGCCTGGCTGCTGGTGCAGACCGTCCTCAAGCTCAGCGAACTGCTGACCCTGCTATTGCTCGCCGTCTTCATCGCGGTGAGCCTCGAACCGGTCGTCGCCGCGCTGAGCAGGCGCGGGCTGCGCCGGGGCGGGGCGGTCGCCGTCGTCGTGACCGGGATCGCCGGCGTGCTCGCGGGGTTCGTGGCCCTGATCATCCCCCCGGTCAGCGACGCGGTGAACGCGCTCAGCGACGGCATTCCCCGCTGGCGGCGGCAACTGCACGACCACCACTCCACGCTGGGCCGGCTGGAGGACCGCTACCACATCATCGAGAAGGCGCAGGCGAAACTCGGCTCCGGCGGCGCCTCCCAGGTGGCCGGCGGGGTGCTCGGCGCCGGGCAGCTGGTCGTCAGCCTCATCACCTCCGCGGTCATCGTCATCACCGTGACCCTGTACGTGATGGCCGCGCTGCCCACGATCAAGCAGTTCTGCTACCGCTTCGTGCCCGGCTCCCGGCGCACCGGGGTCGAGGCCGTCACCGAGGAGATCCTCGGACGCGTCGGGCGCTACATGCTCGGCAACATCGCCACCTCCGTGATCGCCGGCGTCGCCACGTTCCTGTGGTGCGAGGCGGTCGGCGTCCCGTACGGCGCGGCGCTGGGCTTCTTCGTGGCGCTGATGGACATGGTGCCGGTCGTCGGTTCCACCGTGGGCGGCGTCGTGGTGAGCCTGGTGGCGCTGACCGTGTCCCTGCCCGTGGCCATCGCCACCGCAGCCTTCTACGTCGGCTTCCGCATCGCCGAGGACTACCTGATCATGCCGCGCGCCATGAAGTACGCCGTGGACGTCCACCCGGTGGTGACCGTGGTCGCCGTCCTGGCCGGCGGCTCGCTGCTGGGCATCATCGGCGGCCTGGTGGCGATCCCCATGGCCGTGGCCGTGGGGATCCTCCTCGACGAGTACGTCTTCCCGCGCACCGACGCGTCGTGACGGCCGCCCGGCGGCCTCGGCCACGGCCCGGCTGTGCGCGGCTGCCGACGGCGGCCGACGGGCGGCCGACCGGGTCAGCCCTCGGGCGCCGACCGCGGATCCGGTGCCGGTGCCGCGTCGCCGGACGCCGCGGGCCGCGGTGACGGGACGTCACCGCCGCCGAGCGCGATGGTGAACTCGTCCTCCACCGGCGGGTCGAGCTCCTGCGCGCGCATGCCGGTCGCGGCGAAGCACCGGATCCGGACGGAGCCGGGCGTCACGTCCAGCCGAAGGAAGTTCTTGAAAAACGGCGGGCTGTAGGTCGCGCCCGCCGGGGAGACCCCCTTGGTCAGCGCGGTGTGCACCGGCAGCCGGGGAAGGAAGCGGCGGCGCCGCCGTCCGGGCGGGGGCGCCACCCCGAGCAGAGAGGCGACGAACCGCGTCCGCGCCGTGGGCCGTTCGTCGGTGGCGCGGACCGGGGCCACGCCGGTGCGTTCGGCGACCACCGCCGCGGCCTGCTCCGGGGTGAGTTCCAGCAGCCGCCGCATCCGCAGCCGGCGCCCGTAGAAGCGGCTGTAGAACGTCAGGGAGTCGCCGCGCATCGGATAGCAGCGGAAGTCGTCCTCGGTGACGCCGCCGATGCCGACGCGGGGAATGGTGTGGGTGGCGTGCATAAACGCGCCGCCGCCGCCGGAGACCACGTACTCGATGCGCCGGCCGTCCACGTCCACCGGGTAGTGCTGGTAGTTGTGGATGTCACCGCCGATCGCCGCGACGAAGTGGTGGGCGGGGTCGCGCACGATGTCGTCGACGGTCCCGCCGCCCTCGATCGCGCACGGGTGGTGCTCGCCGTCGACGTAGATCGGGGAGCCGGTCAGCAGGATCTTGGGACGCGGCCCCTGGGCCACCCGCCGCAGCCAGGCGCCCTGTTCGGCGTCGATGGTACCGAGCAGGCCGGTGTCGATGCCGATCAGCCGCAGCGGCCCGGTGTCCATCGCCCAGTAAGGACCGGGCTGGCTCGCCGCCTGCGACGGCGCGGACCGCATCAGGCGGGCCCGGTCGATCAGCGCGTCGTCCGGGGTGTCCGGCGCCGCCCACAGCAGGTCGCGCCACCAACCGCGGGACGGGAAACGGGACTTCCGGCGGGGCGGCAGCGCGGGCGTGCGGCAGAAGACCCGCATGAACCCGGTGAGCCCGTCGTACCAGTCGTGGTTGCCCGGGATCGCGTAGATCGGCGCGTCGTAGTCCTGGTAGGGACGGAAGAACTTCTCCGGGTACTCGTTCCCGGTGCCCACCGGATAGAGGACGTCGCTGCACACGACGGCGAAGCGGGTGCCCTCCCCCGCCTTCAGCAGCCCCGGCACCACCGCGTACTGCGGCCCGTCGCCCTCACCGGTGTCGCCCATCACGACGAACGAGAAGGTGTCGCCGTCCTCCCGCTCGATGAGCAGGTCGGCGTCCGCCTCACCCCGCTCGGTCTGCGCCCGCACCCAGCGCTGCCGGTCCGCGCCGGTCGGGTCGCCGAACATCGAGGCGAGGGGGCCGTTGCGGGCCCGCCACAGGGTGCGCGGGTCGAGCCACGACAGTTTGACGACGTGTTCGGGCATCAACTCGCGGTATGTGCCCGGGTCTTGCTGCTGCCAGCCGGCGCCGGCCGATGTCTCTCGTGATGATGCCGCCACCGGCGCACTGTACATCGTCGGCGTGCGGTTCCGGCTCCGCCTGAGGTTCCCCGGTCCGGCCTCCGGGCTGCCCCGAGCCGCCGTCGCCGTCCTCCGCCCGGTGGGTGGTTGCTCGCGCTGGGGGCACCTACCGGACGAAGTCTGGGGGACCCCGCGCCCCTGGTATCGCTTGCCGTTCGTCCACGTGTCGGGGGCAGTCCGGAAGCGTCTCCTCGGACTGTGCATGGCGGCTACTTACGAGGTGGCTGGTCGGGCAGCAGTGAAAGTGGCCGCACGGGGTGTCACCGGAGTACCCCGGTACTGCCCAGGCGGCCCCATGGACCACCAAGGGGGTGGGGAGGAAGCGCTCCCCGCAAGGACTTGTGCACACACCCGCCCAGCCCCCTCGGAAAAACGGTCACGCACAAGTCCGAGGAGACGCTTCCGGACTGCCCCCAACGTGCGGACGAACGGCACGTGATTCAGGGGCGCGAGGAACTGCGCGAACAGCCACGACGGCGCAGCAGGCGGCGACGCACCGCAAGGGGCAGGACAGGCCCCGCCAGGGGCGCGAGGTCCCCCAGACTTCGTCCGGGAGGTGCCCCCAGCGCAACAAGCCACAACGCACCGCAAGACGGCGAACAAGGCCCGGGGGCACCCCCGAATCCGTACCGGGCTACCGGGCTGGAAGCCGATCCGCGTTGCCGCCCGTGCAGCGGGCATACGAGGAGAGTGACCGAGGGTGACTATCGACAGGAGGTAGATGTGGCCACCTACGTCATCGCCATTCCCGGTACCTTCACCGAGGGCCTCTCCGGCTCATCGCACAGCGCACTGCGCCGTGAGCTCGCCCCGCGGCACACGGAGCTGAGCCGGAGCGAGGGCCTCGACCTGCTCACGGTCAACGACGACAACACCTTCGCTGTCCGTCTGGAGGTGGAGGCCCCGGACCGTTACGAGGCCAAGCTGAAGGCGACCGACCTCGTCGCCACCGCCCTGCGCGAGGCGGGGATCCCCGAGGACCAGGCTCCGCTGGGCCCCGCGGCCGTCACCGGCATGGACGGCGAGGACTGACTGCTCGGCTACCGCAGCAGCACCTCGAAGACGGTCCGGAAGAACGCGTCCACGGGCGCGGCCGACTTGTCGGCCCGCGTCGCGATGAGCGCGCCTTCCCAGGCGCTCAGGACGAACAGTGCCGTGGCCCCGGCGTCGAGGCCGGGGTTCAGGTCGCCCGCGTCCTGGGCCTCGACGAGCACCTGCCGGATCAGGTCCGCCCAGCGGTCGAAACCGTCCTTGACCGCGCGCCTGATCTCCTCGTTGTGGTCGGCGACCTCGGCGCCGAGGTTGCCGACCAGGCATCCGCGCACGAACCCGTTGTCCACGGTGTCCCTGCTCAGGAAGTCGAAGTGGGCCCGCAGCCGGTCCAGCGGGGGCCGGCCCTCTTCCGTGAGCATCTCGAACCGCAGAGAGGCCGCGTAGCGGCGCAGGGCCTCCAGGGCGCTCTCGTCCTTGCTCGCGAAGTGGTTGTAGAACGAGCCCTTGGGAACCCCGGCGGCCGTGGTGATGTCGCTGATGCCCGTAGCGTTGAAGCCGCGCGCGTGGAACTGCTGGAAGGCCGCCTGCGCGATGTCCTCCCGCTTGGACGCTCGTCCCATCGTTCCCACCTTCTGCCTGCCGGGCCGGTGACCTCGGGGCTCAACTGAGATGACCGGCCATATTGGGATCCTCCCAGCATACCGGACCCGGCAGTCCCTCCCGGACGGAGCGGCGACGGGTGGACGTGACCAGCGGCACGGCGGAGGCCGGGCCGCCATGCCCTACTCTCTAAGACGACCGGTCATTTATTGCCTGTGAGGTCCGGCGCCGAAACTGTGCGCCGGCGAGCGTGAAGGAGCAGTCATGTCCACTTACCGGGCCTTCGAGGCCACCGGCGTCCGCAACCTGAAGCTGGTGGAACGCGAGCTGGTCGATCCCGCGCCGGGGCAGGTGCGCCTGCGCGTGGAGACCTGCGGCGTCTGCCACACCGACGTCCTGGCCGTGGAGGGACTGCGCGGCGACCCCGCGCAGCCCGTCGTTCCGGGCCACGAGATCGTCGGCGTCATCGACGCGGTGGGGGCCGGCGTGACCGCCTGGCAGCCCGGTGACCGCGTCGGCGTCGGCTTCCTGAACGGCCAGTGCGGCGAGTGCGAGCCCTGCCGCCGCGGCGACTTCGTCAACTGCCGCCACCAGGAGCAGACCGGCACCACGATCGACGGCGGATACGCCGAGGTGGCGTACGCCCGCGCCAGCGGTCTGGTGCGCGTTCCCGAGGGCATGCCGGCCGTGGACGCGGCCCCGCTGCTCTGCGCGGGCCTGACCACGTTCATCGCCCTCCAGCGGGGGCCGGCCCGCGCCGGATCCCTGGTCGCCGTCCAGGGCATAGGCGGCCTCGGCCACCTGGCCCTGCAGTACGCGCGCAGCCTCGGCCACCGGGTCGCCGCCGTGGCCCGCGGCAAGGACAAGGAGGGGGCCGCGCGGGAGCTGGGCGCCCACGAGTACATCGACAGCACCACCACCGATCCCGGCGCCGCACTGAGCGCCCTGGGCGGCGCCTCCGTCATCGTCGCCACCGCGTCCAGCGGCGCCTCGATGAACCCCCTGGTCAGCGGCCTGGCCCCGAACGGCAGGCTGGTCGTCGTCGGCGCCGCGCCCGACCCGCTGACCGTCGCCACCCCCGACCTGATCTTCGGCACCCGGTCCATCACGGGCAGCCTGACCGGCTCGTCCATCGAGAACGAGGACAACCTCGCCTTCAGCCTGGCCCACGGCATCCGCCCCAGCGTCGAGGTCATGCCCTTCGAGCGTGCCCTGGAGGCCTACAAACACATGCTGTCCGGCAAGGCGCGCTTCCGCGTGGTACTCGACACCGCGGCCTGAGGCACCGACGGTGCCGGGCGGGCCACCCCCGCCCGGCACCTACCGGCTCGCCCCGGCGCGGGCCGCCCGTCCCCACCAAGACGCCTGGCCCCCCTCCCGGCCGCGTGACACCAGGCCGGGGAGACACCCCGCCCCGCCCTCAGACCCCTGCGAACGTCATCCCTCGCCGCCCGACGGCCCAGCACCCCCAGGGTTCCCCCATGACCGTTGCCGGACCCGACGCCCTCGCGGCGACGGACCCCACCTCCCCGCCGCACGAGAACGCCGGCTCCCCCACCCGCGCCGCAGCCGGACACCCCTCCGACGGCCACCAGCACCGCGCCGCCCGCATCAACCTGATGTCCGTCTCCCTCGGCACCGCGGGGCTGGGCGGCGCCTGGCAGGCCGCGGCGACCACGCACCCGGCCGCCCTGCCCGTCAGCGACGCGCTCTACGTCGCCTCGGGCCTGATCTGGCTGCTCCTGCTGGCCCAGTACCTGCGCCACGGCGGAACCAGGTGGCGGCACCTGCGCCACGACATCAGCCACCCCGCCCAGGGCTTCGCCCTCGCCTACGTCCCCATCATCGGCATCCTCATCACCGGCCACTTCTCCCGCTTCGGGCACGAAGGAGCCCGCTGGGCCTACGCCGTCCTCACCGTCCTCGCGGCCCTGATCGCCGCCCGCCTGCTGGCCCACTGGCTCACCGGCGGCCTCACCTCGGCGGTGCTGCACCCGGGTCTGCTCCTGCCTGTGTCCTCCGCGCCCTTCATCGCCAGCGCGACCGCCTCGACCCTGGGCCTGCACGCCGTCGCACAAGGGGCGTTCGCCGTCGGCATGCTCTACTGGCTGGCGTTCGGCACCGTCATCCTCGGCGCCCTGGTCACCAGGGGACCGCTGCCCGCCCCCGCACGGCCGGCGCTCACCGTCCTGGCCATTCCACCCGCCACCGGCGGCATCGCCTGGATCGCGGCCCACCGCGGCGTCGTCGACCCGGTGGCGCACGGCTTCGCCGGGATCCTCCTCTTCACCCTCCTGCTGCTCGCCTTCCTCGGCCCCGATCTGCGCGGGCGTCCCTTCCATCCCGGCCTGTGGGTCTTCAGTTTCCCGCTGGCGGCGAGCAGCACCTTCGCCATCCGTCTGATCACGGGAACACACCCGCGGACCCAACCGGCCCTCACCTGGGCGGTGGTGGCCGTCGCCACCGCGGGCATCACCGCACTCGCCGCGGCAACCGCCGCCTACGCGCTGCGCCGCACGCGCGGCGCTCGTCGGTAGGACGGCACGGGCCGGACCCCGGCAGGCGGCGTCCTGAGCCGCGCGTGGCGGGCGCATGACCGTGGCCACAACAGCAACCGTGCGGCCCGCTGTTGTCGCCACGGTCGGCCGGCAGGGAGGTCGTTAGAGCCCACCGGATTCGGAGGCGCTTGCACCCGTTATTTTGCGTCACGATGGAACCGTAATCGGCTGGGTGAGGTTCACCGGGTTGCCGTCGGGGTCCTGGATGTGAGCGACGCGCTGTCCCCACGGCATGTCGTTGGGGCCCCCGCTGACCGAACCGCCGAGGGCCGTCACGCGGCCGAGGGTCTCGTCGACGTCGTCGACGGCGATGCTGAGCAGGATCCGCGGCGCCTCCCGGGATCCCAGGTCCGACTTGGCCACCAGCCCGAGGTCGGTGTCGCCGATGCGCAAGCCCAGGTAGAAGGGCGGGCCCTCCTCCGGCACCCGGAAGGTCTCCTCCGCGCCGAACAGTTGCGTGTAGAAGCCGACCAGCACGTCCTGCTGGGCCGTGATGATCACCGGCTGGATGGTGGACATGGCACTCCTGTCGAGAACGGTCGTATCGCCGGGTAGACCGTTCGGCGGCGGGGAACTCATCGGCAGCACCACGGCGCCGGACGCCTCTGTGATCACGGTCGCGACCACGGCCCCCGCACGCGTTCCGGCGGACGTGGTGGACGAGCCGGGGAACACGGGCGCGGCGGAGATGGCGGTGGAGCAGGTATGACAGCCGGGCCGGACGGGCAGAGGCGACGGTTCTCGCTGCCGCGATGCGCCCTCGCGCTCTTCGCCGTCGCGATCGCCCACTGCGCGACCGCGGTCACCTTCGGCCACTCCGTCACCAACGCACTGGAGAACCTGGCCGAGGACTCCCTCATGATCGCCGTCCCGGTCATGGCGGTCGCCACCGTCAGGTCCAGGCTGCGTCGGTGACGGGAACGTCCACGTTCCCGTCACCGCGGTGCCCCGGTCGCGGCTGACGCTCAGCCGGGCGTCGTCGCGGGGCCTGGCGTCAGAAGGCCTCCTCCCCTTGTCCGAGTCCGAGGCCCGTCGTCCAGGAGGTGAAGGAGACGCCCGCCTGGTAGACGTCGCTCACCCCGGGAAGGCCGAAGTACGTGCTGCGGGAGGTGTGATCGGGCATGGACAGCGTCATCGAGCTGACCTTGAGGGTGTGCTCGGGGGCGTCGGGGATGTTGTAGATCGCCGTGGTGTGCAGTGGCGAGTCGGGACGCAGGACGAGCGTGCCGCCGCGGCCGTTGACCGAGACGGGAATCGGCCGGGTCTGGTCGGCCGGGCCGCCGACCGTGATCAGCGGGGTGTCCTCGAGGGTGCAGGTGATGCCGTCGTGGGCGAGCAGGGTGAGGTCGAAGCTGCGGCGGCTGAGGCCCTCGCTGAAGCCGCCGAAGTAGAACGACACGTCGTCCATGGTGCAGGGACGTGCCGCCGGGGCGGCGGCGACCTCGTGCTGCGCGGAGGCCCCGGTCGGCGACGGGTGATCGCCGATCGTGGCGCTGGCCACCGCCGAGGCGCTCAGCAGCAGTGCGGTGGCCGCCGCGGCGACCGTGGCGGCGCGGATCTTGGTGTGCATGGAAACCTCTTCACCTGGGGAAGTCCGCCCGGGGGCGGCAGGAAGGGGGGCGGGTCGTGGGGCGTGGGCGGTGACGCGAACGGTCAGAAGGCGGCAAGGCCGTGTGGGACGCCGCGCCCGGTGGGGCCGTCCCAACCGGTCCCGGCCGTGCACAGCTTGGGGCTGACGCCCGGGTAGGACGCGCACTGGTGGTAGTCCTCGTTGTCGCCGCTCGCGATGTCGGTGAAGGCCGAAGCCGGGGCCCGGTACAGGGACCTGGGGCCGTCGACCGACGACAGATGCCCGGCGCGGGCGAAGAGCCCGGCCACGTACGGCGCCGACGCGCTGGTACCGCCGGCGACCAGCCAGTCGCCCGGCTCCCCGCTGCTGGGCGCGTAGGTGTCGCGGATCGCCACGCCGCTCGCGGGGTCGGCGTCGGCGGATACGTCGGCCGCGGCGCGGTGGCCGTCACAGGCGGCCGCGACGGAGGCCGGCTGGCCGGTGGCCGCGGGGAACGCCGTCTCGCACCCGCTGCCGGCGGCCCACCAGGCGGTCGGCGCGCCGTCGTCGGGCAGGGTGATCCCGCCGACGCTGATCACCGACGGCAGGTCGGAGGGCCAGGACTGGTGGATGCCGCCGTTGAAGCCCTCGTCGCCGGTGGAGGCGGTGACGGCGACGCCCGGGTGGTGGAACGCGGACAGGCGGGTGCCGTGGGTGTTCTGGACGTCCGCGGTGTAGCCGTAGCTGATGCTGACGGCCGAAGCGCCCGCCGTCACGGCCGTGTTGACGGCCCGGGCGAAGTCGGCGGTCGAGACGTCGTTGTCGTCCTGGGCGTCCTGCCAGGGAAGGGATATCTCCATCAGCCGGCAGGATGGGCAGGCGGCGGAGGCCATGTCGACGTCGAGCGCGGTCTCGACGGCCACCTCTTCCTCCACCAGCCTGCCCTGTGCCCCGGTCTGCGGGGCGGGCTGCCTGCCGCCGGTGTAGTCCTCGAGCGTCAGGCAGCCGGAGGCCGTCGTGCAGGCGGGCAGCCCGAACGTCCTGCGGTAGACCGCGAGGTCCTTCTCCAGCGTCGGGTAGACGCCGGCGTCGATGATGGCGATGGTCCGGGTGCTGGTGGAGGTCGCGGGCAGCCCGTACGCGGTCTGCAGGTCGGCCGGCCCGTACCCCGCGGGCGCGGCCGAACTCAGCGCCGTGTGGCTGGTGGTGGACTCGGTGACGATCCGGGCGTGGCAGCGGGGACAGACCTCGCGCGTCCCGTGGTGCCGGAGCAGCGTGCCGTTGAGCACTTCCTGACGCACCCCGGCCGCGGTCTCCCCCGAACTCGCCTTTCCGGCGGGCCGGGTGACGGCCACCGGCGGCGTGCCCGGCGGCGTCGTGTCGGCGACCGCCGACTGCACGCCCGAACCGGCGCCCGTCAGCAGCGAAGCCGCCGCGAGGACGACGGCCGCGGCGACGGCTGATCCTCGCCGCGCCGCCACCGTCGCCTTCACCTTCGGCCGCAGTCGTTCCCGTCGTGTCATGTACTTCCCATCCGACCGTGGGATCCGCGGCTGCCCGCGAGCGGAGCGGGGCAGCCCTGATGATCAGTCGACGATGGAACCGTCACACCGGTTGTGTGGCGTGCGTCACATGAGTGGGTGCCAGAGACGCGGGGCGTCCGAACGCGATGTGGGCCCAGCGGCACGCGGCCACAGTGATGCGGTGCCCGACCGAGATCGGGCACCGCACGGCACGGCGTGGCTTTCCCGAGCGCAACGATCTTTGCGACCGACCCCGTGCACCGGAGCGTCTTTCCGCCCTCCCGGCAACCAGTCGCGGCCGAACGGGTGAATCAGCACCGGCCAGGGACCGGCCCGCCCTGTCCCTGCCCGGGTCAGGTTCCGTCCCAGACACCCAGACGGCGCAGGCGTTCCTGGCGCGCCCGCTCGTAAGAGACGGACCATCCGATCAACACACAGGCCGCGACGCCCGAGGGAAGGCCCACGACGAGGTCGGCACGCTGCAGGTCGCCGGCGCAGCACAGAAAGAGCGTCACCCAGCAGAGGCCGGTGGTCACGGCCACGCGCACCGGCCGCCGAGCGGCGAGCCAGCGCTGCAGGCGCCCGGGGGGCCGCTGACCGCCCAGCGCACGGTCGACCGCCCACAAGGCGCGCACCAGCACGCGTTCTCTGCCAGACATGGCCAGATTTCAGCCCGCTCCGATGCGTCGTCCCGCGTCAGTTGAACGGGCCGGAGAAGGGGCCGAGGTCGTTCCTGCGACTGAGGTCCCTGCCGCGGTACTCCTCGACCACCCGGCTGTCCCGGACGTTCGGCCCGCGGCGGTGCGCCTCCGGGTCCGCGTACCGGGCCAGGCGCCGGCGCCCGGAAACACTGTCCCGCACGAACGCGACGACTCTGCCGAAGACGCTCATCGCTGCCCCCCTGCGCGGGACACCTCTTGCCCCGCCACCCCAGTGTGAGAACAGGCGCTGACGAGCCGCAACGGTCCTGAGCGAAGCTTGAGGTCCGGGCATCCGGACCCGCCTTGTGAGCGATACGCGACGAGGCCCATCATGACCGCGTGAACGAATGGCTGCGTGCCCGGAACGGCTTGACCCGGCTCCTGGTGTTCTGGGCGATCACGTTCACCGGCGGGTTGCTCGGCGAAGTCGCGGACCGGTTGTTCTGGTCGCGGAACTCCGAGTCGGTGACCGCGAACCTGCCCGTGCTGACGGGCGGCTCCCTGTTCATGGCCGGGTGCGCCGTGGTTGCGCGGCGGCACCGTCGGCGTCGGCGGGGCTGACTCAGGACCTGGGCGGCGTGACGACTGGTCCACGGCCAGGAGGTGTCCCACCCCCCCGTGCCCGGTCGCGCGGGCGGCCGGGCACGGGGGCTGCGGAGCGGGTGATGCGGCGCCGGCCGGCTGCGGGGGTTCGGAGGCCGACCAGTTCCGTGCCGACGCCCGTCACGGCATTGCGCCGTGGGTCAACCGGTGTGCGCGCGGTGCCGATGACCCGGCCCGGAGGCGGCGGAAGACTGGCCGCCCGTCATCTGGTCCGGTAGGGAGGCGGCGCGCGGTGCGGATCGTGTGTGTCGACGGTGGTCGCGAGTGGGACGCGGAGGTGCGTTTCGGGCGGCCGGACGCGACGCTCGCCGATCTGGCCGTGGCCGTGGGGATGCCGGGCCGTGTGCTCGCCGTCGACGGACGGGTGCTGCCCCCGGAGACGGTGGTGCACGAGTCCGGCCTCGTGCACGGTGCCCGGGTGACCGGGGCCGGCGGTCACGTGGCCGGTGCGCCCGTGGGCGGCGGGCACGGGATGGCGGGGCCGGCGGCGCCGGGATTCGCCGCCGGCCACCCGGGGGCCGGGGGCCTGCGGAAGCCGGCGGTCGTCCTGCGACTGGTGGGCGGGCTGGAGTCGGGGCGCGGTGTGCCGCTGACCGCGGGCCGCACGGTCGTGGGACGCGGCGCGGAGGCGGACGTCCGCGTGGTCGCCTCGGGCGTGTCCCGTCTGCACGCGGCCTTCGACGTGCTGCCCGACGGCCGGGTCACCGTCACCGACCTCGGCTCGGCCAACGGCACGGACGTGGGCGGCGCCAGGATCCGGGGGACGGTGTCCGTGGCCGCCGGCGATCCGGTGTCGCTCGGCGGGGAGGTGCTGCTCCGCGTCCTGCCCGCGGACCGGCTCGGCCCGGCGCAGCGGATCAACGCCGTGCGCGAGGCCGGGCCCGGCGGCACGCTGCCGTTCAACCGCCCGCCGCGGGGCGGCAGTCCGGCCGGCGCGGCGCCGATCCCGGTACCCGCGCCGGCGGGCCGTGCGCACAAGGCGCCGTTCAGCGTCGCGGCCCTGCTCGGTCCCCTGGCGATGGCCGCCGCCACCGTGGCGCTGACCGGCGACCCGCGCTATGCGGCCATCGCGGCCCTCACCCCGCTGCTGTTCCTTGCCAACTTCGTCGAGGAGCG
The DNA here is from genome assembly GCF_019890725.1 of Actinacidiphila acidipaludis. Taxonomy (GTDB): domain Bacteria; phylum Actinomycetota; class Actinomycetes; order Streptomycetales; family Streptomycetaceae; genus Actinacidiphila; species Actinacidiphila acidipaludis. Next base: position 13,438 of record NZ_JAINZZ010000077.1, read on the forward strand.
TGTGCGCGGCAGGTCCGTCGCACGCCGTGGCGGCCGCGAGTACGCCGACCGGCTGGCGGCGTTCGAGACGGCCCTGGAGCGGCGGCACTCCGAGGACGTCCGCTCGCGCCGCGCCGCACACCCCGACCCCGCCGAGGTGCTCCACCGTGCGACAGCCCCGGGACCGGCGCTGTGGGAACGGCGCCCGGCCGCCCCGGACTTCCTCCAGGTGGTCGCCGGCACCGCCGACCTCCCCTGGGAAGCGCCGCTGGAACGCGGCTCCGGCGATTCCGCCCCCGAGGCGGCCGCCCTTCTGGCGCGCCGTTCCGTCCTCCCGCAGGTTCCCGTCGTGGTGGGTGTCTCCGCCGGTGAGGCCGTCGGGTTCGAGGGGGGCAGGAAGGCGTCCCTGGCGGTCGCCCGGTCGCTGCTGTGCCAGGCCGTGGTGGGGAGCGGGCCCGCGGACGTCACCGTTGCGGTGTTCGCCGACGCCGACCGGCTCGCCGACTGGGACTGGACGAAGTGGCTGCCGCACGGCGCCGATGTGCGGTCGGGCGCGACCCGGCTGGTGGCGGTCGGGCAGGAGCAGTCCGACGCGCTGGCCCAGCATCTGCTGGCTGCGGGGCCGCCCCGGGAGACGGCCGCGGCCGGACCGGTGCTGCTGGTCGTCGTGGACGGGGACACGCTGCTGGAGGGGCGGGCCAACCGGTTGCGGGACCTGATCGGCGGTACCTCCGTGCGCTGCGGGGCGCTCGTGCTGACCGCCCGTCTGCCGGCGCTCTGCACCTCCGTGGTCACCGTCTCGCCGGAGGGGTCGGGACGGGTGCGGGACGTGGCGACGGGCGTCACCGTCGAGCGGGTGCTGCTCGACGGGATGCCGATGGCCGAGGCGCGCGAGACCGCCCGGGCCCTGGCCCGGTTCGAGGATCCCGAACTGCGGATCGAGGGCGCGGGTCTCCCGGACCGGATCGCGCTGCTCCCGTTGCTGGACCTGGAGCGCGTGGACGGCGCCGCGGTGGCCGGCCACTGGAAGAGGCGCGCCCCCGAACTGCGGGTGCGGGCGGTGCTGGGCGTCACCGAACGCGACGTGTTCAGCGTCGACCTGGACGACGACGGTCCGCACGCGCTCATCGCCGGGACCACGGGTTCCGGCAAGAGCGAACTGCTGCGCACGCTCATCGCGAGCATGGCGGTCGACGCCGACCCCGAACACCTGACCTTCGCGCTGATCGACTACAAGGGCGGCGGCGCCCTGGACGAGTGCGCGGCTCTGCCGCACACCGTCGGCCTGGTCACCGACCTCGACGAGCAGCTCAGCGAACGCGCACTGCGCTGTCTGGAGGCCGAACTGCACCACCGGGAACGACTGTTGCGGGAGACGGGTCTCAGTCACGTGCGCGACTACCAGCGGCTGCGCGACAACGGACGGGCCGGCCTGGAGCCGATGCCCCGACTCGCCGTCGTCATCGACGAGTTCGCCACCCTGGTCAAGGCGCTGCCGGACTTCGTCGACGCGCTCGTCGGCATCGCGCAACGCGGCCGCAGCCTGGGCGTGCACCTCGTCATGGCGACGCAGCGGCCGGCCGGTTCCGTCAACGACGCGATCAAGAACAACGTGAAGATGCGCATCGCGCTCCGGCTGGAGTCGACCGGCGACTCGCAGGACGTCATCGACGATCCGGCCGCCGCGGCGATCGGCAGCCGGCAGTGGGGCCGGGCCTTCTACCGGCTGAGCGCGCGCGAGGTGTTGCCGGTGCAGACCGCGCTGTCCACCGGTGTCACGCCGGACACGGCCGTCACGGCCCCGGTGACCGCGCTGCCCTTCATGCTGGGTCTGCCCGCCCCCGCCCCGGGCACGGCCGACTCCGCCGGCGAGACGGACCTGCAGCGCCTGGTCGCCGCGACACGGCAGGCCGCTGCGATCGCAGGCCTCGCTGAGCCGCGCCGCCCCTGGCCCGACCCGCTGCCCGCCGTCGTACCGGCGGCCGGCCTCCCGCCCGTCGCCGAACGCGGTCTGCAGACCAACGCCGGCGGCCTGCCCGCGTACGCCCTCGCCGACGACCCCGACCGGCAACGGCAGTACGCCGTCGGCTGGGACCCGGCCGCGGGCAACGTCCTGGTCTACGGCAGCGGCGGTTCGGGCACGACCACCGCGCTGGCCGCCCTCGCCCTGGCCGTCGCGGGCGCCCGGCCGCCGGACCGCTGCCATCTGTTCGCCCTGGACATGGGCGCGGGCGATCTGGCGCCGCTGAGCGCCCTGCCGCACACCGGCGCCCACATCGGGCCGGCCGAGCGCGAACGCCAGATCCGGCTCATCCGGCTGCTGCGGCGGGAGCTGGACCTGCGCAAGGCACGCGGCAGCATGCCGTCCGGCGACGCGGCGCCCGCCCCGGACTGGCTGGTGCTGCTGGACAACCTGGGGGCGCTGCTGTCGGACTTCGACAAGGACGTCGCCGGCATGAACCTCATCGACGAACTCGCCCGCGTCTACGCCGACGGCCCGGCCGTGGGCATCCGCTTCGCCGTCAGCGCCGACCGCTCCGGTGCGGTGCCCTCCGCATGGGCCGCCCTGACCCAGCAGAAGCTGCTGATGCGCATGGCCGACGCCGGGGAGTACGGCTACTTCGACGTGCCGCGCGGCGCGGTCCCCGCCTTCGTGCCCGGGCGCGCGCTGGTGGCCGCGACCCGGCAGGTGATCCAGATCGGCCTGCCCGGCGAGGACCTCGGCGCCGCGGTCGCCGCCTGCGCGGCCAGCAGGCCCGGAGCCGTCCGCACCGCGCCCCGCGTCGGCCTGCTGCCGCCCGGGATCAGCCTCGGCACGCTCGCGGCGCCGGCCGACGTGACGGCCGAGCCCTGGCACATCCCGGTCGGACTGGACGCCGACACCCTCGGCGCGACAGCCCTGCGGCTGTACGACCAGGAGCACGCGCTGATCGCCGGGCCGCAGCGGTCCGGCCGCTCCACGGTCCTGTGCACGATCGCCCGCCAGGTGACCGCCGCGGCCGGCCCGCCGGCCGTCGTCGCGTTCGCGCCCCGCCGCTCACCCCTGCGTGACCTGCCCGGCCCCACCGCCCTGGTCACCGACTACGGCGCCCTCGAGGCGGCGCTCGCCCAGCGTCCCGGGCCCACGCTGCTCCTCGTCGACGACGCCGACACCGTCGAGGACGATCGCGGGGTGCTGGAGCGCTGGCTGTCCACGGCCGGCCCCGGACACCATCTGGTCGCCGCGGGCCGCGCCGACGCGGTGCGCCGCACGTACGGCCACTGGACGCAAGCCGCCCGCGACAACCGCTGCGGCATCCTCCTCGCCCCCGACCACGACCTCGACGGCGACCTCCTCGGCACCACCCTCCCCCGCCACGACCGCCTCGCCCCCCTCCCCGGCCGCGGCTACCTCGTCACCGACGGGATCGCGACGGGGGTCCAGGTGGCGCGGTGAGCAGCCCTGCACGGGGCGTCAACGGCTCTGCGCTGCACGTCAACGACAACTCGACGTCCGGGACGCGAGGATTCCCGGAGGCACGGGAAGGGGTGACGTGGTGTCGTCGTACGACTTCGAGGCAGCCGACTGGCTCAGCCGGCAACTGGTGAACCTCGAGGAGAAGGCCAAGTGGCTCGCGTGGTACCGCGGTCAGCGGCAGCACGGGCTTCTCGGCGGCGAGAAGAGCGACGACTGGACGGGCCCGAGACGCAAGAAGTTCGACGGCGACTTCGACGCCGCGCAACGAACGCTCGCGCAACTCGCCGCAGCCGCTGAACAGGCCAGGAAGGCCGTGGACGCGGCCACCGCGAACGCACACGTCGCCGCTCAGGCCAAACGACACCACTGACCCCCGGAGGCGGATATGGCGGACGTGTCGGCGGTCCCGGAGAACCTCTTCGCGTACTCGGACCAGTGCACCGGTGCCGCGACGGAGCTGCAGAACTGGATCCGCACGGTTCTCGGGCCCGCGATCGACGACTACGAGAACGGTGGCGGTCTGTGCCTGCCCCTCTCGGCCGCCTACGCCTCCTCACAAGTGGCGTCCGTGGCGGCCGTCGACAAGGAGGTGCGGCTCGTCGGCCGGGCGTTCCAGCAGGCCGGAGCTCCCACCGCACGCCCCGGTATGAAGCAGCAGTACCTGGCGCGCGAGCAGGACATGGAGTCCGCGCTCCGCACCCTGGAGCAGACCGCACAGCACCAGGGCCAGGTGGACGCGGGAACCGCGCTGGCCGGCACTCTGGGCGAGCATCCGAGCCCCGACGACCTGGCGCGGGTCTCCCAGGCACTCGACGCCCACTCCGGCGACCCGTACTTCACCGCGGGATTCTTCAACCATCTGGACTCGGCGCGGATCGCCCAGCTACTGGGCCGGGGCAGCACCGTCCAGGCACTCGTCAGCGCCTACGCGAGCGGCGCCCTGAGCCGTACCGCGTCCGCGAACGTCGTACGTGTGCTGGGCTGGCTCCAGGGCGAGGACGTGTCGCCGCAGCACCCGCACATCACTGCGGCGGAACAGACGGCACTGCTCAAGGCCCTGGCCGCCGACTCGACCGCGGCCGCGAACTTCGCCCGGTCGCTGAGCTCCGGGCAGATCAGGAACCTCTTCTTCGGCCTGGGTCCCGTGCTCAATCCCGACTTGCGGGTGAACCTGCTCAACACGCTGACCTCCGGCGAATGGGGGACCCGCGACCCGGAACTGGCTCACACGATCCTGGCCCATGTGTCGAGCGCCGTCTTCGCCGACGGCGCTCCGGAACTGCCTCCGGACGAACTGGACCCGCTGCTCGCCGCGTTCACCCACCTGTACACCGCGGGGGCCGACCAGAGCATCCCGCCTCCGGACGCGTCCAACCCCCGGGGATGGGCGGACGCCTACGGAAAGCGGGTCGGCGGCGAGATCGCCCCGTTGCTGCGGGCGGTGAAAAGCATGGGCCCGGAATCGAACAACCCGCTGTTCCGGAGCATGATCCAGGGCGGATATCTGAACGTGCTCTTCATGCCTACCGCGGTACTGGCACCGGAATCCGTGGTCGGCGCGATCGGATTCACCGCCGTCGTGGGAGCGTTGCAGAGTTTCGCCGGGAACTACGATCCCTTGGCCGAAGTACTGAAGGAGTACATGCCGGACGGGGCCGACAAACACAACGCCGGCCGGCTCAACGAAGTGATCACGGACAGCGCTGGGTCCCTCATGATCAGTTCGCTGATCTCCCGTCACCTTGTCACCCCGAACGACGGCGGCCCGCCGGTCCACTTCACCGGCGACCAACAGGCCGACGCCGCCCTGCTCAAGAACGTGCTGGCCGCCAGGGGCCACTACCACGTCGGCAATGACGAGCACGCGCCCACGGTGGACGACATGATCGATCACTTCATCGCGCACGAGGCCACGACCCTCGACAAGAACGCGTGGTGAGCGGTGGGCCGGGACCGCCCGCCCGGCGGTAGTGCACGCGGCGTCAACGGGTCTGCGCCGCACATCAACGACACGGCGAAAGCACAGCCGGAGAATTCCGGTGACACCAGAGATCCTGAAAGGAGTGGCAATGGCCACCGTAAAGTCGACGGACCTGGCACATCAGGAAGCCGCGAAGATGCTGAGCCTCATCACCAACCAGCTCCCCGGCCTCATCAGCCAGTTGAACGGGCACGGGCAGACGCTGAGCGATCCCGGTCACTGGGACGGCCCGCTGGCCCAGCGGTTCAGGGGTGAGGTCTGGCCGCAGGCCAAGGGGGACCTGGACAAGATGAGGGCTTCGCTGGAACACCTCCAGCAGCAGGTCCAGAAGATCCTCACCAACATCTCGCACGCCGGCGGCGCGTAGCAGCCGCGCACGGCACCCGAAGAGGCCGCGAAGACGATCAGAAGCGCACCGAGGACACCGCATGCCCGAGACGAACCCGAACGACTCCGGTGCCGGTCGGCCGGCCACGGGCGAGTTGTCCGCGGACGACCTGGCGCTGCTGGGCGCCGAACCCCTGCGCCGCTCCGACCCGGACGCCATCGGCCCGTACCGCGTGCTCGCCCGGCTCGGCGGCGGGGGGATGGGCCGGCTGTACCTCGGCCGGGAGGCCGACACCGAAGGGGCGTACGCGGCCCGGTCGCTCGTCGCGGTGAAGGTGATCCGCTCGGAGTACGCCGAGGACGAGCGGTTCCGCCGCCGCTTCGAGCGGGAGGTCGAGGCGGTGCGCCGGGTGCACGGCGCGTACACCGCAGAGCTGCTGGGCTCCGGCTACGACCGCGACGAGTTGCTGTGGATGGCGACGGCCTACGTCCCCGGCCTCAGCCTCGCCGACGCCGTGATGGCGTGCGGGTCGCTGCCCGCGCCGGTCGTGTGGCGGCTGGCCCACCAGATCGGCCAGGCGCTGACCGCGATCGCCGCCGTGGGGATCGTCCACCGCGACCTCAAGCCGTCCAACGTCCTGCTGGGGCCCGACGGCGCGCGCATCATCGACTTCGGGGTCGCGCACACCACCGACGCCAGTTCGCTGACCATGACCGGCCAGCATCTGGGCACCCCGGCGTTCATGTCGCCCGAACAGGCCGACGGCCGCGACGTGGGCACCGCCTCGGACGTCTTCTCCCTCGGCTCGGTGCTCGCCGTGGCCGTCACCGGTTCCGCCCCCTTCGGGGAGGGCACCACCGGCGACGTCATCCACCGGATCATCTACGCCCCGCCCAGCCCGCAGGTGCTGGCCGGGGTGGCCGACCGCGACGAGGACCTGGCCGAACTGATCGGGCGCTGCCTGGACAAGGACCGCGAGCGGCGACCGAGTCCGCTGGAGGTCGTGGAGGCCACCCGCACGCACGCCGCCGACGGCGGATGGCCGGCCGCGATCGGCGACACGATCGCGTCCCGAGCGGGCTGGTCGGGGACGGCGCTGGCGGTCCAGCCCATGGACCAGTTGACGATCCTGCGCCGCACCAAGCCCGAGGAGCCACGGGAGGACGAGCGTGGGCGCCGGCGGTGGCCGCTCGCCGTGGCCGCGGCGGTGGTGGTCGCCGTCGCAGGAACGGCGGTCGCCCTGGGGGCCTCGGGCGACGGCGGTTCCCACCCGGCAGCCGCGGCGAGCCCGAGCGCCGCAGCGCACACCGCCGGAACGGCGTCCCCGCACGTCGCGCCGACAGCCACCCGGACGCGCCCCGGCCCCAAGGGCGCACCGACGGCAGTCGTCACCGTGACCGTCCCCGCCCAGCAGGGCGGCGCCTCCGGTGGGGACGTCGGCGGGGACATCGGAGGCGGCGGCGTGCCGGCCCAGCCGCCGCCGGCCTCGCGTCCCGCACCGCCGCACACCACTTCGGCCCCGACCACGAAGCCGGCCCGGCCACCGGCGACCACTCCGTCCGAGCCCTGGAAGTCCTGCACCTACTACTCGGGCACCACCCTCACGGTCTACGGGCAGAAGAACTCCCGCGTGAAGGAGGTCCAGTGCATCCTCAAGGCCCGCGGCTACAACATCGGCCCCGCCGGTGTCGACGGCGACTTCGGCTCCGACACGTTCACCGAGGTCAAGCGCTTCCAGAGCAAGCACCACCTCACGGTGGACGGCGAGGTCGGCGTGAAGACGTGGGCCGCGCTCCGGGGGTGAACCGGCCTCGCGTGTGCGGCCGTTCGCGTGGCCGGACCGGTATGGCGCGTGGTCCCGGCCTGGCATCGGCGGGGCTGCTGGGCCCGGTCAGTGCTGGCCGAGCTGCCCGGTGCGTGAGGGCGGAAACGGGCGCCGCCGGTACGCGCCGGGAGTGAGGCCGTAGGCGGTCTTGAAGGTGCGGTTGAAGACCGCGGGGTCGCGGAAGCCCCAACGCCGAGCGATCTCGCACACGTTGCGGTGTGCCTGGGCCGGGTCGGCGAGGTCGGCCCGGCAGTGCTCCAGACGGCGTTCCCGCAGGAACGCACCCACCGTGCGGCCGTCCCGCCGGAAGAGGTGGTGCAGGTAGCGCACGGAGATGTGGTTGGCGGCCGCGATGGAGGTGGGAGTCAGGGTGGTGTCGCCCAAGTGGTGCTCGATGTACGCCTTGATGTCGCGCACCAGCAGGTCGGTGGGTGAAGGCGCGGGGACCGGCCGGGGGCGTGCGACGAGCGGTCCCGCCGTCTCCTCCGGCGCACGGCGCACCACGGCCGCCTCGTCTCCGTGCACCGGTGCGGCGGCGCCGTCTCCGTCGGGTTTCGCCGTTCCGCCGACATCACCCCGCACCGCGCTCTCGGCTTCGAGGAAGGCCGTGACCAGGTTGACCGCGGCGGTGCCCAGCCGGGCGGCGTGGCGCGCCCCCGGGAACGGCACGTGTGCGGCGAGCGCGGTGACGAAGGACGCGAGCAGGGCCGCCGGGCCCGAACACGTCGGCGCGGGACGCCCGGACAGGCCGCGCAGCACCTCGCCTCGCACGGGTAATGCCGCTTCGGGCACGTGCAGGACCAGCGCGCGGACGGGTTCGAGTGCCTCGGGCGCGGCGGCGGACAGGCGCAAGGCGTCAGACGGCTCCCAGAGCATCACGCTGCCCGCCTCCTGCCGTACGGGCAGCCGGCCGCTGCCGAGAAGCAGCGCACGCCCCGGCGCGAAGACCAGATGCCAGGTCCGCGGGTGCGTGTCCGCGGACCCGACGTCGAACGCGCAGACGGCCGGTGAGGGAGGCGGGGTGAGCAACGACAGCCGGACGCCGCCCAGTCGGATACTGCGGGGAGCGGTCGGTCCTGAGGCCGCGGATGGTGCCGAGGCCGGCGGCGCCAGGTACGCGCCGACCGCGCCCGTCGCTGGGGCCGTCGCAGGGGCAGCACCCTCCCCCGCCCCCGCAGCTGTCTCGGGCGTCGTTCCAGGTGGCTCGGCGCGCGGCCCCGGCACAGGTCGCGCCGCCGTTCGCCGTGCCGCGTCGGCAGCCGCCTCCCCCGCCCCCGGACGGTCCACGGCGGACCGGTATCGCCGCCCCGCCCGCACACCCGGCCGCCTCGCCGCGGGCAGCCGGCGCCGCCTGCCCCCGGCGGTCGCCGCGGTGTTCGTCGTCTCGCGCTCGTCCGAGCCGGATGAACCGCCCTGAGCCGTCATGTTCCGATGCCCCGAATTTCTCCCCGCGGCGTGCGTGAAGTGCCGCCCGCCCCTGCCACGTCGGCGACCGCCCCGAGGCCGCACGCCTCGACGGCCAACACGCGTACGGGAGTGCGGCGTCTCGTCGTCACCCACCCGGTCGCCGTCCCCGCGGAGGTCGGAACGGACGGCCGGTTGCGACGGGAGCCGGTCACGGGCCGTCGCGCAGGTGCCGGTCCCGAGTCTGGGGCGGGCGGGCGACGGGCGGCCAGCGCCGCCGGGAAGGTGCGTCAATCCTGGGACGGCCCCCTGGCTGACCTGCGAAGATGCCCGCCGGTCGGGCTGCGGGACGGGACGGCTGTGCCATAGTTGGACGCGAGGGAGAAGGAGAAGCCCGTGGGACGCTGGCAGCCGCTGCGGGGTGACCTGCCGGCTGAGGTGGCCCGGCTGGTGCGCGAACTGCGCCAGTACGTGGACCGGTGCGAGATGAACACCACGTCCCTCGCCGCCAAGACCGGCTACAGCCGCAGTTCCTGGCTGCGGTACCTCAACGGCCGCCGGCTCCCGCCGTGGCCCGCGGCCGCCGCCCTCGGCCGGCTGGCGCAGGCCGACGCCGAACACCTGCGCGTGCTCTGGGAGTCGGCCGCGCACGCCAGGACGGCGGACGACGTGCGGTCCGCCGGCCGGGGTCCTCTCACGGTGCCGCGTCCGCCGTCGCAGACCTCAGGCGCCACGTCGGCCGCCCCGCACGTCCTGCCCGCCGCGGACGATCGGACCGCTCCCGAGGCCCCGGACTTCCCGCGGACTCCGCGCTCCCGCGAACTCCCGGGCTCTCCCTCCGCTCCCGGCGCCGTCGCACCATCGGACGAGACCCGGCCGTTCTCACCGCGCCCCCGGCTGCCGCGCGGCCGTTCCGGCACACTGACCGCCGTCGCCGCCGTGTCCTGCCTCCTGGCCGCCGTACTGCTCGCCCAGCCGTGGCAGGACGGCACCCGGACCGACCGCCCGGCCGGCGCCCCCGCAGGAGCGCAGCCCTGGCCCTGGGCCCTGCCCGACGCCGCCGCCCAGGCGGCCACCGCCTGCCGTTCGGCCGGGTGCCGCGGCCTCGACCCGTACCGCGAGGGATGCGATCGCGGCAGCGTCGTCGTCCACCGGCTGCGCGCGTACGGCCGTGTCCTGGAGCTGGAGTACAGCCCGGTGTGCCAGGCGAGTTGGGCCGAGGTCGACACCCCGTCGGCGACGACCGTGCTGCGGATCGCCACGACCGGCGGCGACGAGCAGACGGCCGCGGCGGGCGGCGCGTACACGACGATGGTGGGCAGCGGTCCCGAGGCCGCGCGCGCCACGGTCGTCGTGGACGGCCATCAACTCGGCGTCGCGCGCTACGACAGCTGGATCGACGCGGTCACCGGCAGCGGGTGAGGGTCGCGGCGTCCGTCCGCAGCGGCCGGAAGCGTCCCGCGTCGTACACCTCGTAGGCGCCTTCGGCGTCCAGACGCAGCGGGAGACCGTGGCGTTCCCCCAGGTAGACCATCCACCGGCCGGCCGGCACGATGCGCTGTGCCGCCGTGCCCCAGGTCGCCGCACCGACGATGCCGTCCGGGGACAGGTGATGATTGCTCTGCCAGACGCGGGTGGCGTCGACGGTCGCCTGGTCGTACGCGCAGGTGACCGAGGAGAACGGCCGGTACCCGTCGGCCCAGAGCACGCTCTGCCACAGGGCGACGACGTCACTGGGCCGGGTGCTGCCCGGCGTCAACTGCCGCGTGGGGAGCGCTGCCGCGACGAGGACACCGGCGGTCCCGTCCCCGGACCGGTGGCGTCGCGGAGCCGCGGCCCCCGCGCACACGCCGCCGACCAGCAGTGCGCACAGCACCGCACGCCGCGTCGATCCCGCCCCACCGGCTGTCATGGCTCAACTGTGCTGTATGAATGCCCAGTTGTGCGAAACCGCTGTCCCCCGCCGGGTCACGGTGACTACGGTGGGACAGGGGGGACACAGGGTGATCGGATGGCCCGCGGGCTCCGGAGGACATGCGTGACGGAACGGAAGCCGTTACCCGACGGCCTCGCCTCGGACATCCGGCATCTGGTCGCCGAACTGAGGTCGCTGAAGAACAGCGCCGGGCTCAGTCTGGCCGCGCTCGCCCGCCGCACCCCGTACAGCAAGTCCTCCTGGGAGCGCTATCTCAACGGCAAGGCGCTGCCGCCGCAGCACGCGGTGGCGGCCCTCGGCAAGCTGTCGCACGCCGACCCGGCGCGGCTGGCGGCGCTGTGGGAACTGGCGAACACCGCATGGCACGCGCGCGAATCCGGGGACGAACGCGTTCCGGACGGCGAACCTCCGGCCCCCGGTGGGGAGGGCGTGCCCGGCAGCCCGTCCGTGACTTCCGCGGCGGAGGCCCGGGCCGACAGCGGACGGGAAGTGCTCGCGGGCGGGCACGAGCGGTTCAGCAGACGGACGTTGATCTGGACCGCGGTCGGCGTGGCCGCCGTGGTCGCCGCCTCGGCAGCAGCGCTGACGGGGGCGTTCGATGGTCACGGACCGGCGCAGCGCGGCCGGGACGGCGCGGCGGGGACGGGCACACCGTCCCGGCAACTCGACATCAACTGCTTCGCCGCGAGCTGCACCGGCAAGGACCCGGCGCAGGCCGGATGCGGTGACGTGTGGACGTCCGCGTTGTCGAAGATCGGCGGGGTGTACGTGGAGCTGCGGTACAGCGACGCGTGCAAAGCGGCGTGGTCCCGGATCAGTTGGGGGCATCCCGGTGACGCCGCGCAGGTCGAGCGCACGGACGGCCGGACGTACGAGCGGAAAGTCCGCTACGACACCGACACGTTCAGTGCGATGGTCGCCGCGGCGAGCCCCTCGTCAGCGCGGGCCTGCGTCCTGCTGATCTCGGGCGTCCACGGGTGCACCGCCTGGGGTGGCAACCAGCACCTCACCGAGGCCCCCAACCCGCCGACGTCGCTGCTGACCCCGACCACCGCGTCGCCGGGCTCCTCGAAAGCCGCTGCCACGCAGGCCCGTTGACGCACTTCTCGCGGGGAAGGTGAGAGCGGAATGGCTCTAGCATTCCGTCATGTCACCTGACCATCCGACGATCCGCCCCGCCCGTTCGACCGATGATGCGGCGCTGGTGGCGCTCGACCGGGCCGGCTGGTCCTGGCTGAGCGAGGTCGCGCCCCGACGGGCCGCGGACTCCGCGATGTTCGGCGACACGTGCCCGGCCGATGACTTCCTGGTGGCCGAACTCGGCGGTCGCGTCGTGGGGTACGTCCGTCAGGTTCCTCCGACCCCGCTCGTCAGCAACCGGCACGTCCGGCAGATCCGGGGGCTGCAGGTGTCCACCGACGCCCGCGGCCACGGCGTCGGGCGAGCCCTGGTCGAGGCCGCCTGCGCAGCCGCTCTGGCCGAGGGCGCCCGCCGGATGACGCTGCGCGTGCTCGGCCACAACGCCCCGGCCCGCCGCCTCTACGAGCGGTGCGGTTTCCGGGTCGAGGGCGTGCTGCCGGACGAGTTCCTGCTGAACGGCGCCTACGTCGACGACGTCCTGATGGGCCGCCCCCTCCCCGACTGACCGGGCGGCCCGTGCCGCGCTCCCACCAGCCCGAAAGCGGAGGCCAACGGTTCGGTTGGTCAGTTATGCGGCTATCGCTCACAATGGCGAGGTGCATGATCTCTTGACGAAGGTGCGGGGCTTCGTGACCCGGGTGCGGGGCCTCTCGGCGAGGTGCGAGGTGCGGCCCGTGATCCTCCTGCCGTAACGGCTGCCGGGCCCCTGATGCGGGCCCCGTCCCTGAACACTCGCTTCATCCTTCACCCATCACAGTCAGGAACGCTGATGATGACGGAACCCATCGTGCCGATGGACGTCACCGCGACCACGGCCCCGAGAGCCGGCGACCGCCCGGCCGCGGCCCCCTGCCCCGCCGTACCCCGTGCGAGGGTCACCACGGCGGTGTCCGCGTCATGATGCGCGCCCTCGCCCGGACAGCGATGTTCGGCGGCCTGGGCATCGCCCTGGCCCTGCCCAGCGCGGGCGCCGCCCACGCCGTGCACGTCTCCGTCCCCGGAACGGAAGCGGCACACGCCGTGCACATCTCCACCGCCACCTCGCACTGGACCGCGACCTGGACGGCCGGCCCGACCGCGGCGATGCCGTCCGGTCTCTCGCACAACGGCCTGACCGACCGGACGATCCGCAACGTCGTCTACTCCAGCATCGGCGGCTCGACCCTGCGCGTCAGGCTCACCAACCGGTACGGCGTCCGGCCCGTCACCTTCGAGCAGGTGACGGTCGGGCACGCCGCCGGACCGGACGCAACCGCCGTCGCCCCCGTCACCTTCGGCGGCGCGACGTCCGTGACGATCCCGGTCGGCGGCGACGTGGCCAGCGACCCCGTGCGGCTGCGGGTGGGACGCGACCAGGCCCTCGCGGTCAGTCTGTTCAGCGCGACGGCCACCGGGCCGGCCACGTACCACAACGCCGCGCACACCACCTCGTACCTCGCGGCGGGTGACCATGCGGCGGACGGCGCCGGCACCGCGTTCACCGACCGGACGAGGTCCTGGTTCTTCCTGGACGGTGTCGACGTTCTCGCCGCACCGCACGTGGGCGCGATCGTGGCGCTCGGCGACTCCATCACCGACGGGACGGGGACGGCCGTCGACTCCAACACCCGTTGGACCAACGATCTGTTCGCCCGTATCGCCGCCGGCCCTCCCGGGCGCCTGGAAGCGGTGACGAACTCCGGGATCGGCGGCAACGAGGTGACGCTCGACCGTCAGCCGCCGCTGTACGGGCCCAGCGCCCGGCACCGGCTCGACGCGGACGTGCTCGACCAGCCGGGAGTGACTCTTGTGCTGGTCTCCGAGGGCATCAACGACCTGAAGGCGGGCGAGGTGCCGGCGGGCCGGGTCATCGCCGGGCTGCGGGACATCGCCGACCGGATCCACGCCGCCGGCCTCAAGGCCGTCGGCTTCACCATCACGCCGTGCGGCGGCTACTCCCGGTGCGGCGCCGGCCCGCTGGCCCAAAGAGCCCTCGTCAACGACTGGATCCGCACCTCCGGCACGTTCGACGCCGTGGTCGACTTCGACGCGGTCGTCCGCGACCCCGCGGCCACCGATCGCCTGCTGCCCGCCTACGACAGCGGCGACCACCTCCACCCCGATGCCGCCGCCTACCAGCGCATGGCCGACGCGATCGACCTGACCGCCCTGAACCACCTCGTCACCCGCCCGCGCGACTGAACCGCCCTCCCGGTCGGTCGAACGGCTCGTCGCTCGCTCCAGCGGAACCAGGCGTGCTCGCCGTCCATGTGCGGCAGGAACTCCGCGACCGGGCCCGCGGGAGCGACGAGTTGGCGTTTCCCGCCGATCTCGCCCGCCTCCGCGTCCCAGCTGCCACACCCATCGCGCCGGTCCCGTTCCGGGCAACCTCCCACCCCGGTCTGACACCACCGCGGTGCGCGGCCGCTCGCGCTCCGTGCGTCACAACGCGCGCGCGGCCTCAGCAGCCGCAGCCGCGCTCGACCGCGTAGGGCAGGCCGACGGCCAGGGACAGCAGGATCAGACGGATGAGACTCACCGCGAAGGCGGCCCGTACGGACTGCGGGTGGGTGCGGCGGCGCAGCGCGGCGTACCAGGTGGCGCCCACCGACACCGTCAGCAGTACGGCGAACCAGGTCAGCGAGCCGGACGGTGCCACGCGTGGCCCGCCCTCCTCGGCGTGACTCAGCAAGGCGGCCCAGCACGCGTGGACCACCACACAACTGACCGCCAGATCGGCCACCATGACGGCCAGCCACACCCAGCCCGGCCCGAACCTGCGAACCGCTCCCCCGTCAACGCGTCCGTGCGCCATCTCCGCCCCCGGCCCCCGTCCCGCCGCCCCCGCGACGATCGAGCGAGCCATGTTATCCGCAGGAGCAGGCCGGCCCCCATCGATTTTGCGAGCCCCCGGCCCAGCCCCGTGTGTCAGCCCTCGCGCCTGACGTTCCGCCATGACTGGGTCGGTACGCCCACCGGCACGCTGGTCGAGGTCGACATCGACGCCGCCCACGCGGCGGAGCACGACCTGCCGGCCGGCTCGCCCCTGTCCGCACCGGCCGCCACGGCATCGGGCGACCTCGTCGTGGCCCGCGGTGACGGCGAACGCGTCCTCGCGCGCCTCGACCCCGGGGATGCCGAAGCCACGGCCCCCCGGAGACGGCGGCCGCCGCGGCCGCGGCGGTGTCGGCGTTCCTGGACGGGACGTCCGGCCTTCCGCACGACGCCGACCTGGAAACCGGCCTGATCCTCACCGGCGGAGACCGCACCTGGGAGCCGGACGACCTCGCGGCGGTGGACTCCGCCACGTCCGCCGACCCGGGCAGGCTCCGGCTCCGGACCGCGGTGAACCGCCTCCACGACTGCCCGCGCGACCGCTGACGCCACCCGCCGCCGGGCGTGCGTTGCGCCGCCCGGCTGATGCCGGGGGCCGAACCCGGGTGTCCGGAAGGGCCGGGCGGCGGCAGCCGGTGAAGCTGGGACGTCCCTTTCGGATCGCCCAGTCCTCGGAGTCTCGATGAAACGCGCTTTCCCGGTGTCCGCGTGCGCGGCCGCCCTGCTGATGACCGCCCTCAGCGGGTGCGGCAGCAGCTCCAAGTCCAGCACTGGCGCCGCGGCCACCACCGCGCCCTCCTCGGCAACCGCCTCCGCCGTCGTCACCACGCAGGGGGCCGTCGCCGACGCGTCCAGCAGCCCCAGCGCCCAGGCCACGGTGGCCACGCACAACGCCGGCGGCAAGCTCGGCACCATCCTGGTCGACGGCAAGGGCCGCACGCTCTACCTGTTCATGGCCGACAAGACCGACATGTCGACTTGCACGGGCGCCTGTGCGGCGGCCTGGCCCCCCCTGCTCAGCAAGGGCCAGCCCAAGGCGGGCAGCGGCACCAAGAGCAACCTGCTCGGCACCAGCAAGCGGTCCGACGGCACGACCCAGGTCACGTACAACAAGCACCCGCTGTACTACTTCTCCGGCGACAGCAAGCCCGGCCAGACCAACGGCCAGGACCTGAACCAGTTCGGGGCGCTGTGGTACGTCGTGAACCCCGCGGGCAAGCAGGTCGAGACGTGACGAGCCGGCCCCGGTCCGCCGAGGCGGGGACGGCTCTTCCGTGAGCAGCCCCGACCACCAGGACGAACGCCCGGCCAGGAAACCGACGGCCCGGCCCGCCCTGATCGTGCTCGCCGTCCTGCTGCCGTTCGCGGCAGCGGTCGGCGTGTACGAGTGGGCCAGCCACGTGACCCCGGACTACAACGCCGGTCTGTTCGGCGTCAACGGCGTCGACACCTTCGAGCTCAAGGCGCGCCTGGCCACCGCGCTGCTCGGCCTGGCCGTGATCCAGCTCCTGCTCGCGCTGTGGATGTACGGGCGGGTGCCCGGCGGCCGGCCCGCGCCGAAGCCGGTGCGCACCACGCACCGCGTCATCGGCCTGCTCGCCTTCCTGCTGTCCCTGCCCATCGCCATCCACTGCATCACCGCGTACGGGTTCGAGACGACCAACGCCCGCGTCACCATCCACTCCAGCTGCGGCTGCCTGCTGTACGGGGCGTTCGTCGCCAAGGTCGTGGTCGTGCGCAGCAGGCGCCTGCCCGGCTGGGCCCTGCCGCTGGCCGGCAGCGTCCTGATCTGCGCGATCGGCGTGATGTGGTACTCGGCCGCACTGTGGGTGTTCAACGGCGACACCCTCCCGCCCGTGTAGGCTCCCCTCCCCCACGGCGCGGACCGACCGCACAGGCGGCGCACCCGCGGGTCGCCCGGCGCGCGCCGCCGGGCTGTGCTACTGTTTTCACGTTGCAGTTGTGGTACCCATGAACCTATGTGCGCCTGACGGAGATGTTTTCTGCAGGCGCATATTTTGTTTTACCGGCTTCTCCGGATGGGGCCTCTGCCTACAGAAGGAGAATGTCATGGCACAGGGAACCGTGAAGTGGTTCAACTCTGAAAAGGGCTTCGGCTTCATCGAGCAGGACGGCGGCGGCCCCGACGTCTTCGCCCACTACTCGAACATCGCGACCCAGGGCTTCCGTGAGCTGCACGAGGGCCAGCGGGTCAGCTTCGACGTCACGCAGGGCCAGAAGGGCCCGCAGGCGGAGAACATCGTTCCCGCCTGATCGCCGACGCGTCACCACTCACCGGGGTCCGCACCGTCACGGTGCGGATCCCGGTTTGTGCTGTATTCAGGAAGGCAGACTGCTGCATGTCCCGCAGGCCCCAGAAGCCGAACCGGCGCGCCTCTTCACCCTCACCGTCCCCGTCGTCACCCAGGGAATTCCGGCTGCCGGAAAACACGACGCCCGCACTGCCGGCCGTCGAGGACTTCGCCGCCCTTGACATGCCCAAGGCGCTGCTCAGCACCCTGACCGCGCAGGGCGTGACGACCCCCTTCCCCATCCAGGCCGCCACCCTGCCGAACACGCTGGCCGGGCGTGACGTGCTGGGGCGGGGCCGCACCGGCTCCGGCAAGACCCTCGCGTTCGGACTCGCGCTGCTGGCCCGGACGGCCGGGCTGCGCGCGGAGCCCAAGGCCCCGCTGGCCCTCGTGCTGGTCCCGACCCGTGAACTCGCGCAGCAGGTGACGGACGCCCTCACCCCCTACGCGACCGCTGTGAACCTCCGGCTGGCCACCGTGGTCGGCGGACTGTCGATCACCAAGCAGGCGGCGACGCTCCGGCGCGGCGCCGAGATGGTCGTGGCGACCCCCGGCCGGCTGAACGACCTGGTGGAGCGCGGCGACTGCGTGCTGCGCGACGTCCGCATCACCGTGCTGGACGAGGCCGACCAGATGACCGACATGGGTTTCCTGCCGCAGATCACCAGGCTGATCCAGCAGGTGCGCCCCGACGGCCAGCGCATGCTCTTCTCCGCCACCCTGGATCACAACATCGACCGGCTGGTGCAGCGGTTCCTGACCGACCCCGTGGTGCACTCCGTGGACCCGTCGGCCGGAGCGGTGACGACCATGGAGCACCACGTGCTCCACGTCCAGGACGAGACCGACAAGAAGACCGTCACCACGCGCATCGCGGCCCGCGACGGCCGGGTGATCCTCTTCCTGGACACCAAGAGGTCCGCCGACCGGCTCACCAAGCGCCTGCTGTCCGTCGGCGTCCGTGCGGCGGCGCTGCACGGCGGCCGCTCCCAGCCGCAGCGCAACCGCACCCTGGAGCAGTTCAAGAACGGCCAGGTCACGGCGTTGGTGGCGACGAACGTCGCGGCCCGCGGCATACACATCGACGACCTCGACCTCGTCGTGAACGTCGATCCGCCCGCCGACCACAAGGACTATCTGCACCGCGGCGGGCGTACGGCGCGCGCGGGCGGTTCCGGCAGCGTGGTCACCCTGGTCCTGCCCGACCAGAAGCGGGACGTCACCCGGCTCATGACGCACGCGGGCATCCGTCCCCGGACGGCCCGCGTCACATCGGGCGACCCGGAGCTGGCGACCATCACCGGCGCCCGGGAGCCCTCCGGCACGCCCGTCACGATCGAGGTTCCGCAGCCGGCCGCCCCGGCGGCGTCCCGGTCGGACCGGCAGCCCGGTGGCGAGGCCGGCCGGCGCTCCGGCCGGCGCCGCCGCAGCGGTGGTGGCGCGGGGACGACCCCGAACGGCGCGGCCGCGGGAACGAACGGCCGCGGTTCGGCCCGGCGCGCTTCCGCGGGAGCCCCCGCGGGTGCCGCGGCCGGGACGGGCGGGCGGGGC
>NZ_JAINZZ010000078.1 GCF_019890725.1 Actinacidiphila acidipaludis
GAGCACATCGAGCATCTGGTCCGGCCGCTGTCCGCGGGCATGGCCGTACCGCTGGCAGAAGCCTGTGAGGCAGGGCACCCGCCACAGGGCGTCGGCGGACCCGGCCTCGGCTGTCACGCCTGCGGGACGCCGGCCCCCGGCGGCCCCCGCACCCGACGTGGTCACCCGCCCGGCCGGCCGGTGACCGCGGCCAGCAGGCCCTCGAAGTCCTGGTCGCAGGGGCCGCAGGCTTGCAGATGTGCGGCCATGCCCGGGTAGCGCTCGTGCGGGTTCTGGCCGTTCGCCGCCAGATCCACGTAGACGTGCAGCATCTCCATGGCCTGGTCGCAGCCCACGTCGCGGGGATCGGTGTGCAGGAAGTGCTCGATCCGTGCCGATGACTCGTTCACGATGCACCCGCCTTCCGTTCCAGGTGTCCATGAGCGACGAGATGCGCCCGCAGCTTACGTCGCGCGTCGAAAACGGTTTTGTAGACGGCGTTGCGATTGGTGTTCCACTGCGTCACCAGGGCGTCCAGCGGCACCCCGTCGACCACCACGGCGAGGAAGACCTGACGCTGGTGCGGAGTGAGCACCTCGTCCACCGCTTCCCGCAGGGCGCGCACCAGATCACGCCACTGCGTCTCGCGTGCCGGGTCCAGGCCGAGACGATCGGGCAGCCGGTCCCAGTCCTCTGCGCCCAGCGTCTCGGTGGGTCGGCGCCAGAAGTGGCGGCCGGTCTTGGCGGAGACTTCCAGGATCACGAAGCGGTAGGCCCAGGTGGTGAAACGGCTCTCGCCCCGGAAGTCGGCCAGCTTGCGGGTGATGGCGAGCAGTGCGTCGGCTGCGGCCTGGTGGGCCAGGTCGTCCAGTTCGGGCCCGGTGATCCGGGTGTCGGAGCCCCGGCGGCGCAGTTCGCTCCTGGCGATCCGCAGCAGTACCGCGTGCAGTCGCTCACAGGCTTCCTCATACCGCCGGCCGCGGGTGTCGCTCAATGCCGCCACCCAGGCCGCCGACTCCGGGTCCTGGTCCGGTCTCGCGGTGGCGGTACACCCGTGCCCGACGTCCCGCTGTTCCATGCCGGCAACCGTAACAGCGGGGCCCGCCGCGGTCCCGGCGGGCCCGGACGGCCATGCGACGACAACGCAACCGGTCAGCCGGCGTGCTCCTTCACGTAGCGGACCAGGCCCGCGACGTCCTCCGGCACCAGGCGCCCGATGGCGCCGTTGGAGTAGACGGCCACGACGACCCGGCCCTGCGGGTCGAGGACGAACCCGGTCGACTGCAGATGCTCAGGATCGGGATTGACGAACGCGCCGGTCGCAGCGGCCACGGCTCGCGCATCGGCACCGTGCCCCACGGGGAAGGTGAGCTTGAGCCTGTCGACCAGGGCCTGGGTGGTCGCCTCGTCGTCGACAGAAAGCGCGATGACCCTCACACCGAGTTCGCCCAGGGCGTCCTGGGCGCGCTGGAAGGCGCGGAGCTGGGCGTTGCAGTACGGGCACCACGAGCCGCGGTAGAAGAGCACCACCCCGAAGTGTCCCCCGAGCGCGTCGGGCAGCACTGCCGTCCCGCCCCCGGGCAGGTCGACCGTAAGACCGGGGAAGGTGTCACCGGGGTGTAGCAGGTCGGTCATCGCAGCTCTCCTGTCGTGCGTGTCGTGCGACTGCCCGGATGGGGTTCGCTACAGGTCAGCTACGACGGGCGGCGACTTCTTACCGGGCGGCTCCACATCGCCGAGCGGCCGGGACGTGACCAGTAGCGGCCGCTGTGCGCCGGAAGGGGAGCCCGTCGCGGCACCAGCGGCCGACCGGACCGTCGGCGCCGTAAGAATTGCGTCAGGTAAGAGGTGCGCCGCGCCCGCAGCAGACCCAGTGACAGGGGGGACGGCCCGATCCCGGCCCCCGAAACACCCCTTCCGACAGGGACGCTCATGACCTCCACCGCACTCCGCACCGCAAGCCTTCTCACGGCTGCCCTCGCCTGCGCCACGGTCTTCGCCGGCCCGGCCGGTGCGTACTCCCCCAGCAGCGGCTCGATGGTTTTCGTCCAGACCGACAACCCCCAGGGCAACACCATCGTCGCCTACCACCAGACCACCGGCGGCTCCCTGCACCAAGCGGGTACCTACACCACCGGCGGACTGGGCGGCCAGATCCCCGGCACCGGCCCCGACAACCTCGCCTCCCAGGGAGCGCTGACCTACGACCAGGCGCACCACCTGCTGTACGCGGTGAACGCCGGCAGCAACACCATCACCGTCTTCTCCGTGGACGGCGACCGGCTGATTCGGCGTCAGATCCTCCCTTCCGCAGGCAGCTTCCCGGTCAGCGTGGCCGTGCACGGCAACCACGTCTACGTCCTCAACTCCGGGGACGGCGGCTCGGTCCAGGGCTACCTGAATGTGGGGGGCCTGCTGGTCAAGGTGCCCTCATGGCACCGCGGCCTGGACCTCGCCTCGGGCACCACTCCCGGGCAGGTCGGCATCACCCCGGACGGCGGCAAGCTCGTCGTCACCACCAAGAGCGGCGACAGCATCGACGTCTTCCCGATCGGCCCGCTGGGCCCCGCCGGCGGGCCTGTGGTGACCCGCACACCCGGGCAGGGCCCGTTCGGCTTCACTTTCGACGCCGCCGGACGCCTGATCGTCACCGAGAGCGCCACCAACTCCGTGGCCACGTTCACCATCGGGCGCGACGCCCAGCTCACCAAGGTCTCCGAGGTCGCCACCGGCCAGACCGCCACGTGCTGGGTGATCGGGACCGGTGACCACTTCTACGCCTCCAACGCCGCCAGCGCCTCCCTCACCGGCCTGAGCGAGAACGCACACGGCTCGCTGACGAGCATCGGCGACACCACCACCGCAGCCGGCACCGTCGACGCAGCCGTCACCAGCGACGGGAAGTTCCTCCACGTCCAGACCGGAGTGGCCGGCGGCGTCGACAGCTTCCGTGTCGACTCCGACGGCTCCCTCACCAAGACCGGCACCGTGACCGTGCCGGACGCCGCCGGCGGAGAAGGCATCGTGGCACTTTGACCACCGGCTGACGGCACGGCAGCCGGTGGTCACGTCGCGGGCGTGGCGCGGCGGCGGCCGCCCCGGAACATGTCCCCGGGGCGGCCGCCGCGGTACGCGCGGTGCGGCAGCGCGTCAGGACACCGAGCAGACGGAGCCGTTGAGCGTGAACGCGGTGGGCTGGGCGTAGCTGCCCGAGAAGGTGCCCTGGAAGCCGAAGGACTGGGAGCCGCCGGCGGGAATCTGGGCGTTGTACGACAGGCCCGAGGCGGTGACCGCTCCCGAGTTCGGGCTGACCGTCGCGTTCCAGGCGCTGGTGACGGTCTGGCCGGACGGCAGGGTGAAGCCCAGCTTCCAGCCGTTGACCGCGGTCGAACCGGTGTCGGCGACCGTGACGTTGACGGTGAAACCGCCGGTCCAGGTCTGCGGGGTGTAGGTCACCTTGCAGCCGGAGCCGCCGGTGCCGCCGGTGCCGCCGCTCGTGGTCGTTCCGCCGCTCGTCGCGCCCCCGGTGGTCGTGCCGCCGCTCGTGGTCGTTCCGCCGCTCGTCGCGCCCCCGGTGGTCGTGCCGCCGCTCGTCGTGGACCCACCTGTCGACGTGCCGCCCGTCGTCGTGCCCCCGCTCGTGGTCGGGTCCGATGCCGCGGCGGAAGCCAGCTGGTAGGCCACGTCCGGCAGGAAGGTACCCGCGGGGCCGGCGCAGCCGTCGGCCTCGCCCGGCGGCTTCACCCACAAGAAGGCGTCGATCGCCGGGTCCCCGGTGCTGGTCGTGGGATACGTGCCGATCGCCCTGCCGGAAGGATCGCACCACGCCCCGCCCGAGGCCGGACCGTTGCCGTTGCGGCTGGTGTCCACCACGGCGTGCAGGTTGGCCGGGTTGCCCAGCGCGGCCAGCACGTTCTTGGCGTAACTGACCTCGTTCCCCGTGGCGTTGAAGTTGGAGACGTTGGTGAAGAAGCCGTCGGCATTGGTCAGGATGCCGGCACTGCGCAGCCGGCTGGCCTGCTCCGAGGCGCTGTTCCAGGCCGAGTGGCCGCCGTCCATATAGACCTTGGCGTTGGGCGCCGCGGCGTGGATGGCCGCGCCTGCCCGTGACAGCGAGGCGAACCGGTCGCTCTGCGCCTGCGCGGACAGGCAGGTGGTCAGGGAGACGGAGTCCGGCTCCAGGATGATGACCGACTGCCCGCCGCCCAGCCCCGCGGCGAAGTTGCGCACCCAGGCGTCGTACGAGGCCAGGTCCGGCGCACCGCCGGCGGAGGCGCCGCCACAGTCACGGTTGGGGATCTCATAGACCGCCAGCACCGGCACTTGTCCGGCAGAGGCCGCGGCCGCGGTGACGGCCCTGACGTCACTGGTGACGGTGGCGGGGCTGTAGTTGGCGAACCAGATCCCCTGCGGCTGGGAGGCGATCCGCCGGGAGATGACCGGCTGGCGGGAGTCGCCGGGGTTGGCGGCGACCCAGCGGGCGACCTGGGAGTTGGAGTCCTTGTAGAACTGGGTGCCGGCGGGGAGGGCGGCCTGCGCCGCGGCGCCCGCGGTGTTCTCGGTGGCCACGAGGCCGGCTGCCGCAAGGCCGGCGGCCAGGCCGAGCGCCAGCAGCGTGCGCAACCGGCCCCTGCGTGGAGGGACCGCAGCCGCCGCGTGCGGGCGCGGGGTGCGGGTGGGGGGTGTCACAGTCGTCCTCCGTGCTCTGGTGGGGGTAGGCCCTCTGTGGGGAAGGGCCGGCTGCCGCGGAGCATTTGGGAGCGCTCCCACGCGCAACCGGCCCTGAGCCTAGCCAGCACGAGGAAGCTGCGAAATCCCTGTGCGGCCGCCAATTTTCGCCGTTGCCGGATGCGCACGGGCCGCGGCGCCGTCCCGCGGCCGGCGCCGGGCACCTGCGGTCGCACGTACCGCTGCCGGCCGCCGGGCGGGCGCGAGGCGGCGTCCGGCTGTGGCATCCGGCGAACGCCTTCCCCCTCTCCCCCGCCGGCTCCCAGGCCGCCCACGGGCCGTGCACGGGCGTGAGACGCATCCGCAAGACCTGGACACGGGGCGTCAAGCCGGGCATGGAGGGCCGCATAGTCTCCCGGCAGCCCGAGGCCATCACCCACGGCCAGGGGGCCTGGGGCGGCCACGTCACCTGGCCCGACGACGGGCCGACGACGGGCCGACGAGAGGGCAAACGTCATGGCAGGTCATCGGAACGTGTGGCGCGTGCCGGCGACGGGGGCGGCTGGTCCTGGGCGCAGTGGCGCTGCCGGGGCCGGCGCAGGCCGCCAACGCCACGTCCATCGTCGCGTACGGCTCCTACACCCGGGCGCAGGCCGGCTCCTACGCCAACGGCGCCGTGAGGATCTGCGGCACCTACGCGGACGGCTATCCGGTCGCCGTCCCCCACCACCGCAAGACCGGGAAGATGCAGAGGCTGTCGAACTCCCAGGGCAGGCAGCTGCGCCGAGACGGCCGACGTCCCCGGCAATCCGATCACCCGTTCAAGGCGTGCGTGGCGCATCGCCCCCAAAGGCATCGAGTCCTCCCAACGATGCGGCCGTCACCGCTGGACCGTCGAACGCACCATGGCCTGGCTCGCCGGCCGCCGCCGCCTGCACCGCCGCTGCGAACGCAAACGGCGCGCGGAGCTGACCGAGTTGGGCATGCGCTGGTGACCGGGCAGCGCGGCTGTGCCGGCCCGTGGGCCGGGCGGGATACCGTTTTCCGTAACGCCGAAGTCGGTGACGGAATTGTGGTGGTGGGGATGGGGAACTGCTTGGTGTGCGGGGCGGCTTTGGCGGCGCGGCAGCGGGGCCGGAGGGCGGTGTACTGCTCGGCGGGGTGCCGGCAGCGGGCCTATCGGGAGCGGCGCGGGCCGGCAGGGGCTGGTGGCGATGCGGCGGCGCTGGTCGCGGAGGTCGAGCGGCGGGCGCGGGGCATCGTGCTGGAGCCGGCGGCGGTCCTCCGTGCGGAGGTCGAGGCGTTGGCGGTGGTGGTCCGCAGGCTGCTGCAGGTGGCCAGGGCGGAGGCCGGTGGTGATGCTCCCACCCGGCCCGGAGGGACGGGGGGCGGTGTGCCGGGCACGGCGAACGCCCAGGCCATGGATGCGGCCGCCGTAATCGGCCCGGGCAGCGGGTCCGAAGCCGGGGCCGAGGAGGGCGAAGAGGACTTCGCCGCCCTCCTGGACATCCACCGCCGGCACGTCCACCTGCTGTGCTACCGCATGGTCGGCTCCTACGACGACGCCGAAGACCTCCTGCAGGAGACCTTCTTGCGTGCCTGGCGGGACCGCGCCTCGTTCCGGCGGCAGGCCGCCGTCCGCACCTGGCTCCATCGCATCGCCGTCAACGTCTGCCTCGACCACCTGCGGCGTACCGGCCGGCGTCCCCAGCGGTACGCACCCCTGCCGGGTGTCGACAGCGGGCCCGGTCGGCCGCCGGCCCGTCTTGCCTGGCTGCAGCCGTACCCCGACAGGCGACTCGAGGAGTTCCTCGAGCAGGTCCCCTCGGCCGACGAGTCCGCAGCTCCCGAGGCTGCCGCCGTGTCGCGCGAGACGCTGGAGCTCGTGTTCCTCGCCGCGATCCAGCACCTTCCGCCCCGGCAGCGCGCCGTGCTGATCTACCGCGATGTGCTCGGCCTGCCGGCCGAGGAGGCCGCCGGGATCCTCGGCATGTCCCTCGCCGCGGCCAACAGCGCGTTGCAGCGCGCCCGGCACACGCTCCGCGAACGCCTCCCGGCCCGGCGCCAGGAGTGGACCGCCGCCGAGCGCACCCGCCAGGAGCAGGAGGTCGTCCAGCGTTACGTCACCGCCGCCGAGCGTGCCGATCTGGGCATGATGGCCGAACTGCTCAGTGCGGACGCCGTGTTGACCATGCCGCCGAACGCCGTCTGGTTCACCGGACGCGAGGCCATCCTCGCCCAGGTCACGGCGGTGTTCGACCCCGCGTCACCGCGCTACTTCGGACGCTGGCGGTTCGTGCCCACGGCCGCCAACCGGATGCCGGCGGTGGCCGGGTATGTGCAGCGGCCGGGGACGTCGGTCTACCGGGCGCACATGCTCGATGTGCTGCGTGTCGAAGGCGGGCGGATCGTGGAGATCACGACGTTCGAGACGCATCTGGTCGCCGCGTGCGGACTGCCGCTGACGCTGCCGCGCTGACCGCGGTCGGCGGTGACGGCGGCCGCGGCCGATGAGAAATCCCGCGGCCGGCGTCCAACCCTGACGACACGTTCTGCCGAGCAAGGGAGCGAACACCGTGAACACCTCCGCTGATGCCCGCAAGGTCCGCATCGAGTACGACTACCCGGCCTCCGCCGACCGGATCTGGGAGCTGTGGACCACGGCGTCCGGCATCGAGTCCTGGTGGGCGCCGGACGGATTCGTGGTCCGCGTCGACGCGCTCGACCTGCGTCCCGAGGGGACTTTGACGTACACGATGACGGCGACCGGTGCGGAACAGGTGGCCTTCATGCAGGGCGCGGGCCTGCCGCTGAGCACGACGTCGACCAAGACGTTCACCACCGTGGAGCCGCGGCGCCGGCTGGGGTACACCACCATGGCCGACTTCATCCCCGGTGTGACGCCGTACGAGTTCCTGACCGAGGTCGAGTTGACGACGACGGACGACGGCGTGCGCGTGACGATGACCGTGGACGCCATGCACGACAAGGAGTGGACCCAGCGGCTGGTCGCCGGGCGGCGGAACGAGCTGGCCAACCTGGAGAAGCTGGTCGGGTGAGTTTCGCCGGGCACTGGGGGGACGGCCGCGTCCCCTCAGCGCCCGGGCCTGCGCCCGGGCCTGCGGCCGGGCCGGGGTGTGCTGGTTCGGGGCCTTGCGTTCGCAGCGACGGTGGAGCGTGTCGACTGGGTCGAGGACCTGCACGGCGGTCCGGAGGCGATACGCCGCCTGGCTCTCTCGGCGAGCGCGGGAGAGCCGCGTGCGGAACACGGGGGCCTGGCCGCCCGGCGGCGGCCGGGTCTTACCGCGGGCCGGCGACGGGGATCACCCGGACGGCGGCATCGTGGAACAGATCGCCGGGCGGCGCGGTTGCGACCGGCATGGCAACTCTTGGACTCATCGGCAGTGGACACATCGGCGGCACTCTGGCCCGGCTCGCGGTCGACGCGGGCCTGGACGTGGTGCTCAGCAACTCGCGGGGGCCCCAGACGCTCGCCGACCTCGTCGCAGAGCTCGGCCCCCGGGCCCGTGCGGGCTCGCCGGCCGAGGCGGCGGCCGCGGGCGACTGGGTGGTCGTGACGATCCCTGTGAAGGCGTACCAGCAGGTTCCGGTCGAACCCCTGGCCGGCAAGACCGTCCTGGACACCGGGAACTACTACCCCGACCGCGACGGTCGGATCGCCGAGCTCGACTCGAAGCAGAAGACGGACACCGAACTGCTCCAGGGCCACCTGGCCGGCGCGCACGTGGTGAAGGCGTTCAACAACATCTTCTACAAGCACCTCGCGGCCCTCCCCCGCCCCGCCGGCGCCGCCGACCGCACCGCCCTCCCGATCGCCGGCGACGACGCGGACGCCAAGCGCAAGGCCACCGAACTCCTCGACATCCTGGGCTACGACGCGGTGGACGCCGGCCCGCTCACCGAGAGCTGGCGTTTCCAGCCGGGCACCCCCGTCTACGGCCCGCCCTATGCGCAGGACCCCTCCAAGCCGTTCTTCGACCAGCCGGCCGGCCCGGCGTCCACCGCGCAGATCACCGAGCTCCTGGCAGCGGCCACCCGCTGACCGGCAGCTCGGCCTTGAGGCGGTTCCGTTCGGCCGCCCGCTGTTGAATCGGTGGATCACCTCGCGCACGGTGTCCATGTCGGCCCGTAGCAGCCACCGGGCTGACATGCCCGGTGTTCTGCATGCGGTGGACGCCGAGGCCGCCTGCCTGACCCTCGACCGCCCCCTGTTCCACTCCCGGGCCCGGTTGGCGGTCAGCGGGGCTGTTGCCGCCGCCGGCTGCGCGGCCGACTGCGCCATCTCGCCGTCAGACGGCGGGACTTCGTCGACCCTGCAGTCGCGCGCAGCGGATCCGGCAGCGGTGGCGATCGCGCCCCTGGATCCGCCCCGGGGTCCCTCCCTAGGATGGTTCGCGACCCCATCGTCCACTTCGCTGGGCGGGGAACGGCGACCAGCCGGAGGCCGGAGACATGGCGGACACGGGCAGGCGTCGGTTCGAAGAGGTCGACGACCTGGGGCAGATCCTTTTCTGCGACGACCCCGCGCTGCGGCTCGACGGCCTCCTGATGACTGTGGACACCGCGCAAGGCGCTTTCATCCTCGACCCCGCGCAGACACCTCACATGCCCGCCGCCCTCTTCGATTTCAGGGTCGCCATCGGCGCGGGCGGCGCGTTCCCGTACGCCGCGACGCGGACGGCCCCGGTCGACGACGAACTGAAGGACCCGCGGATCGGCGGCGCCATCCGATGCGGCATGATGCTTCTGCCGCCCGAGTTCGGCGAGCTGCGGCTGCCCCAGCGGTGGTCCGGCGACGACAGGGTCGTCATCGCCCTGAAACGCATGATGTCGGGCGGCGCCGACCTCCGCTCGATCCCCGGATGGGAACTGCACGCGACTGCGGATGACCCGCCCGCAGCGTGGGCGCGCATGAACTGCGCCTATTCCAGGCTGGAACTGCGGACACCCGACGGCGGCCTCTACTCCCGGACCTGGGTCCCCTACGACCCCGACTGGCGGGCCGCGGCGCTGGACCACGGCTACGTCGTGTGCCTGTGCGGCGTGGAACTGGGGATCCGCGCACCGTACGCGATGACCGACGCGCAGTACACCCCGCCCATGCGGCACGAGAACTTCCGCCGCGCATGCGTCGCGGGCCTGGCCCTCGGCGGGCTCGTCCCCTACACCGACCACCACTGAGACCGGCGGCGAACTGCGGCAGCCCGTAACGGAGCCTCTCCGGCTCGGCAGGAGCCCGCTCCCCGTCCGACAGACCGTGGACGTCGTCGGCAAACCGCCGCCATGGCCGTCACTCAGCAACTCGCCCGGCTGCGCGCGGGGCGGTGCGTGCGCGCGGCGCCGCCCCGGGCAATCATGCTGGTGATCGAGAAGCGTCCCGCCTTACGTCGTGGAGGATGACCCGTGTCGAAGCCGCCCCTGCCCGCAGCCGCCGTCGCCATGCTGGAGAAAGCCAACCCCGCCGTCATCTCCACGCTGCGCCCGGACGGCCAGCCGGTGACCGCGGCCACCTGGTACCTGTGGGACGACGGGCGGGTGCTCATCAACATGGACGAGGGGCGCGTGCGGCTCCAGCACGTGCGCAACGACCCCAGGGTCTCGCTCACCGTGCTCGACGAGGGCGGCTGGTACACCCATGTGACCATCATCGGCCGCGTCGTCGACCTGCAGGAGGACACCGACCTGTCCGGCATCGACCGGCTGTCCCGCCAGTACCTGGGCAAGGACTACGGGCAGCGCGACCGGCGCCGCTACAGCGCATGGATCGAGATCGACCGCTGGCACGGATGGGGTGCGCTGAAGGACAGTGAGCAGCCCGGCTGACGCGGCCGCGGATCCGTACGCGGAACCGTGCGCGGATCCGTACGCGGATCCGCGGGCGCCGACGTGTCCTGCGGGCGGTGCGCGCCTGCGTCGCGACCCGGAAGCCCGAGATCCTGGTCGAGTCGGGCGCAAGGCCCCGCTGGAGGCGTTCGTTCCCCGGACCCGCCAGCAGACCCAGCGGCCCGGTCACGAGGACCGCGGCGCCGCCCAGGGCTATGTGTCCCTGACCTCCAGCGCCTCACGCGCCACGCTGATGAACGTGATGTAGGCCTCCCGGAATTGACGGTAGGCGGCGTCGTACGCCTCGCGCCGTTCGGAGCTTTCGTCACCGGCAAGCGTCTTGAGCTGCTGCTGCACACGCCGCGCCATGTTCCGCACGTGATCCGCCGCGCCGGACACCTCGGCAGGACCGTCGAGGCGGACCTCGTGCATGGCCCGGTTCATGTCCGCGATGGCCGGGCCGATGCGCTGGTACATCCGCGTCAGCAGCCGGTTCCTGCTGTCGCGGTCACGGGCCGCGTCCACGTCGTCGATCTGCCACGTGACCGCGTTGAACGCGTGCGCGCAGCTCATCATCTCCCGGTAGGCGCAACGGCGCCGCTCGCGTTGCTCACGCAGGGCCTCCGCCATGGTCGTCGTCTGCGCCTGGGCCTTGGCCGCACGGAAGGTCGCCCGGCCGGTGATGTGGCTGGCCGCGAGTGCGGTGAGCGCGGTGAGGACGCCGATCCACAGTCCGCTGTTCGCCATGGGCCCGAAGTCTGTCAGCCCTGGGTGCCGGTCGGACAGACCGTCAGCCGGCTCCCGACCGTGGCCTGTGGCGGCACGTGGCCGGTGCACCGGGCCCGGGCCGTGCCGGCCGCCGTCCAGGGCGGCGTGGCGCTGCCGCGGGCGACGGGCCGCACCGACTACCTGGTGACGGCCCCCGCCGACGCGACCGCCCCGCTGCGGCCGCGGTCGCCGACGTGACGGCCTCAGGGCCGGCCGTCGCGGTCCGCGCCGAGCCGGACACCGGCCGATGGGCAGGACCGCGGCTCCCACCGGACCGCCTCGGTGCTCAGGGAATCCGGTTCGGCTCGATCTTGTGCACGGGTACACCACCCGCGCGAATGCAGTCGGATTCAGGCGACGTGGCCTTGTTCAGGGCGAAGTGGACCACGTACGAGTGGTCCACCACGGGAACGTAGGTCACCTCCAGCGTGTCACCCGCCGGGATCCGGTCGAGCCGGATGGTGGCCGTGCTGACGCCGTCGCGGCGCTGACCTCGCACCGCCTCGAGGAAGACACCGGAAGGTTCGTAGTCGGGAAGGCCCGTGTAGTGCGCATCGCAGGTGCGACTGGCCGTGTAGACCTCCGCCTTGACACCCACCCGCTCCAGGTCGTTCCGCAGCTGGGCCGGCATGGGCGTACTCCCCTTGAGGAAGACGACCGTGACCACGTGGCCGGGCTTGCGGCTCAGGGTGTAGGCCGCGGTGCTGATGTGCACCGGGGAATCGTCCGCGGACGCGCGGCCGGCCGCGGGGGCCGGGGACGCCGGCCCGGCGGTGACGTGGTTGACGGTGAGCACCGTTGCGGCCAGAGCGGCGGCCAGGGCGGCGGGAACCGCCAGGCGCACGGCCAGGTGGCGGCGGGAGCGGACGCGGGGCGCGTCCTGTGTCGTATGGCTCATCAGGAAGTCCTCAAGCAGGCGTTGGCGGTCTTGCGAGAGAACCGGATTGCCGGGCGCGGGGAGCAGCTGCGCCAACTCCGTGTGATCCAGCGGGTCCACCCGCCGCCACGGACTGAACATCATCGGTTCCTCTCCTGGCTCGACCGGGCCGCTTCGGTGCGGCCGCCCTGTACTTGTCCGCTTCCTGACCCGGGTTCCGCCTTTTCCCGTTCGGCCTGCTTGTTCTTCAGTTCCTCCTGCGCGAGTTTGCGCAGCCTCGCCCGAGCCCGGGCGAGGCGAGAGCGCACGGTCCCCGTCGGTACGCCCAGGGCCTGGGCCGCCTCCTGATAGCTCAGTCCGGACCATACGCACAGCGTGAAAACGTCCCGTTCGCACTGGCGGAGCCTTGCCAATCCCGCTTGTGCTGCGAAGAGTTGCTCGGCGTCCCCTATCCGGCCGATCAGCTCGTCGGCGAAATCGGGCACCGTCTGTCTCGCCGGCAGCCGGGCCATCGCCCGTTCATGACGGCGCCGGGCGCGCACCGTGTTGCGCAGGACATTCGTCGCGATGCCCATCAGCCACGGCCGCGGGGAATCCCCTTCGTCCCGTAGCCTGCCCCGCAGCCGCCACGCCTCCAAGAACGTCAGCGAGACGACATCTTCGGCCAGCGCCCAGTCTCCGGTGATGCGCAGGGCATGGCGGTAGACCATCTGAGCGTGGCTCAGGAAGATCTCCCTGAACGCCTCAGGGTCTCCCGCCCGGATCCGGGCGTGCAAAGAACAATCCACGCCATGACTTGTCCGCAGGCCCACGGACGTCTCAGTGATCCGCATCACACCGAACGGTGCTGTTCATCCGGTGAGTCGATCCGCCTCGGCGAGCAGCAGGTCACCGAAGGGCTGGAAAGCGATGCTCCGGCTGTACAGGCCGCTGACGACGCGGTGGATCGTTCCCCACTCCCAGATCGCGGTCGCCTCCAGGCCGGTGCGGGCGGCCAGTCGCTGCGCTCTGGCCCGCAGGTCGTCACCGCACCCGGGGTTGCAGCGGATGATGGTGCCGACGTCGTACGCCGGCTCGGCCCGCAGGCCCTCGGGATCGATGAGCTTGAACGTGCCGTCCGCCGCCTGCAGCGCGTTCAGTTCGTGGACGTCGCCGTGCACGAGGACGGCGCGTCGGTCGTCGTGCGCCCGGCGGCGGCGCTCGATGCACGCGAGCGCGTCCTCGACGGTCGCCGGCGAGCAGGCTCGTCCCGTCTCCTCCCACAGCCGCGGCAGCAACTCGGCGTAGCGGCGTGCCTTGTCGGCGCCGGTGGGCAGGCCGGTTTCGGGGCCGGCCGGGCGCCAGCCGCGCGCTGCGACGTCGCACAGCATGTCGTGGCGGGTGGCGGGATCGGGCACGACGTCGTGCATCGCGGACCCGAGCCGTTCGAGCACGAGCGCGTCGCGGTCGGGATCGTCGAGCAGCAGGCCGGCGTACCCGTCGCCGCCGGCCAGGCGCAGGGCGCAGGCCTCGCGGGCGAGTTCGCGCCGTGTGCCGGGGACACCGACCTTGAGGACCGCCGCTGTCGTGCCGGCCAGGGTCGCCTCCACGACGAGCGCCGCGTGGCCACCGCGCAGTGTGGCACCGATGGTCAGCGACCAGTCCCGCGCCAGAGCCGCCACGAGCGAGGGCAGTTCGTCGAGCCACGATGCGTTCCCCTCGGCGACTGCCTTGTTCCGGACCTCGTCGGGGATGTCGAGCGTCATGCACCTCGTTATAGCCCGGTTGCCGGGCGTGCAGCAGGCCGGTGCGGTCCGGGCCGCCGTGTCCGTGGCGGGGGTGGGCAGAGCCGGGAGCCGTCCGGGCGATCATGAGGCGGTGGCCTCGCCCGTGGTCGCCGCACTCCCCCGGCGGCCCGCCCGGACGCGCCTCAGCCCTCGGGTGGCGTGCCGTTCAGGGGGTGAGATCCAGGATGCGCACGGGATGCGCCGCCCACGTGCCGGGGGCGGTGGTGGCCACCACCGCGCCGGTGGGGCGTTCCGGGGTGGGCTGCGCGGCGTGCAGCGTGTGGGCCAGCGCCCAGGTGTCACCGCGTGCGACGGACAGCGCGGCGGTCAGGTCCAGGTCCAGGATGGTGATGCCGGGCAGGGCCGCGATGTGCTCGCCGGTCCCCGGCCGGGCACGGTCGGCTTCCACCAGCGCGCAGGCGGTGGCGTACAGGTACCAGCCCGGTTCGGCGTGCGCCCGGTGGATCAGCCGGGAGGCCAGGAGATTGCCCAGGCCGGCCGCTGCCATGGCCGTGTCGTCCAGGATCACGTGCATGGCCTCGTGGGGGTGGGTCACCGGGCGGCCGCCCGTCGCAGACGCGCGTCCAGTTCCGCGTCGAGGTCCTTCTCCTCGGCGGTGCCGGGCGCGTAGCCGGACCAGTCCTTGAGGACCGCGCGGGCCTGTTCGGCCTGCTCGGCGCGTTCTTCGGGCGTGAGTACGGTCTCTGCGAGGCGAGCCAGATAGGCGCGCAAGGACATGCCCTCCGAGGCGGCAACTGCCGCCAGGCGGTTGCGGGCTTCCTCGGGGATCCGGACGTTCGCGTCAGCCATGATCGCTTTCCCTTCTCACCCGAGAGAGCATACGGGTACGTACCCGTAGGCATCTCGATGAGGTCGGAACTCTGCACTGCCGCGCCCTTTTTGCGGCCGACGGCGGGCCGCGAGAGGCGGACACCCATGAGGGCGGCCCCCGTCACCGTCTCCGAAGACCGCCGCCTTCGGGGCCCGGCCGGGGGTCACAGCAGCCGGTCGACCAGTGCGTCGATGTAGTCCGGGGTGAGCGGGCCCATGCCGAACAGGACGCGGATGTACATCGGGGCCAGGATGTGGTCGAGGACGCCGAGCGCGTCGGGGGCGTCCTCGCCGCGGTCGCGGGCGCGGTCGAGCATGGACTGCAGTTGCCGCATGCGTTCGGCGCGCAGTTCGTCGCCGGCCCGCAGGCCCTGCGGGCCGTTGCCCGACAGGGCGACGGCCAGGTGCAGCACCGCCGGCCCGTCGGGCCCGGTGATCTCGCGGGCCACCTGGGCCGCGTAGGTGCGCAGGTCGCCGGCCAGGGTCCCGGTGTCGGGCATCGGCGACCGGGCGTTGAGGCGGGTGAGCGCCACGTCGGCGAGCAGGCTCTCCAGGGTGCCCCACCGGCGGTAGATGCTGCTGTCGGCGACGCCCGCGCGGGCGGCGATGTCGCCGACGGTGAAGTTGCCGTAGCCGCGTTCGCCGATCAGGTCGGTGACGGCCTGGTGCACCTGCGCGCCGACGCGGGAGCTGCGCCCGCCGGGCCGCCTGACTGGTTGTCGCTCGTTCACCCCACCACCTTAACGCAGTCGGTACTTGCGTTTGCGCGGCCACCCTCCCTAGAGTCTCCTAACGCAGTCACGGACTGCTTTAAGAGCGCTCGGGTGGCGCGCCGGCCGTGTCCGGGCGTGTCGGCCGTGGCCGGGCGCGAGGGACGAAGGAGAGGGATCCCCATCGCTGCATCACTTGCGGCCGCGGGCAGTCGGGCCAACCGGGCCGTGCTGCTCACGGTGACCTGCCTCGGCCAGTTCATGGTCCTGCTCGACAACACGATCGTCGGGGCGGCACTGCCCGACATGCAGCACCGGCTGCACACCCAGCTGACCGGTCTGCAATGGATCGTCGACGCGTACGTGCTGCTGGTCGCCATGCTGCTGCTGTCCGGCGGCGTCTTCGCCGACCGGTTCGGCCGCAAGCGGGTGTACCTGACCGGCGTGGTGGTCTTCACCGCCGCGTCGCTGCTGTGCAGCCTGGCTCCCTCGCTCGGCTGGCTGATCACCGGCCGGGTGCTGCAGGGCATCGGGGCCGCGGCGCTGAGCCCCGCCTCACTCGCTCTGCTCGCCGCCGCCCATCCCGTGCCGCAGGAACGGATCAAGGCGATCGGGCTGTGGGCGGGACTGAGCGGAATCGGTCTGGCCGCGGGCCCCGTGGCCGGCGGCGTGCTGGCGGACGCCTTCGGCTGGCCGGCCATCTTCCTGGTCAATCTGCCCATCGGCGTGATCCTGGTGCTGGCCGGCCTGTGGAGCCTGGAAGAGGCCCGCAACCCCAACGCCCCGGCGATCGACGTCCCGGGCACGGCGCTGTCCGCCCTGGGAGTGGGGGCGCTGGCCTACGGGCTGATCGAGGGGGGCGCCCGCGGCTGGACGTCGCCGGTGATCCTGGGCGGCTTCGCCGCCGCGGTGGTCCTCCTGGCCGCCTTCGCCGCCGTCGAAGCGCGCCGCTCGGCTCCGATGCTGCCGCTGAGGCTGTTCCGGCAGCGGCTGTTCACCGTGTCCAACACCGCCATGACCGTGGTGGGGTTCGCGCTCATGGGCTCGTCGTTCTTCTTCTCCCAGTTCTTCGTCTACGTCCAGGGCAGCTCGATCCTGCGCGCCGGCCTGCAGACCCTGCCGGCGTCCCTGGCCATGGTGACGGTCAGCCCGTACGCGGGCCGGCTCGCCGCCCGGCACGGCGTGCGCGTCGTGGTCACCACCGGCCTGGCCCTGGCCGGCCTGGGGCTGCTGGCGCTGGGCACGGTGCACGCCGACACCGGCTACGCCGACGTGTGGTGGCGGCTGGCAGTGGCCGGCACCGGCTTCGCCCTGACCCTCTCCCCGCTGACGGGAGCCGCGATCCAGGCGGTCAGCCCGCAGGAAGGCGGCCTCGCCTCAGGCATCAGCAGCACCACCCGGCAGATCGGCGCGGTGCTCGGCGTGGCGGTGCTGGGAGCCGTCGTGCGCACCCGGCAGTCCGGCGGCGCCTCCTTCGCCGCCGGCCTCACCAGCGCCTTCGTCGCCGCCGGCGCCGTCACCCTGGCCACCGCCGCGTTCACCGGCCTGTTGCTGGCCAGGTCCGGGCCCGCGGGAGCATCCGCGGCGCCGCACCCTTCCACCGATCCGGACGCGGCCGCCGCGCCCGACGAGGTGTCCGCCGGCAGCAGTTGACGGCGACACCAGCGTGCGGGCCGGCTGACCTCGCCGCACGGATGAGGTCAGGCGGCTGTGGCTGCCCCGGGGGCGGTCCGCGCGTGCGGGCAGGGGCTCAGCCGCCGGTGGCGCCCTCCACCACCTGCCGGCAGGCGGCCGCGTAGGCCCGGACCAGCGGGCCGGCCGCGTCCCGCCGCCACGCCAGAGCGAACCGGCTCGGCGTGATGCCGCGGACCGGCCGGGTGGTGACACCGCCCAGGGTGACCAGCGGCGCGTTGCCGGCCGCGAGCAGCACCACGCCCAGGCCCGCGGTGAGCGCCTCGTACGTCTCCTCGGCGCCGGCCACTTCGGCCCCGACCCGCGGCGGGCGCCCCTCCCGCGCGTCGGTGGCAAGCCAGTGGTCGCGCAGCGGCCCTGCGGACTCCGGCAGCGCCAGGAAGGGCTCGTCGCGCAGGTCGGCGAAGTCGACGACCGGGCGTCCGGCGAACCGGTGACCGTCGGGCAGGGCCACCAGCCGCGGCTCCTGGGCGACCACCAGATGGCCGTAGCGCTCCTGGTCCGGCAGCGGCAGCCAGACGAACGCCACATCGCTCGCCCCGTCCGACAGCCCCGCCGACGGGTCCTCCCAGCCGACCTGCCGCAGCCGCACCACGGCGCCCGGGCAGGCCGCGGTGAAGCGGGAGCGGACCGCGGGCAGCAGGCCGCCGCGGCCCGGGCTGGTGCTCATGCCCACCACCAGCGTGCTGCGCTGTGCGGCCCTGGCCTCCTCGACCGCGGCCCGGCCGCCGTCCCACGCCTCGAGGATCCGCCGCGCGTGCGGCAGCAGGGCCGTCCCGGCAGCCGTGAGGACCACCCCGTGCCGGTCGCGGACGAACAGCGCGATGCCCAACTGCCGTTCCAGCGAACGGATCTGCTTGCTCAACGCGGGCTGGGAGACATACAGCCGCTCGGCGGCCCGGGTGAAGTGCAGCTCCTCGGCGACGACGGTGAAGTACCGCAGATCCCGCACATGGACGTCCATAACCATCGGCTATCACGATGGGTCTTGGACGGGCAAGCAGCCCCGGCGCGAAGGTGGGATCACGGCGGGCCAACGGCGTCCGCACCTGACCGAACGGGAGTGACGATGAACAAGGTCTGGCTGATCACGGGCGCCGGCAGCGGCTTGGGCCGGGCGATCACCGAGGCCGCGGTCGCCGCGGGCGACGTCGTGGTCGCGGCGACCCGCCGCGTCGGCACCCTCGACGACATCGTGGCCGCCCACCCCGGCCAGGTCGAGGCGCTGCGGCTGGACGTCACGGACGCGGCCCGGATCGACGAGGCGGTGCGCGACGTCGTGGCCCGGCACGGCCGGATCGACGTCCTGGTCAACAATGCGGGCCGCGGCCACGTCGGGGCGTTCGAGGAGACCACGGACGAGGAGCTGCGGTCGCTGTTCGACGTGCACGTGTTCGGGCCCGCGGCCCTGGTGCGGGCGGTGCTGCCGTACATGCGGCAGCGGCGGTCCGGCGCGATCGTGCAGATGAGCAGCATGGGCGGCCGGATGTCCTTCGCGGGCTTCTCGGCGTACAGCGGCACCAAGTTCGCGCTGGAGGGCATGAGCGAGGCGCTGGCCGCGGAGGTCGGGCCGCTGGGCATCAGGACGCTGGTCGTCGAGCCGGGCGCCTTCCGGACGTCGCTGATGGCCAACACGACGGCCAGCGGCGAGGAACTGGCCGACTACGCCGCGACCGTCGGCGCCACCCGGAAGATGGTCGCCGCGGGCGACGAGGGGACGCCGGGCGACCCGGCGAAGGCCGCGGCCGTCATCCTGGCCGCCCTGGACGCCGATCGGACCCCGCTCCACCTTCCCCTCGGTGCCGACGGGGTCGAGGCTGTCACCTGCGCCCTGGACCGCGTCCGCGCCGAGATCGCCCCGTGGACCGCCCGCGCCCGGGCCACCGCCTTCGACGCCTGACGCCATGGCGCCCGGCGCCGCGCAGCGGCAATGGCGTCAGGGGCGGCGTGAGCGCATGGCGAAGAAGACGAAGCCACAGCCGACCAGCACCAGGCCGACGAGGAACCAGCCGGCGGCGTTGCCCCGGGCGGCCAGGAGCACGCCCGGCACCAGCAGGACGGCACCGAGGACGAGGGTGATCACCGCGTTTCTGCGCATGGCCCCGGGGGACCCGTAGATGCGTTCGCCTGCGCGCGTCATGCGTTCTCCTTCAGGGGCCGCCCGCCCGGCACCGTGAGGGTGCCGGGCGGGCACGGGTGCGATCGTCAGCCGTAGAGGCTCTCTGCTGTCTGTCCGGCGTCGTAGGAAGCCGCAAGGCACACGCCCTGGCCCAGCACTTCCGAGGCTCCCGCGGTGGGCACCGCGAAGAATCCGAGTCCGAACTCGCAGAGCGACTCGGCGAAGAGTCCGGCACCCGCTCCGATGACCTTGGCCATCAGCGCATGGGTGTCGCCGTTGGCCGCCGCCTGCAACGCCTCCCCCAGGTCCTGCAGGTCCAGCAGGTCGCCCACTGCGCCGAAGAAGCTCGTGCCGTCGGGGTCGGTGTGGTTGACGGGGTCACCGGCCGCGTAGAGGTAGGGGTTGGTCTCCTTGCCCGAGGGGTCGGGCTGGGTGAAGCGGCCCAGGGACGGGTCGTAGAAGCGGGCCCCGAGGTGGTAGAGCCCGGTCGGGTCCAGGTAGGCGCCGATGTATCCGAAGGGCTGGTCGACGCCGACGCTGCCGCCGCTGCGGGCGTTGCCCGCCGGGTCGTAGGCGTAGGAGTCGACTTTGGTGCCGGTGGTGTCGACCAGACCGAGGACGGAGCCCTGGATGTCGTTGAGGTAGTAGTAGCTCTTGCCCCCGCTGGTCATACCGATGAGCGTGCCCGCGGGGTCGCGGATCACTCCGATGCTGCCGGCCGCCGTGGTGATGCCGGCCAGGCCCTCGGGGCCGGTCGAGAACGTGGTGGCGCCCTGGGACAGGCGGTCGGAGGAGTCGGTGCCGGCGAAGGTCTGCGCGGTGGCCGTGCCGCCGGTGGTCAGGGACGTGGGCTGGCCGAACGCGTTGTAGGTCTCGGAGCTGCGGGGGGTCGCGGAGGCCGCGGCGGTCTCGTTGCCGGCCGCGTCGTAGGACCAGCCGGAGCTCGAACCGTTCTTCGCGGTCAGTTCACTCGCGTCGTTGTGGCTGTACGACGTCAGGCCGCTGCCGGCGGAGCAGGAGGAGGCGCTGGTGGAGGTCGCCGTGAGGTTCCCCGCGTCGTCGTGGCAGTACAGCCAGCCGGCCTCGCGGCTGCCGCTGCCGCTGTCCTGCTCGGCGTAGCTCAGGCGGCTCTGGCTGTCGTAGGTGTAGGTGATGACGGAGCCGGTGACCGGGTCGGTGCGGGTCTGGATCTGGTCGGTGTCGGCGCCGCCGGCGGTCTTGTAGCTGTACGTGAAGTCGGTCAGCGTCGTGCTGCCGTGGACGGCCTTGACGCCCGTGGGACGGTCGGAGGCGTCCCAGGTGGCGGTCTGCGTGGTGCCGCCCGGGTACGTGGTGGTGGTGCGGTTGCCGTCGTCGTCGTAGGCGAAGGTGGTCGGGGCGCCCGAGGGGTCGGTGAGGGTGACGAGCTGGTTGCCCGCGTTGTCGTCGTAGGTCGTGGTGCCGAACGGGCCGGACAGGGTGTGCAGGTTGCCGGCCGGGTCGTAGCCCTGGGTGTAGACGGCCCCGCCGGGCAGCGAGCGGGTGGCCTCGCGGCCGAG
This sequence comes from Actinacidiphila acidipaludis, assembly GCF_019890725.1. Lineage (GTDB taxonomy): Bacteria > Actinomycetota > Actinomycetes > Streptomycetales > Streptomycetaceae > Actinacidiphila > Actinacidiphila acidipaludis. The sequence goes on from NZ_JAINZZ010000078.1 coordinate 20,793, forward strand.
CGCGTCGTAGGTGTAGGTGATGGTGCCGGAGGCGTCGGTCTGGGTCTGCAGGCCGCCGTCGCGGTAGTAGGTGTAGGTCACGGTCTGGGCCGGGGTGCCGCCTGCGGAGGTGGTGACCTGCTCGATGCGGTCGTGGTCGTCGTAGGTGTAGGTCGTCGTGACGCCGCGTCCGTCGGTGACGGTCTGCTGGCGGCCGAGGTCGTCGTAGGTGTAGGTGGTGGCGCCCAGGGGGGCGGGCGGGGTGGCCTTGATCAGGTTGCCGCCGGCGTCGTAGGTGTAGTCGGTGGTGTTGCCGTCGGCGTCGGTGGAGCTGCATCGCTGGCCGGAGAAGCCGCCGCAGTCGGTCGAACCGTCGCCCTGGTAGGTGTAGTGCAGCGCCGCGCCGCCGGTCTTGCCGCCGGTGGTGTCCTGGGACTGCGTCAGGTTGCCGTCGGTGTCGTACAGGAAGCTGGTCTGCCGTCCCGAGGGGTCGGTGAGCGACGGCGGCAGGTAGGCGCCGGCGTGCTGGGTGTACGTGCCGGTCGACGTCGTCGCGCCGGTGGGCAGCTGGGCGGAGGTGGGGTTGTCGTTGCTGTCCCAGCCGTAGGTGGTGGTGTCGGCGGTGCCCGTGCCCAGGGCGCTGACGGCGGTCAGCTGGTCGTGGTTGGCGTTGAACGTCGAGGAGCGGGTGTGGTTCAGCGCGTCGACGACCTTGGTGACGTCCCCCGACCCGTCCACGGTGTACACCGTCTTGTGGATGTTGGGGTCGGTGACGGTCGTGGTCCCCGCCGTGGCGCGGGTCGATGCCGAGTAGGCGTAGGTCCAGGTGTCGCCGGCGCCGGTGGCAGGGTCGGTGACGCGGGTCATCGACGTGACACGGTCCTGCGTGTCGTAGCCGAATGTCGTCACGTGGCCGTCCGCAGTGGTGATCCGGCCGATCCGGCCCGAGGTGTCGTAGCCGAAGACCGTGGGCGCGCCGGTGGTGTCGGTGACCGTCAGCTTCGCGGTGCCCGCCGAGACGGCTCCGGTGGTGACGTAGCCGACCGTGCGGCCGGAGTTGTCGGTGGCGGTCAGGTGCTGGGCGTCCGCGCCGCGGGCCAGTGAGATCCACCGGCCGGAGCGGGAGTCGGTGGCCTTGAAGCCGGTGACCGCGCCGGACACGACGGTCTGCGCGACGGTGATCTTGTCGCCGTTGCGGTCGGTGACGGCGGTCAGGTTGCCGGCGGCGTTGTAGGTGTCCTTCGATCCGTTGTTGGTGTGGTTCAGCGTGTAGGTGCCGTCGCTGTTCTTGGCCAGCGTGGCGTGGTAGCCGGCTGCCGGGCCGTAGGTGCCGTCGCTGTTCTGCTTGAACGTCAGCAGTTCCCCGCCGGGGCCGAAGGAGGTGGCCTGGGCGGACGCCACCGTCAGGGTGCGGTCGAAGTCCGCGTACCAGTGGCTGCCGATCGAGCCGGTGGGCATCGGGAAGGAGGACGCCGAGCGGGTCAGCCGCAGGCTCTGGCCGACCGCGGCCACGTCCAGGTCGGTGGCGTCGAGGACGAGGTCGCCGTTGGACAGGTTCGGGCCGCCCACCAGCGAGTCGTCGAACCGGACACGGCCATAGGTCTCCCAGGGGATGTCGCCCTGGTCGTGGGGGGTGGGGAAGTAGTTCACCGACAGGGTGGGATTGGTCGAGACGCGTTTGAAGGCCATCTTGTCGGTCTCGGAGTCCCCGTGCAGCATCAGGGTGAGGGTGCCGTCGCCGTCGTCGGCCACCGCGCGGGTGGCGTCCTCGGTGAAGGGGACCGAGGTGGCGCAGCCGCCGCTGGCGTTCGCGCCGCCGACCGTCGTGGACGTGTTGTTGTCGGCGAAACGGGACGGCTGCGCGTTCCACGTGGTCGCCGAGGAGATGTGGTCCACGTTGGTCAGGTCCACCGCGTACTTGGTGGTGCACGACCAGTCCGAGGAGTACACCTCGGCCGCATCGAGCGTGGCGGAGTGCACGTCGCCGGTGGTGACGTCCTTGCCGAGCGTGAACTGGTAGTAGGCCCGCTCGATGCCCGTGACGCTCGCGAAGCCCTGGTAGCCGACGCCGAGTTGGGCTCCGGCCTCGTTCCAGTGCGAGGTGCCGGGGTACGCCTGCTGGACGTAGGTGAACGCGGGGTGCGACTCGGTCACCGGCTCCCACGACGGGTCCACGTAGACCGGGAAGCGGGTCGAGGAGGAGGCCAGCATGGCCGCGTCGGGCGTCAGCGAGATGCTGCCGTCGCCGACGGACACCTTCACCGGCGCGGTCTTGACTCCCGGGGTCGCCGCGGTCGCCGTGCCGGCGGCGGGCGCGGCGTTGCCGGCCATCGTGCGCCCGGCGCCGGCGGCCGCGGTGCCGGCCGCCGGGGTGTCCCACATGACGGGGGCGGCGGCGTGGAAGGCCAGGCCGCCGCCGGGGGCGGTGGCTGACAGGTTCCCGTGCGCGTCGGCGGCCAGCTGCACGCCGTCGGTGGTGGTGGCCATCGTCAGTTCCGCCAGACCCGGGTCCTGGGCGGCCTGCGCGTTCTTGACGACCAGCAGGTCGGTGAACCCGCCGAGGGTGTCAGCGGTGACCTGCAGGTCGACGCCGGGCAGCACCTCCGGGTAGGTGGCGGTCGCGCCCGAGACGGTGGGGGCCGGCAGGGAGGTCGGCCAGGACACCGAGATACGGCGGCCGGCGTCACCGGCCACCGCCAGCGGACCCGTCCCCCCGCCGGACAGCGTGAGCGGCGACGGCGTGGTCCGGGGCGAGAGGGAGCCGTCGGCACGGCGGGTGAGCGTGGCGTTCACCGGGGCCCAGGACCCGTCGGACCGCCGGACGCGCACCGGCAACGGCGAGAGGGTCTCGGTGAACGAGCCGTTCGGCTGGGCGGTCAGCGTCGAGGTCGGCGTGGTCGCCGACGCCACCGGCACCGGGGCGCCCGCCGCGGCCGCCCGCGCGGACGCCAGATCGGCTGCCGACGCCGACGCGCTGGACGCCACCGGCCGGTTCGCACCCGCCGGAACGGCAGGCGCGGCGAGGCTGCCGGACGAGTGCGCGGGGGCGGCGGACGCCACTCCCAGCGGCAGCAGCGCCCCCACCACCGCCAACGATGTCACCGCCGCGGCGTGCGGCAGTGATGCGAGACGGCCGCGCGCCCTGCGCACGGCCGAGGTTCGTGAAGTCACGTGTCCCCCCGTCGATATGAGCCCCCGTCAGCTCCTGCTGGTGACGTGAGCGGCACAACAGTGCAGTGGATCCCGGCCGAAGGCACGGGCTGCAGAGGACGGAAGGAGCGTGAGAAGGATCGCAGACGTGAAGCCGGTGGACGGGGGAAGGCTTGGCCGAATGATCGCCGCCGGGCCGCCGCGCGCCTGCCCAGGTCGCAGGGGTGCCCGCGGTACCGATCAAGCGGAACTCGCAGATTCGCTTGGGGAGGGATCCGACGGGGCGTCAGATGCGCAGGGGCCTGCAGATGTTGTCCTCGGTGTCCTCCAGCGCGCGGGACCGGGTACTGCTCGGCCTGGCGCTGCGCCCGGCCGTCGGGAACATCGCCTTCCTCGCCGTGGAGACCGTCCTCACCCTCTTCGCGCACGAACGCCTCGGCATCGGCACCTACGGCTTCGGCGTGCTCCTGACCGCCGAGGCCACCGGCGGACTGCTCGGTACGGGCATCGCCTCCGCCCTCGGCCGGCGGCTCGGCACCGGCACCGCACCTCTCGGGGCCTTCCTCGGCGGCTGGCTCGCCACCGCCTACGGCATCCGGGCCGGGCAGCAGGTGCCGAGCCCGGCGCGGGCAGCCCGGACAGGGCCCCGTGTCGGGCTCTACTGCCCGCCGAGCCGGGCGTACTGCGCTTTCATCAGCGCGACCACCATGCCCTTCGACGGCGCCGCGGGACTCCACACGCGCACGTAGACGAAGAGCCGCCCGTCGTACGCGGCGACCTTCGCGGAGCTGTTGCCGCGCGAGTCCGGCTGGGGCAGCAGCTCGCCCGTGCCGTGCACCGCGGTGTCGGGGAACGTCGTGGCGGGCTTCGCCGCGCTCTTCCAGTTCGCGGTGGTGCTCAGGTACATGCTGCGGGCGCCCTCCTCGGAGTCGAACTCGACCAGCCAGATGTCGGACTGGGTCCCGTCGGAGTTGACCCACCCGGCCCGGGCGGAGGTCGAGAAGCCCCTTCCCAGGGTGCGCGAGCGCGAGGCCGCACGGCCCTGCGCCGCGTAGAAGTTGTCGACGAAGCCGTCGATGTCCATGACGCCGGTCTTGTCGCTCGGCCAGGCGGTGGCGCCCGCCGGCTCGGGAAGCAGCTTCGACAGCAGCGACGCGTGCGTCGCGGACGACGCAGCGGGCCGCGCTCTCCTGCCGATCGCGCCGACGGAGGAGTGGCCGGACCCAGCCGTCCACGAACACCCCGCCACCACCGGGGCGAGCGCCAGCACCAACACCGCGGGCGCCACCGTCCTACGCATTCGGGTCCCCCCCAAAGGTGCCACGGGCCACGCGCCGCGCCGGCCCGCCGCTTCCACCATGACGACCGCCCCATGATCCCGCATGACGTCGGGCGCTGTCCCCTGCGTTCCCGCCGCCTCGCGCACCGCCCCTGGTCAGCGGTGACGTAGCCTGGGCCGCCGCGAGGACCGTTCACCCCCAGGAGCCGCCCCATGACGTCCGCCCCCGCCCCGCGCTTCCCGCGCGGCTTCCGGTTCGGCGCCGCCACCGCCGCCTACCAGATCGAAGGCGCCACCGCCGAGGACGGCCGCGGCGTCAGCATCTGGGACACCTACTCCCACACCCCCGGCGCCACCGCCGAGGGCGCCACCGGCGACGTGGCCTGCGACCACTACCACCGCTACCGCGAAGACGTGGCGCTCCTGCGTGAACTGGGCGCCGACACCTACCGCTTCTCCATCGCCTGGCCGCGGATCGTCCCCGAGGGCACCGGCCGGGTCAACCCGGCCGGCCTGGACTTCTACGACCGCCTCGTCGACGAACTCCTCGCCGCCGGCATCGAACCGGCCCCCACCCTCTACCACTGGGACCTGCCCCAGGCCCTGGAGGACACCGGCGGCTGGCGCGTGCGCGGCACCGCCGAGGCCTTCGCCGACTACGCGGCCGTCGTCGCCGAACGCCTCGCCGACCGCGCCGGGCGCTGGATGACCCTCAACGAACCGTTCTGCACCGCGTTCGTCGGTCACGCCATCGGCCGCCACGCGCCCGGCACCCGCGAAGGCAACGGCGCCCTGGCCGTCGTGCACCACCTGCTCGTCGGGCACGGCCTGGCCGTCGACGCGCTGCGCGCCGCGGGGGCCCGCGAGGTCGGCATCGCCCTCAACCCCGACCGTCTCCTGCCGGCGACCGGCTCGGCGGCGGACGCCGAAGCGGTGGCGCGCGCCGAGATCCTCCACAACCGCTGCTGGTTCGACCCGATCTTCCTGGGCCGCTACCCCGACGGCGAGAAGGAGGTCTGGGGCGACATCAGCGACTTCTCCTTCCGCCGTGACGGCGACCTGGAACTCGCCTCCCGCCCACTGGACTTCTGCGGCGTCAACTACTACCGGCCCATCACCGTCGCCGACGCCCCCTGGCGCGAGAGCGACCCGGCACGGCGCACCGCCGTCGACATCCGGGCCGAGGAGACCTGGGGCGACGACTCCGTCCGCCGCACCACCATGGACTGGCCGGTGGTCCCTTCCTCCTTCCGCGACCTGCTCGTCGACCTCACCCGCCGCTACCCCGGCCTGCCGCCCATCGTCATCACCGAGAACGGCTCCGCCGAAGCCGACGTCGCCGACGACGACGGCACCGTCCACGACAGCGACCGCGTCCACTACCTGCGCGACCACCTCGACGCCCTGGCCCAGGCCGTCGCCGAAGGGGTGGACGTACGCGCCTACTACGTGTGGTCCCTGCTCGACAACTTCGAGTGGGCCTTCGGCTACGACCGCCGTTTCGGCATCGTCCGCGTCGACTACGACACGCTCCAGCGCACACCCAAGGACAGCTACCGCTGGTACCGCGACTTCATCGCGGCCGAACGGGCCGCGCACACCGGCCCGTTGCCGCAGGCCGGCCCGGCCAGCTGAGACGCAGAAGGGCTCCCCGGGCAGGCGGACCCCGGCCGCCCCCGACCGCCACTCCCCCGGCGTCGGCGGCGATCCCGGCCGGGGGGCGGCGGTCACAGCGGTCACAGCGGTCACAGCGGTCACGGCGGGGGTGCCCGAACGGCGCGAAACCGCCCTACCGATCGGCACGGAGGGTGAACTACCGTGAACCTGGAGTTAGTTGCCCCTGTCATCTAGTGTCTGGGGCATCTACCTCCCGCGTCTCGGGTACCTCTTCGGCACCTTCCGTACTGCCCCGGAGGAGAGTCCGTCCATGGTCAGCGCCACGCACGCGTCCCAGCGCGCGCCCCTCACCGTTCCCGCGGCCCGCGGGGGCTGCCCCTTCGATCCGCCGCCCGCCTACGAACAGGCCCGCCAGGAACGGGCGCTGGCCCGCGTCCGGCTGTGGGACGGCTCGCCCTGCTGGATGGCCACCCGCCACGCGGACATCCGCGCGGTCCTGCGCGACCGGCGCTTCAGCGCCGACGCGACCCGCCCGGGCTTCCCGTTCCTGTCCGCGGGCCGGCAGGCCCTGACCCTCGACCGCCCCACCTTCATCCGGATGGACGACCCCGAGCACGCCCGGCTGCGCAGGATGCTCACCGCCGACTTCATGATCCGCAAGGTGGCCGCGCTGCGCCCGGCGGTGCGGGCGCTGGCCGACGACCTGCTCGACCGGATGACGGCCCGCCCCGAGCGCACCGCGGACCTGGTCGCGGACTTCGCGCTGCCGCTGCCGTCGGTCGTCATCTGCCTGCTGCTGGGCGTCCCGTACTCCGAGCACGCGTTCTTCCAGCGGTGCGGCAGCACCATGCTGCGCACCGACGCGACGCCCGAGGAGGTGCGGACCGCCCAGAGCCAGCTGCTGGAGTTCCTTGCGGGGCTGGCGGCCGCCAAGCGGTCGGCGCCGGACGACGGGATCATCAGCCGGCTGGTGGCGCAGAACGAACTCGACGACGACGACATCGCCTCGATGGGCCGGCTGCTGCTGGTGGCCGGGCACGAGACCACGGCCAACATGACGTCGCTGTCGGTGCTGGCGCTGCTGCGCGATCCGCAGGCGGCCGCGCGGTTGCGGGAGGCGGCCCGCCAGGACGCGGCGGGCGACGGGACGGCGCTGGACACCGCCGTCGAGGAGCTGCTGCGGTATCTGACGGTCGTGCAGAGCGGGCTGGCGCGGATCGCCGTGGAGGACGTGGAGGTGGGCGGCGCACTGGTCCGGGCCGGCGAGGGGGTGCTGTGCATGCTGGGCGCGGGCAACCGGGACCAGGACGCCTTCCCCGACGGCGGCCGCCTGGACCTGCAACGGCCCGACGCGCGGCGGCATGTGGCCTTCGGGTTCGGCGTCCACCAGTGCCTGGGCCAGCCGCTGGCCCGGCTGGAGCTGCGGGTCGCGTTGCCGGCGGTGCTGGACCGGCTGCCGGACCTGCGTCTGGCGGTGCCGTTCGAGGATCTGCGGTTCCGGCACGAGATGGCCGTCTACGGCGTCCACGAGCTGCCGGTGGCCTGGTGAGCGCCGGCCGGCGGCCCGGCGCTGCCGGGTCCGACGCCGCGACCGGCCCGGACCGGCCCCTGCGGGTGGCCGTCGACCAGGACCGGTGCTGCGGCTCGGGGATGTGCGTCCTGACCGCGCCCGGGGTCTTCGACCAGCGTGACGAGGACGGCATCGTGGTGCTGCTGGACGAGCGGCCGCACGCGGAGCTGTGGCGGCAGGTCCGCGACGCGGAGTCCGGCTGCCCGTCGCAGGCGATCGAGGTGTCCGAGGAGTGCCAGGAGGGCGAGGTGTCCCAGGTGTCCGAGGAGTGTGAGGAGTAGCGCACGAACGGCGCGACGCCCTGCCGAACCGGCCGGCACCCGGGACTGTGTGCGGCCGCCACCGTGTGCCGGGTCGGGGCCGGCCGGCCGTCCCGGGTTCCGGGCCGGCTGGTGCTGCCGGGCGAGCCGGTCGAAGAAGCGGGTCCGGGCGAACTGCGCGCCGGGACCCGGCATGAGCGTGTCCTGATGGAGCTGGGCGCCGTAGTACGTCGCCCGCGGGTCCGCGACGACCTCGCGCGGGTCGCCGGCGGCGGCCAGTGCCTCGCGGATGAGCTGGGCCTGCTGGAACGCCTCCGGGCCCGGGTGCCGCGCCCCCCGCGCCCGGGACCGTGATCTACTTCCGTCCGGACGTCCGACCCGACGGAGGCACCCGCCATGGCCACCCCCTCCCCCTCCACCCCGGACCGCGCGGCCTCCTTCGGGCTGGTCGCCGAGGAGTACGGCCGGCTCCGTCCGGCCCCGCAGGACGAGGCGATCGACTGGATGCTGCCGCAGCAGGCGTCCGCCGTCCTCGACCTGGCCGCCGGCGCCGGAACCCTCACCGCGCTGCTGCCGCCCCGCGTCCGGCAGGTGCACGCGGTCGAACCGGACGGCCGGATGCGCGCCGTGCTCGCCGAACGCCTCCCGGACGCCGACGTCCGGGCCGGCACCGCGGAAGCGATCCCGCTGCCGGACGCGTCCGTCGACGCGGTGATCGTCGCCTCCGCCTGGCACTGGTTCGACACCGACCGGGCCGTCCCGGAGATCGCCCGCGTGCTGCGGCCCGGCGGCCGGCTGGGCGTCGTCTGGAACAGCATCGACCGCCGCGTCGGCTGGGTGGACCGCTGGTCCGGCAGCCTCGGCGGCCACGGCGGCCAGCCCGCCCCCCAGGGCCGCTTCGCCCGCCGCGGCGAGCTGCTGCGCACCGCGCTGGAGACACCCGACTCGCCCTTCGGCGCGCTGGAGCACGCCGACTTCACCACCACCCGCCGCACCACCCCGGCCGAGACGGCGGCGCTGCTCGGCACCTACAGCCGCGTCATCCTGCTGCCCGAACAGCAGCGCCGAGAGCTGCTGGCCCGAGCCCTGGACACGCTCTGCGCGGAGCTCGGCATCGGCCCGGACGACCCCTTCGACCTCCCCTTCCACGCCGCCACCTGGCGGACGGCACGCCGCTGGCGCCCTGCCCGCACCGTGAACGGGATCAGTGCGCCCGGGCCCGGGTGAGTTCCAGGACGGGGATCGTGCGGATTCCCGCGGTCTTCTGCGCGTACTCGGCGAAGCCCGGGTAGCGCCGGGCCTGCTCGGCGTAGACGCGGTCGCGTTCGGCGCCGGGCAGCTCGCGGACCGTCACCCGGTAGGCGTCGCTGCCGCGTTCGACGCTCCCGTCGCCGGCCGCGGTCAGATTGCCGTACCAGTCCGGGTTGGTGGGTGCGCCGCCCTTGCTGGCGAAGACGTAGACGATGTCCGGGTCGCTCTCGTGCGGAAGGTACATCACCGGGGCGACGTACTCCTGCCCGCTTCTGCGGCCGAGGTGGTGCAGCAGGACGAGCGGCGCGCCCTGGAAGACACCGCCGACCCGGCCCTGGTTCGCCCGGAACTCGGCGATGATCTGGGCATTCCAGTCCTGCGCGTCGCTCATGTCGAACTCCCTGTGTCCACGAACCCGGGCATGCGTCGGCACCAACAATGGCAGGTCCCGCGGGGCGCCGCCGTCACGGCCGCTGCGCCGCGGCCGCCTCCTGGATGTCCGCTCCGGCGTGGGTCATCAGCTCGCCGAGGTCGGCTGGGTCCGTCCTGGGGGCGTCGGAACTCGTGACGGACCGGGTCACCCAGTCCGCCGCGGCGACGGCGGTGGCCACCGCCTCGTCCTGCCGGCCGTCGGAGAGGAGGACCTCGATGCGGTAGCCGAGTCCGGACAGCGTGTCCGCGTTCGTCTGCGGGACGAGGACATCGCGCAGTCCCTCAGGGTAAGGCTCGCGGGTGCGGGAGATCCGCAGCGCCTCGACGACCGCCGGGACCTCGCTGCAGCTGTCCAGGAGCGCGAGCAGGAC
>NZ_JAINZZ010000079.1 GCF_019890725.1 Actinacidiphila acidipaludis
GCCCTGCTTGCGCAGGTACATCACGACCGGCTCGTCGTGCTCCGAGGAGACGACCAGCTGCTTGATGTTGAGGACGACGTCGGTGACGTCCTCCTTGACGCCCGGCACGGTGGTGAACTCGTGCAGCACCCCGTCGACCCGGATCGAGGTGACGGCCGCACCCGGGATCGAGGACAGGAGCGTACGACGCAGGGAGTTGCCGAGGGTGTAGCCGAAGCCCGGCTCCAGCGGCTCGATCACGAACCGGGAGCGGAACTCGTCGACGACCTCTTCGGTCAACGAGGGACGCTGAGCGATCAGCATGTGTGCGGTCCTTCAGTCGTGGGCGCCCGCTATTTGACGCCGTAGACACCGCACAATATCGGCAATACGACCTCGCAAGAGGCAGGCACCGCCGCCTGGTGCCGTCGCTGAGGTCCTGGTCCGCCAGTTCGACACTGCGAGATGACCGTTGATTCTGTCGAGCAGTTCTGGCTCAGAGGTGTCGCTCTGCCTTGACCCAAGGGCCGAGGTCGGCATAGGCCGTGGGCGGCGGGTCAGCTTGGATAGGCTGTCAGCGTTTCCTCGCCACGGGTGGGGTTGTGCTGATCGGGCGGGTCGAAGCCCGGGTCTCCGACGGAACGGAAGAGCGTGGAAACCGCTACGCAGGGTTGTGTTGGTCCGGATCGCGTATCGGCTGGAACGCGGTCGAAGAAGCTGCTGTTGCGTGCGCTCATGGGCGAGCGGACGGAGCGGCCGCCAATCTGGTTGATGCGGCAGGCCGGACGCTATCTGCCGGAGTATCACGGTGTTCGCGAGGCTGCCGGCGGGATGGTGGGGCTGTGCAACTCGCCCGAGCACGCGGTCGAAGTAACCCTGCAGCCGATCCGGCGTTTCCCGCTGGACGCGGCGATCCTTTTCGCCGATCTTCCGCAGATCGCGGCGGCGCTCGGCCAGAGCTTGGAGTATCGGGTTGGTGATGGCCCGGTTCTGACGCCCCCGATCCGTTCGGCGTCGGACATCACCGAGTTCTTGAGCGCGTCCGGCCTCCATGAGCGGCTGGCCCCGATCTACGAGACGGTCCGGCAACTCACGCGGGCTCTGCCTGAGGATGTGGCGTTGATCGGCTATGCCGGTGCGCCGTGGACGGTCGCGACGTACATGGTGGAGGGGCGTGGGGGCGCCGGCTCGGAGCATGCCGAGGTCAAGCAGTGGGCGCTGAGCGACCCGGCGGGTTTTCAGCCCTTGATCGACCTGCTCACTGCGTCCACCATCGAGTTTCTGGACCGTCAGATCCAGGCCGGTGCCGAGGCGATCCAGTTGTTCGAGAGCTGGGCCGGGACACTTCCGGACCCGTTCTTCCAACGCTGGTGTGTCAAGCCGGTCGCCGCTGTCGTCACGGCGCTGAAGGCGAAGCACCCTGGTGTTCCCATCATCGCCTTCCCGCGTGGTGCAGGGCTCGCCTACGACGGCTTTGCCCAGGCCACCGGTGTGGACTGCGTCGGGCTCGACTCGACGGTTCCGCTGGAATGGGCCGCGCGGAAGGTCCAGGGCGAACTGGGCCGGTGTGTGCAGGGCAACCTCGATCCTCAGCTCCTGGTCGCGGGCGGCCCCGCGCTGGAAACCGAAACCCACCGCATCCTGCACACTCTCGGCCGTGGCCCCTTTGTGTTCAATCTCGGACACGGCATCGTCAAGACCACGCCTCCGGAGCATGTTGCTGCGCTCGCCCAGCAGGTGCGGTCCTGGTCCGCACCCCTGGCATATCAGGAGTGAAGGGGGCGCCGGTCTCGCTCGGAGTCTGCGGCAGCGGCCCGCTTATGTGTGCGAACACCCCAACTGCCGTACACCCGCTGACCAGCCGATCGAGCTGCCGCCACGACGCATCAGGGCCGCAATCGCGCGGGTAACCCGATCGCCGCAGATGGACCCCCGAATTCGCTGATCGCGCCGGGGTGCCCTGATCTGTTCCGTTCGGGGTACACGCGTGCTTATGCGACGGGCCTGCCGCACGGCCCGTCGTCGTGGATCCAGAAGACGGGAGGTGATCGTCATGTCGACCATCCAGCCACCCGCTGGCGGGCGCGGCAGCGCGCAGGGCACAGACGAGCCGGTGAGTGAGCTGGTGCAGCGCGCGTCGCAGCAGCTGACGGAGCTGGTGCGCGGCGAAATGAGGCTGGCGCAGGCGGAGATGAAGGAGAAGGGCAAGCGCTACGGCAAGGGCGGCGGCCTGTTCGGCGGCGCCGGGGTCGTCGGCTTCCTGATGGCGCAGGCTCTGGTGGCCACAGCGATCGCCGCCCTGGCGGTGCCGCTGCCCGTGTGGGCGGCCGCGCTGATCGTCACCGCGGTGCTGGGTGTGATCGCCGCGCTGATGGTCATGAGCGGAAAGAAGCACATCAAGGAAGGCGCGCCGCCGACGCCCGAGCGGGCGGTCGAAAGCGTGAAGGCAGACGTGGCCGAGATCAAGGAGAGTGCACAGCGATGACCCAGCCGCCCCACGACCAGCAGACGGCTTCCAGCCCCGATGAGCTGCGCGAGCAGGTCGAGCACACCCGCGAGGAACTCGGACAGACGGTCCATGCGCTGGCCGCCAAGACGGACGTCAAGGCCCGGGCCCAGGAGAAGGCTGTGGAGGTCAAGCAGCAGGCCTCCGCCAAAGCGGGGGAGTTGAAGGCCAAGGCAGCCCAGACGGCAGCGCAGGTGCAGGAGAGGATTCCTGAGCCGGTGAAGGAGAAGGCCGCTTCGGTCGCCGGGCAGGCTCGGGACAAGGCCGCGCAGGCCACTGGCCTGGTCCAGGACAAGACACCTGAGCCGGTGCGGCAGAAGGCGACCCAGGGGGCACAGGCGGCGCGGGACAACCGCGCCCTTGTGCTGGCGGCAGCCGGGGCAGCCGTCCTCGTGTGGCTGGCCGGCCGTCGTAGGAAGGGGTGAGGCGGTGAATCGCCGGCACACAACGAGGTCCTCGCGCCTTTGCACCACGAAGACTTCGGACGTGCTCGTCTGGACTCGACATCCTTCCCCGGACACCACCGGGGAAGCCCCGGCCGGCGGCCGCTGACAGCGCCGGGACCCAGCATGCGGAGCGCTGCGCCAAGACGTTGTCTCTGAGGGCGCGTGATGACCAAGGGCAGTGGCTCAGAAGAGGTTCCCCAGCCCGTGCGGCTCCGGGATCCTCGGGCGCTCTGACTGCCCCCCTCTCCTCTCCCGCACTCTGGCGGACCTGGGGGCGGGATCGGCACCCCCGGCGGGACCCGCTAGTCTCGCGCCGACCGCAGGGTCAACCGTGGCTGATGTGGGGTCAGGGCGGTCAGGGGTGGGCTGGGGAGGAATCGTGTTGCGTCGATCCACAAGGGTGTCGAGGAGATCGAGGAGAGGGCTCGCGGCCTGGGCGGCAGGCACCGCTCTGGGCGTGACGGCCGCCACGGGGCTCGCCGTCTCGACCGCTGCCCCCGCGTCCGCGGTCACCGCCTGGGCCGAGCCCGGGGCGATCACCACACAGTCGTTCATGATGGACATCGCGACGGTCGGGGCGGGCGGCACGTCCACGTGGGTCTGCGAGACGTGTTCCGACGAATACCGTCAACTGCTCGACGTCGGCCACATCAGCGGCGGCACCAGCGACGATGTTCTCGGGATCACGGCCTCGGGCCAGCTCCGGCTGCACACGAGCCAGACCCAGCTGAGTGGGAAGGTCCTCGCCATCGGCGGCGGATGGCAGACCTACAACCAGGTCGCCGTCGTCGGTGACCTGACCGGTGACGGGCGGGCCGACCTGATGGCCCGTGACACCCATGGCCGGCTGTGGTTCTACGCCAGCCAAGTCAGCCTCAGTCAGCCGTTCCGGCCGCGGGTCCAGGTCGGCAGCAGCTGGAACGTCTACGACCAGCTGATCGGCGCCGCGAACTTCGACACCGCCGCGCGAGGCTCGCTCGTGACCCGTGACCTCCAGGGCCGGCTGTGGCTGTACGACGGCCGGTCGAACGGCACGCTCTCCGCCCGCCGCCAGATCGGCACGGGCTGGAACGTCTACAACCAGCTCATCGGCCTGGACCGGGACCAGGACGGCCACGGTGACATCCTCGGGCGGACGGAGGCGGGCAGCCTCTACCTGTACAAGGGCACCGGGACGGGAGGGTACGCGGGCCGCGTCAAGACCCCCGTGGACATCCCGAACTGGCCGAGCGTCAACGCGATCGCCGGAGAGGGCCACCAGCCGGACTTCGGCAAGGGCGAAGTCGTCGGGCGGATGCCCAACGGCGACGTGTACGCCTACGCGAGCCGGGAGAACGGCACCTTCCTCCCGCGCCGCGAGATCGCTGTGGACTTCCTCCCGGCGATCTATCCCCTGGCGACCACTACGGTGGCGTTCGGCGACAGTGGGCTCCCCGGCTTCGTCTACTCCGCCAGGCCGCTGGACACTGTCGGCGGCGTGCTGCTGTACGCCGGTGCGAGCGCCCAGAACGTCTCGCTCGCCAACTGCTCGGCGGTGGCCGGCCCCGGCGACCTCGACGGTGACGGCCACGGCGACGTGGTCGCCCGTGACACCGGCGGCCACCTGTGGTTCATCCCGGGCCACGCCGACGGCACGCTCGGCACCGGCACGCGCCGGCTGATCGGCGGCGGCTGGAACGCCTATCGCACCATCGTCGGCGCCAGCGACCTGAGCGGGGACGGCGTGGCGGACCTCGTGGCCACGACGCCCGGTGGCGACATGTATCTGTACGCCGGGCTGGCCAACGGCGCGTTCGCGAGCCGTGTCCACGTGGGCTCGGGCTGGCAGAGCTACACCAAGATCGCCGCGCCCGGCGATCTGACCGGCGACGGCAAGGGCGACCTGGCCGCCGCAGACTCCGCCGGGCGGCTCTGGCTCTACCCCGGTCTGGGCAACGGCCACTTCGGCGCCCGCGTCGAGATCGGCACGGCCGGCTGGAACGCCTTCCACGACATCTCCTGATGACCGGCCCGGCCCCGGGCGCCATCCACCCGGGGCCGGACAGGTCACGGCAGCACGGGACGACGGGCCGGCGCGTCGTCGAGGAAGCCGCCCGACTGGTGTCGCCACAGCTTCGCGTACGCGCCGTCGCCGGCGAGCAGCTCCTGGTGGGTGCCCTGTTCGACGATCCGCCCGCGGTCGAGGACGACGAGCCGGTCCATGCCCGCGACGGTACTCAGCCGGTGTGCCACCACCAGCGCCGTCCGCCCGTCCATGAGCCGCCACAGCGCCTCCTGGACGAGGATCTCGCTCTCGGAGTCCAACGCGCTGGTCGCCTCGTCCAGCAGCAGGATCGGGGCGTCACGCAGGATCGCCCTGGCGAGGGCGACCCGCTGGCGCTGCCCGCCGGACAGCTTCACCCCGCGCTCGCCGACCATGGTGTCGAACCCCTCCGGCAGCGCGTGGGCGAATTCCGTGACGTGCGCGGCCTCGGCGGCGCGGCGGACGTCGGCGTCGGTGGCACCCGGCCGGGCGAACGCGATGTTGTCCCGCAGCGTGCGGTGGAACATCGCGGGATCCTGCGGCACGTAGGAGATCAGGCCGCGCAGGTCCCGCTGCCTGATCCTGCTGATGTCCTGGCCGCCGACGACGATCCGTCCGCCGTCGATGTCGGTCATCCGCAGCAGGAGCCGGGCCAGCGTGGTCTTGCCGCCGCCCGACCGTCCGACGAGGCCCACCCGCGCCCCGCCGGGCACGGTCAGGTCGAGCTCCTCGAACAGCGGCTCCGCACCCCCGTGGGCGAACGTCACCTGCTCGAAGCGGACCTCGGCGCCCCGGCTCGACAGCGGCTCCGGCTCGGCCGGGTCCAGCACGGTGGGCGCGTCCAGCAGCAGTTCGGTCGGTTCTAGCTCGGCACGGGCGACGCCGCAGCGCCGTGCCCCCGTGCGACAACGTCGCCAGCGGATGGACCGATCGCCTGGCCTGTCACAGACCACGCACGAACGCGACCGAGAGCGCTGTCTCGGCCACCACCAGTACAAGGATGGCGAGCCCGGCGATTCGTCCCCGTCGCGCGACCTCCCCGTATTGGGGGTGCTGGCGAGCACGCGGATCCTTGGCGCTCGGCATATCTGCGGGAAGTCTCCCCATCCACAAGAGAGGCAAGGACGTCATCAGGAAGCCGATCGCCCCGAACCAGAGAGCGCCGCGTGGATTCCGAGAAAGAGCTGATGCCGCCATGAACAGAGCTGCGGCGGTCCAGACCGAAACGCCCGGTCCGCGCCTGCGGAGCGCAGGTGGCATCATGCGGAAGAGCGCGGCTACGAACGCGCCGAGGCCGACGGTCGCGGAGATCCACAGCAGCCAGGTCGGCACGGTCTGGAGGTCGATGCCTGTGTGGACCTCGGAACCGAGATCCGGGGCCTGCAGGGCCTGTATCGCCAGCGGGTGAACAACGACGCTCATGAGCTCAACTCGATTCGTGTACGCGGCGCCGACTCAGTGCGCGCGGCGATGCTACTGAACGTGCATGGGTGACGTCTGGGCCGATTGCCCGTCGGCGACTGGTCGGTTCCGGCAGGCACCATCGTCGTGAGACATGCGCAAGGCGGCGCGTTGACCGACGCCGGGAGGGCCACGCGTGAGCGGATCAGGCCGCAGCTGTGGGAGTCCCAGGCTCACCGAGGTGCAGTGATCCAGATCACCCTGGTCGTGAAGCGCAGGCTCAGGCAGATCCCAGTACCGCCCCGACCTGGTCGACGCCTGCCTCGCCGCCACCGAACTCAGCCCGGACGGTTGAGCGGTACCTTGCCACCATGTGCATCTCGACGGGTGAGGCCGCGTTCTCCGGCACGATCGTGTACTGCGGAAGGCAGCACCACCCGGTGCACGGCGTGATCCACGTCCTGGGCTACCAGAACACCGCCGTCAATCTGGCGGACGGACCGAACGCCATGCTGCTGCACCTTCCCGCTGCGCAGCTCACCCCTGGGCACTTCCTGTCCGCTGGGCGCACCGGTGACGTCCTGCACCGCATGGTCGCCGCTGTCCAACCCGTCGCTGCCGGAGCCCATGCCATCGAGTGGATGAGCGCGGAACCGCAGCCCGTCCAGGTCTTCGACCACGACGTCTACACGGTGCTCCTGGCCACCGACCCCACGGCAGTCCCCACCGCGCTGCGACATGTGCCGCTGCACCGCCGCCCGGACCTCGACCCGAGCCTCCTGCGCTTTTATGCCGACCACTTTCCCGAGCACACCATCGCCGTGTGCTGCTTCGACAACGCCGACGCCCAACGCGCCAAGCCTCTACTGCTGTGGTATTCGCCCTTCGACCCCGACCAGTTGACCGTGCCGGCCCTGGACAGCCACACAGGGGCGGCACCGGACCTCGACGCCGTCGTGACCGTGGACCACTGGGTGCTGCTCTCCACCGACCAAGCCCCTGCCGACTGGGGCGAACCCGTCGATTATCCCAGTACCATGCGCGACAGCCTGCGCGCTTTTCTTCCCTCCGCCGTCGTCGGCCGGTACTACGGCGAAGGGCAGACCCTGCTCAACGGAGACTTCACCATCAGCCACCAGGGGCTTCTCGCCGGCGACCTTGACCGAATCGAGCGTCTGCAACCCACTCGCCGCTGATGAGGCAGGACGACCGGGCCGTCGCACGTCAGCCGAACCCGACATCACCCAGACATCGTGCAGGGCGGCAAGTCCCCGCTGGTCAGGCAACAGCGGCCCGCAGGTCCGCTGCCGTCAGCAGCGACAACAGGTCGATGCCCTCGGCCATGAGGGCATCAGCACCGCCTTGCTCCCGGTCGATCACGCACAGAGCCTCATGCACCTCAGCCCCCAAACCACGCAGGTCCGCGGTCGACAGCACGATCTGGCCGCCGCTGGTGACCACGTCCTCAACGACCAGCACCCGGCGCCCCTCGACGTCGGCGCCTTCAGCAAGACGACAGGTGCCATACGGCTTGGCCTGCTTGCGCACGAACGCGCACGGCAGACCCGTGTGCCGGCCCAGCGCCGTCACCACCGGGATGCCGCCCATCTCCAGCCCGGCCAGCACCTGGGTGCCAGAAGGCACCAGCGGAGCCATCTGCCGGGCGATGTCATCCAGCAGGACCGGATCCCCCTCGAACCGGTACTTGTCGAAGTACTCCGTGGCAGTACGTCCGGACCGGAGCGTGAACCGCCCGGTCAGATGGGAGACGGCATGGATACGGCGAGCAAGATCGGTATGTGTCACAGGCGTCCAGTCTTCCATCTGCCGCCGTGACCAGGCGTCTGGCTCCCTTCCTGGCCTCAGCCATCGGCCGTCGCTGCCCGGCCCGGGCCTGCCCGGTAGGTCAGGACGCCGGCACCTGCGGGACGGGGACATCCGCTTCGCTGCTCCCGGACCCCTGGATCCGATACCGGCCATCGGGCAGCGGCTCGGAGCGCCCGCGCATCGCCGAGACCCACCTAGTGGGCCAGATGGTCTGATTCGACCACGTCACGTGTGTCAGTTTCGCGTCGGTCAGGTCCACGCCGGTCAGGTCTGCCCCGGTCAGGTCTGCCTTGCGCAAGTCGGCGCCGGTCAGGCGCGCGTTGCGCAGGTCCGCGCCGGTCAGAGTCGCCCGAGTCAGGGTCGCTCGGGTCATGGTCGCGCCGGTCAGGACTGCGCCCGTCAGATTCGCGCGGGTCACGGTCGCTCCGATCATCCTCGCCCCGGTCAGGTTCGCGCGGGTCAGGTTCGCGCCGGACAGCGTCGCGCCGGTCAGTATCGTTCCGGTCAGGGTTGCGTCGGTCAGGTTCGCGCCGATCAGTGCCGCGTTGCGGAGATCCGCGTTGCTCAGATTCACTGTCTCAAGGTCCGTGACGCGCAGGTTCGCGCCGACCATGACCGCGCCTCTGAGGTCCGCGCCGCGCAGGCCTCCCCGTGCGCCTCGAGCCACCAGGTCCGCGACGTCTTCGCGCAGCAGCGGCCCCTTCGCACCTGTTCTCAGGGGAACGCGGGGCGGTTCGGGGTTGACAGGTCCCGTGGTCGCCGCGGGAGGAGCCGGTTCATCATCTCGGAGTTGAGCGCCGGCAGCCACAAGCACTCGGGACCACCAGTCGGAGGTCTGGACGCGCAGCCAGGGGCGGCCCGTGCGTGCGGCCAGGGCGGCGCGGCCGAGGGGGGTGTCAGCGTGCGTCTTCACGGACATTCTCCCCCTCTGTCGCGGGCTGGGCTCGGGGAGTCGGCACGGCTGCGGACACGGGGCCACAGGGCACCGGCTCATCTGCCGAGGCATTCGCCCGAGGTGAGACCTCAACGCCGGAGAGGAGGCCGCGGATCGTGGCGGGTGCGCCGATACCGAACGCGAAGGCGGGCCACGGACCGTTGAGTTCACCGGACGCGGCAGCCGACACGCCGCATCCCAGAAGGAGGCCGGCGGTCAGCACGAACAACCAGGGACCCAGCTCCCCTTCGACGCGCCAGGGCCACGTGTACCCCGCGGCCTTCACCAGCGCGGTCAAGGACACCACCGTGGCTGCCCCGCCCCCGGCCAGCCCCCATAACGCCGCTTCCCACCAATGCATGCCTCGACGGTAGCCACTTGGGGCGGCGCGGGGCAGACCGTGTGCTCGAAGAACCGCAGTCCACACCCCACCCGACACGGTTGGGTCCCCAGGACACCGCAAACCGACGCGTCCGCGGCCACCGCGGGGCGACCCGGAGGTCGAGGGTACTGACATCGACCACGTCGAGTCGCCGAAGGATCGACAGGCCCCCGCGACCGCATCTGCCGCGGCGGGCTGTTCCTGCTGGTTGATGGGCGCGGTGGGGTGGTCGGCGAGGGTGCCGGGCCAGGCCTCCGGCGGCGCCGCTGCGCGCGCCTCGCATGACCACCACTGCCGGGGCGCTCAGGATCCCGGACCCGTTCCCGCCAGCCCGTCGGCCAGGGCGAAGGCCTCGGCGGCCTGGGGGTGGGTCTTTCCCAGCCGCTTGTTCAGGATCTGCGCGCCCCTGCGCGCGAGGCCCGCTGCGGCGGGGTCGTTCAGCGCGTGCAAAGCCCGGGCCTTGAGCAGCAGGGCGTATCCGATGTACAGGTGGTCCGGCGCGTAGCTGGCCTCGCGGATGCGAAGCGCCCGGGCGATCAGCGGCACGGCCACGGCATGGTCGTCCAGGGCGAGGTGGACGCCCGCCAGTGCGATCAGGTCGAAACTGACGTACGGGTCGTCCGGCCCGTACGCCGCCTCGTCGATCCGCAGCGCGCGCTCGGCCAGGACCATCGCCGCCCGGTGATCGCCGAGAAGGTGCCGGATGCGCGCCAGGGTGGCCAGGTCCGTCGCGATGGCGGGACTGTCCGCCGGCAGGCAGGACTCGTGCAGTCGCAGGGCACGTTGCGCCGTCGACCCCGCCCGTTCCTGATCGCCGCGATCCCGGTGGATCTGCGCCAGGGTGATCAGGTCGAAGCCGAGCTCCGCGTCCCTGTGTTCGAGTGACTCGTCGATCGCGACGGCACGCTCGCACAGGGACAGCGCCACCGAGGGGTCCCCGATCGACAGGAGGAACTCGGCGGCCAGCCGGAGCAGGTCCGCGGTCTCCGCGGCGCACCCGGCCGGCGGCTCGTCCTTGGTCACCACGAGCACGTGCGGGAGCAGTCGCTGCCATCGCGACCGCGCGTCCGGATCACCGTGGATGTCGTTCGGTACCGCCGCGGCCAGTGCCCGGCACAGCCGCGTCCGGGCGTCGGTGCGTAGGTCGGCCGGCATCGCCGCGCGGACGGCTGCCTGCACCAGCCGGTGCAGGACCAGGGAGAAGGCTTCGCGCCTGGCGAGCCCCAGACCGGCCAGCGCACCGACCGTCGTGTCCCACGCCACAGGGTCGGCCGCCGCCGCGTTCAGGGGTTCGGTCGCGCCGGTGAACAGATCCAGCGGGATCGGCTCCGGCGCCAGCAGGGCGCAGTGCTCCAGCAATTGCCTGGCGTGCGGCTGCTCGACCTCCAGCTTGCGCACGCTGAGCTGCCACAGGGTCGCGACCACCACCGCCGGCCGGTCCGCCAGCTCGCCGAGCGCGATCATGTCCTCCAACCGCGAGGACAGCAGAGCCAGGTAGTCCTCGGGTGCGGTGCGGTTGTAGTTCATGTATCCGGCTGCCTGTTCCAGCGCCAGCGGCAGGTCCCCCAACTGTTCGGCGATCCGGTCGGCCACTGCCGGCGTAGTGCCCCGCACCCGCCGGGCCAGCAGTTCCACCGCCTCTCGGCGGGTGAACACCTCCAGGTCGATGACGCCGGCCCTGCTCGACCAGCCACGGCGCCTGGTCGTGACGATGACGTGGCCACCGCTCCCCAGGTCACCCGACGGCAGCGCCTTGAGGAGCATGCCGGGCCTCTCCCCGTTGTCGAAGATGACCAGCCAGGGCGTGTGGTCCCGTAATCGGCCGTACACCTGCGCGACGACCTGTTCGGAACTCGCTTCCGCCAGCCCGAGCTCCCTGGCCAGCGAAACGAACTGCGACGCCACCAGGTCGGGATCCTCGGCGTCCACGAACACCACGTACCGGTATTCCGACAGGTAGAGGTAGGCGTACTCCACCGCGAGCTGCGTCTTGCCGACGCCGCCCAGCCCGTGCACGGCCTGCATCGCGCCGTCCTCGCCCGAGGTGAGGCGCTGTCGCAACTCGCGCAAGGCGGCGTCGCGACCGGTGAAGTGGGTGTTGCGCGGCGGCAGCCGGTACGTCGCCGGCCGGGCTCGCGAGCGCTCGGGACGTGCCGCCGGAGTGCGGACATCCCTGGACGCGACTTCCAGCAGATCGGTGAGGGTGGCGTGATCACCGCGCAGCCGCGCGATCTCATCCTGGGGCGAGAGGTCGATCCGAGCGGCGTGCGCGGCGCGGACGCAGGCGGTCGCGTAGGCCGCGACCCGCTCCCACGGGGGCGGCTTGGTGAACTTGCCCGCCAGCAGGTCCGACAGCGAAGACCGGGAGAGCACCTTCTTCTCGTCGTAGGCCAGCAGTTGCGCCTGGGTGGGCGATCCCGAGGAGGTGCGCAGGCGCTGCAACTGATTGGCGAACCAGCTTTGCGGTGAGTCCGTTCCGCCCATGTACGCCGCTCTCCCCGTCTCGCCCTCCGGAATCGTCCGGACGTCGGAGTCCAGAAATGTAGCTCATCCTGCGGCGGAGCCCGGCGGATCCGGGTTCCACCGAGAACTCCCTTCCCGGGCTGTGCCGCCCCGCATCGTTGACGGCGGCAATCCGAACGAGAAGGGATCGACATGGAACTCAAGGGAAGTCTCGTCCGACTCGCCGGTGCGGGCGCGGCGCTCGCACTCGGCTCGACGGTGATGGTCCTTGCGGCGCCATCCGCGACCGCCGCCTCCGCCAACGTCTCGCTTCCGTACGGGGCGAGCTACTACACGGGCACGGCCACCTGGTCCAACCGGTCGGTAGCCGTCGACGGATCGTTCAGGGCCACCGGGTGCCGGCGGGTCTATGCGCGGGCGTTCGCAGGCTCCACCTCACTGGACTTCCGGAGCACCAGCACCTGGTGCGACACATCCGGGCCGGCGGACTTCGCCCTTTCCGCGGACGTCGTCGGTGGGTCCGACAACATCTGGGTCTACATGACCGACGAGAACGGGACGTACCTCAAGGGGCAGACCTGCTACCGCAGTTCCGGCGCCTGCATCGACGGCCTGCACTAAGTGGCTGTCGCCGTTCCGATCGTGAGCGGTGCTGATCGAACAGCGGTCTCGTCCGGCTGATCGCTGCGGGGTGCACGGCACGAAAGCAGGGCCTCTTGGTTGTCCGTTGGGTGCCGACACCAACAACGGTCCAGGAGGCCCTGTTGCCGCAGTTCTACGCGGACGGCACTGTTGTGGTGGTGAGCGGGCCGGGGCCTCGGGAGGGACTCCGCATCCGGCGTCGCCTGTCCCCCGGGAGACGGTCAGCCGAGGAAACCGCGCAGCAGCGCCGCAGTGCCTTCCAGGTGCTCCTGCGTGGCCCGGCGGGCCGCCTCGACGTCACCTGTGAGGATCGCCTCGGCCATCGCCCGATGCTGCACCGCGGAGTGATCGATGTTCCGCTCCAGCACGGGGATGGCGTTGAGCAGGTCGTTGAGCCGCATGCGGGCCTCGGCAAGACTCGCCACCAGCGAGGGTGATCCGGTGAGTTCGGCGATCGCCAGATGGAACCGGGTGTCGGCCTGGCGGTAGCGGTCGGGTGGCACGGCCTCGAGGGCGGCGAGGTGGCGCCGCAACCCGGCGCGCTGCGCTTCGCTCAGCGTCAGACGGGCCGCGGCCTCGGCGGCCCCGGTCTCCAGGACGAGGCGGTAGGTGAGCGCGTCCTCGAGGCCGCCGCTCCCGATGCCCTCCACGGCCCTGCGCAGTGCCCCGGGCTGCGGCGCGGGCTCCCGGTAGGTGACGAAGGTGCCGCCGTAGCGGCCGCGTCGCGACTCCACGTAGCCGGCCCGCTGGAGCGAGTGCAGGGCTTCGCGCAGCGTGTCCCGGCTGACGTTCAGCCGCCCGGCGAGGTCGCGTTCCGAGGGAAGGCGGTCACCGTGCCCCAGCAGTCCGAGCTTGATGACCTGCAGGATGCGCTCGACGGTCTCCTCGAAGGAGTTCCCCGCGCGAACCGGCCGGAAGGCCGTCGATCCGAGCAGGTCGTCGACCGCCTCCGGCTCCCGCCGCGCTCCGAGGTCGTGATCCGCATCCACGCCGGAAGCGTAACGGTGTATTAACCGAAAGGAGTGACGGCCCTCTTGACGCACCGTCACCCAGGCCGGGACAGTGGGCGTCATCGCATTGGACGTCTCATCGTCCATTGATCGCCGGAAGGGCGTCGCCACCCCGTCGTGGAACGCCGAGAATCGGTCCACCTCACCTCCCCAGGGGTGTCCCATGCCTTCCCTCAGCTCACCCGACCATGCCGGTGGTGTCCCACGGCCCGCGACGGGCACCGGCGCCACGCACTCCCAGGCGACCGACGACGAGCACCGACTCCGCGAACTGGGCTACGCCCAGGAACTGGCCCGCTCGATGTCCGGGTTCTCCAACTTCGCCGTGTCGTTCTCCATCGTTTCGATCCTCTCCGGCTGCCTGACCCTGTACGGGACGGGCATGAACACCGGCGGCCCGGCGCTGATCACCTGGGGCTGGCCGCTGGTCGGGCTGTTCACGCTGTGCGTCGGTCTGGCCATGGCCGAGATCTGCTCGGCCTTCCCCACCGCCGGCGGTCTCTACTACTGGGCGGCCCGGCTCGCACCGCGCAACGCGGCCGCGTGGAGCTGGTTCACCGGCTGGTGCAACTTCATGGGGCAGGTCGCCGTGACGGCCGGTATCGACTACGGCGCGGCCTTCTTCACCAACGCCCTGCTGGACCTCCAGTTCGGCTTCTCCACCACCCCCGCGCACACCGTGGAGATCTTCGCCGTCATCCTCGTGCTGCACGGCCTGCTCAACACCTTCGGGGTGCGCCTGGTGGCGCTGCTGAACAACGTCAGCGTCTGGTGGCACCTGCTGGGCGTGCTGATCATCGTCGGCGCACTGGCCATCGTGCCGTCGAAGCACGCCTCCGCGTCGTTCGTGTTCACCCACTACGTCAACAACACCGGCTTCGGCTCGTCGTTCTACGTCGCGATGCTCGGTCTGCTCTTGGCCCAGTACACGCTGACGGGCTACGACGCCTCGGCTCACATGACCGAGGAGACCAAGGGCGCCGCCATGTCCGGACCACGCGGCATCGTCAACGCGATCGTGGTCTCGCTCGTCGCCGGCTGGGTGCTCCTCATCGGCCTGACCTTCGCCATCCAGGACTACCGCGGAGAGCTGGCCAGCGCGACCGGGGTGCCGCCCGCCCAGATCTTCATCGACGCCATCGGCACGACCGGCGCCAAGTTCCTGCTGCTGATCGTCATCGGGGCCCAGTTCTTCTGCGGCATGGCGTCCGTGACGGCCAACTCACGCATGATCTACGCCTTCTCACGCGACGGCGCGCTTCCGTGGTCCCGGCTCTGGCACCGGATCAACCCGCGCACCCAGACTCCGACCAGCGCCGTGTGGCTGGCGGCGGGCGGCGCCCTGGTCCTCGGTCTCCCCGCGCTGTGGAACACCACGGCGTACACCGCCGTGACGTCCATCTCGGTGATCGGGCTGTACCTCTCCTACGTCATCCCGGTCTTCCTGCGACTGCGACACGGCGACGGCTTCGAGCGCGGTCCCTGGCAACTGGGTCGCTGGAGCGGGACCATCGGCACCGTGGCGGTCGTGTGGACCGTCTTCATCAGCGTGCTGTTCATGCTCCCCACCGCCAGTCCCGTCACCGCCAGATCCTTCAACTACACACCGGTCGCCGTCGCCGTGGTCCTCGGGTTCTCCGCGCTGTGGTGGGCGCTGTCCGCGCGGCGCTGGTTCACCGGCCCCCGCATGCCCGAAGCCGCGGCAGACCGGGCCGACGACGGCTCCAGCCCGCCGCACGACGCACTGGAGAAACGATGACCGCCAGCATCCACTCCGCGGCCCGCCTCACCCTGGAACAGCTGCGCGTCGAGGTTGCCGACGGCATCGTGGACACCGTCGTGCTGGCCATGACGGACATGCAGGGACGCCTGCAGGGCAAGCGCGTCGCCGCCGGCTACTTCCTCGACGACCTCGTCGACGCGGGCGGGGCCGAGGGCTGCGGCTATCTGCTCGCCGTGGACGTCGAGATGAACACCGTCGGCGGCTACGCCATCTCCTCCTGGGACAGCGGCTACGGCGACCTCGTGCTCGCTCCGGACCCGGCCACCCTGCGCCGGCTGCCCTGGCACCCGGCCACCGTCATGGTCCAGTGCGACGTCCTGCACCACGACGGAGAACCGGTCGAGATCTCGCCCCGTCAGATCCTGCGCCGCCAGCTCGACCGTCTCGCCGCCCACGGCTGGCACGCCTACGCGGGCACCGAGCTGGAGTTCATGGTCTTCCGCGACAGCTACGAACACGCCTGGCAGAGCGGCTACCGTGACCTGACCCCGGCCAACCAGTACAACGCCGACTACTCCGTGCTCGGCACCGCCCGCATCGAGCCGCTGCTGCGCCGCCTCCGCAACTCCATGGCCGGCGCGGGCATGACCGTGGAGTCCGCCAAGGGCGAGTGCAACCTGGGCCAGCACGAAATCGCGTTCAAGTACACCGACGCTCTGACCACCTGCGACAACCACGCGGTGTACAAGACCGGCGCCAAGGAGATCGCGGCGCAGGAGGGATACGCGCTCACCTTCATGGCGAAGTTCGACGAGCGCGAGGGCAACTCCTGCCACATCCACCTGTCCCTGCGGGACGCCGAGGGAAAGCCCGCGCTGGCCGGCAGCGGACCGTACGGCTTCTCACCCACCATGGAGCACTTCCTCGCCGGCCAACTCGCCTGCCTCGCGGACTTCTCGCTGTTCCTCGCGCCGAACGTCAACTCCTACAAGCGCTACGCGCCCGGCAGTTTCGCCCCCACCGCGATCGCCTGGGGGCGCGACAACCGGACCTGCGCCCTGCGCGTCATCGGGCACGGCCCTTCGCTGCGCTTCGAGAACCGTGTACCCGGCGGCGACACCAACCCGTACCTGGCGGTGGCCGCCCTGGTCGCCGCGGGACTGCACGGCGTCGAGCACGAACTCCCGCTACCGGAGGAGTTCGTCGGCAACGCCTACGCCTCCGACGCCCCGCAGGTGCCGGCCACGCTGGGCGAGGCGGTGGCCGCCTTCGCGGGCAGCCAGGCGGCCGAACGCGCCTTCGGCAAGGACGTCGTCCGCCACTACGCGCACGCCGGCCGGGTCGAACTCGCCGCGTTCAATGCGGCGGTGACCGACTGGGAGCGGCGGCGCGGGTTCGAGCGCCTGTGAACGCCCGCCACGCCTCCCCGGCGGCGCACTCCCCGGCCGGGGACGCTCGCCACGCCTCCCCGGCGGCGCACTCCCCGGCAGGGGACGCCAGTCCCGTCGTCGGGATCTCCGGCTACACCGATCACGCCGCGTGGAGCGTGTGGGCGCAGCGCGCGGCGCTCGTCCCGCGGAGCTACGTCGACGGCGTGACCCGGGCCGGCGGCGCGGCGGTGGTGCTGCCGCCGCAGCCGGATCCGGGCGTGGCCGAGCACATCGTGGCCCGGCTGGACGCGCTGGTCCTGGCCGGTGGCCCCGACATCGCTCCCGCACGCTACGGTGCCGCGCGGCAGGCGCAGACCGGACCGCCGGACCTGGAACGAGATGCCTGGGAACTCGCACTCGCCCGTGCGGCGCTGGACCGCGATCTGCCGGTGCTCGGAGTCTGCCGCGGCCTGCAACTGCTGAACGTGGCCTTCGGCGGCACGCTCCGGCAGCATCTGCCCGAGGGCAGCCATCAGCGGGTTCCCGCGCGCTTCGTCCACCGCACCGTCCGCGTCCGGCCGGACACCCGGCTCGCCGCGGTCCTGGGCGCCAGCGCCGAGGTCTCCTGCTACCACCACCAGGGCGTGGCCCGGCTGGGTGCCGGACTGCTGCCCGCCGCCTGGGCGGACGACGAGACCGTGGAGGCCGCCGAGGCCGACCCGTCCCTCGGGTACCGCTTCGTGCTCGGCGTCCAGTGGCACCCCGAGACCGACCTCACCGACCTCCGGCTCTTCGCGTCCCTGCTCGACGCCGCCCGCAAGGAGACTGCCGCATGACCGACGCGCACGATCTGTACGAGGTGCGCAACCCGGCCACCGAGGAGGTCATCGCCTCCGTCGCGATGGCCTCGGTCACTGAGACGGACGCGGCGATCGCCCGCGCCAAGTCCGCATACTCCACGTGGCGCACGGTGGCGCCGGCCGACCGGGCCAGGCTGCTGCGCGCGTTCGCCGCGGAGGTCGACGCCGACCGCGACCACCTGGCCGCGCTGGAGGTCGCCAACGCCGGCCACACCATCGGCAACGCCCGCTGGGAGGCCGGCAATGCGCGGGACGTCATCGAGTACTACGCCGCCGCCCCGGAGCGGCTGTTCGGCCGTCAGATCCCGGTCGCCGGCGGCATCGACATCACCTTCCAGGAGCCGCTCGGCGTCGTCGGCGTCATCGTCCCGTGGAACTTCCCGCTGCCCATCGCCGCCTGGGGGCTGGCGCCCGCGCTGGCCGCCGGCAACACCGTCGTCCTCAAGCCCGCCGAACTCACCCCGCTCACGGCTCTGCGGCTCGCCGAACTCGCCCTGCGTGCCGGGCTTCCCGAGGGCGTGCTGACAGTGCTGCCGGGACGGGGGCCGGTCGTGGGCCACCGGTTCGTCACCCACCCCGACGTGCGGAAAGTGGTGTTCACCGGTTCCGGCCCGGTCGGCAGGGCGGTCATGGCCGGCTGCGCCGAGCAGGTCAAACCCGTCACCCTCGAACTCGGCGGCAAGAGCGCCAACATCGTCTTCGCCGACGCCGACCTCGACAGGGCCGCGGCCACCGCTCCGTACGCGGTCTTCGACAACGCGGGACAGGACTGCTGCGCCCGGTCCCGGATCCTGGTCGAGCAGTCCGTCCACGACCGGTTCCTCGACCTGCTGGAACCCGCGGTACGCGGAGTGCGGGTCGGCGACCCCGCCGACGAGAAGACCGAGATGGGCCCGCTCATCTCGGCAGCGCACCGCCGCCGGGTGTCCTCCTACGTGGACCGGGTCGCCTACCAGGGGAAGGCGCCCGAGGGGCCCGGCTACTGGTACCCGCCGACCGTGCTGGCCGGAGTGGGCCCTGGCGACCGGGCGTTCACCGAGGAGATCTTCGGCCCCGTCCTGGTCGTCGTGCCCTTCCGCGACGAGGCCGAAGCGGTCCGCCTCGCCAACGCCACCGCCTACGGCCTGGCCGGATCCATCTGGACCCGGGACGTGGGCCGCGCCCTGCGGGTCGCCCGCGGGGTCGAGGCGGGCAACCTGTCCGTCAACTCCCACTCCTCGGTGCGCTACTCCACGCCGTTCGGGGGCTTCAAACAGTCCGGGCTGGGCCGGGAACTCGGACCCGACGCCCTGACGGCGTTCACCGAGACCAAGAACGTCTTCATCGCAACGGAGGAACCTCCAGCATGATCACGCGACTTCAGGGGCGGACGGCCGTCATCACCGGGGCCGCCAGCGGTATCGGACGCGCCACCGCCCGGCGCCTGGCCGCCGAAGGCGCACGGGTGGTGTGCGTGGACCTGGACGCCGAGAACGGCGCCAAGGCCGCGGCCGAGGTGAACGGCCTGTTCATCCGGGCCGACGTCACCGATGAGGAAGCCGTCCGCGCGATGTACGAGGAAGCCGTCGACACCTACGGCCGGCTCGACATCGCCTTCAACAACGCCGGCATCTCCCCGCCGGACGACGACTCCATCCTCACCACCGGCCTGGAGGCGTGGCGACGCGTCCAGGAGGTCAACCTCACGTCGGTGTACCTGTGCTGCAAGTACGCGATCCCGCACATGAGGCGCCAGGGGAGAGGTTCGATCATCAACACCGCCTCGTTCGTCGCCGTCATGGGCGCGGCCACCTCGCAGATCTCCTACAGCGCCTCCAAGGGCGGCGTGCTGGCGATGTCCAGAGAACTCGGTGTGCAGTTCGCCCGTGAAGGCATCCGCGTCAACGCCCTGTGCCCCGGGCCGGTCAACACCCCGCTGTTGCAGGAGCTGTTCGCCAAGGATCCCGAACGCGCGGCACGTCGCCTGGTGCACGTGCCGATGGGGCGGTTCGCCGAGGCCGAGGAGATCGCCGCGGCTGTCGCCTTCCTCGCCGGCGACGACGCCTCCTTCATCACCGCCAGCACCTTCCTGGTCGACGGCGGGATCTCCGGCGCCTACGTCACACCCGAATGACGTCTGACGATTGATGTCCGACGTCGGCGCCGCGTGTGATGCCGGCGGCGTGCGCCTGGGCCCCCGGAGGGGTGGGGCTCAGGTTCCGCGTCCAACGACCGCTGACGGCTAGCGGCCCCCGCACTCCCGGCGCGACACCCTCCGCACGAGCGGGTGGTTATGGGCGACCGCACGCGTGCCCTGGGGCCGCTACCCGGCCGGCCCTGACCGCACCTGGTGACCGCCGGTGGTCGTGGGGACGCCCACCGGTGGCCGGGGGTCCGGCAGTCGGGTCAGGAGGGCGACGGCCAGGAGCACGGGGAAGAGTGCGCCCAGGGTGCGGGTCAGACCGGTCAGCTCCGCGCACCAGCCCACCGCCGCGGGCCCGAGGAGCACGCCCGCGTAGGCGAACGTGGTGAAGCGGGACACGGCGGTCGCCGCGTCCGTTCCACCCACCTGTCCGACCACGCTGAAGGCGAGCGGCAGCAGGACCGACATCCCGGCCCCCATCACGGCGAATCCGGCAACCGCGGCCGGGGGTTCGGCCGCAAGGACCGCCACACCGAGCCCGGCGGCCGCGACGAGTCCGCTGGTGCGGAAGACCTTCGGAGCCCCGTAGCGGGTGGCCAGCTGGTCCCCGAACAGGCGTACGAGCGTCTGGCCCGCGGCGTACGCCGTGACGGCGGTCGCGGCCAGGCCCAACGAGACGCCCCGGCCGTCGTGCAGAAAGATCGGCCCCCAGCCGAGCGCGGCCCCCTCGCAGATCATCAGGGCCGTACCGGACAGGCCGAGTGCCACGAACGCTCCGCTCCAGCCGGACGCCGAACGGCCCGTGTCCGGCCGGCGGCCGCCTGGCCGGTTCGCGCGTGGCGCCGGAGCGGCACCGCTGTCGTGGTGGTCCCCGGCGGGCAGGAGCGGGCCGGCGGGCAGGAGCGGGCCGAGGACGAGCCCGCCGGCGACCAGCACCGCGGCCGCCCCTGCGAAGTGCGCGGTCAGCGGGACACCGGCACGCGTGAGACCGGCGGTCGCGAGGGAGGCCACGACGGCGCTGACGCTCCACGCGGCGTGGCAACCGCTGAGGATGCGCCGCCCGGAACGCCTCTCCACGGCGACGGCGTGCGCGTTCATGGCGGCGTCCGTCATCCCGTGTACGCCGCCGAGCGCCGTGCTCGCGGCCGCGAGCGTGCCGAAACCGCCGGCCAGGCCGACCAGCGCCAGCAGGATCGGCATGACGACCAGCGACACGCGCAGCACGGTCGTGCTGCCCACCCGGGCCACCAACGGCCCCACGAACTGCATGGACACGATGGCCGCCGCGGCGAAGAGCAGGCCGAGCGCCCCTACTTGGCCATCGGTCAGGTGATGCAGGCTCTTCAGTGAGGGCTGCCGGGCGATGGAGGTGGACAGGGTCAGCCCGTTGAGGAAGAAGACGGCTGTGGCCGGCCATCGCCCGCTCCCGGCTCCGAACCGCCGTGCTCGCTGTTTCCGTGGGTCCGTCATGCGGCCTCCGTGTACGTTCCGTCCGGGTCCTGGTTCGGGGTCCCTACCAACGACGAACGGGACGACCGCGCATCGACGCCTGCCGGCACGCCGACACCGCTCGCCGGGCGGGGCGCTGAGCCGGCTTGGCCGGCGGCCCACGGATCGCGTCGTGCGCTCCGAAGCGCTGATCAACCTGCTGCACGAGCCTTGACCCCGATGGGTGCGGTCCTGCGAGAATCCGTGAGGCGCGGTGATCGATTCTGTTTGAAGCTGATCAGTTGCCGCGTTCGCGGGTCACCGCGGTGTGCAGACGCATGTCTTGACGAGGAGGACGGCATGTCGATCAACCGCAGATCGGTCCTGGCGGGAGCGGCGGTCGTGCCCGTCCTGCCCGGACTCACCGGCGGCGTCGCCGCCGCCCGATCCGGTGGCCCGTCCCATCCCACGCCCGCCGCGACCGGTGTTCCCCGGAACATCCCGCTCACCGACGGGTGGCGGTTCGCCCTGGTGAATCCCGGCGGCGTCACCGACCCCACCGGCGCCTACGCCGACGCGGCCGACCCCGCCTTCGACGACTCCCGCTGGCGTGCGGTCCGCGTGCCCCACGACTGGAGCATCGAGCAGACCCCGACCACCGCCAACGGCACCTCGGGCGGCACGGGTTACCTGCCCGGCGGCCTCGGCTGGTACCGCACGACCTTCACGCTGCCGGCGCAGGCTCAGGGCCGTCGCATCTCGGTGGAGTTCGACGGCGTGTACATGGACTCCGACGTCTACTGCAACGGCACACTGCTGGGCAACCACCCGTACGGCTACACCGGGTTCGCCTACGACATCACCGAACTGGTGCACGCCGACGGCCGCACTCCGAATGTGCTGGCCGTCGCTGTTCGCAACCAACTGCCCAGTTCCCGCTGGTACTCCGGCAGCGGCATCTACCGCAATGCCCGTCTGGTGGTCACCGATCCCGTGCACGTCGCCCGCTGGGGCACTTTCGTCACCACCCCGGACCTGGCGGCCACGGCCGCCCGCGGATACGGCACCGTCCACGGCGAGGTGTCGGTGCTCAACGAAACCGGCACCGACACCTCCGCGGTGATCGTGGCAACCGTGCGCGACGCGCGGAACCGGCAAGTCGCCAGCGGCAGCGTTCCGTTGGTGCTGCCTGCAGGCGGCGCCGCCGCGACCGCCGCTCTCGATCTGCGCGTCGACCGGCCGTCGCTGTGGTCGCCGGACACTCCGGAGAACCGCTACACCTTCGTCGCCGAGGTGCAGGTGGGGGGCCGGACCGTCGACACGTACAGCACCGGCTTCGGCTTCCGCTGGCTCGTCCTCGACCCCGACCAGGGCCTGTCCATCAACGGCGAACCCGCCAAGATCCGCGGCGTCGACCTCCACCACGACCAGGGCGCCCTCGGCTCGGCGATCCACCGCGACGCCGTACTGCGGCAGATGACCATCATGAAGTCGATGGGCGTCAACGCCTTTCGCACGTCCCACAACCCCCCCTCGCCGGAGATGATCTCGGTCTGCGAGGAGCTGGGCATGGTGATGATGGTCGAGGCGTTCGACTGCTGGCACACCGGCAAGAACACCTACGACTACCACCGGTTCTTCGACGCCCACAGCATCGACGACATCACCGAGATGGTGCGAGCGGCCCGCAACTCGCCCGCCGTGATGATGTGGTCGATCGGAAACGAGATCCCGGACTCCACGAGCGCGCTCGGACTCACCATCGCCGACGGGCTCATCGCCGCCATCAAGGCGGTGGACGGCACTCGCCCGGTCGTGATCGGCTCCGACAAGTACCGCGGTCTGCCGTCGCCGGGCTCGCCCGCCGACCAGATGCTCGCCAAACTCGACGGGCTGGGCCTCAACTACAACACCGCGGGGTCCGTCGACGCCCTGCACGCCCGCTACCCGCACCTGTTCCTCTTCGAGTCCGAGTCGTCCTCGGAGACGTCCTCGCGCGGCACCTACCAGGAGCCGCGGCACCTGAACACCGGGGAGAACCACACCCCCGGCCGGCGGGCCACCTCCAGTTACGACAACAACCTCGCGTCGTGGACGATGAGCGGCGAGTACGGCCTGAAGAAGGACCGCGACCGCCGCTTCTTCGCCGGCGAGTTCCTGTGGTCGGGCACCGACTACATCGGCGAGCCGACGCCCTACGGCGTCTTCCCCGTCAAGTCGTCCTTCTTCGGCGCGGTGGACACCGCCGGCTTCCCCAAGGACATGTACTGGCTCTTCCGCAGCCAGTGGACGGCCGAGCCCATGGTTCACCTGCTTCCCATGGACTGGACCGACCACCGGCCGGGCGAGACCGTCCAGGTGTGGGCGTACACCAACGTCGACACCGTCGAGCTCTATCTCAACGGGCGGTCACTCGGCGTGCGCCGGTTCGACCGCAAGCAGACGGTCGACGGGCGCGGCTACCTCGAGACCACCGAGGCGACCGGCGACGACAAGACGGTCACGGGCGGCCCCTATCCGGGCAGTTACACCAGCCCCAACGGCAGCGCCGGCAAGCTCCACCTGACCTGGGACGTGCCCTTCGCCCAGGGCGAGTTGAAGGCGGTCGCGCGCAGCGGCGGCCGGACGGTCGCCACCGACGTCCTGCGGACGGCGTCGCCCGCACACGCCGTACGCCTCGTCGCCGACCGCGCCTCCGCCCCGGCCGACGGGAGCAGCCTGATCTACGTGACCGCCGAGGTGATCGACGCGCGGGGCACGGTGCTGCCGAACGCGGCCGAACTGCTCACCTTCCACGTTGCCGGAGGCTCGCTCGCGGGCGTGGACAACGGGCAGCAGGAGAGTGCCGAACGCTACCAGGCCACGACGCGCACCACCTTCCGCGGCAAGGCGCTCGCCATCGTGCGCGCCGGCACGGCACCCGGCCGGCTCACCGTGACCGCCACGGCCGACGGGTTGCATCCCGGTTCGGTGTCGGTGCGCACCACGCGGCCGGACGGACAGGTGGCGACCACACCGCCGAGCGCTCTCCTGCCCGACCCCGGCTCTGGTCCTGTCACCTACCCTGCGGCGGACGCGAGTTACTCCGGGGCGGAGAACACGCTGCCGGCCGCCATGCTCGACGGCGACCCGGCCACCGGCTGGTCGAACGCCTTCAACAAGAGCGGCACCGCGCTGCTGCCGGCCTTCAACGGCGCACGCCCCGGTGACTGGGTGTCCGTCGACTGGGGTGAGGAGCGCTTCGTGCAGAGCGTCTCGGTCTCCTTCACCACCGACTCCACCCACTCGCTGCCCGCATCGGTCACGGCCTTTTACTGGGACCGCGACCGCTGGGTCCCGGTTCGTGAGCAGAACGTGGCCTGGGGGACCTCGAGCGACGCGCCGACGGTGATCTCCTTCACGGGTGTGCACACCGACCGCGTCCGCCTCGACATGGTGAGCGCCGCCCCCGGCGCACCCGGCGGCGCCCAGCGCATCACCGCCTTCACGGCGGGCTGAACCCCGACGGTATGACAACGCGCCTCCCGCCGGCGGCTCCCGAGATCCCGGCCGCCGGTGGGCCGCCGACCTTACCCGCGATCCCGGCTGTGACGGCGGAGGTGCCGCGTCGCCGGGTGTGCTGCTGGGACGGGCGCACGAGGTGCCACCCAACGGGTGGGCGGGGTCCGCTCGCGCGGCCGTGTCAGGGACGAAGGGTGCGCAGGCCGGTGCGGATCTCACTGACCAGGATCTCGGGCTGTTCCAGGGCCGCGAAGTGCCCGCCCTTGTCGGCCTCGCCGTAGTGGATCAGATTGCGGTAGGTGTCTTCGATCCAGCTTCGCGGCAGGCGCGGGATGTCCTTGGGGAAGACGGTCACGGCGACGGGAAGTGTCAGCTTCGGGCCGGCGAACGTGGCCGATCTGTTCTCCCAGTAGATGCGGGCGGACGATGCCGCGCTGTTGGTGAACCAGTGGAGGGATATCGCGTCGAGCATGTCGTCGATGCCGAGGGCGTCCTCGGCGAGCCCGTGGTTGTCGGTCTTGGACTGGAACTTCTCGTAGATCCAGGCCGCCTGGCCGGCGGGGGAGTCCGCCAGGGCGAAGCCGACGGTCTCCGGCTTGGTGCCCTGCAGGTGGTTC
Organism: Actinacidiphila acidipaludis; assembly: GCF_019890725.1. Lineage (GTDB taxonomy): Bacteria > Actinomycetota > Actinomycetes > Streptomycetales > Streptomycetaceae > Actinacidiphila > Actinacidiphila acidipaludis. Next base: position 25,235 of record NZ_JAINZZ010000079.1, read on the forward strand.
GACCCGCCGAGTTCGCCGGTGTAGAGGGCGAGGGTCTCGACGGCGTCGCGCTGTTCGGGTGAAAGGGTGCCGGGGATGTCCGCGGGAAAGGCGTACTGGGTGTTCAGGTGGATCCCGAGCAGTCCCTCGGGCCGCATGGCCCCGAGGGCGGTGGTGACGACGGCGCCCCAGTCGCCGCCTTGCGCGGCCCATCTCGTGTAGCCCAGCCGCTTCATCAGCTCTGCCCACGCGCCGGCGATGCGCGACACGGTCCACCCGCTCTCCGTGGGCTTGCCGGAGAATCCGAATCCGGGGAGTGAGGGGATGACGACGTCGAACGAGTCGGCGGCGTCTCCTCCGAACGCGACCGGATCGGTCAGCGGGCCGATCAGCTTGAGGAACTCGACGATCGAGCCCGGCCAACCGTGCGTGAGGATCAACGGCAGCGCGTCGGGATTCCTGGACGTGACGTGGATGAAGTGGATGTCCAGCCCGTTGATCTCGGTCACGAACTGGGGGTAGCGATTGAGCTCGGACTCCAGGCGCCGCCAGTCGTATTCGCGCTCCCAGTAGCCGACCAGCGATTTGGCGTTCTCCAGCCGGACCCCTTGGGACCAGTCGTCCACGGTTTCCGGGTCCGGCCATCGGGTCCTGGCCAGTCGCTGCTTCAGGTCGTCGATCTCCGCGTCCGGGATCGCGACGGTGAAGGGGCGGACGAGGGCCGAGGCCGGCGGAGTCGGTGCGGTCATGGCTTCATCTCCTGAGCTGCGAGCACCGCGCAACATTCATTGCACACTACTGTGCAATCTACGTCACTGCACACTGGTGTGCAACAATGGTCTGGTGCCCACCGAGTCCTCCCGTGCGCGCTCGATGAACGAGACACGCGATCGCATCCTCGACGTCGCCCTCGCCGTGCTCGGAGATAACCCCGAGGCCGGCATGGGCGACATCGCCTCCGCTGCCGGCGTCGTCCGCCGCACCGTCTACGGGCATTTCCCCTCGCGCCTCGACCTCGTCCGGACACTCACGGAACGGGCCGTCACCGAGATGACAGCCGTGCTCACCGAGGTCAACGCCTCCGTCGCGGAGGCGGACGCGGCGTGGGCCGCATTCATCGCGCGCCTGTGGCCCGTGGCGCACCGATACCGGGTGCTGCTGGCGCTGCGCCGCGGCGAGTACGGCGAGACGATCCACGGCCTGCTCGGGCCGCTCGACGAGCTCCTCGCCGACCTCGTGCAACGGGGCCAGGACAGCGGCGTGTTCGCACAGCACCTGCCGGCAGGCATGGCGAGCCAGGTCGCCTACGGCGTGGTGTTCGCGATCGCGGACAGCGACCTTTCGAACCAGGCCCTCGGCTCCCGGGCGGCGACGATCACGAGCCTGCTGATGCTGGGAGTCCCCGAAGCGCGCGCAGCCGCTCTCGCGGGGTAGCCGGTCCGCTGCGGGAACTGTCAGGCGGCGCTGGTGAGTTCGGGGCGGCAGAAGAGGAGGGCGTAGCCGCGGGGGAGTTGAGCCAGGAGGTGGTCGATCAGGGGCGGCTGTCCGGTGAGGTCCGCGAGTTCGGTGAGGGCGGCGAGGGCTGACGTGGTGTCCCAGCGGGCCTGCGCTGGGGTGGTGCCCAGGGCGCGGGCGATGGTGCCGACGAATGCGGGGGCGGTCAGGGGCTGGGTGAGGGGGATCTGCTGGCAGAACGTGGTGCGGGCCGGTTCGGGCAGGATGGCGGCCAGTTCGCAGCGTTCCTCGGCGACGAGTTGTGCGCCGAGAGCGGCCAGGACGGCCTGCAGGACGTTTTCGGCTTCCTCGTCGGTGGCGTAGCGCCCGTGGTGGCGGGCCTGCTGGACGAGCTCGTGCCAGGTCATCGTTTGAGCTTCTCCTGTGCGGCTGGGAGCGACGGTGTGTCAGGGACGAGTGGGGTGCTGGGGTGGGCCGAAGAGGGCGTCGTAGCCGGGCGGTAGCTGGAGCAGGACCTCGTTCATGAGGTCGTGGCCGGCGGCGTCGGCTGCGGTGCTCAGGACGGCGCCGATGTCCCACAGGGCGGTCTGCTGGGTGGCGCCTTGGATCCAGGCGGCCGTGGCACGTACGAACCGGTCGGGGGACAGGGGTTCGGTGGCCTGCAGGGGGTTGAGCAGGATTTCGGCGAGGTCGTCGGGCAGGCGTGCGGCCAGCCGGGCGCGTATGTCGCCGACGAGGTGGGCGCCGAGCAGGGCCAGTACCACGCGGGCGGCCCGTTCGGCTTCCCGGGGCGTGGTGTATTCGCCGCGTTCTTGGATGCGGTCGATGAACGTGCCGGTGGTGGTCATGGCGTGTGACTCCGTCCTGGGGGCTGAAGGCGTGCCTGCCAGGGTTCGCGGGTCAGGTGCCGGTGTGCGCCGGTGCTTCCCGCAGCGTGCCCACGCCCTGCCACACCTGCACGACCTCCGGTGGCCCCGCGGGGGGCGGCCCCCGCCGGGCCGGTGGCCGGCGGGGGCGCCGAGTGTGGTGTCTTGCTGGTCGGTCGGCGGGGCCGTGGAGGACGGCCCCGCCGAGGGTCATGCCCGGATCTGCTTGCGGTCGCCGCTGTGGGCGATGGCGATCTTGCGTGGCTTGGCCTTCTCGGCGACGGGGATCCGCAGGGTCAGGACACCCGCGTCGTAGTCGGCGCTGATTCCCTCGGGGTCGAGAGTGTCGGACAGGACGACCTGCCGGGAGAAGACCCCGAGCGGACGCTCGGACAGCTCCCACTTCACGCCCTCGCCGTCCTGGCGAGGCCGGCGCTCGGCCTTCACCGTCAGCATGTTCCGCTCGACGTCGATGTCGATCGCCTCCGGGTCCACACCCGGCAGGTCGAAGCACATCACGTACTCGTCGCCGGTGCGGTACGCGTCCAGCGGCATGGGGGCGGGCCGGGACCAGGTTCCGCTGGCTCCCAGGAACTGCTGGGTCAGGCGGTCCAGTTCACGGAAGGGATCAGTGCGCATCAGCATCGGGATACACCTCCGGTTTTCTCTGCTGTGGTGCCAGTGCGCTTCACCTGACTCCGTTGTAACATGTCATCCATCGGATGACAAATCATTGAGTCGTGGAGAAGGTGACGTAGTGGGTGACGAATCCAAACCCTCCGCAGCCGGGAACGGGTCGGTCGTACGGCCGGCGTCGTTCATGGCGGCGGCAGCGGCGCTGGCCGCCATCGACGACGCAGTCCGCGCCGCCCGCGACCCGGCCGGACATCGCGGCCGCGAACCGCAGACCGGCCCCGAGAACGCACTGGCCGCGGTGATGCTGCTGCGGGAACTGCGCACCGAACTCGCCGGATGGGAGGTCGGCCTGGTCGAGACCGCCCGTGCCGCCGGCGCCACCTGGGCCGACCTGGCCCATCCCATGGGCGTCTCGAGCCGGCAGGCCGCGGAGAACCGCTATCTACGGCTTCAGCCCGCGGGGCGTGCCGCAGCCGCGACCGGCGCCGAGCGGGTCAAAGCGGTGCGGGACCGCAGGGCCGCGGACCGCACCGTCAGCGCCTGGGCCAGGGCCAACGCCGCCGACCTTCGGGTCCTTGCCGCCCAGATCGCCGGCCTCACGGACCTCGGCCCCGCGGCCGGCTCTGCCATGACGGATCTGCACAACGCCCTCGGGGCCGCCGACGTGGCCGACCTGGTCATGCCGCTGGCCGCCGTACGTCCGCACCTCGGCAAGGGCCACGACGAGCTCGCCCTCCGCCTGGACGCCGTTCGGACCCACGCGGAGCGACTCCGTCGAGACAGTGACCACCGCCGCGCCTGACCCCGAGCGGACTGCCGGCGGAATGCGAGCGTGCGGTCGTGTGCCGAAGCTTGCGGGTCGATGACGGCGTTGTGGGGTCAAGAAGTCCTCGGCGGTGTGTCGATCGGTGAGCCCCTCGTCCGACGCTCGGGTGGAGGCGCGACCCGCCAAGGAGGGTTTGGGCCAGCGCTGAACAACACCCGCTGGCCCTGGCCCGGACCTTGACGTGTACGTACTCGGCTCGCACCGTCCGGACGGCACCCCCGGCCACGTCACCACTGACAGCGATCCGGTGCGGCTGCTGGACAAGCTCCGCTCGGCCAACCGGGGTGGCGACGTCCACCTCATCGGCGGGCCGAAGACGATCGGGACGTTCCACGCCCTCGGAGCACTCGACACCCTCGAACTGGTCGTCCTGCCGATGCTGTTCGGCGGTGGGATGCGACTGACGCCCATGCTCGGCGCCGACACCGGGCTGCGCTTCAAGCGCGAACGAGCCCTGCCCGGTGGTTCGGTGGAGATCGTCTACTCCTGCCAGGGCAGTCGCACCGAACTTCCCGGCAAGCCTGCCAGCCAGCGCTGATCTCGGCCACGACGCAGGACGCGCAGGTTGGAGGTGCCCGGCCGGCGGCTCATGAGGGGTTCGGCCGGGCGTGGGATCGGAGGCCGTCCATCAGCAGGTCGAGCAGGCGGCCGGCCTTGGCCTGGTGGGCGGGCGGGGGGAACACGGTGAAGATGCCGATGAGTGCGGCGGCGATGTCCTCGGCGGTGACGTCGGGTCGAAGGCTCCCGCCCGCGCGGCCT
>NZ_JAINZZ010000008.1 GCF_019890725.1 Actinacidiphila acidipaludis
ACCGCCGCCAACGTGAGCTGACCGCTCGGGCACAAGGCTCTTCGGGGCGCGCCGCACACGGCATCACGTGACACGCCCTGACGAGCCCGGCACGACGCAACGCGGCGGACCCGGGTCGGCCCCCACTGCCGACCCGGGTCCGCCGCTTCCCCCGGCCACCCGGTCACCGCACGTCGACGGTGACCCTCCACCCGACGATGGCGTGGCAGGACACGCCGCCGGGTTCGGCGCCCGGGCAGGCGTGCCGGAAGCCGCTCAGCTGGGCACTGCCGGTCCGTGCGCCGCGGTAGACGCCGGGCGAGACCTCGGTGAGCGCGCCGCCGTGCTCGACGGCGGGCACGTCCTTCTTGTCGATCTGCACCCGCAGGGTGCTGCCCACGCTCAGGCACACCTCGCGCGCGCCGGTGCCGTCCAGGTCGACCACGGTGTCGCCGCAGTCCGGCTGTGAGCTCGCGCTGCTCGGGTCGGGCGCTCCCACCCGGACCCCGCTGGCCGAGCCGCACCCCGTCACCAGCATCAAGGACGCGACGGCCGCCCCCGCGGCCGCGGCTATCCGAGCGCGCATCGTCCATCCTCCTTCGCCCGGGCCGCCCTTGGTCGGGGGGCGGCCGGTCCTGGATGGGACGCAGCGGGGACGCGCCTGGTTCCCCTGGGGCAGGTGGGAGCCGGCTCCGGGGAGCCACCCGGCCGCCCCGGGGGATGGTTCAGTGCTCGGTGACCCGTCCGCCGGCGACCTCGATCCGGCGCGTGGTGTGCACCGCGTCCAGCATCCGGCGGTCGTGGGTGACGAGCAGCAGCGTGCCCTCGTAGGAGGCGAGCGCGGACTCCAGCTGCTCGATGGCGGGCAGGTCGAGGTGGTTGGTGGGCTCGTCGAGCACCAGCAGGTTCACGCCCCTGGCCTGCAGCAGTGCCAGGGCCGCCCGGGTCCGCTCGCCGGGCGACAGGGTGGCGGCCGGGCGCAGCACGTGGTCGGCCTTGAGGCCGAACTTGGCCAGCAGCGTGCGGATCTCCGCGGGTTCGAGGTCGGGCGCCGGACCGCGGAAGGCGTCCAGCAGCGTCTCCTCGCCCCGGAACAGGCCACGGGCCTGGTCGACCTCGCCGACCAGCACGCCCGGGCCGAGTGCGGCCGTCCCCTCGTCCAGCGGCAGGCGGCCGAGCAGCGCGGCCAGCAGCGTCGACTTGCCGGCACCGTTGGCGCCGGTGATCGCGACCCGGTCCGCCCAGTCGATCTGCAGGTCGACCGGGCCGAACCCGAAGGAACCGCGCCGCACCCGGGCGCCGCGCAGCGTGGCCACCACGGCCCCCGAGCGGGGTGCCGCGGCGATCTGCATCCGCAGCTCCCACTCCTTGCGCGGCTCCTCGACGACGTCCAGCCGCTCGATCAGCCGCTCGGTCTGCCGGGCCTTGGCGGCCTGCTTCTCGCTGCCCTCCGCCCGCGCCTTGCGGGCGATCTTGTCGCCGTCGGGGGCCTTGCGCAGGGCGTTGCGGGTGCCCTTGTCCATCCAGTTGCGCTGCATCCGGGCCCTGGCCTCCAGGGAGGCCTTGGTGTCGGCGTACTCCTCGTACTCCTCGCGGGCGTGCCGCCGCGCGGTGGCGCGTTCCTCCAGGTAGGAGGCGTAGCCGCCGCCGAAGACGGACACCTGCTGCTGGGCGAGGTCGAGTTCGACGACGCTGGTGACGGTCCGGGTGAGGAACTCGCGGTCGTGGCTGACCAGGACGGTGCCGGACCGCAGCCCGGTGACGAACTTCTCCAGGCGCTCCAGGCCGTCCAGGTCCAGGTCGTTGGTGGGCTCGTCGAGCAGGAAGACGTCGTAGCGGCTGAGCAGCAGGGAGGCCAGGCCCGCGCGGGCCGCCTGGCCGCCGGACAGCGAGCGCATGTCCGCGTCGAGGCTGATGCCGAGACCGAGCGAGGCGGCGGCCTCGTCGGCGCGGTCGTCCAGGTCGGCGCCGCCGAGGGCGAGCCAGCGGTCGAGTCCGGTGGCGTAGGCGTCGTCGGCGCCGGGGGTCCCGTCGACGAGTGCCTGGGTGGCGGCGTCGAGCGCGGCCTGGGCGGCGGCCACGCCCGTGCGGCGGGCGAGGAAGTCGCGGACGGACTCGGCACGGCGGTCCGGCTCCTGCGGCAGGTGGCCGACGTTGGCGTCGGCCGGGCTCAGCCGCAGCGTCCCCTCCTCGGGGGCGGTGAGGCCGGCGAGGAGCCGCAGCAGCGTGGACTTGCCGGCGCCGTTGGCACCGACCAGCCCGATGACGTCGCCCGGGCCCACGACCAGGTCGAGCCCGGAGAACAGGGCACGGTCGCCGTGCGCCGCGGCGAGGTTCTTGGCAACGAGAGTGGCACTCATCAGGCCCTGGATCCTAACGGTTCGCTTCGCGGGGATCCCACTTGTAGCGGGCTCACCCGGGCCTGGCCCGGATCCGGGCCGACACCCGGGTGCCTGATTGCGCCTGGGCTCGTCCCTCCGGCCGGGGGACGTCGGGCCCGCCTTCGCCGGCAAATCCGTTCGGCCGGCGCCGGAGACCGTGCCAGCATGGCCGGTATGACGACGACCCGAGAGGTACATGCCGCGTAGGCGGCCACGACAGGTCCGTAAGAGCGCCGGGCGCCGCGGACCACATGACCTGCAGCCGGCGATCGACGGCCTGTCCTACCGGACGCGGTACGAGGTCCACCGCCTCGAGAGCACCCGCAACTACCTGAACGCCGGGGACGTCGGGCTGGCCGTGCACCTGTGGAAGGTGCACATGTGCCGCCCCGAGCGGCAGCTCTGGGAAGCGGCCGAAGCGGACGACCCGCACGGGTACTGCTGCGGCGACCCGTACGCGGGCCGCGCCCTTCTCGACGCGGTCGTGCGGGCCCTGTCCCGCCGGGGCGCCCGTGAACTGCGCGAGGTCATCGACTGGCTGGACGGCCTCTGACCGGTGAGGTGGCCGTGGCCCACCCGGGCCGCCCGCGGGAACGGACGGACCCCGGGCGGAGGGGAAAATCATGCATGCGTGCTTGATTGTTTCTGGGGGCGCTGCCACGCTCGGGTCGCACGCTGTCACACACCGGCTGCAACCGAGAGGTGGCCATGGCCGACCCGCAGTCCGTACGCAGTCTTCTGGACGATCTCCGCGCCGAGAGCGATGCGCTCGACAGCCTCGTCGCGGGGCTGCCGGCCGAGCGATGGGCGGAGGCCACGCCCGCCGAGGGGTGGACCGTCGCGCACCAGGTCGCCCATCTGGCCTGGACCGACCACCAGGCCCTGCTGGCGATCGAGGACCCGGACGCGTTCGCCGCGGAACTGACGTACGCCGTCGACCATTTGGACACCTACGTCGACGAGGCCGCCGCCCAGGGCGCACAGATGCCGGCGGCCACACTGCTGGAGGCATGGCGGTCCAGCCGGGCCCGGCTGTGGGCGACCCTCGTCGCACAGCCGCCCGGCGTCCGTCACCCGTGGTACGGGCCGCCGATGAGCACCGCCGCGGTGGCCAACGGGCGGCTGATGGAGACCTGGGCGCACGGCCAGGACATCGCCGACACGCTGGGCGTGCGGCGCGCTCCCACCGCGCGGCTGCGCCACGTCGTGCGGATCGCCGTCCGCGCCCGGGACTACGCCTTCGCCGCGCACGGCCGTCCGGCCCCGCGGGAGGAGTTCCGCTGGGAACTCACCGCTCCCGACGGCTCGTTGTGGACCTTCGGCCCGGACGGCGCCGAACAGCGGGTGACGGGACCGGCGTTGGACCTCTGCCTGCTGGCCGTCCAGCGCCGCCACCGCGACGACCTCGCGCTGCACGCCCAGGGCGAGGACGCCGACGCCTGGCTGTCGATCGCCCAGGCGTTCGCCGGACCGCCCGGCAAGGGCCGCGCGGCCGCCGGACCGGCCGGGAGCGCGCTCCGGCCGGACGGAGGTGCGTCGTGACGGCCCCCTCCGTGCCCACTGCGTCCACTGCGTCCGCTGTGCCCACTGCGTCCACCGTGACGGCCGCATCCGCGGACTTCGCCGAGCGCCGGGCGACCATGCTGGAGCGGCTGGCCGAGGTGGCGGCCGCCCACGCGGAGGCGCTGGCCGGCGGCGGGCCCAAGTACCAGGAACGGCACCGCCGTCGGGGCAAGCTGACCGCCCGGGAGCGGATCGAGCTGCTGCTCGACCCGGACACGCCGTTCCTGGAACTGTCACCGCTCGCGGGGTGGGGCAGCGACTTCGCCACCGGCGCTTCGATCGTCACCGGCATCGGTGTCGTGGAGGGTGTCGAGTGCCTGGTGACGGCCAACGACCCGACCGTACGCGGCGGCGCGAGCAACCCCTGGACGCTGAAGAAGGCACTGCGGGCCAACGAGATCGCCTTCGCCAACCGGCTGCCCGTGATCAGCCTGGTGGAGTCGGGCGGCGCGGACCTGCCGAGCCAGAAGGAGATCTTCATCCCCGGCGGGGCGCTCTTCCGCGACCTGACGCGACTGTCGGCGGCCGGAATCCCCACCGTGGCCGTGGTGTTCGGCAACTCCACCGCGGGCGGCGCGTACGTGCCGGGGATGTCCGACCACGTCATCATGGTCAAGGAGCGCTCGAAGGTCTTCCTCGGCGGTCCGCCGCTGGTGAAGATGGCCACCGGCGAGGAGAGCGACGACGAGGAGCTCGGCGGCGCCGACATGCACGCCCGCGTCTCGGGCCTCGCCGACTACTTCGCGCTGGACGAGCCCGACGCGCTGCGCACCGCCCGCCGGGTCGTCGCCCGGCTCAACTGGCGCAAGCTGGGGCCCGATCCGCGACCCGCGCCGCGCCCGCCGCTGTTCGACGAGGAGGACCTGCTCGGCATCGTGCCGGGCGACCTGCGCACGCCGTTCGACCCGCGCGAGGTCATCGTGCGGGTCGCCGACGGCTCCGCCTTCGACGAGTTCAAGCCGCTGTACGGGCCCAGCCTGGCCACCGGGTGGGCCGAGATCCACGGCTACCCGGTCGGCGTGCTGGCCAACGCGCAGGGTGTGCTGTTCAGCGCGGAGTCCCAGAAGGCCGCCCAGTTCATCCAGTTGGCCAACCAGCGCGACATCCCCCTGATCTTCCTCCACAACACGACCGGCTACATGGTCGGCCGCGAGTACGAGCAGGGCGGCATCATCAAGCACGGCTCGATGATGATCAACGCGGTCTCCAACTCGAAGGTCCCGCATATCTCGGTGCTGATGGGCGCGAGTTACGGCGCCGGTCACTACGGGATGTGCGGGCGCGCGTACGAGCCGCGGTTCCTGTTCTCCTGGCCCAGCGCGAAGTCCGCGGTGATGGGACCGGCGCAGCTCGCGGGCGTGCTGTCCATCGTGGCCCGGCAGTCGGCGCTGGCCAAGGGCCAACCGTACGACGAGGCCGGTGACGCGGCGCTGCGGGCGATGGTCGAGCAGCAGATCGAGGCGGAGTCGCTGCCGATGTTCCTGTCGGGACGGCTCTACGACGACGGGGTGATCGACCCGCGGGACACGCGCACGGTGCTGGGCCTGTGCCTGTCCGCGGTCCACGGCGCCCCGGTCGAGGGCGCGCGTGGTGGCTTCGGCGTCTTCCGGATGTGAGGGGCGGAACGGATGAGCAGTGAGTCGAACGGCATCGGCGCACCCGGGACGGCGCCCGCCCCCGCGGACCGGGTGGAGATCGGTTCGGTCCTGGTGGCCAACCGCGGCGAGATCGCCCGGCGGGTCTTCCGCACCTGCCGCGATCTGGGCATCACCACCGTCGCCGTCTACGGCGACCCGGACGCGGACGCCGCGCACGTCCGCGAGGCCGACGCGGCGGTGCGCCTGCCGGGCAGCGCGCCTGCGGACACCTACCTGCGCGCCGACCTGCTGGTGGCGGCGGCGCTCGCCTCGGGCGCGGACGCGGTTCACCCGGGCTACGGATTCCTCTCGGAGAGCGGCGAGTTCGCGCGCGCCGTGCGGGACGCCGGGCTCGTCTGGATCGGGCCGTCGCCGGACGCGGTCGCGGCGATGGGGTCGAAGACACGCGCCAAGGAGCTGATGGCGGCGGCCGGTGTCCCGGTGTTCGGCGCGCTGGACCCCGGCGCGGTCGGCGCCGGCGACCTGCCGCTGCTGGTGAAGGCGGCCGCGGGCGGCGGCGGACGCGGCATGCGTGTCGTGCGCGAACTGGACCGATTGCAGGAGGAGTTGGCCGCCGCACGACAGGAGGCGCGGTCGGCGTTCGGCGACGGCGAGGTGTTCCTGGAGCCGTACGCGGAAGGGGCCCGGCATGTCGAGGTCCAGGTGCTGGCCGACACGCACGGGACGGTGTGGGTGCTCGGCGAGCGGGACTGCTCACTGCAGCGGCGCCACCAGAAGGTGATCGAGGAGACACCGGCCCCGGCACTGCCCGACGACGTGCGCACGGCGCTGCACACGGCGGCGGCGCGCGCGGCCCGCTCGATCGGCTACACGGGCGCGGGCACGGTGGAGTTCCTGGTCGCCCGCGACGGACGGCCGTACTTCCTGGAGATGAACACCCGTCTGCAGGTGGAGCATCCGGTCACCGAGTGCGTCACCGGGCTCGACCTCGTGGCCTGGCAGATCCGCGTCGCGGAGGGCGCCGCGCTCCCGCCGGAACCGCCGCGGCCGCACGGCCACGCGGTCGAGGCCCGGCTGTACGCGGAGGACCCCGCACACGGCTGGCAGCCGCAGCCCGGGCTCTTTCACCTGCTCGAAGTCCCGGGCGTGGACGCGGAGTTCACCGTCCTTCCCGAACGGGACGCCGGACTGCGGCTCGACGCGGGCGTGACGAGCGGCGACACCATCGGCGTGCACTACGACCCGATGCTGGCGAAGGTCGTCGCGTGGGCGCCGACCCGGGGCGAGGCCGTCCGCCGGCTGGCCCGGGCGCTGGAACGGGCCAGGCTGCACGGCCCGCGCACCAACCGCGATCTGCTCGTCCGCGCCCTGCGCCACCCGGAGTTCGCGGCGGCGCGGCTGGACACGGCGTTCCTCGATCGGCACGCGGCGGAGTTTGGCGTGCGGCAGGGCGGTGAGAGCGCCGGGGCCGGCGCGGCGGCAGGGGACGCGCCGGTCGCGGGCGCCACGGCAGTGGACCAACCGGTGGCGGGCCCTGAGGGCACGGCGGACGGCACGGCGGGCGGCGCGACCCAGGCCCCTCCTACGGGTGCGGACGGCCTCGACACCCCTGCTGGAGAGCTCGGCGACGGCGATCCCGGCGGCGTCGGCGCCGCGCAGGACCCGGTGGCGCTCGCAGCCCTGGCCGCCGCCCTGGCCGACGCGGCCCGGCGGACGGCGGGGACATCCGGCGACGCGGGTCGAAGCAGTGCGGGCGATACTTCCGCGCCACGGCACGGCATCGCCGTCCCCGGCGGCGGGGCCACCGGCAGGGGCGCGGCTGTCGCGATGGGCCTCGGGGGCTGGCGAAACGTTCCCTCGCAACCGCAGCTGAAGCGTTTCCGCGCCGAGGCCACCGGCGTCGCGTATGACGTCCGCTACCGCCTGGACCGGAACGGCCTGACCGCGCCGGACTTCCCCGGCGTGGCGGTGGTGAGCGCCACCGCGGGCCGCGTGGTGCTGGACGTGGCGGGCGTCCGGCACGGGTTCGACGTGGCCACCTACGCCGAACGGGTGTTCGTGGACTCGCCGTTCGTGTGCACCGCACTGACCGCACTCCCCCGCTTCACCGAGCCCGCAGAGCGCACCGCACCCGGCTCACTGCGTGCGCCGATGCCCGGCACGGTCGTCCGGATAGGTGAATTCTCGCCGGGCGACCGCGTCGAGGCCGGCAGCCCCCTGCTGTGGCTGGAGGCGATGAAGATGGAACACCTGATCGCCGCGCCCACCGCGGGGACCCTCACCGAACTCACCGCCGACGTCGGCCTTCAGGTCGAACTCGGTGCCGTACTGGCCGTCGTCAAGGAGGAAACGGGACCATGACCACCGTCCGCAGCACCTTCGACACCACCCTGCTGGAGAGCGAGGAACGACGGGCGCTGCGCGAGGCCGTCGGGACGCTCGGACGCCGTTACGGGCGCGCCTACTTCACGGCGGCCGTGCGCGACGGCAAGCACACCGACGCGCTGTGGCAGGAGGCCGGCGGGCTCGGCTACCTGGGCGTGAACCTGCCGGAGGAGTACGGCGGCGGTGGCGGCGGCATGGCCGAACTGTCCATCGTGCTGGAGGAGCTGGGCGCGGCGGGATGCCCGCTGCTGCTCCTGATCGTCTCCCCCGCGATCTGCGGGACGGTCATCGCGCGGTTCGGGACCGCCGAGCAGAAGCAGCGCTGGCTGCCGGGTCTCGCGGACGGCTCGCTGCGGATGGCCTTCGGCATCACCGAGCCGGAAGCCGGCTCCAACTCGCACCGCATCACCACCACGGCCCGCCGCGACCCGGCCACCGGCGGCTGGCTGCTGACCGGCCGCAAGGTGTTCATCTCAGGCGTCGACATCGCCGACGCGACGCTCGTCGTGGGACGCACCGAGGACGCCAGGACGGGGAAGCTCAAGCCCTGCCTGTTCATCGTCGAACGGGAGACCCCGGGCTTCGAGTACCGGCAGATCGAGATGGAACTGTCCGCTCCGGAGAAGCAGTTCCAGCTCTTCCTCGACGACGTGGCGCTGCCCGCCGAGGCGCTGGTGGGCGACGAGGACGCCGGACTGCTGCAGCTGTTCGCCGGGCTCAATCCCGAGCGCATCATGACCGCCGCGTTCTCGGTCGGCATGGGCCGCTACGCACTGGCCACGGCGGTCGACTACGCCCGCACCCGGCAGGTGTGGAAGGAGCCGATCGGTTCGCACCAGGCCATCGCCCACCCGCTGGCCCAGGCCCACATCGAGCTGGAACTGGCCCGGCTGATGATGCAGAAGGCCGCCTACCTCTACGACGCCGGTGACGACATGGGCGCGGGCGAGGCGGCGAACATGGCCAAGTACGCGGCGGCCGAGGCCGGCGCCCGCGCCGTCGACCAGGCGGTGCACACCCTGGGCGGCAACGGCCTGACCGCGGAGTACGGCCTGGCCTCGATGCTCACCGCGTCCCGGGTCGGCCGAATAGCCCCGGTCAGCCGTGAGATGATCCTCAACTTCGTCTCGCACTACACCCTCGGCCTGCCCAAGTCCTACTGACGGGCGGGGCGTCGCCCACCGCGCCGGAGGGCCGGCCGAACGGATCCGGGCCCACCCCGCCGTCCCGCCGGGCCCGCCAGGACCTCCCCGACCACCCGCTCACGACAGGAGCCCGCAGTGACCACAGCGCCGCTCGTGCGGCGGCACACCGACCGCGGTGTCGCCGTACTCACGCTCGACTCGCCGGGCAACCGCAACGCCCTGTCCGCCGAGCTGATCGCCGATCTGGCGGCCGCCCTCGACGAGGCGGGGGCGGACCCGAGCGTCCGGGCCGTGCTGCTCACCCACGCCGGCACGTCCTTCTGCGCGGGCGCCGACCTCAAGTCGACCGGGATCCACAAGGGGCCGCGGCTCCTGGTGGACCTGATGCGGCAGATCGCCGTGCTGCCCAAGCCGGTGGTCGCGCGGGTCGACGGGCATGTACGGGCCGGCGGCCTGGGCCTGCTGGCGGCCTGCGACATCTCCGTGGCGACCGGCGCCGCCTCGTTCGCCTTCACCGAGAGCCGGCTGGGGCTGGCGCCCGCGGTGGCGTCCCTGCCGGTGCTGGCCAGGGCCGACCGGCGGGCCGCCGCCCGGTGGATCATCACCGGCGAGCGGTTCGGCACGGCCGAGGCGGTGCGCATGGGCCTCGTCACCGCCGAGGACGACGCCCTGGACGGCATCCTGGCGGGGCTGCGAGCCGCCTCCCCCCAGGGGCTCACGGCGTCGAAGGCGCTGACCACGGCGGCGTTCCTGGAGCGGCTCGACGCCGACGCCGAGGCGCTCTGCCAGGAGAGCGCCCGGCTGTTCGCGTCCGAGGACGCGGCCGAGGGCGTGCGTGCCCTGCTCGAACGACGGGACCCGCCGTGGGCACTGTGACCGAGCGGGCGCCCAAGCAGGACCGCAGCCGCGCCACCCGGCAGCGCATCCTGGAGGCCGCGGTGGCCTGCCTGGCCGAGCACGGCTGGTCGGGCAGCACGGTCGCGGTGGTGTGCACCCGCGCGGGGGTGTCCAGGGGCGCCGCCCAGCACCACTTCCGCACCCGGGAGGAGCTGTTCACCGCGGCCATCGCGCACGTGGCCGAGCAGTGGCTGACCGCGGTCCGCGAGCGCGCCCGGGCGCTTCCCCGGGAGGGCCAGGACCGGACCTACGCGGTCGTGGACATGCTGGTCGCGGTCCACACAGGGCCGCTGTTCCGGGCGGCGCTGCACCTGTGGGTCGCGGCCGGTGAGGAGGAGGCTCTGCGGCCGAGGGTCGGCGCGCTGGAGGCCCGGATCGGCCGGGAGGCGCACCGGCTGGCCGTGGACTTCCTCGGCGCGGACGAGACGCAGCCGGGGGTGCGGGAGACCGTGCAGGGTGTGCTGGACATGGCCCGCGGGCTCGGCCTGGCCAACCTGCTCAGCGACGACTCGACGCGCCGCTCCGGGATCGTCCGCCAGTGGTCCCGCATCCTCGACGCGGAGCTGCGCCGGGGGGCGGAGGGCTGAGGCCCGGCGCCCCGGGTCCTGCCCCGGGGCAGGCGACGCGGTCGTCGGAGGCGCCAGTGCTGTGCCGGCGGCCGTGGCGATGCGGTCGGTGCCGGACCGTCCGTCCCCGCCGGCACCGAGGGCCGGTGGCAGACGCCCGGTTCGCCCGCCGGTCGAGCCTGGCCTTGAGTCGCGGTCCGCGCGCCGGGCGGGGTTCTGGCCCCCGCGGGATGCGGTCCGCCCCCCCCGGGTGGGGCATAGCCTCCGCGGGCCGCGGTTCGCCTGCCGGACGGAACCCGGCCCCCGCGGGCCACGATTCGCCCGGGCCTGTCGCCCCCGGCGGGCCGCGGTCCGCCAGGGGGGCGGAGTTCTGGCCCTCCACGGGCCGCGATTCGCCCGCCGTTGCCGGGCCTGACACCCCCGCGCGCTGCGGTCCGCCCCCTGCGGGCTACGTTCCAGCCGGGCCTGTTCGGATGAACGGTCACCATCAGAGGAGCGGGGTCCCCCAGGGTTCGCCCGCGAGGTGCCCCCGGCCCGAGCGACCGGTCATCGGCCGGAGGTCCGGAGCGGAGCGGAGCGAACCGCCGCTTCGGGGCGTTGGACGGAGTGCGGCACGCATCGCGGCCGGTCGGGTGTGCTCAGTGCAGGGAGGCGTCCGCGGGGCCGGTGGCGAGCCGGGTGAATCGCACGCGCAGGCCGTCGTGCAGCGGGGAGCAGCAGAAGGGGCCGGCGTGGGCGTCCGCGGCCGGGTCGAGCCAGGCCAGACGCACCATGCGCCAGGGCTCGCCGCCGCAGCGCGCCCGTACCGTCACCGCGTCGCCGGCGCGGCTGACCCGGACGGTGACCTCGCGTCCGGTCCACTCGGGGACCGGGGCCAGCGACCAGTCGGAGGTGCCGTGCGTGACGACGGCGCCCAACTGCGGCGCGCCGTCGGACCGTTCGATCCCCGCTTTGATCCAGTTCTCCGCGTCGGCCCGGACCAGGACACCGGCCTGGTCGTACAGCTCGGGGAAGTCCGCGACGAAGGAGACCTCGACGGCGGTGCCCGGCGGGAAGGGGCTCAGCAGCGCGTGGCCGTCGTCATGGACGAAGCCGTAGCTCGTGGTGCGCCAGAAGTCGCTGCCCTCGCGGGTGGTGACGACGAGCCCGGTGCCGTCCTCGCGCACATCGGCGGGCGGGTTGAGCCAGCGGCCGTCGGCCCAGGGCAGGTCACGTTCGGTCGGTGAGGTCACGGATGTACCGCCATTCGGTCGCGCACGGCCGGTAGCCGAGCCATCGGTTGACGGCCAGCATCGGTTCGTTGCCGTCGTCGTTGCTGGTGTAGGCCTCGCGGAGTCCGCGCGTGCGGGCGAGGTGCAGCGAGTGGGCCTTGGCCGCCTTGGCCAGGCCGCGGCCGCGGTGGGCGCGGCGGATTCCGGTGCCGCCGGACCAGTACCGCGTGCGGCCGTCGGTCTCCACGATGAGCATCCCGGCGACCTCACCGTCCACCACCGGCACGATGCTCAGCTCCGGGTCGAAGCCGGGCCGGTCCCAGGTCACGGCCTTCCAGTCGGCGAGGGAGATGGCGTCGGAGTTCACGTCGCCGGGCTCGTCCTGGAAGGCCTCCTGGTCGGCCGCGTGCAGCGGGCTCGGGTCGTCGGCCCAATGGGACGCCGGGAGCAGCTCCACCCCGGCCGGCAGCTCGGGCACGGCCGGCAGCGATCCGGCGTCCGTCAGGCCGAGGCGCTGGAAGCTCGCCGAACGGCCGCGCCGGTAGGCGTGGCGGGCGGCGAAAGCGTGCGCGCCGGGGTCGTCCGCGGCCCAGGCGTAGACGGTGTGGGCCCCTTTGCCGGTCAGGTGCTCTTCGGCCGCCGCCAGCAGGGCGCCGCCCACGCCGCGGTGGCGCGCGCCGGGCGCGACGGTGAGGTTGGCGAAGGACAGCCCCGTGTCGCTGGTGTCGGCGAACAAGCCGGTCCTGACGCATCCCACGGGCGTGCCGCCCTCCTCGGCCACCAGCAGCCGGAAGTGCTGGCGCGCGGGCGAGCGTGTGACCTGGGCGTGCAGGCCGTCGGGCGTCACCACGAGGTACGGCGCGGTCGCGTAGAGCAGTTCGGAGAGGGGGACGCTGTCCCCGTCGCGGTAGTCCCGCACGATCAAGGTCACGGTGAGGCACCCTACGCGCCGCGCCTTCGCAGTGCCCGGGGTTTTCGGTGGGGGGCGGGGAGGCTGGGGCCTCGGTCCTCGGGTCTCGGGTTCTGGGGCGTCGGGGGGCGGCCTGTGGCTGACTGCGGCTGACTGCGGCTGACTGCGGACCTTTTCAGGTCGGGTCACGGATGATCGCGTGCCCGGGCGGGCAGGCGCGGGGCGTCGGGGGTCCGCGCGCCGGCCTTGCCGGGGGGATGCTGGAGACAGGGGGTGCTGCGATCCGGGCCCCGGCCCCCGGGAACGCCCGGGGCAGTGGCGCGGGGAGAAGGGAGATGACGCGGATGCCCAGAACCGGATCGGAACCCGTCCAGGCGCGCAGCCCGCTGCGCCTGCGGCTCGGGCTGGCGATCTGCGGAGTGGTCTGGGGTGCGGCGGCGGCCGTCGGCTTCGCCCTGGCCCACCAGCCCGGATGGGCCGCCTTCGTCGCGGCGATCGGGGCGCTCGCCCTGCTGGACGTGATCATCGTGGTCCGCCACATGCGGCAGGGGGCGCACTGGCAGCCGGGCCGCAACATCCCGCCCTACCAGCCGGTGGAGCCGCGCCGCAGGCCGAGTTCCCGCAGATGAGAGGGCTCGACCTGGGTGTGGAACGCCGGTGAGCGGGCCGCAGTCTCGTGGTGGCTCCCCTGTGCCACGAACCACGGGCGCAGGCCCCGGCGCTGACCAGGGAGGCGGCACAGTGACGCGGACGCGGAAACGCGCCCGGACACACAGAAAGGCCCGGCACATGATGTGCCGGGCCTTTCCTTCAGTAGCGGGGACAGGATTTGAACCTGCGACCTCTGGGTTATGAGCCCAGCGAGCTACCGAGCTGCTCCACCCCGCGTCGGTGAACTCCACTTTAGGGGGTGTTCACCCAGGCGCCAAATCCATTTCCGCGCCGCACCCCACGGAGCCGTGCGGCGCGGGTGCGAGGGAGGGCCGCCCGGTACCAGTCAGCGGCCCAGCAGCCGGCGGCGCCGAGGGCGCTCGATGACCAGGGTCGCGGCGCCAGCACGCTCACACACACCGCCGCCCAGAGCGGCCAGACCGCCGCCCTCGCGGAGACGACGGCGGCCGCCAGCTCCATCAGCACCAGCAGCACGGTGGCCCAGCCGGGCACGGCCACCATCACCTGCGCCTTCTCCCCAGGAGTCGCGAACACCGTGGGCAGCCCGATGAGCACGATCAGTGACAGCACGGACAGCACCCAGGACGTGTGCCACAGCCACCAGGGCGTGGCCACCCAGGCCGCGAGTTCGGTCGCGAACCGGAACACAGCGGGCAGCCCGTCTACAGCCCGTACCGGTCCGCCCCCGCCCGCGGTACGGCCCGTGCCGGGCCACCCCCGCCCGCCGTACAGCCCGTGCAGGGCCGCCCCCGTAGAGCGCGTGCCGGGCACCCCCGCGCGCCTCCGGCAGGAGCCGGAAAAAGCCTTTGCGGCCGCCCCAACGCCGCCGTACCGTCGTTCTCGGCCGTATCGCCGTCCGACAGGAGAAGGCCGTTGTACGTCTGAGGTCCCGGGTCACCGTCGCCCGCCCGCCGCGTCCCGCTTGAAGGGTGACGCCGCGCGCGGCACGCGTGTGCGACCTCGGCTACGAAGCAGGCCACGGGCGGTCTCGCGGCGTTCGCCGCGTCCTCACCGGCCGGATCCGACCGGACCCCGTCGAACCGACGGGTCACGGCCGGCACGCCGGTCCGGCCGCCCGCATCCCCTGTGCCTCCGCCCGTCCGTGTCCGCGTGACGTGCGGATCCGCCCGGCGTGGCCTGCCGACTCAGCGCACCCGCAACCGGTGTCCCGTTCCGTCGCTCTGCCCACCACCCAGCGACCCGGGAGATCCTCATGTCATTTCTCACCGCCTCCGTCATCTGCTCGCGCCTCACCTTCGGATGGCCGGACGGCTCACACCTCTTCGACGGCCTCAACTGGACGGCCGGACCCGGCCGTACGGGACTCATCGGCCTCAACGGCGCGGGCAAGTCGACCTTGCTGAAGATGCTCGCCGGTCAACTCGCCCCCACCTCGGGCACCGTGAAGGTCACGGGCGAGATCGGCTACCTGCCGCAGGACGCCGCGCTGGACACCTCGTTGCGTGTCGACCGGGCGCTCGGCATCGACGCGGTCCGGGCCGCGCTGCACGCCATCGAGGCCGGCGACACCCGCGAAGAGCACTTCGCCGTGGTCGGCGACGACTGGGACGTCGAGGAGCGCGCCCGCGCGACCCTCGACGCGCTCGGACTGGACCGGATCGGCCTGGACCGCACCGTCGGGGAGGTCTCGGGCGGCGAGTCGGTGCTGCTGCGGCTCGCGGCGCTGCTGCTGCGCCGTCCCGACGTGCTGCTGCTCGACGAACCGACCAACAACCTGGACCTGCGCGCCCGGCGTCACCTCTACGAGGCGGTGGCGTCCTGGCGCGGGCTGCTCGTCGTGGTCAGCCACGACCGCGAACTGCTGGAGTACGTCGACCAGATCGCCGATCTGCGCGGCGGCGAGGTGCAGGTGTACGGCGGCAACATGTCGGCGTACGAGGAGGCGCTGGCCGTCGAGCAGGAGGCGGCGGAGCGGACGGTCCGCGCCGCCGAGGCGGACATGAAGCGCCAGAAGCGCGAACTGGTCGAGGCACAGGTGAAGTTGGCGCGCCGGGTGCGGTACGGACAGAAGATGTACGACACCAAGCGGGAGCCGCGGGCGGTGATGAAGCTGCGCAAGCGGTCGGCCGAGGTCTCCGCGGGAAAGCACCGGCAGCTGCACACCGATCGCCTGGCCGAGGCCAAGGAGCGGCTGGACGAGGCGGTGCTGGCGGTCAGGGACGACGACGAGATCCGCGTCGACCTGCCGCACACCGCGGTGCCGGCCGGCCGGACCGTGCTGACGCTCGACGGTGTGCGTCTGCGCTACGGCACGCGCGCCATGCTGGAGGTGCGGGGCCCGGAGCGGATCGCCCTGCTCGGCGGCAACGGCGCCGGCAAGTCGACGCTGCTGCGCACCCTGGCCGGAGAGATCCCGCCCGCGGCCGGAGAGGCGTACGTCCACGTGCCGGCCCGCTACCTGCCGCAGCGTCTCGACGTGCTGGACGGGGAGGCGACGGTTGCCGAGAACGTGGCCGCGTTCGCTCCCTCGGCGAACACCAACGCGATCCGGGCCCGGTTGGCGCGCTTCCTGTTCCGCGGTGCGCGGGCCGACCAGCCGGCCGGTTCGCTGTCGGGCGGGGAGCGGTTCCGGGCGACACTCGCGGCCCTGATGCTCGCCGAGCCCGCACCGCAACTGCTGCTGCTGGACGAGCCCACGAACAACCTGGACCTGGCGTCGGTACGGCAACTGACGTCCGCCCTGGCCGCGTTCGAGGGTGCGCTGGTGGTGGCGAGCCACGATCTGCCGTTCCTGCGGTCGCTGGGCATCACCCGGTGGCTGCTGATCGAGGACGGCACGCTGAAGGAGGTGGACCGCGCGCTGATGTGACCGAGCGTGGATGTGCCCGCGCGCTGGTGTGACCGGACCCGCGTGGCCGGGGCGTCGCAACCGCCGTGGCCCTTGCCGGCGCATGGCCGCCGCGCCGTCTCCCCGAGGTTTGGGGAGGCGCGCGGCGTGCCAGGTAAGGGCCATGAGCACTGACGGATCCGTCCCGGCACCGGCCCTCGCCCTCTCGGAAGAAGTCGCGGACGCGCTGGCCCGGCGCGCGCCCGTAGTGGCCCTGGAGTCGACGATCATCGCCCACGGCCTGCCGCGGCCCCGCAATCTGCGGGTCGCCCGGGAGCTGGAGCAGATCGTGCGGGACGCCGGGGCGGTCCCGGCCACGGTGGCCGTCCTCGACGGGGTGCCGCACGTCGGGCTCGACAAGGACCAGGTGGAAAGGGTCGCGGAGGACCCCGCCCTGCGCAAGCTCGGGTTCCGCGACCTGGCTCCCGCCCTCGCCGCCGGCGCCAGCGGTGCCACGACCGTCTCCGGGACGGCGTTCCTCGCCGCCCGCGCGGGCATCCGGGTGTTCGGCACCGGCGGCCTGGGCGGGGTGCACCGCGGCTGGACGTCGGTCCAGGACGAGTCCGCCGACCTCCGGCTGCTGGCGGCGACCCGGATCACGGTGGTGTGCGCGGGCGTCAAGTCGATCCTCGACGTCCCCGCGACGCTGCAGCGCCTGGAGACGCTCGGCGTGGGGGTCGTCGGCTACGGCACCGACCGCTTCCCCGGCTTCTACCTCACCGACTCCGGCGAGCCGGTGGACTGGACGGTCGCCTCAGCGGACGGGATCGCCGCCGTCATGGCCGCGCAGGACGCGTTGGGCGGCCTGGAGTCGGCGCTGGTGGTGGCCAATCCCGTACCGCGGGAGCGGCAGCTCGACCCGGATCTGCACGACCGCGTCCTGGCCGAGGCCCTGGCGGCGGCCGACCGCGACGGCGTCACCGGCCAGGCCATCACCCCCTTCCTGCTGGCCTACCTCACCGAGCACACCCGAGGCGCCTCGCTGGAGGCCAACTTGGCGGCGGTCCGCGGCAACGTCGCCCTCGCCGCGGCCATCGCCGTGGCGTGGTCCAGCAGAGCGGCATGAGTGCGACGGCCCCGCGCGCGAACGGTGTCGCTCGGCGTGCGGAGGGTGGATGACCGACACGGACGGGACGGCGGAGAGCGCTCGCGGACCGGCTCCGGACGTGATGAACCGGTCCCCCGGGGCCGTGCCCGAACCGGGGCGTGGGCTGCTGGTCGTGGGAGACGTGGTCACGGACGTGGTGGCGCGGCACGACGAGCCGCTGGCGCCGCACACCGACACCGCCGCCCGCATCGCGGTGCTGCCTGGTGGCGCGGGTGCCAACGTGGCGTGCTGGGCGGCGCGTTACGGGGCCGGCGTGCGGCTGCTGGCCCGCGTGGGCGCCGATTCGGCGGAATGGCATCGCGCCGCGCTGCTGACCGCGGGGGTCGAGCCGGTGCTGCGCGTCGACGACGCCCTGCCGACCGCGGTGGTGGTGGCCCTGGTCGACGCGGCGGCCGAACGCACCCTGGTCACCGACTCCGGAGCGGCGTTCCGGCTCGGCCCCGGCGACTGGGACGAGGCCCTGCTGGACGGCGGGGCGCGCGGTATCGGCCGCATCCACCTGTCGGGGTATCTCTACTTCTCCGCGCCCGGGCGAACGTTGGCCGCCACCGTACGGAAGGCGGCGGCGGTCCGCGGCATCCCGGCGAGCGTCGACCCGGCGTCGGCGGGGTTCCTGCGCCGCCTCGGCCCCGGGGCCTTCCTCGACGCGGTGCAGGGTCTGGACCTGCTGCTGCCGAACGCCGCTGAGGCCGCCCTGCTGTCCGGACACGACGAACCGGCCGCCGCTGCCGCGTCGTTGAGCGCCCGGTGCGGCGGCGCCACGGTCGTGGTGACACTCGGCGCGGCCGGCGCGGTGGCCGCCGAACGCGGTGCGGTCGTCGCCACCGCCATGGCACCGCACACCGCTGCGGTGGACACCACGGGCGCTGGGGACGCGTTCACCGGTGGCCTGCTCGCGGCCCGGCTGGCCGGCGCGGGGCTGGCGGAGGCGCTCGCAGCGGGCTGCCGGGCGGGAGCCGAGGCGGTCACGGTCGTCGGCGGCCGCCCCCGCCTCCGGGACCCGGCCCACCCGGGCGCGGCCCACGAATCCACCCGCCCGGAGGCCGAACTCCAGGCGCCGGCGCATATCGACCCGCCGATGTAGCCTGCCTCAGCCGCCGGCACCGCCGGCCCGCAGGGTCAGATCGCGTCCCAGGGCGCGCCAGCGTACAACGCGGCGACGGTGGCCAGGAGTTCGGCGTCCGTCGCAAGCGGCGTGTCGTCGATCAGGGAAATCGGCGACGTGCCGCGGGAGTTGAGCAGGAACGCCCCGTCGTACGCGGGGACGTCGGTGAGCCGCAGGGAGCGGCGGAGTTGGGGGATCCCCTTCGCGTCGAGCAGTTCCTCGAGCAGTTGGAGGGTGATGCCGCGCAGGTGCGGGGCGGTGGGCCAGACGACGGTGCCCCCGGTCACGAACCCGATGTTGGTGACGGCGCCTTCGGCGATCTCACCGCCGGGGCCGGTCAGCAGGGCCTCGTCGAAGCCGTCGGCCTCCACCCGCCGCAGGTGGTAGCCCTGTCCGAAGCCGCCGAGGTGCTTGATGTGCGCGGCCGGGCGCCAGTACGGCACCGACCGGACGCGGTGCGCGCGGTCGGTCCGGTCCGCGGGGGGCCGGACGGCGACGACCAGCGTCACCGGGGCGCCCGGCGCCTCGTCCGGCTGGTAGACGTGGACGCGCACCGAGGCGTCGGTGCGGCCGGCGGAGGACAGGGCGTGGCGCACGGCGCCGCGGACGCGGTCACCGTCGACGCCGGTGCCGAAGAGTTCCCGGGTGGAGCCGTCGAGCCGCGCGAGGTGGAAGCGGAGGCCGCGGACCCGGCCGTCCCTGACCTGCATCGCGGTGAAGTGGCCGTAGCCGGGGAGCACGGTGGCGAGGGCGTCCGCGGTGGCGGGCTCACCGTCCACCTCGATCAGCGGTGCGGAGGAATCCGTCATACGGTCCAGCCTAGTTGGGGCCGCCGTCGGGCAGGGCCGCGGTGAGGTCGAGTTCCACCAGCTGGCCGGTGAACCCGAGCCGGGTCACGCCCAGCAGGGTGCTCGCGGTGCTGAAGGCGGGCCCCAGCGCCGACGAGTTGAGGGCCTCCCAGACCGGGCCGAGCACCGGGACACCGCCGTCGCGCCCGTCGTCGACCACGTAGATGACCGACCGCACGACGTCATGCGGCGCGGCGCCCACGGCGGCCAGCGCGGCCAGGCCGTTCGCCGCCACCTGACGGGCCTGCGCGAGGGGGTCGCCGGGTCCGACGAGGTCGCCCGCGGTGTCCAGCGGGCACTGTCCAGCCAGATGCGCGGTCCGGCCGGCCTCCACGACGGTGATGTGGTGGTAGCCGGGCGTCGCATGGAGGGTGTCCGGGTTGATCCGGGTGATCCGAGGCATGGGCGCGAGTCTGCCCGACGCCTGGGACGCCGCCCACCGGTTTTCCCGGAGGGCCGGACTCGCACCCCTGGCGGGCACGAAAAAATCGGCGTCGGCCGTGACGGCCGACACCGATCTGTTCACGCAGAGTGTCCGAGGGGGGACTTGAACCCCCACGCCCGATAAAGGGCACTAGCACCTCAAGCTAGCGCGTCTGCCATTCCGCCACCCGGACCGGGTACGACGCCGCGACCTGCGTGGTCGCGGTGACAGGAACAACGATACCAAGGAATCGGAGTGCTCCTCACCCGCATTCCCCCGACCTGCGCCGCCCCGGCGGGGCCCGGCCGGGGGCGGGCGCGGCGCCCCCGCGGTCACCCCTAGTCCGCGATGCCCACGGCCTGACGGACGGTGCCGGACTCGTCCAGCGCCCGCAGCATGAAGTGCGCGACGTCGGCGCGGGAGACGGAGACGCCGCCGCGCAGGTTCTGCCCGTGGGCGACGCGGTAGGCGCCGCTCAGCGGCTTGTCGTTCAGCTTCGGCGGGCGGACCGACGTCCATTCCAGCCCGCTGTCGCGCAGCAGGTCCTCCATGACGGCCAGGTCGGCGTAGTGCCGGCTCAGCACCCGCTTGACCAGCGGCGTGCCCACGTACCGCAGCACCGGCCCCTCGCCCGGGTCCCGCCGGGGCGGGTTCGGGCGGCCCGGGGAGGGCGTGGTGGACACGGGTGCGGCGCTGACCACGACGATCCGGCGCGTCCCGGTGGCCCGCATCGCCTCCACGATCGCCCTGGTCCCGGCCGCGGTGACCCCGGCGTCGGCCCGTGAACGCGGCCCGAGGGCGGAGAGCACCGCGTCCGCGCCGTCGACCGCCACGCGCAGCGCCGCCGGGTCGGGCGCGGCGAGGTCGGCGGTCACCGTCCGTACCTCACGGGTGAGCCGCGCGGGGTCGCGGACCACGGCGGTGACGTCGTGGCCGGCGGTGAGGGCCTGGTCCAGCAGGTGCGTGCCGATGCCTCCGGTGGCCGCGAAGATCGTGAGCCTCATCGGTCGCTCCTCGTGTCGGTGGCCTCGCCGGACGCGGGTCCTCCGTGATCAACGCGGCGACGCCGTCGCGGTTGCGGGCTCAGGAGTCCTCGTCGTCGTCCTGCCGGGGGCGGGCGGCGATGGCACGGTGGTGCCGCACGACCTCCTCGATGATGAAGTTCAGGAACTTCTCGGCGAAGGCGGGATCGAGCCGGGCGTCGGAGGCCAGCCTGCGCAGCCGGGCGATCTGGTCGGCCTCACGGGCGGGGTCCGCCGGCGGAAGGTTGTGGGAGGCCTTGAGCTCCCCCACCTCCTGCGTGCACTTGAAGCGCTCCGCCAGGAGGTGGACCAGCGCCGCGTCGAGGTTGTCGATGCTGCCGCGCAGTGCCCGCAGCTTCGCCAGTGCGGCCTCGTCGCCCACCAGGGTGGTCTCGGCGGTCGGCTGGTCGTTCATCTCGGTCTGCCATCCTGGTAGGTCCGTGGTGCTCCCGTGCGCTGCCGGCCTCACCCTATGACACCCTGCATAAGGGACACAGAAGCGCCCGATGGGCGGACACCGCAGGTCAGGTGTACGGGCTAGCGACGGGACGGGTGGGCATGGGACGGGTCACCGAGCGGCGGCGGGTACTGCGCATCAGGGACGGCGTCGCCGGGCACCGCGCGGACACGCTGGTCGCCGAGGAGCCGATGGAGATACGGCTGAACGGCCGGCCGCTGGCGATCACCATGCGCACTCCGGGCGACGACTTCGCTCTGGCCACGGGGTTCCTGGTGAGCGAGGGAGTGCTGGCCGCCGCCGGGGACGTGGCCAACGTCGTCTACTGCGCGGGCGCGACCGACGACGGACGCAACACCTACAACGTCGTGGACGTGACGCTCGCCGCCGGTGTGCCGGTCCCGGACATCACGCTGGAGCGCAACGTCTACACCTCGTCGTCCTGCGGACTGTGCGGCAAGGCCAGTCTGGACGCGGTGCGCACGGCGACGCGGATGCCGGCCGGCGATCCCCGGCTGCCGCTGCTCACGCCCGAGTTGCTGGCCGCCCTGCCGGACCGGCTGCGCGCGGCACAGGCCGTCTTCGACCGCACCGGCGGGCTGCACGCCGCCGCGCTGTTCACCGGCGAGGGCGAACTCCTCGACGTGCGGGAGGACGTGGGGCGGCACAACGCCGTCGACAAGCTGGTGGGGCGGGCGCTGCGCGAGGGGCTGCTGCCCCTGCACGACCGGATTCTGGTGGTCTCCGGGCGGGCGTCGTTCGAGCTGGTGCAGAAGGCCGTGATGGCCGGCATACCGGTGCTGGCGGCGGTCTCCGCGCCGTCCTCGCTGGCCGTCGACCTGGCCGCGGAGTCCGGACTCACCCTGGTGGGCTTTCTGCGCGGCAGCTCCATGAACGTGTACGCCGGCGCCGAGCGTTTCGCACTGGCGTCCGAGCAGGCACACTGACGTCCGTCACGTCGGCCTGATCCGCCCTGGAGTTCCGCTTGTTCGCGCTGAGCGCCGTCCTCACGTCGTTGCTGCTGCTCGAAGTCGTGCCGTCGGCGCTCGCGGCGCTCACCCGGTTCGGGCCCGGCGTGGAACGCCTGGACAGCCTGACCCGGCTGGGTCTCCGGGAGGGGCGGGCGGCCTGGGTGGTGCCGGCCGCCGGGGTGCTGCACACCCTCACCACCGTGGCGCTGCTCGTCGGGATCTGGCACCCGGTCTGGGGTGTGGCCGGCGCGGCGGCCGAGGCGCTGTTCTTCGGCTGGGTGCTGACCCGCCAGGTGCGGTTCGGCGACCGTGGAAAGGCGCTGTTCGCCTACGGGCTGTTCACGTCGTGGTCGGTGCTCGTCCTGCTGGTGGCCGCGGTCCGGCTGTGAACGGCCGCGCCCGGACTCGCCCTCAGCGCCCGACCGACCCGTCGTACAGCTCCCGCAGGATGTCGGCGTGCCCGGCGTGCCGGCCGGTCTCCTCGATCATGTGGACCAGCACCCACCGCATGGTCGGCGGCGCGGTCTCCCGCAGCGAGCGGGCGCCGGGCCGGTCGAGGTCGTCGCAGGCGGCGACCACCGCGTCGGCCCGGCGGACCGCCTCCCGGTAGGCGGCGACCAGTTCGTCCCGCGTCCCGCCGGCGTCCGGCGCGGGGTCGTCGTCCCACAGGGGCACGTCCTGCCCGTCGTACGCCCACAGGAACCAGTTGAGTTCGACCGCGGTGAGGTGCCGCAGCAGCCAGAACAGGCTGGTGCCGGACGGCACGGCGGGCGTGCCGGCGACCTCGTCCGGAACGCCCTCGGTCTTGCGGATCACGGATTCGCGCAGGTAGTCGAGGAAGGTCAGCAGGGTCGCCTTCTCATCGGCGCGGGACTCCGGCGGGCGCAGGTCGCCGCCCCTCCCCCGCGGGGGCGACACCGGGGCGCCGCTCGCCGCCTCGCCCGTCTCCGGGCTCACGTGCTGGTCCGTCTGATCCGCCGTCCGGCGCGCTGTCTGGTCCGTCGTCCCGCTCATCGCGCCAACCTACCGCCGCGCCGCCCTGCCGGGCCCAGCGCTTGGCGAGCACCGCGCAGACCATCAGCTGCATCTGGTGGAAGAGCATCAGCGGCAGCACCGCGAGCCCGGCGCCGCCGCCGAACAGCACGGCGGCCATGGGCAGTCCGGCCGCCAGGCTCTTCTTCGAGCCGGCGAACACCACGGTGATCCGGTCCGCCCGGTCGAAGCCGAGGCGCCGGGCGCCCTGCCCGGTCAGGGTGAGCATCGCGGCGAGCAGCACGGCCTCGGCGGCCAGCAGCCCCACCAGCCGGGGCAGGGACACCTGGTGCCAGATGCCCTGGGCCATGCCGGCGCTGAAGGCGGCGTAGACGACGAGCAGGATCGAGCCGCGGTCGACGAGTCCGAGCACCGTGCGGTGCTCGGCGACGTGACGTGCCGTCCGGCGCCGCAGCACCTGCCCGGCGAGGAACGGTGCGAGGAGCTGGCCGGCGATGCCGAGCACGGCGTGCCCGCTGATGCCCGCACTGCCGCCGATCAGCAGGGCCGCGAGCAGCGGGGTGAGCATGATGCCGGCGAGGCTGGAGAAGGAGCCGGCGCACACGGCGGCCGCGACGTTGCCGCGGGCGATCGAGGTGAACGCGATGGACGACTGGATCGTGGACGGCAGCAGGCACAGGAAGAGGAAGCCGGTGTAGAGCTGCGGGGACAGCACGTAGGGCACCAGGCCGCGGGCGGCCAGGCCCAGCAGCGGGAAGACCGCGAAGGTGGCCGCGAGCACGGTCAGATGGAGACGCCAGTGCCGCAGGCCGTCGATCGCCTCACGGGTCGACATCCGGGTTCCGTAGAGGAAGAACAGCAGGGCCACGGCGGCGTTCGCGGCCGTGCCGGCGACCCTCGCCCCGCCGCCGGTTGCCGGCAGCAGGGCGGCGAACAGCACCGTCCCGAGCAGGGCCGCGATGTACGGATCGAGGGGCAGGCGGGACAGGACCGCGGCTTTTCGTGGCACCGGTCCAGCATGCGCGGGCGGATGGTGATCGGGAAAGGCGGTGGCCGCTCTGACTGTCATCACGTTGCGCGATGACACGGCCTACGCTGGGGTTGTGTTCGATCCGGTGCAGTTGCGCAGTTTTCTCGCCGTCGCCCAGACGCTCAGCTTCACGCAGGCCGCACAGCGGCTGGGGCTGCGGCAGTCGACCGTGAGCCAGCACGTGCGGCGGCTGGAGGAGGCCGCGGGCGCGCGGCTGTTCGCGCGGGACACCCACAGCGTGGACCTCACCGAGGACGGCGAGGCGATGCTGGGCTTCGCGCGCACGATCCTGGAGGCCAACGAACGGGCGGCCGGCTTCTTCGCCGGGACGCGGCCCCGCGGGCGGGTGCGGTTCGGGGTGTCGGAGGACTTCGTCCTGACGCGGCTGCCGGAGATCCTGGAGGGCTTCCGCCGCGAGCACCCCGAGGTGGACCTGGAGTTGACCGTCGAGCTGTCCGGCACGCTGCACCAGCGGCTGGCGGCCGGCCGACTCGACCTCTGCCTGGCCAAACGCCAGGGGCCGGAGGGCCCGGGCCGGCTGGTGTGGAGCGACAGATTGGTGTGGATCGGCAGTGAACGGCTGCGGCTCGATCCGCGGCGGCCGGTGCCGCTGATCGTGTTCCCGCCGCCGGGCATCACCCGGGCGCGGGCGCTGGAGGTGCTGGAGCGGCACGGCCGCACCTGGCGGGTGGCGTGCACCAGCGGTTCGCTGAGCGGACTGGTCGCGGCGGCCAGGGCGGGGCTGGGTGTGATGGCGCACGCGCAGGGGCTGGTCCCGCCGGGGCTCGTACGGCTGCCGGCCAGGGCGGCCGCGCTGCCGGACCTCGGCGCGGTGGACTTCGTGCTGCTCGACGGCCGCCGCCACACCACGGCGCGACCGGCCGCGGACGCGCTGGCGGAGGCGATCCTCGCGAGCGGGGACCGTCTGCAGCGTCCGCTGTGACACCGTGATCGCGTGATCGCGTGATTCCGTGATCGCGTGATCGCGTGATTCCGTGATTCCGGCCGGTGGCGAGCGGCGCCCGGGACGTCCGCCGCGGCGGCCCCGCGCCCCACACGAT
Source organism: Actinacidiphila acidipaludis (assembly GCF_019890725.1). Lineage (GTDB taxonomy): Bacteria > Actinomycetota > Actinomycetes > Streptomycetales > Streptomycetaceae > Actinacidiphila > Actinacidiphila acidipaludis. The sequence goes on from NZ_JAINZZ010000008.1 coordinate 25,175, forward strand.
CCGCGCGGCCGCCCGGAATGCCGCACGCGGACCACTCCGCGGATCGCCCTCCGACGAGCCGGCGGACCCCCCTCGCACGACCCTCCGGACCACCCCCCGGACCGCCCGGCGAACGGCCGGCGAACGGCCCCGCCGACCGCCTCCGGATGTCCGTTCGAGCATGGGACGGGTGGGGCGAAAGGGGCGGGTGGGAACCCAGAGGGTGGAGCGACCGTGACCAGCCCGGGCAGATTTGGTGGAGATACCCCTCCCCGGACGGCGCCGCGCAGCGCAGCGCGACGGTCCCCGATCCGCCTACTCATGCGTAACCAAGGGCCGACCTGGGCATACGCCGATCATGGGCGGTCGCGCGGTGGCTCTCCCGCTTCCTGTGAGGATCGGGTAGCTTACGGGCCCGCACCGTGCGGTCCTAGGAGAACACCCGTTGCGCCAGTACACCGTCCCCCCGTTGGTCACCACGCCTCAGGCGGGAGGCTTGGCGGATGCCGTCTTCGGCAACGCCGACAGCCACGCCGACCAGGTGGTGCTCGGGCGCGCGGACGGCCAGGGCGGATGGCTCGACGTGACGGCCGCGCAGTTCCGCGACGAGGTCGTCGCCGTGGCCAAGGGCCTCCTGGCGGAGGGCATCCGTTTCGGGGACCGCGTCGCGATCATGTCCCGCACGCGCTACGAGTGGACGCTCTTCGACTTCGCGATCTGGGCGATCGGCGCGCAGTCGGTACCGATCTACCCCACGTCCTCGTCGGAGCAGGTGCGGTGGATGCTCCACGACTCCGGCGCGGTCGCCGCGATCGTGGAGCACGAGGACCACGCCATGACGATCGGCGCGACCGTGGACGAACTGCCCCGGCTCACCCGGCTCTGGCAGCTCGACTCCGACTGCGTGGACGAACTCGTGCAGGCCGGCCGGCATCTGGGCGACGACGTGGTGGAGCGGCACCGGCTCGCGGTGACGCCGGACGCGGTCGCCACTCTGATCTACACCTCCGGCACCACGGGACGCCCCAAGGGCTGCGTGCTCACCCACGCCAACTTCATGGCCGAATGCGACAACGTGGTGGCCCGCTGGGAGCCGGTGTTCGCCAACAAGCCCGGCGAGGAGCCGTCGACGCTGCTGTTCCTGCCACTCGCCCACGTCTTCGGGCGGATGGTCGAGGTGGCCTGCATCCGGCACCGCATCCGGCTCGGCCACCAGCCGAGCATGGTCGCCGCCGATCTGATCCCGGACTTCGCCGCGTTCCGGCCGACGTTCGTGCTGGCCGTGCCGTACGTCTTCGAGAAGATCTTCCAGGCGGCCCGCCGCAAGGCCGAGGTGTCGGGCAAACTCGGCCCGTTCGACAAGGCCGTGGACATCGCCGTGCGGCACGCGGAGGCCATGGAGGCCAAGGCGTTCGGTATCGGCCCGGGTCCCGGCGCGGGTCTGCGGATGCAGCACCAGCTCTACGACAAGCTGGTCTACAGCAAGGTGCGCGACGCGATGGGCGGCAAGGTCCGGCACGGCATCTCCGGCGGTTCGGCGATGGAGCGCCGCCTCGGGCTGTTCTTCAGCGGCGCCGGTGTGAGCATCTACGAGGGCTACGGCCTGACCGAGAGCACGGCCGCGGCGACCGCGAACCCCCCGGAGCAGACCCGGTTCGGCACCGTCGGCCAGCCGGTCCCCGGCACCACCGTGCTGATCGCGGAGGACGGCGAGATCTGGCTGCACGGCGGCCAGATCTTCGAGGGCTACCTCAACAACGACAAGGCCACCGAGGAGGTCCTGCGGGACGGCTGGCTGGCCACCGGGGACATCGGGACGCTGGACGACGACGGTTATCTGACGATCACCGGCCGCAAGAAGGAGATCCTGGTCACCACCAGCGGCAAGAGCGTGTCGCCGGTCGCCCTGGAGGACAAGGTGCGGGCACACCCGCTGGTCGCCCAGTGCGTCGCGGTCGGCAACAACCGCCCGTACGTGGCCGCGCTGGTGACCCTGGACCCGGACGCGGTCAAGCACTGGCTGACGATGCGCGGCAAGCCGCATCTGAGGGCGGCCGACCTGGTCCACGACACCGATCTGGAGCAGGAGATCCGGCGGGCGGTGGTGGCCGCCAACACGCTGGTCTCGCAGGCGGAGTCGATCCGCACGTTCCGGATACTGGCCGGCCAGTTCTCCGAGGAGCGCGGCACGCTCACGCCGTCGATGAAGCTCAAGCGGCGGGTCATCGAGACGGTGTACGCCAAGGAGATCGAGGCCCTGTACGGCCCCTGAGTGCCGCGCGCCACGGGTGCCACGCCCTCAGCAGGCGTTCGTGGGTCATCCGCCCGGCGTGCTCCGCGCCGCCGGAAGAGCGCCCTGGTCGTGCAGTTGGCGGGTGGAGGCGCTGAACTCGGCCTGCCAGTCCCCGGTCTCCGCCTCGATGTGACCGCGCACCGCGCCGACCAGGCGGGCGATGAGGGCCAACTGGCGCTCGACCTCCGCCGGTTCGAGGGGCAGGTCCGGGTCGCGGGTCGCACCGGCCGGACCCGCGCGCAGCACGTCCGTCGCCCACTCCAGCCGGACGGCGTTGAGTTCACCGCGCAGCGCGTGGGCGACGCCGATGTCCCGCATCCAGGTCGAGGACACACCGAAGAAGTGGTCGAATCCCTTGCAGCCGGCCGCGACGGCCAGCAGCACGTAGCCCCAGCCCTGTCCGCCGCCCCCGGCCGCGGCCGTGCCGAGCGGCACCGCCGTCCCGGCGACCGCGAACCCGATGGCCAGCCCCTGCAGCAGCCGCGACGCCGTGCGCTTGCGCCTCTTGTCGCGCAGGTACCAGTCCATGGCGTCCTCGGCGCTCTGCTCGGCCCAGGCGCGCAGCCGGGCGAGCGCCTCGCGCTGGGCGGCCGGGCTGTCCGCGCCGATGTCGGGGAACGGCCGCAACTCCAGGTCCCGGCCCGGGCGCGGGATGCGCGGACTCGTGGACGGCGCGGTCGTGACGCCCGCCGCCGGAGCCGGCCGGCCTGCCGCGCCCGGAGCCGTGCTCGCCGTCGCCGGCGCCGTGTCGTCCCGGCCTGTCATCGGATCCCCGTTCCCCCTCGTGCCGAACGTGACGGAGGCTATCGGCTCCGCGGGCTGCCCGGTACGGGGAATGCGCGCATCGGCCGGCGGGGTTGCACCCGTGGGTTCTGAGCAGGCTCCCGGGGGGGCGCGGCCGCCGGGCCGCACCGGTGTCCCGGGGCGCGGCCGCGGGTCCGGGGCGGACTCCGTACCGTGCCCGGTGGGGCCGCCCGGCCCCGACGCACACCCGTCCCACCCACGTAAGGATCGTCCGCTCGTGTCACAGGTTCCCGCTGTCACCCTCAACAACGGTGTCGAGATGCCCCAGTTGGGCTTCGGCGTCTGGCAGGTGCCGGACCGCGACGCCCGGAAGGCCGTGACCACCGCGCTGGAGGCCGGCTACCGCAGCATCGACACCGCCGCCGCCTACGGCAACGAGAAGGGCACGGGCAAGGCCCTGGCGAGTTCCGGGCTGCCGCGCGAGGAGCTCTTCGTCACCACCAAGCTGTGGAACAACGACCAGGGGTACGACTCGGCGCTGCGCGCGCTGGACGCCTCGCTCCGCAAGCTCCGCCTCGACTACGTGGACCTGTACCTCATCCACTGGCCGCAGCCGGCGCGCGACGCCTACCGGGAGACCTGGCGGGCGTTCGAGAAGATCGCCGCGGACGGGCGGGCCCGCGCCATCGGCGTGTCCAACTTCCACCCCGCGCACCTGGACCGGCTGATCGGCGGATCCTCCGTGGTGCCCGCGGTCAATCAGATCGAGCTCCACCCGCGGCTCCCGCAGGCCGGACTGCGGCGGGTGCACGCGGAGCACGGCATCGCCACCGAGGCCTGGTCCCCGCTCGGCCAGGGCAAGGGGCTGCTGGACGACCCGGTGATCGCCCGTGTCGCGGCGCGCCACGACCGCACTCCGGCCCAGGTGGTGCTGCGCTGGCACCTGCAGCTGGGCAACGTCGTCATCCCCAAGTCGGTGACACCCGAACGCATCCGGGAGAACATCGACGTCTTCGGCTTCGCGCTGACGGAGGCGGACATGGCCGAACTGGCCGGTCTGGACGACGGGACGCGGCTGGGCCCGGACCCGGACCACTTCGGCTGACACACGGCGGTCCGCGGTCCGTGCGGGCGGCGGGCAGCAGTCCGTGCGGGCGGTGGGGCGTGGGGCGCCGCCCGGGGGTGTCACCGCATCGCAAGGTGCCGGGTGAACCTGTGTTCACCCGGCACCCCTAGCATGTCCCACATGCTGGACTACGACATCGAGGCGGCGCGCTACGACGCGACGCGCGGCGGCGTCCCCCGGGCGCAGTCCGCCGCACGAGCGGTACTCGCGCTGATTCCCGGGCGGGCCGCCACCCTGCTGGATGTCGGATGCGGCACCGGCCTGGTCACCGAGCGGATGACGCGGCCGGGGCTGCTGGTGTTCGGTGCCGACGCGTCGGCGGGCATGGCCCGGGTGGCGGCCGGCCGGCTCGACTCGCGTGTGGTCCTCGGCGACAGCCGGCGGCTGCCGTTCGCGGACTCCTCGCTGGACGCGGTGAGTTCGGTGTGGCTGCTCCACCTGCTCCCGGACGCGCCCGCGGTGATAGCCGAGTGCGCCCGGGTCCTGCGTCCGGGCGGGGTGTACGTGACGACGGTCGACAAGGACGCCAGTCATGACGTGCACAGCGACGTGGACGCGCTGCTGGCGCCCCACCGGGTCAGTGACGCCCACGACGCGGCCCCGCGGGTCATGGCGGTGGCCGCCGAGCACGGGCTGCGGCGCGCGGGCGAGGCCCGCTTCACCGGTCACGGGCAGGGCTGGGCGCCGTCCGACGTCGCGCAGCGGGTCGCCCGGGGGTACTTCGCCTCCGCCCTGTCGCTGACGGGCGATCAGTCCTCGCTGCTCGCGCATGAGCTGACCATGCTGCCGGACCCCGAGGTGCCCCGCGCCGACCCGGTGTACCGCCTGCTGGCGCTGCGCAAGGAGGCGTAGCGACGCACCGGCTGGGGCGCGGGGGCGGCGGGTCCGCAGGCGAGGGCCCGGATCCCGGCCTGGGGCCCGGCCGGGGACGCGGCCCCGCCGCCGGTCACTTCCCGGAGCCGCTGTCGTCCATCGTGTACTCGGCCAGCGCCGCGACCACCCACTGCTCGGTCAGGTCGTGCGTGACGCCGAGGCCGTTCAGGGCCCGGGCGCTGCGCTCCTGGTCGTCGCTGAGCACGCCCAGCAGGATGTGCTCGGTGCCGATGTAGTTGTGGCCGAGGCGGAGCGCTTCCCGCAGGACCAGTTGGAGCGCCTTCTTGGCGGCCGGGCTGATCGGCAGGTGCCCGCCCAGCGGCTTCTTCTCCGTGCCCGGCGTGGCGACCGCGGCGCGGATGTCCTCGGGCGTGGCGCCGAGCGCGGTGAAGGCGTTGGTGGCGAAGGTGTTGGGCTGGTCGAGCAGCCCGAGGACCAGGTGCTCCGGTTCGATCGCGCTGTGCCTGCTGGTGCGGGCCTCTTCCTGGGCCGCGATCACCGCCTTGCGGGCGCGCGGGGTGAAGCGGCTGAAGTTGGCGTCCACGTCGAGGTCGAGGTCGAGGTCCTCGGGGAGCCTGGGCACGAAGCGCTTCTGGGCCGCCTGCTTGGTGACGCCCATGTGCTGTCCGATGTCGGTCCAGGAGGCGCCGGCCCGGCGAGCCTGGTCGACGAAGTGGCCGATGAGGTGGTCGGCGACCTCGCCGAGGTGACCGGCGAGCATCATGGCGTGCTCCAGGTCCTCGAGCGGGTCGCTTCCGGGGTGCTGTGTCTTCACGTACTCGATCAGGTCGTCGAGTCGTACCGGGTGTCGAGTCATGCGTCAACCTTAGGTTGACGATAGAGGACCGTCAACCGCGAGTTGACGATGGAGCGGAGTTCTTGACCGATCGTTCTGCTTGCTTCTAGGGTCGTTCCATGGCCAGGACCAAGGAGTTCGACCCCGCGACCGCACTGGACGCCGCCCTGGACCTCTTCTGGCGGCAGGGCTACGAGGCCACCTCGATGGCCGACCTCGTCGAGCACCTCGGCATCGCCCGCGCCAGCATCTACGCCACCTTCGGCAGCAAGCACGAGCTGTACCTGCGGGCACTGCGCCATTACGGCGAGACGCGCGACTCCGCCCTCCTGGAGGAGCTCTCCCAGCCGGGCCCGGCGCTGCCGGCGGTACGGGCGCTGGTGCGGCGGTTCGCCGCCGAGGCGGCCGGGGACGACCTGCACCGGGGATGCTTCGTCACCAACACGGCGGTGGAGCTGGCGCCGCACGACGCGACGGCCGCCCGCCGGGTGGAGGCGAGCTGGGACCACCTGGAGGCCGGGCTCACCGCGACGCTGCTGCGCGCCCGCGCCCAGGGCGAACTCCCGGACGGCCGCGACCCGCGGCAGCTCGCCCGCATGCTGCTCGTGCTCCTGCAGGGGATCCGCGTGGTCGGCAAGGCCGGCGGGGACGCGGAACGCGCGCGGGACGCGGCCGAACAGGCACTGACCCTGCTGGACTGACACCGGGCCGCCACCGCGACTCCGAACCCCCCGTACCGCTCACTCCGACGCCCTTGTCCCGGCGCGGACTCCGCGGGCACGACCGCCCTCTTTCAAGAACGATCGATCTCATATCACCCCGTCCCCCAACGCACCGAGGAGAACGACATGCCGGACATATTCGACGGCCAGGTGGCCCTGGTCACCGGCGGCGGCAGCGGCATCGGACGGGCGACCGCCCGGGCCCTGGCGGCGGCCGGCGCCCGGGTGGCCGTCGCGGGCCGGACCTCCGCCCGGCTGGAGGAGACCGTGGCGCTGATCGCGGCGGCGGGCGGCACCGCGGCGGCCTTCAGCGCCGACGTCACCAAGGGGCCCGACGTCGAGCGCCTCGTCGCGGCCGTCGTCGACCGCTTCGGCGGGCTGCACGTCGCCGTCAACAACGTCGGGGTGGCCACGGCACCGGCCCCGGTCGCCGACATCAGCGAGGACGCCTGGCAGATGACGGTGGACACGAACCTCACCGGGCTGTGGCTGTCCATGAAGTACGAGATCCGGCACATGCGCGAGCACGGCGGCGGCGCGATCGTGAACGTCGGCTCCAACCTCGGCGCTCACCGGCGCGCCCCCGGGATGGGCGCCTACGCGGCCACCAAGGCCGCGGTGAGCGCCCTGTCGCGGACCGCCGCCCTCGACCATATCGCCGACGGCGTGCGGATCAACGCGGTCAGCCCGGGCCCGGTCGACACCCCGATGTCCTCACGTCCCGGCGAGACCCCCGGGGCCAAGGCCGACCGCCTGCGCGGCACCCTTCCGGCGGGCCGGGCCGGCACCGTCGACGAGATCGCCGCCGCCGTACTCCATCTGGCCTCCCCCGCCTCCGCCTTCATGATCGGCACCGACCTCGTCATCGACGGCGGCGCCTCCGCCTGAGCCCGTTCGGGCCCGGCGTCTTCAGGGCCGGGCCGCGGGCTCGGGGGCGGGACTGGAGCTGGGGCTGGGGTTGGAGCCAGGGCCGGAGCTGGGGCTGGGTTCGGCGGGGGCCGGGATCGGGACCGTGGGGGTCGCGGGTGGGGAAACGGGGGCGAGCCACGTGGCGAAGAGGGCGTGCAGGGACTCGGCGCCGGTCATCAGGGCGTCCGGCACGGGGAGTTCGACCGGGTGCAGGAGGAAGGGCCGGGACTGGGGGCCGCCCAGGCCACCGTGCGAGCCGACCTGTTCCTCGAAGGCGTGCACAGCGCCCGTCAGCGGATCGCAGGCCGAGTTGATCATCAGGTCGGCGGTGTGCGGGAAGCCGTCGGTCCGCAGCACCGCCGCCGCCGCGCTCGCGCCGAAGGGGGCCAGCGGGTCCGGCCCCGTGACCCGGCCGGTGGCCAGCTCGTGCTCTCCGCCACCCGGCCCGAGCACCAGTGGCCCGCGCTCCGCGCTGCGCACCAGCACGAACCCGATGCCCGGGTGGCCGGTGAGGACCGCGAGCAGGTCGGGACAGCGCCGGTCCAGCTCCTCCCGGGTGGCCCGGCCGGCGATGTCGGGGAACGTCACCAGCCCGAGGTTGCCCGACGCCAGCACGATCGGCTCGGACCGCGGCCCCTCGCACTCCGCCTCCTCGGCCCGCCGGCCCGCCTCGGGCCGCCGCAGGGCGCTGCGCGCGGCCGCCCGCGCCTCGGCCCCGCTCCGGCGGCGGGACCCGTGCCGTGTGCCGTCGGCCAGCCCGCAGCCGGCCCGCACCAGTTCGCGGAGGTGGACGCCGTACGCGCCCTCGAAGGTCTCACCGGCACTCTGCCCGTGGTCGGAGAGCAGCACGATGCGGTACGGACGCGGCGCGTAGCGGGAGGCGTCGGCGATCAGCCGGAGCGAGCGGTCCAGCCGGGTCAGCACCTTGCGGGCGTCGCGGCTGCGCGGCCCGGAGTGGTGGGCCACCTCGTCGTAGGCGACCAGGTCCGCGTAGACGGCGTCCCGCCCGGCCAGCATGTCGCCGACGACGGCCGCGACCGCGACGTCCCGCTCGACCACCGTGGCGAACGCCCGCAGCATCGGGTACAGGCCGCCCCGCTTGATCCGCGGCCGGTCCCTGCGCACCCGTGAGGCCGTGGACTGGGTGATCTCCCGGACCACCTCGGCGCAGAACGACCAGGCGGTGCGCACCGCGTTCGCGGGGTCGGAGAAGTACGCGAAGTAGCCGGACCGGGGCCGGCTGAACGTGCCCGCGCGCACCGCGACGGACATCACCAGCGCCGACTGCTCGGCGCCGCCGCTGAACAGGTTGCCGCGGGACGCGCCGCCGCGGGCCAGGAGCCCGGCGGAGCCGGTGCGTTCGACGGCCCGGCGCTCCAGTTCCGCAGCGCTGGAGGGACGGTTGCAGACCATGACCTGTCCGGTGTCCTTCTCGAACCAGCGGAAGGCGGGCACGTCGTGGTTGCTGCCGTGCAGGATGGCGAGCTGGCTCGCGCCGGTCTGGCTGCTCCAGTCGGTGCGCCAGGGCACGAGGCGGTGGGTGCGGCCGAGCCAGCCGGCGACCGTCGGCATCGCCGGGGGTGAGCAGGTGAGCGCGTCGCGCAGCACCTCGTGGCCGACGCCGTCGAGTTGCAGGAACACGGTGCCGGGCCCGGAGGGCAGCGGCAGGTCCCCGGCGCGCTTGGTGCGGCGGCCGGCGAGCCGGGCCAGCCGGCGCCCGTAGGCGGCGTCGTCGCGCACCGCGAGCGCGGTGCTGGTCGCGGAGGATGCGGCGGACATCACCGCGGCGATGACGACGGCCGTCGCGGGCGTCACCTCGCCGCGCCCGTCCGGGGTGAAGCGCAACGCGACCAGCAGCAGGGACCCGTTGAGGAAGAACACCAGCGCGCCCAGCACGAGCGCCGGCACCAGCAGCAGGGCCCGCACGATCAGCGGCCACACCAGCGCGCTGAGCACGCCGAAGGCGCCGGCGCCGACGGCCGCGGTCACCGCGATCTGGGTGGGGCTGTCGCCGCTGGGCGACTCGATCCGGAAGTCGGGCAGCAGCCAGGCCAGCAGCGCCAGGGTGGCGGAGGCCACCATCCACACCACGAGCACGCGTCCGACGGCCCGCAGTGCGCTCCGGCCCGCGGCCCGTCTCCGACTCGCTCCCGGCCCAGGCACGGGTCCACCCTGCCACACGGGTGCAGCGTGCCCTGATCGGCGGAGGGCATACGCTCGACGCGGGGAACGGGCGTGGGCTGCGCGGACATGCGCCGCCGGCCCAGGACGAGGCGATCCGACCGGGAAGGGACGTAGCGCGGTGGCGGTGGAGATCACATGGTGGGGTCACGCCATGGTGACCGTGCGGGACTCCGGCGTGCGGGTGCTGACCGATCCGCTGTTCGTCCGGCGGCTCGCGCATCTGCGCCGGCGCCGCGGCGCGCTGCCGCCCGCCTCGGCCGCCCGGGCCGACGTCGTCCTGGTCTCCCATCTGCACGCCGACCACCTGCATCTGGGCTCGCTCCAGCGGCTGGCGGACGGTACGACCGTCCTGCTGCCGCGCGGCGCGCGGCAGGCGGTGCCCGGCCTGCGCCGGCTCGCCGGGCGGCTGCGCCTGGTCGAGGTGTCGGCCGGGGACACCCACGCCGTCGGCGACCTGACGGTGCGGGCGGTGCCCGCCGCCCACGACGGCCGCCGGCTCCCCTACGGCCCGCAGCGCGTGCGCGCGCTGGGCTACGTCGTCGAGGGCGAGGCCCGGACCTACTTCGCGGGCGACACCGGGCTGTTCGACGCGATGGCCGCGGAGGTCGGGCCCTGCGACATCGCGCTGCTGCCGGTCGGCGGCTGGGGCCCGTTCCTCGGCCACGGCCACCTCGACGCGGGCCGCGCCGCACAGGCGCTGGCCCTGCTGGACGCGCGCGCGGCCGTTCCGGTGCACTACGGCACGTACTGGCCGATCGGGATGGACGCGGTGCGGCCGCACGAGTTCCACGGCCCCGGCGGGGAGTTCGTGCGGCTCGCCGCGCGCCTGGCGCCGCAGGTCGCGGTGCACCGGCTGGAGCACGGGCAGAGCGTGCTGGTCGAGGGCGCGGGACGGGAGAGCGCGGGGTGATCGGCTTCCTGGCGGCGGCCGCCTCGCACCAGACGTCCACCGAGGGCACCCAGCAGGCGTTCGGCTACCCCACGCTCTTCCTGCTGGTGGTGCTCGGATCGCTGGTGCCGGTGGTGCCCACGGGCGCGCTGGTCTCGAGCGCCGCGGTCGTCGCGTTCCACCAGACCGAACCGGTGGCGCTCGCCGTGGTGTTCGGCGTGGCGTCCCTCGCCGCGTTCCTCGGCGACGTCGCGCTGTACTGGCTGGGCCTGCGCGGCGTGCGGTCGTCCAGCGGGTCCCGGGTGCTGCACAAGCTGCAGGACCGGGTCGAGGACCACGCGCTGGAGCGGACCCAGCGGCAACTGGAGGAGCACGGGCCCGCGGTGCTGGTGCTGTCCCGGCTGATTCCGGCGGGCCGGCTGCCGGTCATGGTGGCGTGCCTGCTGGCGGAGATGCCGTTGCGGCGTTTCGTGCGCGGTGACGTGATCGCGTGTCTGGCGTGGGCGGCCACCTACCAGTTGATCGGGATACTCGGCGGGTCGCTGTTCCCCGAGCCGTGGCAGGGGGTGGCGCTGGCGGTGGCCCTGACCTTCGTGATCGCGGCCGGTCCCGCGCTGGTGCGGCGGCTGCGCCGCCCGCCGCGGGAGGCGGCCGACCCGGGGCACTGACCGGCTCCGCGGCGTCGGACGCGCCCGCGCCGGACTTCGCGCGGCCGCGGATCGGCCTGCCCCGGGCGTCGCCGGGCGCCGCGATCCCCGGGAGGCGGTCAGGAGTCCTCGGGCAGCACCCGCGAGCCGCCGACCGGCAGGTCCCACAGGGCGTCGCGCGGCAGTCCGGCCGCCGCCCACGCGGCGCGCAGCCGGGTCAGCGGCTCCAGCGGCGGCTCGCCGGACAGCAGGAACGTCGCCCAGTGCATGGGGGCCATCGAGGCGGCGCCCAGGTCCTGGAACGCCCGCACGGCCTCCTCGGGGTCGGTGTGCACCGGCCCGAGCATCCAGCGCGGCGCGTAGGCGCCGATCGGCAGCAGGGCCACGTCGATCCCGGGGTGGGCGCGGGCGATGTCCCGGAAGAAGCGGCCGTACCCGGTGTCGCCGGCGAAGTAGATCCGGTGGCCGGCGTCGTCCGAGACCACCCAGCCGCCCCACAGCGAGCGGCAGGTGTCGGTGAGGGTGCGCCGGCTCCAGTGGTGGGCGGGGACGAAGTCGAACCGCACCCCGTCGAGTTCCGCGGCCTCCCACCAGTCGAGTTCGGTCACCCGGGCGAAGCCGCGGCGGCGGAACCACTGCCCGAGCCCGGCGGGGACGAAGCAGGGGGTCTCGCGCGGCAGCCGTTTGAGGGTGGGCGCGTCGAGGTGGTCGAAGTGGTTGTGGCTGACGACCACGGCGTCGATCCGCGGCAGCAGGGACCAGGGGACCCCGACGGGCGTGATGCGGGCGGGGGTGCCGGGGATGCGGCGCGACCACACCGGGTCGGTCAGCACGGTCAGCCCGCCGATCCGCAGCACCCAGCTGGCGTGCCCGGCCCAGGTGACGGCCGCGCTGCCGGGTTCGGCCTCGGGCAGCGGGCCCGGCTCGACGGGCAGCTGCGCGACGTCCTTGAGCGAGGAGGCCGGGGGCCGGACCGCGCACTCCCGGGCCAGGCGGACCAGGTCGCGCAGCCCGGGCATCGGCAGCGGGTCGGTGAGCCGGTCGGCGAACGAACGCGGCCAGCTGCGCTGCTCGCCGTGCGGGCGGGGCGTGGCGACGGCGCGTTCGCTCTGGTCGGTCATCACGGCTCCCTGTCTGCGCTCGCGCGGCATCGGGTCCGAGAGTCCGGCGCATCACCCGGCGCTAACCGGAGATCGTGATTCCGTTTTCTCGGCTGCCAGACGAACGTAAGTCAGGCCCCGTGCCCCCGCGATCCCGAGCCGGCCGGCCCGGAAGCCGCCCGCGGCTCGTCCAGCTCGGCGAACGCCGAGGTCAGCGCGGCGAGTCCGGCCGCCACATGGGGCACCGTGAGCGGGTCCTGCGCGGTCAGTGCCGTACGCCGTTCGGTCTCGGTGGCGCCGAGCAGCACACCGGTGTCGATCCGCACCCGCGGCTCGGCCGGGTCGTCGCCGAACCGGTGGCCGCCGAGCACCGGGCGCCCCAGCAGGGCGCTCAGCCGCTCCTCGGCCTGCTCGGCGCCCATGCCCGGGGCCGCCAGCGTCGGGTAGATCTGGAAGCCGGCCCGGGGCGGACGGCACAGCGCGCCCGCGTCCGTCACCGCGCGGCAGGCGGCCGCGCCGACGCGCGCGTGCAGCCGGTTCGCGGCCACCGTGCGGTCGGTGACCTCGGCCGGCTCGGTCAGCACATAGCCGATCGCCGCGGCCACCGGCCCCGGCAGCACCGCCCGCATCGCGGCGAGCGCGGCCGCGGTGCGCTCACGCCACGACGCGCCGTGCCCGGTCGCGGGGAAGCGGGCGAGCGCGGCGGGCACGCTGACCGGCACCATCGTCGCTCCCAGGTCGGAGAGCACCACGGTGTGGTCGGGCAGCATCTCGGCGGGGCTGAGCAGCACGGTGTCGTGGTGGTGGAGCGTGTCGGAGTACGTCTCGTCCGAGACGATCATCAGACCGGCCTCGGCCGCGGCCTCGCACGTCTCGTGGAGCAGCTCGGGCGGGCTCACCGTGCCACTCGGGTCGTCCGCCGCCGACAGCACCAGCAGACGCGGCGCGCCGCCCTCGGCGCGGGCCCGCCGCACCGTCTCCAGCAGCGCGAACGGGTCCGGGACACCGCCGCCCTCGGCGGGCGCGGGCACGGTGTGCACCGGGCGGCGCAGCACCCGCACCAGCGGGGCCTGCCAGGCGGGCGCGGGCCGGGCGAGGACGGGATCGCCGTCGGTCGCGGCGAGCAGGGCGAGCAGCAGGAGCTCCGCGCCCGGCGCGGCCAGCGCGTGGCGGGCGTCCCCGGGCAGTCCGCGCCGGGTCCAGTAGCGGCCCGCCGCCTCCAGCAGTCGCGAGCCGCCGCCGGGCGGTTCGGCCGCCGCGGCCGGATCCAGGTGCGCGTCCCAGTACGGCGGAACGGGCAGCCCGGGCTCGGGCCGTACGTCGAACGGAAGAGTGAGACGCATGGGGTGCACCTCCGCGGAGCCGATGCCTCTGCGCCAACCTTCCCCCTTTTGCCGCGCCCGCGCCCTTCGGGGCAAACCCGCGCGCCCTTCGGGGCGAACCCGTCCCCTCAGCCCACCCGGGGCCGGGCTCAGCCCTGGATCAGCCGGACCAGGTCCCGCATGTCGTCGAAGACGACGGTGTCCGGCCCCTCCAGCCACTCCGCGGGCGTCAGACCGCCGCAGTAGCCGAACGCCCGCATCCCGGCGGACCGCGCCGCCTCGACACCGTACCGGCTGTCCTCCACCACCACACACCGCCGCGGCTCCGCGCCGAGGCTGCGCGCCGCGTGCAGGAACAGGTCCGGGGCGGGCTTGCCCCGGGCCACCTCGGACGCGCTGAAGATCCGTCCGGCGAACCGCTCGTAGAGCCCGGTCAGCCCCAGGGTGTGCCGCAGTCCCTCGTGGGAGGTGCTGGAGGCCACGCACGACGGCAGGGTGAGCGCGTCCAGAGCCGTCACCACACCGTCGACCGGCGTGAGTTCCCGCTCGAACGCCTCCCGGTACAGGCCCCGGTACGGCTCGTGCCAGCCCTCGGGCAGCGGACTGCCCAGATAGGCGCCGATCGCCTGTTCCATGTCGGCGTAGCTGCGTCCGACGAAACGCTCGACGACCTCGTCCTCGGACATCGGCCAGCCCAGCTCGGCCAGCATCTTCGCGTCGATCCTCACCGCGATCTTCTCGCTGTCGACCAGCACGCCGTCGCAGTCGAAGATGACCAGTTCGGGCTCGGGCCACCGGTCCTGGTGTGCGTTCACGCAGGTGAGCGTACAGCGGCGTGCCGGACCGGAGTCCGGGTATCAGAGTGGCCATGACGCTTCCGTGGAGGGCCGCCCAGAACGGCCAGAGCTGGCGACAGTGGGACCGCGCCCTGTTCACCGAGGTCGCCGGACGGCACTGGCCGGGAGCCGAACCGGTGCTGCCCCGGCTGAGCCGTGCGGCCAATCACGGCCGGCTGTGGATCGCGGCCGCGGGCACGATGGCGGCCGTCGGCGGCCGCGAGGGGCGGCGCGCCGCGGCGCGCGGGCTGGGCTCGCTCGCCCTGGCCTCCCTCACCGTCAACACCGTCGGCAAGGGGGCGGTGCGCCGCAGTCGCCCGCTGCTCGACGCGGTGCCGATGATCCGCCGCCTGCAGCGGCAGCCGGTCTCCTCGTCCTTCCCGTCGGGGCACTCCGCCTCGGCCGCCGCGTTCGTGGCCGGGGTGAGCGCCGAGTCCCCCGCGTGGGCGACCTTGCTGGCGCCGGTCGCGGCGAGCGTGGCCTTCTCCCGCGTCTACACCGGCGTGCACTACCCGAGCGACGTGCTGGTCGGCTGCGCCCTCGGCGTCGGCGCGGCGCTGGTCGTGCGGGGGATGCGCCCGCCGGTCCGCCGCCCGGAGTCGGGCCGCCCCGCGCACGTGCCGGCACTTCCCGAGGGCCGCGGCCTGCACGTCGTGGTGAACACCGCCTCCGGTCCCCCGCCGCTGCTGACGCCGGCCGCGGACCGGATCCGCGCGGCCCTGCCGGGCGCGACCGTCATGGAGTGCACCGAGGACGACGACCTGGTGAAACTGCTGGAGGCCGCGGCCCTGAACGCGGAGTCCGACGGCGGCGCGCTCGGCGTGTGCGGGGGCGACGGCACGGTGGCCGGGGCCGCCCAGATCGCCCTGGACCACGACCTCCCGCTGGCCGTCTTCCCCGGCGGCACCCGCAACCACTTCGCCCTCGACCTGGGCCTGGAGACCGTCGAGGCCACCGCGGCGGCCGTGCAGGCGGGGGACGCGGCACGGGTGGACGTGGCCCGCCGCACCGACCGCGGCGGCAACGCGCCGTTCCTCAACACCTTCAGCATCGGCTCCTACCCGGACCTGGTGCGGGTCCGGGAGCGCTGGTCGCGGCGGGTCGGGAGCTGGCCGGCGAGCGTGCTGGCCGCCGTGCACGTGCTGCGCACCTGCGAGCCGGTGCGGGTCGAGATCAACGGCCGGCCGCGCTCGGTGTGGCTGCTGTTCGCGGGGAACTGCCGCTACTCGAGCTGGGGCCTGGCCCCAGTGCGGCGGCGGGACCTCACCGACGGCCTGCTGGACGTGCGGATCGTCGACGGCGGACGGTTCGCCCGGACACGGCTGGTCGGCGCGGCCCTGACCGGCGTGCTGACGTCCTCGCCGATCTACACCGAGGCGACGGTGCGGCGGCTGCGGATCCGGGTGCCGGACGCGGAGGCGGACGGCGCGCGCGGCGCGGACGACAGCCGCACCGGTGGGGGCGGCGGGACGGCCGCGGGCCGGGGCGTGCGGCTGGCCTGTGACGGAGAGGTCGCGCTCGCGCCCCCCGAGCTGGTCCTGGACAAGGTGCCCGGCGGGCTGCGGGTCTACCGCGGCTGACCGCCGCGTACCGTCCTCCGCCGGCCCGGGGGCCGGCGGAGGAGGACCAGCGCCGTCAGTTGCTTCCGCCGATCAGGCCGGCCAGCGCGCGGACGCCCTCGCCGGAGATGCTGAGCGCGTCCTCGCTGCCGGTGTCGATGGACAGGATCAGCTCGTCGGAGGGCCAGGCGCCGCTGAGCGCGGCGAGCTGGATCAGCCGGTAGCTGCGCGTGGCCGGCAGCGCGTCGGCCATCCGGGACTCGGAGGTGAAGACCGGCACGAGCTGCCGGCCGTCGTCCTGCTCGTAGACGGGCAGCTGGATCTCACGCGGCACCTCCGCGCCGTCCGCGCCCTCGGGGTACTCCTCGACGCCCGGAACCGGCAGCAGGACGTCGCTGACCGCGAGGGTGCTCAGCGCCACGACGTTCTCGCTGCCGTGCGCGATCTCGTGCAGGGCCCGCTGCGCGGGGGGCAGGGCACCGTTGGGGTTGTTGTCGGTCATCGCAGGGGATTCCTCTCGCAGGCCGGCACCGTGGCCGGTGATCGGGTTCGTCGGCGTCCGCTTTGGTGACTGAACCCCGCGTGTACCCAAGGCGCCGCCGGTCATGCCGTCCGAGGGATGAAAAGGCGTTGACCAGGCAGGGTGCGGCCCGCGTACGGTGCGCGCATGGTTGCCAAGAGCCCCGCGCCCATCGTTCTCGACGGGCGTTCCGTACGCCTCGAACCTCTGGACCCGTCGGTCCACGCCGCGGACCTGTTCGCCGCCGGCGGCGGTGACGAGGAGGTGTGGCGGTGGCTGCCCGCCGAGCCGCCGCGGAGCGAGGAGGAGCTGCGGGCGCTGGCCGGCCGGGTGGCCGCCGCGGCCGGCTCCGCGGGCGGCCTCGCCTTCGCGGTGGTGGAGAAGAGCGGCGGCCGGGCCGTCGGCTGGACCACGTACCACGATGTGAGCACGGTCGACGAGCGCCTGGAGATCGGCTGGACCTGGTACGGCCGCGCGTACTGGCGCACGGCCGTCAACACCGAGTCGAAGCTGCTGCTGATGACGCACGCCTTCGAGGACCTCGGCATGGGCCGGATCATGTGGAAGACCGACCACCTCAACACGCGTTCCCAGCAGGCCATCAGCCGCCTCGGCGCGGTCCGCGAGGGCGTGTGGCGCCGGCACTGTCTGCGCTCGGACGGTGTGACCTGGCGCGACAGCGTCTTCTTCTCGATGCTGGCCGACGAGTGGCCGGACGCCAAGGCGCGGCTCCGCGCCCGCCTGACGGAGCACTCCGCGCGGGGCTGAGGTGTGACGCCGGGCCCGCGAGCGGGTCGACGTCTGCGGCTCGCGGGGCGGGGGGTTCGGCGGCTCGCGGGGCGGGGGGTCGGCGGCTCGCGAGTCCAGAGGTGCCAGCCGCGGGCCCGGCGCTTCCCCGGGCGGCCGCCCGACCCGGCGGTTCCCCGGGCGGCCGCTCGGCACGGCCGCCCGCAGGTCACAGATGCAGGTCGCGCAGCGTGTCCTTCGCCAGCGTCGGCTCCAGCACGGCCAGCTCCGCGTCGATCGCGGCGACCTCCGCCGCGTCGAGCCAGACCGTCCCGGGCTCCGGCGGCGCCTTCGCCAGCAGGTCACGGCGCAGGTAGCGCGGCGGGTGCGTGGCACGGACCCGGTGGCCCCGGCGCTCGTCCACCCGCCGCAGCCGCTCCCACTCGTGCCCGGGAACGGTCCGCGCGTGCTCGGCGAGGTGGGCCCACAGGCCGTCGGCGATCGCCCGGGGATCGGCGCCCCGGTTCCTGGTCCGGGCGAGGATGCCCTGGCGGCGCAGTTCGTGCATGACGGAGTCGCCGCCCAGCAGCGCGTCCAGGACCTCCACCATCGCCTCGGTGGAGGCGGTCCGGGCGGCCACGGCGTCGGCGCGGTACTCGGCGCGGCGCGCCGTGTGCAGGGTGCAGCGGTCCAGCAGCCTCAGCAGGGCGAGCACCGCGCCGCGCGGCACGGTCATCAGCGCGCGGGCCACCGCCTCCAGGGCGCCGCGGCGCAGCCGGGCGGCCGGGAGCAGCAGCACGTACCAGCCCGCCAGGGTGTTCAGGGCCGTGCCGACGACCATGCCGCGCCGCATGTCGCCGTTGGCGTAGTGCCCGAACTCGTGGCCGAGGACCGCGACGCGCTGCTGCGGGGTCAGCACGTGCCACAGCGGTAGCCCGAGGGTCAGCAGGCGCCGGTGCCGGATCCCGTACGCGGTGACCGAGGCGTTGAACCCGGCGTCGATGACGACCTTGTCGGCGGTGCGGGTGCCCGCCGCCGAGGCGACGCTGTCGAGCAGTGCGAACAGGCGTGGGGCGTCGGCGCGTTCGAGGGTCACGGCGTGCCGGGGCAGCCGCGGGAAACGGGGCCGGATGGCCGCGGCGAGGAGCAGCAGCACGAGGCCGGGCAGCACCTGGGTGAGCACCGGGAAGCCGAGGACGACCAGCAGCACGCCGGTGACGGCCACCACGACGGTGGTCAAGTGGACCAGCCAGGCCAGGACATGGGCCGCGATGCCCGCAGCGTCCAGGGACGGTGCCGCGACGCCCGCGCCGGCGTGGGCGGCGAGGTCGGCGTGCAGCCGGTCGCCCCGCCGGTCCGCGGAGCGCTTGGCACGGATCTGAAGGCGGCCCTTCAGCGGCTTCGGACCCTCGGGGTCGGTGTTCCAGCCGCAGGCGGCGCACCAGACCACGAAGCGGGCGTCGGCGGGCACGGGTTCGCCGCAGTCGGGGCAGGTCTGCTGAGGGGTACGCGCGGTCGTGGTGGTGGTTGCCCGCGTGGTGCTTGCCCTCGTGGTGGTGGCCCGCGTGGTGGTGGTTGCCGGCGGTGCGGAGGCCGGAGCCGCGGCGGACGGCGGTGCGGAGGCCGGCGGTGCGGTGGGTGCCGGTGCCGTGGGTGCCGGTTCCGTGGGCGGCAGGGCGATGCTCGGCCCTGCGCTGGCGGCTGGCGTTCGCCCAGTTGAGGCTGTGCCGGCCTGCGCGGTGTCCTCGGCGGTGGAGACGAGGCTCGCGGTTCTCGCCGGTGGTATGTCGTTGTCCTTCATGGTTCCCCCCACAAGTGACGTCGTGCTGCCCGGGCGAACAGCCGGGGCGCGGAACTGTACCGGACCGCCGGACACCCACGGCGTGCGGGCGGGCGGCGAGATCCCGCGCCCGGGCGGAACGGAACCGTGGCCCGTCCCGGACGCCCGGACCAGGGGTGGTCCGCGGCGCCCGGGAGTGACGTCCACACCCAAGAGCGTTCGTCCACACCGGACTTCACTCGTACTCCGTGCCTCCCTTACGCGTGAGGTACGCGTCGCTGACGACCTTGGCGATGGCGCGGCCGCCGAGCTCGGGGCTGTAGGCGTCCGTGGCGGTGCGCACCACCACGCCCTCCCGGATGTGCAGGCCGCGGCCGGAGACGGACTCCTTGCCCTGCGCCAGCTCCAGCACCCGGTCGAGGTCGAAGGGCCCCTCGAACAGCCTTGGCACGAGCGGGAGTTCGCCGACCGGCAGGGACGCGGGGTCGAGCCAGCGCAGCCGGCCCCCGATGTCGGCGCACACGTCGAACGCCGCGAAGCCCGGCAGGCCCCGGCCGGCGTCGACGCCGTACCCGAGGTCCTGCACCCCGTTTCCGTACACCTCGCCGTACACCCCGATCCGGTCGGCCCCCAGCTTCTCGGCCAGGGCGGCGGCGAGTTCGGGCAGTCGGTAACCGCGGACGGCACGCCAGTACAGGTTCCCCTGCGCCTCCTTGAGCGCCAGCCGCTGACCTCCGAGCCCCTTGGACGTGACGTGCACGGTGCCGGACCCGGCGTAGTACGTCAGGCAGCACGCCGTTCCGTGCAGCTTCTCCGTCACCGTGACCAGGTCACCGGCGGAGAAGATGCCCGGGTAGCGCTTGAGGTTCTCGATGTCGGTCCACGGCAGCAGGTCCGGGGCGGGCTCCACGTCGCCGCTCATCGAGATCGGCACCGGCGGCACCCACTTGACGACGCCGAGGCGTTCCGCGAAGTCCTCGCCGGCGGCGGCCGCGGACTCCAGGTCGACGCCGCCGAGCGCCGACGGCCGGCACACGGGGCCCTGGGACAGCTCGCCGCGCAGCCGCACGGCCCGCACCCGGTTCGCCGCGGCTCCCGCGAGCCGTCCGGTGAGCCCGAGTTCGGCGATCAGCGGCTCCGGCAGCACCGCCTGTTCGGGGATGTACACCGCGAACTCCCCCGTCCGGTAGACGCCCCTGGCGACGACCGCCCGGTACAGGCCCACCTGCGCGAGCTCCAGTGCGTCGGCGTTCGGGTGGTCCAGGATCGTGAGCCGCTCGGCGGTCACGCGCAGTGTGGACATGGCTGTGCCCTCCCCCATGGTTCGTCGTGGTGTGCGCGGCGATCACCCCTGGGCGCCGCGCAGTTCACTGTGTCGGCTCACCGACGCGGCCTGCCAGTGGTTTTCCTCCGGCGGCCGTCGGGGAGGGCGCGGTGCGGGCCGTGTGCGAGGCTGCGGGTATGCGATACCTCATCATCGGCGCCGGCGCGGTCGGCGGGACGATCGGCGGACGGCTCTTCGACGCCGGGCACGAGGTTGTGCTCGTGGCACGCGGGGCGAACGCCGAGGCGCTGCGGGAACACGGACTGCGCGTCGAACTCCCCGACCGGGCGCTGTCGTTGACCGTGCCGGTGGCCGCTGGTCCGGAGGAGCTGACGCCGCGCCCCGACGACGTGCTGGTGCTGTCGGTGAAGACCCAGGACACCGCGGCCGCGCTCGCCGCCTGGGCCGCCTACGGCGAGGACGTTCCTGTGGTGTGCGCGCAGAACGGCGTCGACAACGAGCGGATGGCGCTGCGCCGCTTCCGGGACGTCTACGGCATGTGCGTGTGGCTGCCGTCCTCGCACCTGGAGCCGGGTGTGGTGCGGGCCCCGTGCGCTCCGCTGACCGGCATCCTCCACCTGGGCAGGGCGCCGTCCGGCGCGGACGACGTCGCTCGGCGGATCGCCGCCGACCTGGAGACCTCGGGCTTCGCGGCGCCGGTCAGCGACGAGGTGATGGCGTGGAAGTACGCCAAGCTGCTCGCGAACCTCGGCAACGCGGCGGAGGCCGTGTGCGGCGCCGAGGAGGAGGCGTCCGCGGAGGAACTGACCGCCCGGGCACGGGCGGAGGGCCGGGCGGTGCTGGCGGCGGCCGCCATCTCCTGGGTCAGCGCCGAGGAGTACGCCCGGGTGCGCGGTGACCGGATGCGGCTCCTGCCGGTCAAGGGCGAGGAGCGCGGCGGCGGTTCCTCCTGGCAGAGCCTGATGCGGGGCACGGGCACGATCGAGGCGGACTACCTGAACGGCGAGATCGCGCTGCTGGGCCGCACCGTGGGAGTGCCGACACCGGTCAACACCGCACTCCAGCGCATGGCGAACCGCTTCGCCCGCGAGCACCGGAAGCCGGGGTCCCTGTCCGCGGACGAACTGGCCGCGCTGATGGGCGCATAGAGGCGCCCGGTCCACTCTCCGCCCTCGCTATAGGGCACTGTGCGGACGGCATCGCGGCCGCGGCACTCGGATCCGGCACGCACACATGGTTCGGCCCACAGGCAGTACGGCACGGCTCCGTCGCGCAGCCCGTCTACGCAAAAAACCCGCCCCCGAGCGGTGGCCCGGGGGCGGGATCAACGGCTGTTCCCTGAACCTCAGCTCGTCGACGCGTCCGGGCGCATGCGGAAGTCGTAGGCGGCCGGGAGCGGGTGGGCTGCGCGGGCCTCGATGCGGATGGCGTCGTCGACGGGCGCGCCGGCCGCGACCAGGGCCTCGGCGATGGCGTGCCAGGTGTCGCTGAGCGTCTCGTCGCCCTCGCGGAGGTTCTCCACGGTGAAGCCCGCGTCGAAGATCGCCCGCGCCCGTTCGGCGTCACCGCGGGCCAGCGCGGCCTGGGCGCGCAGCAGTTGGACGCGGCCGCCCTCGAGCGGGGTCGAGCCGCCCGCAGCCGGCTCGTCCAGGAGCTGCTCCGCCTCGGCGGCGCGGTCCGCGTCGAGCAGCGCGGGCACGGCCTCCAGCAGCAGGGCCCGCTGGACGGTTCTGGCCGCGTCCTGCGCCGGTCCCGGCTCCGCGGCGGCCGCCGGGGTCTGTTCGCGCAGGCTCGCGCAGGCCGCGAGGTAGCGGTCGGCCGCCTGCTGCGGCTGGCCCGCGACGGCCTCGGCGACGGCCAGGGCACGCAGCGCCCAGGGCGAGCCGTGCGCCTCGACGGACCGCTCCCAGCTGCGCACGGCCTGGGCCCGGTCACCGGCCGCCCACTGGGAGACGCCGAGGTAGTAGTCCAGGAACCACTCGTTGCCGGGGTAGGTGTCGGCGGACTCCAGCAGGTCCCGCCACTGGGGCGCGACCAGTGCCGGGCCGGGCGGCGCGTCCGCGACGGGCCGGGGGAAGACCCCGGCCAGCAGCAGTTCCAGCCAGGGTTTCTGGGCATCGCCGAGCGTGGCGGCGGGGAACGGTGTGCCGGGCAGGTCGCCGGTGCCGCGTTCGGTCTCCAGGGCGCCCCAGCCCGACCCGGTGCAGAGGATGTCCTTGGGCTCGGTGTCGGCGTGCTCCAGCCAGGCGGCGTAGGCGGCGTCGACCGTCTCCCGCGGCAGGGCGGCCTGCAGGCGTCCCGCCGTCTCGGCCCGGGCCGCCGCCCAGTCGTCGCCGTGGACCAGCGCGGGGTCGGCGGCGAGCGGTCCGTACGCCTCCAGCCAGGAGAAGTCGGAGTCGGGGGCCATCGGGATGTGTTCGAGCTGGGTGCGGGCCAGTCCGGCCTGGATCTCCAGGTAGCCGCCGGTGCCGGGCTCGGTGAGCCACTCCTGCCAGCGCCGGCCGCCGCGGTCGCTGCCCCACAGGAACAGCTTGCGGCCGCGCAGCACGTCGGTGGAGGTCTGCACCAGGCCCCGGCCCTCGCCGTCGAGCGCGGCGATCCAGCGCCGGTCGTCGCCCTCGATGTCGAAGAAGTAGTCCGCGGCATGCTGGGACCGGGTGGTGTACGTGATGTCCGTGGTGCCCGCTCCCCGGGGCGTGGGCACCGGGACGCGGGACAGGGCGCGGGTGTAGTCGAAGTGGTAGGCCGCGTCGGCCGGGGCCAGGACGCGGGTGTCCTCGGTCTCCGGCACCGCCATGTTCGACCACCAGTAGGCGGGCACCGTGCGGTCGTGCGGGTTGCGGACCCGGACGCCGACGTACAGGAAGTCCGACTCGGCCGGCAGCCACATGTCGATCTGGAACGGCAGGTCGCGCAGTCGCTCCCACTCCCACAGACGGAGCATCTCTCCGCCGTCGGGGGCGGGGAGGCGGGCGGCGTGCAGCGGCGCGCAGGTGTGGGCGCAGTGGCCGGTCGCGCCGAGGTTCCACTCGACGCCTCCGGAGAACCAGGCGTCGGCCAGTGCGAAGTTGGCCGGCTGGAACACGGGGTTGCGGTAGAGCAGTTCGCGCCCGGTGGGCTTGTGGACGAGGGAGTACAGGCGGCCGCCCAGGCCGGGCAGCACGACCGCGCGGACCCGGTCGTTCTCGATGGCTATCGCGTCGAGCCCGGCCGGTGCGCGGTCGCGGCCGTAGCCGTCCCGCAGCCGGACCGGCAGGACCGAACGCAGCGGCGCGTACCCGATCTGCCGTGCCATGTCGGCCGGCAGCCGGTCGCGGTCACCGGCGTCGACCTGGTGCACCTCGTCGAGAGGACGCAGGGCGGGCAGCGGGTTCTCCGGGCCGAGGGAAACGGCGGGAAGGGTCACCGTGATGCGCCGCACGGTCGTTGCTGTCGTAGCCAAGGCCACCTCTCTTGCCCGCGGCCGCTTCGAATCGGTCGGCCGTTACGGTGACCATGGAACATGGTCCGGCGCCGACTGACCAGGGCCCCCCGGGGTCAGGGTTGGGCAAAGGCCGAGGAAACGGCCGCTTTTCCGGGCCCGGGGCCCGGCCCGGCGGTGACCGGCGGGACGTTCCGGGCAGCAGGTCGGCCCAGGCCGGCGGCTGTTGTCGGCGGTCACTGCTACAACGGACGCCATGACGACTTCGCGCTTCCCCGAACCGTCCTTCGGGGACCGGCTGGAGCTGATCGAGGAGCGGTCCGCCGCGCTGCGGACGGCAGCCGAGGCGGCCGATCCGAAGGCCCGGATCCCTGGCTGCCCGGACTGGACCGTGCCGGACCTGGTGGCGCATCTGGGCCAGGTGCAAAGGTTCTGGGCGGCGACGGTGGCGGCGGGGCCGGCGCTGCGTCCGCCCGTCGACGTGGGCGGACAAGGCGACGCGCCCGCAGGCGACCTGCTGGAGTGGTCGGTGGCGTCCACGCTGCTGCTGCTCGACGCCCTCAAGGCCGCGGGCCCCGACGTGTCCTGCTGGACGTGGTGGGCGGACTCCGGCACCCCGGCGACGGCCGGCTCGGTGGCCCGCCACCAGGTCCAGGAGGCCGCTGTGCACGCGCGGGACGCCCAGGAGGCGGCAGGCGCTCCCGAACCCCTGCCGGCCGCGATCGCCGTGGACGCGGTGGACGAGTTCCTGCATGTGGGCTTCGGTTCCATGGACGGCTGGCCGCACGCCCCGGCCCGGGTCCGGCTGGTCAGCGAGGAGGGCCCGGCCTGGACCCTGATCCTCGACGAGACCGGCGCCTCCGCCGTGCGCGGCGGCCCGGACGGGGGTCCGACGGTCGGGGCGACCATCTCCGGTTCCGCCGGCGACCTCCTTCTCGGCCTGTACCGCAGGGCCCCTTGGGACGACGGTCCGCTGCGGGTGACCGGCGATGCCGAGCTGGTACGGCAGTTGGTGGTCTGGCCCCCGCTCGGTTGAAGACGTACCGTCCTGACGAAGGGGTGATGCCCATGTCAGGACGGGTACTGCTCACGACAGGCGCCCTGTGCGGGGCGTTGGCGCTGCTCGGCGGCTGCTCGTTCGGCAGCCACACGGACGACTCCGCTCCGGCCCCGGAGGTGACGGTCTCCCAGCCACCGCCGGTGGGCAGCATCGAGCATCCCCGCCCAGTGGAGTGCATCGACGGCATGACCTCCGCCGTCGGCCCGCGACACCAGGGCTCGCCGCCGGCCTCGGGCGCGGCGTCCGACGCGGGCGCCACCCCCGCCGCAGGCTCGGCCCAGGGAGCACCGGCGGGCACGTCCTCCCGACCTGCCTCTCCCCGATCCAGCGCCTCGCCGTCGTCAGCCGGTCCCGGCGGCCAGGGGGCCGCCGATGTCCGCGTCGGACCTCTGGTGTGGCGGGGCCTGCGCGGGCTGGAGACGGGCGACCAGCACGCCCACGGGATACAGAACTCCGGCGGCTGGCACTACCGCATCTTCCCCGACCTCGATGCGGGCGCGGTGGTCACCGTCACCATCGGCCCCGAGCAACGCGCCCGGGCCGGCCTGGAGTACGGCGGCGGCTACGGAACCACTCCCGCGCCCTCCGTCACCTTCCACAGCTGCCCCGCGGCGACCACCACCTTCTCGGGCGGCTTCTTCGTCGCCGGGGACGGCCGGGCGTGCGTCCCGGTGGACGTCAAGGTCGGCGACGCGGCCGTGCAGCACATCGTGATCTCCTTCTTCAAGGGACGCTGCCCTGCGTAGGGTGGCTCCATGACCGAGCACACGCCTGACCCCGACGCCAGCGGCGGGCCGACCGACGAGCCGGCCCACGACCCGGAGGTCCTGCAGCTCGCCGCTCAGGCCTTCGAGCTGGCCCGCCACGGGGACACCGACCGGCTCGCGGCCTACGTCGACGCAGGGGTGCCGGCCGACCTCTGCAACGACCGCGGCGACACCCTCCTGATGCTCGCCGCCTACCACGGCCACGCCGAGACGGTCCGGGCGCTGCTCCACCGCGGCGCGGAGGCCGACCGGCAGAATGACCGCGGTCAGACCCCGCTGGCCGGCGCGGTGTTCAAGGACGCCCGTGACGTGATCGACGCGCTGGTCGAGAGCGGCGCCGACCCGGCCGCGGGCGCCCCCTCCGCGATCGAGACCGCCCGCATGTTCGGGAAGGACGAGCTGCTCAAGCTCTTCGGCGCCCAGTGAGGAACAGCCTCACGCCCGGCGCCGGGTCGGAGCAGCCCCTCAGCTGACCGCCTCGGTGTGTTCGGTCAGCCGGGCCAGCCCGTTCTTGGTCAGCGAGCCGAACAGCCGTAGCCGGGAGATCCCTCCGTCGGGGAAGATGTCGATCCGGACGTGCGTGGACGGTATCGGGTTGACCAGGAAGCGGTGGACGCTGTCCGGCTGCAGCCGCACCCGGGGTATGAGTGTGGTCCACTCCCCCTCGGCGCCGTCACGGACGGACAGCGAGGCCCAACCGGCCGCGTTGCCCTTGAGGCAGGCCGTGTCGATCTCGACGGCACGTATGACGCCCTGCTCCACGAGCCGGTAACGGATCCAGTCGTTGCCGGCGTCCCGGCGCCTGCGGGTCTCCCAGCCGTCGTCCATCTTCTGCGACCGGCCGGGCAGGATCGTGTGCTCGGGCGGGGAGTAGAAGCGGTCCGAGGCGTCCTCGACCACGCCGCCGTTCTCCAGTGCGACCAGGTCGAAGGTGTCGAGTTCGGTGAGCCAGCCCGGGTCGGGCGCCACGTCGCCGTACACCCGCAGCCGCGCGACTCCGCCGTCCGGATGCTGGCGCAGCCTGAGATGAGTGAAGCGCCGCTCGACATGGACGGCGAAGGCGTTCTCCGCGTGTCCGCCGACCGGTGTGCGGGGGACGAGTTCGGTCCACTCCACGTCGGAGTCGAGCAGGTCCTCCGGCGCGGCGGAGAGTGAGTGCGCGGTCGCCTCGACCGACACCGCCTGCGGGTAGTTGCCGCGGAAGTGGGCGGTGTCGACCACGATCCCCCGGACCACGCCGGGCGTTCCGAGCCGTATCAGCGCCCAGTCGTGGTCGGCGATGTCGGGATGCGGCACCTCGGCGGAGACGCCACGCCGGCGGCGCGTCTCCCAGCCGTCCATGATCTTGCCCTTGTGCCCGAAGTGTTCAGGGTCGAAGACCGCAGGTCCCGGCAGCAGCAGGTTCTCGCGCTCGGCGAAGAACTCGTCATTGGCCGCGATGATCCCCGCTCCCAGCCGGCGGTCGGTCAGGTGGGCCAGCCCGGCGAACGGGAGTCGGGCGCGGCGGTAGTCCGCGTAGGGGTTGCCGCCGCCGTAGGGCAGTGCGTCCCCGGTGAAGTCGGTCAGCGCGGTGAAGCTCCCAGCTGTCTGCGCGGGTTGATCGCCGATGGTCATGTCGCCCCCTGTCGTGTCCCCCTCGGCGGCACCCGGGCCGCCCTTCTCGTCGTCAGCGTCGTCTCGTCTCATGGCTCCACTCTCGACGACCCCGACCCTTCACGTCCATCGAAACTTACTGAACCGACTCTTCAGTTGAACTTGACGGTGGGGTCCAGCTCCGCTGCCTGCCGCAGCGCCGCCATGGTCCGCCGCAGCAGCGGCGCGTCCTCGGCCCCGCCCCGCACCGCGCCCACGATGCGCCGCCGCGGCCGGTCCGCGTCCAGCGGCCGGACCGCGACGGAGGAGCGCAGCCCGCCGGAGAACGCCATCCTCGGCACCAGCGCGATGCCCATCCCGGCGGCGACCAGCGAGAAGATGGCGGGCCAGTCCGCCGCGGCGTGCGCCTGCTCGGGCACGAACCCGGCGTCGGCGCAGGCGGCCAGGGTGATCTCCCGCCAGGGGCCGCGGCTGCCGAAGATCCAGGGCTCCTCGGCGAGCCTGGCCAGCCGCAGCCCGGGCACCCCGGCGAGCGGGTGCCCGGCCGGCAGCGCGACGTCGAGCGGGTCCGTGAGCAGCGGAGACACCACGAAGCGCGGGTCGCGGGCGGAGGGCGCGTCGACGGCCAGCGACACCGCCAGGTCCACCTCGCCCGCGGCCAGGTCCTCGTACACCTCGGCCGCCTCGGCCTCCCGCACCGACAGCGTGATGCCCGGCGCGGAGGTGCGCAGCAGCTCGACGGCGGGCACGACCAGGCGGCTGATCGCGGTCGCGATCGTGCCGATCCGGACCAGGCCTGCGTCCCCGCGAGCGTATCCGTCGAGTTCCGCCCCGGCCCGTTCGAGCTGCGCGAACACGACTTCGGCGTGCCGGAGGAGGACGTGGGCGGCCCCGGTGAGCCGCACGCCGCGCCCGCGCGCCTCGATGACCGGAGCCCCTATCTGCTTGGACAGCGCGGCGAGCTGCTGCGAGACGGCCGAGGGCGTCATGCGCAGGGCGGCGGCTGCGGCCGTCACCGTGCCGGTGTCGTGCAGTGCGCGGAGGATCTGCAGCTTCCTCAGGTCCCACTCTTTCATGCAGGCAGCCTAAACACTCCCGGGTCGATCGTGTACCGGCACCGCGCACATCCCGACGTCTCCCGGCGAGCTCCGCGATCACGCCGTCAGGAGGCGGCGATCGTCTCGCGGTGCTGCTGCGGGCTGATCCCGCGTACCCGCTTGAACGCGGCGCTGAGGGCGAACGGGCTGCCGTAGCCGACGCGGCGGGCCACCGCGGCGACGGTCGCGTCGGGCTCGCGCAGCAGATCCGCCGCGAGCGTCAGGCGCCAGCTCGTGAGGTAGGCCATCGGCGGTTCGCCGACGAGATCGGTGAACCTGCGGCTCAGCGCCGCCCGTGACACGCCCGTTCCGGCGGCGAGTTCGGCAACGGTCCAGGGGTGCGCCGGCGTCTCCTGCAGCAGGCGCAGGGCGGGGCCCACCACCGGGTCGCTCTGCGCCGCGAACCACGACGGGCCGTCCGCGCCCGGCCGGGAGAACCACTCGCGCAGCACCGCGATCAGCAGCAGGTCCAGCAGCCAGTCGAGCACGACGTCCTGGCCGGGCGCCTCGCGGTGGATCTCGCCGGCCAGCAGGCCGGGCAGCGGGCTGTCCCAGGAGCCGCCGGGCAGGACGAGCGCATGGGCCTGAACGTGCCGCTCAACGACCGGTTGGCGAACGTCGGGGATCCGGCCCGGATCCATGATCTGGCCGCCGTGCGGGAGAAGTTCGAGAGGACCTGGGTGCATTGGACGGTGGCCCGTACGCTGACCAGCACGGCCGCGCTCGGCTGCCTGGCCTGGGCCATGCGCGTCTCGGCCCGCGCCTCGGGCGCGGCCTGAACGGCCGGGCCGGCCCCGGTCGACGCACGCTGAGTGCCGTGAAGCTCAGCGGGCCGCATCGCCTACGCCACCGACTCGGCGATGCGCCGGGCCACTTCGGCCGGCGACGCGCCTTCGGTGGGGACGATCTCGCCCTCCTCGCGCAGCCAGGGCAGGGCGGCCTCGTAGTCGGCGATGTGGTCGAGCCGCCACTGCCGGGCGGCGGTCTCGACCGTGTCCGCCTCGATCCGGCGGGTCAGCGCCGCCGCGTCGGCGTGCAGCACGAAGTGGCGTACGGGGATGCCGGCCGCGTCGAATCCGGCCGCCAACTCCCGCCAGTACGGCCGGACCAGCACGGTCTGCGGCACGACGAGCGTGCCGCCGACGTAGTCCAGGATCTGTGCGGCGGTCGCCACGACCAGGGCCCGCCACGGCGGATGGTCCTGGAAGTCCCGGGCGGTGACATCGCTGAGGACCGGCCGCAGCATGTACCCCACGTTCTCCGAGTCG
The DNA here is from genome assembly GCF_019890725.1 of Actinacidiphila acidipaludis. Taxonomy (GTDB): domain Bacteria; phylum Actinomycetota; class Actinomycetes; order Streptomycetales; family Streptomycetaceae; genus Actinacidiphila; species Actinacidiphila acidipaludis. The sequence goes on from NZ_JAINZZ010000008.1 coordinate 54,671, forward strand.
AAGATCCGGGCACCGGGCAGCAGCGTGACGAGGTGCCGTGACGTGGTGGTCTTCCCGCCGCCGAAGGTTCCGTTCAGCCACACGATCATGCGGGCGACCCTACCGGCGCCCGGGCCCCCGGAGGCCGTCCAGACAGTCGTCGGGGGTCTTCGAAGGTCGCCGGGGTCGCCGGGACCGGCTGGGTCGCCGACGAACCGCCGCCCCCCGAACTCGTCGTGGCTCCTCAGCCGTCAGGAGCGCCGGGCACTCAGCCGCCGGGAGCCGCGCCGAAGCTGCCGTGCCGCCCCTCCCCCGCCGCGAAGCGGGCCGCGCCCTCCGTCGCCTCGGTCAGCGAGATCCGGCCGTGCGCCAACTCGACAGCGAGCGCGTCCCGTTCCGACCGGCCCTCCTGTTCGAGCAGCGAGAGCCGGTCCCGCCGGAGGCAGGTCTGCGGGAACGCGGCGATCTCCGCGGCCAGGAGCTCGGCTGCCGCCCGCCCCTCCCCCACCGGCACCACGCGGTCGACCAGGCCGATGGCCAGGGCCTCGTCCGCTCCCACCGGGCGACCGGTGAGCACCAGGTCCATGGCGCGTCCCGCGCCGATGAGCCGGGGCAGGCGGACGGTGCCGCCGTCGATGAGCGGAACGCCCCAGCGCCGGCAGAAGACGCCGAGGACCGCGTCCTCCTCCGCGACGCGCAGATCGCACCACAGCGCCAACTCCAGCCCGCCCGCCACCGCGTGACCGGAGATCGCGGCGATCACCGGCTTGCCGAGCCGCATCCTGGTCGGGCCCATCGGGCCGTCGCCGTGGTCCGTCACCGCGTTGCCGCGGTCGGTGCCGATGGCCTTGAGGTCGGCGCCCGCGCAGAATGTGCCTCCTTCGCCCCACAGCACCGCGACCGAAGCGCGCTCGTCCGCGTCGAAGTCGCGGAAGGCGTCGGCCAGTCGGGACGCCGTGGGGCCGTCGACGGCGTTGCGCGCGGTGGGGCGCGACAGGACGACCGTGCTGACGGCGCCCGCGCGTTCGGTGCGCACGGCCGGGGGCGGCCGGCGGCCGTGTCGTCCCGCACCGGGCCGCCGCTCGTCGTGATCCGTCATGTCCCGTTCCCCTCAGTGGTGTTCGGACAGCAGGACGGCGACCGTGTCGGGTTCCAGCGCGCGGAAGACGTGCGCCATGTCGCCGGGGTACGAGACGTAGTCGCCGGGCAGCAGCTCCACCGGGTCGTCGATGAGGCCGACTTCGGCCCGGCCGGCGCTGAGGATCACGTGTTCGATCAGGCCGGGCATGTGCGGCTCGGACTCGCGGGCCGATCCGGGCTGGGCCGACACCACGTAGATGTCGCGGCGCGCGTGCGGCGGGCAGGAGGCGAGCAGCGTGGCCACGTAGTCCGACCGCTCGGCGCTGAAGGTGAGGCCCTCACCGGCCCGGACGACCTGCACGCGCGGCCGCGGCGGGTCGACGAGCTGCGCGAACGGCACATCGAGGGTGACGCTCAGCGCCCACAGGGTCTCGACGCTCGGGTTGCCCGTGCCGGACTCCAGTTGGGACAGCGTGGACTTGGCGATGCCGGCACGGCGGGCGGTCTCGGCGAGGGAGAGACCGACGCGGCGGCGTTCGCGCTGCAGGGAGGCGGCGATGGTGGCGAGGGGCGCGCCACCGCTCTGCCCGCCCGCGGCGCGTCGGACCGCCCCCGCGGCACCGCCGGTCGCACCGCCCCCGGTGTCCGTGCCTCGTTCTTCGGCCATGGCCGCCCTCCGGCTGCGTTCACTGAAACCTGCGTTCACTGGAACCTGCGTTCGCTGAAACAAGCCAGCCGTACGGTTTGACGAACGACCGAGCTTGTGTTCATTCTAAAGGGTGATGCGTTCGATATGGCGAACCCTGGTGAACCCGGGCCTGGCCCGGGACATCGCCCTGGTCTGCGTGGCCGACGCGCTGGTCGGCGTGTCGTTCGGCGCGATCGCGGTGGGCCTCGGGCTCCCGCTCTGGCTGCCGGTCCTGATGTCCCTGGTGGTCTTCGCCGGCGCGGCGCAGTTCCTGTTCATCGGGATCGTGGGCGCCGGCGGCAGTCCGGTGGCCGCGGTGGCCGCCGGACTGCTGGTCAACGCCCGCCATCTCCCCTTCGGCTTCGCGGTCGGCGACGTCCTCGGAACGGGATGGCTGCGACGGCTGGCCGGCAGCCACCTGATGGTCGACGAGACGGTGGCCTTCACCCTGGCGCAGGACGAACCGCGGCGGCGGCGCCTCGCCTACTGGGGGTGCGGCGCGGGGCTGTTCGCCGCCTGGAACCTGGGCGTCCTCGCGGGCGCGTTCGGCGGTCGGGCCGTCGGGAACACCGACGCGTTCGGGCTCGACGCCGCGTTCCCCGCCGTGCTGGTGGCGTTGCTGCTGCCGTCGTTGCGGGACGTGACGACCCGGAAGGCCGCCGCGGCCGGGGTCGCGGTGGCGCTGATCGCAGCGCCGTGGCTGCCCGCGGGCGTGCCGGTGCTCCTGGCCCTGGGCGGACTCGCCGTCGCGCGGCACGGAGGCGACGCGCGCCAGGAACCGGGCCGGCAACGGGACTCGGGCCAGAGCCGGCACCGGGACCAGGACCCGAGCCGGCACCGGGGTGAGGACCGGAACCACGACCACGACCACGGACCGACGCGGAAGCGGGAGGCGACACGATGAGGCTGGCGATGGCATCGGTGGTCCTGGGCGCGGGCACCTACGGGTTCCGGCTCGCCGGGCCTCTGCTGAAAGCGCGGGTCCGGCTGTCGCCGCGGCTGGAGCGGCTGATGGGCACGGCCGTGGTCGTGCTGCTCGCCGCGCTGGTCGCCACGTCCGGCCTCATGGACGGTCACCACTTCACGGGGCCGGCTCGGCCGGCCGGCGTCGCCGTCGGCGCGCTGCTCGCCTGGCGGCGGGCCCCGTTCGCCCTGGTGGTGGTCGCCGCGGCCGCCACGACGGCGGGTCTCCGCCTCCTCGCCGTCCCCTGACACCTCCGCGAGCCATCCGCTCGCCGGGCCCGGCAGAATCCGCGTCCACTCAACTCCCGTGACTTCATGTCGAATTGAGGCGCGAAGTGGAGGTGACAGAAGGATTCCAGATCGTGTTACGTGTCATGTCTCCGTCGATTCATGAGCGGACGTCACCGTCCTGACGGAGATCGACCCCCCACAGGAGGACACGTGACCGGTCCGTCGACCCGTCTGATCCGGCGCACCCCGCCGCGTTCGCGCGCCGCCCTGCGCACCGCGCTGCTCGGGACGCTCACCGCGTGCCTGGCGTTCACCGTGGCAGGGCCCGGAGGCGTCGGCGCCTCCGCTGCCGACGGTGACGCGCTGCCGCTGTCCGGAGCGACCACTTCCGGCCTGCACAACACCTACGACCCCGCCTCGTTCACCTACCTCGCCCAGGGGCTGGACACGGGCACGTCGATGATCGAACTCGACGTCTGGGACGACTTCTTCACCCAGGAATGGAAGGTCAGCCACTCCAACCCGACGGGCAACAGCAACAACTGCGTCAACGCGTCGTCCCCGTCGCAGCTGTACACCGGCGGCGCGAACAAGGACCTGGAGAGCTGCCTGGACGACGTGCGGGTGTGGCTCGGCGCCCACCCGGGCCACGGACCGCTGTTCATCAAGCTGGAGATGAAGGCGGGCTTCCAGGCGACGTTCGGCATGAGCGCGGCCAAGCTCGACCAGTCCATCAGCGCGCACCTGGGCAGCCTGGTCTTCAAGCCGAACGACCTGCTCAACAAGCCCGGGGGCGGCCAGTACGCCACGCTCGACGAGGCCGCCACCGCGGGCAACTGGCCCACGCGCGCGCAGCTCGCCGGGAAGGTGATCCTGGAGGTCATCCCGGGCACGGTCGAGGAGTCCAACCCCACGGACTCGCTGTGGACCGACCAGGAGTACGCCGGCTATCTGCGCGACCTGCACAGCCAGGGCAAGACCGCGCAGGCGAACATCTTCCCCTCCGTGCACAACGCCCAGGCGGGTGACCCACGTTCGCGCTACTCCGACACCTCGCTGCGGCCGTGGTTCGTGGCGTTCGACGGCGATGCGGCCACGTACCTCAACGGCAGCATCGACACCAGCTGGTACGACACGCACCACTACCTGCTGTTCATGACAGACGCGCAGAACGTCCCGCCGGCCCTCGACGACACCAACCCGTCGGTGGCCGACGCGCAGGCCCGGGTCGCCCAACTGGCCAAGGCTCACGCGACGGTGGCGTCCAACGACTGGCGCGGCCTGTCCCCGGTCCAGTCCATGGTGGTGCCGCGCGGCTGAGCCGCGGCCCCGGACGGGACGTCCGGATCGTCCGGTGCCCGCGGTCGGTGGGGATGCCGACCGCGGGCACCGGCATGTCGGCCCCACCCGGGACGGGGGACGACCTCAGCGCGCCCCGGTCGGGCTGAGGTGCACGGCCGCCAGCTTCCAGCGGCCGTCCTCCTCGACGATGGTCTGCGTGACGCGGAAGTGGCCGTCCAGGTCGCGTCCTTCGTAGACGCTCTGCTGCCCCTGCACCCCGACGGCGACGGCCGCGCCGCCGTACCGGCGGACCGTCACCTCGGACCACGCGAAGTCGTCGTGGACAAGAGCGCCCGAGGCGTAGCGGTCGAGCCAGCGCTGCTTGTCCAGGACGAAGCCGAGCGGGCCGACGGCGGTGAAGTCGTCGGTGAGCAACTGCCGCAGCGCCTCGACGTCGCCGCGGCGCTCGGCGTCGGCCCAGCGCCTCGGGAAGTCCGCGAGTTCCTGCGGGTGCGTGATCATGCCTGGTCCCTCCGTCGCGGATGCCGGTGGCGTGTCTCCCGCAAGGGTCCCGCGCCCCCGCGCCGAGGGCATCGCCCGGCGGTATGCCCCGGCGGTACTCCCGCGGGAGTAAGGCGGGCGGCCGCACGCGCCGAGCGGCCGGCGGCGACGCGGAACGACGCGCACCCGGGCGGCCCGGCTCACGACAGGGCGTGGCGCCCCCCAAGGCGGCGCGGCCCGGAACCAGCTCGCTCAGGACGCCCGCCCACCCCGGGCACGACGTCCCGTCCAGGCCGCACGGACACCCGCCCCGGACAGGCCGTCCCGTCCAAGGCCGCAACGGCCCGCGATCAGGCCGCCAGCGACGCCCGGTCGCCCATGACGATGACCGGATGGCCGGCCGGCGTCAGCGTGCGCAGCAGCTCCACCATGTGGGCGGCGGAGACGCTGACGCAGCCGTGGGTCGGGCCGCCGTGGTCGACGTGCACCCAGATGCCGCCGCCACGACCGGCGCCGAGCGGCTGGGATCCGTCGAGCGGCGAGGTGCCGGGCACCCGGTTGTAGTCGATCGCGATGACGTAGTCGAACGCGTCGTCCAGCGGCTCGCCGTCGAAGCCGGTGCCGCCGGCCCGGAACCGGGCCGAGTGGTGGTAGGGCAGCTTGGAGCCGGGATCGGCGTCGAAGCCCCCCGCGTCGTGCAGCGTGAAGACGCCGATGGGGCTGTGCAGGTCCCCGGCGTGGTGGCTGCGCGTCCAGCCGTGCAGGGCGTTGTGGGCCGGCCAGGAGGCACCGGCGTGCCAGTGACCGTCCTTGGTGCGCGTCCACAGGGTCACGACGGCGTTCGAGGAGTTCTTGGACGCGCCGGACGCGACCAGCACCTGGGTGCTCGCCGCCGGGATGGCCGCGCGTGTCTTCGGGCCGAGTCCGGGTATCGCGAGCGGCAGTTCGGTCCTGCTGCCAAGGGCACCGGGACCCGCGGGGGCGTGGGTCGTCGCCGACGGCGGTGCGGCGGCCTTGTGGCCGCCGTCGGCGGCTGCGGCAACGGTGCCGCCCTGCCGGCCGAGGACGACGTATCCCGCGCCGAGCGCCGCGAGCCCCACGGCACCCGCCGCCGCCATGATCACGCCCTTGCGGGCGGTACGACGGGACTGCCGGAGCCGGTGCCGGCCACGGCTGGGTGCGGAGTCGCGCTGCTCGAGCGCTTCGGTCGGAGCGGAAGTCATCGCCGACGATCCTTGCAAACAGACCTGCCTGTGCCGGTATCCGACCCCCGTAGACGCCCGATTCGCCCCACACATCACATTCGCGGCAGGGCCGTTCGGGTGAGTGACCGTGAACTCCCGCTGACGCCGGGCCACGCGGCGCCCCCCGGAGAGCGCGGTCCCGCAGGGGCCTCAGCTCTCCCCGAAGCCGAGCCGCATGACCACGCGGCGCGGCGTGGGACGGCTCACCTCGGTGAAGCCCGCGGCGGCGAACGCGCCCGGCGTGCCGACGTGCAGTTCCCCCCACGGCACGTCCGCGCCGGGCTGAGTGACCATCGGGATACCTCGACCGCCCGTGCGCCGCGGCGGCGGGCGAAGTCGGCGGCGGCCCGGGCGAGGACGTGGGTGGCCCCGGTACGGCGTGCCGGGGCGCGGACGACGAAGCAGGTGACCGCCCACACCGAGGGGTCGTCGCGGTCCTCCTGGCGGCCGGCCCAGGGGATGCGCGTGCCGCGGAGCTTGGGGTACGCGGTGCGGGGTTCGACCGCGCACCATCCGACGGGCTCGCCGTCGACAAGGGCGACCAGGCCGCTGGTGGCCGCCGCGCCGGGCTGCCCGCACTCGGTCTGGGTCCGCAGCCGGTGGGCGCGCTCACCGTCGTCCACCTCGCGCCACTCCGGGGTGGGCGCCTTGAACCGCTGGCAGAAGCACAGGCCGCCGTGGCAGCGCGCGGTCCCGAGGACCAGGGTCAGGTCGTCCCAGGTCACCTCGTTCGCCGGCACGACGGTGATCCCGTCCTCGTGCCAGGCGCCGGATGCGCCGTCCCGCGTTCCGGTGCGCGGGTCCGCCGCGGTCTCGTCCGTCCTGATGCCGTCGTCCATGGCCGCGATTATCGCCGCGGCGGACCCACGGACCGCTGTGCGGCCCTTGCGTCTCCACCGAGGGGATACAGCACAGTGGAGGTATGGACGACGAGGACCCGGCCGGTGACGGCCCGTTGTACGCGATCGGCGAACTCGCCCGGCGCACCGGCCTGACGGTCAAGACCGTCCGGTTCTACTCCGACCGCGGCATCGTGACGCCGGCCGCCCGCACCGCGGCGGGCTACCGGCGGTACGGCGCCGACGCCGTCGCACGGCTGGACCTCGTGCGGACGCTGCGCGAGCTGGGTCTGGATCTGGCGACCGTCCGCCGGGTGGCGGACCGGGAACTCCCGCTGTCCGAGGTCGCCGCGACGCACGCCGCGGCTCTGGACGTGCAGATCCGCGTCCTGCGCCTGCGCCGCGCGGTCCTCGCGCAGATGGCACACCGTGGTCTCGATCCCGAGGAGTTGACGCTCGTGCACCGGCTGGCCCGCCTCTCCGCCGACGAACGCACCCGACTGGTCGGGGCGTTCCTCGACGAGGTCTTCCAGGAGCACGCCGCCGACCCGGCGTTCGGCGCGGCCGTGCGGTCGCTGACGGCCCAGTTGCCGGACGACGCCGAACCGGCCAGGGTCGAGGCGTGGGTGGAACTGGCCGAGCTCTCGGGCGATCCGGGATTCCGCTCCCACATGCGGCGGCTGGTCGCCGAGGAGGCGGCCGAGCGCGATCGGCGGCTCGGCGGGGCTCGGGCGGTGCGGCCCGATCTGGCCGCGACCGTCCAGGCAGTCGTCGCGCCGGCCGTGGCGGCCGGGGTGGAGCCGGGGTCACCGGAGGCCGAACCGTTCGTGCGGGCCCTCACGGCGGGCTGCGCGGAGTTCCTCGGCGCAGGACCGGACCCCGCCGCCCCTTACGCCCCGGATGGCCCTGACGCCCCTGACGCCGACGACGGCCCGGCCTCCGAGTGCGGCGGCCCCGGCGGGGGCGCACCGGCCACCGGCCCGCACACGCGCCTCCTGCTCAGGCTGCGGCAGCTGAACGACCCCCGCCGTGAGCGCTACGTCCGGCTGCTCGCGGTCGTCAACGCCTGGCCCGCGCCGCGGAGTCTGGCGCCGGTCCTCGACTGGTCGCTGCGGGCGCTCGCCCTCACGCCTCCTTCAGCAGAGCCTCGGTCAGCTCCTGCGGGCGGCTGAGGGCCATCAGGTGGCCGCCCGGCAGTTCCTCGACCTCGATGCCGAGCCGCTCGCCCACCACGCGCCGCTGGAAGTCCGCCGGGAAGAACCGGTCGTCGGCGCCCTGGATGAAGCGGGTCGGCACGCTCGGCCACTCCTTCAGCGGCCAGGGCTGGGCGAAGACACCCGAGGGCGGCCCGCCGGGCGCCGCCGCGAACGCCTCCTCGGTGACCGCGGCCGGCACGTCGTGGAAGAAGTCGGTCCGGAGGTCGAACTCCGCGTCGGCGCCGTGCCGTCCCATCGCCTCGGCGCGGGCGGCCCTGGCCGCCGGCTGTCCCGTCGCCCCCCACCACTCCCCCGCGGTCTCGCCGGGGCGCGGCACCATGGCGTTGACCAGCACCAGCCGGTCGACGTCCATCCGGCCGCAGACCAGCGGCGCGGAGAAGCCGGCGAGCGACGCCGCGACCAGGACGAGCGGCCGGCCCGCACGGTCCTCGCGCCCGGCGGCGGCCAGGGCGTCGGAGGCCGCGGCGGTGATCGCGTCGGCGAAGGCGTCGAGGTCGGCGGAGTCGTGCGACGGCAGGTCGAGGGTGACCACGTCGTGGCCGTGCGCCCGTAGTGCGGGCGCGACCAGGTGCCAGTACCAGGCACTGCCGTCGGCGCCGGGGACGAGTACGAAGGTCGCCATGTCAGCCGTCCTGTCCTGTCGGGTGTGCCGGACCGCGAGCCGGGCTGGCTCGCTCGCCGTCCCGGTTCACCGGGTGCGATGCGGCGGCCGGACCGCGTGGACGGCGCGGACGCACCGCCACGGGTGCCGAGGAGAGCCATCGTGCCACCCGGCACCGACAGTCCCCGCTCGCACACCCCGCCCGCCGCCCGCAAGGCCGGCCGGCTCCACGGGACGCCCGACCGGCCCGCCCGCTACGTGTAGACGGCGTCCAGCCAGTCCTGCCACCGCTTGCCCGTGCCGGCCGCGTCCGCGTCCGCCGCGAAGTCGTGGACGGACACGCCGACGGTCGCGCCGAAGTGGTTGCGGCCGAAGAGGCGGTACATCGCGTCGGCCGTGCGCAGGCCGATGAAGTACCGGTTGCGGTAGTCCAGCACAGCCTCGGCGGGCGCGTCGGCCCCCGGCAGCCGGACCTGGACGGTGTCGCCCTCGGCGGCCGTGCCGTCGAGACCCAGGGCGCGCGCGGCACGGTCGAGCGCGTCGGGCGCTCCGGCGGCGGCGCCCGCGGAGTCGGCCCCGGAGTAGACCGCGGAACGCCCGCGGAAATGGACCAGGTACTGACGCAGGGTGTGCAGGTAGAAGTCGGTGTGCCTGCTCGCGCCGTCGTACTGGTTGTCCCAGTCGTCGACGATGATCCCGCTGTGCACGTACCGCACCCACGCGCCGCCGCCCTCGCGCGGCTCGATGAGGTGGTCGAGCTGGTTGAGGGTCTGCCGCGGGCCGCCCTCCGCGCCGGCTCCTTCGGGCGCCTCGGTCCGGCCGGTGAAGCGGTGCGGCGGGTCCCAGGCGGTGACGGTGCTCCCGTAGGGTCCGGCGCCGCCCTCGCGCGGTTCGTACTCCATCGGCCACAGCCAGCCGGCCGTGCCGGTGGTGACGGCGTCCCACACCTCCTCCGGGCTCGCCTCGACCTCGAACTCGCGGACGATCTCGAACGGCTCGGGCATGGCTCAGCTCTCCTCGCGGCGCGGCGCGTAGACCACGTGGTGGACGCCGGAGCCGAACATCTCGGACTTCACGACGGTCAGCGGCATCGTCGGCAGGCCGTCCTGGAACAGCTTCTTGCCGCGGCCGACGACCACGGGGTCGACGAGCAGCTCGATCTCGTCGACCAGGCCCCTGGCCAGCAGCCACTGCACCAGCGTGGCGCTGCCCATGACGGTGATGTCGGCGCCCTCCTGCTCCTTCAGGCGCCGCACGGCGCCCTCGACGTCCTCGGCGATGACGGTGGAGTTGGTCCAGTCGGCCTTCTCCAGGGTCGTGGAGACGACGTACTTGGCGACACCGTTCATGTGGGCGCCGCCCGGCTGGTCGGCCATCGCCGGCCACGCCTCGGCGAAGCCCTCGTAGGTGACGCGGCCGAGCAGCAGCGCGTCGGAGGCCGCCATCTGGTCGCCGACGGTGCGGGCCATGTCGTCGTCGAAGTACGGGCCGTGCCACTCGAAGGGTGACTCCATCACCCCGTCGGCGGTCAGGAACTCGCTGACGATCAGCTTCCTCATGGCGTTGCCTCGATCTCGTTCGGCGCCGCGTCCCGCGGCTTGACGGTGGGGTGCAGGGCGACGACGACGCGGTGCGGACGGCCGCCCTCGGCGTCGTCGTCGTGGTACTTGGCGACGAGCGCGCCGACGCCGCGGGTCAGCTCCTCGACGAAGGCCGCGCGGTCGGCGGCGGAGGCGAAGCGGACCTCGCCGTCCAGGGCGTAGGTCGCGACCCGCTGCCGGGCCCGGTCGGCGCCGGTGATCAGCATGCCCACGTCCCTGACGAGGCGCGCGGCGACGGCCAGCAGCCAGCGGGCCGAGAGCTGGTCGCGGAAGCGGGCGGGGTCGGGCTGGACCGCGGCCAGGGCTGTCGGCGAGATCACGTACGAGGCGGCGGTGGCCCGCATCAGGCGCTCGGTGACGTTGCCCTTGCGGCGTTCGCCGGCGAGTTCGACGAGGCCGTGCTTCTCCAGGGCGCGCAGGTGGTAGTTCACCTTCTGCCGCGGCAGGCCGACCCGCGCGGCCAGCATCGTCGCCGAGGCCGGGCCGCCGGCCAGTTCCGCCAGCAGGCGGGCCCGGATCGGCTCCAGCGAGACGGCGGCCGCCTCGGCGTCTTCGATCACGCTCACATCCAGCATGGCTCCACCGTCGCACCGAAAACTTTTTTTGTCCAGACGGGACGGTTTTTCGGCTGGGGAGGGCCGGCCGGGTGTGTGCGGGCTCGGGTTCGTGGGTGACGGGGGTCGTGTTCGCCCGGGCCCCTGGTCGCCCGGGGGCGCGGCCCCACGCTCACGACGAGGCGTCCTCGGGCCGCTGGACGGCGGCTTCGTGTGAGGTGAGGTGGGCCAACAGGTGATGGTGTGTCGGGTGGGCGTGATATGCAGGTGCGTCGGGGGGCAGTGTTGGCACGGCCCTGGGGAGTTGACGCGAAGGGGCCGTCGTATGCCGTTGATCCGCCGTACCACCGCCGGGGCCGGGCGGCCCCTACTGCCGAGGTGGGGACGGAGCAGCAGGGCCTGGATCGACCGGAGTCACGGCGACGAACGGGTGGAGCTGCTGCGGAAGGCGGCGGCGAACGGCGACTGGCCCGGCGTGCGCGCCGTGCTGGACGCGGCGCTGGACGGCGTGGACCTGACCTGGCTGGTCGAGGCCGTGATGACGGTCGGCGGCGTCGAGACCTGGATCCCGGCCGTGGTCGAGGCCGAGCCGGACGCGGCCCTGCCGTTGCTCGTCTCCGGCGCCCGGCACATCGAGTGGGCCTGGGAGGCCCGCACCCGGAAGATGGCCAAGTACGTGTCCAAGGAGCAGTTCGAGGTCTTCCACACCCGGCTGCGGGTCGCGGAGGGCCAGCTCTACGCGGTGGCCGAACGGGCACCGGAGTGGGTCGCGCCCTGGTACCTGCTGCAGATCAGCGGCCGCGGGCTCCAGGTCGGCCAGGCGGTCGCGCAGCGCCGTTTCGAGGCCGCGGTGCGCCGCTCCCCCGGTCATCTGGCGGCCCACCGGCAGCACTTGCAGCAGGTGTGCCGCAAATGGAGCGGCTCGCACGCCCGGATGCACGCCTTCGCCCGCGAGGCCATGCTCGGTGACGTCCCGGGCGGCCCCCTCGGCGAACTCGTCGCGATCGCGCACCTGGAGCAGTGGCTCGACGAGGACGGCGACGTGGACGCCCCCGCCGGCAGCGGGTACATGGGCCGTTCGGCGGTCGTGCTGGAGCTGTACGAGGCCGCCGAACGTTCGGTGCACCACCCGGACCACGTGCGGCACCGCGACTGGACGCGCGGCTTCAACACGTTCGCGCTGGCCTTCGCGCTCGCCGGCGAACGCGACGCCGCCGCCGACCTGTTCCGGGTGCTCGACGGCAGCGTGACCGAGTTCCCGTGGATGTACCTCGACGGGCAGGACCCCACCGTCCCGTTCCGCACCTGGCGTTCCCGCGCCGGAGCCTGAACCCCCCTTCCCGGCGGCTCGCTCGAGCCGTACCCCCCACGCCGTCCTGACCGTCCCACCATCAGAAGGCCTTCACCGGTGTCAGAAGCCCAGACGACGCACACCTTCCAGGTCGACCTGCGCGGCCTGGTCGACCTCCTCTCCCACCACCTGTACTCCAGCCCCCGGGTGTACCTGCGCGAGCTGCTGCAGAACGCGGTGGACGCGATCACCGCGCGGCAGGCGCTCGACCCGAGGGCGCCCGCGCTGATCAGCGTGCGGACGGACGAGGACCGGCTCACCGTCACCGACACCGGGATCGGGCTGACCGAGGCGGACGTGCACCGGTTCCTGGCCACCATCGGCCGCAGTTCCAAGCGGGACGCCGGGGCCGGGGCACCGCAGGACGAGGCGCTGAACGCGGGTGCGGGGCGGAGGCAGGGTCCCGGCGTGGTGCCGGACACCGCGCTGGCCGACCGCCTCGCCGCCGGACGCGCCGACTTCATCGGCCAGTTCGGCATCGGGCTGCTCGCCTGTTTCGTGGTGGCGGACGAGATCACCGTGACCACGAGGTCCGCGGCCGATCCGGCGGCCCCGGCGGTGGAGTGGCGCGGCGGTTCCGACGGGCGGTACGCGATCCGCACGCTGCCCGACGGTGCGGTGCCCGAGCCCGGCACGACCGTCACGCTCGTCCCCCGGCGGGACGCCGCCGAGTGGACGCGTCCGGACCAGGTGGTGGCGCTGGCCCGGCACTACGGCGGTCTGCTGCGGCACCCGGTCGACGTCAGCGACGCGCACGGCGGGACCACGCGCATCAACGCCGCGCCGCCGCCGTGGCAGGTACGGCACGGCTCGCCGCAGGCCCGGCGCGAGGCGCTGACCGAGCACTGCCGCACCACCTTCGGCTTCACGCCGCTGGACTCCATCGAACTCGACCTGCCGCTGGTGGGGTTGAAGGGCGTGGCGTACGTCCTGCCGACCTCCGTGCACCCGTCGCGGCAGGCGGGCCACCGTGTGCACCTCAAGGGCATGCTGCTGTCCGACCAGGCGCACGAACTGCTGCCGGACTGGGCGTTCTTCGTCCGGTGCGTCGCCGACGCGGACAGTCTGCGGCCGACCGCGTCACGCGAGGCGCTGTACGAGGACGAGACGCTGGCGGCGATCCGCGAGGCGCTGGGCGCGCGGATCCGCGACTGGCTCACCGGCCTGTCCGCGAGCGACCCGGCGCTGCTCCACCAGTTCATCGCCACCCATCACCTCGCGGTCAAGGCGCTGGCCCGCTACGACGACGAGTTGCTGCGGCTGCTGCTGCCGTGGCTGCCGTTCGAGACCACCGACGGGCAGGTAACGCTGGACGAGTTCGCCCGCACGCACCCCGTGGTGCTGGTGACGCAGACCGTCGAGGAGTTCCGGCAGGTCGCGCCGATCGCGGGGGCCGCCGGGCTCGGCGTGGTCAACGGCGGGTACGCGTACGACCGGGACCTGGTGCACCGGCTGCCCGAGGTCCGGCCCGGCTGCTCGGTGGTGGACCTCGACCCGGCGACCGTCACCGCGCACCTGGACGCGGCGGACCCGGCGGCCGAACTGGCCGCGGCGGGCTTCCTGCACATCGCCCGCGAGGTGGTCGCGCAGTTCGACTGCGACGTGGTGCTGCGCAGCTTCCACCCGGTCAGCGCGCCGTCGCTGCTGCTGGACAACCGCGAGGCGCGCCACGAGCGCACCCGCAGCGAACTGGCCGACAGCACGGGCGGGTTGTGGGCGGACATCCTCGGGTCGCTGCGTTCGGACGTGGCCCGGGCCCAGTTGGTGCTGAACCACCTCAACCCCCTGGTACGGCGCGCCGCGTCGATCTCCGACCGGGAGCTGGCGGTGACCGCGGTCGAGGCGCTGTACGGGCAGGCCCTGCTGCTGACCCGCCGGCCGCTGCGGGCGTCGGAGAACGCTCTGCTCAACCGGGCCTTCATCGGCCTGCTGGACCACGCGATGCACGAGCCGCGGGAGGAGTCGCTGTGACGGACACACCGGAGGCCGTCTTCGAGGCGCTGCGGGAGAACAACGAGCGCCCCTACGGCCGGCAGCGCACCGTGCGGGCCGAGGAACTCGTCCAGGCCGCGGAGCAGTTCGACGACAGGGGCGCGCTGGTGACGGCCCTGTTCGAGCTGATGTCCGCCTACACCTACGCGGGCGAGGAGCGGAAGTCACCGGTGGTGTTCGCCCGCATCGTGCAGATGTGGGACACCCGGCCGGAGGACTTCAGCGAGTGGGAGGAGCACCAGCTCTACTGGCGCTTCAAGTGGGTCACGAACGCGCTGATCCAGGTCCCGGACGTGCCGCTGACGGCCGTCGAGCGCTGGAACGACGAGATGCGCGACCGGTACGCCAAGGCCGGCCACGGTCTGCAGCCGGTCCACGCGATGCGGCACCTGATGGCCCGGCACGTCGGCGAGGCGGGCGATCCGGCCGTCGACGCCGCCTACGACCTGTGGGTGACGCGGCCGCGGACCGAGTTGAGCGACTGCGAGGCGTGCGAGACGCGGGAGCGGGCGCTGCACCATGTGGCGGCCGGTGACGACGAGCGCGCGCTGGCGGAGTGGGAGCCGGTGCTCGCCGGTGAGCAGACGTGCCTGGAGGAGCCGCACGTCAGCAAGGCCAACGCGCTGCTGCCGCTGCTGCGGTGCGGCCGGACGGACGAGGCCCGCTCGCACCACCTCGCCGGTTACCGTTTCGCGCGCGGCAACCCGGACATGGGCGATGCGCTCGGCCTGCACCTGGAGTTCTGCGCCCTGTCCCGCAACGAGGGCCGCGGCCTGGAGATCCTGGCCGAGAACCGGGGCGCGTTCGCGACGTCCGGCGCCCCGCTGGACCGGCTGGGCTTCCTGACCGGTGTGGAGGTGCTGCTCGCACGGCTGGCCACCGAGGGTCACGACGCGCTCGCGGTGGCGGGCCCGCCCGGACGCGAGTGGACCGTCGACGAACTGCTGCGGCACGTCAGGGGCGAGGCGAACGCGCTGGCCGCGGCGTTCGACGCACGCAACGGCACCCCCGCGGTGAGCCGGCGGCGTGCGGCACGGCTCGGGCAACAGGTCCTCATGGACGTCCCGTTGGCGCTCGGTCTGCGGGCCGCGGCGGCCGTCCCGGTCGTCACCGCCCGGCCGCCGCGTTCCGAGGCAAGCGGCACGGTGATCGGGGCGGTTCCGGACTCCTTCGTCGAACTGGTGGCTCGGGCACGCGAGTTGACCGTCGTCGGGCGACCGGACGCGGACGTCCTGTGGGACCGCATACGCGCGCTCACCGAGGACGCGGGCCACGCCCACGACGAGGCGGCCGGGCCGGAGATCGTGCTGCGGGCCGAGTTGACCGAACGGGAGGCCTTCCAGGGTTTCGAGGACGAGGACTGGCCGCGCGCGCGGGCGGTGATGCTGCGGGCGGCCGAACTCTTCGAGGAGGCGGGCGCGCGGGACCGTGCGGCCGCGGCCCGTGCCCGGGCGGCCACCGCTCTGGCCGCCGCGGCCGAGGAGGCGGACAGCCCGAGCGCCGACGACCTCGCCACGGCCCGGACCGAACTGGACGCCGAACTGCAACTCATGAGCGAGCTGTTGGCGACCACGAGGGCCGATGCCACGGACGGTTCACCGCTGGGTTCGGCCACGGCTTCGAGCACGGGTGCAGCCACCGCTTCGAGCACGGGTTCAGCCACCGCTTCCGCGGCCGGTCCGGCGAGCGGCACGGCGACGAGCCCCGCGTGCGGGGCGGCCACGCGGCCCGCCGCGCCGGAGCACGACCGCTACCTGGCGGTGCTGCAGTGCGACGCCATGCTCACCAGCCACGCGCTGGTGGCGGAGCTCCCCGAGCCCTCGGCCGCGGTCGTCGAGGCCTTCGAGGCGTCGGTGGAGCGGCTGCTGGCCGAGTCCGAGCGGCTGGAGTCGCCGTCCCGCGCGTCGGCGGCCCGGCAGTACGCGGCGAACATCGCCGCCCGCCGCGGCCGTTTCGACGACGCGGTGCGGGACCTGACCGTGGCCCTGGAACTGGTGGAAGGCGCGGGTCAGCCGTGGCGGACGCCACGCCCGCTCGCGCTGCTCGCGCAGCTCAAGCTGCGGTCCGGCGAGGCGGAGGAGGCGCTGCCGCTGATCCACCAGGCACTGTCGACCGTCGCCCGCTGGCCGGACCCGTCGCTGTCGCTCGGGCCGTTCCACGCGCTGCTCGGTCATGCGTCGCACGCCCTCGGCGACACGTCGGGCGCGGTACGCCACCTCTCCGAGGCCGCGGACCGGCTGGACCGCGAGGGCGCCGAGCAGCACGCCGCCGAGGTCCGGCTGGAGCTCGCCGACGTGCTGGAGGGGGACGGCCGGGGCGCCGACGCGGTGGCGGTCCTGGAGTCGGCCGTGCTCGGCGACACCAGTGGGCTCGACCACCGCCTCGTCGCCCAGATCCGGCTCAACCTCGCGCGCAGCCTCGCGGCGCTCGGTGAACAGGGGGCCGCCGCAGAGGAGTTCGTGCGGCTCGCGGACACGGTGGCCACCTGGCAGGACGACCGCTTCACCCACACGATGGTGGCCTGTGAGGCGGCGGGAGCCCTGGCCAAGGCGGGCATGCGCGAGGCCGCGGCCGCGGCGTACGAACGGGCCGTCGCCGCGCACGCGGAGGCACCTCGGCCCCACCACATGGTCTCGATGATGCGGGAGTTCGCCCGGCTGGCGGTGGCCGGGGAGGAGGGCGCGGGGCTGCCCGAGGCGCTGGAACACCTGGCGCGGGCCGACGCGGTCATCGCCACCGTCCCGGAGGACGGCGGGGACTTCGCGCACTGGTACCACCGCGGCGCGGTCCACTACCAGCGCGGCCGCTGCCACGCCTCCGCGGACGCCTACGCCGAGGCCCTGGCCGAGATGGAACGGGCCGTGACGGCGTACGAGGCGGGCGGCCGGGAGGGCGAGCGGCCACGCGCGGAGGCCGTGCGGGTGGCTGCCCTGCTGGAGGCCAACGGCCTGAACGCCGTCCCCGCCGCGACCGCCCGCCTCACCGCCGCGATCGCCCGCTGCGAGGCCGCCGGCTTCCCCGACGCCGCGGCGACGCTCGCCGCGGTGCGGGACGGCCTTGGCACGGGGTGACGCCGAGGCACACCTCGGGCCGCAGCCGTCCGTCCGCCGCCGACCCGCACGCCCGCCGGGCGGGTCGGCGGTCCGGCGGCGGTACCGGCCCGCGCGAGCACGGCCTTCGGCAGTGCGGCGGCGTCAGCCCCTGCGTCAGCCAGTGCGGCGGCCCGTGTCCGTAGCCGGCCCGGCGGGCGAGCCGTAGGCGCGGAGGGCACGGTCGACGACGGCCTGCAGGGTCGCGTGGTGGGCGCCCTTCCAGTAGACGCGGGAGCAGCCCGTGCACTGGGCGAACACGTCGTAGGAACGCTGCGTGCCGCCTTCGAGGCGGTCCTGGACGTCGTCCTTGTCGGCCTGCGTCAGCGGGCCGTTGCATGCGACGCAGCGGGTCCACGGCGCGAGGTCGGGGGCGAACCGCTGGAGCACGTCGTCGAGTTGCTCCTCCGGGCGGTCGCTGTAGACATAGGCCCCGGCCCACAGCTCGCGGCGGCGCAGCAGTCCGCGGTCCCGCGAGAGCATGACCCGCTTCTCGCGGGCGGACCGGGCGGCCAGCGCCGGGTCGCCGATGTCCTCGTTGAGATAGGCCGCGTCGACGCCGAGCAGCCGCAACCGCCGGGCGAGCGTGCCCAGATGCACGTCCAGCAGGAACCGCAACGGCGCGCCCGGCACCTGCTGCGGCCGGACCACCGCGTGCACGCCGATGTGCTCGCCGTCGGCGGGGACGTGGGCGACGGCGGCCTCGCGGCCGTCCACGGTGAGTCGGCCCACCTCGGTGAGCGGGATGCCCAGTGACTCCACGACGTGGCCGAGCGACGAACTGCCGTCGGTGACGACCTCGCCCGCCTCGGCGTGGCGACGCTCGGCGGGCACGAACACGTGCAGTTCGGGGGGCACGGTGACGGTGATGCGTGGTCGGCTCACGGCCTCAGCATGCCATCGGCACGCACCCGCGGACCACGCGTTTCCGCGCCGGTCCCGAGCCCCGGCCGGCCCGCCCGGGTCTCAGCGCTCGGCGACGTCGCCGAGGACCGGTTTGACGTCCAGGACCGGGGTGCCGTCCAGCGCCTCCAGGCCGCTGACGCGGAGCCGGGCGCCGTCCGGGTCGACGCCGAGGACCCGGACCCGGTGCAGGCCGATGGGGTTCGGCCGGTCAGGGGAGCGGGTGCTGAAGACGCCCTGTTCCGGGCGGGAGGCGTCGCCGCGCGGGTGCACGGTCAGCCGGGTGCGGTCGGCGCGGTCCAGCCAGGTGAGCAGCAGGACGTCGCTGCCGGGGGTGAGGTCGCGCAGGGCGGGCCGGTAGGCGGGGTCGAAGACCAGCCAGGCGTCGGGCGCCCCCTCGTCGCCCTGCCGCGGCGCGTCGGCCCGGTCGGCCAGCGGGGACTCCACCCGGCCGACGGGCACCACGGGGAAGGAGGTGCCCGCCTGCCCCCCGGCGGCATCGGGCGGTGTCCCGGGGTGCTCTCGCGTCATGCACGGCCTCCTGCGGTGTCGGTCCCGAGCCTAGATGCGCACGCGCGGCCCCGCAGTGGTTCTCGGGGACCCCACCTGCACTCCGCGCGTGCGACCCGGCCTCACGGGCGGTCCGGCCCCACAACCGTGGCCTGCATCCTCAGAGGTCGTAGCTGACGGTGACCGGCGCGTGGTCGGACCAGCGCAGGTCGTAGGAGGCGGCCCGCTCGACGACGGCGGTGGTCGCGGTCTTCGCCAGGCGCGGGGTGGCCACCTGGTAGTCGATGCGCCAGCCGCTGTCGTTGTCGAAGGCCTTGCCGCGGTAGGACCACCACGAGTACGGGCCGGTGGTCTCCGGGTGCAGGTCGCGGACGACGTCCCGCCAGGCGTCGGGGGCCAGTACCCGGGACATCCAGGCGCGCTCCTCGGGCAGGAACCCGGCGGACTTCTGGTTGGCGCGCCAGTTCCTCAGGTCCACCTCCTGGTGCGCGATGTTCCAGTCGCCGCACACGACCGCGTGCCCGTCGGCGTCCCCGGCCGTCCGGTCGAGGGTCGCGGTCAGGTGCTGGTGGAAGGCGTCCATGAAGCGGTACTTCTCGTCCTGCCGTTCGGTGCCGACCTCACCGGAGGGCAGGTACAGGCTGCCGACGGTCACGGTGGTACCGGCGTGCGGCAGGTCGATCTCCAGGTACCGGCCGGACGCGTCGAACTCCGCCGCGCCGAACCCGACACGCACCGCGACCGGCTCGCGCCGGCTCAGCACCGAGACGCCCGCGCGGCCCTTGGCGGCGGCCGGCGCGTGGTAGGCGTACCAGCCGGCCGGCGCGCGCAGTTCGGCGGAGAGCTGGTCGGGCTCGGCCCGGACCTCCTGGAGGCAGATCACGTCGGCGGAGGTGGTGTCCAGCCAGGGCAGGAAGCCCTTCTTGCCGGCGGCGCGCAGGCCGTTGACGTTCACGGTGGTGACGGTGAGCATCCCTGGACCCTACCCGGGCCGGATCGCGGGCTCATGACCGCACGCACGTACGATGGTGACCGTGGAGATCAGAACGACCCGTTTCGACCACCCCGACGCTATGAAGCTCAACGACCTCGTGCAGCTGGAGTACGTCAGCCGCTACGGGGACGGCGACCTGACGGAGATGGCCGCCGCGCACTTCGACCCGCCGCGGGGCCTGTACCTGCTGGTCTACGACGCCGACGGCACGCCGGTGGCCAGCGGCGGCTGGCGCGCCCAGGACGCCTCGCCCGAGGGGTTCGAGGACGGCGACGCGGAGATCAAGCGGATGTTCGTGGTGGCCGAGGCGCGCGGGCGCGGGCTGGCCCGGCGGCTGCTCGCCGAGCTGGAGGCGAGCGCGGCGGCCGCGGGCAGGACCCGCATGGTGCTGGAGACGGGTTCGAAGCAGCCCGAGGCCATCCGGCTGTACGAGACGTCGGGCTACACCCCGGTGGAGAAGTTCGGCTACTACCGGCACCACGAGACGTCCCTGTGCATGGGCAAGCCCCTCGGCTGAACCGGCCGGTGGCCGACCCCGACGGCCCCCGCGGCCCGCGCTATCGGCGGCGGCGTCTTCGGGCGTAGCCCGCGTACAGCCCGCACAGGATGCCGACGACGAAGGTGATCAGCAGCGCCCCCCACAGGGGCATGGTGACCACCGGGATCAGCACCCTGATCCGGACGTCGTGGGTGTTCTCGAAGATGAAGATCAGGGCGAGGATCGCCAGGACGAGCACGACGACGCGGCCCGGCGTCAGCATGTCGCGCACGGTCCAGCGCTGAGCCGTACCCGGAGGCGTCCCGCCGGTCCCTGCGGTTCCGCTCATCGCCTTCACCCGCTCTCGCTCGCCCCGCATCGCCGACGGCTCGTCCCCGGACCGCTCGGTGGCAGGGCCGTCCTGACCCCATGATCGGCGTGGTCGGGCGCACGCGGGCTCCCGGACGGTCCGTCCGGGTGACGCCCGCACCGGGGCGGGCCGGAGCGGCACGGAACCGCTCAGGTGCACAGTTCCTCGTACACCGCCAGCACGCTGCGGGCCTGCTGCTCGACCTGGTCCTCGACCGGCACCCAGCGCGGCCGGTAGGCCGACTCGTACGCCGCGCACCACTGGTCGACCAGGCGCGTGACGGCGGGGACGTCGGCGATGCGGCGCAGCATGGCGGCCGCGCGCAGCGGGATGCGCTGCGCGTAGACCTGGATGCTGGTGACGCGGGCGGTCGTCATCGGCGGCAGCGGCGCCGCGTCCGGCGGGCGCACGGCCGGGTCCCACTCGGCGCTCAGCTGCGGTCCGATGCCGACGAGTTCCCGCACGGTGCGCAGCATCGGGCTGTCGGCGCCGATCAGCCGCGGGTCGATGCGGTCCAGCACGCGCGCCACCGTCGGCAGGTCGCGGCGCAGGGCGGCGCCGGCGGCGCGGAGGGCGTGGTCGGGGTCGGGGTGCGGCGTGGTGTCGGCGCTGCGGTCGCACGCCCACATCGGCACCTCGACGATGGCCGTGACGCCGTCGTAGCGCTGGGCGTGGGCCCAGGTGGAGTGGGCGCCGTCACCGGCCGCGAGGTCGTCCCCGGGCGGCATCACGTAGACCCCGGGCCCCGGGCTCGGCCACTGGAACGCGTCGGACGAGCCGCTCTCCAGCGGGATGTCCAGCTCGGCCGCGGACTTGCCGATCCGCTCGGGCACGCCCGGCACGTCGCTGGTGAGCTGGACGAAACTGCCGCCGACGTCGATGCCGTGCAGCGAGCACTGCAGGACCGGCCGGAGACCGTCGAGCACG
This sequence comes from Actinacidiphila acidipaludis, assembly GCF_019890725.1. Lineage (GTDB taxonomy): Bacteria > Actinomycetota > Actinomycetes > Streptomycetales > Streptomycetaceae > Actinacidiphila > Actinacidiphila acidipaludis. The sequence continues at coordinate 76,064 of NZ_JAINZZ010000008.1, forward strand.
CCCAGCAGGGCGCGGGTCTCGGGCAGGGCCGGGCAGAGCGGGGCGGCGTCGTCGTGCGGCAGCCACTCGGGCTGCTCCGCGGCGCACGGCCGGAAGAAGTGCTCGTAGTGTCCGCGCAGGGTGTAAGGACCGGACAGCCAGGGCTCGTTGAGCACCGCGCCGTCGGGGTCGATGCACAGCAGGAAGTGCCAGGTGCTGCCGTCGTCCGCGCCGCGTTCGCGGATCTCGGCCATCTGGGCGGCCAGCCGCAGGACCGTCGCACCGCCTATCGCGGCCTCGTTGGCGTGCGGACCCGCCACCACCAGGACGTTGCGCGTCCCGTGCCCGACCGTCAGCATCAGCAGCGGCCGTCCCGCCCGCGATCGGCCGACCTCACGCAGCCGGCACAACCGGGGGTACCTCATGGTCAACACCCGAGCACCGTCGGTCACTTCGGCGGTGGTCGGATAGCGCTGTCTCGTCACCGCAATCCCCCAGGAGCCGGGGCGTGGTCCACGTCCCGGCCGCATCACGACATCGAGTGGGTTCCGTTAGTAGGTCACGGCGTCGGTTGAGGTGTCAACGGTGCTACCGCGACCTTTCGCGGGCGCGATGACACCTGGCCGGAGGGCCGGCCGATGGGTCCGCCGTCGCGGTCCGGCGGGAGCGCAGGCCGGGGCACGGCGGCCCGCGTCCGTGCGTATGTGCGATACGCCGACCAGGTGAGGGGCCCGCGACCGGCCCGCCGACCGCCCGCGCGGCACCGGCGGGGCGCGGCGACGTGCGCGCACGCCGTACGGAACCCGCAGGCGCCGGACCTGCGGCAGCGGCCTGCGGCATATGCCACGACGGCCCGAACGATCGTGCGCACAGGGCGTCCGGGCAGCTCACGCCGGTGACACGGAGGCGGCCGCACACTCCTGTGCCGGAGCGGACGGCGTACAAGAGCTCAGCCAGAACGATGACCGCGACTGCCCCAGCAGCGGTACGCAAGGGGCGCGGACCGTTGCCGCGGGACGGTCTCGCGCCCTCGCGGGCGGCGCCGCGGACCTGCCACACCTTCGTCACCGAGGCCGGGGCCCGCGCGTACCCGCGGGACGTCCCCGACGCCCGGCACCGTCTCCTCCCCTTCTTCCCCCGCTCCCCCCTCTCTCCCCTCCTTCCCGTGGGGCACTTCGCCCTCGAGGAGCACACCGACGAGATCGCACCGCTCGCCGCCGGCCCCCTGGACGGCACTCACGCCCGGTCGGCCCGACCGGGCGCCCACCGTTGCCGCCGCCCACCGGGGTCCCGGACAGCCCGCACCCGCTTCTTACGAAACGCGGACGGCGTCCGGCCAGGGGCCGACGACCATGGTCACTGTCCGTGGCGGGTGTCAGACTCGGCTCCATGAGCAGCGCACCCGTGCCCGCACCCCAGGCAGCCCCTCCGCCGCGTCGGCGCATCCTGGTGGTCGACGACGATCCGACCGTCGCGGAGGTCGTCGCGGGCTACCTGGACCGGGCGGGATTCGCCGTCGACCGCGTGGCCGACGGTCCCTCCGCCGTGGCGCGGGCCGCGGCCGTCCGCCCCGACCTCGTGGTGCTGGACCTCATGCTGCCCGGCCTGGACGGCCTGGAGGTGTGCCGCCGGATACGGCAGGCCGGCCCCGTGCCGGTCGTGATGCTCACCGCGCGTGGCGACGAGGACGACCGGATCCTCGGGCTGGAGGTCGGCGCCGACGACTACGTCACGAAGCCGTTCAGCCCGCGCGAACTGGTGCTCCGCGTGGAGTCGGTGCTGCGGCGGGCCGGTGGCAGCCCGGCGCCGGGGCCGTGGCTGCGCTCCGGCGGGCTCGCTCTCGACCCCGCCGCCCGGCGCGCCCTGCGTGACGGTCGGGAACTCGCCCTGACCATCCGCGAGTTCGACCTGCTCGCCTTCTTCCTGCGGCACCCGGGGCGGGTGATGGGCCGCGAGGAGCTGATGCAGCGCGTGTGGGGCTGGGAGTTCGGCGACCTCTCCACGGTGACGGTCCACGTCCGGCGGCTGAGGGAGAAGATCGAGGAGGACCCGGCCCGGCCGCGGCTGATCAGCACGGTGTGGGGCGTCGGCTACCGCTTCGACCCGCCCGGCGCGGCGCAGCAGCCGCCCGACACGGCACCGGACCGCGGCCGGTCGCGGCAGGCAGCGGCGGAGGCGGGTGAGGGCGATGCGTGACCTGGGGCTCATCGCCGCCTACGCCGCGCTCGGCGCGGCCGCGGCCGGCCTGCTCGGCACCTTCGTGCTGCGGCTCCTGCGCCACCGCTCGATGGCCCTGTCGCTCGTCGTGGTGGCGGTGGTCACTGTCGCCGCGATGCTCGCGGGCACGCTCTCGGTGGCCTGGGCGATGTTCCTGTCCGACCACGACCTGGGCGTCGTCACGACGGTGTGCGCCATCGCGGCCGTCGTCTCGCTCGGCGTCACGCTCATCCTGGGCCGGCAGGTCGTGGCGGGCAGCCGGGCGCTGGCCGCGGCGACCCGGGCGTTCGGGGACGGCGACGCGTTCGCCACGCCGGACGGCACCCCGACCGCTGAACTGGCCGAGCTGGGACGGGAACTGGAGGTCACGAGCGCCAAGCTCGCGGCGTCGCGGGAACGGGAACGGGCGCTGGAGGCGTCCCGCCGCGAACTGGTGGCCTGGATCTCGCACGACCTGCGCACACCGCTGGCCGGCCTGCGCGCCATGACCGAGGCCCTGGAGGACGGCATAGCCGACGACCCGGCCCGCTACCACCGGCAGATCCGCGCGGAGGTCGACCGCCTCAGCGGGATGGTCGGCGACCTCTTCGAGCTCTCCCGGATCCAGGCGGGCGTGCTGGCCCTCTCCCCCACGCGGATGTCGGTGTACGACCTGGTGGGCGACGCGATCGCCGGCGCGAACCCGCTGGCCGCGGAGCACGGGGTACGGCTGGTCGGGGACGGAGTGGAGCAGGTGCCGGTGGAGGTCGACGGCCGCGAGATGACGCGGGTGCTGGCGAACCTGCTGGCCAACGCCATCCACCGCACACCCGCCGACGGCACGGTGGCCGTCTCGGCGCGTCAGGACGCGGCCTCCGGCTCCGTGGTGCTGTCCGTGTCCGACGGCTGCGGCGGCATCCCGCCGGACGACCTGCCCCGGGTCTTCGACACCGGCTGGCGCGGGACGGGCGCGCGGACGCCTCCGGCCGGCGCGGGTCTCGGCCTCGCGATCGTCCGCGGCATCGTGGAGGCGCATCACGGCCGCGCCGCCGTCCACAACATCCCCGGCGGCTGCCGGTTCGACGTGGTGCTCCCGCCCGCCTCACCCCACCAGGCGTGACCGCTCCACGCGGCCCCCGTGCCTGATCGCCCGCGCCTGATCCCTCACGCACGACCCGTCCTGCCGAGCCATGCCTGCAATCGATGACCATTTGCCTAAAGCCTTTAGGTAGACGCATAATCGATTTCGGTACGAGAGGAGGGCCGATGGCACGCGCGGGACTGAACGCGGAGCGGCTGGTGCGGGCCGGGGCCGAACTGGCCGACGAGGCCGGGTTCGACCAGGTGACCGTCTCGGCGCTGGCCCGGCGGTTCGACGTCAAGGTCGCCAGCCTGTACTCGCATGTGAAGAGCTCACAGGATCTGCGGACCGGGATCGCGCTCCTGGCGCTGGAGGAGATGGCCGACCGCGGGGACGCGGCGCTTGCCGGCCGGGCCGGCAAGGACGCGCTGGCCGCCCTGGCCGACGTCTACCGCGACTACGCCAGGGAGCACCCCGGGCGGTACGCCGCTGCCCGGCTCCCGCTCGACCCCGCGACGGCGGCGGCGAGCGCGGGCGGACGGCACGCCCGGATGACCCGCGCGGTCCTGCGCGGCTACGACCTGGCGGAGCCCGAGAGCACGCACGCCGTCCGGTTGCTCGGCAGCGTCTTCCACGGTTACGTCGACCTGGAACTGGCCGGCGGCTTCAGCCACAGCGCGCCGGACTCGCAGGAGAGCTGGTCCCGGATCATCGACGCCCTCGACGCCCTGCTGCGGAACTGGCCCGCGGCCTGACGCAGCACCTGACGCAGCACCTGACGCAGCCCCTGACCCACCGCACAGCCCGCCCGCGGGCGGCCGCGCGCCGGAACACGTCCGACCCACAGGTGGAGAACCATGCACACCGACGACCTGACCACCACGCCCCTGACCGCGGAGCTCCTGCGCGGCGCCCTCGACGTCGAGCGCACCGAGCGGGGCCTGCTGCCGCACCGGCTGCCCGCCTGGGCCCGGGCGCAGAACACCGACGGCCAGGTCGCGATGGTCGAGTCCCAGCCCTCCGGGGTGCGGCTGGCCGTCCGCACCCGCGCCACCGTCCTGGAACTGGACGTGCTGCCGACCAAGCGCGTCTACGTCGGGGCCCCTCCCCTGCCCGACGGCGTGTACGAACTGCTGGTCGACGGCCGGCCCGCGGACCGCGCCACCGCGGCGGGCGGCAACACCCTGACCGTCGACATGGCGGCCGGGACCTTCGAGCACCGCCCGGGACCGGCCGCCACCCTGCGCTTCGCCGGACTGGCCGCGGGCGACAAGGACGTGGAGATCTGGCTGCCGCACAACGAGACCACCGAGCTCGTCGCCCTGCGCGCGGACGCTCCCGTCGAGCCCGCCCCCGACCTGGGCCGCCGGGTGTGGCTGCACCACGGCAGTTCCATCAGCCACGGCTCGGACGCGGCGGGACCCACCGGGACCTGGCCCGCCGTCGCCGCCGCCCTGAGCGGTGTGGACCTGGTCAACGTGGGTCTCGGCGGCAGCGCGCTGCTCGACCCGTTCGTGGCCCGCGCGCTGCGGGACGCCCCGGCCGACGTGATCAGCCTCAAGATCGGCATCAATCTGGTGAACGCCGACCTGATGCGGCTGCGGGCCTTCACCCCGGCCGTCCACGGCTTCCTGGACACCATCCGCGAGGGGCACCCGGCCACCCCGCTGCTGGTCGTCTCGCCCATCCTCTGCCCGATGCACGAGGACACCCCGGGGCCGACCGTCCCCGACATGGCCGCGATCGGCGAGGGAAGGCTGCGCTTCACCGCCGGCGGCGACCCCTCGGAACGCGCCCTCGGCAAGCTGACGTTGGGCGTCATCCGGGACGAACTGGCCCGGATCGTGGCGCAGCGCTCGGCCGACGACCCGCATCTGCACTACCTCGACGGCCGCGGACTGTACGGGGAGGCGGACGAGAAGGAGCTGCCGCTGCCCGACGGGCTGCATCCGGACGCCGCCACGCACCGCCGCATGGGCGAGCGTTTCGCCGAGCTGGCGTTCGGCCCGGGCAGCGCCTTCGCGACGTGACGGGCCCGGACGGTTCCTCCGCCACTGGATGACCCGGGGATCGGGCAGGCCCGCGGGCCGAGTGACCCGCGGACGGGGTGACCCGCGGATCGGGCGGCCCGCGCATCGGGCGGGACCGCGGACCGGATGATCCACGGATCGGGTGACCCGCGCATCGGGCGGGCCCGCGGACCGGAAGATCCTCGGATCGGGCAGGCCCGCGGGCCGAGTGACCCGCGCATCGGGCGGCCCGCGGATCGGGCGGCCCGCGGATCGGGCGGCCCGCGGACTTGCCGGACCCGTGGGCTGTGTGCGCCGCGCACCGCACCGCACCCTGCACTCGCCCCCGAAAGACCGGGCGGGCCGGGTACGCGGCGTCGCGTACCCGGCCCGTTCAGCCGGACCGGCGGGAGCGGCTCCTGCGACCCGCTCCCGCGTCTCAGACCAGCGCCGGCACGTCCAGCGTGAGCGTGCACGCGTCGGCGTCGAGCACGGCAGGCACGCCCAGCGGGACGGTGAGGGTGGACGGGCAGTGGCCGAAACCGAGTTCCTCGATGATCGGCACGCCGAACCCGGCGAGGAGGTCGGTGAACAGCGCCCGGACCTCCTCGTAGGGGTCGCAGTCCTGCCAGGACCCGAGGACGATGCCGGCGACGCCGTCCAGCCAGCCCGCGCGCAGGAGCTGGGTGATGATCCGGTCGAGCCGGTAGTTGTCCTCGCCGACGTCCTCCAGGACCAGGATGCCGCCGGCCGCGGAACGGCGGGCGTGCGGCGAGCCGAGGTCCGCGGCGAGCAGGCTGACGCAGCCGCCGAGCGTCACACCCGCGGCCCGGCCGGGGACCAAAGTGCCGGCCGTCGCCGAGGTGAGCACCCGGGTGTCCTCCGGCGTGAACAGCGTCCGCTTGAGGTGCTCCTGGGTGGGGCCGTCCTTGAGGAAGGTCTCCGCGGCGGTCATCGGCCCGTGCAGGGTGGCGAGGCCCAGCCGGGTGGCGAACGCCTCGTGCAGCGCGGTGATGTCGCTGTAGCCGATGAACGGCTTGGGTCCCGCGGCGCGCATGGCCTCCCAGTCGACCAGGTCGACCATGCGCTGGGCCCCGTAGCCGCCGCGAGCGCACATCACGGCGGCCACCGACGGATCGCACCACATGTCCTGGAGGTCCTGCGCGCGGTCGCGGTCGGCGCCGGCGAGGTATCCCAGGGGGTGCTCGTCCAGGACGTGCGGGGCCACGACCGGGTCGAGGCCCCAGCCGCGGAGGAGGTCGAGGCCCGCGTCCAGGCGGTCGGCCGGTATCGGCCCGCTGGGGGCGACGATCCCGATCCGGTCGCCGGGCCGCAGCCGCCCGGGCCGGGTCAGCTCGGGCACGGGTGTCTGCTGCACCCCGGTGGTGCCGGTCATGTGGTGAGCTCCAGGTGCGGGACGCCGGCCGGGGTGAAGCCGAACACCTGGCCGTAGAGGGAGAGTTCGGCCTCCAGGCTGGTGACCATGGTGTCCAGGCGGCGGAAGCCGTGGCTCTCGCCCTCGAAGGTCAGGTAGGCGTGCGGGATGCCGCGGCCGGCGACGGCGGCGAGGAACCGGTCGCACTGCACGGGCGGGCAGATCACGTCGTCCAGTCCCTGCAGCAGGATGAACGGCACGCTGATCCGGTCGCCGTGGTGGACCGGCGAGCGGTCGTGGTACCGCTCGGGCACCTTGTCGAGCGGGCCGACCAGGGTCTCCAGGTAGTGGGACTCGAAGTCGTGCGTCTCCCCGCCGGCCGGGGACCAGCCGTAGAGATCGAGGATCGGGTAGATGACGGTGCCGCACGCGTAGGTGCTGGTGGAGGTGAGCGCCGCGGCGCTCGTCCAGCCGCCCGCGCTGCCGCCGCGGATGGCGAGCCGCGCGGGGTCGGCGGCGCCCTCGGCGACCAGGCCCTCGGCGACCGCCGCGCAGTCCTCGACGTCCACCACGCCCCACTGCTCGCGCAGCCGGTTGCGGTAGGCGCGGCCGTAGCCGGTGGAGCCGCCGTAGTTGACCTCCGCGACACCGATGCCGCGTGAGGTGAAGTAGGCGATCTCCAGGTCGAGGACCATGCCGGCGCGGCTGGTGGGCCCGCCGTGCACCCACACCACATAGGGCGCGGGGCCGTCACCGGTGGCGGCGGGGTTCCCCGGCGGGTAGACGTGGGCGTGCACCTCACGGCCGCCCGGGCCGGTGAAGACCCGGTGCCGGGCGTCGGGCAGGTACGCGGGGTCGACGGTGTCGTGGTGGGCGTTGCCGACCACCCGGGCGTGTCCGGTGCCCGCGTCGAGTTCGACGATCTCGTAGGAGGTGCGGGCGCTCGCGGCGACACCGATGACGCGGCGGCCGACGGCGGCGAGGGTCGGGTTCCACTCGGTCCACGGCCCGGACGTGTCCACGACCTCGCCGGTGGCGGGGTCGAGCAGGCCGAGCCGGAGCGCGCCGACGCCGTGCAGGACGGCGATCAGGCCGTTGTCCAGCGGGCGGAACCAGCGGTGGCCCAGCTTCCACAGGGCGTTGCCGAACTCCTCCTCGCGCGGGCACAGGTTCACGGCCTCGCCGGTGCCGGGGTCCACGCGGTGCAGGTTCCACCAACCGGTGCGGTCGGTGGCGGCCAGCAGGGTGCCGTCGGGCGCCCAGTCGACCTGGGTGACGGACTCCTCGGGGCCGCCGATGACCGTGCGGGCGGGGCCGAACACGCCGGCCGACACCTCGGCCACGCGCAGCTCCGTGCCGTCCCACGGCATGTACGGGTGGTCCCAGGCGATCCAGGCGGCGTGCCGCCCGTCGGGCGACAGGCGGGGGCCGGTGACGAACCGGTGGGTCTCCACGGCCAGTTCGCGCACCGCCGAGCGGTCCTCTGCGGCGGAGCCGTCGAGCGGGACGGCGGCCGGCACGCGGCGGCAGTCGCTCGGCCCGTCGCCGGTGAACTCCTCCAGCACCGCCCAGACCTCGCCGTGCTCGGGGTGCACGGCCAGGTCGGCCCAGCGCAGGCCGCCGCCGACGGCGGACACCGGCGTCAGGGGCCGCGGCGCCTGCTCCGGGCGGTCCGGGCGGAAGACGTAGAGCCGCTGGTCGGGGTGGTGCACGAAGACGATCAGCGGGGAGTCGTCGACGATCGCGCCGGCCCAGGGGGTGCCGCCGTACTCGATGACGCGGCTGCGCACGTTCCAGGGGGCGGGCAGCGGGCACTCCTCGGTGCCGTCGGCGTGCCGCCGGATCAGGGCGCGGCGGCCGGCCTCGGCGGGGCGCGGGGCGGTCCACCACACCTCGTCGCCGACCACGCCTACGTACTCGGGGCTGCCGTCGTGGGCGGCGGCGGTGGCCGCGTCGATCGGCGAGGGCCAGGTGCCGTAGGGCGCCGGGGCGGTCATCGGGTCTCCTCGGCGGTCCCGGCGGCCACGCCGCGCATGAAGCGGTCCAGCACGCGGACGCCGAAGTGCAGGGCGTCGACCGGGACCCGCTCGTCGACGCCGTGGAACAGCGCCAGGTAGTCGTAGCCGGGCGGCAGCTTCAGCGGCGAGAAGCCGTAGCCGGTGATGCCCAGCCGGGAGAACTGCTTGGCGTCGGTGCCGCCGGACATGCAGTACGGCACGACGTGGCCCTGCGGGTCGAAGTGCTCCAGGGCCTCGCGCATGGCCGCGTAGGTCGGCGAGTCGACCGGGGCCTGCAGCGGGACCTCGCGGTGGTGGTAGTCCCACTCCACGTGCTCGCCGGTGAGGGCGTCCATGGTGGTGGTGAACTCCTCCTCGCCGCCGGGCAGGATGCGCCCGTCGACGAAGGCGGTGGCGGCGCCGGGGATGACGTTCACCTTGTATCCGGCGTCCAGCATCGTCGGGTTGGCGCTGTTGCGGACGGTGGACTTCACCAGGGTCGCGGACGGGCCGAGCTTGGCCAGCAGCCCGTCCACGTCGTCCAGGTCGGCGGCCACGCCGTGCAGTTCGGCGAGGGCGAGCAGTTCGGCGCGCACGGTGTCGGTGATGCGGACCGGCCACCGGTGCTCGCCGATGCGGGCGATGGCCGCGGCGAGGTGGGTGACGGCGTTGTCGTGGTTGACCTTGGAGCCGTGGCCCGCGGTGCCCTTGGCGGTGAGCCGCAGCCAGGCGGTGCCGCGCTCGCCCGCGGCGACCGGGTAGATCCGCATCGAGTCGCTCGCGTGGAAGGTGAAGGCGCCGGACTCGCTGATGCCCTCGGTGCAGCCCTCGAAGAGGTCGGCGTGCTCGGCCACCAGGTAGCCGGAGCCGTAGGCGGCGCTGTCCTCCTCGTCGGCGGTGAAGGCCAGCACGATGTCGCGCGGCGGGCGCTGCCCGGTGCGGGCCCAGGCGCGGACGGCCGCCAGCACCATCGCGTCCATGTTCTTCATGTCGACGGCGCCGCGGCCCCACACCACGCCGTCTCTGACCTCGCCGGAGAACGGGTGCACCGTCCAGTCCGAGGCCTCCGCGGGCACCACGTCGAGGTGGCCGTGGACGAGCAGGGCGTCGGCGGAGGGGTCGATGCCGGGGATGCGCGCGACAACGTTGGCGCGTCCGGGCGCGGACTCCAGGATGCGCGGGGTGATCCCGGCGTCGGCGAGCTGCTCGGCGACGTACTCGGCGGCGGGCCGTTCGTTGCCCTCGCCGCCACCGCGGTTGGTGGTGTCGAACCGGATCAGCTCGGAGGTGAAGCGCACCACCTCGTCCAGCGCCTGCTGGTCGATCACGTCGGTGCGCGGACCCGCGGCGGAGGCCGGGACCGCCGCCCGGGTGGTCTGCTGCTCAGCCATACTGCTCCTCCACGGCCTGCGAGACGAGAGTGGTGACGGCCTTGAAGGCCCGGACGGCCTCGTACATCGTGGGCAGCGTGTAGGACACCCGGCGCTCGCCGGTGCGCTCGACGCCCGGCACGACGCAGGCCGCGCCGGTCAGGTGCACGGCGTCGAACTCCAGCTCCACGGTGAACGGCCCGGCCTGGGCGGGCTCCTGCCGCACCGCGAGGGCGGCGGCCTCCTTGGCGGCGGCCCGGATGTCCGCGGCGGTGCGCGCGGGCGGGCGGCACACGGCGGCGTACCGCGAGACGTAGTCCTTGACCGCGACCGTGCGGGCCCGCGGCGCGTAGTCGTGGGCGTCCAGGCCGGTGCGGTCGTCCCCGGTGACCAGGACGACGGGCACGCCGTACTCCGCGACCACCAGGGCGTTGAGCCGGCCCTCGCTGGCCTGCTCGCCGTTGACCCACACGCCGGTGATGGAGTTGGCGAGGTAGGTGTGGGCGAGCACGCCTTCGGTGCCGGCGCCCGTGTGGTACCCGACGAAGGCGATGCCGTCGACGTCGCCGTGCTGGACGCCCTCGACCATCGAGAGGTCCTTGTGGCGCCCGGTGAGCATCTGGGCGCGCTCGTCGAGCTGCTCCAGCAGCAGGTTGCGCATGGTCCAGTGCGCCTCGTTGATCAGCACCTCGTCGGCGCCGCCGTCGAAGAAGCCGGCCACGGCGGCGTTGACATCGGAGGTGAAGAAGTGGCGGCAGCGCTGCCACTGCTCGCTGCCGGGCAGCACGTCGGCCGGCCAGGTCACACCGGTCGCGCCTTCCATGTCCGCGGAGATGAGGATCTTCATGCGCGTCACGTTACGCGGCCGTGGCAGGGCCCGGCCAGAGCCCCCGGCGACCTGTGGACAACTTCACTGGTCTATACCTCTTGCGCTCCTGCCGCACGGCCCGCGACCAGCCATTTCGAGGGGACGCCGACGCACCCGACGCCCGCTGTGAACTGGGTGGTGACCAGCGGCTGTTCACCCTCGGCGCGCACCCGCGGGCCCCCTCGCGGAGTACCCGGGCAGCGCCGCGCCGGCCCGCTCGCCCGGTGCGATGCCGTGCGGGGGAACCGTCCTTGGTTTCAGCGGCGGTCCCTGCGGCCCGGACGCGAGCCCCGTGCGCCCGTCCTCCCCTGCGGCGCCGGACCGTCGGCGTCCGCCACGATCACCGCGAGCGGGGTCCCTCCGGTGAGGACCGGCGGAGTCGGGCGGTCCGTGGTTCGATGGACTCCTTCCCCCGTGTCCGCGGGCCGCGTCCGGCCGGGCAGAGCCCGCCGCCACAAGGTCCGCGGTGCCGCCGTCGACGCTGCGGCGGCATGCTCCGTGGAGGCGGGGAATGGGCTAAACAGGGCGCACGCCCGCGCGCGAGCAACCATGGCCGTCGTGCTAGCGTCCAAAGACCTGTGTGCGAACCGCGGCCCGGGGATCTTCCCGGAAGGCGGCTCCGCCTCCCGCCGGACGGGACCGGCCGGGACCGTCCGTACCCGCTACCGGAAGAGGCGACGTGACCACCTGGCAGCCTGCGCGCATCGGCGCCGTCCGGGGACCCCGGGCAGTGCTGCGGTGGTGGGACCCGCGTCATCCACTGATCATGGCGACCCTGGCCGCCGCGGTGCTGCACCTGCTGTGGGCCCTGTTCCTGGCCCGTGACTCCGGCGACATGGCCGCCCAGTACGCCTGGACGGACTTCATACGGGCGCACCCGTCGGCCTCGTACAACCTCTCCTGGTACGGCGGGATGCATCCCGCCTCGTACAGCATCCTCTCCCCGTACATCATGGCGGCACTGGGGGTGCGGACGACCGCGGTGATCGCCGGCACGCTGTCCGCGACGCTGGCCACCGCCATGCTGCTGCGCTCCCGTATCGACCGGCCGCTCCTGCCCATCGCGTGGACGGTGTTCGCTCTTTGGTGTGACGTCGTCTCCGGCAGGGTGACGTTCGCCCTGGGCATGATGTTCGCCCTGGTCTCCACGGTGCTGCTGTTCCCCGCGGAACGGGCGATCAAGGGCCGCACCAAACGGATGGCCGTCGCCGTGGCCATGGCCGCCCTGGCGACCATGTGCAGCCCGGTCGCCGGGCTGTTCCTGCTCGTGGTGGCGGCCTCGATGTTCCTCACCGGCCGCCGCACCGACGCCTATGTGCTGGCCGCCGCGCCGCCGCTGGTGGTGGGCGCGACCTCGCTGCTCTTCCCTTTCTACGGGGTGCAGCCGTTCGCCTGGTACTTCGCGATCATCCCGTTCGCCATCGCCGTGGTGACCGCGCTCGTGGTGCCGCGCAAGTGGCGCTCACTGTGCCTGGGCGCCTGGGTCTACGCCGTGGGCGTGGCCCTCACCTATGTGATCCCGTCACCCATCGGGAGCAACGTCGAACGACTTGCCCTGCTGTTCGGCGGGACCGTGGTGCTGATCGTGGCCATGAGCAGCGTGTGGGGGCCGCGCCGGACGCTGCTGCTGTGGCTGGCCTTCGGCGGGGTCGCCGCGTGGCAGATCACCAAGCCGATCGTCGACCAGGTGCAGACCACCTCGGTGTCGTCGACCGTCAAGCACGCCGGACCGCTGATCAGCGAGCTGCGGAAGGTCCAGGCCGACCGGGGCCGGGTGGAGGTCGTGCCGCTGCGCTCCCACTGGGAGGCGTCGGGCCTGTCCCCGTACGTCAACCTGGCCCGCGGCTGGAACCGGCAGGCGGACGTCGAGCGCAACCCGCTGTTCTACGACGGCACGCTCACCCCCGACACCTACCGCGACTGGCTGCGGCGCTGGAGCGTCAACTACGTCGTCCTGCCGTCCGACGAGCCGGACGGCGCCGCCGTCGCCGAGGCCAAGATCGTCGCGGCGGGCAACACCTGGCTGCACCCGGTGTGGAGCGACGCGCACTGGAAGCTGTACGAGGTCACCGGCGCCGAGCCGCTCGCGGACCCGCCCGCCGTGGTGGACCAGGCCGGGCCGGCCGAGCTCACCGTGACGATGCCGCGCAGCGGCTGGGTCGTGCTGCGCATCCCGTGGTCCCCGGTGCTGGGCATCGAGGGCGCCAAGGACAACAAGCACGGCTGCCTGACGCCGGACGGCGACTGGACGCGCCTCTACGCGCCGACCCCGGGCACCTACCGGATCGGCGGGTCCTACGCGCTGATCCGCGGCACCCAGTGCGCCAAGGACCAGACCCAGGGCACCGACGCGCCGCCCGCCGACGGCGCCGGCGGCTGACCGCCCGGATCCGGTGAGCCGGCCCTGCGCGGCCTGCCGCCGCCCGTGCCGCCCGTTTCGCGGAGCCGGGCGGGCTCAGTCGGTGTGTCCCAGCTGGAGGTCGCGTTCCGTGCGGCCGCCGCCGGCGACCTGGAGCACGGTCGCCACCGGCGGATAGCCCGCGGCGATGACGGTGTACTCGCCCGCCGCGAGGTCCACGAACCGGAACTGCCCGTCGGCGCCCGTCGTGACGGAGTCCACGACGTTGCCCGCCGCGTCCAGCAGCGTGACCCGCGCGTCCTCCACCAGGCGCCCGCCCGGCGCCTTCACGGTGCCGCGCAGCATCGCGCCGCCGGCGAGCTCGACGTCCTGCCGGGTCTCCCGCGAGGCCTGCACGGACACCGGCAGCGCGGCCGGGCGGAACGCGGGCGCGCTGGCGGCCAGCGTGTACTCGCCCGCGACCAGCTCGCTGAGCACGTACAGGCCCTCGCGGCCGCTGCGGGCGCTGGCCACGACGTCACCGCGCACATCGGTGAGGGTCACGACGGCGTCCCTGACCGGGGTGCCGTCGGCGGTGTGCACAGCGCCGGCCAGCCGGCCCGCCCCGCCCAGCACCACGTCGAGCTCCACGGGGTGGTCGCCGACAGTCACGCTGACCGCCTGCGGCTGGTGCCCGCCCGCCGCGGCGATCAGCACGTAGCTGCCGTGGCCGGGGGTGCTGAGGGCGTAGCGGCCGTCCTCGGCGGTGGCGCCGCGCCCCACCTGGTGACCGGAGCCGTCGATCAGGGTGAGCGCCGCCCGCCCGACGGTGGTGCCGTCGGAGTGCTGGACGGTGCCGCACACCGGGACCCCGCCGCCGTGGCTCCTGCGGGCGCCGGGGAAACCGGCGTCCGGCGCTTCGCGCGGTTCGGTCAGCGGAGTGCCGTTGGCGGGGGTGTGCCCGGGGTCGTACAGGCCGTCGTACACCGGGTCGTGGGCCGCGGGGGCGGCCGGGCCGTGCTGGGTCACCAGAGGTTTCTCCTTGAGCAGGAAGGCGAAGAGGAAGCCGAGGACGAGGACCGGCACCAGGTAGAGGAAGATCCGCGGCATGGCGTCGGCGTACGCGGCGATGTAGCCGTCGCGTACCGGGGCGGGCAGGGTGCGGACCAGTTGCGGGGTGACCGACTGGGGGTCGGGCAGGTGCGCGCCGTGCGGGAGTTCGACGGCCAGGCGCTTGGCCAGCCGGTTCGCGAACAGGGTGCCGAAGACGGCGGCGCCGACCGAGCCGCCGATCTGCCGGAAGTAGTTGTTGGCACTGGTGGCCGAGCCGATGTCGCCGGGGCGCACGGAGTTCTGCACGGCGAGCACCAGGACGGGCAGGATCATGCCGATGCCGAGGCCCAGCACCGCCATGTAGCCGCTGTACTCCAGCCGCGGGGTGTCCTTGCCGAGGAGGGACAGCAGGTACATCCCGACCGCGGACAGCGCGGCGCCGAGCAGCGGGAAGACCTTGTAGCGGCCGGTGCGGCTGATGAGCTGCCCGCTGACGATCGAGGCGGTGACGACGCCGAGCATCATCGGCAGCATCAGCAGTCCGGAGCCGGTGGCGCTGGCCCCGTCGACCATCTGGAGGAACGTCGGCAGGTAGCTGGCCGCCCCGAACAGGGCGACGCCGATGACCCCGCCGACCACCGCGGTGACGTTGAAGACGCCGTCGCGGAAGAGCCGCAGGGGGATGACCGGCTCCGCGGCGAACCGCTCCACCAGGACGAAGAGCAGGCCGCAGACCAGGGCTCCGGCGCCCAGTCCCAGGATCTCCCGGGACCGCCAGCCGTAGGTGGAGCCGCCCCAGGTGGTGAGCAGCACCAGGCAGGTCGATCCCGCGGCGAGCAGCAGCGCGCCGAGCACGTCCAGCCGCGGCCTGGCCCGGGGCTTGGGAAGCTTCAGGACGAGGGTGATCACGACCAGGGTGACCAGGCCGAACGGCACGTTGATGGAGAAGCACCAGCGCCAGGAGGCGTGGTCGGTGAAGAACCCGCCGAGCAGCGGGCCGGCGACCGACGCGAGTCCGAACGCGGCGCCGATCAGGCCCATGTAACGGCCGCGCTGCCGGGGCGGCACGATGTCCGCCATGATTGCCTGCACCCCGATCATCAGCCCGCCGCCGCCGACGCCCTGCACCGCGCGGAAGGCGATGAGCTCGTTCATGGTGCGGGACCAGGCGGCGAGCGCCGAACCCACCACGAACGTCAGGATCGCGAACTGGAAGACGCTCTTGCGGCCGAAGAGGTCGCCGAGCTTGCCGTAGATCGGCAGGCCGATGGTGGAGGCCAGCAGATAGGCGGTGACCACCCAGGACATCTTGTCCAGGCCGTGCAGCTCGCCGACGATCTTCGGCAGCGCGGTCGCCACGATCATCTGGTCGAGGGCGGCCAGCAGCAGGGCGAGCATCAGCCCGACGAAGACCAGGCGGATGCGGCGCGGGCTCAGCGCGGCGGCGTCCAGGCCGTCCGCCGCTTCTCCGCCGGTCCCGCCGGTCACGCCTGCCGCGCCGGCCGCGTCCGCTGTCCCGGGATCGCCGGCGCCGGGGGCCGTGCCGAGGGCGGCGGGGGCCGCCGGATCGCCGGGTCGTCGCTCACCCTCCCCGGGCCCCGCCTCCGTCCGCTCGGTCAGCGTCCCGCCACTCACTTCCGCTCCCCTCGTCGCACCTGCGCCACCGGTTCCCCGCATGAGGCGACAACGACGGACGAGCGCCGCGATTGCCCGGAACGGGAGGAAATCACCCGGACGAGTACACGGAAGTGGCCGGAATCCGGTACGGCACCGCGTGAATCGGCCCGCGCCAGGCCTACTTGACCCGAGCCGGATCACCGGCAAGGGTGGCGAGGTGAGCCGTGCCGCCCTGCCGCAGACGCGCCGTCAGACCACCACCCGGCGCCTGCGGGCCTATGCGATCGACGTGAGCGTGATGGCGGGCTGGCAGGGGGTGCTGGCAGCGAGTTCCCTGCTGCCGGGCGCCCGGTGGCGCACCAGGGTGTTCCGCGACCCGCGCACGGCGGATCTGGCCCAGTTCACGGCGGGCGTGCTGCCCGCGGCCCTGTATCTGGGGGGCGGCGAGGCGAGCACCGCGCAGGCCACGGCGGGCAAGCGCGCGGCCGGGCTCATGGTCGTCACCGCCGGCGACGGCGGCCGCGCCTCGGCGCGGACGATCGCCGTCCGGACCGGCGTGAAGCTGCTCCCCTGGCAGCTCGCGCACCTCGCCGTCACCCGGGCGACCGGTGTGGTGGGCGGGCGGCACGCCGAGCGGACGGCCCGAGCGGCCTTCGGCGCGGCGCTCGCGCTGAGCGCCGTCTCCCTCACGCTGGCCGTCTGCCGCCCGGACGGCCGCGCGCTGCACGACCTCGTCGCGGGCACCCGGGTCGTGCCCGGCAAGGCGGGAGGCGGGGACACGGACCCGGACCAGGACGCGGTCCGGGGCGCGCTCCGGAGCTCCGGCGAGGACGCGTACCGGAGCCGCGGCAGGACGGACGAGCTGACCGCGGACGGCTGAGCGCGGATGTGAGCGCGAGCCCGCCCCATGCCCGGGCCATCGGCGCGCCCCGCAGACCGGGCCCGACCATACGCGCGCGCCGCAGCCCGGGCGGCCCCGCACCCGCGCCATCCATCCGGGCCTGACCCGTACGCGCGCCCCGCAGCCCGGGCCTGGCCCAAACGCGCTCACCGCAGCCCGGGCCCGTGCCCGTGCCCGTGCCGGCGCCCCTCCGCCCGGGCCCGCCAGAACACCCCTCAGGACATGTCGCGCCGCGAGATCAGCCGCACGGACAGGCCGAGGAAGACCACCACGTAGACGGCCAGCACGATGCTCGCCGTGACCGGTCCGGACACCGAGACCACGCCGGGGATGGACGAGTTGACCTTGCCCGTGGGGTCCAGCGCGGTGGCCAGGGACCCGGCGCTCGGCCCGATCAGCAGCCGCTCGGGCCCGTGCAGCGCGGGCAGGACGCCGGCCAGGCCGGAGACCAGGTTCTCCACCGCGAGCAGCCACATCAGGCCCACGCCGATCGCCGCGCCGGTCGCGCGCAGCAGGATGGCCAGGAACATCCCGACGCTCGCGGCGGCCATGCTGACGAGCCAGGCGGCGCCGATGCCGCCGAGCAGCGTCGCCGCGTCCGGCCAGGGAGCCGAGCGGCCGCTGAGCGCCGCGGCGCCCGCGCTCGCCGCCGCGCTGCACGCCACCACCGCCCCGGTCACGCACAGCAGGACCACGGCGATCGCCGCGGCCTTGCCCAGCACCGCGGCGCTTCGGCCGGGGCGCTGGACCAGAAGCGTCCCCCAGGTCCCCCAGCGGTACTCGCCGCCGACCAGCACCGCGCCGAGGATCAGCATCAGCGCGCTGCCGAACATCGGGTAGAGGTCCACCGTGCCGGACAGGAAGCGGTCCGGGAGCAGGCCGCCGATCAGCTTGTCCGGATCACCGGCCGAGCCCTGCGGCCGGTTCCTGATGATCAGCCAGACGATGTAGGGCACGACCATGCCGAACGCCAGGGCCAGGCCCGCCCATGCGCCGCCGACGACCCAGACACCGGGGCGCTTGCGCGCCGAGAGCAGTTCGGCCCGCAGGACACCGTTCACCGGTTCACCACCTCCGCTCGTTCCGTGCCGGGCTGTTGCCGGGGTTCGTCCCCGGACTCTCCCTGGTCTCCGATGAGTTCGAAGAACACGTCCTCCAGGGAGCCGCCCGCGCACCGCAGTTCGCTGACCTCCACCCCGTTCTCCACCAGGAACCGGTTGACGGCGGCGGCCCGGTCCCGGTCGGCGGCCACCCGCAGTTCGCCGTCGACGACGGTCGCGGACCTGACGCCGGGCAGCCGTGCCGCGAGTTCGGCGGCGCGTTCGGGGGCGTCGACGGCGACGGAGATCCAGCCGCCGCCCGCGCCCTGGCGCAGTTCCTCGACGGTCCCGTCGGCCACCAGGCGCCCGCGCCGGATGACGCCGACACGGTCGCACAGCAGCTCCACCTCGGCCAGCAGGTGGCTGGAGAGCAGCACCGTGCGGTGGTCGCGGCGCAGACCGGTGATCAGTTCCCGCATGCCGGCCATGCCCGCCGGGTCGAGCCCGTTGGTGGGCTCGTCCAGGATCAGCAGGGCGGGGTCCTTCAGCAGGGCGGCGGCCACCGCGATGCGCTGCCGCATGCCGAGCGAGTAGGCGCGGAAGGCGACGTCCGCCTTGGCGGTCATCTCCACCTCGTCCAGGACCTCGTCCACCCGGGTGGGCGGCAGGTCGGCGTACCGGGCGAGGACGCGCAGGTTGTCGCGTCCCGACAGGTGGGGGTACATGGCCGGGGACTCGATGAGTGCGCCGACTCCGCGCTGCGCGGCGTGGCTCCCGGCGGGGTGGCCGAGCACGGTCGCGGTCCCCGAGGTCGGCCGGATGAGTCCGACGAGCATCCGCATGGTGGTGGTCTTGCCGGAGCCGTTGGGCCCCAGGAAGCCGTACACCTCGCCCCTGCGGACGGTCAGGTCGAGGTCGAACACGCCGGTGTCGGCGCTGTAGCGCTTGGTCAGTCCGCTGGTGCGGATCACCGTCTCGTCGCCGTCAGGCATCGGCGGCCTGCCGATCCGCGCGCCGGCCGCGGGCCGCCCCGAGCAGCAGGCCGGCCACCACCAGGGTCTCCGCGGCCAGCACCACGACCGCCCAGCCGGGTCCGGTCCAGTGCCGCAGCCTGGCGAACCACACCCACATCAGGGCGCAGTACGCCGGCACCGCGACCGCCAGCGTGGCGATGCCGTACAGGGTGTAGGCGCGTACGTCACCGGACGGGTAGGCGCGCAGTGTGTCGCGTGCGGCGGGGTCGCGGCGGCGCAGCCGCAGGCGCCAGAACCGGTAGCTCTCGCGCCGCAGGTCGACCAGGCCCAGCGCATGGGTGAGCATCACGTATCCGTCCGATCGCAGGAACGGCAGCAGGCTCATCAGCGAGCCGGCGCTGCCGAACAGGAGCAGGGCGGCGGCGATCCGGTGTCCGGGGCCGCCGTCGCGGGTCAGCCACCACCACAGCGTGACCGGCGCGAGGGAGAGCAGACCGACGAAGACACCGGCGAAGGCCGTGCCCACCCGGGCCCGGCGGCGGTGGAAGAGCACGATGTCGTCGGTCCTGCAGTAGGGCGTCAGCAGCGGGAACCGCCAGCTCAGGCCGATCTCGGTGACGGAACCGCCGAAGTGGCGGCACGTCACGCCGTGGGCCAGTTCGTGCAGCATGGTGATCAGCCAGCCGAGGACCAGCAGGAGCGGAACGGCCACCGCCCACGACCGCTGGTGGGACGCGTCGTGGGCGAGGACGGTGGTGTGGGTCCACACGATCGTCTGGAGGAGGGCGATGAGGGCGAGGGCGGGCACCACGAACCCCGTGCGGAAGGCGAATCCCAGCCGGGCGGCGAGGGTCGCGCACAGCCGGTCGGGCTGCAGGAGCACCCAGCGCCGCCGCAACCAGCCCTGCCGCGCCGCCTGTTTGTCCTGCTGCGCCTGCCGGAACCGGTCGAGCACACCGGCGTCGGCGTGCCCGTCGAGCAGCTGGTAGCGGCCGAGCAGGGTGAACATCTGCTGCCACGAATCGGGGCCGAGCGTACGGTCGTACGTCTCCCGGTACTGGACGCCGATGTCCTGCAGGGTGTGCCGGCCGTCCATCAGGCCCATGATGAAGTGCTCGCGCGGGCCCACCCGGTAGAAGCAGCCGGTGCTTTCGTCCTTGATGTGGTGGACGGTCTTCGGGCCGGTGCGCAGGGCGGGGCCGAGCACGACCTCCGGCCGCAGCCGCGGCAGGTCGTGGGTGGTCACCGCGCCACCTCCCGCGGGGCCAGGTCCTCCAGGGCCTTGCCGATCACGTAGGAGAGGTAGATCTCGTCGAGGATGCTGACGCCCAGGCGGTTGTTGGTCATGTGCACATACGAGCTGAGCACGATCGCCAGGGCGTCCTGCGGGTCGGGCACCGCGCCGTCGCGGAACTCCAGCGCGCCGGCGCCCGCCAGGTCCAGGACCTTCTCGCGCAGTTCGGCGCAGTGCGCGAGCCAGGACCTCTCCAGCGCGGTGGGCGCGGCTCCCGCCTCGCCGTGGACGCTGTCGCGCACGTGCCGGACCCGGGCCAGCAGGCGGTCCCGCATCTTCGCGTAGCTGCGGTCGAACCGCTCGTGCTGGGCGTCGCTGGGCTCCTGGTAGGAGGTCTCCCACATCGTGCGGTAGCGCACGAGGAACCGCCCGACCGCCTCCTCGTCCCGCAGGAAGGCGAAGCACAGCGACGCGGTCAGCTGGGCCGCCTGGCCGAGCAGGACGGTGCGGACGTGGACGTTGGTGGTCTCCAGCAGCGTCACCACGAGTTCGCTCGACCGCTGGAAGTGCCACTCGGCGAGCTCCATGCCGACGGCGCCGCCGTACCGTGCGAGCTCCCGCTCGTAGGCGATGTGCGCCACGCTGTTGTTGTCGCGGAAGGGCATCTCGCCGTCGGCGCCGTAGAGTTCGTCCCAGCGCTCCTGGCTGTACTCGGCGAGGAACATGTTCTTGTACAGGTCGCCGCTGGAGTTGCGGTCCTCCTCGTAGAGGGCCGGGCGCCGCCGCAGGAAGTCCGTGATCGCCTGCTCCGCGGCCTCGGCGACCGCACCGGCCGCGGCGGCGTCCGCCGGCAGCAGGCGCAGCCGTACGTGCGGGCCCTCCAGCCAGTAGCGGATGAAGAACCAGCGGCGCAGCAGGCCCTGTTCGCGGAGCCGTTCCACCAGCGGCCGCACGCAGTGCACCAGCACCGGGTTGGCGTTCGCGGCGTAGAAGACGTGCAGGCTCAGCCAGCCGTCCGCGTCCCACGACGTCTGCGCGGTCTCCAGGTGGGTCAGGGTGTCGCCGTCCGTCACCGCTCCAACTCCCGTCCGTCGTCCAGTCGGTCGAGTTCCACCGTCAGTTCGGTGACGTAGCGGTCCGCGCCGTCACCCAGCCACAGCTCGTCGGGGCCCGGCAGCATCTCGCTCAGCACGACCGCGGAGGTGCTCTTGCGCACCGCCGTGTCGAGCAGGCGGACGCACGGGAGGGAGTCGAAGTCGACGTACTGCGGCTTGTGTTCGCCGCCGAGGGCCGCGAAGACGTGCCGCGGCAGTCCGGCGGCGCGCTGCCACTCCCGCCACGCCAGGTACCACTCCTCGTCCGGCTGCCCGGCGACGACCGGGGGCAGGTCCTCGGCCGCGAAGCGCCAGCTACGGCGTTGCAGCACCACGTTCCCGAGCGTCACGCGCGGCAGCACGCTTCCCGCCTCCGCGAGGCCGGTGCCCTCCCACAGGTCGAGCTGGACCATGCTGGTGCACGAGAAGTTCAGCAGGACCTGCTGCACCTCCGGCAGGGCCATCGGCAGGAGGAATCCCAGGTAGACCGGGATGACCTCGACGCCGAGGCGGCGCGAGCGCAGCAGCAGCCGGTCGGCCGCCGCGTCGTGCTCGACGACGAGGTCCTCCACGGGAATCTGCTCGTCCGGCGGCCGGAAGCTGGTCTCACCGGGGCAGACCACCTCGTAGGGGGTCACCACGGGGTGCAGGTTGAGGTTCGTCGCGTCGTAGCCGCCCTTGAGCTCCGCGAACACCGCGCCGGTGGGGACGACGTCGGCCAGCGACCGCCGCAGCGCCTCGGTGACCCCGTCGTCGAGGCAGTGGGCGAACCGGGAGAACAACAGGGTGAGCCCGGAGTAGATGCGGTTGACGACGACCAGCGGGTCGCCGCCGCGCTCGGCCAGTTGCAGGAAGAACGACAGGGGCTGCAGGCCCCGGGCGCAGGACGGCGGGAGCTTCCGCTCCACCGCGTCCAGGAAGTCGTCGTCCAGCGCCAGGACGGTGTCGCCGTCCTGCGCGCGGAAGCGGCGGGTGATCTCCTCGGCCACCGCCGCCCGCGCCTCGTCGATGCGGGTGATCTCCTCCTGCCGGAACCAGTTGTCGTACGGGTGGAACTCCGTGCCGTCGAAGCGCTGGTGGCGCATGAGGCGCTGGTTGTAGTTGTCCCAGAAGTCCTGCCCGAACTCGTGGGCGAAGGACAGGAAGTCCTCGCACACGCCGCCCACGCCGTGCCGGGCCCTGAAGTAGCCCTTGGTCACCAGCCGGCGGATCAGGTTGGCGTCGAACGCGGGCAGCACCCGGGCCAGGCGCCGGAGTCCGGGGGTCACCTGCCCGGCCCAGGTGGTGCGGTCGGCGGTCACGGCCAGGTCCGGCAGGGTGGTGTCCTCGTAGACCAGCGTCCGCAGCACGGGGACGTCCTCGCGGTCCAGGCGGCGGTGGGCCTGCTCGACCGAGTCCTTGATGCCGCCGAGCAGTTCACGCCGGCGGACCAGCGGGGCCGTGGCGAACGCGGCGACGTCCTCGCCCATCCGCTCCACGAGGGCGGCGAGATCGGCGCTCCAGCCGGTGCGCAGCGCCCGCAGCCCCTCGGCGTAGCTGCCGACGGGGTCCGGGTCGTGGATGTCGACGTGCAGGCCCGGGACCACCAGCAGGCCCAGCCGCAGCAGTTGGGTGAGGTAGGCGTCCACCTCGGCCTCGGGCCGGCCGGGACCCATCGCGGCCAGCCGGCGCACCGCCTCCCCGAACGGCACGGCCTGGTCTCCGAACACCGCGAGCACGTCCGCCAGCACCTCCCCGGTGGGCAGGTAGAACAGGCTCTCGTGCAGCGAGTCCAGGGTGACGGCGGCGTCCGCGTCGCCTTCGGAACCGCGCCGTTTGCGCAGGTAGCGGACCCGGTCGGGATGGATCTCGAAGCCGGTGGTGGCTCGCACCGGAAGGTCGTGGCGGGTGTGCGGGGTGACCGTCAGCAGGTCGGAGAGCCGGGCCAGCACCGCGATGTTGAGCCGGGTGCTGCTGTGCTTGTCCCAGCCGCCGATCCGGGCGGCCAGCGGTGCTCCGGCCGCCTCGCCGACCACGCCGGCGGACACCGCGGTCAGGGTGCTGAAGGGGCTGGTCTTGCAGGCCGTCCGGTACAGGTACTCCAGGAACGACCGCTCGATACGGCGTTCCCGTTTGCTGAGCGGACCGTCGCCCCGCCCGAGGTAGTCGTCCAGGTAGGTGTCGAGCGAGCCGGAGGACAACTGGACGCCGAGACGCAGGTCCGTCTCGGCGGCGATGCGGCGCAGCCGGCTCCGGCCTTCGGCGGTCTCCCGCGCGACCACGGAGGCGCCGGCGCGCAGCAGCGTCTCGCCGCGTTCGCGTTCCGCGGCCCAGGTGTGCAGCGCAGTCGTCTCGGCGGGCGGCAGCAGCGGCTCGGCCGCCGCGAGCCCGCGCGGGGCACGGGAGTTGAAGACGTCGCGGCGCAGGTTGATGAGCGCCTTGCGGGCGGCCGGGTCGTCGAGGCTGTCGGCCACGCGTTCCTGCAGCATGTCGGCGAGCCGGGCGCCGCTCTCCCCCACCGCGCGCCGGACGTCGAGCACCTGGTCGGCCCAGGCGGCGCTGTCCGGTGTGGCCAGGGCCTCCGCGGTCCCGAACGGCAGTCCGCCGACGCGCAGCATGAAGCGCGGCACGAGGTGCCAGGTGCCGGCCGCGTGCGGCGCGGCTGCCGTGTCCGCCTCGGGTGCCGCGCCTGCCTCGGATGCCTGCGGGGCGGCGGCCGCCTCGGCGGGCGTGGCCGCCGTTGTCGGGCTGGATGTCACGAGTGTCCCCTCACAGCAGCCGGTAGTCGTAGTCCGCACGGTCCGCCCGCTCGTGCCCGAGCAGCACGAACAGGAAGGTGCGCTCGTCCCCGTCGTCGAGACCGACCGCCTCGTCCATCGCGATGTTGTCGAAGCCCAGGACCGCGCCGCAGCCGACGCCGAGCGCCGCGGCCGTGGTGTAGGCCGTCTGGGCCAGCGCTCCCACCTCGGCGTTGAGCACCCGGTAGCCGCGGCTGCCGTACGCCTCGAGGACGCTGCGCCAGCGGCCGGAGACGGCCAGGACGGCGCCGACCTGCTCCAGGTTGTAGTTGCTCAGGTAGTAGCTGTGCTGGAGCATCTCCGCGATCGGCTCCTGGCGTGCCACCAGCAGGCGGTGGCCGTCCGGGTCGTAGCGGTAGGTGCCGCTGGGCAGGCCGCCGACCCGGTTGGCCAGCACGTGCAGCCCGGTCAGCCCCACGTCCTCCGGCACCACGTCGGAGGTGTAGCGCCGGGCGGACACGGTGCCGGCCAGGACGGTGGCCAGTTCGTCGAGTTCCAGCAGGCGGGAGCGGACGAAGGAGCCGAAGCTGGTCCGCCGCGAGCGCAGCACGTCGCCGACGTCCGCGGTCAGGCGTTCCGACAGCGGCGCCGGCAGGTCCACGGCGTCGCTCCCGGTTGCGGGCCGAGGCGCCAGGTCGCGGGCGGTCTCCCGTGCGGGGCGCGGCCGGCGGTCCGCCAGCACGGCCTGGTGCACGTCCCGCACCTGCTCGAAGATCCGGGTGCGGGCGGAGCGTTCGAAGCTCGGCCGGTCGATCAGGCCGCCGCGCGCGCCGTCGCCGGGCAGGGCCGCCACAGGCGATCCGGGTGCCGGGGCGCCGGGCGTCCCGAACGGCAGCGGGACGACGGCGAGCACGCTCTCCTCGTCGGTGACGATGCCCAGCAGCCGGTTCAGCCGCTCGTCATCGAACCACAGGGCACGCGACAGGCGGCGGCCGGTCCCCCTGGCGATCATGTCCCAGCAGCCGAGGAGCGCGCCGACGTCCTGGGTGACCACGTGGTAGCAGAAGCTGTTGTACTTGAAGGCGTTCTTCCAGAACCGCACGGTCACCAGGAGGAACCCGTTCGCGGCCGCCTCCTGGCCGGGCTGCGCCCCACCAGGCTGCTCCTCGCCGGTCTGCCCCTCGCGGTGCTGGCCCTCACCGGCAGCCTGCGACCCGCCGGTGGCGCACGCGGCGCGCACCTCGTCGGTGAGGTCCCCGGTCAGCAGCCGTTCGAACGCGTGGTGGGCCGTGGAGTAGTGGTAGACGCCGGGGGTGAGATCACCGCCGGGACCGGCCACCCAGTACATCTCCAGCGGGTACATGCCGCCGCCGGAGGCGGTGCCGCGGCCCCACAGCGCCTCCGGGTAGAGCACCCGCACATGGCTGTCCTGGTTCCAGCTCACCCGCAGCCTGCGGTCCAGCACCCCGTAGGACAGCCGCAGCAGGGCGGCCAGGGACTCGCTGGTCCACGGCGGCCCCTGGCCGGCCGGGCCGTCGCCGAGGAGGACGTCGCCCGCGGGCGCCAGCGGATGGCCCGCCCCCTGCGGCAGCGGGAAGCGGCGCACGCCCAGGTAGGTCTTGTGCCGGGACGGCTGGTCCTCCCAGTCGGGGCTGAAGCCGATCGGCTCCATCGGCTCACGGCCGCGCCGGAACACCGACTCCACATAGCCCTGCACGAGCTGCGTCCGTTCCTGGGACACGGCTGCTCCTCCTTCGCCGGACATGGCCCGGGGGTCGGCGGGGTACGCGGCTGGCTGCGGCATCTCACGGGTTCCGCTCATGGGAAGGGATGGGGCCTGCGGTTCAGCCCGGTCGGCCCGAAGCCCGCCGAGCGGGCGTGCAGTTCGGCGAGCTCGCCGCCGAGGTACGCGTGCAGTCTCGGGTGCCCGAGGACGCGCTGCCGCTCCCAGCCGAAGTCGATGGGTACGAGTCCGGGCGCCAGGACGCACAGGGTGCGGATGCGGGTGCCGTCCTGCTCCGGGCAGGTCTGGTCGACGGTGATCACGTCGCTGCCGGCGTCGCGCAGCAGCTCGGTGAGGCAGCGCACGTCGTCCGCGAGGTCGAGCGTCGCCGGACGCTGGGCCAGCCACCCGGCGTACAGCTCGTCCATCGGCCGGAGCGTGTCGGAGTCGAGCAGGAAGCGGGCGGTGTCCGCCATCTCCGGCAGGCCGTACAGCAGGGCGTGGTCGGTCAGTTCGTGGACGCGGTTGTAGTCGGCCCGCATCTCGTGCAGGACCGGGAGCTTGGCCGCCACCCGCTCGTCCATGCCCGGGATGTAGGAGGCGGTCTCGGCGATGGCCGCGCGCACCGCCTCCACCGGGTCCATGCTGGCGCCCGCTGCGAAGCACAGCGTGCCCAGGCCGCCGTCCAGCCGTTCGGCCACCGCCATCACCGCGGGGACGGGGATGTCCACCCGCATGTCGAACAGCCGCATCCGGTAGCCGAGCCGGGCCACGCGGTCCAGGACGAACTGGACTTCCTCGTCGTCGCAGGTGGCGGGGTCGATCTCGGGCAGTCTGCTCCCGGCGTACCAGCACAGCAGGAAGGCGTCGCGCTCGATGAGTTCGAGCATGCCGTGCAGCAGCGCCTCCTCGGTGCTCGTCCCGCTGGCGCAGCCGTTCGAGCACTCCTGCACGAACTTCCGGTCGGGACGGCGGTCGAGGTAGAAGACGAACTGCTCGGGCACCAGCAGCGGGCGCCCCTCGGCGAAGGAGTAGCCCCACACCCAGTGCGTGGGCGCGTCCGGGCTGTAGGGCTGGTAGTACTCGTGGTGCCCGGCGTAGAAGTCCGGCTGGTAGCCGCCCATCGACGAGGGGTCGAGGGCGTCGGCCGCCAGTTCGCGGTAACTGGCGTACATCTCTGGCTGCTTGGCCCGCGGGAACTGTCCCGCGTACCGTTCCAGGCCCTCCAGCATCCCGTAGCGCTCGCTGCCGGCCGAGCTCTGCGACTGCCCGCTCCACCACATCTCGTGGTAGTCGTACTTGCTGCGGACCCGGAAGTAGCCGCTGACCGGCAGGGTCGCGCTGCACTGGTAGACCCGGCGGGTGGTACTCGCCAGGGCGCCGCACACCTCGTTGACGTAGCCGCCGGCCGGCAGCGGCAGGTCGGCCGCGGCCGCGCCCCGGTAGCTGGACGGGTGCTGCTTCGGGCGGAGTTCCAGCGTCAGCCGCGCGCCCTCGGCGGTGTCGGCCACCGGGGTGGCGCAGCGCTCACACTCGGAGTCCGCGATCAGCTCGTGCCGGTCGACGGTCAGGTCACGGGTGTTCAGGCGCAGGATCCGGCCGATCCGCCGGTCGCCGGCCGGAACGGCGGCACCGGCGGTCTCCGCGGCGACGAGCTGGGCGATCTGTTCCAGCACGAAGGGGACGAGAAAGGGGTCGTTGCCGCTGAGGGTGGCGTCCGTGCCGTCCTCGACGGCACGCCGCTCCTCGACCGGGCGCAGCGCCAGCCAGCGCCGTTCCAGGCACCGGCCGCACGGCCTGCTGCTCCCGTCGGCGCGGTGCAGCGGCCCGAGCAGCACGCTCTGGCCGTAGAGGCGGACCGGGTAGACGAGTTCACCGGCCGGCGGACGGTCCGCGGCGGGGCCGTTCTGCGGCAGGCCGAGGACGTCGACGTCCAGGTCCACCCCGGCGGCGGCCCGTCCGGCCAGGTGCCCGCGCAGGACACCGATCGCCCAGGAACGCGGGTCGTCAGGCGTCGCCGTGCCGGCCGCCACGCTCGACAGCAAAGTCATCCGTCCACCAGTCGCTCAATAGGAGGAAGATCGGAGGTACGGCTGCTCGCCCGTGGTGCCGTCCGGCGCCACGCCAGCAGCCCGGTCAGGCCGGTCGGCCCGGATTGTGCCCGGGCCGACCGGTTCTGACGGGAAACGTCAGCTGGTGCTGGTGCTGCAGGAGCAGCAGGAGCTCGTGCTGCAGGAGCAGCAGCTCGAGCACGAGCAGCTCGAGCTGGACCACGCCAGCTCGACCGACTCGTCGGTCATCTCCTCGATCTCGAACGTCGCGCTCTCCAGAGCACTCAGCTCGTCCTTCAGTTCGACAGCCATGACGAACCTCCCTGTAGTGGGGATGACACCCCGGAACGTCTGTTCCGAGAACCGTGGCGCGCCTTCGGGCGCGGTCGGGGCCGGGGGCGGCTACTGCGCGGCGAGCAGGACGGTGCCGGTGACCATGCCGCGGATCGCGTGCAGATCGACGGTGGTGGTGTCGGCGAAGAGCGCGCGGGTACCGTCCGCGTCGAG
The DNA here is from genome assembly GCF_019890725.1 of Actinacidiphila acidipaludis. Taxonomy (GTDB): domain Bacteria; phylum Actinomycetota; class Actinomycetes; order Streptomycetales; family Streptomycetaceae; genus Actinacidiphila; species Actinacidiphila acidipaludis. The sequence goes on from NZ_JAINZZ010000008.1 coordinate 104,188, forward strand.
CCGGGCGAGTGCCTCGGCCATCGGCACCAGGGGCGCGTCGAGGGACCAGTCGCTGCGGGCGTCCGCCTCGGCGAGCACGCGGGGGTGGAAGTCGGGCAGCAGCGGGTCGCCCGGGTCCACCGGCGCGTTCTCGTAGTGCCGGCCGACCGCCAGGCCGACGGCGTCACGTACCGCCGCGCGCACCGCTCCCCGCACCGACAGGGCCGAACCGACGGCCCAGTCGGCCGTGCCGTCGGCGTCCTCGACCACGGCGAGCACGGCCGCGGCCGGTGCGGCGCCGGGCAGCGCGAGGACCCGCGCGGTGCGGCCGAAGTGCCGGAGGCTGCCCAGGGCGAAGGCGACCTCGTCGTCGCCGGCCAGCCGGCCCTCGTCGACCAGGGCGGCGGGGGCGGCGCCGGACAGGGCGCGGACCAGGCCGCGGCGGGCCAGCGCCGAGCACAGGCCGCGTTCGCGCACCGCGTCCGGCGTCCAGTCCGCCGCGGCGCCCGCGGACCCCGGCTCGAACCGCAGCCGGGCGTTCGCCGCCGAGAGCGGATAGAGGGCCGCGGCGGGCACCTGCCAGCGACTGCCGTCGTGCAGCGAGACCGCGGTCCGCAGGCCGCCGGGCGGCGGCTGCGGGTCGTCGCCCAGGCCGCAGAAGATCTCCAGCCGCTCGGGCGGCAGCACCGCCGCGCCGTCGGCGGTCCGGTGCGCACCGTCCGGGCCGACGGGTCCGAGACGGCCGACGTAGCAGGCCACCGCGGTCCGCACGGCACGTGTGCGCGCCACCAGGATCGTGTCCACGTCGAAGGCGGCGATCTCGCGCGCCGTGTCGGTCAGCGCACCGGCCGGACCGAGCCGGACGCGGCCCATCTTCAGCGGGATCTGCTTGAACGACTCGTCGGTCCAGCCGGACATCAGGCCCATCGAGGGCGAGACCAGCACCGAGGCCCTGCCGTAGGCGTCGTTGTCGTCCACGGGCGGTTCCGGCCGCTCGCCGTCCTCCGCACGCCCGTGCCGCATCGGGCAGGCCGGGTGCGGCAGGACGCGCTCACGCCGGGACTCCAGCGTGGTCAGGTCCTGGATCACGGCGTGCCGCTCGTCGTCGGGCTGCAGTTGCCCGCTGCCGAGGCGGAAGACCTCGAACGCCACCGCGTTGCCCACCATCGAGCGGGTGATCGCGCTGCCGTTCTCCGGTTCGGCGACGAGGGGACCGAGCGCCAGGCCCCGCCAGAACTCGGCGGTGAGCCCGGGATCGGAGTTGGCGGAGAGCCGGAGCTGGGCGCAGACCCAGCACGGCCGGTCGTCCGGTCCGCTCACGGGTCCCAGCACGACACGGCCGCTGTCGGCCACGACGGGGACCAGCCGGGGGCCGGCGCCGCCGAGCGGGCCGGTCACCGCGCCGAGCCGGCGGGTGAGTTCGAGCAGTCCGGTGCTGTCGCGGCTGTCGGCCACGCGCACCACGACGTCGAAGGCGGCCAGGTCCGCCGGTGCCGTGCCGCTGACCGCGACGCTCGCGGGTGCGCCCGCCTCGGCGAGGTACGCGAGGTCGGAGTCGAAGACCTGCCCCCAGGAGGTGTCGTCCACCGACACCTCGGCGAGTCCGTTGCGCAGCAGTCCGCGGACCACCGCGGTACCGACGTCCCCGGGCGGGCCGCTGACCAGGACCCGCGACGAACGGAAGCGGGCGAAGAGCTCCTGCGGAGTGCGCCGGTCCGCGTGCATGACGTGTTCGACGAAATTGATCTGGGGTGCGAAGAGTTCGGACACCGCCGGATCGAGCACCGTGTCGTCGGCGGGCGGAACGTCGCGGGCGAATCCCCGGTCGAGCAGTGTGCGCATGAGGGCGATCGCGGTCCTGCGCCGGCTTTCGTCGAGCCCCTCGCACAGCTCGGCCATGCTGAGCTGCCCGGTCATTCGCGGCCCGAGCACCGAAAGCCATTCATAAGCGCCCGCGCCTTTGAGGACGCAGGAAGTCTCCGAACTCCTCAAATAAATTCCGGTGTCGACGCGCAGAAAAACAACATCATTGCGCAGCCGTGGCCGTAATTGGGCAAGCCGCGGTTCTTCCGTCGTACGCATGCCACCCCCGTCGAGGGATCACCCCTTGGAGTGGACCGGTTCTACCCGCGTCCACGAGCGACGAGTGTGGACCGCCCAGGATGGGCCGTCAATGGGCGGGACTCCACTTGCAGGTACCTGCCATCTCCAGGCAGTTGTATGGACAAGGTCATAGCGGGCCGAATCCGATCTTGACACGCCTTTGACCTGTGGAATTCACCTGCCCGACACGGGCCTGTTCGGCACGGCGGCGGAGGCCCCAAAACCGGTTATTCCGCCGCCGCGGTCCATGATCCGAAAGCGGAACCCTCCGGCGGCACTGATGGGTATCCGCACCCTTTTGACTACCCCGCCGGCTGTTCGACTTCCGTGGCGAGGTTTGCCAGGAGTTCATCAAAGATGCGGTTGAGGCCCTTGGGAGCGAACGTACGCTCGAAGAAGCCGCCGACGCCGGTGGCGCCCTGCCAGGCGGTGACGGCGGTGATCTTGCTGCGGCCTGCGCCGGCCGGGGTGACCGTCCAGGTCGTCACCATCGAGGAGTTGCGGTCGGTCTCCACCAGTCGGCCCGGGGACGGCTCTGTGACCGCGAAGAGGCAGTCCCTGACGCGCTTGCTGGTCGCCTGGAGCCTCCAGTGCACGAGGGTGCCCGCGCCCCGGCCGCCCTCCCTGACCTCGTACTCGCTGAACTGCCCGGGAAGCACCCGGCCGCGGGTGCCGCTGTAGTCGGCCAGCGCGTCGTACACGCGCTCCGGCTCCGCCGCGACGATCCGCTCCGTGGTGGCCTCGACCAGCGCCATGACTTCTCCTCGGTTCTGTGCCCGTACCGGCCGGTCCGGTGACCGCGGCCGTGATCGGTACGCGTTCTTCACGCGCGTTCCCAGCCAACCACACCCGCTTTTCGAATCTGTGTTCTATTGTGGACGCGGGGCACGGTGCCCCAGGGGGTGGACGGACCGGAGGAGGGTGCGATGCGCTGGGACGGACTCAACCGCGACGACGCGGCAGGGGCGCTGTTCGGCAGCGAGGCGGTGACCACCCGCACCTTCGACACGCCGGGCTTCCGCGGCATCACCTTCCACGAGATACGCGCGCGGAGCATCCTCAACCGGGTGCCCGGCGCCTCCCGGATGCCGTTCGAGTGGACGGTGAACCCCTACCGGGGGTGCAGTCACGCCTGCGTCTACTGCTTCGCCCGGAAGACGCACAGCTATCTGGACCTCGACACCGGCCATGACTTCGACAGCCAGATCGTGGTGAAGACCAACGCGGCCGAACTGCTGCGCCGCGAGCTGGCCGCTCCGCGCTGGAAGGGCGAGCACGTCGCCATGGGCACCAACGTCGACTGCTACCAGCGCGCCGAGGGCCGTTACCGGCTGATGCCCGGCATCATCGAGGCGCTGCGTGACCGCGCCAACCCCTTCTCGATCCTCACCAAGGGCTCGCTGATCCTGCGCGATCTGGAGCTGGTGCGGCAGGCCGCAAGCGTCACCGATGTGTCCATCGCGCTGTCCGTCGGCTTCACCGACGGCGAACTGTGGCGCAGCGTGGAACCGGGCACGCCTTCCCCCGAGACGCGACTGGCGGTCTGCCGCACCCTCAGCGAGAACGGCCTCCCTCCCACCGTCCTGATGGCGCCGGTGCTGCCCTTCCTGAGCGACTCCCCCGAGCAGCTGCGGGCCACCGTGCGGGCCATCGCCGCGGCCGGGGCGGTGTCCATCACGCCGCTGACGCTGCACCTGCGGCCCGGGGCCCGCGAGTGGTACATGGCCTGGCTGCGCCGCAACCACCCGCATCTGGTGCGGCGGTACGAGGCGCTGTACGCCGGCGGCTCGTACGCGCCGACCTGGTACCAGCGCCGCATCACCCGCCAGGTGCACGAGTTCGCGGCCGAGTTCGGCTGCGGGCCGGGCCGGCGGGGGTCGAGCCGGCGGCTCGGCCTGCCCGAGCAGGCGACCGGCCACGAGCGCGCCACCCGCGACGAACCCGGCGAGGGCGAGGACCGGGCCCCGGCCCCCGGCGGGGGCGAAAATACCCAGCTCACCCTGCTCTGACGCCCCTAGAGTCCAGGCATGACACAAAGCACCGCCGGCGTGCGGATCCGGGAGATGACCGAGGCGGACGTGACGGCGGTGTCCACGATCCGGGTCCGCGGCTGGCAGTGGGCGTACGAGGGGATCGTGCCGCGGTCGTACCTGGACGCGATGGACGCCGAGGAGGACGCGGCGCGGCGCCGGGAGTTCCTGGCGCTGTCGGCCGGCCGGGTGCACAACCTGCTGGCCGAGGTGGACGGCGTCGTGGTGGGCTGGGCGGCGGTCGGCCCGTACCGCGGCGAGCCGGACGACGCCCGCGACGGCGAGCTCTACGCGCTGTACGTGCTGCCCGAGCACGTGGGCACCGGTGTCGGCCGGGCGCTGACCGCGGCCGCGGTGCGCCGTACCGCCGAACTCGGCCGCAGCAGACTCCTGTTGTGGGTGCTGGCCGACAACAGCCGGGCGCGGCGGTTCTACGACCGGGCGGGATTCGCGCCCGACGGCGCCGAGACCAGTGACGACTACGCCGGTGTCCCGCTGCGGGAGCTGCGGTACGTGCGCCGGGTGCCCTGACCGGGGAGGCCGCGCGTGGGTGACGGGGGTACCCACGCGCGGCTTCCTCTTCCTCGCAGCCCCCGTCTCGCGCGGCCTCCCCGAGCCACCTCCCCGCGCCGCCTTCCGCTGGCGTCCTGCGCAAGCCTCGCGCTCATCTGTGGGGTGGAGCACATCACATGCGCACAGGGGTAGCGCTCAAGTTACCCGCGAGTTACTCTCAAGCCAGGTGCCCGGAGCCTGGTGACGCAGCTCCCGGACACCGCTTCACACCACGTCGGTTCGGCACATCGCGGCGCGGCCCCGGGACAGGGCCCGCCCAGGTATCCGCGGGCGCACCCACCTGTGCGATCGGCCCGCGTCTCCACTCCCGCCTGTTCTCAGGAGTCACGCGATGGACCGTCCCTCTGCTTCCTCAGCGTCCCCTTCCACCCCTGCCTCCACTCGCGCCCCTGCCTCCGCGGCGTCGTCCGCGCCCGCCGGCGGCCGTGCTCACGGCGCCCAGGCTCTCGTCGTCGCCGTCGTGGGTCTGGGCACCATGGGCACCGGCATCGCCGAGGTGCTCACGCTGGCCGGCCGCGAGGTCATCGGCATCGACGTCAGCGACGCCGCGGCCCGCCGCGCCGTCGCCGGCCTGGAGCGCTCCACCGCCCGCGCCGTCGAGCGCGGCCGGGTCACCGCGGCCGAACGGGCCGGCGCGCTCGCCCGGTTCCGCACCTTCCCCGACCTGCAGGCCGCCGCGGAGGCGGACCTGGTCGTCGAGGTCGTCGACGAGTGCTACGAGACCAAGCGCGACGTCTTCACCGCGCTCGACCGGATCGTCCGGCCCGACGCGGTGCTGGCCACCGGCACCAACGCGCTGTCCGTGACGCGTCTGGCGGCCGAGACCGCGTACCCGGACCGCGTGCTCGGCCTGCACTTCTTCGCGCCCGCGCCGGCCATGAAGCTGGTCGAGGTGGTGTCCACCGTGCTGACCTCGCCGCAGGCCACGCGGACCGTGACCGAGCTGGTGGTCAGTCTGGGCAAGGAGCCGGTCCCGGTCGGTGACCGCCCCGGCTTCATCGCCGACGGCCTGCTGTTCGGCTATCTGAACCAGGCCGCCGCGATGTACGAGTCGCGGTACGCCACCCGCGAGGACATCGACGCGGCCATGCGCCTCGGCTGCGGCCTGCCCATGGGCCCGCTGGCGCTGCTGGACCTGATCGGCATCGACACCGCGACGACCGTGCTGCAGGCGATGTACGAGGCGACCCGCGACCGGCTGCACGCGCCGGCGCCGGTGCTCAAGCAGCTCACCGCGGCCGGGCTGCTCGGCCGCAAGTCCGGCCGTGGCTTCTACAGTTACGAGACGCCCGGCGGTTCCGTGGTCGTGCCGGACGCGGAGACGCCCGGCGACGGGCACGCGCGGGCGGCGGGCCGGACCGTGGGCTCGGTCGGCGTGGCCGGGTCCGGGACCATGGCCACCGGCATCGCGGAGGTCTTCGCCAAGGCCGGGTTCGAGGTCGTGCTGGCCGCCCGGACGCCGGAGAAGGCCGAGGCCGCCGTGGCGCGGCTGGCGCGGTCCCTGGACCGGTCGGTCGCCAAGGGTCGCCTGTCCCAGGCGCAGCGGGACGCGGCGGTGGGCCGGGTGACCCCGGCCGGCACGTACGACGGGTTCGCGGACGCCGACCTGGTCGTGGAGGCCGTGGCGGAGGACCTCTTCGTCAAGCAGCAGCTCTTCCGGATGCTCGACAAGGTCTGCAAGCCGGGCGCGGTGCTGGCGACCACGACGTCCTCGCTGCCGGTGGTGGCGATCGCGCGGTCCACCGGCCGCCCGCAGGACGTGGTCGGCATGCACTTCTTCAACCCCGCGCCGGCGATGAAACTGGTCGAGGTGGTGCGCACGGTGCTGACCGACGACGACGTCGTGGCCACGGTGCACCAGGTGTGCGCGGCGGTCCGCAAGCACGCGGTGGACTGCGGCGACCGGGCCGGTTTCATCGTGAACGCGCTGCTGTTCCCGTACTTGAACAACGCTGTGAAGATGGTCCAGGACCACTATGCGAGCGTCGACGCGATCGACGCCGCGATGAAGCTGGGCGGCGGTTACCCGATGGGGCCGTTCGAACTGCTCGACGTGGTGGGTCTGGACGTCTCCCTGGCCATCGAGCAGGTGCTGCACGAGGAGTTCCGCGACCCCGGCCTGGCACCCGCCCCGCTGCTGGAGCACCTGGTGTCGGCGGGGTGCCTCGGCCGCAAGACCGGCCGCGGCTTCCGCGAGTATGCCCGGGGCTGAGCGCGGTGCCCGTCCGGTGGGCTGGGGCGGATTTCCGCCGTCCACCGGACGGGAGCCTCCGGCGTGTTACGTTCCCCACATGCCCCAAGCTGTGAAGTCCGACGCCTCCGACACCGCGAGCGGTCGCCGTGCCGCCGCCCAGCGCCACCGGGTTCGCCAGGATCTCGCCGCCGCGGCCATGCAGTTGTTCGCCACACAGGGGTACGAGGCCACGACCGTCGACGAGATCGCGGCGAAGGCGGGTGTGGCGCGGCGGACGTTCTTCCGGCACTTCCGCTCCAAGGAAGAGGCGATCTTCCCGGATCACGACGACACCCTGGTCCGGGTACAGGCGGTGCTGGACTCCGCGGACCCGCGTGAGCACCCGCTGGACACCGTCTGCCGCGGGATCACCGAGGTGCTGCGGATGTACGCGCAGGTGCCCGAGGTGTCCGTGGAGCGCTACCGGCTGACCCGCGAGGTGCCGACCCTGCGGGAGCGCGAGATCGCGTCGGTGGCCCGTTACGAGCGGCTGTTCACCCGCTATCTGCTGGGCCACTTCGACGAGGGCGCCCACCGGGACGGGGACGACGACCCGCTGCTGGCCGAGGTCGCCGCGTCCGCGGTCGTCGCCGCGCACAACCACGTGCTGCGGCGCTGGCTGCGGGCCGACGGCAAGGGCGACGTCGAGGCGCAGCTGGAGCACGCCTTCGACGTGATCAAGACGACGTTCGGCACCGGGATCGGGGCGGGCCGGATACCTTCCAAGGCCGCCGCGCCGGCCCCGGCGGCGGTGTCCCGGCAGGGCGAGGTGGTGGTCGCGGTGGCCCGTACCGACGCCTCGCCCGCGGAGATCCTGCGGAGCATCGAGGAGGCTCTGCGCAAGGCCTAGCCGGGCCCTCGGCGCCTCAGCCAACCAAAACAGCCACCCGAAACAGCCACCCAAGCAGCCAAGCAGCCAAAGAGCCCCGTCCCGGGGCCTATGGCCTTCCCAGCGGCCGTCCGGAGCGATCCGGGCGGCCGCTGATGCGTGTACCGGCCCTGCTGTTGCTCGTCTGTGGGCACCGGGTGACACTTGAGGGAAATTGTTGGCACGCAGTGTCTTTACGACTGGCACGCGGTGCCATAACGTAAGAGCAGTCCGGGTGGGCGGCGTGCAGGGACCCTGCGCACGCCGTCTGTCCCCAAGGCCTCGGCCCCGCGCCCGGACGCCTGCGTCACAGGCACCGTTTCCGCGCCACCGCGCGGCTCCTTCAGCCGCACCGTCAGCTCATCGCCGAACCGACGACGGCCCCCATTCACCCGACCCCTGCGTTCCCTCGAGCGTTACGCGAGAACGCTTCGCCGGAGGCGAGTCATATGAAGGAAATCCTGGACGCGATCCTTGCGCCGGACAGCACCGCGGCCGACTTCGCGGCCGCCCCGCTTCCCGAGTCGTACCGTGCCGTGACCGTGCACAAGGACGAGGCGGACATGTTCGCCGGGCTGCCCAGCCGCGAGAAGGACCCCCGCACGTCGCTGCACCTGGACGAGGTGCCGGTGCCCGAACTCGGCCCCGGCGAGGCGCTGGTGGCCGTGATGGCCAGCTCCGTGAACTACAACTCGGTGTGGACCTCGATCTTCGAGCCGGTGTCCACCTTCGCGTTCCTGGAGCGCTACGGCCGGATCTCGCCGCTCGCCAAGCGCCACGACCTGCCGTACCACGTCATCGGCTCCGACCTGGCGGGCGTCGTGCTGCGCACCGGACCGGGCGTGAACAAGTGGCAGCCCGGCGACCGGGTGGTGGCGCACTGCCTGAGCGTGGAGCTGGAGTCCGCCGACGGGCACAACGACACGATGCTCGACCCCGAGCAGCGGATCTGGGGCTTCGAGACCAATTTCGGCGGCCTGGCGGAGATCGCGCTGGTGAAGTCCAACCAGCTGATGCCCAAGCCGGAGCACCTGAGCTGGGAGGAGGCCGCCGCCCCCGGCCTGGTCAACTCCACCGCGTACCGGCAGCTCGTCTCGCGCAACGGCGCCGGCATGAAGCAGGGCGACAACGTCCTGATCTGGGGCGCCAGCGGCGGACTCGGCTCCTACGCCACGCAGTTCGCGCTGGCCGGCGGCGCCACGCCGATCTGCGTGGTGTCCAGCCCGGAGAAGGCGGCGATCTGCCGGGCGATGGGCGCCGAGGCGATCATCGACCGCACCGCCGAGGAGTACCGGTTCTGGAAGGACGAGCACAACCAGGACCCGCGCGAGTGGAAGCGGTTGGGGGCGCGCATCCGCGAACTGACCGGCGGCGAGGACGTGGACATCGTCTTCGAGCACCCCGGCCGGGAGACCTTCGGCGCGTCGGTCTACGTCACCCGCAAGGGCGGCACCATCGTGACCTGCGCGTCCACCTCGGGCTACCAGCACGAGTACGACAACCGCTACCTGTGGATGAGCCTGAAGCGGATCGTCGGCTCGCACTTCGCCAACTATCGCGAGGCATGGGAGGCCAACCGGCTGATCGCCAAGGGCAAGATCCACCCCACGCTGTCGCGCACCTACACCCTCGCCGAGACCGGTCAGGCCGCGTACGACGTCCACCGCAACCTCCACCAGGGCAAGGTCGGCGTGCTGGCGCTGTCCCCCGAAGAGGGCCTGGGCGTCACGGACTTCGAGACCCGCGAGCGGCACCTGCCGGCCATCAACCGCTTCCGGAACGCCTGATGAAGCCCCGCCAAGCGAGCGAGGCCGCGCCGGAGGCGAGCGAGCGCATCAAAAAGGACCGGCCGTGGCTCATGCGGACCTACGCCGGGCACTCGACCGCCGAGGCCTCCAACGAGCTGTACCGCCGCAACCTCGCCAAGGGCCAGACGGGTCTGTCGGTGGCGTTCGACCTGCCGACCCAGACCGGCTACGACCCGGACCACGTGCTGGCCCGCGGCGAGGTGGGCCGGGTCGGCGTCCCGGTGTCCCATCTCGGCGACATGCGACGGCTGTTCCAGGACATCCCGCTGGAACGCACGAACACCTCGATGACCATCAACGCCACCGCCATGTGGCTGCTGGCGCTCTACCAGGTGGTCGCCGAGGAGCAGGGGCTGGACGCGGAGGCGGTCGCCGGGCTGCAGGGCACCACGCAGAACGACATCGTCAAGGAGTACCTGTCCCGGGGCACGCACGTCTTCCCGCCGGGACCGTCGCTGCGGCTGACCACGGACATGATCACGTACACCGTGAACCACATGCCCAAGTGGAACCCGATCAACATCTGCAGCTACCACCTGCAGGAGGCCGGCGCCACGCCGGTGCAGGAGATCGCCTACGCGATGTCCACCGCGATCGCGGTGCTGGACGCGGTGTTCGCCTCGGGCCAGGTGCCCGAGGAGCGCCGCGGCGAGGTGGTGGCCCGCATCTCCTTCTTCGTCAACGCCGGTGTGCGGTTCGTCGAGGAGATGTGCAAGATGCGGGCGTTCGGCCGCATCTGGGACACCGTGACCCGCGAGCGCTACGGCATCCAGGACCCCAAGCAGCGCCGCTTCCGCTATGGCGTGCAGGTCAACTCCCTCGGCCTGACCGAGGCGCAGCCGGAGAACAACGTCCAGCGGATCGTGCTGGAGATGCTGGCCGTGACCCTGTCCAAGGACGCCAGGGCCCGCGCGGTCCAGCTCCCGGCCTGGAACGAGGCCCTGGGCCTGCCGCGGCCCTGGGACCAGCAGTGGAGCCTGCGCATCCAGCAGGTGCTGGCCCACGAGAGCGACCTGCTGGAGTACGAGGACATCTTCGCCGGTTCCACGGTGATCGAGGAGAAGGTGGCCGGCCTGGTGGATGCGGCCACCGCCGAGATCGACCACATCCAGGAGCTCGGCGGCGTCATGGCGGCCGTGGAGTCCGGCTACCTCAAGGCGCAGCTGGTGTCCTCGCACGCCGAGCGGCGGGCCAGGATCGAGTCCGGCGAGGAGAAGATCGTCGGCGTCAACGTCTACGAGACCACCGAGCCCAACCCGCTGACCGCGAACCTGGACGCGGCGATCATGACCGTCGACCCGGCCAACGAGGCCCGGGTGGTGGCCGCCCTGCACGACTGGCGGCTGGCCCGCGAGGAGCCGCGGGTGCAGAAGGCGCTGGCCGGGCTGCGCGCGGCGGCGGCAGGCACCGGGAACCTGATGGCCCCGACGCTGGAGTGCGCCCGTGCGGGGGTGACCACCGGCGAGTGGGCCTGGGCGCTGCGCGACGTCTTCGGCGAGTTCCGGGCGCCGACCGGGGTGGGCAGCGCCCCGGTGGCGGTCGCCGCCGAGGCGGGCAGCGAGCTGGCCGAGGTGCGGGACCGGGTCGCCCGCACCGCCAAGGAGCTGGGCGGCGGCCGGCTGCGGCTGCTGGTGGGCAAGCCGGGCCTGGACGGGCACTCCAACGGCGCCGAGCAGATCGCCGTCCGCGCCCGCGACGCCGGGTTCGAGGTGGTCTACCAGGGGATCAGGCTGACCCCCGAGCAGATCGTGTCGGCGGCGGTGGCCGAGGACGTGCACTGCGTGGGCTTGTCCATCCTCTCCGGCTCGCACGCGGCGCTGGTGCCCGACGTGCTGGAGAGGCTGCGGCGGGCCGGCGCGGACGACGTGCCCGTGGTCGTCGGCGGCATCATTCCGGCCGCCGACGCGAAGGAACTGCGATCCGCGGGCGTGGCGGCCGTCTTCACGCCCAAGGACTTCGGTATCACCGGGATCATCGGCCGGATCGTGGACGAGATCCGGCTCGCGAACAAGCTGGAGGTATGACTGTGCAGTTCGGGCGCACCTATGAGGAGTTCGAGATCGGTGCGATCTACAAGCACTGGCCCGGGAAGACGGTCACCGAGTACGACGACCATCTCTTCTGCCTCCTCACCATGAACCACCACCCGCTCCACATGGACGCCAACTACGCGGAGAGGACGACCGACTTCGGGCGGAACGTGGTAGTCGGCAACTACGTGTACTCGCTGCTGCTCGGCATGTCGGTCCCCGACGTCTCCGGCAAGGCGATCGCGAACCTGGAGATCGAGTCGCTGCGCCATGTGGCGCCGACGTTCCACGGCGACACCATCTACGGCGAGACCACGGTGCTCGACAAGCGGCCGTCGAAGTCCAAGGACGACCGCGGCATCGTCCACGTGGAGACCCGGGGCTACAAGCAGGACGGCACCCTGGTCTGCGTCTTCCGCCGCAAGGTGATGGTCCCCACGGCCACGTACGTCAAGGAGCGGGGCGGGGAACAGCCCGGCCGCCCGGAGCTGGGAGAGAACTGAGATGGCCAACCGCCTCGCACAGACCGACGGGCTCACGGACATCCAGCAGGAGATCCTGTCCACCGTCCGCAGCTTTGTCGACAAGGAGATCCTGACGGTCGCGACCGAGCTGGAGCACCGCGACGAGTACCCGGCGCAGATCGTCGAGGGCCTCAAGGAACTCGGCATCTTCGGCCTGATGATCCCCGAGGAGTACGGCGGCCTCGGCGAGTCCCTGCTGACCTACGCGCTCACCGTGGAGGAGATCGCCCGCGGCTGGATGAGCGTGTCCGGCATCATCAACACGCACTTCATCGTGGCCTACATGCTCAAGCAGCACGGCACGCAGGAGCAGAAGGACTACTTCCTGCCGCGGATGGCGGCGGGTGAGGTGCGGGGCGCGTTCTCGATGTCCGAGCCGGGGCTGGGCTCCGACGTGTCCGCGATCCGCACCAAGGGCGTGCGCGAGGGCGACTCCTACGTCCTCAACGGCCAGAAGATGTGGCTGACCAACGGCGGCACGTCGAACCTGGTCGCGGTGCTGTGCCGGACCGACGAGGGGCAGCCGGAGGACGCGCCCGCCCACCGGTCGATGACCACCTTCCTGATCGAGAAGGAACCCGGTTTCGGGCCCAACGCGAAGGTCTCCGGGCTCACCGTGCCGGGCAAGATCGAGAAGATGGGCTACAAGGGCGTCGACACCACGGAACTGGTCCTGGAGGACGTCCGGGTGCCGGCGGACCGGGTGCTCGGCGGGGTCACCGGGCGCGGTTTCTACCAGATGATGGACGGCGTCGAGGTCGGCCGGGTCAACGTGGCGGCACGCGGCTGCGGCGTGGCCCGCAGGGCGTTCGAGCTGGGCATCGCGTACGCGCAGCAGCGGCAGACCTTCGGCAAGCCGATCGCGCAGCACCAGGCCATCCAGTTCAAGCTGGCCGACATGGCCACCAAGGTCGAGGCCGCCCACCAGCTCATGGTGAACGCCGCCCGCAAGAAGGACTCCGGACAGCGCAACGACCTCGAGGCCGGCATGGCCAAATATCTCGCCTCGGAGTACTGCAAGGAGGTCGTGGAGGACGCCTTCCGCATCCACGGCGGCTACGGCTTCTCCAAGGAGTACGAGATCGAGCGGCTGTACCGCGAGGCCCCGATGCTGCTGATCGGCGAGGGGACCGCCGAGATCCAGAAAATGATCATCGGACGACGACTCTTGGAGGAGTATCGCATCCAGGGCTGAATGTCCGGTTATGCACGGGTTTTTTCGAGGCAAAAGTCACAGCGGGTCATCGGCGCACGCACCGGAACCAGCCATCGACTCGCCTGCGAGCTTGCCGTGTTGCCGGTGTCAGCCGATACCATCGACGAAAGCCGCCGTCCCCAGAAGCAATTCGCGGCATCCTCCGCTACGAAGGTCTTCCATGCCCCACAGCCATTCCTCTGCACCACGTGGCAGCCGTCCCGGCGTCCGTCTCGCGCGCGGGGCGTCGCCGTGGCTCCTCCCGACCGTGGCCACCGCGGCGGTCAGCCTCGCCAAGGCGCGCCGCTCCGGACGCTGGGCGACGGTGGCCGTACCGGCCACCGCGCTCGCGGCCGGCATGCTGTGGTTCTTCCGCGACCCCGAGCGGGAGATCGCCGAGGGCCGTGTGATCTCCCCGGCCGACGGCGTGGTGCAGAGCATCATGCCGTGGAAGGACGGGCGCACCCGTGTCGCCATCTTCATGAGCCCGCTGAACGTGCACGTGAACCGCGCCCCGCTGGCGGGCACGATCACCTCCGTCGAGCACATCCCCGGCGGATACGTCCCGGCGTTCAACAAGGAGAGCGAGAACAACGAGCGGGTGGTCTGGCACTTCGACACCGAGATCGGCGACGTCGAGATGATCCAGATCGCCGGCGCGGTGGCGCGGCGGATCGTGCCCTACGTGCCGCGCGGCTGCAAGGTCGAGCAGGGCGACCGGATCGGGCTGATCCGCTTCGGCTCCCGCGTCGACGTCTACCTGCCGCAGGGCGTGGAGCCCGCGGTCGAGGTCGGGCAGACCACCACGGCTGGGGTGACACGCCTTGACCGTGACTGAGCCCGACACCAGCCAGTCCACCTGGGTGAGCGAGCTGGAGGAGGACGGTCACGACCTCCCGCTGTCCACCCGGCTCTCCATCGCCGACGCCCTCACGCTGGGCAACGCGATCTGCGGCTTCATGGCCGTCTACTTCACCACCACCGGCGTCCTGGTGCCGCACCTGATGGGCACCAGCGACGGCGGGATGTCCAAGAACAGCGCGGCCAACGCTGTCACGCTGATGCTGATGGCGTCGGTCTTCGACCTGTTCGACGGGCTGGTGGCGCGGAAGCTGCGCAGCTCGGCGATGGGCGCCGAGCTGGACAACCTCTCCGACCTGATCAGCTTCGGCCTGGCGCCGGCGTACTTCGTCGTCGTCTGGGGGCTGGTCACCGACGACGCCCACGGCAAGGTGGCGGCGCTGGCGGCCGTGATGGTGGTGCTGGCGGTGGTGCTGCGCCTCGCCCGCTTCTCCTGCACGACACTGCGGGACGGGGTCTTCCAGGGCATGCCGAGCCCCTTCGGGGCGATGACGGTGGTGTCGCTGGTCCTGCTGGAGCTGCCGTTCGTGCCGACGGTGATCGGCATCGTCGGGGTGGCCTGGCTGATGGTGAGCCGCGTGGAGTACCCGAAGCCGCGGGGCCGGCTGGCCCTGATCACCTTCTGCTGGACGCTGGTCAGCATGGGCTGCCTCGCCGCCTGGACCCTCGGAGTCCCCAGCGGCCACCAGCTCCTCCAGGCCGGCTGCGCCCTCCAGTGCACGGCCGCGGCGGTCATCCCGTGCTTCGCGACCACCCGCCGGGTCAACACCATCCGCGCCGCCCGGCGTGAGGCCCGCGCCGCCACCCGCTAGTCCCTCCAGGCCCGCCCTGGAACCACGAAGGGCCCGCGCCCTTCCGCGTCGCACACGGCGCATCCGTCGCACCCGTCCGGGGCGAGTCCTTTCCCAGGGGGCTCGCCCCGGACGTGTGTGGGGGGCGCTCCCGGCCGCGCGGCCGGGAGCAGGTGTCAGGCGAGCAGCGGGCTTCCGGCGTGCATCAGGCGTCAGACGAGGAAGGTGTCGCGCGCCAGGACGGCCGCGGTCGCTTCCAGCAGCTCCGCCGCGTTCGCGATGCAGCGCGGGAGGTCCGGCTCCAGGTCCGTGAGGGCGTAGGCACGGCGGATGCCCGCGGCCTGGAGCGTCTCCGGGCTCAGGGCGAGGCGGCCGCAGACCGCCAGGACGGGGATCCCGCGGGCCCGGGCGGCCTGCGCCACCCCGACCGGCGCCTTCCCGTGCAGCGTCTGCTCGTCCAGCGACCCCTCCCCCGTGATCACCAGGTCCGCCCGCTCCAGCGCGGGCCCGAACCCGAGCACCTCGAAGAGCACCTCGATCCCGGGCCGGAACGTCGCGCCCAGGCCGGCCAGGGCACCGTAGCCGATCCCCCCGGCCGCGCCGGCGCCCGGCGCGTCCACCGAGCGCTGGTCGCCCAGGGCCTCGGCGAACCGTCCCAGCGCCGCGTCGAGCGCCTCCACGTCGACCGGCGACGCGCCCTTCTGCGGCCCGTACACCGCCGCCGCGCCCTTGGGCCCGAGCAGCGGGTTGTCGACGTCGCTGGCCAGCACGATCTCGGTGTCCGCCAGCCGGGGGTCCAGCCCGCCGAGGTCGGCGGTCGCCAGGCCGGCCAGCGGCCCGCCGCCGGGGCTGACCGGCTGCCCCGACGCGTCCAGCAGCCGCGCGCCGAGCGCGGTGAGCATGCCGGCGCCGCCGTCCGTGGTGGCGCTGCCGCCCACTCCGAGCACGATCGTGCGGGCCCCCGCGTCCAGCGCGGCGCGCAGCAGCTCCCCGGTTCCGTACGTGGTGGCGGTCAGCGGCGCGAAGACGCCGGGCGGCAGGTGCCGCAGCCCGGAGGCCTCGGCCATCTCGACCACGGCGGTGTCGCCGCGGAGCGCGTAGACCGCCTCCACCGGCGTTCCGAGGGGGCCGGTCACCGTGACCGTGCGCCGTTCGAAGCCGGCGGCCACGGCCGCGTCCACCGTGCCGTCACCGCCGTCGGCCACCGGCAGCGACTCCACGCTCAGCGCGGGGACGACCGAGCGGAGCCCGGCCTCGACGTGGGCGGCGACCTCGACGGCGGTCAGCGAGCCCTTGAACTTGTCGGCGGCGATCAGCACGCGCGCGGGTGATTCAGTTGCAGCATCGGACACGGGGTGTTCTCCATCCGAAACGGTACGTCGCGCCGTCGCGACCCTATCCCGCCGAGAGCCCGGCCGCCCATGGCCACTCCGCATAGGTTGGTGCCATGAGCACCGACTTCGCCGCGTACATCGCGGGTCTGCCCAAGATCCTCGCGGGTGCGAACACGCTGTTCCGTTCGGCTGACGGCCGCGTCCTGCTGGTCGAGCCGAACTACCGGGACGACGGGACGTGGACCCTGCCGGGCGGCACGGTCGAGTCCGACGACGGCGAGACGCCCCGGCAGGCGGCCCGCCGGGAGTCGCTGGAGGAGATCGGCCTGGACCTGCCGCCCGGGGCGCTGCTGGCCGTCGACTGGATCGTCTGGCCCGGACGCCCGGCGCTGACGAGCTTCCTGTACGACGGCGGGGTGCTCACCGAGCAGCAGCTCAGCGCGGTGCACGTTCAGGAGGAGGAGCTGGACTCGTGGCGCCTGGTCTCCGTCGAGGAGCTCGACCGGTACCTCACCGCCGGGGCGGCGCGCAGGGTCAGGGCGGCGCTCGCCGCGTTGTTCGCCGGGACGGGTCCCGCCGAACTGGTCAACGGGCGCAGGGCCGACTCCGTCGCGGCCCCCGACACCCCCTGACCCTCCCCTCCGCCCAGGTAGGGCTGGGCCCCCGCCCGCGTAGCGCTTGGCCTCCGCCCGCATAGGGCTGCGCTCCCGACCCGGCTCGGGCTCCACCCGGGTGCGCCCCGACAGGGGCGCGGGGTCCCCCAGGCTCCGCCCGGGGGGTGCCCCCAGCGCGAGCAACCCACCACCGGGCCGCTGGTCCGGAGCGGACCGAACTGCCCCTTCGGGGCGGATGGCGGAGTGCGGCACGCGCTGTGGCTGCTCGCGCAGTTCCCCGCGCCCCTGATGGTTGCCCTTCGCCCGAACAGGGCGAGCCGTACTCCGTACGAGGCGAGCCGCAGTCCGCGCAGGGCGAACCGCGAATTCAGGGGGTCGGGACGACCATCCAGTCGAGGAGCGGCGTGCTCTGGAGACAGACCAGCACGCACATGAAGGCCAGGAACGCCACACTCCACCCGAAGACCCTGCGGAACAGAACCCCCTCACGCCCTTCGTAGCCCACCGCGGCAGCGGCAATCGCCAGGTTCTGCGGCGAGATCATCTTGCCCAGCACCCCTCCGGAGGAGTTCGCCGCCGCCATCAGCGTGGGCGACAGCCCCGCCTGGTGCGCGGCCGTGATCTGGAGCGCGCCGAACAGGGAGTTGGACGAGGTGTCCGAGCCGGTGACGGCGACCCCGAGCCAGCCGAGTATCGGCGACAGGAACGCGAAGGCCCCGCCGGCCCCCGCGACCCACAGCCCGAGCGTCGTGGTCTGCCCGGACTCGTTCATCACGTAGCCGAGGCCGAGCACCAGCATCACCGTGACGATGGCGGTGCGCAGCTGCACCAGGGTGCGCCCGTAGGCCCGCAGGGTGCGGCGCGGGCCGATCTGCACCAGCACCAGCGTCAGCAGCCCGGCGATGAGCAGCAGCGTCCCCGCGGCGGAGAGGTAGTTGAGCTTGAAGGTGGTGGCGACCGGGTCGCCGGACGCCTTGGTGATGTGCAGCCCGGGCCAGCGGACGATCTGGGTGACCCGTTCGAGCCCCGTGCCGTGCTGCCCGGGCTTGGCCGGTGCCGTGCCGGTGATCGCCGGGACCCGCGTGGCCAGCACGAACACCACGATGATCGCCAGGTACGGCACGTAGGCCTTGACAACCTCCCACGGCGCGTCAGGCTCGGCGGGCCGCCGCTGGGCGCCCGGGCCGCCGCCCGCCAGAGCGGGAGTGGGTCCCTCCCCGGGGCCGTCCGCCTCGCGCTCCTGGTACGCCTCGGACACCTGCCACACCCGGGTGAAGGCGAGGACCGCCAGTGCGGAGGCCAGCGCGGCGATGATGTCGGCGAGCGGGACCGACCAGAAGTTCGCCGACAGGTACTGGAAGACGGCGAAGGTGAAGCCGCAGACCAGCGCGGGCGCCCAGGTCTGGCGCAGCCCGCGGCGGCCGTCGACGATGAGGACCAGGGCCAGGGGCACGAACAGCGCGAGCACCGGCGTCTGGCGTCCGACCATCGCGCCCAGGTGGTTCACGGGCAGGTCGGTGACGCCGGACAGCGTGGTGATGGGCACGGCGAGGGCGCCGAACGCCACGGGCGCGGTGTTCGCCACCAGCGCCACCGTGGCCGCCTTCAGCGGCTTGAAGCCGAGCGCGATGAGCATCACCGAACTGATCGCGACCGGCGTGCCGAAGCCGGCCAGCGCCTCCATCAGCGCGCCGAACGAGAAGGCGATGATGATCGCCTGGACCCGCTGGTCGTCGCTGATCGAGGCGAAGGAGCGGCGCAGCACGTCGAAGTGCCCGGTCTCCACGGTGAGGTTGTAGACCCAGATCGCGTTGATGACGATCCACATGATCGGGAAGAACCCGAACGCGGCGCCGAGCGCCGCGCTGTCCAGGGCGTCGCCGACGGGCATGGAGGAGACGGCGACGGCGAGCACGAGGGCGGCCGCGAGCCCGACGAGGGAGGCGAGCCAGGCTCTGACTCTCAGGACACCGAGGAGCACGAAGAGGACGAGCAGCGGGAGGACGGCGACGAGGGAGGACAGGCCGAGGGAGTCGGCCACCGGGCTGTAGTCCTGCTGGTAGGCGGCAAGCACCATGGGATGCACCCTTTTCTGCGACGCCGGGGGTACCCGGCCGGACGGGGGCAGGGGTTCACCGGGGCGGGCGGTCGGCCCGCGGCGGCGTCAGGGGCCCGCGGTGCGGGCGACGGTGGTGCCGGGGCCGTCGAGGGCGCCGGCCAGCCACTGCTCGGCGGGCAGGCCGCGGATCGAGGCGTCGAGCACCTGCACGGTGTGGGCGACGGGCATGCGCCGGCCGCTGCGGGCCAGTGCGGTCCCGACCTGCATCCAGCAGCCGGGGTTGGCGGTGACCATGGCCTGGGCGCCGGTGGCGAGGATCGCTGCGGCCTTGCGGTCGCCGAGTTCACCGGCGGGCCCGGGATGCAGCAGGTTGTAGGTGCCGGCGCTGCCGCAGCACAGTTCGGGTTCGGCCGGTTCCCTCAGTTCCAGGCCGGGGACGGCGGACAGCAGCCGGCGCGGCTGGGCGCGGACGCCCTGGGCGTGGGCGAGGTGGCAGGCGTCCTGGTAGGCGACGGTGACCGGCAGCGGGTGGCGGGTCGCCACCGGCCCGAGCTCGTCGAGGAGTTCGGTGACGTCCCTGACGCGGGCGGCCAGTGCCGCGGCGCGCGCGGCCCAGCCGCCGGGTTCGTCGCGGAGCAGGTGGCCGTACTCCTTGAGGTGGGAGCCGCAGCCGGCGGCGTTGACCACGATGGCGTCGGCGTCGGCCGCTTCGAGCGTCTCGATCGTCCGGCGGGCGAAGCGCAGTGCCTCGTCCTCGCGGCCCGCGTGCCCGGACAGGGCGCCGCAGCAGCCCTGGCCCCGGGGCACCAGCACGTCGCAGCCCTCGGCGGCCAGGACGCGTACGGTCGCGACGTTGACGTCGGGGAAGAACGCGCCCTGCACGCAGCCCGTGAGCAGGGCGACGGTGCGGCGCCGGACGCCGGCCGCGGGGGTGCGGGCCGGCAGCCGCGGCGCCGGCCCGAGGGCCGGGGCGAGCTCTTCCATGGCCCGCAGCGGCGCGGGCAGCCGCCGCAGGATCCCGGTACGGGCCAGCAGCCGGCCGAGGTGTGCGGCCTGGTAGGCGCGCAGCAGGGCGCGCACCGCCCGCAGCCGCCGCGGGCGGGGGAAGAGGGCGTACACGGCGGCCCGCAGCAGCCGTTCGGTGCGCGGGCGGGTCACGCGCCGTTCGAGCTGCGCGCGGGCGGCGCCGATGAGCTTGTCGTACTGGACGCCGGAGGGGCAGGCGGTCACGCAGGACATGCAGCCCAGGCACTGGTCGAGGTGGCGGACGCTGCTCGCGTCGAAGGCGTCGCCCTGCAGCCCGGCCTTGATGAGGTCGATGCGGCCGCGCGGGCTGTCCATCTCCTCGCCCCACAGCACGTAGGTGGGACAGGTGGGCAGGCAGAACCCGCAGTGCACGCAGTCCCCCGCCAGCGCGGCGTCCGGCGGGCGGTGACCGTCGAAGGCCGGCCCGGGCGGAACGGTGAATCCGGGCATCCCCAGGCCCACGGTCGCGGCGTCGGCGCTGCCGGCCACCTCGCCGCCGTAGGCAGGGGTGGGTTCGCCGGGCCGGGGCGCGGGGTCGGGGGTGGCGGTGGGCATCACAGGCCTCCCAGCAGCCGGCCGGGCGACAGCCGCCGCTCGGGGTCGAACCGGTCCTTGACGCGGGTCATCAGCGGGAACGCGTCGCCGGTCGGCCCCCAGTGCTCGGCCGCGCCGCGTGCCGGGCCCGCCGCGGCGAGGACCACGGCCGAGCCGTCGTACGGCGTGAGGGCCGCGCGCAGCTCCGCGAGGCCGGTGCCGGCGGGGACGGCGGCGTAGGCGACGCCGGTGCAGGCCGAGAACGTGCCGTGCGGGCCGGGCGCACCGGACGGCCGTCCGTCGAGTGCCCCGAGGACGTCGAGGACGCGCGGCAGCGCGAACGGCTCGTAGGCCAGGCGCAGCACGAGGTCGCCCTCGGGGCGGTGCCCGAACCAGCCGGGCAGGGCGTCGGCGACGCGGCCGGCGCCGAGCAGCGCGACGGTGTCCCGGGCCTGCGCGCGCACGGACGCGGCAGTGCTTTCGAAGAGGACGACGAGCTCGCCGCCGGGAGCGGCGGCGTCCCACTTCAGTTCGGCGGCGGTGGGCGTGAGGGTGGACCGGGCGAGCAGGGCGGCGTACCGGCCGGCCTGGGCGCTGTCGTGCACGGGCACGGTGACGGTGGCCCGGGCGGGCTGCCGCGGGTGCAGCCGCCAGGTGGTGGACACCACGACGCCCAGGGAGCCGTGCGCGCCGGTGTAGAGCTTGCCGAGGTCGTATCCGGCGACGTTCTTGACGACCTTTCCGCCCGCGCGGGCGACCGTGCCGTCGGCGAGCACCACCGTGACGCCGATCAGCAGGTCCCGCACCGTGCCGTAGCGCAGCCGCCGGGGGCCGGAGGCGTTGGCGCTGACGATCCCGCCGAGGGTCGCGTCCGGTTCCGGCGGGTCGAGGGCGAGCATCTGGCCGTGGTCGGCGAGGCATTCCTGGAGGGCGGCGAGGGGCACCCCGGCCTCGGCCACGACGACGAGGTCACCGGGCAGGTACTCGGTGATCCGGCAGAGGCCGCCGGTGCGCAGCAGCAGGTCGCACGAGGTGGGCGGCGCGGCCCAGCCGGTCTTCGTGCCGGCGCCGACGGGCACGACCGTGCCGGAGGTGCCGCGCAGGAGCTCGGCGGTCTCGGCGACGCTCTCCGGGCGGGCCCGGGCGGTGTCCGGGCCCGCGATCGCCGGGGGCGGGGTCCGCGGTGCTCCGCCCATGTCAGAACACCTCGCCGAGCGCGGGGTCCCGGCCGGGGTCGTCGGCGGTGCGCACGCCGGGGCGTTCCCCGCACAGCCGCGGGGTGGGGAACAGCTTGCCGGGATTGGCGAGTCCCGCCGGGTCGAACGCGCACCGCAGCCGGTGCATGGTGTCGAGGTCGTCCGCGGTGAACTGCCGTGCCATCTTGGCCTTCTTCTCCACGCCGACACCGTGTTCGCCGGTGATGGAGCCGCCCGCGTCGACGCACAGGTCGAGGATGGCCGAGCCGAGGTCCTCGGCGGCGGCCTCGGCGCCGGGAACGGTGTCGTCGAAGAGGATCAGCGGGTGCAGGTTGCCGTCACCGGCGTGGAAGACGTTGGCGACGCGGATCCCGGCCGCGTCGGCGAGCCGCCCGATCTCGGTGAGGATCTCCGGCAGGCGGGTGCGCGGGATGACGCCGTCCTGGACGTAGTAGGCCGGGCTGATCCGCCCGACCGCGGCGAACGCCGACTTGCGGCCCTTCCAGATCAGGTCGCGTTCTGCCGCGTCGCGTGCGACACGGGTCTCGAACGCGGCCCGGGCGGTGGCGAGCCGCACCACCTGCTCGAACTGTTCGGCGACCTCGGCGGCGGGCCCGTCGAGTTCGACCACCAGGACGGCGGCCGCGCCCTCGGGGTATCCGCAGCGCACGGCGGCCTCGGCCGCCTCGATGGCCAGCGCGTCCATCATCTCGACGGCCGCGGGCACGATGCCCGCGGCGATGATGTCGCTGACGGTGCCGGCCGCGCCCTCGACCGTGCGGTAGCCGAGCAGCAGGGTGCGGACGGTCTCGGGGGCCTGGACGGTGCGCAGGGTGACGCGGGTGGCGACGCCGAGTGTGCCCTCGCTGCCGACGAAGGCGCCGAGCAGGTCGTAGCCGGGGTGTTCGGGCGCGGTGCCGCCGAGGTGCACCACCTCGCCGTCGGGCAGCACCACTTCGGCCCCGGTGACGTGGTTGACGGTGAAGCCGTACTTCAGGCAGTGCGCGCCGCCGGCGTTCTCGGCCACGTTGCCGCCGATGGAGCAGACCTGCTGGGAGGAGGGGTCGGGCGCGTAGGCCTGCCCGTGCGGCGCGGCCTCGCGGGTGACCCAGAGGTTGACGACGCCGGGTTCGACCTCGACGCGGGCGTTGTCGGGGTCGACGGACAGGACGCGGCGCAGCCGGGAGAGCACCACCAGCACGCCGTCGGCGACCGGGACGGCGCCGCCGGACAGCCCGGTCCCCGATCCGCGGGCCACGAACGGCACTCCGGCCTGGGCGCACAATCGCACGGCCGCGACCACGTCGTCGCGGCCGGCGGCGAGGACGACGACGGCGGGCTGCACGCGGACGGTGGCCAGGCCGTCGCAGGCGTAGGTGCGCACCTGCGCCGGATCGGTGAGGACGTGGGCGGCGCCGATGCGGTCGCGCAGTCGGCCCGCGAGCAGGTCGATCCGCGTGTCACTCATGGTCTCGCATGGCGGCTCTCCAGGCGTGGACGACATGGCCGTTTCCACCAGTCGGTAGCCCCCTACCGAATGATGGAAGGATGCGCCCGTGGCGTGATCGCGTCAACCCCCTGGGAGCCGGGCGGTCAGGCCTTCGGGATGTCGAAGTAGTGCGTGAGGAACCCGGCCAGCTTGATGTCGCCCTTGAGCTTGAGCTTGCGGGTGAAGAACAGGGTGGGGCCGGAGGCGTTGCCGGAGACCAGTTTCAGGAACTCGGGGGCGGCCATGGTGAGGCTGAGCTGCGGGGTGCGCTCGGTTCGCTCGTCCGTCACCGTGCAGGCGCCCTCGGCGATGTGCGTCTCGTAGACGTCCCCGTCGCCCTCGGCGCCGGTGATCTTCCAGCGGATCAGCGCGTCACGCTTGCCGGCCGCAGCGGGACGGAAGCGGGTGTGCATCCGGCCGAAGACCTCGTCGAGCACGCGGCGTCGCTGCGGGCCGTCCATCAGGGCGGCCAGGCGGGCGGCGCTCAGCCCCTTCACGATCCGGGCGAACTCCTCGGGCTCCACCGAGCCGAAGTCCAGCGTGTCCAGGTCGAGATCGTCGAGCGCGGCCATCCCCGGCACCCTCTTCCTTACTCCTGAGTAAGTTTACTGAGGGGTAAGGATAGGTACGCGGGACGCCCGTGACAAGGAGGCCCCGGCCGACCCGCCGCCGCGCCACCCGTCCGGGTGTGCGGCTCCCGCGCTCACGCCCGGGACGCGGCGGTGCGGCGCAGATGGCGCAGCACCGCCAGCGCCGCGTTGTGGCCGCTCATGCCGTGCACGCCCGGTCCGGGCGGGGTCGCGGACGAGCAGAGGAAGACGCCGGGGCGCCGGGTGGCGTAGGGGATCGCCGCCAGCCGCGGGCGCAGCACGCTCTGCAGTCCGGAGAAGGCGCCGCACGCGATGTCCCCGCCCACGTAGTTGGCGTTGCGGGCGGCGAGAGCGGACGGCCCGGTGACCGCCCGGGCCAGTACAAGGTCCCGGAACCCGGGGGCGAAGCGCTCGATCTGCCGCTCGACCGCGTCGGTGGCGTCGCCGTGCCAGCCGTGCGGGACATGCGCGTAGGCCCAGAACACGTGCTTGCCCTCGGGCGCCCGCGACGGGTCCACGACGCACGGCTGCGAGGTGATCAGGAACGGCGTCTGCGGCGGCCGGCCGGTGACCGCGCGGGTCAGCGCGTCGCCGATCTCGGTGTACGTGGGCCCGATGTGCACCGTCCCGGCGCGGCGGGCCTCCGGCGCGGTCCACGGCACCGGGCCGTCCAGCGCGTAGTCCAGCTTGAACACCGAGGGGCCGTAGCGGTAGCCGCGGTAGCTGTCGCCGAGGGAGGCGATCCGGGCCAGGGCGGTCGGCGAGGTGTCGAACAGGTAGGCCCGGGCGGGCGGCAGTTCGTCCAGCTTGCGGACCGTCACACCGGTGTGGATCACGCCGCCGAGCTCGGCCAGGTAGCCGGCCAGGGCGTCGGAGATCGCCTGGGAGCCGCCGCGGGCCACCGGCCAGCCGCGTTCGTGCCCGGCCAGCGCGAACATCATCGCCATGGCGCCGGTGAACGGCTCCCGCAGCCGGCAGATCGCGTGTCCGGCGAGCCCGGCGAAGAAGCCGCGGGCCTTCTGATCGCGGAACATCTTGGCCAGGACCGCGACCGGCGGCGTCCCGGTGAGCCCGAACCGCACGAACCGGTAGGGGTCGCGCGGCAGTCCGGCCCACGGCGGGCGGAAGAAGTCGGCGGCGACGGCGTTCCAGTGGCCGGTGTACGGCTCCAGCAGCCGCCGGTAGGTCCCGGCGTCGCGCGGGCCGAGCGAGGCGGCCGTCTCGCCGACGGTGCGGCCGAGCACCGCGGCCGTCCCGTCGGGAAAGGGGTGCGCCATGGGGAGTTCGGGCTGCAGCCACTCCAGGCCGTGGCGGGCCAGCGGCAGGCCGCGGAAGGCGGGTGAGCCGATGCCGAAGGGGTGCACGGCCGAGCAGGGGTCGTGCCGGAAGCCGGGCAGCGTCAGTTCCTCGGTGCGCGCGCCGCCGCCGACGGTGTCGGCCGCCTCGTAGACCTGCACCGACAGTCCCGCGCGGGCGAGTTCGGCGGCCGCGGTCAGTCCGTTGGGCCCGGCGCCGACGACGACCGCGTCGGCCAGGACGGCGCGGCTCATCGCGCACCGCCCAGCAGGTCGATCACGCGGCGGGCGGTGGCCTCGTCGCGGGCCACCGTGAACGGCAGGGCGTTGCCGCCGGCGATGCGGAACGGCGCCCCTTGCACGGTCAGGCTGCTCGCGCCGGCCTCGGCGGTCAGCAGCAGTCCGGCGGCGTGGTCCCAGGGCGCCTCCCAGAAGAAGGCGACGCCGTCCGTCAGCCCGCGCGCCACGTCCAGATAGGCCAGGCCCGCGCAGGTGCACGGCGTGCAGACGGCGCCGGCCGCCTCCAGGCGGTCCAGGGCCTCGCGTTCGGCGGGGGTGCGGAAGACGGGGTTGGAGGTCCACAGCCGCAGCGGCCCGTCGCCGCCGGTCCGCAGCGGCACGCCGTCGAGCAACGCGCCGCGCCCGCGGCGCGCGGTGGCGAACAGCCCGCGTATCGGCGCGTACGTCCAGGACGCCAGCGGTTCGCCGCGGTGCACCAGGGCGACCAGGGTGGCGAAGCCGTCCTCGCCGCGGACGAAGGCGGCGGTGCCGTCGACCGGGTCGACGACCCACACCGGGTCGTCCCCGCCCAGCCGGTCCAGCACCGCGGGGTCGGCGCTCACCGCCTCCTCCCCGACGACGACGGAGCCGGGGAGGAGAGCGGTGAGCTGCTCGGTCAGGCGCTCCTCGGCGCGCCGGTCGGCCGTGGTCACCAGGTCGTGCGGGCCGGTCTTGACCGCTATGTCGCTGTCGGCGAGCGCCCGCCAGCGCGGGACGACCTCGGCCGCGACCACCTGCCTGACCGCGGCCTCCACCGCGGCGAGCAGCCCGTCCCCGACGCCGTCCTTGTCCGCGGCCGCACTCATGACCGCACCGACCTCGATGCCCATGGAGCCATCCAATCAGACCCGCGCACCACGCGGCCGTGCGATGCGCATCAGCACCACGTACAGCAGGAGTGACGAGCCCAGTCCGACCGCCCAGCCGTAGTCGGCCAGGGGTTTGAGGAACGGGATCAGCCCGTGCCGGGGGAAGGGACCGGCGCCGGGCGCGGAGTAGGAGCCGCCGACCGCCAGCACGCCGCCGACGCAGAACGCCGCCACCGCCCGCCAGTTCCAGCCTCCGTGATACCAGTAACGGCCGGCCGGGTCGTACAACTCCCCCAGTTCCAGCCGGGTGCGGCGGATGATCCAGTAGTCGGCGATGAGCACGCCGGCCACCGTGCCGAGGACGCCGCCGACCACCCCGAGCCAGGTGTAGATGTAGAACTGGGGCGTGGAGATGAGCTTCCACGGGAAGAGCAGCACCCCCACCGCGCCGGTGATCAGCGCGCCGGTGCGGAAGTTGACCAGCCGCGGCGCGAGATGCGACAGGTCGTAGGCCGGGGACACCACATTGGCGGCGATGTTGACGGAGATCGTGGCGATCAGCACGGTCAGCAGGGCGTACAGCAGTCCGACGGTGTTGCCGCTCTTGGCGCTCAGCGCCACCGGGTCCCACAAGGTGGTGTCCTTGGCGCCGTACACCGCCTGCGCGCCCGAGGTGACCAGCACCGACAGCAGCGCGAACGCGGTCATGGTGGTCGGCAGGCCGAGCGTCTGCCCCCAGACCTGGGCCCGCTGCCCGGCGCCGAAGCGGGTGAAGTCGGGGATGTTGAGGGACAGCGTCGACCAGAAGCCGATCATGCCCATGAGGGCGGGGAAGAACACCTTCCAGAAGTGGCTGCCCCAGCCGAGTTGGGAGGGCTGGTCGAGCAGCGGGCCGAGGCCCCCTGCCTTCACCGAGATCCAGATCAGCAGCACCACCGCGCCGATCAGGACGAACGGCGCCGCCCAGTTCTCGAACCGCCGCAGGGTCTCCATCCCCCGCGCGATGATGGCGAGTTCCAGGGCCCAGAACAGCACGAAACACAGCCACAGCGGCCACGGGTAGCCGCCGATCCGCTGCTCCGCGGCCCAGTCGCCCGGGAACACCCGGTCCAGCAGGACGAAGATGCCCTGGCCGCCGATCCACGTCTGGATGCCGAACCAGCAGCAGGCGACGGCCGCGCGCACCAGCGCGGGCAGGTTGGCGCCGCGCAGCCCGAACGAGGCGCGGGCGAGGATCGGGAAGGGGATGCCGTACTTGGGTCCGGCGTGCCCGGTGAGGAGCATCGGGACCAGCACGATCACGTTGGCCAGCGCGATGGTCAGGACCGACTGCTTCCAGTCCATGCCGAGCGCGACGAGCCCTGAAGCGAGCGTCCAGGAGGGGATGTTGTGGGCCATGCCGACCCACAGCGCGGTGAAGTTGTAGGTCGACCACGTGCGGTCGGTGACGGGGACGGGCAGCAGGTCGGGATTGGCGTAGGGCCCGGACGGCGGGCCCGCGTCGGCGGGGAGGTCGACGCGGTCGCCCGCCCCTGCGGCTATGGCCATGGACTCACCTCGAATCGGTCATCTCAGAGCGGGGATGACGTGCCGGCCGTACGCGTCGACGGTCGGCTCCTTGGCGTCGTGCATGTCGTACACGGCGAACTGGTCGACGCCCAGGTCGCGCAGGGCCTCCAGCTTGGCCACATGGGCCTGCGGAGGGCCGATCAGGCAGAAGCGGTCGACGATCTCGTCGGGGACGAAGGCGGTGTCGGGGTTCCCGGCCCGACCGTGGTGCGTGTAGTCGTACCCCTGCCGTCGTTCGATGTAGTCGGTCAACTCGTCGGGGACCAGGCCGGAGTGCTCGCCGTAGCGGCCGACGAGGTCGGCGACGTGGTTGCCGACCATGCCGCCGAACCAGCGGCACTGCTCGCGGGCGTGGGCGAGGGCTTCGGGCGAGTCGTCCTCGGTGACGTAGGCGGGCGCCGCGACGCACACCGTGACCGACGCCGGGTCGCGCCCGGCCTTCTCGGCGGCCTCCCGTACCGCCTTGACCATCCACTCGGTGAGGAAGACGTCGGCGAGCTGGAGGATGAAGCCGTCGGCCTTCTCCCCGGCCAGCGCGAGGGCCTTGGGGCCGTAGGCGGCCATCCACACCGGCAGCCGGCCGTCCTCCACCCACGGCAGCCGCAGCGGCGTGCCGTCGACGACCGCCTCCCGGCCCTCGGCGAGATCGCGGATGACGCCCATCGCCTCGCCGAGCCGGGCGAGGGAGTTGGGCGGCCGGCCGGCCACGCGCATGGCCGAGTCGCCGCGACCGATGCCGCACACCGTGCGGTTGCCGTACATCGAGTTGAGGGTGGCGAAGGTGGAGGCGGTCACCTCCCAGGTACGGGTGCCGGGGTTGGTGACCATCGTGCCGACGGTGAGCCGTTCGGTGTGGTCGAGGATCCGGCTGTGGATGACGAAGGGTTCCTGCCACAGCACGGCGGAGTCGAAGGTCCAGCCGTGGGTGAAGCCGTTGCGCTCGGCGCGCTGCATCAGGGCGACGACGTCCGAGGCGGGCGGATCGGTCTGCAGCACGAGGCCGAAGTCCATGGCACCGCTCCTTTGGGGTCCTTAGGCGAGGTAGCTGGAGAGTCCGCGCGGTACGTACTGCCCGTGCCCGGCGTGACCCACGTAGGCGCCGTCGTCGATCACCGTGACGCCGCGCGACAGCACGGTGTGCACCCGGCCGGTGAGCCGTTTGCCCTCGTAGGCGCTGTAGTCGACGTTCATGTGGTGGGTCTGCGCGGACACCACCTGTTCCGCGTGCGGGTCGTAGATCACCACGTCGGCGTCGGCGCCGGGGGCGAGCGTGCCCTTGCGCGGGTACAGGCCGAACATGCGGGCCGGGGCCGCGCAGGCGATCTCGATCCAGCGCCGGCGGCTGATGTGCCCGTCGACGACGGCCTGGTGCAGCAGGTCCATCCGGTTCTCCACCCCGGGAAGGCCGTTGGGGATCTTGGAGAAGTCGCCCCGGCCCATGTCCTTCTGCCCGGCGAAGCAGAACGGGCAGTGGTCGGTGGACACCACCTGCAGGTCGTTGGTGCGCAGGGCCTGCCAGAGCGCGGCCTGGTGCTCGCGCGGGCGCAGCGGGGTGCTGCAGACGTACTTGGCGCCCTCGAAGTCCGGCTCGGCGAGGTTGTCGGTGGACAGGAACAGGTACTGCGGGCAGGTCTCGCCGAAGACCGGCAGGTCCTTGTCGCGGGCGGCGGCGAGTTCCGCGACGGCCTGCTCGGCGGAGACGTGCACCACGTACAGCGGTGCCCCGGCGACCCGGGCCAGCTGGATCGCCCGGTGGGTGGCCTCGGCCTCCAGCAGGGCGTGCCGGACCTCGCCGTGGTAGCGCGGGTCGGTCCTGCCCTCGGCCAGCGCCTGCTGCACCAGGACGTCGATGGCGATGCCGTTCTCGGCGTGCATCATGATCAGCCCGCCGTTGCCGGAGGCGCGCTGCATGGCCCGCAGGATCCGGCCGTCGTCGCTGTAGAACACGCCGGGGTAGGCCATGAACAGCTTGAAGCTGGTCACTCCCTCCTCGATCAGGACGTCCATCTCCTTGAGCACCGACTCCGTGACGTCGGCCATGATCATGTGGAAGCCGTAGTCGATGGCGCACTGCCCGTCGGCCTTGCCGTGCCAGGTGTCGAGTCCCGAGCGCAGCGACTCCCCGACGGTCTGCACCACGAAGTCCACGATGGTGGTGGTGCCGCCCCAGGCCGCCGCCCGGGTGCCGGTCTCGAAGGTGTCGGAGGCGAAGGTGCCGCCGAAGGGCATCTCCATGTGCGTGTGGGCGTCGACGCCGCCCGGGATGACGTACTTGCCGGTGGCGTCCACCGCCTCGGCGTCGGTCCAGGCGCGGGCGGCCGACGAGTCGGAGGCGGCGACCGCGGCGATCCGGCCGTCCTCGATGAGGACGTCGGCGTGCACCTCGTCGGAGGCGGTGATGACCAGGCCGCCGCGGATGACCTTGCGCGAACTCATACGGCGGTTCCTTCCATCGTGGACTGGGCGTGTTTCAGGGCCGCCGCCAGCGCTTCGGCGCCCTCCTCCGCCTCGGCGACGGTCAGCGACAGCGGCGGGGCGATGCGCAGCGCGTTGCCGGCGCGGCCGCCCTTGCCGATGAGCACGCCCTGCTCGCGGGCGGCCTCCAGGACCAGACTCGCGGCGGTGGCCGACGGGGTGTCGGTGCCGGGCTCCACGAGTTCGACGCCGAGCATCAGGCCGCGGCCGCGCACCTCGCGCACGATGTCCAGGCCGGCGGCGATCGACTCCAGCCGGGACCGCAGCATTCCACCGACCCGCCGGGCGTTGCCCTGCAGGTCGTGGTCGATCAGGTAGCCCAGGTTGGCGAGCGCGCCCGCGGTGGTGATCGGGCTGCCGCCGAAGGTGGAGATGGAGTTGGCGCCCAGGCAGTTCATCACCTCGGCGCGGGCCACCACCCCGCCCATGGACAGGCCGTTGCCGACGCCCTTGGCGAAGGTGAGGATGTCCGGCGGCCCGGCCTGGCCGTGCGCCTGCCAGCCCCAGAAGTGCTCGCCCGTGCGGCCCCAGCCGGTCTGCACCTCGTCGGTGATCCACAGGATCCCGTGCCGGTCGAGCACCCGCTTGAAGGCGGCCAGCAGTCCGTCCGGCCCGGAGGTGAACCCGCCGACGCCCTGGATGGGTTCGGCGATGAGCGCCGCGACGGTGCCGCTCGCCTGGCCGAGCATCTCCTCCAGGTCGGCGACGCACGCTGCGGTGAACTCGGCGTCGGACAGGTGCGCGTAGGGCCCGCGGGTGCGCACCCCGCCGTGCACGTACAGGGTCTGCAGCGGCGACAGGCTGGTCGGCGACCACGCGGAGTTGCCGGTGATGCCGATCGCGCTGAAGGACCGCCCGTGGTAGCTGTTGCGCAGCGCCAGGATCTGGTTGGAGCCGCGGTAGGTGGTGGCGAGCAGCAGCGCGGTGTCGTTGGCCTCGGTGCCGGAGGTGGTGAAGAACACCCGGGCGTCGGGGATGCCGGACAACCGGGCGATGTGCTCGGCCAGTTCGACGGCCTGCCGGCTGAGGTAGAGCGTCGAGGTGTGCAGGATCCGCCCGGCCTGCTCGGTGACCGCGGCGGTCACCTCGGGGAGGGCGTGCGCGGTCATCGTGGTGAGGATGCCGCCGAAGAAGTCCAGGTAGCGCCGGCCCTCGGCGTCCCAGACGTGGCGGCCCTCGCCGTGCGTCAGCTCGATGGGCCGGGCGTAGTAGGTGGCCAGCCAGTCGGGCAGGACGGCGCGGTGGCGGGCGTGCAGCGCGGCGTGGGCGCTCTCGGTCTCGGTGGCCATCGGCTCAGGCCCCCGTCAGGTCGCCGTAGGCGTCCGGCCTGCGGTCCCGGTAGAAGGCCCAGGTCTGCCGGACCTCCTCGATGAGGCCGAAGTCCAGGTCGCGGACGAGCAGTTCCTCCTTGGTGTCGGAGGCGGTGCCGTCGACCATCTGGCCGCGCGGGTCGACGAAGTAGCTGGTGCCGTAGAAGTCGTTGTCGCCGTACGGCTCCTGGCCGACGCGGTTGATCGCGGCGATGAAGTACTCGTTGGCGACGGCGGCGGCCGGCTGCTCCAGCTGCCACAGGTAGGCGGACAGGCCGCGGCTGGTGGCCGACGGGTTGTACACCAGCTGGGCGCCGGCCAGGCCCAGGGCCCGCCAGCCCTCGGGGAAGTGCCGGTCGTAGCAGATGTAGACGCCGATCCGGCCGACCGCGGTGTCGAACACCGGCCAGCCCAGGTTGCCGGGCTTGAAGTAGTACTTCTCCCAGAACCCCTTGACCTGCGGGATGTGGTGCTTGCGGTACTTGCCGAGGTACGAGCCGTCGGCGTCGATGACGGCGGCGGTGTTGTAGTAGAAGCCCGACTGCTCGATCTCGAAGACCGGCACGACGATCACCATGCCGGTCTCCCTGGCCAGCGCCTGCATGCGCCGGACGGTCGGGCCGTCCGGGACCGGCTCGGCCCACTTGTAGTGCTCGGCCTCCTGCACCTGGCAGAAGTAGGGGGCGTTGAAGACTTCCTGGAAGCCGATCACCTTGGCACCCTGCGCGGCCGCCGCGCGGGCGTGTTCCTCGTGCTTGGCGATCATCGACTCGGTGTCGCCGGTCCAGGTTGCCTGAACGAGCGCGGCACGAACGACATTGCTCATGAGCAGCTCCTCTGACGTGGCAGCTTCACGTCGGTCCGGTTCTACGCACGTAGATCCCGGTCGTGGGGAAGAACGTAGAAGCGCGGGTCCCACTCTGACAAGAGTCCCGCCGTTACCGCCCCAAGACGTTTCGGTTTCCGCCCGGCCCACCCGTTCGCGTGCACACTCGCAAGGCAAACTTGCAAGTCTTCCTGTCGAAGTCGTAGCGTGAAGGGGTGCCCGACGAGACCCCGCACCGCACCGCGGACGAGCTGACGACCGTGATGGCGCAGCTCACCCGCCGGTTGCGGGCTGCCTCCGCGCAGGAGGAACTGACCCCGTCGCAGACCTCGGTGCTGGGCCGGCTGAGCCGGGAGGGGCCGGCGACGACCGCGGCCCTGGCCCGCAGCGAGCTGGTCCGCCCGCAGTCGATGCGGCTGACGCTCGCCGCCCTGGAGGAGCGCGGTCTCATCGCGCGCACCCCCGACCCCAGCGACGGCCGGCAGGTCGTCTTCTCGCTGACCGAGGCCGGCGTACGGCTGCACGGCGCCGGGCGCCGCAACCGCCGCAGCTGGCTGGCCGACGCGATCGAGGGCGAGCTGAACCCCGACGAGCAGCAGGCGCTGGCCGCGGCGGTCCCGCTGCTGCAGCGCCTGGTGGCCTGGTGACCCGGCAGGCCGCGCAGCACACGCGCACCACCGCCGGGTCCGGACCGGACGGCGCCCGGGGCGGCTTCGGCCCCAAGCTCGTCGTCCCGCTGATGCTGGGCTCGGTGCTCAACCCGATCAACTCCACGATGATCGCCACGGTCCTGGTCGCGATCGGCGGCACCTTCCACGCCGGCGCGGCCGACACCGCGTGGCTGGTCTCCTCGCTGTACCTGGCGAGCGCGGTGGGGCAGCCGGCCATGGGCCGGCTCGCCGACCGGCTCGGTCCGCGGCGGGTGTTCCTGTCCGGCCTGCTGATCGTCGCCGCCGCGGGCGTGGTGGGCGCGACGGCCCCGGCCCTGACCTGGCTGATCGTCTCCCGGGTGCTGCTCGGTATCGGCACCTCGGCCGCCTACCCGGCGGCCATGGCCCTGCTGCGGGCGCACTCTCAGCGCCTCGGCACCCCCACCCCGCGGCCGGTGCTCGGGCTGCTGTCCCTCGCGGGCCTGTCCAGCGCGGCCATCGGTCCTGTGCTGGGCGGTGTGCTGGCCGCGACCCTCGGCTGGCGCGCGGTCTTCGCCGTGAACGTCCCGCTGGCCGCCGTCGGCTTCGCACTGGCCGCGCTCTGGCTGCCGGACGGACGCGGCCCGGCGCCCGATGAAGCCCCGGCACAACGGGCCGCACACCACTCCGCCGCGCAGGCCGCCGCACACCAGGCCACCGCAGCACGGCCCGCAGCCGCCCCGGGTGCCGCCGTGCCCGCGCCGCGCACCGCGCCGGAGTCCGCCCAACCCCGCGTCACGGGACTCGACCCGGCCGGCCTCGTGCTGTTCGCCGCCGTGCTCACGGCGCTGATGCTCTTCCTGATGCGGCTGGACTCACCGCCGTGGCCGCTGCTCGCCGTCGCCGCGGTGCTGGGCGCCGCCCTCACCCGCTGGGAGCTGGGGCGCAGCTCCCCCTTCCTCGACCTGCGGATGCTCGCCCGCAACCGCGGGCTCTCCCTGACATATCTGCGGCACGGCCTGACCTACCTGGTCATCTACTGCGTGATGTACGGGTACGCCCAGTGGCTGGAGGAGGCGCACGGCATGTCGACCGCCGCCGCCGGCCTGGTGATGCTGCCGATGTCGGTGGCCGCGATGGCGACCTCGCTGCTGGGCGCCAGGACCAAGGGCATCCGGGCACCGCTGACCGTCGCCGGGGTGCTGCTCGTCGCGGGCGGCGGGGTGCTGCTGGTCGCCGGGCACACCACACCGGCGCTCGCGCTCGCCGCGGCCGGGGCGCTGTTCGGGCTGCCGCAGGGCCTTGCGTCCACGGGCAACCAGGCGGCCGTCTACGCGCAGGCGCCGCCGGGTGAGACCGGCAGCGCGGCCGGTCTGCAGCGCACCGCCCAGTACCTGGGCGCGATCACCGCCGCCGCGCTGATCGGCCTGTTCTACGGGCAGCGCGCCACCGACGCCGGTCTGCACGAGATGGCCATGACGGCCGGACTGCTGGCCGTCGCGGTCCTACTGCTCACCGTACTGGACCGGTCACTGCACACCCAGCCCACCCGGACCTGACCGGCCGCCGGTCCCAGCGGTCACGACCGTGGCCCACCCGGTCCCCCGACCCCCACATGCCCCCCACACACCTGTCCCTCTCGGTTCCACCACCCCTCTCACCACCCCTCTCACCACCCCGGAGTGATCCGCACATGAGCGTCACCACCCTCGACCCCCGCACCGCGCTGGTCGTCATCGACCTGCAGCAGGGCATCGTCGGGCTGGACACCGTCCACCCCGCCGCCGACGTCGTCACCCGCAGCGCGGACCTGGCCGCGGCCTTCCGCGAGCGCGGGCTGCCGGTCGTCCTGGTCAACGTCGCCGGGATGGCCCCCGGCCGCACCGACGGCGGCGCGGCCGGCGGCTTCACCCCGCCGGAGGGCTGGGCCGACCTGGTCAAGGAGCTCGACCGGCAGCCCGGCGACCTCACCGTCACCAAGCACCAGTGGGGCGCGTTCACCGGCACCTCGCTGGACATGGACCTGCGCCGCCGCGGCGTGACGCAGATCGTGCTGACCGGCATATCGACCAGCATCGGCGTCGAGTCCACCGCGCGCTTCGCCTACGAGCTCGGTTACCACGTGACCATCGCGACCGACGCGATCACCGACACCGACGCCGAGGCGCACGCCCGCGCCGTCGGCACGATCTTCCCGCGGCTGGCCGAGACGGGCAGCACGGCGGAGATCCTCGCCGCGCTGCCCGTCCTCGCGAAAACCGTCTGACCAGCGGCTTCCACGGCAATGGGCCGGCCGCGAAACCGCGGGTCCGGCCCCTCGCCGTGAACCTGGCCGTGGACCCGGCCCTGGGCCAGGTCGTGAACCTGACCGTGGAGGGGTCTCCTAGGGCGCGGGGCTGACCACCGCGGCGGAGCCGCCCCCGCGGCGCACCGGCTCGGCGGCGGCCAGCCACCGGCCGTCCGGCAGCCGCTGGACGCCGGTGGCCGCGCCGATCTCCGGGTTCTGCGTGAAGTGGTGCCCGATCGCCTCCAGTTGCGCCTTCAGCGGGCTGTCCCACAGGGCCGGTTCGAGCTCGGTGGACGCCGCGTTGCGCTGGCTCGCGCGGGGCGCGGCGATGGCGTCGACCAGCGGCAGCCCGCGGTCCACGTGCTCGGTGAGCACCTGGAGGACCGTGGTGATGATGGTCGCCCCGCCCGGCGAGCCGAGCGCGAAGTCCGGCCGGCCGTCCTTCAGCACGATCGTCGGCGAGATCGACGAGCGCGGCCGCTTCCCGGGGCCCGGCAGGTTCGGGTCGTGCACGGCCGGGTCGGCGGGCACGAAGGAGAAGTCGGTCAGCTCGTTGTTGAGCAGGAAGCCCCGGCCGGGCACGGTGATCGCGCTGCCGCCGGTCTGCTCGATGGTCAGCGTGTAGGCGACGACGTCGCCCCACTTGTCCGCCACGGTCAGGTGGGTGGTGTTGTCGCCCTCGTAGGTGGTCGGCGCCGCGGCGCCGGAACTGCCGCAGGGCACCGGGTGCGCGGGGTCACCGGGGGCCAGCGGGCTGGTGAGCACGGCGTCGTCCTTGATCAGGCAGGCCCGCGAGGCGGCGAACGCCTTGGAGGTGAGCCCGGCCGTGGGCACCTGCTCGAACGCCGGGTCGCCGACCCAGCGGCCGCGGTCGGCGAACGCGATCCGGCTCGCCTCGATGTAGTGGTGCAGGTACTGGACCTGTGAGGCGTCCGCGAGGTCCGTGTGCTCCAGGATGTTCAGCGCCTCGGCGACCGTCGTGCCGCCGGAGGACGACGGCGGCGGCCCGTACACGTCCAGACCCCGGTAGGTGGTGTGCGTGGGGTCCTGCAGCCTGGTCCCGTACGCCGCGAGGTCCGCTGTGGTCATGTCGCCGGTGCGCACCACCCGGGTGGCCGCGGGGTCGACGGGCGGCTTGCGGACCGTGCGCACGATGTCGGCGCCGAGGTCGCCGTGGTAGATCGCCCCGATGCCCTTGGCCTCCAGCTCCTTGTACGTGCGGGCGAGTTCGGGGTTGCGCAGCACCGAGCCGACGGCGGGCGGCTGCCCGCCGGGCAGGAACAGGGCCGCGGTGGCCGGGAAGTCCTTGAAACGGTCCTGGTTGGCGGCGGTCTGCGCGTTGAACGTCGCGTCGACGGTGAAGCCGTCGCGCGCGATGCGTTCCGCGGGCTTGAGCACCTCGCCGAGCGAGCGGGTCCCCCACCGGTCCAGCGCGGTCTGCCAGGTCGCGGCGGTTCCGGGCACGCCCACGCTGCGGCCGCTGGTGACGGCGTCGGCGAAGGCCAGCGGTTTGCCGTTCTCCACGAAGAGCTGGTCGGTGGCGCTGTGCGGCGCGGTCTCCCGGCCGTCGACGGTGAAGACGCGGTGCCGGTGTGCGTCGTAGTAGACGAAGTAGCCGCCCCCGCCGATGCCGGAGGAGTACGGCTCGGTGACGCCGAGCGCGGCCGCGGTGGCCACGGCGGCGTCGACCGCGTTGCCGCCCCGCCGCAGGACCTCGATCCCGGCGGCGGTCGCGTCGGCGTCGACGCTGGACACGGCGCCTCCGTAGCCCACGGCGAGCGGGCTCTTGGCCGGGGTGCCGGGCGCGTGCCGGGCGGACAGGGACTGTGCCGGGGCGGATGCCGGGGCGGACGGGGTCGCGGCGGTGACGGTGCCCGTGCCCGCCAGCGACGCCGCTCCCGCGGCGAGTAACGCGACCCCGCAGGCGATGCGGCGGCGGGTGCGGTGGGGTGTCCGGCGGTCGGGTTTCTGGGACGTCATGGTCTCAGCCTCCACTCGACGAGCGTCCCGGCAGCGTAACGTCGTCGCACCCGTATCGTCAGGCACGCGTCAACATGCGGTGGCGACGCCGCGGTCGAACACCGCTACGATGCCGCGCCATGAGCGACGATCTGCGCAACCTCGTGCTGGCCCTCGCGGCCCTGGTCATCGGCGCGGCCGCCGGCTGGTTCCTGCGCAGCTGGGTGTGGCGGCGCCGGCTGGACCGCAAGCAGCGGTTCTTCGGGCTGCCCAAGGAGTCCGAGTGCCTGCTGGTCGTGCCGCGCGACCCGGGTGTCCGCGGCTGGAGCCTGGCCCGGCACGACGCCTTCGCCCTGCTGGAGCTGGCCGCGGTGATCAAGGAGTGCGGCGCGCACGCGGAGGTCCTGGCGCACGACACCGCCTGGCAGGGCTTCGGCGCCCGCACCGAGTTCTGCATCGGCGGCCCTGCCGCGAATCTGCGGCTGGCCGCGCACCTGCGCTCGATGCTCCCCGGCCTCGAGATCAACACCGACACCGCGAGCGGGCCGGACCAGGGCGCCATCACCGTCGGCGGGGACACCTACCGGCTGGAGAAGGGCGCCGTGGAGTACGTGCTGCTCGCCCGGCTGGCGTCCGCCGGCGACACCGGCAACGACCGGCCGGTCTTCCTGTCCTCGGGCCAGCGCGGCATCGCCAACCAGGCCGCGGTCCGCTACCTGGCCCGCCACCACGTCCGGCTGGCCCGCAAGTACGGCGTGGACGGCACCTTCTGCCTGCTGCTGCGAGTGGTGAACTCCCAGGCCTACGGCTCCGACGTGGTCGAACTGGTCGCCGACGTGA
The DNA here is from genome assembly GCF_019890725.1 of Actinacidiphila acidipaludis. GTDB lineage: Bacteria > Actinomycetota > Actinomycetes > Streptomycetales > Streptomycetaceae > Actinacidiphila > Actinacidiphila acidipaludis. Next base: position 142,303 of record NZ_JAINZZ010000008.1, read on the forward strand.
CCAAGGCGGCCACCGGCACGCCGAAGATCAGGAGTCAGCGAGACCGATCACCAGCCACATGATCAGCGCCCCGGCCACGGTGAAGATCAGCGTGGTGCGCGACGGATGCGGGCTGTGCGCCTCGGGCAGGATGTCCGACGTGGCCAGGTAGAGCAGGAAACCGGCGAAGAAGCCGAGGTAGAGGCCGAGCACCCCGGACGGGATGGTGAAGCCGAGGGTGATCGCCGCGCCCACCACCGGGGCCAGCGCGTCGGCGCCGAGCAGCAGTTGCGCCCGGCGTCGTTCGTTCCCGTACAGCCGCATGATCGTGTAGGTGTTGAAGCCGTCCGCGAAGTCGTGCGCGACGACCGCGATGGCCACCACGATCCCGACGGTGTCGCCGGCCTGGAACGCGGCGCCGATCGCGAAACCGTCCATGACGCTGTGGCCGACCAGCGCGCCGGCCGCGGCCAGCCCGATGCCCTTGACCGGGTCGTGGGCGTGGCCGTGGACGTGGGTGTGCGAGGCGTACTCGCCCTCGTGGGCGCGGTGGATGGCGACCGAGCGCTCGACGATGTGCAGGGCCAGGAAGCCGGCGACGAACATCAGCAGGGCGGCCGGCACCCCGAACACGTCGTGGCGCTGGTTGTGGAGCGCCTCCGGAAGCAGGTCGAAGCCGACCACGCCGAGCATGAGGCCGGCGGCGAGACCGAGCACGAGATGGCGGCGGTCACCGATGTGTTGTGCGACTACGCCGCCGACGAGGGTCATCGCGAAGGCGCACGCGGCTATCAGGACCGGCATGGGGACATGATCCATGACGCCGCGCGCGCTCGCTACTCAGGGTCGCCTTACCCCCTATGACTTCACACGCGGTGACCGCGCCCGTGCCCGTCGACCCGGTCCAGCAGCGCCTGCGCCATGGCCTGCTCGCCGAGCGCGTTGGGGTGCGCGGGCGCTGCGGGGGCGGCCGGCACCAGCGGCTCGATCCAGCGCTCGCCGGGCGCCTTGCACATGTCGTGGCCGATGGTGGGCGTGTAGGTGTCGACGTACTCGTCGCCGTGCAGCAGCGCTTCGACCCGCAGCATGGCGTTGAGCTTCTTCTCGGTGTCCCGCAGGTAGGCGAAGTCGCCGACGGCGAACGGCACGACCGCCGAGGTGCACGGCACCCCGTTGTCGGGCAGCAGGTCCGGGTAGCCGACCACCACGACACGGGCGCGCGGCGACCGCTGGTGGATGGCGTGCAGCACGTCGGAGACCTTCGGCGCGGTCTTCAGGACGTTCAGCGTGAGCTGGTCGATCCCGCCGGTGCCGAAGTGGTCCTTGCAGGGGCTGCCCAGCGGGTTGGTCGCGGTCAGCCCGGCGCAGGTCGCGATGATCGAGCCGAACCCGATGTCGTTGCCGCCGATCTGCAGCGTGACCAGGGTGGTGTCGTGGCCCAGGGCGTCGAGCTGCGGCCCGTTCGTGCCCTGCGGCTTCCACATCTCCGCGGTGGTCGCGCCACCGCAGCTGACGTCGGTGAAGTCCGTCACGTCGTCGGCCGCGGCCGTCAGCGACGGGTAGTTGTGGTCGGACCGCGCGCAGTTCGCGTCGACCTGGGTGGGTATCGCGGGACCCGAGGTGTAGGAGTCGCCGAGCGCGACATAGCGGGTCTGCGCGCCGTGCCCGTGGCCCGCGGGCGCGGTCGCGGCGGCCGGGCTGACCACCGCGGCGGTCAGGGCGAGGGCGCCGCCGAGCGCCGCGGCCCCCATCGCCGCGGCGCGTCTGCCGGACGGCTGCCTGGCCCCCTCGTCCCCCGCACTGTCCCCGCCCCCCTGTGCACGGCGCATGCCGGTGCTGCTGCCTGCGGCCATCGGGCCCTCCCCTGTTCCCCACGTGTGTGCTCTGCGGCGCGCCGGTCGCGGCGGCCGATGAGGATCAAGGCTCGGGGCGCGGCGTGCGGGGTGTCAATGGGTAGGACCGCGGGATGCTACCGGACAGTCCGCCGGTGTGCACCCGCACGTGGTTTTCCTTAGTGACTTCCGTGTCGAAGGTCGATTACCGGGCATCCACCCAATGAGGAGGTGCCGAAAATGTCCGTTTACGACCACCACGCCGTGCAGCTCGCGGCCGGCGCGCCCTGGGCCGGTCTGGCGCCGCTGATCATCGGCCTCTGCATCGTGGCCGTGCTGATCGCGGCCGTCTGGTTCGGCCGCCGGCGTATCGCGGGTGAACCCCCGGTGCCACGCGGAAAGAGGGCCCGATCCGGCGCCTGGCAGGCTCCGAACGAGCCACCGCTGGCCGACGGTGAGGTCTCCGACCACGGTCCGGGTCACCAGGAGGAGGGCCCGCGCAGCCACGAGGAGCGCCAGCCGATCCCCGACGACATGCCCCAGGACGGCCGCAGGCGCCTGCCGCACGAGATCAGCCCCTTCGGTGTCCGCCAGGGCCGCACGCGCACCACGCGCCGCCGTCACAGCGGCGCCAACTGGGACTGAGAGTTCCCACCGGATCCCGGCAGAACGGATCCCCCCACGGAGGGCGCCCCCTCCCGCGAGTCGCGGGAGGGGGCGCCCTCGTGTGTCCGGGCCGGCCGGCTGCGTGTCCGGGCGGGGACGCCCGGACACGTGCCCGTCACCGGTCACCCGTCACCGGTCACCGGTCACCGGGAGCTGACGGTGGTCAGCGGCGTGTTCACCAGCTTGCGGGCCGCGGCCGCGATGGCGTCGGCGTTGATGCCGGCGGCGTGGAGCTGCTGGTCGGGGGTGGCCGAGCCGGGCATGGTGTGCACGGCCAGCCGCGTCAACAGCGGCATCGGGTGACCGTTGCAGAAGCTCTCCAGCACAGCGTCCGCGAGGCCGCCCTCGGGGTGGTGGTCCTCCACGACGACGAACCGGCCGGTGGTCTCGGCGGCGGCCCGCAGCTCCTGGGCGTCGACAGGCTTGACCGAGTACAGGTCGATCACCCGGGCCCGCGTCCCGTCGGCGACGAGCTGGTCGGCAGCGGCGAGTGCCTCGTGCAGCGTCACACCGGCGCCGATCAGGGTCACCTGGTCCTCGGGGGACGACCGCAGCACCTTGCAGCCGCCGACCGGGAACTCCTCGTCGGGACCGTAGATCACCGGGGTCGCGCCGCGCGTGGTGCGCAGGTAGCCGATCCCCGGACTCCCGGCGAGAGCCGTGACGAGCCTGGCGGTCTGGTTGGCGTCGCACGGATACAGCACGGTGCTGCCGTGCAGCGTCCGCATCATGGCCAGGTCCTCCAGGGCCATCTGGGACGGCCCGTCCTCACCGATCGCCACCCCGGCGTGCGAGCCGACGACCTTGATGTCGCTCCGGCTGATCGCCGCCATTCGCAGGAAGTCGTGCGCGCGGGTCAGGAACGCGGCGAACGTCGACGCGTACGGCAGCCGCTCGCAGACCCCGGTGCCCACGGCCGTGGCGATCAGCTGCTGCTCGGCGATGAAGCACTCGATGTAGCGCTCGGGGTGCTCCTTGGCGAACTCCTGCGCCTTGGTGGAGTCGCCGACCTCGCCGTCGAGCACCACGACGTCCTCGCGGCGCGTGCCCAGCACGGTCAGCGCGTCACCGAAGGCGTTGCGGGTGGCCACCTGGTCGCCCAGGTCGTACCGCGGGAGCTGGGCCGTCGGGTCGCCGCCGAACTGCCTGCGGGGCGTCTGCTCCGGCGGCTGGACGTGGACCCGCAGATGGCGGACGCCGCCCAGTTCGCTCACGGCCGCGTCGGCGTCCGGCAGCGGCTTGCCGTGGAAGCCCTCCTGGTCCTCGACCGCGGCCACCCCGCGGCCCTTGCGGGTGCGGGCGATGATCGCCGTCGGCTTGCCGCGGGTGCGGCGGGCGGTCTTCATCGCCTCGTCGACGGCGGCCACGTCGTGGCCGTCGATCTCCTCTACGTGCCAGCCGAACGCCTCGATCCGGCGCGCGTAGGCGTCCAGGTCCCAGCCGTGCCGGGTGGGGCCGCGCTGGCCGAGGCGGTTGATGTCGAGGATGGCGGTGAGGTTGTCCAGTCCCTCGACGCCCGCCATCTCGAACGCTTCCCAGATCGACCCCTCGGCGAGCTCGCTGTCGCCGCACAGCACCCAGGTGCGGAAGGGCAGGTCGTCCAGGCGCTTGGCGCTCAGGGCGACGCCTGCGCCGATGGGCAGACCCTGTCCCAGCGAACCGGTGGCGACGTCCACCCACGGCAGCTTGGGCGTCGGGTGGCCCTCCAGCCGGCTGCCGAACTTGCGGTAGGTGGTCAGCAGCTCCTCCTCCGTGACGGCGCCGGCCGCCACGTACGCCGCGTACAGCAGCGGTGAGGCGTGGCCCTTGGAGAGGATGAGGTGGTCGTTGCCGGGGTTCTTCGGATCGTCGAAGTCGTAGTGCAGATGGCGGGCGAGCAGGACGGCGATGAGCTCGGCGGCGGACATCGAGGAGGTCGGGTGGCCGGAGCCGGCGGCCGCCGCGGCGCGCACCGCGTCGACCCGCAGTTGCTGGGCGAGCTCGGCGATCTCGGCGTCGTTGAGGACGCGGTCCTGAGTGGCCGTGCTGTTCATAAGGGCAGTTCTCCGTTCGCTCGGCTGGCGTCGGGCCCGGGGTCCGGCATACGTCTCCTTTGGGCGGCTTCCCGAGCGGGCAGCGGACAAACGGGACACGGCCGCACGGAAGGGTTCCGTGCCGGTACTCCGCACGTCAGTCGTGCGGCGTCAGGGGTGCCATGTCAGTCGTGCCGGGGCAGTCGTTGCGGGGCAGTCGTGCCCGGTCAGTGGTGCCCGGTCAGTGGTGGAGGACCTTCGCCAGGAAGTCGCGGGCCCGGGGGCTGTGCGGCCCGGAGAAGAACTCGCCGGGCGGCCGGTCCTCGACGATCCGGCCGTCGGCCATGAACACGACCCGGTCGGCCGCCGAGCGGGCGAAGCCCATCTCGTGCGTGACCACCACCATGGTCATGCCCTCGGCGGCGAGCTGCCGCATGACCTCCAGCACCTCGTTGATCATCTCCGGGTCGAGCGCGGAGGTCGGCTCGTCGAAGAGCATCGCCTTGGGGTTCATCGCCAGCGCACGGGCGATGGCGACACGCTGCTGCTGGCCGCCGGACAGCTCCCGCGGATACTTGTCGGCCTGACCGACGACACCGACGCGGTCCAGCAGCTCCCGGGCCGCGCGCTCGGCCTCGTCCTGGTGGTGGCCGCGGATCCGGCGGGGCGCGAGGGTGACGTTCCCCAGCACGGTGTGGTGGGCGAACAGGTTGAAGGACTGGAAGACCATGCCGACCTCGGCGCGCAGCCGGGCGAGCTCGCGGCCCTCGGCGGGCAGCGGTCGGCCGTCGATGGTGACGGTGCCGGAGTCGATCGTCTCCAGCCCGTTGATGGCCCGGCACAGCGTGGACTTCCCGGCGCCCGACGGCCCGATGACCACCACGACCTCACCGCGGCCCACGCTCAGGTCGATGTCCTGGAGCACGGGAACACTGCCGAAGCGCTTGCTCACTCCGGTGAGTTCGATGAGCGGCTCGGCCGAGCGGGATATGGGCACGGCGCCGGGTCAGCCGAGCACGCGGTTGACGAGCGTGTCACGCTCGGTCTGCGGGATGGCGGTCCAGCGCATGCCGCGCAGGGCGCCTTCCAGCGCGAGCAGGGTGTGGGTGCAGGCGTCTTCCGGCAGTTCGGGCCGGATCTTCTCGAATGCCCGCCCGGAGCCGAGGCGGCGCAGTTCGCCCGCGTCCCCGACGCCTGCGCGGCGCAGCCGTTCGGCCAGCACCGCCCCGATGTTCGGAAGCTGCTGAAGGGAGTCCACGTCGAGCCTCCAGAGTCAAGCTGTCGAGTGAGGAGTGCGCTCGGCGCCATGATGCACGGTTGCGCCGGTGCGCCGGGCGAACCAGCGCGGACACGCCCATGGCCGTCCCCCGGCAAGATGACCACGCGTCACCCCCGCCGGACCCGCCGGGCCTCCGTGACACACGATGTGCCTCCTCGTTCTCGCTCGATCAGCCGGCCACTCCGGGAGGTCGTGCGTCAGTCCTTTGGGCACTCAGTCCTCTGAGGCCTCGGCGTGGACCTGTGAGAGCTCCGGGCTGCCCGTCTCGGCCCAGGTGTGGCCGAGGGCGACGGTGTCGAGGCGGCGGCCGGAGGACAGGCTGACGACCGGGTGGCCGTTGGGCCAGACCTGCCAGGCGGCGCCGGGCACGGTGCGCACGATCACCGTGCCCAGGTAGAGCCCGGCGTCGTTGCCGAGCCAGCTCATCACGTCCGGGTCGTCCCGCCAGCTCGGCACCAGCTGGTCGAGGGCGGTCAACGAGGCCGCGGAGTTGTCGAGTTCGACGCCGTGGTGGGACGCGCGGACCCGGAGCAGCTCGCACTCGCCGAGGAGTTCGGCGACCGCGGCCGGGTCGTGATCACCGCCCGCGCCCGACACGGCGATCCCGCTCGGCATCGTGTGCCGCTCACGCCATCTGCCGAGAAAGGGGATGTCCATACCGTTCAGCGTCGCACCCGGGGGTGCCCGCCGACCACAGGCGCGCGGGACCCGTCACGCGCACCCGGCCGTGACCGCGGAGGCGGCCCTCAGACGTCGAGGTCGACGACGACCGGCGCGTGGTCCGAAGCACCCTTGCCCTTGCGCTCCTCGCGGTCCACGTAGGCGTCCGACACGGCCTTGGCGAAGGGGCTGTTGCCGTAGACCAGGTCGATGCGCATGCCGCGGTTCTTGGGGAAGCTGAGCTGGCGGTAGTCCCAGTAGGTGTACGGGCGGTCGTACTTCAGCGGGCGCGGCACCACGTCCTCGAGACCGGTCTTGCGCAGGGCGGCCAGGGCGTCGCGCTCGGGGGCGGTGACGTGGGTCTGGCCCTCGAAGAAGGACGTGTCGAAGACGTCCTCGTCGGTGGGCGCGACGTTGTAGTCGCCGAGGATCGCGAACGGCCTGCTCCCGGCGGCGTCGTCCGCGGCGGCCACCCGCAGCGCCTCCAGCCAGGCCAGCTTGTAGGCGTAGTGCGGGTGGCCGATCTCACGGCCGTTGGGCACGTACACCGACCACAGCCGGACCGGGCCGCAGGTCGCGGAGACGGCGCGGGGCTCCTGGACGCCTTCGTACTCCGGCCCGCCGGGCAGGCCCACCACGACGTCCGCCAGGCCGACACGGGAGACCAGGGCCACGCCGTTCCACCGCCCGTTGGCGTTGACGGCGGCCTCGTACCCCAGGGCGCGCAGTTCGTCGTGCGGGAACTGCTCCAGGGTGCACTTGGTCTCCTGCAGGCACAGGACGTCCGTGCCCGTGCTCTCCAGCCAGGCGAGCAGCCGGGGCAGCCGGACGGTGACGGAGTTGATGTTCCAGGTCGCGATGCGCATGTTTCTCAACCTAGCGGCTCGGTCCGACAGACCGGGTGCGGCGGTGCGTCAGAGCTGGTCACCGGGGGCGAGACGCACGTGTTCCGCGCCGCCGAGCTCGCCGACCAGGTGGTCGTAGATGGGCCGGGCGAGGTCGGTCAGCAGCGCGTCGTGCACGTCGAGGGCCCGCACCGGGGCGACCTCCCGGACGTACTCGACGATCTCGGAGAGCTTGTTCCACGGTGCCATCACCGGCAGCAGCAGGGTGTCGACGGCCACGCCGGGCACGGTCAGCGCGTCCCCGGGGTGGAACACCGACCGGTCGATCAGATAGCCGACGTTGGTGATCCGCGGGATCTCGGGGTGGATCACGGCGTGCAGCTGGCCGTAGACCTGCACCTCGAACCCGGCGGCGGTGAACGCGTCGCCCTCGCCGACGGTGTGCACCCGGCCGGGGAAGGCCGCGGACACCTGGTCGGCGACGCTCGCCAGCGTCCACAGCTCGGCGCCCGGGTTGGCCTCGAGCCCGGCGCGCAGCCGGTCCTCGTTGAAGTGGTCCAGGTGCTCGTGGGTGACGAGGATGACGTCGGCGCCGACCGCCGCGTCCTCCTCGCTGAAGGTGCCGGGGTCGATGACGAGCGTCTGCCCGTCCTTCTCCAGCCGCACACAGGCGTGCCGTTTCTTGGTCAGCTTCATGCCGACCATCTTGCTACGCCTGTGTGACGCCTGCCGCCCCGCCCGGCCGCCGGCCCCCTCGCGGTGGGGCTCCCGCGCCGCCGGCCCCGGCGCGTCACCCGCCCGCGGTCTCCTGCTGGATCACCGGGCGCGCCGCCTCCACCGCCGCCTGCGCCGCGGGCAGCCCGCAGAACACGGCGGTGTGCAGCAGCGTCTCCTCTATCTCGGCGGGGGTGAGGCCGTTGCGCAGGGCCGCGCGCGTGTGGTCGGCGAGTTCGCCGAGCCGGCCGAGCGCGGTGAGGGCGGTCAGGCTGAGGAAGCTGCGGGTGCGCCGGTCCAGGCCGGGCCTGGTCCACACCTCGCCCCAGCCGATCCGGGTGGCGAAGGCGTCGAAGCCGGCGCCGAACGGCTCGGCGCGGGCGATCGCGGCGTCCACCTCCGCGTCGCCGACCAGCTCGCGGCGGATCCGCAGACCCTCGGCGTAGCGGTCGGGCGGCGGGGGCACGGCGGCCGGCTGGGCGGGCACCCGCGGCGGGACGGGCGGCGGGGCCGGGGCGAACGGCGCCGACGGGAGCGTGCGGTCCCAGGTGCTCTCGAAGTGCCGTGCGAGCAGGTCGCCGACGGCGACGGGCTCCTCGACGGGCGCCAGGTGACCCGTCGCGGGGACGACGGCAAGACGCGCGTCCGGGATCCCGGCGACCAGCAGCCGAGCGTCGGCCGGCGGGGTCTCCACGTCGTCGGCGCCGGCGACCACGAGTGTCGGCACGGTGATGCCGCCGAGCGCCTCGCGGATGTCGAACGCGGCCAGCGCCTCGCAGGCCGCGACGTAGCAGGCGGCGTCCGTGGTGGCGACCATCTGCACCGCCCAGTCGGTGATGGCCGGCTGGGTGGCCAGGAAGGCGCCGGTGAACCAGCGTTCCGGTGTGCCCTGCGCGGTCCGCTCCAGCCCGTTGGCGCGGACCACCACGCCGCGCTGCCGCCAGGTGTCGGCGGTGGCGTAGCGGGCGGCGGCCGAGACCAGGGCGAGGGCCGCGACCCGGTCGGGCCGCAGCAGCGCCAGCCGGGCGCCGACCGCGGCGCCCAGGCCGCAGCCGGCGTACCCGAATCGGTCGATGCCCTCGTCGTCGAGGACGGCCAGCAGCCGTCGCGCGAGGTCGTCGACGGAGGCGGCGGGTTCGGCGGGCGCGCCGCCGTGGCCGGGCAGTTCGTAGCGCAGGACCCGCCAGGCGCCCGCGAGGATCGGCAGCTGGCGGTCCCACATGTGCCAGGTCGCGCCCAGGGCCGGCCCGAGGACCAGCACCGGTGCGTCGTCGGGGCCGTCGAAGCGGTACTGCAGTGGCGGCAGGTGCTGATCGTCACGGTCGTCGTACGTGTCGTGACGGTCGTCGTACGAGGTGGCGTACGTACCGGACCCGGCAGCAGTCATATCGGTCGTCTCGCTCATCGCCCCACACGCTACCGAGGGATCGGCCGGACACAACAGACGGGTGGGTCAGCTGTCCCGGAAGCCGTACCGGAAGTTGACGGTGGAGACCACGTAGACCGTGGGCGCGTCCGGGTCGTGCAGGTCGACGCTGATGGCGTGGTCGGGCTTGTCGCCGTTCTTGTGCATGCTCGTCCCCGACCAGGGGCCGGGGCCGGAGAACGTCCAGGAGGCCTCGCGGGCCTGGGACCTGCTGATCTCCGACGACCCGGAGCGCAGCGCCGCGCGGCTGGTGCCGACCTTCGCCAGGAAGGTGTCGAGGCCGCCCGCGGTCGTGGTGAACTGCACGTACAGCACGCTGGTGGACCAGGAGTTGGTCTCCAGGTAGCCGACGTGCGCGGCGCCGTAGGGGATCGGCACCTGGTAGATGCGCTGCTGCAGGGAGCTCGGGTAGTACCCGAACGTCAGGTGCCGCGCGGCGGCCTCCAACTGCTTGCTCTCGCCGCTCTCCCGGCTCTGCTGGGCCGAGATGATCACATACCCGAGCGGGACCAGGACGAGCAGCGGCAGGACCGTCCAGCGCAGCCAGCGCGGCAGTTCGCGCGGCGGCCGGGCACTGCCCGGGAGAGGCGCCGCGGCGGTGGCTCCCCCGGCCCGCTCACGGCGCGGTCCCTTCTGCCGCGGCGCCGGGGTGCGCGCGTCCGCGGGCGGCGGCTCCGGAGTGCGGACCTCGGCCACGACGGGTTCCGCCGTGCGCTGCTCGGGGGTGAGCACCTCGGGTGTGCGCTGCTCGGGGCTGCGCTCCTCCGGGGTCGTCGTCACGAGTCGGCCGCCTGCCGCCCGTAGACCCGCCCGTACCGCTCGTAGCGCTCGACCCGGCGCCGGTTCGTCCGGCGGAAGCGCCGGGCGACCAGCCGGGCCAGGTCGGCGGCGCCGACCATGCCGGCCTCCGGCCCGAGCTCGGCCTTCACGATCCGCGCCTCCGGCCGGTAGCCGCGGCCGGTGAGGGTGCGGCGGAAGGCGTCGCGTGCCGGGCCGATGAGCAGGTCGTCGGCGGCGCTGACGCCTCCGCCGATGACGAAGCAGGACGGGTCGAGCGCGGCGGCGAGGTTGGCGATGCCGACGCCCAGCCACTGCCCGATGTCCTGGAACAGCTCGACGCACATGGCGTCGCCCTGCCGGGCCAGCTCGGTGATCAGCGGGCCGGTGATGTCGCGGATGTTGCCGCCGACCCGGTCGATGATCCCGTAGGCCACCGGGGAGTCCGCGGCGGCCAGCTCGCGGGCCTCCCTGACCAGGGCGTTCCCGGAGCTGTACTGCTCCCAGCAGCCGCGGTTGCCGCACGGGCAGCGGTGCCCGCCGGGCACCACCTGCATGTGGCCGAACTCGCCGGCCACCCCGTAGCGGCCGCGCTTGACGTGGCCGTCCTCCAGGATGGCGCCGCCGATGCCGGTGCCCAGGGTGATCATCACCAGGTCGGGCTCGCCGCGGGCCGCGCCGAAGCGCCACTCGGCCCAGGCGGCGGTGTTCGCGTCGTTGTCGACCATCACCGGCACGAGCAGCCGCTCGGACAGCCGGTCGCGCAGGGGCTCGTCGCGCCACGCCAGGTGCGGGGCGAACAGCACCCGCGACCGGTCGGCGTCCACCCAGCCGGCGGCGCCGATGCCGACCGCGTGGACGTCGTGCCGCTCGGACAGGTCCAGCACCAGCTCGACGATGGTGTCCTCGACGACCTTGGGGCTCTTGGACTTGTCCGGCGTCTCGGTGCGCAGCTGCTCCAGGATGTTGCCGTCGGCGTCGACGACGCCGGCCATCACCTTGGTGCCCCCGATGTCGATGCCGACGGTCGGCACCCGGGGCGCGGTCAGGTGCGAGCGCCGCTCGCGGCGGTCCGCGCCGCTGACGTTGCGCCACACGGTGGCACGGGCGGCACCGCCGCGGTAAACACGTTCACGATTGGCACTCAAGCGGTGGTCTCCGGATCGGCGGCGGCCGCCGGGTCGGTGGCAGCCGGTGTGCGGCTCAGTTCGTGCGTCAGCTCGTCCAGCTCGCTGCCCCCGGCCATCTCCCGGGTCAGCTCGTCCAGCGTAATGTCCTCCTTGAGGTGGCTGCCGGACATCGCGCCACGCTTGAGGAGGACGAAACGATCCCCCACGAGGTAGGCGTGGTGCGGGTTGTGTGTGATGAGCACCACACCGAGGCCCGCGTCGCGGGCCGCCGCCACGTACTTGAGCACCACACCGGACTGCTTGACGCCCAGCGCGGCCGTCGGCTCGTCGAGCACCAGCACCTTGGCGCCGAAGTGCACGGCCCGGGCGATGGCCACGCACTGCCGCTCACCGCCGGAGAGCGTGCCGATCGGCTGGTCGACGTCCCGCAGGTCGATGCCCATGCGCAGCAGCGCCTGGTGGGTGGTCGCGCGCATGGCGGCCACGTCAAGGCGGCGCAGCGGCCCACGGCCCTTGGTCGGCTCCGAGCCCAGGAAGAAGTTCCGCCACACCGGCATGAGCGGCACGACCGCCAGGTCCTGGTAGACGGTGGCGATCCCCCGGTCGAGGGCCTCGCGCGGCGAGGCGTGCCGCACCTCCTCGCCCTCGACGGCGTACGTGCCGGCGTCGTGCGGGTGCAGCCCGGCGATGATCTTGATGAGGGTCGACTTGCCCGCGCCGTTGTCGCCCAGCACGCAGGTGATCTCACCGGCGTGCACGTCCAGCGAGACGCCGTGCAGCGCCCGCACGCTGCCGTACGACTTGGCGACGTCGGTCAGCGCCACCAGCGGTGTACGCGGGCCGGGCACGGTGGCGGCCTCGCCGCCGGAGATGGTGGTGTCGGTCATGTGCGGGCCTCCGCGCGCCTGCGGACCCAGGCGTTGAGCAGGGTGGCGAGCAGCAGCATCGCCCCGAGGAAGAACTTGAACCAGTCCGGGTTCCACTGGGCGTAGACGATGCCCTTGCTGGTCATGCCGAAGATGAACGCGCCGACCGCCGAGCCGATCGCGCTGCCGTAGCCGCCGGTCATCAGGCAGCCGCCGATGACCGCCGCGATGATGTACAGGAACTCGTTGCCCACGCCCTCGCCGGACTGCACGACGTCGAACGAGAACAGCAGGTGCTGCCCGGAGATCCACGCGCAGAAGGCGACGGCCATGTAGAGGCCCACCTTGGTGCCCGCCACCGGGACGCCCACCGCGCGGGCCGCGTCCGGGTTGCCGCCCGCCGCGAAGATCCAGTTGCCGACCCGGGTGCGCAGCAGCACCCAGGTGGCGACCGCGACCAGGCCGATCCACCACAGGATGGTCACCTGCAGGTCGACCGAGCCGATCGTCCAGTGCGAGGCGAAGACGTCCCGCGCGGTGGGGAAGCCCTGCATGTCGCCGATCGACTTCGTCGACACCGTGCCGCTGATCAGCTTGGTCAGGCCCAGGTTCAGGCCGGTGAGCATCAGGAAGGTGCCGAGCGTGATGATGAAGCTCGGCAGCTTGGTGCGCACCAGCATGAGCCCGTTGAAGGCGCCGAAGGCCAGGGTGACCAGCAGCGAGACGCCCACGCCGACCCAGGTGTTCGCGGTCATCTGGTAGCTGAACATCGACGAGATCAGCGCCGAACTGGTCACCATCACACCGGCGGACAGGTCGAACTCGCCGCCGATCATCAGCAGCGCCACCGGCACCGCCATGATCCCGATGGTGGACGACGCGTAGAGCACGGTGCCGAGACTGGACGCCTGCAGGAACGAGTCGGCGACGACGGAGAAGAAGACGAAGACCGCGGCGGCGCCCACCACCGCGCCCAGCTCCGGCCGCCCGATCAGGCGCCGGGTCAGGGAGCGGGGGGCGAGCCGTTCGTCGGACCGCTCGGCGGCCGGGGCGAGGACGGTCACCGCGTCCCCCGCTTCGTGTAGGACAGCAGCGCGTCGGCGTCGTCCTTGGTGACGATCTGCGGGCCGGTCAGCACCGGCTTGCCGCCGCCGAGGCTGTCGCCGTTGTAGCGGTACAGCCACAGCAGGTCGACGGCCTCGTAGCCCTGGAGGTACGGCTGCTGGTCGACGGCGAAGCCGATCGTGCCGTCCTTGAGCTCGGTGGCCACCTGGGCGTTGAGGTCGAAGGTGTCGATCTCCGCCTTGGACCCGGCCTCCTGCTTGGCCTTGGCGGCGGTGGCGGCGAAGGGCGCGCCGAGGGTGACGACGGAGTCGATGGACTTGTCGGACTGCAGCTTCGCCTGGATCGCGGACTGCACGTCCGGCATGTTGGTGCCGTTGACGTACAGGTTGTCCATCCGGCCGCTGAACGTGGACTTGGCCCCGGCGCAGCGCTGCTCGTGCCCGACGTTCCCCTGCTCGTGGAGCACGCACAGCGCGTGCTGCTTGTGCCGCTTGTTCAGCTCGTCGCCGACCGCGTTGCCGGCCACCGTCTCGTCCTGGCCGATGTGGGTGAGCGCCCCGAACTGCTTGGACTCCTCGGACCCGGAGTTGATGGTGATCACGGGTATGCCGGCCTTCTCGGCCTTGGCCACCACGGCCTTCATCGCGTCCGGCTTGGCGAGCGTGACCACCAGCCCGTCGACGTGCTGGTCGATGGCGGCCTGCACGAGCTGGGCCTGCTGGTCGCCCTGGTCGCTGTTGGAGTACAGGAACTTGATGTTGTCCTTGGCCGCGGCCTGCTTGGCGCCGCTCTGGACGATGTCCCAGAAGGTGTCGCCCGCCCCGGAGTGGGTGACCATGGCGAACGTCCAGCGCGGGGTGTTCACCCCGGACCCGTTGGCCGCGAGCTGCTTGGCCCGGTCCTCGGCGCGCTTGCCGCCGGTGCTGCTGCACCCGGCGAGCGCGCTCGCTCCCAGGGCTGTGGCCACGACCACGCAGAGTACGCCGAGTACCCGTCCGGGGGTGGAGTTCCTCCGCCGTCCCGCCCTTGCCTTCGCCACGTGGCCCTGCCTTTCCGTCCTGTCCGTGGTGCAGCCGGGAACGCTGTGCATCGAAGTGCTGCGAGTGACCTTCCCGGCGGCCCCAGTATCCGTCAAGGGGGCGCGTGCCCTGTCCTCCGGCCTGGACGAGGCCGGTTTCCGGGCGCGGACCGGCGTCCGCCTCGTTCGGCGGGGGACGGCAGGGCATGATGTGCGAAGCACCTCATAAACACCCCATATCAGGACAAAGGGTTTTGACAGGGCGCGTGACGGCGCGGGAGGTTGGGATGCGCACCCTCGTCACGTCTCCTTCTCCCTCACGGCAGGAGCAGGTATGCGGATCGGACTTCTGGGCGCCGGGCGGATCGGCGCCTTCCACGCCGGGACGCTGGCGGCGCACCCGGACGTCACCGAGCTGATGGTCGCCGACGCCGATCCCGGCCGGGCCCGGGAGGTGGCGGCGGCCCGGGGCGCGACCGCGCTCCCGGTGGACGACCTGTTCGCGCGCCGCCCCGACGCCGTCGTGATCGCCTCCACGACCGCGGCCCACGCCGGACTGATCGCCCGGGCCGCGCGGGCGGGCGTCCCCGCCTTCTGCGAGAAGCCGGTGGCCGTGGACCTGGCCCGCACGGTCTCGGCGCTGGACACGGTCACCCAGACCGGCGCGCTGCTGCAGATCGGCTTCCAGCGGCGCTTCGACGCCGGCTACGCCGCCGCCCGCGAGGCCCTGCGGGCGGGCCGGGTGGGGCGGCTGCACACCGTGCGCACCGTCAGCTCCGACCCCGCACCGCCGCCGCCCGCCTACGTCCCGCTGTCCGGCGGCCTCTACCGGGACTGCCTGATCCACGACTTCGACCTCCTGCGCTGGGTCACCGGTCGCGAGGTCACCGAGGTGTACGCGACCGGCAGCAACGAGGGCGAGGAATTCTTCCGTGCGGCCGGCGACGCGGACACCGCTGCCGCGCTGCTCACCCTGGAGGGCGGCGTGCTGGCCACCGCGACCGCGACCCGCTACCACGCGGCGGGGTACGACGTCCGGATGGAGCTCGCGGGGACCGCCGACCAAGTGGTGGTGGGCGTGGGGCCGCGGGCACCGCTGAGTTCGCTCGAGCCGGCGGACGTGGCGGCCGGGGACGCCGGGCGGGGCGCCGGGCAGGGCGCCGGGGCGGGGACGCGCTGGTCCGGGTTCCTGGAGCGGTTCGCGCCCGCCTACCGGGCCGAACTGGACGTCTTCCTGCGCGTCGCCCGCAGCGAGCTGCCCAATCCCTGCGAGGGCCGGGAGGCGCTGCGGGCCCTGCTGGTGGCCGAGGCGTGCGAGCTGTCCCGGCACGAGCGCCGGCCCGTGACCGTCGCCGAGGTGGAGGCCGCGGCGCAGGCCTGCGCGTCCGAGCCGAACGGGGTGGTGGTGTGAGGGAGCGGCCTCGTTCGGTCAGTCCCGCAGTGCCACTGCGAGGTCCTGGACCTCGCGCCGGAGCCGCTCAAGCTCCCGGTCGACCTCGGTGACCATGCCGTCGGCTGTCGGGTGACCGTTCAGGGGATGGATGAACACGTCGTTCCTGGACACCCGCCGGATCGCCCCCCGCCAACGCATCGCGATCCACCGCATCTCCCGTACCCGGGCGGCCTGATCACGAAGGCCGACGGCATCGGCCGCCCCCGCGGATCTCCGGCGGCACCCGGCGCACGGCCCCCAGGCGGACGACCCGCACAGCCTCTACTTCGCCGCGCGGGCACTCCGCCGCTTCGCCACCAGGCCCGCGAGCAGCAGGGTGGCCAGGCCGATCCCCACCCCGCAGAGCGTCCACAGCATCCGGTAGCCCTCGGCGGCGTAGTCGGTCGGCTGGAGGATGTCCACCAGGATGAGGACGCCACCGGCGATGGCCGCGCAGTACAGCGCGTAGTTCACAAAGCGCGTGGCCACCCCGTGGACGAACAGGACGAGCGCGACGACTTCGAGCCCGCGCGAGACCGCGAAGAGCCGCAGGCCGTGGACGCTGGCCGGAATCAGAAGCAGCAGTCCCGCCGCCACCGCCCCGATGACCGCTCCGGAGAGCCGCTGCGCGCCCACCAGCGTCGACTGCCCCAGGCTCGGCTTCATCGCGACGATCGCCGCGATCGGCATCCAGTAGCCGTGCGACAGGTTCAGCCCGAAGGCCAGTGCGACGGCCCCGGCGAGCGCCACGGCACGCATCACCGCGAACGTGGTGATCTGCGGCGTCAGCTTCCGCGGCGCGGTGTCCCCGGGCAGTTCCGCGATGGGCTGGGGCCGGTCGTGGCGGCCGCGCACCAGCCACGCCAGGAACGCCACCGCGATCCACAGCGCCGTTCCCCCGGCCCAGGTCGCGACCTGCGCCCAGGTGTAGCTGGTGACGCGGGCGTTGCTCTGGAAGCCGGACGCCACCCCGAAGGCGACGACGAGCCAGACGTTCAGCAGCAGAGCCATGACGAACCGTCGCACCCCGAAGGCCACCGCCAGGCCGCACGCCAGCGTGACCACGAACGCCGTGAGCGTCAGCCAGCCCCACGCCTCCCCGCCGACACCGAATCCCAGCGCGGTCATCCCCGCGCCGGCGAGCCCGAAGCCGGCGATGTGCGCGGCACGGTTCCCGAAACCGCCGCCGGGGTCGGCCAGCACCGCGAAGAGCAGCGCGAACAACGCGCTGAGCAGGTACACCTCGTGACCGATCGCCCAGAAGACGACGAGCGGCACCAGCGCCACGTCCAGGAGGGCGATCGCGCGCGGCCAGTTCAGTCCCGCCGGGTTCAGCGCGAACACCTTGGACAGCCAGGCGACCGTCACCGCCCGCCATCGCGCCGGTTTCCCCCGGTCGGCGGGCCGTCCCGCCCGTCCGTCCACCGTGGCCATGGCCGTCCTCGCTCGCGTCGGTCCGTGCTTGCCGCTCCCCTCCCAACGCATTCTGCGGTCCGGCCGAAGGCCCGGCGATCCGACCCGCAGGGGGGTCGGTGGAAGGCGGGGCGTTCACCAGTCGTACGGCGCAGCCATTCGGGGCGCGGGCGCGTCCGCGGAGAACCGGCCCCGAGGCCGTCCGTCCGATCCGGACCTGCCGACGGGACGCCGCACGCGCTGGCGCCCGGCCCGGAGCGGACCTATAACGGGGGAAAGGGGACGGCACCGCCGCGGAACGGCGCCGCACCGACGGAGGACCTGCTGCCATGAGCGCCGACGCCACCCACGCGTACGCCGCGATGGAACCGCGCCGTCGGCGGCGACTGCTGCTCCGTACGCTGCTGCGGGCGGTCGTCACCCCGATCGTGCTGCTGGTCCTGTACTACACGCTGCCGCTGGACAATCCCCTGAAGGTGGGCAAGGCCGGCTGGTTCGTCCTCGGCTTCGTGCTGTTCGCGGCGGCCGTCGCCTGGCAGGTGTACTCCATCACCCACTCGGAGCACCCGCACCTGCGCCAGATCGAGGCCGTCATGGTCCTGGTGCCGGTGTTCCTGCTGCTGTTCTCCGGGGCGTACTTCGTGCTGGAGGACGGTCACCCCGGCTCGTTCACGCAGCCGCTGAGCCGCACGGACGCCCTGTACTTCACCATCACCGTCTTCGCGACGGTCGGGTTCGGCGACATCACGGCGAAGACGACCACGGCCCGGGTGCTCGTCATGATCCAGATGCTCGGCGGCCTGGCGGTGGTGGGCGTGATCGCCAAACTGCTCGTGGGCGCCGTGCAGATCGGCGTGCAGCGGATGTCGGGGGGAGGGTCGGAGGGAGGACCGGGGGGAGGACCGGGGAAGGACCCCTGACGCCGGGGCCCCGCGATCGTCGTCGCCGCGGGACCACCGACGGTTCTGGGATCGCGTCCTACGGCTGACGCCCGGTGAGCAGACGGGCGTAGACGACGACATTGGCCTGGTAACCGGTGGCCTTGGTGTAGACGCCCCCGCAGGTGAGGAGGCGCAGTTCCGGGTCGCGGGTGGGACCGTACACCCGCTGGTCGGGGAAGGCCGACTTGGCGTAGACCTCGACGGCGTACACGGTGAACTCGGCCACGGTCCGGTCGGCGCGGGTGACCAGAACGGCAGCGCCCTTGTGGAGCGCGCCCAGGCCGTAGAAGACGGCAGGGCCCCGGCGGGTGTCCACGTGGCCGTCCATGATCGCGTTCCCGGCCGAGCCCGGGCTGGGGCCGCCCTCGTACCAGCCGACCATGTTGGCGTCGCTCTGCGGCGGTACGGCCAGGTGCCCGGCGGCGTCCGCGTCCAGGCGCATGACCGGGGAGTCGACGCCGAGGCGGGGGATCCGGATGCGGACGGGGGGCGAGGAGGGCATGGCGACCGCGCTCTGGGTGGGGGTGGTGGCCGAGGTGCCGGTGGCGGTTCGGGTGGGGGGTGCCGCGGAGTTCGGGGGTGCGGAGACTGCTGACGGTACGGGCCCGGGCGTCACGGAGTTCGGCGGCGTGGCGGCCGGCCGCAGGGAACTCGGCGTCACCGGGAGCGCGTCGGCCGCGGAGGGCGCGGGCGGGGTCCGGGAGCGGAGGCCGTCCGCGATCGTCCAGCCGCCGGCGCCGAGGGCGATCACCGTCGCCAGGGTCACCGCGGCGCGCGTCAGCGGCCGGTGGTGCCTCATGCGGTGACCTCCCCGGGTCCGTGGGTCATGTCCGTGCGACTGCCGACCGTGGGGCCGTGGGGCCGTGGGGCCGTGGGGCCGTGGGGCGGTGCGGTCGGGCCGTAGCGGCCGTGGGGCGCGGGGTGCGGGTGGGCGAAGGCACCCCACGGCCGTGGGCGTCGTGCCCTCGGGTGACGCGGCCACGGGCGACGTGGCCACGTACCGGCGCGCGTCAGATGCCGCTGCCGACGGTCGTACGCCGGCGGCGCAGCATGGCCACGCCGAGGACGCCGGTGGCCACCAGCGCGCCTCCGGTGACGAGTTCACCGGTGTTCACGGCGGCCGGCGCACCGCCGGAGCCTGCGTCCACTCCGCCCTTCAGACTGCTGCTGGGCACGAACGCCGAGGTGGTCGGGAATCCCTGGCTGCCGCAGGTGACCCGGGCGGTGATCCCCTGGACGGTCACCTTCACGGTCCCTTTGGTCACCGTCACGACCTTGGTTCCGGCGGGCGTGGTGAAGGTCGTGCCGGCACTGCCCGTGCCGCGGATGACGCCGTCGCGCTGGACGATCTGAAGGACGCCGACACCGGCGCACGCGACGATGTCACCGTCCTTCAGGATCAGGCTCCCGCCCTCCGACCGGCCGGTGAACGGCGTCGCCCCTCCTGAACTGCCGCCGCCGGCCTGGGCCGGACCGGCCACCGCCAGCGTCAGGGCGACGGCCGCCACGGCAACCGACGCGCCCGCCGTCGCTTTCCCCCTGCGGGGTGCCCCTCTCGTCGGTTGTCCTGCCGTCCTCTCTGCGGACATCGCTCCTCCTCATGCGCCAGGAGCCGGCGTGGCTCGCCGGCCTCTGCGCAGCAGTTTCCCGCGCGGAAGAGTGTTCTGTATCAACCGATAGGGGGACCAGTAGAAAATATACGTCTATGTCCTGGACACCCCATGGGTCCGTGTGCTGTCGAAGTCCCCGACACGGTGGTCGTCGGCACGATCGCCCGGGGCGTGCAGGCGAATTCGTTCGCGCGACGTCGCGCCGGGACGGCAGGCTGGAACCGTGCCAGAACCGACGTACGCGATCCGCGCCGCCCACACCGCCACGACCGTCACGGTCTACCAGGCCTACTCCCCCGCCCTCGGCATCCCGGCGGCCCGCGACGGCCGCTTCCCGGACGCCTGGAAGCGCGACCGGATGACGTGGATCAAGCCGTCGTTCCTGTGGATGATGTACCGCTGCGGGTGGGGCACCAAGGATGACCAGGAGACGGTGCTGGCCGTGGAGATCACCCGCGACGGCTTCGCATGGGCCCTGGGCCATGCCTGCCTCTCGCACTACGCACGCGGTTTCCACCCCGATCAGGCTGCCTGGCGACGCGAGATGAAGACCGCTCCGGCCCGCGTCCAGTGGGATCCCGAACACGACCTCCACCAGCGGGCGTTGCCGCACCGCTCACTCCAACTCGGTCTCGGCGGCTCGGTCGCGGGTCGCTACGCGGACGAGTGGACCGTCGCCATCAGGGACGTCACGCCCCTCGCGCACCAGATCCACGCCCTGGTCCGCGCCGGCCACCTCGACGAGGCCCGCACTCTCCTCCCCACCGAACCCCCTTACCCGACACCCCCCGGCCTACTCGACCACCTCCGCCCGGCCCCCGCGGAAGAGAATGCCGTTTACGTCAACGGCCTTGGTCGCGCTGAGTGAGGGGCGCGTCCGCCAGGAGCAGCCGGAACCAGAGTCCGTATCGCCGGCCTCTTCGGCGGAGGGCTGCACAGGACGACCGCGGACGGCTGGGCGTCGGAGATCGTCAGCCCCCCTCGGGAAGCCGTGACGGTCGGCCCACCCCGCGTGGCGCGAGCCCTGCCTCGGTGCGGCCCCCCGCGTGACGTGAGGGGCCGCACCGCGGGGCTCAGTCCTGGGACAGGGCCGGCGGGGCGGCGTTCACGCCCCAACTCGTCGGCTGCGCCGAGAGGTCGATCTTGATGGTGCCGGACCGCAGCAGGTCCTCATGGGAGATCCAGCTCTGGTTCAGCGCCCCCTTGTGCGTGCTCACGGACGACACATACTGCAGCTTCGACGCGTCAGCGCCCGGCGCCTCGATCGTGATCTTGTGCCCGTGCGCCGGACGGATCTCGACCTTGTCGAACATGGGCGCGCTGACCACATAGGTGGCCGAGCCGGGCTGGGCCTCGAAGATGCCGGCCATGGCGAAGACGAGCAGCGACGACGTGGCGCCGAGGTCGTCGTTGCCGGGCATGCCGTAGACGTTGTCGGTGAAGAGCGTCCGCAGCGCGCGCAGCACGGCCGAGGTCTTCCATGGCGCGCCCGTCCACGTGTACATCCACGGCGCGCTGAAGTCGGGCTCGTTGTTGGGGTTGAAGGCGAAGTTGTTGTGGTAGTCGTAGGCCCCGGTCACCCAGGAGTCCGACGCGGCCTTCGCCGGGTCGGTGAGCACGGTCGGCATGTCGAAGAACTTGTCGAGCCGCTGCTCGGCCTGCGCCTGGCCGCCCATGAGCCCGAAGAGGGTCTGCGGGTCCTGCTGGGCGAGCCACTGGTACTGCCACGCGGTGCCCTCGTGGAACGGCGCTGTCTGCGTGGGATCGGGGTTGCCGGCGACCGAACCGTCGGCGTTCCGCGCGACCGGGAACCCGGTGAAGCCCTGCGACGTCACGCTGGGGTCCCAGAGCTTGGTGAAGTTGTCGCAGCGCGAGGCGAGTGCCGCGGCCTTGTCCTGCCGGCCGAGGCTCTTCGCCATCGTGGACAGCGCGCAGTCGGCGAGTGCGTACTCGAGCGTGGCCGAACCCGCCTGCCGGCTGTCGCCGTAGGTGTAGCCGGGCAGGTTCTGGTAGGCCACCCAGCCGTTCTGGACGTACGACGGGTTGCCGTCGCGGCCGCGGAAGACGGACTGGTCGGCGGGGACCTCGTTGACGTTCTTCCACAGCGCGTCGAAGAGCTGGTTGGCCGTCCCGGCGTCGAGCAGACCGCGGTTGTAGATGTCGACGATCCACGGCGTGATCGGGTCACCGCTCATCACGTTGGTCTCGCTGTTGGCGAGCGCCCAGCGCGGCAGCCAGCCGCCGTCCTGGTAGATGTGCAGCACGGACTTGGCCATGTCGGCGGCCCGGCCGGGTTCCAGCAGATCCACGAGCTGGTTCTGCGAACGGTAGGTGTCCCACAGCGAGAACATCTGGTAGTACGTCGAATCCGCCTGGTGCACCGCGTCGTCGAAGCCGCGGTAACGGTTGTCGACGTCCGACCCGATCGCCGGGTCCAGCAGCGAGTGGTAGAGCGCGGTGTAGTACGTGCGCTGGTCGGCGGTGCTGCCGCCGGCCACCCGCATGCGGTTCAGCTCGTCCTGCCACGACGTGTGCGCGGCCTCGCGGGCCTTGTCGAACGACTTCGGCTGCTCGGCCGTCCGGTTGAGGCGCGCGCCGTCGATCGAGGTGTAGGACAGGCCGACCGACGCGCCTACCTGGCCGCCCTTGGACGGGTCGAATGTCACCCAGGCGCCGGCGCGCCGGCTGCCGCGCGACGCGTCACGCTGGTTCGGAGTGAGGGTGTTGTCGGTCCAGGTGCCGAAGTTCGCGAACTTCCGGTCGAACCTGGCGCTGAAGAAGATCCGGTAGCGCTCCTTGCCGGTCTCGCCGCAGAAGTTGCCTCCCTGGAGCCAGCCTTCGACGGTGTCGTCGCCAACCACGTGGACGTCACCGGCGTAGGTGCTGCCGTTGCTCTGACCCACCTCGATGAGGACGTTCTCCGGGCCCGATCCCGCGGGGTAGGTGTACCGCTGCTGACCGGTCCGTTCGGTCGCGCTCAACTCGCTCTGGATGCCGTTGTCGAACTTCACGCCGTAATAGCCCGGCGCGCGGGTCTCGTTGTCGTGGCTGAACTTCGCGCCGTACTGCGCCGGGTCCGACGACGTGACGGCACCGGTGGTCGGCATGAACCGGAAGTTGCCCATGGTCTGACAGCCGACGCCCGACAGGTGGGTCATGCTGAAGCCGAGGATGTTGTTCTGGCTGTAGTCGTAGGACGCGTACTGGTTCAGCTGCGTGTCCGGGCTCAACTGGACCATGCCGAAGGGGACCGCGGCCCCCGGGAACGTGGTTCCGTCGCCGTTGTTGCCGATCGAGGTGTCGACCAGCGTCGTCGGGTCCTTGGCGAACTTCGGCGCGTCGGCCGCGTTGGCGACCCCGCCGGAAAGGGCAGTGGTCACCGTGACCGTTGTGGCGAGCGCCAGGGCGGCGCACACGCGTTTCAAGGCTCTCATCGGGATCCTTTCGTGCGACAACGTTGTCACTCCTCGCGTGCTCGATCCTTGCTGGTTGGCGCTGTACCGTCAACCCACTGGTCCCACAGGAGTGGTGTCGTCCCACGGCAATCGGGGGGCTCACGTGCAACGTCGGGGCGTGCCCTGGCTTCCTGCGGCAGGGTGATGGGAGCGCGGCTGGATCGAAGTCCCCCGGCTCTCAGGCTCCTTGGACGGTGGCCAGCACGGTCGGCCATGCCGCGGCGCCGAGCAGGGCGCCGGCCTCGGGTGTGCCGCCGTGGTCGAAGCGGGTGGAGGCGGGCGGCGCCACTTCACCGGGGAAGACGGTGCGGTGGCCCGCGTCGGGACGCGTGATCAGAGGAGCCGTGCGCCCGGTCGTCGCGTATCGATCGGCGAGCTCGCGGGCGAAGCGGAGGGAGGGCCACATGCGGTCGGCGCCGCCGGCGACGAGGACGAGGTCGGCCGCGGTCTTCTCCACGGGGATGGTCGCGGCGGGGAGCCGGTCGGCGAAGGCGACGAGGCTGCGTTCGTACCAGCCGAGCACGGACACCGGGGTGCCGTCGGGCTCGGCCGGCTTCCATGTGTCCTCGTACGGGACGAACGGCAGCGGCTGTCCCCGCCAGGTCCAGCACGAGCGGTGAGGACGTTCCCGGCCGTCGGCGCCGGGGCCCACGTTCGCCCACACGACCGAGGTCGGGGCGAGTGCGATCACGGCGTCGGCGCGATCCGAAAGGGTGGAGAGCAGGAGTGCCGCCTCGGCTCCCTTGGAGACGCCGAGCATGCTGACGCGTTCGATGCCGCGGTCGCGCAGCAGTCCGGTCGCCGCCGCGAAGGTCTCCAGGGGGATCTCGCAGATGCCCGGCGATTGCCCGGGCCCGCCGAACCACCGGACGGACACCGCGGCCACCCCGGCCCGCGCGAAGAGGCGGCAGCGGTCGCGCTCGATCCGCCCGCTCGAACCGGACAACACGACGACGCCCGCGGTGGTGGGGCCGCCGACCGGCTCAGCGAGGAAGCCCTCCCAGGGCGCGGTCAGCTCGTGCTCGACGATTTCCGCCACCTCGGCCCCCTGACTGCCGGCTCCGTCCCACGGGACGAACCTACCGCTCCGGCTTCGCGACGGTCACGGCCCGCCCGTCACCGTGGAGCTGCGCCTGACGGCACGCCCGCCGTCCCTCGCCGGGCGGCGAAGTTGCGCCCTACCGGACACCCGCCGTCCTGAACCGTCTGCTGTTCGACGGACTGGACTGACGCCCGGGGCGGCCGGCCGGGGCGCGCGGCGGGGTGGGATCATCGCGGGATGAATGGTGCGTTGCGAGTGCCGGTGCTGGTCGCCGGGGACTTCGTGCTGCGGCCGTGGCGGATGGAGGACCTGCCGCTCGTCCACGAGGCGTCGTCGGACCCGTACATCCCCTTGCTCACGAGCGTTCCGGCGGTCTACTCGGACGAAGCCGGAGAGCGGTTCGTCCGGCGGCAGTGGCAGCGCGCCTCGGATGGGGTCGGCTACTCCTTCGTCATCGCCGACCGGCAGGACCTTCCGCTCGGCGTCATGTCGCTCCGGATGAGGGACGCGCCCGAGGGCCGGGCGTCGTTGGGGTACTGGCTCGTGGAGTCGGCGCGCGGGCGGGGCGCCGTGGCGGCGGCGCTGCGCGCGGTCTCCACCTGGGCGTTCGAGGAACTGTCCATCGCGCGCCTGGAGTTGTACGTCGAACCATGGAACACCGCGTCGGCCCGCAGTGCGGAACGCGCGGGATTCCAGCGGGAGGGTCTGCTGCGCAGCTGGCAGCGGATCGGCGAGGAACGCCGCGACATGACCATGTACGCGCTGCTGGCGACCGATGCGCGTGAGGCCGCCGCCCCCGGTTCCGACCCACGGGGCGGCGCCTCCGGCTGACGCGCGGCACCGGGCACTACTCCCAGACTTGCCGCGTCCCGCGGACGCCTCGCGGCTGGAAGCCGGTGAGGGTGAGCGGGCCGCCCTCGGCCTCCGCGAGCTCGACCATCAGGGCGCCGTCGCGGTGCGAACAGCGGGCGCCCTGGAGTCCGGGCGCCAGCATGGGCAGAGGACGGCGTGGAGAGCTCGGGCGTCGGGATGACGTACGCGACCTCCGCGCAGGCGGGGCATCGCACAAGGATCCAGTCGAGGAAGTCGTCCCCGGTCGTGCGCGGGTCCCGGAACCGCGTCGAGGGCAGGGGCAGGGCCATGCCGCGAGTACGAGGCGGTCGCGGGAATCCCCGCATGCCCATTTGGGCGCCGGGGGCCCGGGCGATCCGGACGGCGAGCGCGACGATCGTGGCCGCTGCCTGCAATGCCGCGAGGCGTCCGCTCCCCGTGGCCGGAATGTGCCCGCCCGAAGGACGGCCGGTGCATGCGGATGATGCACCAGAGGCGCGTCCGTGCTCGTGTTGCTGACGGGGTTCGGGAAGGGGAATTCCACAGCTCAGGGGTGTTGTGGGGTGATCCGTTCGGCACTGAGAATCGCCGTCATGGATGAGACAGGCGAGGTGGAACTCGGAGTGGCGCCGCGGACGGGCACTGGGAGGCTCGGGTCGGGCAAGAGGGGGATCGGCCGTTCGGCGGGACGCCGCACGGTGCGTTCGGCGGTGGGCCGATGAGCGCGTTCGCTTCCGCCGGGGCGGGGGCCGAGGGCAAGGCGCCCGACCCCGTTCTCTACCCGGACCTGGTGGCCGCCGGCGGGATCGACGCGGCACTGCGGCGGATCGCCTCCGACCTCGGGCTCGACCTCGGTGAGGTGCCCGGGGGCGCGGGGTACGCGGGTGGCGGGCCCGCCCGCTCCGGACCGGACGCGTACCGGCAGCCCCTGACCGTCCATCTCGCCTCCGAGGAGCGCGCGTTCATCGTCAGCGGGTGGAGCCGCGGCGTCGAACTCGTCCGCGGCCGGACGCCCGATCTGCACCAGGTGGCCAGGGCGGCCGCGGTCTGGCGGTCGGGGGCGTCCCTCCACGAGCTGCGCGCCCTCTGCCCGTTCGTGACGTTCGGCGAACTCGCCGAGGCGCACGAGCGCGGGCCGGCGGACGCCGTCGCCGTCAAGTGGCGTCAGTTGCGCGAGTCGCTGCACGGCGGTGTGCCGAGCCCCACCGTCCGGAGTCTGGTCGAGGCCGCCTTCGCCGAGCCGAAGCTCCGGCAGCTCTACCCGTTCACCAGCCAGCGGTCCCTGCACTTCACGACCTGCACGGGGTATCCGTTCACCTGGGTGGTGCCGTTCGTCGATCCGCTGCAGGACGGGCGCTTCCGGGTGTGCGGGCCGAGCCGCCGGGCGGTGATCGGCGAGACGGACACAGCGGAGGAGGCGGTCGCGCTCGTGGTCCGCAACCTGCCGGCGGACATCGGTCCCGCCGTCGCCGGTACGGCCCGGGACTGAGGTGTTCCGCTCCCGCTCGATCGGCGCCGGGCAGCCCCGCTCGGTCGGCGCCGAACAGCCGGGCCGGGGCTCGGCTGCTACACCCGGGCGGGTCTCGTACCGGACTTCGCTCCGCAGCAGCGGCGGGTAGACGGCGGACGGTTCCCCGTCGACCGTGGTGCCCGCGAACTGCAGCATCGCGCGCAACTCGCTGTTCATCGGCGCTGGGTAGTCCAACGCGTGGGCCGACACCCGGCACAGAACGCTCAGTTGCGCGGGGCTGAGGCTGATGTCCAGCCCGCCCAGGTTGCCTTCCAGGTGCTCAGGGCGCCGGGCGCCGACGAAGGGCACGACGCTTTGCTGGCGCGCCCGCAGCCAGGCGAGGGCCACGGCCACTGAGCCTGCCCCGAGTTCGTCCGCCACCTCGGCCACCGCGTCGATGACCTCCCAGTCGGCGGCGCCGGGCCCTCCGACGTGCGCGGCGCGCGCCGCGTCGGTGACCTCGTCGCCGCGCCGGTACTTGCCGGACAAGAAGCCGTTCTTCGACGGGCTCCACGGCACGAGGGCGAGCCCCTGGTCACGGGCGAACGGCGCGAGCTCGCCCGCGACTTCGCGGGCCAGGAGCGAGTACTCGACCTGGACTCGATCAGGGGCCCGCGCCGTCCACTGGATCCGCGACGACTACGCGGCGTCCTTCCGCGTGGCGGACGTGACCCGGTTGGCCGGTATGAGCACCTCGGCCTTCCACCGCAACTTCCAGGCGGTGACCGCCATGAGCCCGATCCAGTTCCAGAAGCCCATCCGACTCCAGGAGGCGCGGCTGATCCTCGCGGGGCGGTCCGGCGACATGACGGCCGTGTCCCAGTCCGTGGGGTACGACAGCGCGTCGCAGTTCAGCCGCGAGTACCGCCGCCTCTTCGGCGTCTCCCCCAGCCAGGACGCCCGCCGTCTCCGAGCCTCCGGTCCCCCTCCGCCGGTGCCGGTGCCCTAGCCGATGGCTGCGGTCGCCTGCCGGCCGGTGCATAGGGTGAGGGCAGGACTCGGCCTGGGAGGGGGCGTCGTGGAGCGGCTGGCGGTCGTCGTGGAGGCGCGGGACGTGGCGGGGCTCGGGCACTTCTGGGCGGAGGCCCTGGGGTGGCGGCAGGGCAAGGGCGGGGTGGTCGGGCCGGGCGAGGGCGGGGCCGTCGAGCTGGTCTTCGTCGCGTCGGGGCGGCGCAAGTCCGGCAAGAACCGCCTGCACCTGGACCTCACCGGTGGCGACGACCAGGCCGCGGAGGTGGGGCGGCTGCTCGCGCTCGGGGCGCGCCGCGCCGACATCGGTCAGGGTGACGTGCCCTGGGAGGTCCTCGCCGACCCGGAGGGCAACGAATTCTGCGTGCTGCCGGGGGCCGACGCGGCCGGGCGGCTCGCCCAGGTGTGCCAGGACGCCGCGGATCCCGCGCTGCAGGGCGCGTTCTGGGCGGCCGCCACCGGCTGGCAGATCACGGAGGAGGCCGCCTGGGGCGTCCGCCTGGCGGCCGCCCCAGGCACGGCGCCCTCCTTGGTGATGGGACCCCCGGCGACCGCCAGACACGGCGTGAACCGCCTGCGGTTCGCTCTCACGGCCGACGATCTCAGCGCGCTGGAAGGGAAGTTGATTACCGCCGGTGCCGGACGGACGGCCGCGCCGCACCTCTTCACCGACCCCGAGGGCAACGAGTTCCACCTCGGGCGCCCACGCGCGACATGACCTCCTGAAACCCCCTTGCCGCCGGGAAGAACCGGGCTGGATCATCGTCGGCGATGACTGAGACAACACATCCCGAACTTTCCACCGCATGGGAGCTGTTCGACTCCGGCGACCAGCGCGGCGCCATGCGCACGCTCCGGCTCGCGGCCGACTCCATACCCCCCGCCGAACTGGCTCCGCTCGTGGCCAAGTTGGCGGAGAGCTCCGGCTTCGAGGATCTGCGCACGTCGGCCGCGGGCCTGGTCGCACGGCCCGACGACGCCACCGCCCTCTACGCGTTCGGGTACGACTGCATCGAGCGCGGTGTGTCCGCGCTGGCCGTCCCGGCGCTCCGGGCGTCGCTGGACGCGTCGCAGCGGCAGGGGCGGACGCCGCGCAAGAGCGGCCGGTGGGGACGGAAGCCGGCGCCGCCGGATGTCGCGCCGCGCAAGGTCCTGGTGGAACTGGCCGTCGCTCTGGAGGACGGCGAGCGGCACGCCGAGGCCGCGGACGTGCTGAGCGAGCACGACACGCTCACCGAGGACTGGCCCGACGGCTACCTGCTGGCCTACAACGCGCTGATGGCCGGGCGCGTCGACCAGGCGGCCCGGGTGTTCGGCGCGCTGGCGGCGGCACCGGAGCAGTGGCAGCCGGCCGCCGAACGCATCGCCCGCATCCTGGCGCGGGTGGCGACGGCCGCGCCGGAGGGCGACCGGGACCTGCGCGGCTGGCACTTCGCGCTGACCGGTGGCCTGCTCAGCACGCTGTCGCCGTACGGGTTCACGAGCATGACCGGCCGCTGGGCGTATCTGCAGGACACGCGGGCGTCGTGCCGGCTCGGCCTGGAGCGGCTGCGGACGGTCCTGGCGGCGACCGGGCGGACACCCGCGTCGGTCGGACTGCTGCCCGACCGGAACAGCGAGGTGCTGGGGCTCGCGGCGGCCGAGGTGCTGGGGCTGCCCGCCGAGCCGTACCGGCCGGGGGCGGCGGACGTGCTGGTCGTGGCGTACGACCTGAACGAGTGCGACCGCCAGCTGGTCGTGGGCCTGCGGGAACGCGTGCCCGGCCAGGTGCTGTTCGAGCACGCCACGTGCTGGACCGACCCGCCGGCCGTCTCCGCCGACGTCAGTACGTTGCTGGTCCAGACGGTCGTGGCGCCCTGGGGCGAGCGGATGAGATTCACGGCCGACGGCGAACGGGACGACGTTCCCGCGGACGAGCGGCCCGCCGAAGAGGTGGCTGCGGAGATCGTCACGGCGGAGCCGCGGGTCGACGAGGGGGACGGGGAGGCGCCGGCGGACTCCGCGGAGGCGCTGAGCGCGCTCGCCGAGCGGGTGCGGGAGGAGTGGCTCACGGGCCCGCGGGACCGCGCCCGCTCGTCCGGCCCCGTCCGCAGCGGGCGCTTCGCCTGACCGCCTGATCCGGCGGGACGGCCTGCGGGATGGCCTGTGGGCTGCCCCGCGGGGTCGGATCGCGGGGGCGACTCGCGGGATCGACTCGCGGCACCCCGTGCGGACGTGACCGCGGACGCCAGCCCTCGACCGCCCGCTGACCCGCCACCGCCGCCCCCGGCCCCCACTCACCTTTCCGGCCCGGGGACGAGGAGCGAGTGCCCCCGATGGCGCAGAGCGGAACACCACCGCACAGAGCCGACAGGCGGAGTCCGCGCCCGGGGTCGTGGGCCGAACGGGTGGGGATGGCCGTGGCCTGCCGGGAGTTGGGGCGTGGAGGCGCGATCTTGGGGGCGGGTCGGCCCACGGCCCGGAGTCCCTGATGCTCCGCACCCCCGGAGGAGTCCCGTGCGTACCCGCTCGCTCTTGTCGCTCACCGCGGCCACCGCGGCCCTGCTGTTCCCGGCCGCTCCCGCTCATGCGGCCGGCACCGGCACGTACCGGATCCAGTTGGCCGGCACCAACCGCTGCCTCGCGGCGAGCGAGGGCCTGATCGGGGGCGCGCTCAGGGTGTGCGGCCCCAGCACGGTGTGGACGGTGCGCGCCATGGACGACGGCACCGTGCAGTTCGTCGAGCCCGCCGGCGAGGGCCGCTGCCTCGGGCTCTCCCCCGCCGTGGTCTTCCCGCCCGCCCTGTGGCTGAGCACGTGCGGCGCCTCGCCCGACCGGTGGCGCGTCGAGGTCACGGACGGGTCCTCGCTCGTCGCGCTGGCTCTCGACGACGCGCCGTTCGGCACCCTCACCTCGATCGGCAACCGCGCCGCCGCCGCGGGTGACGGCGCGGCGGAGTGGCTGGTGCGCCCGGTGGACTCGGCCGAGCAGTAAGCACACCGCCGGCCGGGACGCCGGCCCGCGGAGGTTCCTGCCGCCGGGACCGGCGGCCGGCAGGAATTCCGCAGGCCACGCCGGGCCGCCGCCGCATAGGCTGCCCCCATGGCATCCCTGGTACGGCATGTGACCCTCGACTGCGCCGACGCCTACACCCTCGCGTCCTTCTGGGCCCAGGTGGTGGACGGGAGGCTGGCGGACGACGACAGACCGGGAGACCCGGAGGCCGTGGTCTCCTCGGCCGGCGTCACGCTGCTGTTCATCACCGTGCCCGAGTCCAAGACCGTCAAGAACCGTGTGCACCTGGACCTGCAGCCGCAGGACCGCGGCCGTGACGAGGAGGTGGCGCGGCTGCTCGACCTCGGCGCGCGGATCGTGGGGGACCTGCGGCGTCCGGACGGCACCGGCTGGGTCACCATGGCCGACCCCGAGGGGAACGAGTTCTGCGTGGAGCGGAGCGCGGCCGAGCGGGCGGCGACGGATGCCTGACCTCCTCGACTCCGGCCGAACCGAGGCGTATCTGCGGCGGATCGGCGCCGAACGCCCGTCCGCGGCCGACGCGGAGACGCTGCGCGCCCTGCACCTGCGGCACCAGATGACGGTGCCGTTCGAGAACCTCTCCATCCACCTCGGCCAGGACATCGTCCTGGAGGAGTCCGCGCTGGTGGACAAGGTCCTCGGCGGCCGCGGCGGCTTCTGCTACGAACTCAACGGCGCCTTCGCCGCGTTGCTGCGCGCCGTCGGCTACGAGGTGACCGTGCTCGCGGCGCGGGTGTTCGGCAAGGACCAGGAACTCGGGCCGCCCTATGACCACTTGGCGCTGCGAGTCGTGCCGTCGGACGGCAGCGGCCCGTGGCTGGCGGATGTCGGCTTCGGGCGGCACAGCCACTACCCGCTGCACTTCGGCAGCCGGGACGAACAGCCGGACCCCGGCGGACGGTTCCGGATCACCGACACCCCGGACGGCGACATCGACGTCCTCAACGACGGCCGTCCGGAGTACCGACTGGAACAACGGCCGCGCGAGCTGCGGGACTTCGAGGCCACGTCCTGGTGGCAGCGCACCTCGCCGCGTTCGCACTTCCGCCAGTCACTGGTGTGCACGCGGCTCACGGAGACCGGGAGGGTGACGGTCAGCGGCCGCACCCTCGTGCTGACCGGCGCCGACGGCGACCGTGAGCAGCGGGAGCTGGCGGCGGACGAGGTGCTGCCCGCCTACCGCGAGCACTTCGGGATCATGCTCGACCGCGAACCGGTCGTCGCGCCGCTGCCCTGAACGTGCCGCGGGCCCTCACACCCCCCACTCGGCCCGCACCCCGGCGAAGAACGCGTGGAAGCCGGGGAAGGTCTTCTTCACGCACCCCGGGTCGTCGAACGTGGTGCCCGGGGTGCGCAGGCCCGCGACCGCGAAGCTCATCGCGATGCGGTGGTCGCCGTGGCAGGCGATCTCGACAGGCGCGGGCGTGCCGGGCTGGATCTCGATCCAGTCGCGGCCCGTCTCGACCTGGATGCCCTGGCGGCGCAGGTTCACCGCGCACGCCTCCAGGCGGTCGCACTCCTTGACGCGGGTGTTGTAGACGTCCTCGATCCTCACGGGACCGTCCGCGAAGGGCGCGATGGCGGCGAGCGTCGGCATGGTGTCGGAGATGTCCCGCATGGCCACGGTGGTGCCGGACAGGCGGCCGGTGCCGGTCACGGTCGTGCTGTCGGGGCCGATCTCGACGTCCGCGCCCATGCCGCGCAGGACCTCGACGAACTGCAGGTCGCCCTGGAGGGCGCCGGCGCCCAGACCGGGGACGGTGGCGGAGCGGCCGGTGAGCGCGGCGGCGGCGAAGAAGTAGCTCGCCGTGGACGCGTCGGGCTCGACGGCGTAGTCGACGGCCCGGTAGCCGCCGGGCGGCACGACGAAGGTGTCGCCCTCGCGCGTCACCGTGACGCCGAAACGGCGCATCATCGCGAGCGTGATCTCCACGTAGGGCACCGAGACGATGCCGGTGACGCGGATCCGCAGGCCCTCGGCGGTCAGCGGGCCGGTGAGCAGCAGCGCGGTGAGGAACTGCGAGGACAGGCTGGCGTCCAGGTCGATCTCGCCGCCCTTGATGCCGTCGGCGACGACGGTGAGCGGGAGGTGGCCCTCGGCCTCCTCGTGGGTGAGGTCGACGCCGAGCGACCGCAGCGCCTCGGTGAGCGGGGCGACCGGGCGGCGGCGCATCTGCGCGGAGGCGTCGAAGCGGAAGGTGCCGTGGCCGGCCGCGGCGAGCGCGGGCAGGAAGCGTGCCGCGGTGGCCGCGTCCCGGCAGAAGACCTCGGCCTCGGCGGCGGCAGGGCCCTGCGGGCGGCCGGTGACGTGCCACTCCTCGGCCTCGCGCCGCACGTCGTAGCCGAGGCGGGTCAGGCCCTCGGCGAAGCCGTCGGTGTCGTCGGACAGCAGGGGCCGGCGCAGCACGGTGGTGCCGTCGGCGGCGGCGGCGAGGAACAGGGCCCTCGCGGTCACCGACTTCGAGCCGGGTACGGCGACGACACTCACGGGATGGCCTCCTGGCGGGTCTCTCTGCGTCTTCCGGCGCCACGGCCTGGGCCGCGTGCCGACGCGGCGAGTCTAGGCGGACGGCACATCTGTCCGTCCGGGCGTCCGAGGAATGGCCACGAATTGCCAGCCGGGCCGTCCGCAGGGCCACGCGCCGGGCGGGGGACGTGCCGGGCGGTCCCACCCCCGAGGCCCGCGCCGTCCCCGAGGCCAGCGCCGTCCCCGGCGCCCGCGGCCGCCAGGCCCCGCGCCACCCAGGCCGAGGTCGTCCCAGGACCAGGCCCCACGCCGTCCGGGCCCCACGCCGCTCAGGAGCAGGTCGCCCCAGGCACAAGCCCGCCGCCCCGGACCCGCCCCCGGCTCAGGGCTCTGCCCGGGTCAGAACGTGACGGGCAGGCGGTGCAGGCCGCGCATCAGCGGGTTGGGCCGCCAGCGCAGCGGGGCCGGGACGGACGCGAGGGCGAGCCCGGGGGCGCGGGCCAGCAGTTCGGTGAGGGCGATCGCGCCTTCCATACGGGCCAGCGGCGCGCCGAGGCAGAAGTGGATGCCGTGGCCGAAGGCGAGCTGGGACTGCGGCGGGCGGCGGATGTCGAAGGTGTCGGGCGCGGCGTGGCGGCCCGGGTCGCGGCCGGCGGCCGCCAGGACGACCGCGACGATCTCACCGGCGGGCACCGTCACGCCGCCGATCGGGTAGGGGGCGCGGGTGATGCGGTAGGTGGCGCGTTCCACCGGCCCGTCGTAACGCAGCATCTCCTCGATCGCCCCGGGCATCAGCGTGTCCGGGTCGGCACGGAGCGCGGTGAGCTGGGCGGGGTGGCGCAGCAGCGCGAGCACGCCGTTGGCGATCAGGTTGACGGTCGTCTCGTGGCCGGCGACGAGCAACAGGAAGGCCATGCTCACGAGTTCGTCGGCGGAGAGCCGGTCGCCGTCCTCGTACCGGGTGCGGATCAGGGCGCTCAGCAAGTCGTCGCGCGGGCGGCTGCACCGCTTGTCCTCGATGAGTTCGACGAGGTAGTCGCGCATCGCCTCCCCGGCGGCGGCCTCCGCGGCGAAGTCGCCGGTCTCGCCGAGGATCGCACGGGTCCAGCCGCTGAAGGACGCCCGGTCGAGCGTGGGCACGCCGAGCAGTTCGCAGATGACGGTGAGCGGGAGCGGGACGGCGAAGCTCTCGATGAGGTCGGCCTCGCCGGCCGGCAGCATCGCGTCGAGCAGGTCCCCGGTGATCCGGCGCACCCGGGGCCGCAGGGTCTCCACCCGCCGTGGGGTGAACTCGCGGGCGACCAGGCGCCGCAGCCGGGTGTGGCGTGGCGGGTCGGACTCGAGCATGTTGGCGCTGACCGGGCCGGCCTCCTCGGTGCTGCCGTCCAGGATCCGCCAGTCCTTGCTCAGCCGGGGGTCGGCGAGGACGGTACGGGCCTCGTCGTGGCCGACGACGAGCCACATCTCGCCGCTCTCGGTGACCACCCGGTGGACCGGGCCGCGTTCGCGCAGCCGCGCGTAGACGGGATACGGGTCGTCGACGAACTCCGCGCCGTGACGGGTGAGGTCGATGACGTCGTGGCCGGGCAGGTCCCCGGTCGGGCCGGTCAGTCCGGTCGGGTCGGGCGGGCCGGCCAGGCCGCCGCGGGCGTCGTCGTGGTCGTCCATCGCGGTTCCCCCCTCGGAGCGCGGTGCGCCGCGCGGTGTCAGTGCGGGTCTGCCAGGCGTTCCAGCAGGTGCGTGAGGCGCTTGGTGACGGTCTCGCGGTCCCCGTCGGTGAGCGCCGAGCCCATGCCGACCGCGACGGCGCCGGCGGCGACCCAGTCGGGCGCGGCGGACACGGTTATGCCCCCGGTGGGCAGCAGCGCGACGTGCGGGATGATCGCCCGCAGGTCCACGACCCAGTCCGGGCTGTAGGCGGTGGCGGGGTAGAGGGTGAGGGCGTCGGCGCCCAGTTCCATGGCGCGGACCGCCTCGGTGGGCGTGGCGACGCCGGGGAAGACCGGGACGCCGTAGCGGTGGCCGGTGCGCAGCACGGCCTCGTCGAGGTTGGGGGCGAGCAGGAAGCGGGCGCCGGCCTCGATGGCCATCCGGGCGGAGACCTCGTCCAGGACCGTGCCCGCGCCGATGACGGCGTCGTCGCCGACCTCGCGGACCAGGGTGGTGACGGCCTCGAGCGCGAACGGGGTGGTGAGGGAGATCTCCAGGGTGGTGAGGCCGGCGGAGAGCAGGGTGTCGGCGGTGGCGGCGGCCTGGTCGTAGCTCTCGGTGCGGATGGTGGCGAACACGCGCTGGGCCAGTGCGGCCCGGGTGGTCTCCCAGCGGTACACGGCGGACGCCCACCTTCCTGGAGGTGCTGCACGGACTCAGCACGCTACCGGGGACGCGGGGCCGCGACGCCCCGAGCGGCGGGAGCTGTTTCCGCACCGTGACATGAGAGGAGCATGAGTCCCCTGGGGCCGGGGGTTTCCCGGCCCCGCGCCCGCGACTGCGACAGCACCTGCGCCGGCGCCCGCACCTGCGCCCGCGACAGCGACCGGGGCTCAGCCGACGTGGGTGGAGAACAACCCGCCGGTCGGTCCCTGCTTGTCGCCGCCCTGGGCCTTCTTCAGTGCGTTGGCCAGGCCCTCGATGGTCATGGACTGCAGGATCACACGGCCGTTGCCCTCCAGGGTGGCCAGCGACAGGCCCTCACCGCCGAAGACGGCGTTCATGATGCCCTGGCGGTTGAGGCCGCCGATGCGCTGCACGCCGTACTGGATGCCCTCCTCGAAGGCGACGATGCAGCCGGTGTCGACCTCGATCCGGCCGCCGAAGTCCGCGGGGTTGAGGTCGATGAAGTTGCCCGCACCGGCGATGATCACGGTGCCGTGGCCGGTGAACTTCTCCAGGATGAAGCCCTCGCCGCCGCTCATGCCCTGGCGGCCGCCGGCGAACGCGATGCCGAACTGGACGGTCTCCTCGGCGGCCACGAACGCGTCCTTCTCCGCGAACCAGGCCCGCGAGCCGTTGAGCTCCAGGGCCCGCATCTCGCCGGGCAGCACACCGGCGAAGCCCACCGTGCCCTCGCCGCCGGCGGCGGTGAAGTACTGGAAGGCGAGGGACTCGCCGGCCAGGGCGCGCTGGCCGACCTGCATGGCGGTGCCCATCGCCTGGCGCAGCAGGCCGCCCATGCCTCCGCCGCCGCCCGCGCCGCCCTGCTGGCCGCTGTTGCGGGTGCCGGGGCCGCCGAGCCGCGTCTCCATGGTGACGTTGGCGGTCTTGAACAGGAACTTGCCCGCCTCGCAGTACACCGTCTGGCCGGGGTTCAGGGTGCAGACGGCCATCTGCATGGCGTTGCCGACGATCTGCTGCTGCAGGGTCACAGCGGGGACTCCTCAGGACGAGCTGGTGGTACCGGGTGGGTGCGGTGGCACCGCCCGGTCAACGTACCGCCCGGGCGATTCGGTTCCGCAAGGGGTCGGGGCCGGTGTCGGGGCTCTCGGCCTGCTGGGCGGGAAGCCGCACCGGCCGTTCGCCGCCGGTGTCGAGGAAGCGGGCCAGCGGGAGGGTGGCGGCGCCGACGGTGACGGCGTCGGCGCCGAGCCTGCCCAGCTCGATGGAGGTCTGGGCGCAGGGGTGGCGCAGCGCGTAGGCGGCGGCGACGTCGCGGACCGCGGGCAGCAGCCGGGGGCCGAGCAGCAGTCCGGCCCAGCCGCCGATGACGATGCGCTCGGGGTTGAAGAGGTTGATCAGGTCGGCGATGCCGGCGCCGAGGTACTCGGCGGTCTCGGCGAGCAGGGCGCCGGCCTCCGGGTCGTGGTCGGCGGCGGCGAGCAGCGCGGCGAGGGCGGTCTCCTCGCTGACGTCGCCGGGTGCGGACGGCCAACGGCCGAGCAGCGCCTCGGCGCCGACGTAGGCCTCCAGGCAGCCGCGGGAGCCGCAGCGGCAGACGCGCCCGCCCACGCGCAGGGTGGTGTGCCCCCACTCCCCCGCGCTGCTGCTGGCGCCGTGGTACGGGGTGCCGTCGGCGACGACGCAGGCGCCGACGCCGGAGCCGATGAGAGCGATGACGACGTTGCGGGAGCCGCGGCCGCCGCCGAACCACATCTCGGCCTGGCCGAGGGTCTTGGCGCCGTTGTCGATGTAGAGCGGCAGCGCGGTGCCGGCCCGCAGCAGGCGGCCCAGCGGCACGGCCTCCCAGCCGATGGTCTGGCCGTGCACGACGATGCCGTCCGCCTCGCCGGGCGCGGCCGGCCGGCCGCCCTCGGCGGGGGTGTGCTCGACGATGCCGGGGACGCCGATGCCGACGCCGAGGACCTCGCTGTCGTCGATGCCGGCCTCGCGCACCACGGACTCGATGCCCCGCAGGGCGAGGCTGACGACGTGGTCGACGTCGTGGCCGCTGTCGGACAGCGGGAGGTCGGCGGAGGCGCGCTCGGTCAGGGCGAGGTCGAACAGCTCGACGCGGACGCGGGTTTCGCCGACGTCGACCCCGACGACGTAGCCGAAGGCGGCGGAGACCTGGAGCAGGGTGCGGGGGCGGCCGCCGTCGGACTCGACGGCCCCGGCCTCCTCGACCATGCCGTCCGCGATGAGTTCGCCCACGACGTTGCTGATGGAACCTGCGCTCAGACCGGTGTCCCGGCCCAGCTCCTGACGGCTGAGGGGCCCTTCGAAATACAAATGACGCAGAAGCGATGCACGGTTGCCGCGCCGCAGGTCACGCACGGTCCGCTTGCCCCGCTCAGCCATCGACCCTCCCTGTCAGCCCGTCCGGCGTGAATCTATCGCTGCACAAGGTCTTGACGCCACCTTTTCTCACAAGTTAAATCACGGCCTGAATTAAGGCACAGGCGCTGTTCACTTCCTGAAGCGATCCCCACCCCCTGAGAGGGAACCGGTATGCGCACCTCCAGCACCTCCAGCAGACTCCTCGCGGCCACCGCCCTCGTGGCCGCGCTCGGTCTGACCGCCACCGCGTGTGGCGGCGGCTCCGACAGCAGCGGCGACAAGAGCGATCCCGCCAGCCTCAAGGGCCAGACCATCACGTACTGGGCGAGCAACCAGGGCACCAGCCTCGACAACGACAAGCAGGTGCTCACCCCCGAGCTGAACAAGTTCACCCAGCAGACCGGCATCAAGGTCAAGCTGGAGGTGATCGGCTGGGCCGATCTGCTCAACCGCATCCTGGCGGCGACCACTTCGGGTCAGGGCCCGGACGTGCTCAACATCGGCAACACGTGGTCGGCCTCGCTGCAGGCCACCGGTGCGCTCATGCCGTGGGACGCCAGCGCCTTCACCGCCATCGGCGGCAAGGACCGGTTCGCGCCCGCCGCCATCGCCGCCGCCGGTGCGGCCGGCAAGGACCCGGCCGCCGTGCCGCTGTACTCGATGGCGTACGGCCTGTACTACAACAAGAAGATGTTCTCCGACGCGGGCATCGCCAACCCGCCGAAGACCTGGTCGGAATTGGTGGACGACGCCAAGAAGCTGACCACCGGCGGCCACTACGGCCTCGCGGTCGAGGGCAGCAACGGCTCGGAGAACATCCACCACGCCTTCGTGCTCGCCAAGCAGCGCGGCTCGGACTGGTTCGACGCCTCGGGCAAGGCGACCTTCGACACCCCGGCGAACGTGGCCGCGGTCAAGCAGTACGTCGACTTCATCGCCGCCGACAAGGTGGCCGCCAAGGGCGACGCGGAGTACTCGCAGAACCAGACCATCACCGACTTCGCCACCGGCAAGGCCGCGATGATGATGTGGCAGTCCGCCGCGACCTCCATCAAGGCGCACGGCATGTCGCCCGACCAGTACGGCGTGGTGCCGGTGCCGACCCAGACCGCGGGTGCCACCGGTGACGCCGGTGTGACGTCCATGGTGGCCGGCATCAACCTGGCGGTGTTCCAGAACACCAAGCACAAGGCCGCCGCCGAGGCGCTGGTGAAGTTCATGACCAGCACGCCGGAGCAGAAGATCCTCAACGGCACCTACGGTTCGCTGCCGCCGGTCAAGGAGGCGCAGAGCGACCCGGCGTTCCAGACGCCCGACCTGAAGGTCCTGGCCAGTGTGCTCAGCAGCTCCGCCGCGCCGCTGCCGCAGGTGCCCAACGAGAGCCAGTTCGAGACGCTCGTCGGCACCGCGATCAAGGACCTGTTCGCCGACGCCGCAGCCGGCAAGCCCGTGACGGACGACTCCGTCAAGGCCGCGCTGACCAAGGCGCAGCAGCAGATGCCCGCGTCCTAAGGATCGGCCCTCCTCCATGACTGCCACCGCCCCTCCACGGCAGGCGCCCGAAGCCGGCCCCGGCAGCAGCAAGACCGCTGCCGGGCGCCGGCTGCGGCCGCGTGCGATCGAACGGCTGCGCCAGATAGGCCTGCCGTACCTGCTGCTGCTTCCCGCCCTCATCGCCGAACTGCTGATCCACATCGTGCCGATGTTCTTCGGCATCGTCATCAGCTTCAAGAACCTGACCCTCTTCTTCATCCGCAACTGGAGCAAGGCTCCGTGGGCCGGGTTCGACAACTACCGTGCCGCGATCAAGATCCATGAGCCGATCGGCCAGGCGCTGCTGCACTCGTTCTGGGTGACGCTGGCCTACACCGTGCTGTCGGTCGCCCTGTCCTGGCTGCTGGGGACCGCTGCCGCGATCCTGATGCAGGACTCCTTCCGCGGCCGCGCGATCATGCGCGCGATCTTCCTGGTGCCCTACGCGCTGCCGGCCTACGCGGCGCTGATCACCTGGACGTTCATGTTCCAGCAGGACACCGGCCTGGTGAACCACGTCCTCCACGACCAGCTGCACGTCACCTCGAACAAGCCGTTCTGGCTGATCGGTGACAACAGCTTCTGGGCGATGGTCATCGTGTCGGTCTGGAAGTCCTGGCCGTTCGCCTTCCTGGCCCTGATGGCCGGTCTGCAGAACATCCCGCGCGAGCTCTACGAGGCCGCGGCGATGGACGGCGCCGGCGTCTGGCAGCAGATCAGGAAGATCACCATGCCCTCGCTGCGCCCGGTCAACCAGGTGCTCGTGCTGGTGCTGTTCCTGTGGACGTTCAACGACTTCAACACCCCCTACGTGATGTTCGGTCAGTCCGCGCCGCACCAGGCGGACCTGATCTCCATCCACATCTACCAGTCGTCGTTCATCACCTGGAACTTCGGCTCGGGCTCGGCGATGTCCGTGCTCCTGCTGCTGTTCCTGCTGCTGGTGACCGCGGTGTACCTGTTGTTCACGTCCAGGAAGCGGGGCGACGCCGATGCCTAGGATCCCGGTGCAGCCGTCCCCGATGGCGCAGCCGAAGTCCTTCCTGTGGACGCGGCGCGTCGTGCTGACCCTGCTGCTGCTGTTCGTGCTCACGCCCGTGTACGTGATGCTCAGCTCGTCCCTGAAGAACCTCCAGGACGTGCAGGGTTCGTTCAAGTGGATTCCGCACGGGCTGACGTTCCGGCCCTACGTGGACATCTGGAAGACCGTCCCGCTCGCGCACTACTTCGTGAACTCGCTGATCGTCTCGGTGAGTGCGACGGTGTTCTCGGTCGTGGTGGCGATCTTCGCCGCCTACGGCGTGAGCCGCTACCGGTTCGCGGGCCGCAAGGTCTTCACCGTGACGGTGCTGTCCACCCAGATGTTCCCCGGCATCCTCTTCCTGCTGCCGCTGTACCTGATCTTCGTCAACATCGGGAACAGCACGGGCATCACGCTCAACGGCAGCCGGCTCGGGCTGATCATCACCTACCTGACGTTCTCGCTGCCGTTCTCGATCTGGATGCTGGTCGGCTACTTCGACTCGATCCCGCGGGACCTGGACGAGGCCGCCAAGGTGGACGGCTGCGGCCCGTTCGGCGCGCTGTTCCGCGTGGTCGTCCCCGCCGCCATCCCCGGCATCGTCGCGGTCAGCGTGTACGCGTTCATGACCGCGTGGGGCGAGGTGCTGTTCGCCTCGGTGATGACGAACTCCAGCACCCGCACCCTCGCCGTGGGCCTGCGCGAGTACGCCACCCAGAACGACGTCTACTGGAACCAGGTCATGGCCGCCTCCCTCGTGGTGAGCGTGCCGGTGGTCGCCGGATTCCTGCTCCTCCAGCGTTACCTCGTCGCCGGGTTGACCGCCGGCGCCGTCAAGTAACCCCGCCTCCCGAAGAATTGGAATCTTTGTGAACGACCTGAGCGCTCTTCCCGCCGATTTCGTCTGGGGAGCGGCCACCGCCGCGTACCAGATCGAGGGAGCGGTGGACGAGGACGGCCGGGCCCCGTCCATCTGGGACACCTTCTCCCATACCCCCGGCAAGGTGGCGGGCGGCGACACCGGCGACGTCGCCTGCGACCACTACCACCGTGTGCCCGAGGACCTGGAGCTGATGAAGGCTCTGGGGCTCGACTCGTACCGCTTCTCCATCGCGTGGCCGCGGATCGTCCCGCAGGGCTCCGGCGCGGTCAACGCGGCCGGTCTGGCCTTCTACGACCGACTGGTGGACTCCCTGCTGGAAGCGGGCATCAGCCCCAACGCGACGCTCTACCACTGGGACCTGCCGCAGGCGCAGCAGGACCGCGGCGGCTGGCCCGAGCGGGAGACCGCCGAGCGGTTCGGCGAGTACGCGGCGGTCGTCGCCGACGCGCTCGGTGACCGCGTCAAGGACTGGGCGACCCTCAACGAGCCGCTGTGCTCGGCGTGGATCGGCCACCTCGAGGGCACCATGGCGCCCGGCTGGACCGACCTGACGGCCGCCGTGCGCGCCTCGTTCCACCTGCACCTGGGCCACGGCCTGGCCGTGCAGGCGCTGCGTGCCGCGCACTCCGACCTGCGGATCGGCATCGTCAACAACCTCAGCCCGATCGAGGCGGCGACCGAACGCGACGCCGACGTCGCGGCCGCGCGCCGCGCCGACGGGCACACCAACCGCTGGTGGCTGGACCCGATCCACGGGCGCGGCTACCCGCAGGACATGGTGGAGCTGTACGGCGTCGACCTGCCGGTCAAGGACGGCGACATGGAGCTGATCGCGGCTCCGCTGGACTGGCTGGGCCTGAACTACTACTTCCCGCAGACCGTCGTGGACGACCCGACCGGACCGGCCCCGTACGCCAAGATGGCCTACCTGCCGGGCCTGCGGCGCACCGCGATGGACTGGGAGGTGAACTCCGACGGCCTGGAGACGCTGCTGGTCCGGCTGTCGGAGGAGTACGGCGCCCGCAAGATCTTCGTCACGGAGAACGGTTCGGCGTACCCCGACACGGTCGGCCCCGACGGCCAGGTCGACGACCCCGAGCGGGTGCAGTACCTCGAGGAGCACCTGGCCGCCTGCGCCCGGGCGGTCAAGCGGGGTGTCCCGCTGGCCGGTTACTACGCCTGGTCGCTGATGGACAACTTCGAGTGGGCGTACGGCTACGACAAGCGCTTCGGCCTCGTCCACGTCGACTACGCCACGCAGGTCCGCACCGTCAAGGGCAGCGGACGCCGGTACGCGGACATCATCGCCGCACACCGGCGCAGGGTCCGGCGCGCGGCCTGAACCCGCGCGCCGTCCGGTGGCCCGGTGACGTCATGTCCCGGGCCACCGGCGTCTTCCGGACCGGCGCGGCCCGGCACGAAACTAGCGCGGTGCCGGGGCCGGAGCCGGGGCCGGGCGGGTCAGCAAGCGGCCCGCGGGCGCGCCGAGTTCGCCGTCGCGGGCGATCACCTGCCCGCCCAGATAGGTCGCGCGGACCACGCCGTGCAGGGTCCGTCCGGCATAGGCGGTGAGGGGGTTGCGGTGGTGCAGACGGGCCGGGTCGACGGTGAACGTCGCGTCGGGCGCGAGCACCGCGAAGTCGGCGTCGTACCCGGGTGCGACGGCGCCCTTGGTGCCGCCGAGTCCGGCCAGCGCCGCGGGCCCCGCCGACATCCAGCGGGCCACGTCGGCGACCGTGTGGCCGCGGCGCCGGGCCTCGGTCCACACCGCGGACAGCCCGAGCTGCAGCGAGGAGATGCCGCCCCAGGCCGCCGCGAAGTCGCCGGTGTCGCGGGCCTTGAGGTCGACGGTGGACGGCGAGTGGTCGGAGACCACGCAGTCGATGGTGCCGTCGGTCAGCGCCTGCCACAGCGCGTCCTGGTTGGCCGCCTCGCGGATCGGCGGGCAGCACTTGAACTCCGTGGCCCCGTCCGGGACTTCCTCGGCGGTCAGGGTGAGGAAGTGCGGGCAGGTCTCTACGGTGAGCCGCACGCCCTCACGCCGGGCCCGCGCGATCACCGGCAGCGCGCCCGCCGACGACAGGTGGAGGATGTGGATGCGGGCCCCGAACCGCCGTGCGAGCGCGATCAGTCCGGCGATCGCGGTGTCCTCGGCGGCCGGCGGGCGCGACGCCAGGAAGTCGGCGTACTTCGGGCCGGGCCTGCTGGGGGC
Organism: Actinacidiphila acidipaludis; assembly: GCF_019890725.1. Classification (GTDB taxonomy): domain Bacteria; phylum Actinomycetota; class Actinomycetes; order Streptomycetales; family Streptomycetaceae; genus Actinacidiphila; species Actinacidiphila acidipaludis. The sequence goes on from NZ_JAINZZ010000008.1 coordinate 185,619, forward strand.
CGCGTCGATCAGCAGCGGATCCTCGGCGTGCACGATGAGCAGGCCGTCGAACGGCGTCACCTCGGCCAGCGCGTCGGCCAGTTCCCCGGCGCCGAGCTGGGGGAACTCGTCCACGCCGGAGTGCAGCAGGAAGCACTTGAAGCCGAACACGCCCGCGTCGTGCAGCGGTCGCAGGTCCTTGACGTTGCCGGGGATCGCGCCGCCCCAGAAGCCGGTGTCGACGTGCACCCGGCCGCGCGCGGCCGCCCGCTTCACGTCGAGGTGGGCGGTGGTGGTGGTCGGCGGGATGCTGTTGAGCGGCATGTCGATCACCGTGGTGATCCCGCCCGCCGCGGCGGCCGCGGTCGCGGTCGCGAAGCCCTCCCACTCGCTCCGGCCGGGGTCGTTGATGTGCACATGGGTGTCGACCAGGCCCGGCAGCAGGACGTCGTCCCCGAGGTCGGTGAGCCGGGCGCCGGGGACGGCGGCGTCGTACGGCAGCACGCCCGTGATCGTGCCGCCGGCCACGGTGACCGAGGCGGGCCGCTCCCCGTCCGGGGTCACGACGCGCGTCGAACGCAGTACCTGGTCGTCCCCTGTCACTGGCGGCCTCCGGCTCAGAAATTCAACGTTCTGTTGACGGCCATGGTGGGTATCGTTCTGCCGGACGTCAAGGGCGGTAGGATTCCACAGAGCGAAAGCCGTATTCCGCATCCGTACTCCGTGTACGCGGATGCCGTGCACCGGGATCACCGGTCGACCGAGGGGAGCGCAGGTGTCTGCTGACCGCACCGGAGGCGTCCAGTCACTGGAACGCGCCTTCGACCTGCTGGAGCGGATGGCCGACGCGGGCGGCGAGGTCGGCCTCAGCGAGCTGTCGGCCGGCAGCGGACTGCCGCTCCCCACCATCCACCGTCTGATGCGCACCCTCGTGGCCTGCGGCTACGTCCGCCAGCAGCCCAACCGCCGCTACGCGCTGGGACCCCGGCTGATCCGGCTCGGCGAGGGCGCCGCGCGGCTGCTCGGCACCTGGGCCCGGCCCTATCTCGCCGAACTGGTCGAGGCGACCGGCGAGACCGCGAACATGGCGCTGCTCGACGGCGACGAGGTGGTCTACGTCGCCCAGGTGCCCTCCCGCCACTCGATGCGGATGTTCACCGAGGTCGGCCGGCGCGTGCTGCCGCACTCCACCGGCGTCGGCAAGGCCCTGCTGGCCTCACTGCCGCCCGGCGAGGTGCGCGCGCTGCTGGCTCGCACCGGCATGCCCGCCGCGACCGACCGCACGATCACCGAGCCGGACGCGTTCCTCGCCGAGCTGGAGCGGATCCGCGAACTCGGCTACGCGGTCGACGACAACGAGCAGGAGGTCGGCGTGCGATGCCTGGCGGTCACCGTCCCCGACTCCCCCACCGCGGCGGCGATCTCCATCTCCGGCCCGGCCGGCCGGGTCACCGAGGGCGCGACGGACAAGATCGTCCCCGTGCTGCACGGCGTGGCGCAGCGGCTGTCGGTGGCGCTCAGCAACAACGGCGCGGCGCCGGTGAGTTGACGGCCCACCCGTCGGCCGGCCGCTCCACCCGGGTCCGCCGTACCAGCCCGTCCCGCCGGTCCTGCACATCCTGCCCGTCCCGCACATCCCGCCGGTTCGCGCGGCCCGATCCCGGGCGCCTCACCTCACCGCGACGCCGCCAGTGTCTCCACGGCCTCCCGCAGCCGGTCCAGCGCCCCGGACAGGGCACTGACCGACCCGAGCGCGGCGGCGACCAGGAGTAAGGAGTGACGCAGCCGTTCGGTGTCGGGCACGGGCTCCGCCGCGTGGGCGGCCAGCGCGTCGAGTTCGTCCTCGGCGACCGATCGGTCCGGTAACGGTCGCTGATAGGCGGCGAGTTCACGCCTCAGGCGGGCCACCGCACCGTGCAGCCCCACATCCGTGCGGTCCCCGAGCGCGGGTGACGCACCACCGCGGTCGTCTTCGAGCACCTGTGTCTCCCCCAGCACGTACCTGTTCCCCTGCCTTCGGCCCTGCATGCTCGCACCCTGTGATCACCGGTCGGTCGCTCCGGAGCGGATCAGTAAACGCGACTCGGCACCACGGCGCTACACAGTCCAACGAAAATGCGCTGAATTCCGTTCAGCGCAGCGGCCGCCATCTTGCTGTGGGTCGTCCAGCACGTCACTTTCGGCACTATCAGCACTAATGGTCAAGCTGGTGCCACACCGTCACGTCGATGACGGCGGACGGCGGCCGGCCGGCGGGTGACTGGAACTGACGCACGGTCACCAGAGCGGTGGTGCCGTCGGTCATGTGCACGCAGATGCGTCCGCCGCCCACCCCGACCGACTGCCGGGGGATCGAGGCGACGTCGGCGCTCGTGTCGCCGCGGCAGGTGTCGAGCGTCGGCGGCAGGCCCTGCGCGGGCAGCGACAGCCCCGCCTGGTGCGGCTCGGCGATGAACGCGTCTCCGCGCTCGTCCAGGCCGAACGAGCCGCCCGAGGCGTCCGGTTGCACCGACGGCGGGTCGTCGAGCAGCGCCAGCGAGGAACCGGCCTGCAACCGGATCCCCTGGTAGACGGTTCCCGGGGCGGGGCTCGTGGGGTCGGGCGTGGGGCTCATGGGTGTCGTCGGCACGGGTGTCCTCGGTACGGGCGTGGTGGGCGCGGCGGCCCCGGCGGAAGGCGTCGCCGCCGTGCCGGACCGGCCGGGCGCGGTCGCACCGAACCCCTTCCCGTCGGCGTCGTCGTGCCCGCTGCCGCCCATCCCGCCCGCGAGCGCGACACCGGCGCCCACCGCGAGGATCAGCCCCACGGCGGCCGCGGTCACACCCGCGGTCCTGCGCCGGGGCCGGGCGAGCGGCAGATGCGGCATGTGCGGGAGGTGCGGCCAGTGCAGGGCCCCCGGTCCCCAGTGCCCTGCGCCCGGCGGTGCTCCCGGCCCGGGGAGCGGCGGGACCTGCGCACCGTGCGCGGACGGAACCGGCACACCGGGCGCGGACGGAACCTGCCCACCGGGGACGGGTGGAGCCGGCGCTCCAGGCGGGACCGGACTGCCCTGCCCCCGCGGGGAGTTGGCGGCCGGGAGGGACGGAGGCTGTCCGCCGGGGACGGGTGGAGCCGGCGCTCCAGGCGGGACCGGACTGGCCTGCCGCTGCGGGGAGTTGGCGGCCGGGAGGGACGGAGGCTGCCCACCGGGGACGGGTGGAGCCGGCGCTCCATGCGGGACCGGACTGCCCTGCCCCCGCGGGGAGTTGGCGGCCGGGAGGGACGGAGGCTGTCCGCCGGGGACGGGTGGAGCCGACGGGTGCGCCGGCGTCCCGGTTCCGTCCGGAGCCGCCGGAACGGCAGGCGGAGGCGTCGCGCCCGGGGCGGCGACCGCGTCCGCCGCCGCCTCCTCCCCCGCGGCCGGATGCGCGGGAGCCGGGTGGGCGGGACCCACCGGACCACCGGGCGCGACGACCGGATGCGCGGGACCCACCGGACCACCGGGCGCGACGACCGGATGCGCGGGACCCACCGGACCACCGGGCGCGACGACCGGATGCGCGGGACCCACCGAACCGCCCGGCGCGACGACCGGGGGCGCGGGACCCACCGAACCGCCCGGCGCGACGACCGGGGGCGCGGGACCCACCGGACCGCCCGGTGCGGGAGCCGGCTGGCCATCGGGCCCGGCCGGAGCGGGCGAAGGCGAGGGGGGTGCGGGGGCCGGTGCGTTGCCAGGAGCCGCGCTCCCGGCGGTGGCCGCCGGGTGCGGCGGGGGCATCGCGGGGACGATGGCCGCCAGCAGCGCCGGGGGAAGCCAGGTGTCGGGGCGGGCGTGCGGGGACGGCGGCGCCGCCTGCCCGCACATGGTGACCACCTGGGCGAGCGACGGCCGCAGGCCCGGCTCCTTGATCAGGCAGCGGGTGACGATCTCCCGCAGCTCGCCCGGGAGTTCGTTGAGGTCCGGCTCGTCCTGCGCGATGCGGGCCGGGTCGTCGAACGGCGGCCGGCCGATGGAGGCGTACGCCGCGATCTGGCCCAGCGCGAAGACGTCGGTGGCCGCCGTCGCCGGCCTGCCCGCGGCCTGCTCGGGCGCGAGGAACGCGGGCCCCTGCCCCTCCAGCGCGGGGCCCGCCACGGCCGCCAGCCCGTACCCGGTGACCTTGGGCCCGTCGGCGGCGAGCAGCACGTGCGCGGGCCGCAGGTCGCCGTGGACCACCCCGGCGTGGTGCAGCCCCTGCAGCGTCTGGGCGAGTCCGGCGAGCAGCCGCAGCACGACGCGGGTCGGCAGCGGGCCGTGCCCGGTGACCGCCGTGTCCAGGGGCAGCGCCGGCACGTACGCGGTGGCGGTCCAGAACCGTCCGCCCTCCTGGCCGCTGCCGAGCAACGGCAGCGCGCCCGGCGCCTGGACGTCGCCGGCCTCCTGCGCGTCGCGGTGGAAGCGCACCGCGAAGCCCTCACGCGCGGCCAGTTCGGGGTGGACCACGGTGAGCGCCACCGGCTGGCCGCCCGGCGCGTGCGCGAGATAGACCCGGCCGAGCGCGCTCGTGCCGAGCCGCGCGCTGACGCGGTGCCCGGAAACGGCCGCCGGATCGTCGGCGGTCGTCGGCTCGAACGCCGGCTGCCGGAAATCAGGGCCGCTGTACGACGCGCCCATCAGTCCCCGTCCCTCCCCAGTGCTCGCCGCACAGGTGATCCCCCTCGCGATCCCCCTCGCGCGGCACGGCCCGACGATACCGGAACACGCCACGCCACCTGTGCCCTGTTCCACCTCGGCGTCCCGCACGGTATCCAGGAGGGATGGACTCAAAAGGCGAGGTGGCCGGACTGCTGCTGGCGGCCGGCGGGGGGCGGCGGTTGGGGGGCCGGCCCAAGGCGCTGCTGCCGTACGGCGACCGGCCGCTGGTGGAGCACGCGGTGTCGGTGCTGCGGGACGGCGGTTGCGGCCCGGTGCACGTGGTGCTCGGCGCGGCGGCCGCCGAGGTGCGCGAGCGGGCCGATCTGACGGGCTGCGTGGTGGTGGAGAACCCGCACTGGACCGAGGGCATGGGGTCGTCGCTGCGGGCGGGTCTCGCCTCGCTGGCCGCCGTGTCGCCGCCGCCGGCCGCGACGGTGATCGGGCTGGTCGACCAGCCGGGGGTGACGGGAGCGGCGGTGGCGCGGGTGGTCGCCGCGGCCCGTGAGGGCGACGACCTGGTGTCGGGTCTGGTGTCGGCGATGTACGACGGCCGGCGCGGGCACCCGGTGCTGATCGGCGCCAGCCGGTGGGCGGGTGTGGCCTGCAGCGCGGGCGAGGACCGGGGGGCGCGCACGTACCTGCGCGAGCACGCGGAGCAGACCGTGCTGGTGGAGTGCGGCGACATCAGTGACCACGCCGACATCGACACCCCCGCCGACCTGCGGCTTCTGGAAGCCGCTGCACAGCGTGCCACAAAACGTTGAACTTCCGCACTGCGAAAACTATGCTCCACCTTGCAGAAAGCTTCGGCCGCCGACCGGGCACGGCACCGCGTGCCAGGCTGCCGCGGCCCGCCCCAGGCACCCTCTGGAGGAGTGACAGATGTCCGCAAGCGCCTCGTCCCCGGCGGTCGTCAGCGCGGCCGCAGGCCCGGTACCCCGCGGGGAGGAGGTGCTGACCCCCCAGGCGCTCGCCTTCCTCGGCGAACTGCACCGCCGGTTCGCCCCGCGCCGGGCCGAACTGCTGGAGCGCCGGGCGCGCCGGCGCGCCGAGATCGCCCGCACGGCCACCCTCGACTTCCTGTCCGAGACCGCGGACATCCGTGACGGCGACTGGCAGGTGGCGCCGGCCCCCGCCGCGCTGCAGGACCGCCGGGTCGAGATCACCGGGCCCACCGACCGCAAGATGACCGTCAACGCCCTCAACTCCGGTGCGCGGATCTGGCTCGCCGACTTCGAGGACGCCTCCGCCCCCACGTGGGCGAACGTCGTCGGCGGCCAGGTGAACCTGATCGACGCCTACGAGCGCCGGATCGACTTCACCTCGCCTGAGGGCAAGACCTACGCGCTCAAGGACGCCGGCGAACTCGCCACCGTCGTGGTGCGGCCGCGCGGCTGGCACCTGAACGAGCGCCATCTGACCGTCGACGGCGAGCAGATGCCGGGCGGGCTGGTCGACTTCGGCCTCTACTTCTTCCACAACGCGCAGCGGCTGCTGGACCTCGGCAAGGGCCCGTACTTCTACCTGCCCAAGACCGAGTCGCACCTCGAAGCCCGGCTGTGGAACGACGTGTTCGTCTTCGCCCAGGACCGTCTGGGCATCGCCCAGGGCACCGTGCGGGCCACCGTGCTGATCGAGACGATCACCGCCGCGTACGAGATGGAGGAGATCCTCTACGAACTCCGCGACCACGCCTCGGGCCTCAACGCCGGCCGGTGGGACTACCTGTTCTCGATCGTGAAGAACTTCCGTGACGCCGGCGCCCGGTTCGTCCTCCCGGACCGCAACGCGGTCACCATGACCGCCCCGTTCATGCGCGCCTACACCGAACTGCTCGTGCGTACCTGCCACAAGCGCGGCGCACACGCGATCGGCGGCATGGCGGCGTTCATCCCCTCGCGCCGGGACCCGGAGGTCAACCGGGTGGCCTTCGAGAAGGTGAAGGCCGACAAGGACCGCGAGGCCGGGGACGGCTTCGACGGCTCCTGGGTCGCGCACCCCGACCTGGTGCCGATCGCCCAGGCGTCGTTCGACGCGGTCCTCGGCGACCGCCCGCACCAGAAGGACCGGCTGCGCGAGGACGTCCACGTCACCGCGGCCGAGCTGATCGACGTCGCCTCGCTCGACGCCCGGCCGACGTTCGAGGGGCTGCGCAACGCCGTCCAGGTCGGCATCCGTTACATCGAGGCGTGGCTGCGCGGCATGGGCGCGGTGGCGATCTTCAACCTGATGGAGGACGCCGCGACCGCGGAGATCTCCCGGTCGCAGATCTGGCAGTGGACCAACGCGGGCGTGGTGTTCGAGGACGTCGAGGGCACCGGCACACCGGGCAAGGCCACGCCCGAGCTCGTCCGCCAGGTGGCCGCCGACGAACTCACCGCGATCCGCGACGAGGTGGGCGAGGACGCGTTCGCCACCGGCAGGTGGACCGAGGCGTACGAGCTGCTGCTGCGGACCGCGCTCGACACGGAGTACGCCGACTTCCTGACGCTGCCCGCGTACGAGCAGCTGGAGGGGTGAGTCCGCCGGTCGGCAGGGGCCCGCGGGGCGGCACGTGAACCCGTGGGCCCGGCCGCCGGATTCGGCGACGGCTGAATCCGTTGTCGGGCGCCGCCCCGCCGTCCAGCATGGACCCATGCTCATCCGTGACGTGACCGAGGCCGACTGGCCGCACATCTGGCCGTTCCTGCGCGACATCTGCCGTGCGGGCGAGACCTTCACCTACCCCCTCGACATCACCGGGCGACAGGGCCGGGACTACTGGCTGCTGAGCGCTCCCGGCCGCACGGTCGTCGCCGTCGACGCGTCGGGACGCGTCCTCGGAACGGCGAAGATGAACCCCAACCAGAAGGGGAACGGCGCGCACATCTCCAGCGCCAGCTTCATGGTCGACCCCGCGCACGCCGGTCGCGGCGTCGGACGGGCGCTGTGCACCGAGGCGCTGGCCTGGGCGGCCCGCGAGGGATACCACGGGATGCAGTTCAACGCGGTGGTGGAGTCCAACAAGGCCGCGGTCGCGCTCTACACCTCCCTCGGCTTCCGGGTGCTGGGCACGGTCCCCGGGGGCTTCCGCCACCCCGAGCTGGGTCCCGTCGGCCTGCACGTGATGTACCGGGAGCTGTGACGCGGCCGCCGTGGCCGTCGCCTCCCACCCGCCGCCGTCGCGCCGGAGTCGGCGAAGTCCCCGCTCGGCGCGTCGGGTTGCGCCATGATGCGGGGACGGATCCGGGTCCGGCCGCGGCCGTGCGCCACGGCTGGGGGGGGAGGACACCCATGGATGAGCGGTTCACGGTGGTGGCGAGCGCGGGCTCGTTCCTGACGGAGGACGGCGACGACGTCCGCCTGCCGCACCGCTGGACGCCCGGCGGCGTCGGCGTGCGGACGGCGTTCACCGGCGGCCACGTACTGCACCTGGCGGTGGCGGCCTGCGTGCTCAACGACCTCTACCGCGAGGCCGGGGCCGCGGGCGTCGAACTGCGGGGCGTCCGCGTCCGGGCGGAGGGCGGCTTCGACACCTCCACCTGGCAGTCGACCGGCATCTCCTACGCCGTCGAGCTCGACAGCGACGCCCCGGCGTCCGACCTCACGGCCCTGCTCGCCGCCGTCGACGAGGCCGCCGAGATCCCCCGCGCCCTGCGTCAGTCCACGACGGTCGCCCGCGCGGCGGGTTGAGCGGGCGGCCTTCTGCCGCGCAGCAGTCGCGGGCGGCGGGTCGCCCTCCTGCCCCGGGCGGCAGGGCTCAGCCGGGAGTCCGGTCGTCCGGCCCCTCGTGCAGGGAGGGGGCGTAGGAGATCCCGACGATCAGGCCGTCCTCGGTGAGGAGCCGGGCCACCGTCTGGCCCCATGGTTCGGTGCGAGCCGGATGCAGCAGCTCGAAGCCCGCGCGCTGGAGCTCGGCGCCGGCGGCCGCGACGGCGTCCGCGTCGGCCACCTCGAACTCGATCGACGCCTGCGGGACCACCCGGTCGGGGGGCCACTGGGCCGTGCCGAAGCAGGCCTCGGCCGCCTGCGAGAGCGGCCACAGCCCGAAATGCCGCGTCCCGGCCACGCTCCCGCTGGAGTAGTAGCCGTCGCCTTCCCCCTCCAGGGGCAGTCCGAGGGCGTCGATGAACAGCTTGCGGCTCTCCGGCGGGTCGGTGACCACCGCGGCCACGCTCGTGACGAAGAGAACGTCCATGCCGGTGCCGCCCCTCCCTGTTTCCGACGTCGGCTGCGGGCTCGGATCCCCCTCAACGTACCCGCCCGCTCCCGGCGGCGGGCACCGCCGGTGCTGCAATTCGGCGACGGCCGAAACGGTGATCTCGGCGGGCGGCCGTCGGCTCTACCAGGGGTGACGCGTTCGGGTGCCGGTCAATCGGCTGATCCTCTCGCTGCGCCCGCGCCCCGGCCACCTGATCGTCGGAACGGACCGAAGCCGTCCTTCCTCCGTGGGTGCGGCTGTGCGACGAGCCGTATCGGAGTTGCCCTGTGCGTATCACCGGGTTGGGGCACGCAGGACTGTTCATCGAGACGCCGGCCGGGTCCGTCCTGTGCGACCCATGGGTCTCCCCGGCGTTCTTCGGATCGTGGTTCCCGTTCCCCGACAACAGCGATCTCGACTGGGACGGCTACGGCCGCAACGCCGACTACCTGTACGTGTCGCACCTGCACCGCGACCACTTCGATCCGGTGATCCTGCGCCGGCACGTGCGCAAGGACGTCACCGTCCTGCTGCCCGCCTTCCCCACCGACGAGCTGGAGTGCGAGCTGCGGGGGCTGGGCTTCACCCGGTTCCTGCGCACCCGCAGCGGTGTGCCCGTCGAGCGGGACGGCCTGCGCCTGATGGTCACCGCCCTGACCGGGCCCGGGGACGGTCCCATCGGCGACTCGGCGCTGTCCGTGGACGACGGCCAGACGGTCCTGCTCAACCAGAACGACGCCCATCCGCTGGACATCGCCGCCATCCGTGAGTTCGGCGAGGTCCACGCCCACCTCCTCCAGTTCTCCGGAGCCATCTGGTGGCCGATGGTCTACCGCATCCCCGACACCGCGAAGCGCAAGTTCGCCGAGCGCAAGCGCCAGGGACAGTTCGAGCGGGCGGTGCGCTACATCGACGCCCTCCAGGCGGCCAACGTCTTCCCCAACTCCGGCCCGCCGTGCTTCCTCGACGACGACCTGCTCCACCTCAACGGCACCGGCCGGGACGGAGAGAGCATCTTCACCGACCAGCGGGAGTTCGTGGACGAGCTCGCCCGGCAGCGTCCCGACGTCGCGGCGCACATGTGGCTGCCGGGCAGCGTCGCCAAGCTGAGCAAGAGCGAGTGCGAGGTCACGCACCGGTACGACCCCCAGGAGATGACGTACCTGTTCGAGCACAAAGCCGAGTACCTCCGGGCCTACGCGCGCCGCCGGAAGCCGGAACTGGCCGCCGAACGGGCCGGACGCGCCCCGGCGCTCCCCCGCGACGAACTGCTGGCCGCCCTCAAGGACTGGTGGGAGCCCCTGCTGGCCCGCGCGCACCGGATCTGCGACGGCGTGGGCGGACCGCTGCGGCTCGACGTCGGCGACACCGCCGTCGTCGTCGACTTCCCCGCCCGGCAGGTCCGGCTGTGGGACGGGGAGCGCTGCCGCTACACGCTGTCCGCGCCCGCGGACCTCGTGGCCACCAACATCGCGGCGCGGGAGAACGACTGGTCCAACAGCCTGCTCCTCTCGCTGCGCTTCAGCGCCGAACGCGTGGGCCCCTACAACGAGTTCGTCTACACGTTCTTCAAGTGCCTGTCCGAGGAACGCATCGACTACGTGGAGAACTACTACGCCTCCGCCGACGACGACGGTGAGGACATCGTCATCGACGACTGGCAGGTGCAACGCCGCTGCCCGCACCTCCGCGCCGACCTCACCGATTTCGGCTCGGTCGAGGACGGCGTCCTCACCTGCGCGCTGCACGGCTGGATGTTCGACCTGTCCACCGGCCGTTGCCTCACCTCGGACGACCACGACATCCGTGCGGAGCGGACCACCACGCCGGCGGCCGTCCCGGACGACGAGGCCCAAGAAGCGGCCTCAGGAGGGGTGTTGACCGTCTGATCGGTGAATCGGTGACGTCGGTCCCCGTCGTGCGGGTCCGTCTACGGGCGTTCCCGACGGCTCCCGTCGACGTTCCAACGCGCGGGAAGGTCCGCCTCGCAGAACACGCACACGAAGTCGTCCTCGCGTACGAGGTTGAGCTGAGCGCAGGCCGGGCAGCGGCGGAACACCACGGCGTGGGTGAACCCGTCCGGCGCCTCGACCCCGGCGCGGCGCAGAGCGTCGGCGACGGCGGGCCAGGAGGTGCCGTCCGGGCAGTAGCCGGTCGACTGATTGCTGACCTCCGCCACGGCCCACCGGCCCGCCTCCCGCGTGAACGCCATCTCGCCGGCGCTCAGTACCGGTTCGCCCCCCGCGCAGACCACGTGCTCGCTCCGCCGTGCCGCCAGGCGCAGCACACCGTCCGCACCGACGACGAAGGTGAACGGTTCGGCCAGTTCCCCGGCCGGCCGTTCCCCGGCCCACCGTTCGAAATCCGCGGCGGAGTCCACCCGGAAACCGGCACGGCCGGCCTGCACAAGCCGGCGCAGATCGTCCGGGCCGACATAGTGGTACAGCCGGCGGCCGGCTCCGTCGTCTTCCTGCCCCGTCACGGCGTCCAACGGGCCACCACGCACTCGGCGACGGCGAAGTCCGTCCGGCAGCCCGGGCAGGGGACCCGCCCGAAGAGACGGCGGGCGCCCTGCGCGATCGCCGCCAGCCGTGGAAGCGCCGCGAAGCCGGCGTCGAAGGCGGTGTCCAGCCGCGAACACCGGTGGTCCATCAGCGCGGACCACGTTCCGCTCGGGTCCTCCTCGAACCGGTCCAGCAGTTCGCCCACGTGTTCCGCCGACCCGCACGCGTCGGTCAGCGCCGCCGATTCCGTCACCCGATCATCCAATCAGCCCGCCACGAGCGGGCGTTGTCCCGGAAAGAGATGGCCTGCCGGACCGCGGCGTCCCGTGCCAGCATGTGAGGCCACCGGACGAGGGAAGGGGGACGGGCATGGCGCACGAAGTGGTCACGGTGTGCCTGTCCGCTGAGGCACACCAGGACCTGCATGCCGCCATCGAGGAGGCGATGGCCCCCTGCCCTCGCGCAGGCACCACCGAGGCCGGCCACGGCAGCGCCGCCACTCCCATCAGCAGCATCAGGTTGAGGAACAGCAGCGTCCGGTCCACCCGCGCGATGTACTGGAAGATCGTGTGGTGGTTGACCCACGTCAAGCCTCGCCCATGCAGTGTTCGCGCATGCGGGCCTGATCACTCGACGGCACATGCGGCTCGACGGGGGCTTACGCCTTCAAGAAGTCGAGGACCGCTGCGGATGCGGACACAGGATCAACCGCATCGAGTTGCTGGTACTCATCCGAGATGATGAAGGGAGGTCGGCCTCCGGGACGGCTCTCCACTTCGACCGCTTCGAGACTCCCGCCGACGCGAAGGAAGAAACGACGCTCGTCGTCCGTTCCGAGGGGGCCTTCCAGGCATTCGATCGCCAGGCTCGGTACCGCATCTCGGACGCGCTGGAAGACCTCGTCCAAGGATCCACCGGTGCGTTCCCCGGGCAGCCACACGCGCGCGTCCATGTTGATGATCATGCCATCTCATCCGTACTGACTTGGCTCCTCGAGCGGCCCCAGAAACTACTGCCCGGTCCCAGACTGGTCGATCCTGGAACCGCCCCATCGCAGCGCTAACTTGCGGAAGACCCAGCGGGAGCGGCCTGGGGCTTGGTCGGCACCGGGACCTGGTTGAAGGCGTAGTACAGGGCGATCAGGCCGTGGACCGCGAGCGTCAGGGGGGCCGAGACGAAGGACAGGCCCACCGTGATGGGGTACACGATCGAGCCGAGGGCGAAACGGGCGCGGGTGGCGCGGGCCGCCTCGACGTCGACCCGGTCGTCGAAGAGATGGCCCGTGCGCGTGAGGTGCCACCACATCGCCCCGAACACCAGCGCGTGGAAGACCAGGAACAAGCTGTAGACGGCGAGGGCCACATGGGCCGCGTTGCCCTCGCGCAGGTAGGAAGCCACCACCGAGGCCGGCCACGGCAGCGCCGCCACTCCCATCAGCAGCATCAGGTTGAGGAACAGCAGCGTCCGATCCACCCGCGCGATGTACTGGAAGATCGTGTGGTGGTTGACCCACGTCAAGCCTCGTCCGTGCAGTGTGGACGATCCCGCTCCCGGCGCTTGGTGAGCCCACTTACGACTGAGGGCCGCCAGCCTGAGGCGAAGCGTTGTCAGCCTCGATACGGCGTTGCAGGTACGTGGACTCGACTATCCCAACGGCCAGCGCCTGAGTAATCACATCCCTGGAGCGAATAGCCTTCTGCACCCCCTGACGGAACAGAAGAATTGCGTAACCCACACTGGCGAGTGTCATTATAAATTTCAGCGGCAGGCTCACGGGCGAGGCCCAGAGGACCACCAGGAAGAACATAGCCAGCGGCAGAGCAATATTAATCCTGAAGGAACTCTCACCAAGTAGCCTGTCATACTTGTTATAGAGGTCGATGTTCCGAGCTTGGAGTCGAGTCGCGATCTGATTTTCCTCTCTCATAATATTTGTCAAGATTTCCATGGCGCCGACAGGGTTCGCCGTAGCTGACGCCGAAGCGCCTTCCGAAAATCTCGCAATATCATCGCGCGCCTGGTTCGAAACCGGAAGGAAGCGCAGTCGAGATAGAAGCGGCACTCGCCTAAGCAAATTGCGCATTCGGGTGAGCCATGCGGGTCGACCACCATGATCCCACATACGCAATGGGTCTATCTCCAGAAAACTACCGACCAAGTAGGCAGCGAAGCTGAGGACCACAAGGAGTGCAGGCTTCCCAAGGAACTGCCCAAATTTCCACGCGGCGGACAGAGGGCCGTGACCAGGGTCCTTGGAAGGGAGTCGTCCCCCGATGGTTATCCATAGGTTGGCAATCCAGATGTATCCGGCCGCGAGCGGCGTCCTCAACTCACGCAGGCCGGGGAGCAGAAAAGACAGCACGGCCACTCCTTTCGGCTGCAAGCCTCGAAGCGGAGTCAATGCCGAGGCAGCAAAGCATCAGCGGGCCCTTTCGGACGGCCCAGCGGGTGCGGACTCCCCCTTGGTCGGCACCGGCACCTGGTTGAACGCGTAGTAGACCGCGATCAACCCGTGGACGGCCAGCGTCAACGGGGCCGAGACGAAGGAGAGGCCGACCGTGATGGGGTACACGATCGAGCCGAGCGCGAACCGCCCTCGGGTGGCGCGGGCCGCCTCGACGTCCACCCGGTCATCGAAGAGATGACCCGTGCGCGTGAGGTGCCACCACATCGCGCCGAACACCAAGGCGTGGAAGACCAGGAACAAGCTGTACACGGCCAGCGCCACATGCGCCGCGTTGCCCTCCCGCAGGTACGCCGCCACAACCGACGCCGGCCACGGCAACGCCGCCACACCCATCAGCAGCATGAGGTTCAGGAACAGCAACGTCCGGTCCACCCGGGCGATGTACTGGAAGATCGTGTGGTGGTTAACCCACATAATGCCAATGATCAAGAACGTCACGACATAGGCGGCGTACGAGGGCCACATCGCCCCGATCGCCGACCACAAGTGATCGGCAGCACCTTCCGGGACCTTGATCTCCAGCACAAGTAGCGTGATCGCGATGGCGAACACCCCGTCGCTGAACGCCTCGACGCGTCCTGACTCGTTCATCCTGTCCCCCAGTTGGAACCCGGCACGTGATACGGCCGCTCAGCCTCGCATGATCGCTCCCAGGACGTAGCCGCTATCGTCGTGTTCGGTGCGCGTCGCGTGTGGCCAGTGCTCGCGCGACGGTAGCGGCGAGACGATTGGGGAACGCGGAAGGCCATGGCGTCTGACTCTGACCTCGGTTCGGGTGCGGGATTCACGTCGGCGTCCGCGGCACAAGTGATGGCCTCCGCCTGCCGGATCGCGGGCCTGGACGACGAAGGTGCTGAACAACTCCGCTTTGGGGAGAACGCCTTGTACCGGCTTGCCGCCGCACCGGTGGTGGTCCGCGTTGCTCGGGGACCGGCTTACCTGCCCTCCGCACGGCGTGAGGTGGCCGTGTCCCGCTGGCTGGCAGATGAGCGCTTCCCCGCGGTCCGGGCCGTGGACGACATCGACCAGCCGCTGACGGTCGATGGGCACCCAGTGACGTTCTGGCGCTTGATCGAGGATGCCGGGCGGCCGGCAACGTACGGCGAACTGGGGGCGGTCCTCCGGGACCTGCACTCGCTGACTCCTCCGCCCCGCCTCGGCCTGCCGCCCTTCGACGCCTTCGGGCGCTCTGACCGCCGCATCGAAGTGGCTGAGGGTATACCCGAGGACGATCGGATGTTCCTGCGCAAGCGCCGGTTGGAGCTGGCGGAGCGGTTGGCGAAGCTCGATTTCGACTCCGGCATGGGGCCCGTGCACGGGGACGCGCACACGGACAACCTAATGGTCGA
>NZ_JAINZZ010000080.1 GCF_019890725.1 Actinacidiphila acidipaludis
CCCCGCCGGCCCCGCCGCGGCCCGCCCGCCGCGGGGTCGAACTGTCGCTGATCGTGGCCGCCGTGGTGGTCTCCATGTACGGCTACGCCGAGGTCGGCCTGGCCGCGAACGGCGCCGTGCCGCCCGGCACGCTCGGCTACGGCGCCGGGCTGGCCGGCCTGGCGCTGCTCGCCCATCTGGCGGTGCGCGTCTGCGCCAGGTACGCCGACCCGCTGCTGCTGCCCATCGCGGTGCTGCTCAACGGGATGGGCCTGGTGCTGATCTACCGGCTGGACCTGGAGCCGGTGCTGGGCCCGAAGGCCGCGCCCGCGCAGCTCGTCTGGTCGGCGACCGGGGTGGCGCTGTTCATCATCGTGGTGGTGCTGCTGCGCGACCACCGGCTGCTCGCCCGGTACGCGTACGTCAGCGTCACGCTCGCGCTGGCGCTGCTGATCCTGCCGATCGCCTTCCCGGCGGTGAACGGTGCGAAGATCTGGGTGCGGTTCGCCGGATTCTCCATCCAGCCCGGCGAGTTCGCGAAGGTGCTGCTGGCGGTGTTCTTCGCCGGGTACCTGTCGGCGAACCGCGCGGCGCTGGCGTACACCGGCCGCCGGGTGCTGCGGCGGCTGCAGCTTCCGACCGGCCGTGTGCTGGGCCCGGTGCTGGCGATCTGGCTGATGAGCGTGGGCGTGCTGGTCGTCGAGCGGGACCTGGGCACCTCGCTGCTCTTCTTCTGCCTGTTCGTGGTGATGCTCTACGTGGCGACCGCCCGCACCGGCTGGATCGCGGTGGGCCTGCTGCTGGCCTCGGTGGGGGCGCTCGCGGCGGGCCGCCTGGAGCCGCACGTGCACACCCGGGTGGAGGACTGGCTGCACCCGTTCCGGACGATCGACGCCGGGATCGGGCCCAGCCAGCTCGCCCAGTCGCTCTTCGCGTTCGCCGACGGAGGGGTGCTGGGCACCGGCTTGGGCCAGGGCTACTCCTATCTGATCGGGTTCGCCGCGAAGTCGGACTTCGTGCTGGCCACCGCCGGTGAGGAGCTGGGGCTGGCCGGGCTGTGCGCGCTGTTCCTGCTGTACGCGCTGCTGGTCGACCGGGGTTTCCGGGCCGGACTCGGGGTGCGCGACCCCTTCGGGCGGCTGCTGGCCACCGGGCTCGCGTCGATCCTGGCCCTGCAGGTGTTCGTGATCGCCGGCGGGGTGATGGACCTCATCCCGCTGACCGGGATGGCGATGCCCTTCCTGGCGCAGGGCGGTTCGTCGGTGGTCACCAACTGGATCATCGTGGCCGTGCTGATCCGGATCAGCGACCACGCCCGGCGGCCGGAGCCCGCGGGACCGGCCGGCGCCGCGGACGGGGCGGCCGAGCACTCGGGGGGCGCCGCCCAGCGGGCCGGCGAGGGGGCTGAGAAGGGGGCCGCCGAGTGAACCGCTGCGTGCGCCACGCCGCCGTCTTCTGCGTCCTGCTGCTGGCCGCCGTCCTGGCCAACACCGCCCGCGTGCAGGTGGTGGAGGCCGGGAGGTTCAACGGCAATCCGGCCAACCACCGCATCGCGCTGGGGCGTTACCTCCAGCCTCGCGGCGACATCCTGGTCGGGGCCGAGCGGGTCACCGGGTCCCGCGCCACCGGCGGAAGACTCCGGTACGAGCGGACGTACCGCGAGGGGCCGCTGTACGCGCCGGTGACCGGCTTCGCCTCGCAGACCTACGGTACGACCCTGCTGGAGGGAACCGAGGACGGCCTGCTGTCGGGCACCAGTTCCGCCCTCGCCTCGACCCCGCTGTGGGACGAGCTGACCCGGGCGCGGCAGCGCGGCGGCGACGTGCACACCACCATCGACCAGGCGGCGCAGCGCGCCGCGTTCGACGGCCTGGCCGGGCGCCGCGGCGCGGTCGCCGCGATCGACCCGGTCACCGGCCGGATCCTGGCCCTGGTCTCCTCGCCCTCGTACGACCCCGGCCTGCTGTCCGGCACCGGTCCGGCGGTGAACGCGGCGTGGTCCCGGCTCAACGACGATCCCGCGCAGCCCATGCTGGACCGGGCGATCCGCCAGACGTACCCGCCCGGTTCGACGTTCAAGGTGGTCACCGCGGCGGCGGCGCTGCAGCAGGGCCTGGTGCGGGACGTGAACGCGCCGACGGACTCCCCGGACCCGTACCGCCTGCAGGGCACCCTGGTGGACCTGACGAACGAGTCCGACGGCTGCGAGGACGCCAGCGTGTACGACGCGTTCCGGATCTCCTGCAACACGGTGTTCGCCAAACTCGGCACCGACCTCGGCCCGCACGGGGTGGTGGACCAGGCCCAGCTGTTCGGCTTCAACGACACCGGGCTGCGGATCCCGGCCGGCGTGGCCAAGAGCACCATGGACACCACCATGGGCCCGGACCAGGTGGCACTGTCGTCGATCGGGCAGTTCGACACCACGGCGACACCGCTGCAGATGGCGATGGTGGCGGCCGCGGTCGGCAACGGCGGCCGGCTGATGCGGCCCTACCTGGTGGACCGGGTCACGAACCACAACGGGCTCACCGTCGTCTCGCAGCACCCCTCACTGCTCCACCAGGCGGTCAGCGCCCGGACCGCCGGTCAGCTGCAGCAGCTCATGGAGGCCGTGGTCACCCACGGCACGGGCGGCAACGCGGCGATCCCGGGTGTGGTGGTCGGCGGCAAGACCGGCACCGCCCAGCACGGGGTGGGCAACACCGGTACGCCGTACGCCTGGTTCATCAGCTACGCCCGGCCGGCGAGCGCCGAGCACGCGGCGGTCGCGGTGGCCGTGGTGGTGGAGGACGCCGAGGCCCGGCGGGCGGACATCTCCGGCGGCGGCAACGCGGCGCCGATCGCCCGCGCGGTGATGCAGGCGGTGCTGTCGTCGCCGCAGCCGACCGGGGAGTTCAGCCCACCTTCGGGAAACTGAACGCGTAGCCCTGCCCCTTGAGCCAGGTCAGCGTCTGGTCCAGGGCCGCGACGGTCTGGGCGCGCTGGCCGCCGCCGTCGTGGAACAGGATCGTCGGGCCGTTGTGGATCTCGCCCTTGACGGTGTCGACGATGGCCGGGACGCCGGGGCGGTCGAAGTCCTTGGTGTCGACGTTCCAGCCGAGCGGGCGCATGCCCTGCTGGGCGGCCAGGGCCCGGCTGGCGGGGGTGAACGCGCCGCCGGGGGCGCGGTAGTAGTACACGCGGGCGCCCCCGGAGGCGGTCTCGATCATCCGCAGCGCGTCCATGATCTCGGTCTTCTGGTACGCGAACGGCTTGTGGTCCATGGTGGTGTCGTGGTGCACGGTGTGGTCGCACAGCCGGTGGCCCTCGGCGACGACCTGCTTGACCAGCGCCGGGTGGGCGGCGGCCTGCGGGCCGATCATGCAGAAGGTGGCGTGCACGTGGTGCTTCCTGAGCACCTCCAGGACCTTGGGGGTCCACACGGGGTCGGGGCCGTCGTCGATGGTGATGTTGACGGCCCCCGGTATCTCGGGCTGGTGCTGGATCGAGTCCGGCACGGCGGCCACGGAGTGGGCCGGGCGGTGGGCCGAACCGGCCGCCCCGGTGGACCCGGTGGACGTGCCGCCCGGCTTGGCCGGCTGTCCGCCGGGCAGGCTCAGGGCGGCCGCGTGACCGTCCGAGCTCCGGCCGCCGGGCGCCACCCACGCGGAGGTCACCGCCGCGATGACCACCACGACGACCGCCGCCGCGACGGCCGTCCACTGCGATGCCGACCCGAAGCGTGCCGGTGTTCCGCGCCGTTCAGTCATGGTGTGATTCCCCGTCCCCGCCTGCTCTGGTCCTTGGGCCCGCCGTCGCAGTGGAGTTCCTGCGCCGGGCCGCGCAACGAAAGATGCCCCGCCCCCGGGTACGGTTCCGCGCTCGGAGGCGAGCGGACCGGCCGTTACAGAATCCGGACGCATGCGTACGCGCGGCGCCGGCAACTCCCGGGAGGTGCTGAGGAGATCCTACGGCGCGGCGGTGAGACCGGTGCACGCGCGCAGCCCCGCCCAGCGGTCGGTCACGGCCTGTCCCGCGGTCCCGGACCGTGGCTGCGGCACGCCCTGACCATCGACGACGGCGGGGCTGAACACGGCCTTGGCGACCCGGCCGTGCGTGATGGTGAGAGTGGTCACACCGGTCTCGTCGGAGTGCGGGTACGGCGAGGAGCCGTACCAGAGGAAGTTGCCGAATCCGTAGGCGACATAGGTGTGGCCGAGCATCCCCGAGCCGAGCATCACGTGCGCGTGGGTGCCGACGACGGCGGTGGCGCCCGCCGCGGACAGGTCGGCGGCGATGGACTTCTGCTCGGGTCCCGGGCAGCTCTGCCCCTCGGTGCCCCAGTGCAGGTAGACCACGACCACGTCGGCCTGCGCGCGGGCGTCCCTGACCGCCTTCAGCAGCCGGGGCCGGTCGAGGGCCGAGGCGATGCCCGGCTTGCCGGGGCCGGCCCGCCAGTTCTCGTTGGTGATGTCGTACACCTGGCTGGCGGCGACCACCGCGAGCCGCACGCCGTTGACGGTCGTGACGTACGGCCGGTACGCCTCGGTCTCGTCGGCGCCGATGCCGACGACGGGTATCGGCGCGTGGTGCTTGGCGTCGATGCTGTCGGCCAGGCCCTGGGCGCCGTAGTCCACCGAGTGGTTGTTGGCCATGGTCACCGCGTCGACGCCGGAGCGCCGCAGCGCGTCCAGGGCCTGCGGCGAGGTCCTGAAGTGGTACTTCTTCGGCTGCGGCACGCCCCGGTCGGTGATCGCCGACTCCAGGTTGACCATGGAGAAGTCGGCGGCGGACAGCACCGTCGTCATCGGCCCGAGGGCGGGGTCGACGTCGAGCCGGGCCGCGGTGCGCTCGGTGAAGTGGACGTCACCGGCGAACGCCAGGGTGATCGTGCCGGGCGGCTCGCTGCGGTGCGTGGGCGTCGCGCCGCCGGCGGGTGCTCCCGCCGGGGCGGCCGTCCCGGCGGGGACCGCGGCGCCGTGCGAGGGGGCCGCGTCGGCGGTGTCGGCCGGGCCGCCGCCGCGCCCTGCCACCAGGTAGACGGCGCCGGCGACGGCCAGCAGCCCGGCGGTCAGGCCCAGTGCGGTGTTCCTGCGGCGGCGGCGCTGCCGCGCCCGGCGCGCGGCCCGGCGCGATCGCGGTCCCTCGTTCATCGGACAAGCGTACGATCGGTCTGTCCGTGATCTTCCCGGGGTCCCGGAATGCGCGGATCACCCCGTCGGTTCGCACGGCCCGGACTCCCCCGGGGCCAGGGTCTCCCCCAGGGCTATGGCGTCCGTCACCTCGGCCACCCTCGCGGTCTCCTCGGCCGCGAAGCGCCGGGCGTCCAACTGCTCGGCCAGCTCCTCGTCCTGGGCCATCAGCAGGTCGAGGTTGGAGTCGCCGAGGTCGAAGACGCCCATGTCGAGGTAGGCCTTCTGCAGCCGCGGCCCCCACAGTCCGATGTCCTTCACGCAGGGCACGATCCGGCTGAACAGCAACTTCCGGAACAGGTGCAGGAATTCGGACTTCTCGGTCAGTTCGGCCGCGTCCGCCGCCGGGATGCCGAAGTTCTCCAGCACCTCCAGACCGCGCAGCCGGTCGCGCATGAGGTAGCAGCCCTCGATCACGAACTCCTCGCGCTCGCGCAGTTCCGCGTCGGTGAGCTCCTTGTAGTAGTCGCGCAGCGCCATCCGCCCGAACGCCACGTGCCGGGCCTCGTCCTGCATCACATAGGCGAGGATCTGCTGGGGCAGCGGCTTCGTCGTGGTGTCGCGGATCATGCCGAACGCCGCCAGCGCCAGGCCCTCGATGAGCACCTGCATGCCCAGGTAGGGCATGTCCCAGCGGGAGTCGCGCAGGGTGTCGCCGAGCAGGCTCTGCAGGCTGTCGTTGATCGGGTAGAGCATCCCGATCTTGTCCCGCAGGAACCGGCCGTACACCTCCGCGTGCCGGGCCTCGTCCATCGTCTGCGTCGCCGAGTAGAACTTCGCGTCGAGGTCGGGGGCCGACTCCACGATCCGCGCCGCGCACACCATCGCGCCCTGCTCGCCGTGCAGGAACTGGCTGAACTGCCAGGCGGCGTAGTGCTGCCGCAGCAGCCCGCGGTCGCGCTCGCTCATCGCGTCCCAGTAGTGCGTGCCGTAGAGCGTGGTGGCCTCGTCGGGTGTGCCGAGCGGGTCGCAGGGGTCGACCTCCAGGTCCCAGTCGATGCGGCGGACGGCGTCCCACTGCTTGTCCTTGCCCTTCTGGTACAGGGCCAGCAGCCGGTCGCGGCCGTCGTCGTACTCCCAGGAGAAGCGGGCCGAGCCCTGGGCCGGCACCTGCCAGCTCCATTCGGCGGGCCGGTGCGTGTAGAGGCCTTCGGTCGACATGTGCAGGCTCCCATCACTTGCTGCGCGAGGGCTTGACGGCCTTGTTGACACAGAGTCTCATAAGACGGGTACCGCTGGTAACCCTCATGCACCGGAGGCTCGTTCGCGCATGGACGCCACCCTGATCGACCGCGAGAGGACCGCGGAGCGGCTGCTCGCCGCCTCCGCCAAGCACTCCTTCGACCCCGACACCGAGCTGGACTGGGAGGCGCCCTTCGAGGAGGGCACCTGGTTCTGGCCGCCCGAGCTGGTCTCGCTCTACGACACACCGCTGTGGCGCACGATGTCGCAGGAGCAGCGGATCGAGCTGAGCCGGCACGAGGCGGCGTCGCTGTGCGCGGTCGGCGTGTGGTTCGAGACGATCCTCATGCAGCTCCTGCTGCGGCACACCTACGACCTCGAGCCCACGTCGGCGCACGTGCGTTACGCGCTCACCGAGATCGCCGACGAGTGCCGGCACAGCAAGATGTTCGCCCGCGCCGTGACGAAGATGGGCACGCCCACCTACCGGCCCAGCCGGCTCGACCACACCCTCGGCCGCGTGATCAAGACCGTGTCCACCACGCCGGGCTCGTTCACCGGGACGCTGCTGGCCGAGGAGATCCTCGACTGGATGCAGCGGCTGACCTTCCCGGACGAGCGGATCCAGCCGTTCGTCCGCGGGGTGACGCGCATCCACGTGGTCGAGGAGGCCCGGCACATCCGTTACGCCCGGGAGGAGCTGCGCCGCCAGATGGCGACGGCACCCCGCTGGGAGGTGGCGTTCACCCGCACCTCCGGCGGCCAGGCGGCACGGGTCATCGCCCGCTCGCTGATCAGCCCGCAGGTCTACGCGGCCGTCGGGCTCGACCCTGAGCGGGCGGCGGCGGAGGCGCGCGACAGCGCGCACCGCAAGGACGTCATGCGGCAGTCGGCGAAGCGGCTGATGGACTTCTTCGAGGAGATCGGGATGTTCCGCGGCCCGAGCAGGCGGCTCTGGCAGGCGTCGGGACTGCTGGGCTGACGGGTGCGGGGCAGCGACAGGGGCAGGGGCGGGGGCCGGGCCGACGGCCGCCGCCCCCGTCACTCGAAGAGCGGGGCCACCATCGGGGCGAGCGGCACCAGGCGGCGGGCGAGCGATCCGGCCGGGCTGTCCGGGGTCTCCAGTTCCAGGGCGCGGGCGGCGGCCTCGGCCGCCTCGGGGTCGGTGGACGCGGTCACCAGCAGCAGCCCGGTGAACTGGTCGACCAGCCAGTCCCGCAGCTCGCTCACCGGCGGCTGCTTGCCCTCGTCCAGCCAGATCAGCGAGACCGCCTCCACCGAGGCGATCCACGAGCGGACCATCATCGCCAGCCGCGGCCCGGCCGAGGCCACCCCGAGGTGGTGCAGCACCTGCTCCGCGGCCCGGCGCCGCACGTCGTCGACGATCGCGTCCGTGCGGCTGGTCTCGGCGACGCTGCCGCCGCGCAGCAGGGCGCCGTACGCCGCGTCGTGCTCGTCCACGTACGCCAGATAGCGGTCCAGGGCCGATGCCAGGCGCTGGGTGGGCGGCCCCTCGCTGGGCACCGCGAACCGCCCGATCAGCTCCTCGGCGGCGCCGAGCACGGCGGCCTCGTACAACTGCTGCTTGCCGCCCGGGAAGTAGCGGTAGACCAGCGGCCGGGAGACGCCCGCGGCGGCGGCCACGTCGTCGACCGACACGTCCTCGGGGCGCCGGTGGCCGAAGAGGTCCACGGCCGCGGCCAGGAGCTGCCTGCGGCGTGCCTCGACGCTCATCCTCCGGTACGCCGGCGCCTCGCTGCCCATGCGCGCAGCGTATCCGCCCGGCGCGTGCGACAGTGGGCCCGTGCGACACGAGGAGACCGAGTTCCTGGGCGGCCCGCTGGACGGGCGCGTCCTGGAGGTGCTGGTGGGGATGACGGGGCAGCCGCCGCGGGTGTACAAGGTGCCGGTCGGCGAGACCACCCTGGTCTACCACCGTGAGCCGGGGAAGCGCGGCACCCACCGCACCCGCTGGGTCTTCGTCTTCGACCCGGAGGGCAAGCCGCCGCCGGGGCCCAAGTGGCCCTGGAGCAGGCGCGGCTGAGGCCGCGTACCGGGGAGACCGGGAATTCACCCGCGGGGAACGCGGTGTTGGTCCGGACCATTGACACGATTGGTCTGGACCTGTTTGCTGCGCGGTGACATGCTCATGCGCCCTCTCCCCGAAGGAGCATCCCCCCATGCTCACCTCTGCCCTGCGCAGACGATCGGTCGTCGCGGCGACCGCGGCCCTCGCGGGCGCGGTCGCGGTCGGCGGCCTCGTCGCGCTCGCACCGACCGCCAGCGCCGGTGAGTTCCTGACGAACGGCGGGTTCGAGTCCGGCGGCCTCTCCGGCTGGACCTGCGACGCCGGGTCCGCCGCGGTCACCGGCCACGCGCACACCGGCACCTACGCGCTCCAGGGCGCCCCCTCCTCCAGCGCCACCGGCCAGTGCAAGCAGACCGTCACGGTCGCGCCCAACACCACGTACACGCTGTCCGCCCAGGTGAACGGCAGTTACGTCTACATCGGGGTGGACGGCGGCACCAGCACCTGGACGCCCGGCACCGGTGGCGCCTACGCGCCGCTGAGCGTGTCGTTCACCACCGGCGCGAGCCAGACCACCGCCTCGGTGTTCGTGCACGGCTGGTACGGGCAGCCGGCGTACTACGCCGACGACATCTCGCTCCAGGGCCCGGGCAGCGGCACCACGACGCCGCCGACGACCCCGCCCACCACACCGCCGACGACTCCCCCCACCACTCCCCCGACGACGCCGCCGACCTCCCCGCCCCCCGGTGGCGGACTGCCCACGCACGCGCTCGTCGGCTACCTGCACGAGACGTTCGCCAACGGCTCCGGGTACACCAAACTGGCCGATGTGCCCAGCAGTTGGGACATCATCGACCTGGCCTTCGGCGAGACGGACTCGCCCACCTCGGGCAGCATCCACTTCAACCGGTGCTCGGTCAGCGAGTGCCCGTCGGTGGAGTCCGACGCCGACTTCAAGGCCGCGATCAAGGCGAAGCAGGCGGCCGGCAAGAAGGTGCTGCTGTCCATCGGCGGCGCCAACGGCGAGGTGCAGCTGACGACCACGGCGGCGCGCGACGCGTTCGTCTCCTCGGTGAGCGGCATCATCGACACGTGGGGCCTGGACGGCATCGACATCGACTTCGAGGGCCACTCGCTGTCGCTGAACACCGGGGACACCGACTTCAAGAACCCGACGACACCGGTGATCGTCAACCTGATCTCCGCGCTGAAGTCGCTCAAGGCGAAGTACGGCAGCGGGTTCGTGCTGACGATGGCGCCGGAGACGTTCTTCGTGCAGATGGGCTACCAGTTCTACGGCTCGGGGCCGTTCGGCGGGCAGGACCCGCGGTGCGGCGCGTACCTGCCGGTGATCTACGCCCTGCGCAACGACCTGACGCTGCTGCACGTCCAGGACTACAACTCCGGGCCGATCATGGGCCTCGACAACCAGTACCACACGATGGGCGGCGCGGACTTCCACATCGCCATGACGGACATGCTGCTCACCGGCTTCCCGGTGGCCGGCAACACCGCCAACATGTTCCCGGCCCTGGCGCCCTCGCAGGTCGGCATCGGCCTGCCCGCCTCCGTCAACGCCGGCAACGGCTACACCGCCCCCGCACAGGTCGACCAGGCCCTCGACTGCCTGACCAAGAAGACGAACTGCGGCGGCTACACCACGCACGGCACCTGGCCCGCCCTGCGCGGCCTGATGACGTGGTCCGTCAACTGGGACAAGTACAGCAACTGGGAGTTCAGCACCAACTTCCACAGCTACTTCGGCTGAGCTGCTTGCCGGTCAGCTTGTCCCCGTGAACGCGTACGGCCTGGTCCCCGAGGGCGGTGGCCAGGCCGTACGCCTGCCGGGGCCGTCACCACCGGGAGCGGCCCGGGGCGGTCGTCGCGCGGATCGGCCCCGGGTTCGGCATCCCGCTGCGCCTCCGCGGTGGCGCCGGGCACCATGTCCCCTATGGCCGACCCGGACGCGTCACCGGACCCCCCTCCTTCCGCGGGGGTCCTCATCGACGGGGACAGCCATCTCGAACTCCTGGGCCCCTGGGCTTCGCCGGACGTTCCGCCGTACGCGGCCACGGCGTTCACGGCGGCCGAGCGCCGGCGGATCCACCTGCTGCACTACCTCCTGCGCGGCAACTTCGTTCTCACCGTCGCGGCCGACGACGAGGACGTGGCGGCGTTCATGGACGGCAGCCGGAGGTGTCTCGACCTTGCCGCACACTATGTGCGCGACGACGGCGCGCTACCGGTCCCGGACTGGCTGGAGGCCACGGACGCCGGCATCAAGGACATCCTCAGACCGGACCATCCCGCCGTGGACGACGTTCGCATCACGGTGACATGGGACCAGCGCATCTACGCCCGGTCCCGGCCGCGGAGCAGGGAGATCCTCGTCTCGGCGGTGACGCGCGCCCATCTCCGGTCGCTGAACGTCTGGTTCTGGACGTCCTGGAACCACGCGATGCGTGCCGCGGATCCGAAGGACACGGGAAAGCTCGCCACGATCCGGGCGATGCTCAGGAACTCCGAAGGATTCACGCTCCCGCTGCTGGCGTTCCTCGTGTCGGTCTACCGCGACATCGACCTCTCCCGCCTCCCGTGTCCCCGCGCCTGGGACGCGGAGTCGTTCCGCCTGGCGTCCCTGTGGACGGCGATGCAGACGACGTTCGTGCTCGCCCACGAGTACGCCCACGTCCTGCTGCACGGCGACCACCCCCTGGGATCACCCCGGCTCGAAGCCGAGGCGGACGCGTTCGCCTACCGTGTGCTGCTGGCGTTCGACCGGACAGGGTTCACGCCCGACGGGGTTCGTCCCGCCCTCCGGTGGTACTTCCGGCTTCTGGCGATCGAGCGATCGGTGGGACAGGTCATCAACTCCCATCCGGTCGACTGGATCCAGGAGGACATCCAGTGCAGGCCCCTCGCCTTCCTGCACCCCACCGTCGGCGACCCGAACGCGGCGTACTTCGACGCGGCGGTCGGCAACGCCGCGATGGTGGCGAAGCACTTCCTGCGGGAGGCGGGGCCGGAACGGATCCGGGAGTACAGCAAGGACATCTGCGCCGAGTTCGGAACGCTCGCGCGCCCCACACACGACCGAAGGGCTGAGTAATGGATCAGTCGGCCACCACCGTGCGGCTCGAACTGGAACTGGAAGGCACCGATGCCCACCTACTGTTCGCCGACGGCGACACCTGGCTCGGCTCCGGGCCGTACGCGGGCGTGACCGTCCGTCTGCTCGAACGCGAGGAGGGACACGGGTTCGGCCTGTCCATCGTGGTCACCGTCCTCGTGTCCATCGGCGTCAACGTCGCGTCGAACGTCGTGGCCGACGCGGTACGGAGCGCGGCGGGCCGGCTGGTGATCCGCGCACGGGGACGGCACGGCGCGTCCGACGGCAGCGCCGAAGGACTCGAAGGGCTCGTCGAGGACGAACGCGACGCGGCCGAGGCCGACCGGACGGCCGTGCCGGAGGACCTCAGCGCAGGACCAGGCCCGCGGTCACGTTGACGACCGTGCCGGTCAGCCCGCTCGCGAGGTCCGACGCCAGGAACACCGCGGTGCCGGTGACGTCCGCCAGCCTCGGCGTGCGGTGCATCGCGGACATCGACGCGATGCCGGCCAGCACGGCCTCCGGGTCGGGCGCCGCGGCGCCCGCCACCGTCGCGAGCTTCTCCTTGGTCAGCGTCTCGGCGACGCCCGCCGTCCACATCCCGCACACCCGGACGCCCGCGGCACCCGTCTCCGCGGCCAGGTAGCGCATGAAGGTCTCCACGGCGGCGTCGGCCGGCCCGGTGCTGCCCATGCCGGGCATCGCGCCCTGCGCGGAACCGGAGTTGAGGTGCAGGATCACGCCGGAGCCCTGCTCGCTCATCCGGCGGGCGGCGGCCCGCGCGGTCAGGAAGTTGCTGCGCAGGCCGTGGTCGACCGCCCGCAGCAGGTCGTCCGGGGTCATCGCCAGCAGCGGCACGCCCTGGACGTCCCCGCGGGTGGTGAGGTTGAACGAGACGTCCACCCGGCCGGTCTCGGCGACGACCCGGGCGAGATGGTCCTCGACGGCCTGCTCGTCGAGGGCGTCCAGGACCGTGGCCTCCGCCCGGCCGCCGGCCGCCGTGATCGCCGCGGCCGCCTCCTCCAGCGGGCCCTCGGTCCGGCCCGCGAGGAACACCCGGGCACCCTGACGGGCGAACTCCAGGCCGACCGCCGCGCCGATGCTGCCGCCACCGCCGTAGACCACCGCGGTCCGGCCGGCCAGCAGCCCCTCGCCGGAGGCGGCCGGACCAGCGGCGGCACCGGGCATGGCGGACGTGTCGGGAGAGGTGTTCATCGGGAGCCTCCGAGGCGGTGTCAGGACATGGTTCTCCCTATGACCCGGCAGCCGCCCAAAACTCATCGGTCGCCGGCGACGCGGTGGCGACGGTGGTGGCGACGCCCGCACGCCGCGCCGCCGCTTCGCCCGCCCGGCGGGGTGACGTCATCCCCCGAGGTGACCATGTTGGGCAGAATCGCCCAGCGCCTCTGTCACAAAAATGACCAACCATGACATCATCCTGACCGCACGTCCGTTACTCGCCGGTACGGAGATGAGGGGATGTCAGTGACCCGACCGACCACCGGGTGCACCGAGGCGACGACGGGATGGGCCCGCACGGGGAGCCGCCGGGCCCGTCTGCGCGCGGTCGCCCTCGGCGGCACGCTGCTCGCCGCCGCGGCGCTCGCGCTGCCCGCCGCCTGCCCGGCCGCCGCGCAGCCGTACGACCCGGAGGCGCCGTCCGCCACCTCCACCGTCTCCCTGCCCCAGATGCTCTCCCAGCTCCAGTCGCTCTATCTGCGGACCGAGTCGGCCACCGAGTCGTACAACCAGGCCAAGCAGCTCGCCGACCAGCAGCGGAAGAAGGCCGAGACCATCGACCGGCAGCTCGCCGACCAGAAGGTCGAAGTGGCCGCGAGCCGGGCCGAGATCGGCCTGATGGCCCGGCAGATGTACCAGGACGGCGGGGTCTCCCCGTACCTGTCGATGCTCACCGGGGAGACCCCGCAGGACTTCTTCGGGCGCAAGCACGTCATCGACCGCGCGGCGGGCCGCCAGCGCGCCGTGCTCGGCGACCTGACCGACGGCGAGGCCCGGCTCACCGACCTCAACACACAGGCCCAGCACGCCCTGGACCTGGCCCAGCGGGCACAGGACGCGCAGGCCAAGAAGAAGACCCAGGTGGAGTCGGACCTGCACCAGGTCGAGGCGACGCTCGCGGGCCTGACCGGCGCCCAGCTCAGCGAGCTGCAGACGCTGGAGCAGCGCGGCGACAACCAGGCGCAGCAGGACTTCCTCGACTCCAAGGCGCTGGGCGACCACCCCGGCCTGCGGGCGCCCTCGAAGGCCGGCGACCGGGCCATCGGCTTCGCCTTCCAGCAGCTCGGCAAGCCCTACCAGTGGGGTGCGCAGGGCCCGGCCAGCTTCGACTGCTCGGGGCTGACCTCCCAGGCGTGGGACCACGCCGGCAGGACCATCCCGCGTACCAGTCAGCAGCAGTGGGCGCTGCTTCCGCACGTGCCGCTCGACCTGCTGCGCCCAGGCGACCTGGTGATCTACTTCTCGGGCGCCACCCATGTGGCCCTGTACATCGGCGACGGGATGGTGATCCAGGCGCCGCGGCCCGGTTCGGTGGTCAAGGTCTCACCGATCGCCGCGAACCCGATCCTCGGTGCCGTCCGCCCCGACCTGGGCCAGATGCCCGTCCAGCACTACACCCCCCGCACCGTCCCCGCCCGGGCCGAGGCCCCCACCCCGATCGGCCTGACCCCGCCCCCGCCGAGCAAGCACTGAGCCGTCCGGGCAAACCCCGAAGGGGCGCGACAGGCCTCGTACGCGCCTACAGGGGCTGCTCGTTCATCGCATGAGTGACCAGCGCCAGCAGGGCGTCGACCACGGAGTGCCGCCGGCGGGCGTCGATGATCATCACCGGGATGTGCGTCGGCACCGCCAGCGCCTGACGGACGTCGTCGGCGGTGTACTCCGCGGTCCCCTCGAACTGGTTCACCGCGACGGTGTAGGGCAGACCCGTGCCCTCGAAGTAGTCCAGCGCGGGGAAGCAGTCGGCCAGCCGGCGCGTGTCCGCGAGGACGACCGCCCCGATCGCGCCGCGCACCAGGTCGTCCCACATGAACCAGAACCGCTGCTGGCCCGGTGTGCCGAACACATAGAGCACCAGGTCGCGTTCGAGCGTGATCCGGCCGAAGTCCATGGCGACGGTGGTCGTCGTCTTGTCGGGGGTGGAGCCCAGGTCGTCCAGCGCCTCGCTGGCCTGCGTCATGACCGCCTCGGTGGTCAGCGGCGTGATCTCCGACACGGCACCGACGAACGTGGTCTTGCCCACGCCGAAACCACCCGCGACGACGATCTTGGTGGAGACCGGCGCGGAGTCGCGCTCGGTCTGCCACTCCTGCAGGCCCTCCTGCCGGTCAAAGCCTGCGAAGTCCACTGAGCACCCTTTCGAGCAGTGCGCGGTCGGGGCTGCCGGACTCGTGCCCGGTGCCGTACACGCGGATTCTTCCCTGGTCCGCCAAGTCGCTGATCAAGACCCGGACGACCCCGAGCGGAATCCGCAGCAGGGCGGAGATCTCCGCAACCGACCGCATTCTTCGGCACAGTTCGACGATCGCGCTCAGCTCCGGCATGACCCGCTCGGCCCAGCCGCCCCTGGTCAGGACCGGCTGTTCGCCCGGAGCGTCGATGGTAGCCACGAACGTCTCGACGAGCAGCAGGTGCCCGGACCTGGTCCGGCCGCCGGTCAGCGCGTAGGGGCGCACCCGCGAGGTTCTGCGGTCGGCCTGGCGGTGCGGAAGGCCGGTCATCAACGGCCACGCTCCATGGCCCGGCTCAACTCGCCGCGCAGCGCCGGGGTCAGGGCGTGGCCGGCCCGGCCCACGAACAGCGCCATGTGGTACGCCACGACGGCGATGTCGGAGTCGGCGGCCGCGTGGACACCCAGCAGCGAGCCGTCGCTGACCGCCATCACCACGAGCATGCCGTCGTCCATCGCGACGGTCGTCTGCCGCACCCGGCCGGCGTCCATCAGCCGGGCCGCGCCATCGGTCAGCGAGGAGAGACCGGAGACCACCGCGGCGAGGTCCATCCGGGATCCGGACGGCCGCGCCGGCAGCTCACCCTCGCCGGGGGCGGCGGCCGCCTGTCCCGGCTCCGAACTCAGCAGCGGCAGACCGTCGGAGGAGACGACGGCGACCGAACGGACGCCCGGCACCTCGTCGATGAAGTTCCGCAGCAGCCACTGCAGGTTGCGGGCCTCGCTGCTGAGGGCGCCGGCGGCGGACGGAACCGGCGGGTCGACGGGGGCCTGCTCGGCAGCCGCGACCTGCCCGTGACTCGCCGTCGGCTCCGGGGCCGGGATCTCCTCCGGGGCCGGGACCTCCTCGGAACCAGGGACCTGTTCGGAGCCCGCGATCTGCTCGGAGGCCGGGAGATGGCCAGGACCCGGAATCTGACCGGCCCCGGGAGCCTGCCCGGCGTCCGGGACCTGCTCGGAAGCCGGGACCTGCTCGGAAGCGGGGACCTGCTCGGGCTCCTTGACCTCGCTCGGAGAGGTGCCGAGCCCGGTGCTGCTGTGCGTGCGGACCGCGTTCAACGGGTCGCCTCCTCGGTTGCTGCGGGGTTCGCCAGGTCCTGCTCCGGGGCCCTGTGGCCATGCGACGGGCCGGCGCCCGGCTCTGTGACATTGCCGCCCTCACGCTCGGCCTCCCGGCGGCCGGCCTGCAGTCCTTGCTGCAGGCCGCCGAGGCGACGGCGCAGGCGGTCGGCGTCCACCGGACCCCGTGGCGCGGCGGCCGCGCGGACGCCGGCCTCGTCGGCCATGGCGGTGCCGCGCGGGACCCGCTGGGGAAGCCCCTTGGCGGTCACGGACCGGGCGGGACCGGAGCTGGAAGCGGTGGCGGGGGCCGTTGTGGGGGCAGTGGTAGGTGCAGTGGTGCGGGGCGTGAGGGCCGCGGGGGCCGCGTCCGGTCCGGGGGCGGCCGGGGCTGTGGCGGGGACGGGCTCCGGGACGGTGGGGACGTCCGTCGGCCCGGAGTTCGCGGCGGCGGGAGTCGCCGGAACCGCGGCGCCCGGCCGACGCCGCGTGGGCAGCGGCGGAAGTCCGGCCGCGGGGTCATCGGCCGGCGCGGTGGCTGCGGGCGCCGTCGACTCCGGTGCGGCTGTGGTGAGTTCGGCCGAGAGGGAGACGAACGGCACCGGGCCGGGCGCGACGGATCCGGACGCGCCGGACGCGGGTTCGGCCGTCGCGGGCGCGGGCGGCACCGGGCCGGGCGCGGCGGGCTCCGGAGACGGCGCCGGGGGGTCGGAGCGGCCGGCGTACGGCTCGTGCGGGGCGCGCTCGTGCTCACGGCCCGGCTCCGCGGCCCGCGGGCCGGGGACCAGTGGCCCGGCGGGAGCGGCCGGGCCCGCGGGCACGTCGGCGGCCGGTGCGGGCGGGAGCGGCGTCGTCAGGCCGTCCGTGCCGCCCTCCGGGGCCAGGGGGAGGCCGGGCGTCACGGGGGGCGCCTGCGGGTCCAGGGAGGGCAGCAGAAGCTGCGGCAGGACCACGACGGCGACCGTCCCGGCCATCGCGTGCGGCCTCAACTGCACGCGCACACCGTGCCGGTGGGCCAGGCGGGCCACCACGTACAGGCCCATGCCCGAGGTCGGTCCGGGCGGCGGCGGGACGGCGTCGGCCAGCAGTTCGTTGACCTGGTCCAGCCGCGCGGACGGGATGCCGATGCCGCTGTCGGACACCGACAGCATGACCTCGCCGGTCTCCATCAGCCAGCCGGAGATCTGGACTTCGGCGTCGGGGTCGGAGAACGACGTGGCGTTGTCGAGGAGTTCGGCGATCAGGTGGCCGATGTCGTCGGCGGCGCGGCCGGCCACCAGGGCGTCCGGAACGCTCTCGACGCGCACCCGCTCGTACCGTTCGATCTCGGAGACCGCGGCGCGGGCGACGTCGACCAGCGCGACCGGGCGGGCCGTCGCGCCGTGCGCGTGCTCGGTGCCGGTGAGCACCAGCAGGTTCTCGCTGTTGCGGCGCATCCGGGTGGCGAGATGGTCGAGTTTGAACAGGCCGTCCAGGCGGTCCGGGTCCTGCTCCTGCTCCTCCAGTCCCTCGATGACCGTCAGTTGGCGCTCGACCAGGCCGAGGGTGCGCAACGACAGGTTGACGAAGGTGACCTGGGCGGCGCTGTGCGCGGTGGCCGCCCGGAGCTGGCCGGCCAGTTCCTCCCGGCTGCGCAGCAGGTCCTCCTGGGTGCGCAGCAGGCCCGCGCGTTCCGCGGCGAGGGCGGTGCCGGTCTCGGCGGCCGCCTTTCCGGCGGCGGCGAGTTCCTGGGAGCGGGTGCGCAGGGCCTGCGCCTCCTGGGTGAGGACGTTGACGCGGCGGGCGATCGCCGCGAACTCGTCGTTGCCGACCGCCTCCGCGCCCTGGCCGCCGCCGGCGTCCGAGCGCGCCCAGCGGTCCAGCGCGGACAGCGGGCGGGTGACGCTGCGGAAGAGGTTGGTCAGCACCCCGACGACCAGCAGCAGGCACAACAGGGCCAGGGCGATGCGCAGTTCGAGCACGGCGACCTGGTGACCGCGGTGGGCGGCGGCGGCGCGCGCCTCGTCGCTCGCGGCGGTCGCCTCGGCTTGGCGCATGAGGCTCAGCCGGGCGGAGAGCGCCGAGTCGACGGCGGCGGCGCCCAGGGCGCGTCCCTGCGGGGTGAGTTCCGCGCCGGCGAGCAGGACGGTCAGGTCGTGCTCGGCCCGGTCGGCGTCGGGGCCGGTGACGGTCCGGTCGTAGCCGGCGCGTTCGGCGGCCGTCGCGACGGCGCGGAACTCGGCGACGGCGGCCCGCTCCTGGATCCGGGCGGCCTGCGCGGCGATGGTCAGCGACCGCTGGGGGCCGCTCCCGGTCAGCGCGGACACGAGCAGCGCGCGTTCGGCGGAGGCGGCGTCCACGGCCCGGCCCAGGGGCGCGGTGACCGGCCCGGTGACCTGGCCCAGGGCGTCGACGATCGGCTGGTAGGCGGTGACGACGGACTGCGGGCCGCCGCGCCCGGTCAGCGCGGCACCGCGCACCGCGGGCAGCCCGGCCAGGGCGGTCCGCAGCGCGGCCGGGGCGTCCGGGGCGACGGCGCGGACCTGACGGTCGGCACGGTTCCGGTCGTCGTCGGACAGACCGGGGCCGTGCGTGGTGGGCCGGCCGGCGGCGGCGAACACCGCGAGGGTGTCCCGCTCGTCGGCGAGCGTCTGGGCGAGGACGGTGGCGCGGGTGGCGAGCCCGGCCGCATCGGCGCGCTGACGCGCGTCGGACAGGTCACCGACGGCCAGGGCGACCCCAGGGGTCGCGGCGGCGAGCACGGTGGCCGCACACAGCAGCAGCGCGGCGAGCATGCGTTGCTTGACCCGCCGCTCACGGCGCGGGTGACGTCGTTCTCGCAATGGAGGTGCTCGCAATCACGTATCGCCCGGACCCGGGGTGGCCGGTTGTCCCCCGGGAATATGCAGAAGTCCCTCCGACCCTTGCAGTCTTGACGGGAGCCGGGCCAGGCGTCCCTCCCCCGGACACTCGAACGAGTGAATCGCACGGGCGAGTTGACCGACAAGCCCCTGCGGAATGCTTGGTTCCGCGGGCTGCGCGGCCTCCCCGGCGGACAGCGGCGAACATCGGCGGACAGCGCCGGCCTTTGGCAGGATGCCTGCCCGCGCCTGCGCCGGGCGGCCCGCCGGGGATCCGCGGCGGTCCTGCACACTTGCCCCATGCGCATCGAGACGGCGAGCCTGCCGGGCACCGGCCACGTACCCAACGAGGACTTCGTGTCGGTGGCCCTGCCGGCCTCGGGCTCGGGCGGCGCCCTGGTCCTGCTGGACGGCGTGACCCCGCCGCCGGACAACGGCGGCTGCGTCCACTCGGTGCCCTGGTTCACCGCCCGGCTCGGCGGCGCGCTGCTCGAACTGTCGGTTTCCCGGCGGGAGATGAGCCTGGCCGCCTGTCTGTCGGCCGCGATCTCCCGCACGGCGGACGCCCATCGGGGCACCTGTGATCTTTCTCACCCGCTCACCCCCCAGGCCACGGTGGTCGCGGTGCGCTGGGACGCCGAGTCGGTCGAGCACCTGGTCCTCTCGGACTCCGTGCTGCTGGTCGAGTCGGCCGACGGCACGCTGCGCCCGGTCCTGGACGACCGGATCGACCGGCTGCGGGCCGCGGGCGTGCGGGTGGCGCCGCTGCGGAACCTGGAGGGCGGCTTCTTCACGGCGGCCGCCGACCCGGCCGTGACGGCCCGCGCGGTCACCGGGCGGACACCGCGGTCCTCGGTGCGGGCCCTGGCGGCGCTGACCGACGGCGCGGCGCGGGCGGTGGAGAGGTTCGGCGTTGACGACTGGGCGGCGACGTTCGCCCTGTTGCGCAAGGCCGGTCCCGAGGCGCTGCTCACCCGGGTGCGGGCCCTGGAGGACGCCGACCCGGCGGGCGAGGCCTTCCCCCGGGGCAAGCCGTACGACGACGCGACGGCGGTGCTGGTCGAGCTGTAGCGCGGGCGGCGGGTCCCGGGGGCGACTGCGGCCCCGCTAGGAGGTGCTGTCGCCGAGCTGCAGTTCGTTGAGCTTGTGCAGCAGGCGGGCGAGCTCGGCGATCTCCGCACGGTCCCAGGCGGCCATCTGGTTCAGGTAGCGCTCCCGGCGGGCGCTGCGCACCCGCGAGAACCGCTCCCGGCCCTCGTCGGTGAGCCGCACCAGGAACGCGCGGCCGTCCGCCGGGTCGGGCTCCCGGGCCACCAGGCCCAGGTCCTCCAGCGCCCGCAGCTGGCGGCTCATCGTCGCCTTGCCCACCCCGAAGTACGCCGCGAGGTCGGTGGCCCGCTCCGGCTCCGCCTCGACCAGCCGCACGAGCAGCCCGTAGGCGGACGACTCCAGGTCCGGATGCACCGCACGGGCCAGCTCCCCGGAGGCGGCGCGGGCGCGGCGCAGCAGAACGGTGATCTCCCGTTCCAGTGCGTCCGTCGTGCAGTCCCGTGCCGTGCCGGTCGCTTCGCTCACAGTGTTCCCGCTTTCAACACAAGGAAAGTTTCTTTCATACAGGGCGGTTCCCGCAGCACGTCAAGTATTTCGCAGGCGTAGACCAAAGGCGGTTTCAGGGGCTCTTTCCAGGCCCGGAGGCGCACCCTTACCGTCTGCCTGTCATGACCAATTCAAAGGTCATGCCGAGTCACCCCCAGTGCCACCCCACCCTGGAGGCAGCATGTCCCACGGAGGTCTCTCCGTCGTACACCGCACAGGCTCGGCCCGGACCAGGCTCACCGTGCTGGCCGGTCTCTTCGTCGCCCTGCTCGCCCTGGTGATGGGCGCGCCCGGCACCGCGCACGCGGCGGGCAAGGGCCACGTCTCCCACCCCGAACTGGACTGGATGGGCTCCACCGTCCGCGCCCACGAAGGCGCCGGCTCGGCTCCCGGCGTCGTCACCCCGATGGTGACGCAGACGCCCGGCATGGACGTCTCCGGCTACCAGGGCAACGTCGCCTGGTCGACGGCCTGGGCCAACGGCGCCCGGTTCGCCTACGTCAAGGCCACCGAGAGCACGACGTACACGAACCCGTACTTCGCGCAGCAGTACAACGGTTCGTACAACGTCGGCATGATCCGCGGCTCGTACCACTTCGCGACGCCCGACACGTCCGGCGGCGCCACGCAGGCGGACTACTTCATCGCGCACGGCGGCGGCTGGTCGGCCGACGGCAAGACGCTTCCGGGCGCGCTGGACATCGAGTACAACCCGTACGGCGCGACCTGCTACGGCCTGAGCCAGGCGAGCATGGTGAGCTGGATCCACGCGTTCGCCAACGAGTACAACGCCCGTGAAGGCGTGTACCCGGTGATCTACTCGACGTACGACTGGTGGTCGACCTGCACGGGCAACAACGGCGGGTTCGCCGCGACCAGCCCGTTCTGGATCGCCAAGTACGCGAGCAGCGCGGGGACGCTTCCGGCGGGGTACGGGTACTACACGTTCTGGCAGCACGCGGATTCCGGGGTCTTCCCCGGTGACCAGGACTACTTCAACGGTGACACGACCCGCCTCAAGGCTCTCGCCCTCGGCTGAGGTCTTCCGCCGCCTTCCCCCGCGCCCGGGTCCGCCCACCCGGCGCGGGGACTTCCCGCAGCACCCCCCGGGGGCACCCCGGAGGCCGAATGGTCCGGGGTGCCCGAGGGGGTGGCGTTGAGATGGCGTTCAGAGGGACGGGCCCTCGGGAGAGGGCGGGTCAGGCGGCCAGGGGGACCGCCGGGTTCTCGGAGCGGGCGGGCTCGAGCGCCAGCGCGAGCACGTGCCGCACGTCACTGACGGGGTGAACCTCGAGTGCATCGAGGATCTCGGACGGCACGTCGTCCAGATCCGCCTCGTTCCGCTTGGGGATCACCACCGTGGTGACCCCCGCCCGGTGCGCGGCCAGCAGCTTCTGCTTGACCCCGCCGATGGGCAGCACCCGCCCGGTCAGGGACACCTCCCCGGTCATCGCCACGTCCGTGCGAACCCGCCGTCCGGACAGCAGCGACGCCAGCGCCGTCGTCATGGTGACGCCCGCGCTCGGGCCGTCCTTCGGCACCGCGCCGGCCGGCACGTGGATGTGCACGCCGCGGTCCTTCAGGTCACCGACGGGCAGCTCCAATTCGGCGCCGTGCGAGCGGAGGAAGGACAGCGCGATCTGCGCGGACTCCTTCATCACGTCGCCGAGTTGACCCGTCAGCTGCAGGCCCGCACCGCCGGTCTCCGGGTCGGCCAGGGACGCCTCGATGTAGAGCACGTCGCCGCCCGCTCCGGTGACCGCCAGGCCGGTGGCCACGCCGGGCACCGCGGTCCGCCGCTCGTCCGGGTCCTGGGCGGACTCCGGCACGTGGTGCGGCCGGCCGATCAGACCCCGCAGGTCGTCCACGGCCACGGTGAACGGCAGCTTCTGCTGGCCGAGTTCGTGCCGCGCGGTGACCTTGCGCAGGATGCGCGCGATCGTCCGCTCCAGGGTGCGCACGCCCGCCTCGCGGGTGTACTCCCCGGCGAGCTTGCGCAGCGCCTCCTCGGAGAGGCTGACCTCGTCGGTGTCCAGACCCGCCCGCTCCAGCTGGCGCGGGAGCAGGTGGTCACGGGCGATGACGACCTTCTCGTCCTCGGTGTAGCCGTCCAGCCTGACCAGTTCCATACGGTCGAGCAGCGGCTCGGGGATGGCCTCCAGGACGTTGGCGGTCGCCAGGAACACCACGTCCGACAGGTCCAGTTCGACCTCCAGGTAGTGGTCCCGGAAGGTGTGGTTCTGCGCCGGGTCCAGGACCTCAAGCAGCGCGGCCGCCGGGTCGCCCCGGTAGTCCGAGCCGACCTTGTCGATCTCGTCGAGCAGCACCACCGGGTTCATCGACCCGGCCTCCTTGACGGCCCGGACGATCCGGCCGGGCAGCGCGCCGACGTACGTCCTGCGGTGGCCGCGGATCTCGGCCTCGTCGCGCACGCCGCCGAGCGCCACGCGGACGAACTTCCGTCCCATCGCGCGGGCCACGCTCTCGCCGAGCGAGGTCTTTCCGACGCCGGGCGGCCCGACCAGCGCCAGCACCGCGCCGCCACGGCGGCCGCCGACGACGCCGAGGCCGCGGTCGGCCCGGCGCTTGCGCACCGCCAGGTACTCGGTGATGCGCTCCTTGACGTCCTCCAGGCCGGCGTGGTCGGCGTCCAGCACCGCCCGCGCACCGGAGACGTCGTAGGTGTCCTCGGTCGTGGTGCCCCACGGCAGTTCCAGGACGGTGTCGAGCCAGGTGCGGATCCAGCTGCCCTCGGGCGAGGCGTCGGAGGACCGCTCCAGCTTCTCGACCTCCTTCAGTGCCGCCTCGCGGACCTTCTCGGGCAGGTCGGCGGCCTCGACGCGAGCGCGGTAGGCCGCGTCCCCGTCGGCCCCGCCGACCGGGTCGCCGTTCAGCTCGGACAGTTCCTTGCGGACGGCCTCCAGCTGCTGCCGCAGCAGGAACTCCCGCTGCTGCTTCTCCATGCCCTCCTGGACGTCCTTGCGGATGGACTCCGCGACGTCCTGCTCGGCCAGGTGGTCGCGCAGCCACTGGGTGGCCAGGCGCAGCCGGGCGACCGGGTCGGCGGTCTCCAGCAGCTCGATGCGCTGTTCCGTGGTCAGGAAGGGCGAGTAACCGGAGTTGTCGGCCAACTGGCTCACGTCGTCGATCTGCTGGACGCGGTCCACGACCTGCCAGGCGCCGCGCTTGCGCAGCCAGCTGGTGGCCAGGGCCTTGTACTCCTTCATCAGCTCGGCGACGGTGCCGGGCGATTCCGCGGGGCGGGGCTCCTCGACGGGAGTGCCCTCGACCCACAGGGCGGCGCCGGGACCGGTGGTCCCCGCGCCGATGCGGACGCGGGTGCGGCCGCGGATGACGGCTCCGGGGTCGCCGTCGGACAGCCGGCCGACCTGCTCGACGGTGCCGAGCGTGCCGACCGCGGCGTATGTCCCGTCCACCCGCGGGACGAGCAGGACGCGGGGCTTCCCCGATCCGCTCCCCGAGTGGGCCGCCTGGGCGGCCTCGACCGCGGCGCGCACCTCGCTGTCGGTGAGGTCGAGGGGCACGACCATGCCCGGCAGGACGACTTCGTCGTCCAGGGGCAGGACGGGGAGTGTGAGGGTGGCGGTGCCGGGCTCAGAGGCCATGATCTCTCCCTAAGCAAGCAAGTTGAGTACGCCTGACTCAACCCCCGCCCCCGGTGCGGTGTTCCCGCTCCCGTGTTCGCCCACAGCGATCACTGCTTGGCCGGGTGCACGAGGGTGCACACCCCCTTGTGCGACCACGGCGACCGCGGAACCCGTCCGCGGCCGCAAAACCGGTTGCGGACGTCCGTAGCGTGGCCGGTGTGACGACTGATGACACGACGGGCCCCGGCCGCCTCCTGACGGCGTACGACGACCAGCTCCGGGGCGCTCCCCCGGTCCTTCCCGACGGCGTGACGTGCGAGACGGACGGCCCGCTGACGCGGATGGTCGGCCAGTTCCGCGGCTTCGTGCAGGCGCCCGCCGACCTGGGCGTGACGGGCGCCGGACTGGACGCCCTCATCGCCCGCCAGCGGGACTACTTCGCGGCCCGCGGCGAGGGGGTGGAGTGGAAGGTGCGCGGTCACGACCGGCCCGCGGACCTGCCCGAGCGGCTGCGCGCCGCCGGTTTCGTCCCCGAGGAGCAGGAGACCGTGCTGGTCGGACGGACGGACCTGCTGGCCGGCGACAGCGCGCCCCCGGACGGCGTCACGATCCGCCGCGCCACCGCCGACGCCGACTTCACGGCGATCGCCGGGCTGCTGGGCGCGGTGTGGGACATGGACATGGGCTTCCTGGGCGAGGACCTGCGCAGCCGCGTGGCCAACGCGCCGGAGGACGTCGTGGTGTTCGTCGCGGAGG
The DNA here is from genome assembly GCF_019890725.1 of Actinacidiphila acidipaludis. Classification (GTDB taxonomy): domain Bacteria; phylum Actinomycetota; class Actinomycetes; order Streptomycetales; family Streptomycetaceae; genus Actinacidiphila; species Actinacidiphila acidipaludis. The sequence goes on from NZ_JAINZZ010000080.1 coordinate 24,805, forward strand.
CCGGAGGCGAGCCGGTGTCCGCCGCGTGGATCGTGTTCCGGCCCGGCACGGACTTCGCCGGGCTGTGGGGCGGTTCCACCCTGGCGGCCTGGCGCGGGCGCGGCGTCTACCGCGCGCTGGTGGCGGTACGGGCCCGGCTGGCAGCGGCGCGCGGCGTCCCCTACCTCCAGGTGGACGCCTCCGACGACAGCGCGCCGATCCTGCGGCGCCTGGGCTTCCAGGCCATCACGACCACCACTCCGTACGTCTGGACGCCGCCCGCGACCGGCTCCCCGGCCTGACGCCCCGGGCCCGGGCGGCCGCGCGCGTCGGCCAAGATGGAGCCATGGCATATCCCGACCCTGCCGCGGGGACCCCAGCGGCCACCCCGCCCACCGACGACTCCCCGGTGGTGCTGGACCGCCGCGACGGCCCGTACGGCGAGGTGGTGCTGCGCGCCCACGGCGGGCGGTACGAGATCATCGCCAACGGCTGCTTCCTGATGGACACCTCCGACGGCCGTTCGGAGCGGCTGCTGGTCGACGTGGCGCTGGCGGCGCTGGACTCCCCCGGCGGTCCGCGGGAGGGCCTGCGGCTGCTGATCGGCGGTCTCGGTGTCGGCTTCTCGCTGGCCAGAGCCGCGGCCGAGCCGCGCTGGGGGGAGATCGCGGTGGTCGAACGGGAGACCGCGGTGATCGACTGGCACCGCTCGGGACCGCTCGCCGCCCACTCGGCGAACGCGCTGGACGACCCCCGGGTGCACGTCGTCCAGGACGATCTGGTGGGCTATGTGCGGGACTCCGGGACCCGGTTCGACGCCCTCTGCCTGGACATCGACAACGGACCCGACTGGACAGTAACCGAGAACAACGGCACTCTCTACAGTCCCAGCGGCCTCCTCGCGTGCCGGGAGCGGCTCGAACCGGCCGGCGTGCTCGCCGTCTGGTCCGCGCAGCCCTCGGCGGACTTCGAGGCGGCACTGCGGGACGCGGGTTTCGCCGACGTGCACACCATCGAGGTGCCGGTCACCCGCGGGGTGCCGGACGTGGTGCACGTAGGCGTCAAGGCGTGAAAGCGTCATAGTCAACGCTTCGGCCCGCCCCGTACGCTGCCCAGGGATCTCCCAGGTGAGCCGCGCTCGCTGATCCGTCCCGGGTCACCGGAGGGATCCGACAACTGAGACGACCTTGTGGGGCGGAAGTGGACAGCACGCAGACGGCCGGCGCGCAGCGCCGGGTGCTGGTGGTCGAGGACGACCAGACGATAACGCAGGCGATCGCGGCCCGCCTCCAGGCGGAGGGGTTCCAGGTCCGCACGGCGGGCGACGGGCCGTCCGCGGTGGACGCCGCCCACGCCTGGCAGCCCGACCTTCTCGTCCTCGACGTGATGCTGCCCGGGTACGACGGCCTCGAGGTCTGCCGCCGGGTCCAGGCCGACCGGCCGGTCCCGGTGCTGATGCTCACCGCGCGGGACGACGAGACCGACATGCTGGTGGGTCTGGGCGTCGGCGCCGACGACTACATGACCAAACCGTTCTCCATGCGGGAGCTGGCCGCCCGGGTGCACGTCCTGCTGCGCCGGGTGGAGCGTGCGTCGGTGGCCGCGCACAACTCGCGCGGGGCCAGCATCCAGCTCGGCGACCTGGAGATCGACCACGCGCAGCGGCGGGTGCGGGTGCACGGCTCCGACGTCCACCTGACGCCGACCGAGTTCGAGCTGCTGGTCTGCCTCGCGCAGCAGCCGCGTGCCGTGCTCTCCCGCGAGCAGCTCCTCGCCGAGGTGTGGGACTGGGCCGACGCGTCGGGCACCCGCACCGTCGACAGCCACGTCAAGGCACTGCGGCGGAAGATCGGCGCCGAGCGCATCCGCACGGTGCACGGTGTCGGTTACGCGCTGGAGAGCCCGGCGCAGTGATCGCCGCGACGGGCGAGCGGCCGCGGGAGCCGCGCAGGCGAGGGGGCCGGCCCGGGCGCTGGCTGGGACGGCAGTGGCGCCGGCTGTGGGCAGCACTGCGGCCGTGGGACCCGTTCCGTTCCATCAAGGCGGCCCTGCAGGGGCTGGTGCTGCTGTCTGTGGGAATCACCACACTGCTGGTGGTCGTGGCCCTCCACTCGGCGACCGAGATCCGCGTGATCACCATCTTCTCGATCATCGCGTGCCTGCTGGTCACCCAGATCATGGCCACCGGGCTGACCGCCCCGCTGCGGGAGATGACCGCGGTGGCGCGGGCCATGGCCGGCGGCGACTACAGCCGCCGGGTGACCCGGGTGCGCAGGGACGAGGTCGGCGAGCTGGCCGGCACCTTCAACCGGATGGCGGCCGACCTCGCCGCCGCCGACCGGCACCGCAAGGAACTCGTGGCGAACGTCTCCCACGAGCTGAAGACGCCCATCGCGGCGCTGCGCGCGGTGCTGGAGAACGTGGTCGACGGGGTCTCCGCCGCCGACCCGGAGACCATGCGGCTGGCGCTGCAGCAGACCGAGCGGCTCGGCAAGCTCGTCACCCAGCTCCTCGACCTGTCCCGGCTGGACAGCGGCGCGGTGCGGCTGGACGCCAAGCGGTTCGAGGTGTGGCCGTACCTGTCGGCGGTGCTGAAGACCGCGAGCCTGGGCATGGAGAGCTCCAAGGCGACCGGGTCGCGCTCGCGGCCGCGTGCCGACGTGCATCTGCACCTGGACGTCTCACCGCCCGAGCTGATCGCGTACGCGGACGGCGAGCGGCTGCACCAGGTGGTCGCCAACCTCGTCGACAACGCGGTGAAGCACAGCCCGCCCGGCGGCCGGGTGACGGTCACCGCCCGCGGCGGCGCGGTGCCGGGCAGCCTGGACCTGGACGTGCGCGACGAGGGCCCGGGCATACCCGAGGCCGACCGCAAGCGGGTCTTCGACCGTTTCCACCGCGGCTCGCGGCCGGGCAGCGACGGCGGCACCGGCCTCGGTCTGGCGATCGCGCGCTGGGCGGTGGATCTGCACGGCGGCAAGATCGAAGTGGCTGAATCTCCTCGGGGCTGCCGGATCCACGTCAGCCTTCCGGGTGCGCCGGTGGTGAACCGTTGACGCGCCGCTCACGTACTCCCTGACAGACGGCCCGCGCCGGATGGCCGGATCAACCCCGAAGAGGGACCACTTTCCCGCCAGGAATGGGCCGCAAACCCCGAATACGGTGTGACTTGCGCGACGACTGGGCCCCGGGCCTGCGGGAAGGGCCCCGGTAGGCGTAGCCTTTATTCCCGCTGTCCACCATCTTGTGAAGCGGAAGAGGGCGGTTCACGCCGTGTCGCCACAGTCCCCCAATAGCTCGAGTGTCTCGACCGACCACGAAGGGCAGGGCGAAGGCCCTGCAGCGGGTTTCGGCCCGAACGAGTGGCTCGTCGATGAGATCTACCAGCAGTACCTCCAGGACCCGAACTCGGTAGACCGAGCCTGGTGGGACTTCTTCGCCGACTACAAGCCGGACGGTTCCGCCGCCCCGGCGGCCCCCGCGGGCCAGGGCGGCGCCTCCGGCGCGGCCGCCCGCGCGAAGGCGGACCCGGCCGCCGGAGCGGGCGCGGCGTCCG
>NZ_JAINZZ010000081.1 GCF_019890725.1 Actinacidiphila acidipaludis
GTGTCCGGGGGGCGCGGGTGCGCTGGGGGGAGGCGGACGGCGGGCGCGTGGGCGAGGCGGGGGCCACGGCCGTGCCGATGGCGGGGCCGGAACCGCCCGCCGGTGAGGCGGACGCGGTCGCGGACGGCGTGTCCTGGGTCGCGGTGGAACCGCCGGAACCGCAGCCGACGAGCCCGCCGAGGAGGACGGCTCCGGCCGCGGCGGCCGCCAGGAGGGGGCGGCGGGAGCGTGGCGTGGGGTTCACGCGGAGGCGGAGAGAGCGCACCGGCAGATGGTAGTGCGCCCGATGGGCCCGCGGTGTCCTGATCGGGCGCCGCGGGCCCGGTGGGTCGATCCGTGGCTCGGCTTGGGTCCGGGAACGGACTTCGGCCGTGGATCAGCCTTCGATCAACTCGGGATGCTCCACTGCTGGTTGGCACTGTCGTAGCAGGTCCAGATCTGCAGGCGGGTGCCGTTGGCCGAGCTGGGGCCGGTGGCGTCGAGGCACTTGCCCGAGGCGGGGTTGATCAGTTCGCCGTTGGACTGGTGCTGCCAGACCTGCGCGCCGGTGCCGTTGCAGTCGTAGAGCTGCACCTGGGTGCCGTTGGCGGTGCCGGCGGCCGTGATGTCCATGCACTTGCCGAGCGCCTGCAGGGTGCCGTTGGACGCCACCGTCCACTGCTGGGCGTTGGTGCCGTTGCAGTCGTAGAGCTGCACGGCCGCGCCGTTGGCGCTGCTGGCCCCGGCCACGTCCACGCACTTGCCGCCGTAGCCGCTGATCTGGCCGGTCTTGCCGGTACCGCCGCCGCCGGTGCTGCCGGTGGTGAGCTGGTTGAAGATCCGCGAGTAGGCGTAGCCCGCGGGCTTGTCGTAGTAGTCGACCTCCCAGAAGGCCAGCTCCTGGACGCCGTTGGAGGCGGCGAAGCTCTCCAGCGTCTGGGCGTCGGACTGCGAGAAGTACTCGTTGTCGTCGTTCTGGCCCGCGATCGGGGTCAGGCCGATGCGGTTGTACGCGGCGGAGGTGGAGATGCCGTACAGGCCCGCGAGTTGGCTCGCGGTGCCGCGGGCGGCGGACTCGGCGTCGGCCAGGGCGTTCTCGCCGTCGCCGAAGTCCATGGTCATGATGTTGACGGCGCTGACGTTGACGCCCTTGCTCTTGGCGTCGCTGAGCACGCCGTACTCCTGCGAGGGCAGGCCCCCGGGGTCGACGGCGAGGGTGTAGGCCACCTGCACGGACGGGTTCTGCGCCTGGAGCGCGGCGAGCGCCTGGTTGCGGCGCTGGTTGGCGGCGCTGTCGCCGAGGGTGCCGCCCTCGATGTCGAAGTCGAGGCGGGTGATGCCGTAGGTGTTGACGATGTTGGCGTAGGCGGCCGTGAGCGAGGACACCGAGGTGCAGGTCTGGGCGAGTTCGCCGCCCTCCGCTCCGCCGAAGGAGATGATCGCGGTGCCGCCGGCCGACTTCAGCGCGTTGATCTGCGACGTGTAGGCGCCGACCGAGTCGCCGCTGGCCTCCCACTGCGCGGTACAGCCGGACCGCGGGATGAGGAAGGCGAGCGTGTAGTACTTCAGGCCGGTGGCGTTCATGTCGGACGCCATGTCGTTGGCGGTGTTGCCGTCGATCTGCAGATAGGGCGCGGCGAAGTGGGCCGGGAGGGCCGTGGCCGCGTGGGCCTGACCCGTGGTGCCGAGGAAGGCCGCCGCGAGGGCGACGGCCGTCGTGGCGGCGGGGGCGATGCCGTTTCTGAAACGCATGGGGGGCTCCGTGTGAGGCCGGTGGGCGGGGAGTGTTTCAGGTGGCCGAGCAGAGCGGAGTCTGCGCGCGTTCATGACATGCCGTCAAGAGAAACGACAGGAAACCTTACTGATGGATCAAGCAGGGGTTCACCAGGGACAACCGGGAATCCCGAACTCGGGCCTCTGACCGGTGTGTTCGCAACTTGGAGGCGGCCAACAGCTGAGTGGCGGAGCACAACACCCTTGACTCCAGAAGGTAAAACTTCGGTCAGCTCGCACCGGCCCGGCTGCCGGGCCGGGCTCTGGTTCGAGCCCGCGTTGCCGACCCCGTCACCGTCGGGCCTCGGACGCCCCGTCGTCGGCCGTCGCGCTCGGGCCCGAAATGCGGAGCATGACACGTTTCAGAAACACTCCACGATCGGACGAACGACAGACGTGCCTGGTGGCGGCGTTCGCGGGCAGGCGACGCGGAAGGAGTGGGCTCCGCGAGACACGCGGGCAGCGCACCCGCAGGGACGAGCGAGGAGTGGTGGACGAGTGAACGGCGTACGAGTGACGACCACGGCCGAAGTCGCCAAGGAACTGGGCACGTACGGCGCCGAGCGGCAGGAGCAGATCCACGAGGCGCTGGACCGTCTCGCGGACGCCTCCGCGCTGGGCGTCGGGACACCGGACGGCGTCGGCCTGCGGGCGGAGGTGCTGCCGGGTCTCACCGCACACTGGGTCCTGCTGGCCCCGCCCGGCCTGGCCATCGTGTGGCAGGTGGCGGTGACCGACTGATCGCTCGCGGAGCCTTCGACCGAGAGCGGTGAGGCCCCGCCGGGGTGGCGGGGCCTCACTCTCATGGCCACGGTGACGCGCCCGTCGTGGCCGGCGCGTCACTCCGGCGGCGGATCCGGCGAGCTGCCCGCCTCGGACTGGAACGCGGGCGGGAACCGGGGATCGGCGACGATGAACGGCGTGAGCGCGGGGTCGGTGATCACCCGGAGCACGAGCTCGGGCTCGGACATCGAGAGGACCCCGGGCCAGTCGTACTCCCGCCGGGGCTCCCGCCACCCTGTCAGCGCCTGAAGGCGATCCAGCGGCTCTGCTCCCGCCGTTCCCCGAGCTCCCTCAGCCGCCGATTCGGCCCGCGGTTCCCGGCTCATGGGTGAGCCGCACCCAGGACCGCGAGGGCGAAGCGGTGCAGCGACTCCTCGGCGCCGTAGTCGAACCGTTTGAACGCCTTGCCGAGCGGGTTCCACACCCGCCCGTCGGGGGTGCGTGTCCCGAACGGCTGCCCGAACACGAGCCGTTGGGCCGCACCGAAGTCGACCCACTGGGCGCCCGCGCACCTCACCAGCACCTCACCCGTGTAAGCGCCGAACCGGAGCAGGGCTCCCGCGACCTTCTCCCGTGTCGCCTCCTGCCGGCGCGCACCGTCGATGACGCGGTCCACGAGCACGAGGCTGCGCACCGAGTAGTCGAGCCGGATCCCGCCGCGCGCCCCGCCCGCCCCACCGGCGAGCGCCACCGCTTCGGCCGCCCATCGCGGTCCCTCACCCCCGGCACTTCGGACCTGCCCGTTCTCCGCATTCCCCGTGCCCGCCGTCATGTGGTCCCCTCCCCAGTCCACCGCACGGACTCCCCCGGATCCGCGTGGGTCCCGCCCTCCCGCGGCACCCCTTTGTGAACCGCAGCAGCGCGCGAAAACGTCACACCCGGCCCGTGCGCCCCATCTGCCGCCGGATGATGTCGACCTCTTCTCAATGAGTTGTGCACAACTGAGTTGCGCGCTATCTTTTTCTCAGCGGTCGCAGCCGGGCCTCACAGCAGGCGGCGACCAGGCACCACCTCCGGTGAGCCGTTCACCGGGGGAACGTCGAGCACCACCTCACGACAGGGACGCGTCATGACCGAGAACACCCCGGCTTCCACCAGCTCCGCGCAGGCCACGGAGGGTGCGGCGACCGCCGGCCACGGCGGCGCCAAGCCGACCGTCGTCCTGGTGCACGGCGCGTTCGCCGGCTCCGACAGCTGGAACGGCGTCATCGCCCGGCTGCGGGACCGCGGCTACCGGGCCGTCGCCGCGGCCAACCCGCTGCGCGGTCCCGCCTCCGACGCGGCCTCGGTGCGCAGCCTCGTCGACCACCTCGAAGGCCCGGTCGTGCTCGTCGGCCACTCCTACGGCGGCTCCGTGATCAGCCAGGCCGCGGTCGGCGCCGAGAACGTCAAGGCCCTGGTCTACGTCGGCGCCTTCCTGCCGGAGCCCGGCGAGAGCGCCCTCGAGCTCACCGGCCGGTTCCCGGGCTCCACGCTGCCCGGGGCGCTGGACCCGGTCCCCTTCACCCAGACCGACGGCAGCACGGGCACCGACCTCTACATCCGCGCCGACGCCTACCACCACCAGTTCGCCGCGGACGTGCCCGCCGACGCGGCCGCGCTGATGGCCGCCACCCAGCGCCCGATCGCCCAGGCGGCCCTGGAGGAGAAGGCCACGGACGCGGCCTGGACGTCGATCCCGTCGTGGGACGTCGTGACCACCGAGGACCTCAACATCCCGGTGGCCGCCCAGCGGTTCATGGCCGAGCGGGCCGGCTCCCACGTCACCGAGGTCGACGCCTCGCACGCGGTCTCCGTCTCCCGGCCGGACGTCGTCGCCGAGGTGATCGAGCAGGCCGCCCGGCACATCGCCGGCTGACCCCCCCGGCGCCGGGCGGACCGCGGCTCGGTCCGCCCGGCCGGCGCACGGTCCGCTCCCGCCCTCCCCCGTCCCCCCGTCCCGACCTCTCCCAGGGCTCGACCATCCGTCGAACGCAACGGAACAGTAGGCTCGAACCATGTCCGATCTCGCTGCCGACCAGCCCGCCACCGGCGGGGACGACCCGCTGCGGCTGGCCCTGCACATCTGCTTCGCGCTGCAGAACACCTCGCGGGCCTTCAACGCGGTGTACCGCAGCGTCCTGCGCGAGACCGGGCTGACCTATCCGCAGTACCTGGTCATGCTGGCGCTCTGGGAGCACGGCGAGACCACGGTCAAGGGCCTCGGCGCCCTGCTGCGACTGGACTCGGGAACGCTTTCGCCGCTGCTGAAGCGGCTGGAGACGGCCGGCCTGATCACGCGGTCGCGCAGTGTCAGCGACGAGCGCTCGGTCGTCATCGGGCTCAGCGAGGCGGGCGAGGAGCTGCGCGAGCCCGCCCGGAAGATCCCGGCGGAGATCCAGGCGGCGGCCGGCCTGGACGCCGCGGACCTGCAGGCCCTCGACCGCATTCTGCGGCAGCTCACCCGGTCCCTCGACAGCGCGGCCGACTCCGCGGACTGAGAACCGCGTACTGAGAAGCGGGGTCAGGGAGCCGGAAACAGAGAACCGGGGACGGGCGACCGCGGACCGGGAAGCCGAGGACGGACCGGAGTCCCAGACCCGCGGGCAGTCCGGCGATCACCGGGCCGTAAGCCGGCGCTGGAGTTCCGTCGCGCGCTGGACGTCCAGGTCATGGGGGCCGTAGAGCGCCTCGGCCTGCGGGAGGTTGTCCTGGAGGAGACGGGCGGCCTGTCCGGTGTCACCGGCTTCGGAGAGCCGTTCGGCGTAGAGCACGCGGGCCTTGACGGTGAGGGGATGCGAGGCGCCGAGGAAACGTTCACGCCCGTCCAGGGCTTCGCGCATGAGGGCGAGTGCGGACATGTGGTCCCCGGCCTGCGATCGGGCCCAGCTGAGGACGAGTTTCGCGGAGTGCACGAGCGGGTGGCCCTCACCGTAGAGGTGGACGCGCGCCTGGAGGGCCCGTTCGGCGGCGGCGAGTTTGACGTCCTTGGGCGTGTCCGTGCGCAGCAGGCCGTAGGCGTAGTTGCTGTAGGCGATGGCGGTGACCACATGGTCGGCGCCGAGGCTGTGCTCGGCGTCGGCGATGGTGGCGGGCCCGTCGCGCAGGAACGTCTCCGTGCGGCCGGCATGGGCCAGGAACTCCAGCGCGTAGGCGCGGCTGCGCAGGGTCTCGGCATGATCGTTGCCCAGGGTGCGCCGCTGCCCGTCGATGGCCCGCCGGATCCACGTGAGGGACTCCTCGGAACGTCCCATCAGGAACAGCGTCGAACTCAGCGCCGCCGCGGTCTCCAGGGTCTCGTGCCGGCGCGTGCCCAGGGTGGCCGCCCGCCGGGCGTGCACGCGACGCAGGACGTGCTCGGCCGCGTGGTAGGCGCCGAGACGGCGGAGGTAGTCCCCCTGGTGGTGGCGGGCGGCCATGGTGTCGGGGTGGTCGGGGCCGCGGAGACGTTCCGAGACGTCGCCCGTGAGCGTGGCCAGTTCCACGGCGCCGCGGTAGTCCCCCGCCTCGCACACCAGTTGGGCCGTCCGTACGCCGAGCGCCGCGGCCTGCGGGCACGTCGCGGGGTCCACGTGGTGCAGGAGCGCCGCGACGTGCGGGACGAGGAGGCGCAGGCGCGGGAAGTCCGCGGGCGAGGCCTCGCCGGGAAGGGCCGCCCCCAGCAAGTGGACGGCGGTGCGCAGGTACTCGGGACGTTCGTCGGGTTCGATACCGGCGTGGACGCTCTCCAGGACGAGGCCGTGCACCTGGAGGCAGGGCGTCGTCCCCGCTTGCGGCGACGGCCCGGCGTAGGAGTGCGCGGACACCAGGGAGTTGTCGAGCAGCGCCCGCAGCGCCGTCTCGGCCCGGTCCCAGAAGCGCTCGCCCGTGGCGGGTTCGGCGTCGGGGGCCGGGTGGTGCCCGGACAGGACCGCACGGGGGACGGGTGCCTGGCTCCAGCAGGACAGCAGGCGGAGCAGGGTGGTGGCTTCCGGCAGTCCCCGGTCGTCCAGGTCGTCGAGCGTGATCTGCCAGGTCCAGGAGAGCCGCTGGCGCAGTTCCCCCTCGGTGGCGGGGGCGCCGGCGTCCTCGATGAAGGGAAGTTCGGCGCCCTGGTCGGCCAGCTCGGTGCCGTCGCGCTCGAAGCGCGCCCGGTAGTCGTTCAGGGACCAGGTCTCCAGCGCCTGGCGCTCCAGGTAGCTGCCCGCCAGCCGCAGCGCCAGGGGCAGGCGTCCGAGCCGGTTCGCCAGGTCGAGGGCGTCCTGCGGGGTGCCGCGGCCGGGAGCGAAGTCCGTGATGACCCGGGCCGCGTCCTCGGGCGGCAGGACGTCGAGCCGGTGGAGGGTGGCGTTCTGCCACTGGGGAGCGCGGGCCCGGCGTGTGGTGACCAGGACCGCGCCGGTGCGGCTGGACCGCAGCCAGCCGTCGAGGAGTTCGGGATGGTCGGCCTTGTCGATGACCAGCAGCCAGCGCTCGGCCCGGGCCAGGTGCCGCCACACCAGGTCGGCGGCGGCCATCCGCCCGTCGTGCGCGGCTTTCAAGTCGGCTGGCTCGGCGCCGAGTTCGGCGGCCACGGCGAGCATCCCGCGCCGCAGGCCCGCCCGGTCGGCGGCGACCACCCACAGGCCGGTCAGGCCGGCCGCCTCGGCGGCGCGGAAGATCTCGGCGGCCAGCGCGGTCTTGCCGCTGCCACCCATGCCGTGGAGCACGTGCGGCGTCCCCGGTATGTGGGCGGCCGCGGTCAGCGCGGCCCGGAGTTCCTCACGGCCGCGGAAGACCCGCGGCGGGCTTTCCACCCGGGGTGTGCGGACCGACTCCTGCCACAAATCGGTTTCGCGGTCCGACGAATGGGCGAACGGGTCGCCGGACGCGTGGGAATGGTCGCGATAAACGTGCCGCGGTCCGCCGTGCCGGAATGGTTCAGGTCCGGCTTCCGATACGGATTCCGGATCGGCGGCGGCCCGGCCGTCGAGGTGCCGGGATGCCGAGCCGGACGGGTGCGACGCCGAACCGGAGGGGCCGGTGGCGTCGGCGGCCCGGCCGTGGCGCAGCCGGCGTGCGAGCGTCGTCGCCCCCGTGCGTGCGCGCTGCCACACGGCGGTGACCGTCAGAGTGACCAGCGTCGTGCCCGCCGTGACGGCCACCGTGGCCAGCGCCGCGTCCATCACTGCCTCACAGTCATCACGACATCTCACCAACCACAGGAGTCTAGACGCCTTTTGCCTCCTCGCGCGGGGGTTCTGGCCGATATGCGACCGCGGCTCTTGCCGGTCGTCACGGGCACTGGCTCCATGGCCGTAATCCCCGACGGCCCCTCTCCCTACCTGGAGGATTCCGTGTCCGAATCGACATTCGACGGCGCATTCTGGTTCAAGGCGACGGGAAGCGGTGAAGCCGGCTGCGTCGAGGTCGCCGTCACCCCCACCGTGATCGGTGTCCGCGACACCAAGGACAACGGCAACGGTCCCATTCTCAGTTTCGGCCGGCAGGCGTGGACGTCGTTCGTCCAGGACCTGCACCACGACGATTTCGTTCCCGAGTGGCTGTCTCTCTGAGGTCCGGCTCCCGCGCGGTCGACCCGGCCGCCGCGCGGGACGCCGCTCCCCTCACCCCCCTGCTCGCCGCAGCCGGTGTCTCCGTCACGGGGGACGGCGCCTTCCAGGTGGCCACCCCCCTCCTCGCCGCGTCGCTCACCCGCGACCCGCTCGCCGTCTCCACGGTGACCGCCGCCTTCTACCTGCCCTGGCTGATCGCCGGACTGCCCGCCGGAGCGCTGGCCGACCGGTGGCCGCGCCGCCGGGTCATGCTCGCCGCCGACCTCGTGCGGGCCTGCCTCGTGGGCCTGCTCGCCCTCCTCGTCGCCACCGGACACGCCGGCCTGCTCGTGCTGGTGACGGTCGTTCTGCTCACCGGCATCGCCGGCTGCTTCTTCGACGCGTCCTCGCAGGCGGTCATCCCGATCCTGGCCGGACGCGACAAGGAGGTGCTGACCAAGGTCAACGGACGCTACTGGTCCATCGACACCGTCGGCCGCTCGCTGCTGGGACCGTCCAGCGGCTCCCTGGCCTTCGCCGCCGGGCGCTCGCTCCCGTTCGCCGGCGACGCGCTCTCCTTCGCCGCCTCCGCGCTGTGCATCAGCCGCCTGCCGAAAATGCCGGCCGCCGGAACGCCACAGCCGCTGCTCAGCGCGATCCGCGAGGGCCTCACGCACCTGCGGCGCACCCGGCAGCTGCGGGAACTGGCCGCGACCATGGCCGCCTACAACTTCGCCTACAACATCGCGATGGCGACCTTCGTCCTCTACGTCACCGGCCCCCTGCACATCGCCGACTCCGGCTACGGCATCCTGCTCGCCCTCGGCGCCCTCGGCGGCATCGCCACCGGCTGGCGGGCCGCCTCCATCACCCGCAACCTCGACCACCGGCAGACGATGACGCTCGCCACCTCGCTGCAGGCGCTCGCCTGGCTCGGCATCGCCACCGTCCACGAGCCCATCGCCATCGCAGGGTTCCTGGGGCTCATCGGCGCCGCCTCGACCTTGATGAGCGTCGCCGCCAGCTCCGCCCGCGCGGCCCTGACCCCCGACCATCTGCTCGGCCGCGTCGTGTCCGCCTTCCGCCTCTTCGGCATCGGAGCCGCGGGGCTGGGCGCGCTCGCCGGCGGCCTCACCGCCCGGCAGAGCGACCTGCGCACGCCCCTGTGGGCCGCCGTCGCACTCCTCGTCCTCACCGTGGTGGCCCACCGCCCCTGGCGCCGTACCGCGCCCTCGGCGCTCAAACAGCGGCGTGCCGCCGCACCGCAATAGTCGGCGACGACTTCGAACTCCGCGTCGATTCGGCCAATTTCGAAAGCAATGTGTCAGCAGTGCGGCGAATGACGGAAGTTGACCCCGTGCAACATGGGCATATTCGAAAGTGACATGCCCGGAGCAACCGAAGGGTGACATATCCGGCCACACCGGGAAGAAAACGGAATTCCCCTGCGAAATAGCGGGGGCGGCTCATTATGCCGCACTGCGAGAATCGCGGCGGGCATTCCACTTGTCCGGCGCCGGCTTCCCGGCGTGATGAACGCTCGGCGTCGGACGCGCTCCGGACTTCTCAGCGTGACCTCCGCACCGCGGAGTTCTGGCGTTTGCCTGGTTTCGGCACCGCCAAAGCCCGGGACACGCGCGCGCGTCGGCCCGGGGTGCGATGGGGTGTGCCTACTGGAACGGGTGATGCCGGACCGACGATCGGTCCGGCCCACACCGAAGGAGGTGGGCGCCATGGCCGACAGCACCATGAACTCCGACGCCCCTCTGCCGTACGTCAACGTCACCGGCAGCCCGTACAGCATCGACATCACCATGTCCCCGACCACGGTCAGCGCGCTGGCCAACGGCCGCTACCAGCTCTTCATGTTCAAGGCGGTGCAGAGCGCGGTCGGCGGCGGCAAGCCGACCGTGTGGTCCGCCACCAGCCGGTACTCGGCGCTGACGAAGATCAACTGGACCGAGCAGTACTACGCGTACGCCTCGACCCAGGAGATCCGCAACGGCGTGAACTTCATGGGCAGCGACACCGCCCAGATCAACCTCGGCCAGTTCCTCGACGTCTCCGCGAACGCGCTGGTGTCCGTGAGCAACGGCGGCACCCCGCAGGGCATCACGGCCCGGAACCTCACCACGACGCCGTTCACCACGGGCCTGGCACAGCCCGGCCCTGGCGGCAGCGAGCCGGCGCCCGTCTGCGCGTTCCCGCTCTACGGGAAGAACATGGACCTGATGATCCCGCTGCAGAAGGTGGCGCTGGTCTTCGCCGCCGCGCCGCTGGAGCAGGGCATGGTCATCGAGAGCTCCATCGGCCCGGCCGTTCTCGTCGACCTGACCACGCAGAACGCGGCCACGCTGCAGTACGACATCAACAAGGGCTGGTCCTGGACCGGCAACGTGGCCTCCGACATCCCGGCGGACCAGTTCGTCCAGACACTGATCGTGCCCACCACCGACAGCGCGGACAGCCCCGCCTCGGCGTTCGCCACCGAGCCCGTACGGTCCATCGGCATCTGGACGCCGTCGTCCGCGCGCTGGTACCACCCGATCAACCTCATCGCGACGTCGGAGTCGGGCTTCACCGACGCCAACTCGCTGGCCTGCCGCCTGACACCGGTCGCGGACAACGCGCCCCCGGTCGTCAGGGGAGGCATCTACCTGGCCACCTACCGCAACGCGGACAACACCTCCGAGATGTGGCAGGTCAAGTGCACGTACGTGCCCGGCTCGCCGGACAACCCGTACGACTTCGCGAAGATCCAGCGGGCCGACGACCTCTGAGCAGGGCGGCTCCGCGGGCTCCCGGCCGTGCGTGGCGGCACGGCCGGGAGGCCGGACGGAGCGGCGGGCGGACGGAGCGGCGGCCGGACGGCCGCAGGAAGCCTGGCCGAGCGAGGGGTGGGGGCCGCCGGACAGGTGACGGCGAGGCGGGGGCGAGGGCAACGGGGAGGGTGGCATGGAGCGGACGGCACCGGCACGGCTCACCGCGACGGCGGCTGCTGAACCGACAGCCGCGGCACGCCCACAGCCGGGGGCGGCTCTGGCCACCAGGCGGGCCGCGGCCACCGCGCCCGTGCCTCGCGGTGCCGCCGTCGTGGAGCCGGCCACCAGGGCAGGCGCCGGCGCCGGTGCGCCGGACCGGGACGCCGCCGCCGACCCGCCCTACGAGATCTCCCTGACCATTCCTCCGGCGACCGTCAGGGAACTGGGCGCCGGCGGCCACCGGTTGTGTCTGATGCACGCCGTCCGCTGTGACACGGCCGACGGTGTGCCGCTGGTCTGGGCGATCGGTGGTGCGTACGGCCCGGCCACGACCCTCACATGGACCGCGTCGTTGTGCGGATACGCCGCGACCGGCCGGAATGCGAACGGCTCACCCGATGGAGGGTGGGACATGCGGCCGGTCGCCCTCGGCCAGGTGCTCGACGTCGCGGACAACGCGCTGACCTCCGTCAACCCGGCATCGGGCGACCCCCGTCATGTCACCGTCCGGAGCACCGCGGCGACCCCGCAGGCGTGCGGTGCCGCCCAGCGGGCCCCCGACCGGTTCGGCCCGGAACTCCCCGCGCCCTACTGCTCCTTCCCGCTCCACCGCGGCACGTTCGTCCTCCTGGCCCCGATGCCACGCGTGGCCCTGGCCTTCACCGCCCTTCCCCTCGTGGCCGGGACGGCGGTGCGCCACCCGCCGGGCCCGACCGTCCTCGTCGAGGTCGAGGCGGGCGACCGCGTCCCCTTGGCGTACGACATCGATGCCGGGTGGTCCTCGCCGGACGCCCGTGTCACCTCCGTCCCTCTGGATGGGCTGACGCGGGCGCTGGTCGTCCCGACCGGATGACGGCGGTTTCGGCGAGCCTTGCCGGTCGCCGGGCCGCGGCTCCGCCGTGACGTCTCCGCGGAACCGGGTTGCCGAGCCGACGAGTTCCCGGCCGGAGGGCCCGGCGATGTAACCGTCGGGCACCGGCCGGACGTCACCCGCATCACGAGCTTCACCCAGGCGCACGACCCGCAGACGCACGACTCGCAGGCGCACGACAGCGGCAAGCACCGCAGCAAGGGAGGTCTCCATGACGGCGCGGAGCCCACACGGCACCCATCGCGCGCAGGACGGGCCGGAAGGCCGGGACGCACCCGCAGCAGCCATGGCGCCCGGCGGCCCGGAGGTGCGGGGCGGCCACGAGCCGTACGCCCGCACGGACCCGCCGCACATCACGCCGCGCACCTCGCACGATATGTTTACGCCGTCCGCGTCCCCTCAACCGTACGGGCGGGGACGCGAGCACCCCGCGGACATCGAATTCCCGGTTCGGGAGGGGGCGTTCCGCTCCCGGACGACAACCTCCGGTCCCGGCGTTCCCGGAGGCGGTCCCGGCGTTCCCGGAGTCCCGGCGGCCGGCCCGGCACCGTCGGCGCGGCCGGCGCGGCGGCACAAGGCGGACGGTGGCGAGCGGGCCGCCGATCCCTTCGATCCGTCGTGGGTCGCGACCGGACTGCGTTCCCTCGCCGAACGCGCCCTGGGATGCGATCGCAGTGGCATCGACCTCCCGGCTGCCGCAGCCGAGCACACGGGCAGGGGCCACCCCGGCTGCCGCTCCGGGTTCGGCAGCCGCGACGAGCCCGCCCTCGGTGACATGCCGGCCGGCTCACCGGACGCCTCGGGCCGTTCGGCCGGCGACCTGCTCCTGGAGGTGTTGTGGCCGTGGGCGCTGCGGACCGCCCGTACCCAGGCCGCGCGGTTGCCGCCGGGGGCGGACCGGGACGGCTTCCAGGGCCAGATCCTCTGGGAGGTCTATCAGGCGGTCCGCCGCATCGACTGGCAGCGGTACGACGTCTGGCCCGCGCTGCTCAAGGCCCGGCTCCGGGCCGCCTGGAGCGCGGCCGCCCGCGCGGAGGACCCCCTCACACGCGGCGAACGCCAGGCCCGCACGGCGTACTTGGCACAGGTCGAGGCCGAGACGCAGCGGCTGGGCCGGACACTCACCTCAGCCGAGCGGTACGCCATCGCGCGGCATGTGCGTCCAGGAGGCGGCACCGCGCCGGTGGTGCTGGGCCGCCGCCTGCTCTCGTCGGCCGGACCGGACGATCCGGCCGCCGTCCTCCAGGCCGCCACCGGGACCGCCGCCGCGTCGGACGACGACCCCGCCGTGCTCCTCCAGCGTGCCTGGCTGCGCCGGTCCGTGCGGATCTGGATCACGCACGACCTGCCCCCGGACCTGCGCCGCGAGGTCTTCGCCCTGCTGGAACGCGACGAGGCCGACCACATCGGCCAGGCCCTCCTCCGCCGCCTCGCGGCATACGCCCCGGCACTGCACCGACGTATCGACGGCTGACACGGACGGGAGGCCGGAAGACGTCGGATGCCGTGCTCCGGAACTCCCCCGGCGGCCCTCCCCGGAGGTCGATGCTCTGGGGGCGCCGCCGGAAATCCTCAAACCCGGATTACCTCTTCCGCGTGGAATGCCTCAACCCGCGCGGTGAAACCCGTCCCCCGGCAGGATTGACCCGCGCCACCCGGAAGCACCACGCAAGCATGATCGACATCACGCTCGCGCTCTTCGACCGCGCCTGGACGCCGACCCTGGTCACCGACTCCGCCGCGGTCGTCCAGGAGGCCAATCCGGCGACGGCCCGTCTCACCGGCCGCCCCGCCGAGAGTCTGACGGGCGCGCCCCTGCACAGGTTGCTCCCGCCCAAGGCCTGTACGCAGCTCGAAGCCCGCCGGACCGCTCGCCCGGACGGCTACGCGGACACGATCACGGCCGTGCACCGCCCCGACGGCCGGCGCGTGCCGGTGCGCGCGGTGACCTGGCCGGCCGGACCGCCCGGCACGTGCGTGATCTGCTGCCTGTTCCCGCTGGCGGCCGCTCCGGTGCCGGCCCAGCAGGCCGCCGTCCCGAATCCCCCGTCCCTCACCGCCGCCGAGACGCGCATCGTCGAGGCGCTGGCCGTCGGCCTGACGAACGTCGAACTGGGCCGGGAACTGCACCTGTCGCGGCAGGGCCTGGACTACCACATCGACCGGCTGCGGCGCAGGTTCGCCGCCCGCAGCCGGGCGGCCCTCGTCGCCCGCGCGTATGTGACCGGGCTGCTCGACCCCGCAACCTGGCCACCCCGTGCAAGGGCTCCGCACGAGTGAACTCCCGTGCGCCGCCTTCTCCGACGCGACGGGTCAGGCCCCGGCCCGGGGCGGCGGACACGGCAGGGGTGCCGTCCGCCCGGCGTGCGGGCTGGCAGGATGACGGCATGGAACGTGTACTGGGAATCGGTGGGTACTTCCTGCGGGCCGCTGACCCGGCGGCCCTGGGTGCCTGGTACCGCGACTGCCTGGGCCTGGACGCCGACGAGCACGGCTTGTGGCACCCGGACGCCGGGCCGACGGTGTTCGCCGCCTTCGAGTCCGGGACCGACTACTTCGGGTCCCCCGGCCAGCAGACCATGCTCAACTTCCGTGTCCGCGACCTGGACGCGATGCTCGCGCAACTGCGCGCCAGGGGCGCGGACGTGGCCGGTGAGACGCAGGACATGGCCGGCGTCGGCCGGTTCGGCTGGGTCACCGACCCGGAGGGCAACCGGATCGAACTGTGGCAGCCCGCCTGACCGGGGGAAGGCTGCGGGCGTGCCCTACGCCGCGAACCGCCCGCAGAGCCAATTGCCGGGCTCGGACGGATCGTTGCTGGTCCAGAACTGCCGCCACAGCAGGGCGAACTCGTCACGGCTGAGATAGCCGTCCCCGTTGGGGTCGAGCACGTCGAAGACACCCGTCATGTCGACGGTCTGCCCGTTCCACGTCTCGACGAGCCGGCGGTGCTCCTCGGGGGAGATGCGGCCGTCGCTGTTGGTGTCGATGGCGTCGAAGACGACGTTCGCCGTCGCGGTGACGTCCCCGACCATGCCCGGCAGCCTGTCGACGACGGTGAGCAGCTCGCCCATGTCGACCGCGCCGTCCCCGTCAGCGTCCCCCACCTCCAGCAGGACCGCCCACCAGCCCATCATCAAGTCCTCGACCCGCGCCCGGAGTTCGGTCCCCGGGTCGACGCCCGGCAGCCTGCTCCAGCGGGCGGTCAGCGCCCGGAAGTCCTCCTCCCGCAGATAACCGTCCCCGTCCACGTCGAAGGCGTCGAACATCCCCCTGAGCTTGCTCTCCTGGAATGCGCTGGCCATCTGCCCCTCCCTGCGTGCCGCACCGCACCATGACCACCCGGCGACCACCCGCGTACGGGGAGTAGCCACCCACCTGCAACCTTAGGGCGGGACACCCCGGATCCCCCACGGGCACATGTGCGCGAACGATCACCCGCAAGGGATCACCACGAGCGGCCCGCACCGGCGCCGGCGGCTGTTTCCCGGTCGGGCTGCCGGATCCCGGCTGCCGGCGGTCAGGAGGCCAGGGAGGTCATCAGGTGACGCATCGCCGTGGTCATCGCCGGGCGGAAGCGGGTCAGATCGGGGGCCGGCTGCGGTGGGCTGCCGCCGCCATCGGGTTCGGTGCCCGGGGTGTTCCAGCGGCTGTAGGCGTTGACCTGGAGAGTGAGCACCGCGCCGCCGCTCAGCACCGCCAGTGACTGGTGGGACGGCAGGGGCTCGACGAAGTAGGCCTCGTCCCCCACTCCCGACACGGGATGCACCTGGTCGGCGCTCGCGGAGTCGCCGCCGGCCCCGACGGCCAGGATCGCGCTCGCGTTCGTACGGCGGGACGGCACGTTCGAGACCCGGGCGTGGCGGGGGTTCTCGAACTCGGCGCGCGGATCGGTACGTTTGTGGAGTTCCACGCTGACGGTGACGGTGTAGTCGGTCGCCCATCCGTGCCCTGGCGGCTCCGTGGCGTTCAGCACGCACGACACGGTGTCCAGGGCCGGCCCGCTGCTCAGCGTGGCGTCGGACGCGGTGAAGTCGTTCCCGCTCAGGGCGGTCGTGAGAGCGTTCAGCGCGGCGCCGTCGCACGGGTTGCCGGCGAGGTGGTAGCCGTGGAGGTCGGGAGCCGTGCCGCCGGAGACGTGGAGGGCCGCCGCCCACACCGCGGAGGCCACCGCGATGCCGCCGGCCGCCCAGAGCCACGGACGGGCTCGCCGCGTGCCCCCGTCCCCGGCGGCGCCGCCGTCCGCATCGCTCAGCAGTTCCCCGGGCGGCTCGTTCCCCGCCACATCCGACATCTCCGGCTCACCGATCACTGCGGCTCCCCCCCTGGCCTGGTCCCCTCACTGTAGGGCCCGCCGGCGGCACCACGTCCGAATACCACGCTGTGGACAACACCGCGCAAATGGCACCGTCACTCCTGAACTGGCCGAGGGGCGGGAGGGCTTGGTGAAGAGGTTTTTCGGACGGGTGCGGATGGCCGAACCCCGGGTGTCGGAGGCCGAACGCGAGTTGTTCGGCGGGCCGTTGCGTTACGACATGGGCTGGTCCCACCACGAACACGCCACGCTCGACCTGACCATGATGTCCGCGCTGCGGTCCATGCCGAAGCTGGTCGGGGCGACCTTGCGCATCGCGTGGAACGCCGACCGCCGCGCTCTGGTCGCGGTGGCGATCAGCGAGATCGGGCAGGGCGCCGCGGCGGCCGTCGGGCTGCTCGCCATCAACGCCGTGATGCACGCGCTGCTCGGCGGCACGGGCACGGCGGGTCACCGGCTGCACGCGCTGGTGCCCGGTCTGCTGGCCGCCGCCGGTGTCGCCGTCGTCAACTCGGCGCTCGCGGGCTGGTCGACGTCCCGGGCCGGCCGCCTGGAACCCCTGGTCGAGCGCATCGCGACCACCCAGTATCTGGCCGCGGCCGCCATGGTCGAGCTGGAGGCCATCGACGATCCCGACTTCCGCCGGCTCGTGGACGTCGCCCAGTACGGCCCGGCCTCCGCCCGGCGCATGATCAGTGCCTGCGTCGCGGCGCTGAACGGTGTGATCTCGCTGATCACCACCGCGGGGGTGCTCACCGTGCTGCACCCGCTGCTGCTGCCCATGCTGATCCTCATCGCCGCCCCGCGCGGCTGGGGGGCGATGCGCGTGGCGCAGGAACGCTACGTGTCGGTGATGAGCTGGCTGGAACACGTCCGGGCCGGCCGTCTGATCGGCAATCTGCTCACCGAGCGCAGCGCCGCCCAGGAGTTGCGCGTGCACGGCGTCGGGCCCTTTCTGCTCAGCCGCTACGCGAGCATGGCCGAGAGCGCGGAGGCCGAGGCGGAACGGCTGGCCTCCAGCAAGGCCCTCACCGAATGGGTGGCCGCCGCCCTGTCCGGCCTGGCCATGGCGACGACCTACGGGACCATGTTCTGGCTGATCGCCAGCGGGCACATGTCCCTGGCCGTCGCGGGGACCGCCGTCATCGCGGTCCGTTCGGGATCGGCGAGCCTCGGCGCGCTGGTGATGAACGTCAACCAGCTCCACGAGGAGTCCCTGTACGTCCGCGACCACGGCCGCTTTCTGGTCCAGGCCGCGCAGCGGGCCATTCCGGACGGGGGCGCGGCACTCCCGGACGAGGTGCGGGAGATCGTGCTCGACCGCGTCACCTACCGCTACCCCGACCGCGAGAGCGCGGCTCTGGACGCGGTGTCGCTCACCCTGCCGATGGGTTCGGTGACCGCTGTGGTCGGCGAGAACGGCTCGGGCAAGAGCACTCTGATGAAGCTCCTGTCCGGCCTGCTGCTCCCCCAGGAAGGCACCTTGTGCTGGGGCGACGCGGAGATCACCGGGCTCGACCGCGCGCAGGTCTTCGAGCGCGTCACCCTGCTCACGCAGGACTTCCAGCGCTGGCCCGTGACCGCCGGCATGAACATCCGCATCGGCCGTCCCACGCACGCCGCCGGATCGAACGCCGGGCCGGACGGCCTGCAGGCGTCCGTCGACTACGCCGGTGCGGGTCCCATCGTCGCCAAACTGCCCGACGGGCTGCGGACGTTGCTGGCCCGCGTGTTCCGCGGCGCCATCGAACTGTCGGGCGGCGAGTGGCAGAAGCTGGGCCTGGCCCGCACCCACTGGCGCAGCGCGACCTCACGGGCGGACGGCGTCCTCATCGTCGACGAACCCACCTCGGCCCTCGACCCGCAGGCCGAGATCGCCGCGTTCGAGCGGATCCGCCGCCTCGTCGCCCCCAACCGTGCCGTCGTGCTGGTCACCCACCGGATGTCCGGCGTCCGCCACTCCGACCGCATCTTCGTCCTGCACCAGGGCCGGCTGGCCGAACACGGCACCCACGACGAGCTGATGGCCGCCGGCGGACGCTACGCCGCGATGTTCGACGCCCAGGCCGCCCAGTACGCGCCCGCGCCGGCCGCCAGCGTCCCGCCGCCACCGCACGGCGCCGGGCCGGCCTGCGGCGCACCGGCCGCCGCCCTGGTGCCGACCGAGGACGGCGACGCGGTGTTCGACGTCAGCCCGTGACGCCGGAGGGCCACGCCCCCAAGGTAGGGGGGCGCCAGTGTGCCGCGGACAGGCCGGGGAGTCAGGGCCTGACGACGATCGAGTGGACGGCCTTGTCGGCGAAGGTCTGGCGCTTGTCGTCCCACAGCGGCCACAGGTAGCCGAGCAAGCAGGCGCTCGCGTCCAGGATGTGCGCGAACCGCCGCCAGAAGGCACGCCGGAAACCCAGGAACCCGCCGTCCGCCTCGCGCACCGTCCTGGTGCCGACGACCATCTTGCCGGGCGTCTGGCCCCGGGTGCCCTCGACCTGGGCGATGGCCGCCCAGACGATCAGGCCGATCGTGGGGGCGACCGGACCGGCGAGGAAGTACCGCACCGTGTACGTCGGTACGGCGACGATCGCGTTGTCGATCAGCGCGGAGAGCACCCGCCAGCCCCAGTGCGCCGGTCGCGGCCCGTTCCCCGGTGCCGGGCCCGGGGCCTCGAGGTCCTGCGGGCCGTCGCCGGGGCTCGCGGGCCCGGCGGTCCCCACGGAGGGGGGCGGCGGGGCGTACCGGACCGGCGGACCGGGCGTTCCCAAGGTGTCCGAGGCAGGGGAATGCTGACCGTCGTTTCCGGGATTCCCCCCCGGAGTACCGCCGTACGGTGGCTGGTTCTCGCTCATGGCGGTGAGTAAAGCAGGTCACATGACCAGCGGAAAAACCGCTCGCGGAGGCGTCAGGCCCGACTGCCTCCCGCCGCGTCCGCGGCGGTCCGCGCGGGGTCGTCGACGCGGGACAGGGCCGCCGCGCCGTCGTGGAAGGCGCGGCGGACGGCGCTGATGCCGTCGCCGGTTCGTGCGGGGTGGACGCGGTTCGTCAGGAGGACGGCGTAGCGGGCGGTCGCGGGATCGATCCAGATGCTGGTGCCGGTGAAGCCGGTGTGCCCGTACGAGTCCGGGCCGAAGGACTGGCCGACGGGCGAGTCCGCGGGGTCCTGGCCCTGCCAGGCGAGGCAGCGGCGCAGGCCCAGCCCCTCGGTGTGGACGGCGGTCATCGTGGCGAAGGTGGTGGGGCGGAGCAGTTCCCGGGCGCCGCCGGCCAGGGACCTGCCCAGGCGTTCCATGTCGGCGAGCGGGGCGAACAGGCCCGCGTGGCCGCCCGCTCCGCCGAGCACCGCCGCGTTCTCGTCGTGGACCTCTCCGGTGACGACCCGGCCGCGCCAGGGGCAGTCCTCGGTGGCCACCGCGCGCCGCCGGGCCTGGTCGTCCGGCCGGAATCCGGTGGCCGCCATGCCGAGCGGTTCGCACACCAGCCGCCGTACCAGGTCCTCCAGCCGCTCCCCCGCGGCGGCCTCCGCGATCAGGCCCAGGATGATGAATCCCTGCGAGGAGTACTGGACACGGGTGTCCGGTGCCGCGGTCAGCGGCAGCAGGCGGACCGCGTCCAGGAGCGCGGCGCGCGTGGGGTGTTCGCGGTAGAGCGGGACCTGGCCCGGGATGCCCGAGGTGTGGGCCAGGAGCTGTCGCACCGTCAGGCCGGCCTTGTCGCCGTCGCGGTACTCCGGCAGGTGGTCGCCGACGGTGTCGGTCAGCCGCAGGGCGCCCCGGTCGGCCAGGGCCATCACCGCGAGGCCCACCACCGGTTTGGTCACCGAGGCGAGGTCCCACAGGTCGCTTCCGTCCAGCGCCTCGCCGTCCCAGCTCCGGGTGCCGGTCCAGCCGCGGTCCAGGGTGGCGGCGTCATCGCCCACCGACCACGCCGCCGCCGAGTAGATCCCGCGGTCCCGTCCGGCTCGGAGCAGGTCGCCGAGGGGGCTCACGCCCGCTCCCCGTACCGCTGCCCCGCCGTCCGGCCCGCCACGCCGAGGGCCGGGGCGCGTCCGCCGAGGCCGGCGGAGACGGCACGCGCGGCCGCCCGCACCATAGGGCCGAACAGCCGCACGCTCTCCTCGTCGAGGGTGAAGGTCAGCCCGGAGATGCCGACCGCGCCGGCCACGTGTCCTGCCCGGTCGAGGACCGGGGCGGCCACCGAGCGCACGTCCGGTTCGCCGTACCCGTCGTCGACCGCGTAGCCGACTTCGGCGGCTTCCTGGAGTACCGCCCGGATCGCGGCGGCGTCGCCGAGCGGGTGTCCGTCGCAGGCGTCCGGCGGCAGGGCGTCCAGCACCTCGGCGCACTCGTGCGGGGGCAGCGCGGAGAGCATGGCGAGTCCGACTCCGCTCAGGTGCAGGGGCGTGCGGCCGCCGGGCGGCACGCCCATCCGGAACTCCGGCGGCGCCTCGGACTGCTCCAGGTGTACCGCGTCGTCCCCGTGCCGTACCGCGTAGTGCGCGAACTGGCCGGTGCGGCGGTGCAGTTCGGCCAGGACGGGGCGGGCCAGCCGCAGGTCCTGGTCGTCGTGGAGGGCGGCGGCGGCAAGGCCGAGCAGCCGTGGACCCACCTGGTAGCGGCCGCCGTCGAGGGGCTGGGCGAAGCCGAACTCGGCCATGGTCTGCAGGTGGCGGTGGACGGTCGGTTTGGTCAGGCCGGTGCGCTGCGCGAGGTCGCCGAGCCGATGGGGGCCGCCGGGTTCGACGAGTGCTTCGAGCACCTCCATCGCCTTGTCGATCGGGCCCTTGGGGCGGCCCTGCTCGCTGAACGGAGTGTTGACCGTCTTCGCCATGTCGCTTAGCTTAGCGCATCATCATTCCATCTGCCGGAACGGATGTGCTGCTCAATGGAACGACGACTCCGTCTGGGGAGGCGTGTGGACCCCGGTCGTCCGGCCCGCCGCGACATCCTGCGGCTCGGCGGCCTGCTGCTCCCGGCCGTCGCGGCCCCGGCCCTGCTCACCGGGTGCGGCACCAGCCCCGCCAGCAGTGCGGGAAACGTGCTGCGGGTGTCCCAGCCCGGTGACCCCAAGACCATGGACCCGCACAAACAGGGCGACATGACCTCCATGAACGCCCTGATCAACATGTTCGACACGCTCACCACCCGCGGGCAGGACAACCTTCTGCACCCGCGGCTCGCCCTCTCCTGGGCGGCACGCGGCGCGACGACCTGGCGCTTCACCCTGCGTCCCGGTGTCACGTTCCACAACGGCGAACCCTGCGACGCCTCGGCGGTCAAGTTCAGCATCGAACGCGTCCTGGACCCGGCCACCAAGTCACCGATCGTCGAGCTGCGGTACGTCAAGGACGTGACCGTCGTCGACCGGCTCACCGTGGACGTGCACACGACCGTGCACGACCCGATCCTCCCCGACAAGCTCTCGCTCTTCGGCGGAGTGATCGTCCCGCCGCGCTACCTGGCCCGCGTCGGGGACGCGGGGTTCGCCGAACACCCCGTCGGCACCGGGCCGTTCACCTTCGTCCGCTGGCAGCGCGACCACGAGCTGCGCATGCGCGCCTTCGCCGGCCACTGGCAGGGGCGGCCGCACGTCGACGGGCTGGTGTTCATGCCGCAGCCCAACCCCTCGTCCTCACTTGCGGCCCTGCAGAGCGGCCAGGTCGACCTGGCGGCGGGCCTCACCCCGGACGCGGCCCAGCAGCTGGACGGCTACGGCGGCGTCAGACTCGACGGCTTCACCGGCATCAGGACCTCGTACCTCTCGCTCAACACCCTCGACCACGGGCCCCTCGAGGACCGCCGGGTGCGGCAGGCGCTCAACCACGCCGTGGACGTGCCGCTGCTCATCAAGGCGGTGCTCGGCGGCAAGGCCACCGAGGTGCCCGCGATGATCCCCCGCGGCGCCTTCGGCTTCGACCCGTCGCTCAGACCGTTCACGCGGTCGGTGGACACCGCCCGCAGCCTCCTCGCGGAGGCCGGGTACCCGCACGGCTTCTCGACCTCGCTGACGGCCTCCAACGTCGACTCCAACGTCGCGGAGGCGATCTCCGGCCTGCTGTCGCGGGCCGGCGTGCACGCCAGGGTCGAGCTCCTGGACCCCGGCACCTACGCCGACCGGCTCACCTCCGACGACCACGGCGCGCTGGGACCGATGTACCTGGCCGCGAGCACCGTCTGGACGCTTGACGGGGAGAGCATGCTCCAGTCCAACGTCCGCAGCGACCGCCGCCAGAGCAGGTGGCACGACAAGGACGCGGACCACCTCATCGACGTCGAGGAACTCTCCGGCGATCCCGCCGAGCGCCGACGCGCCTTTGCCGACCTGCAGCGGCTGATCCAGCAGGAGGCGCCCTTCGTCCCCCTCTACCAGATCGACAACATCTACGCCCGCAACGACCGCCCCCGCTGGAAGCCGGGACCCGCCGGCGTCCTGGCCATGCAGAGTGCGGAGATCTCCCGATGAGCGACCTCACCCTCCGGCCGCCGCGCACGGCGGGGACGGCCCGGCCCCGGCCGGGCTCCCGCGCCGGACTGCTGCGCGCGGTCCTGGTACGGCTCGGCACGGCGCTACTCGTGCTGCTGTGCACCGCGACCGTGTCCTTCTTCCTCGTCCGGCTCTCCGGCGACCCGGTCAAGGTGCTGCTCCCGCCGGACGCCACCGCCGCGCAGGAGCACGCGCTGCGCGCCAGTCTCGGCCTCGACCGGCCGCTGATCTCGCAGTACCTCGACTTCCTGTGGGGCCTGCTCCACTTCGACTTCGGCACCTCGATCACCTACAACGAGCCCGTCCGCCAGGTGCTCGCCGACCGGCTGCCGGCCACCCTGGAACTCGCCGCGGCGGCCCTGGTGGTGACCCTCGTCATCGCCCTGCCCGCCGGCATCGTGGCGGCCATGCGCCGCGGGCGTGCCTCGGACCGCGGCATCATGACCGGCGTCCTGCTGGGGCAGTCCACCCCGCCCTTCTGGGTGGGCATCCTGCTCATCCTGGTGTTCGCCGTCGGGCTGCACGCCCTGCCCGCCTCCGGGTACGGCACCTTCGCCAACCTCGTGCTGCCCGCCGTCACCCTGTCCGTCTACTCCGTCGCGGTCGTCGCGCGGCTGCTGCGTTCGTCGCTCATCGACGTGCTGACGTCCGACCACATCCGCACCGCCCGCGCCAAGGGCTTCGGGCCGGTGAAGACGGTCCTCACGCACGGCCTGCGCAACGCGTCGCTGCCGGTGGTCACCGTCATCGGTCTGGAGGTCGGCAGCCTACTGGGCGGCGCGATCCTCACCGAGCGGGTCTTCTCCTGGCCGGGAGTCGGCCAGTTGACCATCGAGGCCATCTCCAACCGCGACTTCCCGCTGGTCCAGGCGACCGTGCTGTTCTTCGCGGCCACCTTCGTCGTGGTCAACCTGCTGGTCGACCTCTCCTACAGCCTCCTCGACCCGAGAGTGAGGACCTCCCGATGACGCTGACATCACCGGCCGCGCCCGCCGCGGCCCCCGCCCGCCCGGCGGCGCGCGGCAGGCGCCCGGCCGTCCCGGCCGCGCTGCTGCGCAACCGGCTCGCCGCGGTTGCGCTCGCCGTGCTGGCCGTCCTCCTGGTCGCCGCGGTCTTCGCCCCGCTGCTCGCACCCGACGACCCGAACGCGCAGGACCTCCTGATGCGGCTGAAGCCGCCCGCCTGGCAGCACGGGGGCAGCGCCGCCCACCTGCTGGGCACCGACCAGCTCGGCCGCGACATGCTCTCCCGGGTCGTCTACGGCACCCGCGTCTCGCTCCTGGTCGGCGCCGGAGCCGCGCTGCTCGCCGGCGTGATCGGCACCGTGATCGGCCTGGCCGCCGGCTACTTCGGGGGCTGGCCCGACCGCGTGCTGATGCGGCTCGCGGACGTGCAGCTCGCCTTCCCGTCGATCCTGCTGGCGCTGGCCATCGTCGGCTTCTTCGGGTCCGGCCTGTGGTACGTGATCCTCGTCCTCGGCATCACCGGCTGGGTCTCGTACGCCCGCGTGGTCCGCTCGGAGGTGATGTCGCTGCGCTCGCGCGACTTCGTCACCGAGGCCCGCGCGATCGGCGTCACGGACGTCGCCATCATGCGCCGCCATCTGCTGCCCAACGTGATGGCGCCGCTGGCCACCATCGGAACGCTGCACGTCGCCGCCGCGATCGTCGCCGAGGCGTCACTGAGCTATCTGGGACTGGGCGTTCCGAAGGAGACCGTCACCTGGGGGTCGATGCTCGCCGACGGCCAGCTCTACCTCGGCACCTCGTGGTGGGTCGCGGTCTTCCCCGGTATCGCCCTGATGCTCACCTCGCTCGCCGTCAACATCACCGGCGACGCCCTGCGGGATGTCGCGGACCCGAAGGCGTACCGCCGATGACCACGGACAGGCAGATGACCAGCGACCAACCCCGCACCGCCGGCGCACCCGTGACCGCGGGCCCGCCCACGACCGAGCCGGTGCTGGAGATCGACGGCCTGAACGTCGACTTCCGCCTGGACACCACCACCGTGCACGCCGTCCGCGGCGTCAGCCTGCGCCTGGCGCAGGGCGAGACGCTCGCCGTCGTCGGCGAGTCGGGAAGCGGCAAGACGGCCACCGCGCTGTCCGTGCTGCGGCTCAACCCTCAGCCCCCGTGCGTCTACGCGGGCGGCCGGATCCTCTTCGAGGGCCGTGACCTGCTCACCGTTCCCGACAAGGAACTCGGCCGGATCCGCGGCAGCGACATCGCCATGGTCTTCCAGGACCCGATGACCAGCCTCGACCCGCTGCGCCGGGTCGGCGTCCAGGTCGCCGAAGTCCTGCGCCACCACCAGGGACTGTCCCGGGCGGCGGCCCGCGCGGCCGCCCTGGAGGCACTGGACGAGGTGGGGGTTCCCGACCCCGAGCGCCGGTTCCGGCAGTACCCGCACGAGCTGTCCGGCGGCCTCCGCCAGCGCGTGATGATCGCCGGCGCCCTCGTGGGCCGGCCGCGCGTGCTCATCGCCGACGAGCCGACCACCGCCCTGGACGTCACCGTTCAGCGGCAGATCCTCGACCTGCTCGTGTCCCTCCAGCAACGGCACGGCATGGCCGTCCTGCTGATCACCCACGACCTCGGCGTGGTCGCGGAGACCGCGGACCGGGTGGCCGTCATGCACCAGGGCCGGGTCGTGGAGACCGGCGACGTGCTCGACGTCTTCGAGCGTCCGGCCGACGACTACACCCGCCGGCTGCTGGCCGCCACCCCCCGATTGGAGCTGGCATGACGACCGAGACGGGCACCGCGCCCGGCACCCGCCGTCCTCTTCTGGAACTGAGCGGGCTGCGCAAGGAGTTCGGCGGCCGGCACGGCAGTGTCGCGGTGGACGGCGTGTCCCTGACGGTCGGCGAGGGCGAGACGCTCGCGCTGGTCGGCGAGTCGGGCTGCGGCAAGACCACGCTGACCCGGCTGCTGCTGCGGCTGGAGGAACCCACCGCGGGCAGTGTGCGGTTCGACGGGCAGGACCTCGCGGCCCTCGCCCCCGCCGAACTGCGGCGACTGCGCCGCCAGGTGCAGGTCGTCCTGCAGGACCCCTACTCCAGCATGAACCCGCGATTGACGATCTCCGGCATCGTGGCCGAGCCGATGGTCACCCACGATCCGGCGGCCCGCGGCCGGCGCGGCAGGCGGTACGTCCGCGAACGCGTGGGCGAGCTGCTGGAGTCGGTCGGCCTGGACGCCGGCATCCAGGACCGCTATCCGCACGAGTTCTCCGGCGGGCAGCGGCAGCGCGTCTCCATAGCGCGCGCCCTGGCCGTCGAGCCCCGGCTGATCGTGCTCGACGAGCCGACCAGCGCGCTGGACGTGTCCGTGCAGGCCCGGGTCCTCGATCTGCTCGCGGAGCTCCAGCAGCGGCGGAACCTGACGTACTTCCTCGTCTCCCACAACCTCGCCGTCGTGCAGCAGGTGGCCGACCGCATCGCGGTGATGCGGCAGGGCCGGCTGGTCGAGGTCGGTGAGGCGGCCCAGGTGCTGCGCCACCCCCGGCACGCCTACACCCGGCAGCTGCTGGACGCCGTGCCCGATCCGCGCCGCAGCCGCCGCCGC
>NZ_JAINZZ010000082.1 GCF_019890725.1 Actinacidiphila acidipaludis
GGGTCCCCAGCGCCAAGGGCGCCACCCTGACGGCCGTGGTGGACGCCGGCACCCACAAGGGCCTCCACGAGCTGGCGCGTTCACGGCGTGCCGGGATGGCCTCGGTGGTGCGCGCCGCACTGGCGGCCACTCTCGCGGCCACGGGCGCGGGCGAGGACGTCGCCGTCGGCGTCCCGGTGGCCGGGCGGCCCGAGGAGGACCTCTTCGATCTGGTCGGCTTTTTCGTCAACACCCTTGCCCTGCGCGCCGACACCTCCGGTGACCCGACCGCCGGCGTCCTGGTGGAGCGGGTCCGTGACGCGGACCTGGCCGGATACGCGCACCAGGAACTGCCGTTCGACCTGCTGGTCGAGCACCTCAACCCGGAGCGCTCACTCGGACGGCACCCCTTCTTCCAGGTGATGCTGACGCATCTGCGCGCCGGCGAAGGGCCGGGAACCGTCGCGCTGGGCGGCCTCAGCGGACGCCTGTCCGACGCCGACCTGGGGGCGGCGAAGTTCGACCTCAACGTGGTCTGCCAGGAGCGGCAGGGCACCGCAGGCGAACCGGACGGGCTCGACGTCACCGTGCAGTACGCGGTCGACCTGTTCGACGAGGACACCGCCCGGCTGCTCCTGGACGTCCTCGTCCGGGCGCTGCGCGGCTTCGCCACCGGTCCGGGGACAGCGCTGAGCGCGCTCGGCCTGGTCACCGCCGAGGAGCGTGCGGCGCTCGACGCCCGCCGGGAGCGCACGGCCGCCGCGCGCGATGCCGCCCCCGCCGAGCGCGAACCGGCCGGCGCGCCGGCGGCGGACGCCCCGCGGGTGGAGATCCTGTGCGGCCTGTTCGCGGAGGTCCTCGGCCGTGACCGCGTCGCCGCCGACGACAACTTCTTCCGCAGCGGCGGCCATTCGCTGCTGGCCGGACGCCTCGTCAACCGCGTCCGCGCCACCCTCGGCACCGACGCCGCCATCCGCGACCTGTTCCTGGCGCCGACGCCCGCCGCGCTGCATCAGCGCCTGGCGGCCCTGACCGGGGCGACCGGCCGGCCCCGCCCCGCGCTCACCGCCACCGGCCGCCCGCACCACGTCCCGCTGTCCTACGCCCAGCACCGCCTGTTCTTCATTGGCGAACTCGAAGGCGCCGGCAGCGCCTACAACATGCCCGTCGTGGTCCACCTGGACGGCGCTCCCGACCCCGCGGCACTCTCCGGCGCGCTCGCCGACGTCGCCGAGCGGCACGAGGTGCTCCGCACGGTGTACCGGGTGCACGACGGTGAGCCGTACCAGGAGGTGCTGACCGGCGTCCGGCCGCCGCTGGAGCTGGTGGAGACCAGCCCGGAGAGCCTGGCCGGCGCGGTCGCGGCGGTGTCGTCGTACGTGTTCGACCTGGCCGCCGAGGCGCCGCTGCGGGCCTGGCTGCTGGACCCCGGCGACGGCTCAGGCCGGACCCTGGTGCTGCTCGTGCACCACATCGCGGCCGACGGCTGGTCCACCGGACCCCTGCTCGCCGACCTGTCCCGCGCCTACGCCGCGCGGGCCGCCGGCACCGCCCCGGAGTGGGCCCCGCTCCCTGTCCAGTACGCCGACTACACGCTCTGGCAGCGGGAGCTGCTCGGTGCCGCCGACGACCCCGACAGCACACTGTCGCGCTCCCTCGCCCACTGGCGGCAGGCGCTGGACGGCGTCCCGGCGGCCACCGACCTGCCCGCCGACCGGCCGCGTCCGACGGAACCCAGCGGCAGGGGCGCCACCGTGACCGTTCCCCGGCTGGGCGCTGACGTCCATCGCGGACTCGCCGCGCTGGCCCGCGCCGGGCACGCCACGGTCTTCATGGTGGTGCGGTCGGCCCTCGCGGCCGCCCTGTCGGCGGTCGGCGCAGGCGACGACATCGCGCTGGGCACCCCGGTGGCCGGCCGGCCGGACCAGGCGCTGCACGACGTGGTCGGCCTGTGCGTCAACACCCTGGTGCTGCGCACCGACCTGTCCGGGCAGCCGACGCTCGGCACGCTCGTCGAGCGGGTGCGGGACGGCGACCTGGCCGCGTACGCCCATGAGGACCTGCCCTTCGACCTGCTGGTCGAGCACCTGGCCCCCGAGCGCTCTCTCGGCCGCCACCCCTTCTTCCAGGTCATGCTCACCTACCAGCAGCAGGAGACGGGCCCGCTCGCCCTGGGCGCCTCCTCCGGAACGCCGACCTCCACCGATCTGGCCGCCGCGAAGTTCGACCTGTCCTTCCACTGCGCCGAGGTGCGCGACGCCGCGGGCACGCCGGAAGGACTGGACGTCGGTGTGCAGTACGCGGTCGACCTGTTCGACGAGGACACCGCCCGGCTGCTGCTGGAGATGTTCGTCCGGTCCCTGCGCGCCTTCGCCGCGGCCACCCCGGAGACCGCGCTGGCCGGACTCGTCGAACCGACCGCGGAGGAGGCCCTCGGCCTCGCGGCACGCAGGAAGCGGCTGGCGGAGGCGACCGCGCCGGCGCCTGAGGCGGGCGCGATGGCGCCGCGCGACACCGGGGACCCCCGCGTGGAGATCCTCTGCGGCCTGTTCGCCGACGTGCTCGGGCGCGACCGCGTCGCCCCCGACGACAACTTCTTCCGCAGCGGCGGTCATTCGCTGCTCGCCGGACGCCTCGTCAACCGCATCCGCGCCACCCTGCACGTCGAGACCGCCATCCGCGACCTCTTCCTCGCGCCAACGCCCGCCGCGCTCCACCAGCGCATCACCGAGAACGGCGACACGACCGGGCAGCCCCGGCCCGCGCTCGCCCCCGCGGCCGAGCGCCCCGCCCATGTCCCCCTCTCCTACGCCCAGCACCGGCTGTGGTTCGTCAACCAGCTGGAGGGGCCGAGCCCGGCGTACAACATGGCCGTGGTCCGGCGGCTGCACCGCCGGCTGGACGCGACGGTGCTGGCCGACGCGCTCGCCGACGTCGCCGAGCGGCACGAGGTGCTCCGCACGGTCTATCCGGTGCACGACGGCGAGCCCTACCAGAAGGTACTGACCGGCGTCCGGCCGGTCCTGCTCACCGAGGACGTCCCGGCCGGGCGACTGGCGGCCGCGGTGGACGCGGCGACGAGCCACGTCTTCGACCTCGCGGCGGACGTGCCGCTGCGGGCCTGGCTGCTGGAGAGCGAGGAGCCGGCCGAGAACGCCGGCGCCGGGCAGGGGGTGACGCTCGGTACAGGCGCCACAGGCGGGCAGGTGCTGGTCGTGCTCCTGCACCACATCGCCGCCGACGGCTGGTCGCTGGACTGCCTGCTCGCGGACCTGGCCTTCGCCTACACCGCACGGGCCGCCGGCACCGCGCCCGCCTGGACGCCGCTGCCGGTGCAGTACGCCGACTACACGCTGTGGCAGCGGGAGCTGCTCGGCCACACCGGCAGCGCTGAGCCGGGGCCGTCCGCCGGCTCGCCGGGCGGGGGGATCGCCGCTCGGCAACTCGCCCACTGGGCCGAAGCGTTGGCCGGCCGCCCGGCGCTGCTGGAACTGCCCGGTGCGCGGCCGCGGCCGCCACGGCCCAGCGGTCGCGGCGCGCTGACCGCGTTCCGCCTGGACGCGGAGGTGCACCGGGCGCTGGCCGAACTGGCGCAGAACTGCGGCGCGACCGTGTTCATGGTCGTGCAGGCGGCGCTCGGCGCGCTGCTCGACCGGTACGGCGCGGCGGGCACCCCCATCGGCACGGTCGTGGCCGGACGCGCCGACGAGGCGCTGCACCCGCTGGTCGGCTTCTTCGTCAACACCCTGGTGCTGCCCACCGACACCCCAGGCGACCAGCCGTTCGCCGAGCTCGTCCGCCAGGTTCGGGAGGCGGACCTGGCCGCCTACGCCCACCAGGAGGTGCCCTTCGACCTCGTGGTGGAGCGGGTCAACCCGCACCGCTCGTCCGCCCATCACCCCCTGGTGCAGGTCATGCTGCAGGTCCAGCCGGCCGCGTCCACCGGCCCGGTTGCCTCGGCGCTGTCCGGCGAGGTGCTGCCCTTCACCGCCGGCCAGGCCAAGAGCGACCTGACGTTCGCGCTGACGGAGGCACGGACGGCCGACGGCGCGCACGCCGGGTTCGACGGCGTGCTGGAGTACGCCACCGACCTGTTCGGCGCGGACCTGGCCGCGGACCTCGCGGCGGGACTGGTCCGGCTGCTGGAGGCCTTCGCCACCGACCCCGAGCTGCGGCCCGCCGACGTGGCGCTCGGCACCCCGGCGCCCGGCGCGGGCCCGTCCGCCCCGGCCCGCACCGTGACGGCGGCGTTCGCCGAACAGGCCTGGCGCACGCCCGGTGCGATCGCGGTCTCGTGCGACGACCAGGCCCTGGACTACGCGGAGTTGGACGCCGCCTCGACGGCCCGGGCCCAGTCCCTGGTGCGAGCCGGTGTCGGCCCCGGCGACACGGTCGCGGTCGTCCTGGAACGCGGCGTCGAGCTGGTCACCTCCGCACTGGCCGTCCTGAAGGCCGGGGCGGCCCCGGTTCTGCTGAACCCGGAGGCGGACGGCGGCGCGGACGGCTCTTCCCGGCCCGGAGGCATGGGATGGGCAAGCGCTGCCGACGGACCTGACCGTGCTGCTCCCGCGAGCGCGCGCCGCGGGAACGATGGCCCGCGGCCCGAGGATGCCGCAGCGGGCGGTTCGACGATCCGCGCCGGCCAGGGTGCCGACGGCGGCGTGCCCTGGGACGTGGTGCTCACGCGCCGCGGTCTGGAACGCAGGGCACGCTGGGCCGGCCGGACGCGGGTGCTGCTCGTGGAGCGGCTGAGCGGTGGTCGCTCCCGCCGGACCCCGCTGCCGGTGCCGGGCGTGCTGGACACCGCCGCGATCTGCCTGGCCGCAGGCCCGGACGGGCGGACACGGTGGCTGCGGCTGACGCACGGCGCACTGGGCCGGACCGGGCTGCCGGTGACGCAGGTGACCCCGGGCAGGACCTCGACCATGACGGGCAGGACGTCGACCGTGACGGGCGGGAGTACCGCAGCTTCGGGCAGAGCAGCACTGACCACGCAGGCCACCGGGGAGGCGTTCGTCCGCGACCTGTGGGCGGGCCTGCTGTCGGGAGCCGGCTGCCACGTACTGCCCGTGCGCGCCGCCCAGCCGCTGTCCGCCGCGGCGTACGGGCCGCGCCTGGTGCTGGACGCGGCACTGCGGCCGGTACCGGCCGGCGTACCGGGCGAGTTGTACGTGCGCGGCGCGGTGCCGGGGGACGGTTTCGCGGCGGATCCGACCGCCACCGCCGCGACGTGTGTCCCGGACCCGTTCGGGGCGCCCGGCGACCGGATGCGGCGGACCGGCCTGCGGGTGGTGCGGGACGCCGCGGGTCAACTGCGGCGGGTCCCCGGTCCCGACGACGTCCTGGGCGGCTACCGCGTCGACACGGCGCTGGTGGCCGAGGTGCTCGCCCGTCACCCCGCACTCGTCGACACGGCAGCGGTCCTGTCCCCGTCACCCGGCATTCCCGGTACGGACAGCCCGCAGCGCCGGCTCGTCGCCTACGCCGTCGCGGCCGGCCGGCAGGTGCCGGACGAGGCCGATCTGCAGGGGTGGCTCGCCGAACGGCTTCCGGACTATCTGGTGCCTTCGGCGGTGGCCCTGCTCACCGCGCTGCCGCTGACGGCGGACGGCCGGCTGGACACGGACGCGCTGCCCGCGCCGGAAGACGTCGTCCCGTTCGCCGCGGGAGGTTCCGACCGGAAAGCGGGTCCGGCGGATACCGACGGCGCGGCTGGACGGCGCAGCCGCTGGGAGGAGCCGTTGTCCCGGCTGTTCGAGGAGGTGCTGGGTGGACGGAGTGTCGGAACGGACGACAACTTCTTCCGCTCGGGCGGTCATTCGCTGCTGGCGGTGCGCCTGGTGAACCGGGTGAAGGCGGAGCTGGGAGCGGAGATCACGCTGCGGGACGTCTTCAGCCACCCGACGGTGGCGGGTCTCGCGCAGTGGCTGGCCGAGGCCGCCGCCTCAGAATCCGCCCCGCCGCCCGCACCGGCCCGCCCCACGCTGCGCCGCCGCACCACGGCCGGCACCCGCAATCCCAGCTGAGTGTTGTGCACCAGCACGTGGGCCCCTTCCCTTTCCCGGGAAGGGGCCCACTTCGGTGACCCGCCGCTCTCAGTGGATCGGCATCCCTCCGTGGGGGCTGTTGACGACCACCGGCACGGATCCCTCAGCGAGGTAGGGGTGGTCGGGGAAGTGGTCGAGGTGGAGGTGACCTCCGTCCTCCGTGTCGGCCATGTCCCGGAGGTCGGCCGCGAGGATCGTCCTGTGCGCCGGCATCGCCGTTGATCACCAGAACGCGGCGAGGCGCGTCCAGCCCGATGTGAACCCCGGGGCCGGTGCCGGCGCTTCCCACACGGTCAGCACCCCTCTGGAGGTCGGGTCTCCATGATGCGGCGGCAAGGCGCCACGCGAGGCGTCGATGTCTTGACTCTCCGACCGGCTTGTACGCTGACGCCTCGTCGTCCTGACCGAGAGCGAACACCGCGGAGACGAGCATGCCCGACGCCCTGAGCCGGCTCGCGAAGCTGTTTCCACCCCCTGCTGTGCCGGTGGCCGCCCCTCCGTGGGAGCGATCGCGGGCCGAGATCGGCCTGGACTTTCCGTCCGACTACCGGGGCTTCGTCGATCTCTACGGCGCGGGCAGGTTCAGCGCGCCCGACTCGTTGGCCTGTCACGTGCACGCGCCCACGTCCCGGCCTCTCCAAGGGGTGCGCGAGGCCGGTTTCAAGGGCTACGTCGAACGGCATGCCTCCGAGACGGGCCGCCTGTTCGGCCCCGAGGGCCTCGACGAGACAGACGACACCAAGCCGGCATACCGGATGTTCCCCGAACCCGACGGGCTGCTGGTCTGGGGCGAAAACGAGCAGGGTGACCTGTTCTTCTGGCTCACCTCGGACGCCGATCCGGATCGGTGGCCGGTGGTGATGTGGGCGCGCGGGCCCGTGACGGCGTACCGGTTCGACATGGGCATGGTCGACGTGCTCCTCGGAAGCGCGCAGGGAGAGATCCCGAACGTCCGGGCGATGCGCTCTCCACACCGTCGTTGGACGATGACGGCCGACTGGAATCACGACCGGATGAACATCTCCGCAGGCCCGGCGTCCCCATGAACCAGATGCCCTTGCTGTACGAGCAAGCGGGTCGGGGCAATGGCGACTGGTTCCACTTCATGGTGGTGGGGACGGACCGCCGGCCGGACAGTCAGACCCAGCTCACCGGCCACTGGCGCGCGGGCGACTGGATCGACGGGATGTCGCTCGTGCTGCGCACGCGTGATGGTCGCCGTGTGGCCATCACGGGGGCGGAGATGGAGCCGCCGCTCAACAGCGCGTCCGAGGCTCGCGGCCAACGCCGCCTGGTCGTCCCGGAGCTCGGCCCGCTGACGTCGAGCGGTTGCCTGCACGCCGCGAGGTAGGTCCTGAGGGCGCGAGCTTCTGATGCCACGTCCGCAAACCTGATGCTGCGGCCTGTTCTCCGCTCAGGCCGCGGGCACAGGTGGCGCTGCCCTCATCGCGGTCAGGACGAGGTCCTCCCGGACTGGCCCGCCCCCGGAAAAACCGCGCAAGCTCCGCCAGGGGCGCGGGGTCCCCCAGCCTCCGCCCAGGAGGTGCTCCCAGCGCGAACGACCACAACGGCGGCGCACAGGGCAACGGCGGTCCCGGGGCACCCCGGAGGCCGAACCCCTCTCCGCGCCGGAGGCACACCGCACCACGACCCCGGCGTACCCCGGAGGCGGACGAAGAGCCCGGGCGGACGGCCGGCCCCCGCCCACGTGGAGGACGCCAACCCTGCCGACGGGCAGAGGAGCCGGGCAACCCGCCGGGAGGGCGACCGGCACTACGCGCCACCCGAATGTGCCGCCCCGGCTGCCCCCGACGCTGCCCTCCCCCGCAGCCCCGAAAACCTAGCCTGGACGCACCGCTCGCC
Source organism: Actinacidiphila acidipaludis (assembly GCF_019890725.1). Classification (GTDB taxonomy): domain Bacteria; phylum Actinomycetota; class Actinomycetes; order Streptomycetales; family Streptomycetaceae; genus Actinacidiphila; species Actinacidiphila acidipaludis. The sequence continues at coordinate 7,890 of NZ_JAINZZ010000082.1, forward strand.
GGCACGGATCCGCTGGTGCCGAGCCGATCCCGCTGCCCCGAGACTGGAGGAACGCGATGCCCCCGAACGGCCGCCCGCCGACCGCGAACGACGCCCCGGAGGGGGACGAGCCCAGCCCGAGCGGCACCACATCCGCGCCCGGGACCACCACCGCGCCGGCCGGCGGGACCGTTCTGGACGGCGGTCCCGCCATCACCCCCGCCCCGCCGGTGACCGAGCGGATCGCCGCGCACATCGCGGCCACGCCGGAGCGGATCGCCCTGGTCGGCGAGGGACGTTCCCTCACGTACGGGGAACTCGCGCTGGCCGTGGCCTTCCGGGCGGACGAGCTGGCCGCGGCCGGTGCCGGGCCCGGGCGTCTGGTGGCCCTGCAGCGGCCCCGCGGCATCGAGGCGATCGTGTCGCTGCTGGCGATCCTGCGCACCGGCGCCGCGTACCTGCCCCTGGACCCGGCCGCGCCGCAGGCCCGTACCGCCGCGATCCTGGCGAACTGCTGCGGCCCCGACGCCCCCTCCCCGCAGGACGTCGCCGCGGCCGGCGAGCTGGTGCTGCCCGGTCCCGGCGTCGCCGGGGACACCGCCTACGTGATCCACACCTCCGGCTCCACCGGCACTCCGAACGGGGTCGCCGTCGGCACGCACGCGCTGGCGCACTTCACGGCGGGCGCGACCGTCCGTTACGACGTGGGCGCAGGCGACCGGGTGCTGCAGTTCGCCCCGCTGCACTTCGACGCGTCGGTCGAGGAAGTCTTCGTCACGCTCGGCGCCGGGGCCACCCTGGTCCTGCGGGACGACGAGATGCTGGATGTGCCCGGCCTGCTGGCCGGCTGCGCCGAGCACGCCATCACCGTGCTCGACCTGCCGACCGCGTACTGGCACGAACTGGCCCACGTGCTGGCCTCCGGCACGGGCCGGCTCCCAGCGTCGGTCCGCACCGTCGTCATCGGCGGCGAGGCCGCACTGCCGGAGCGGGTCGCCCAGTGGAACCGCGCCACCGAGGGCCGCGTGCGGCTGCTGAACACCTACGGCCCGACGGAGACGACGGTCGTGGCCACCGTGGCCGACCTGACCGGCCACCGCGAGGGCCCGGTGCCCATCGGGGTGCCGCTTCCCGGCGTGCTCGCCGAGGTGGTGGACGGGGAACTCATGCTGTCCGGACCGGCGTTGGCTCACGGCTACGTCAACCGGCCCGAGCTGACGGCCGAGCGGTTCGTCGTACGGCACGGCCGGCGCGCGTACCGCACCGGCGACGTGGTGGAGGTGCGGCCCGACGGGCAGCTCGGCTACCGCGGGCGCCGCGACGACGAGGTGAAGATCAGCGGCCACCGCATCGACCCCGCTTCCGTGGAGTCGGTCCTCGCCGGCCATCCGGCGGTGCGCGCGGCGGCCGTGGTGGTCCAGGAGGGGACCGACGGCGCGCGGCGGCTGGTGGCGTTCGTCGCCGCGGACGGCGTCAGCGCCGACGAGCTGCGGGCCCTGGCCCGCGAGCAGTTGGCGCCGGCGGCCGTGCCTTCGGCGATCGCTCTGGTGGGCGATCTGCCGCGGACCAGCAGCGGGAAGATCGATCGCAAGCTGCTGCGGACCGCTCCGGTCCGCAGCGCGGCCACCGACGCCCTGGCCGTGGCCGGGGAGGCCGACTTCGACGGTGAGCTGCTGCCCGAACAGGACCGCGTGCCGCTGTCGTTCGCGCAGCGCCGCCTGTGGTTCCTCGGCCGGATGGACGGCCCGACGGCGACCTACAACCTGCCCGTCGTGCTGCGGCTGGACGGCGTGCCCGGCATCGACGCGCTGCGCGCCGCGCTCGGGGACGTCGCGGCCCGGCACGAGACGCTGCGGACGGTCTTCCCGGCCGGTCCCGACGGCGAGCCGTACCAGCACGTCCTCGACCGGCCGGCGATACGGCTGGAGGTCCGGGAGTGCGCGCCGGACGACGTGGCCGGGGAGGTCGCGGACCGCACCGCGGAGCCGTTCGACGTCACCTGCCAACTTCCCGTGCGTGCCTGGCTGCTGGTCCCCGGCGACGGCACCGCCGTGCTGATCCTGCTGCTGCACCACATCGCCACCGACGGCTGGTCCCTCACCCCGCTGCTCCGCGACCTCGACCGCGCCTACACCGCACGACGCGACGACACCACCCCCGAATGGGCCCCCCTGCCCATCCAGTACGCCGACTACACCCTCTGGCAACACGACCTGCTCGGCGACCCCCACGACCCCACCAGCCTCGCCCACCAGCAACTCACCCACTGGGAAACCACCCTCACGGAACTGCCCACCACCGACCTCCCCACCGACCGCCCCCGACCGCTCCACCCCACCCACCGCGGCGCGACCGTGACCACCCGGCTCGAACCCGCCGCCCACGGCCGTCTCCAGGCGCTGGCGGACTCCGGTGGGGCGAGTCTGCTGATGGTCGCGCAGGCCGCGCTGGCGGCGGCACTGGCGGCGGCGGGAGCGGGCGAGGACATCGCCATCGGCACTCCGGTCGCGGGCCGCAACGACGAGATGCTGGACGACCTGGTCGGCTTCTTCGTCAACACGCTGGTGCTCCGTACGGCCGCCCCGGCGGGTGTGCCGGCCGACCGGCTCGTGGCCGGGGCCCGGGACGCGGCGCTGGCCGCCTTCGCCCACCAGGACGTGCCCTTCGACATGGTCGTCGAGTACCTCAACCCGCCGCGCACGTTCGGCCGGAACCCGTTCTTCCAGGTCATGGTGAGCGTCGACACCCAGGCGGCCGGCGACGGGCGGGGTCCCGGTCAGGATGCCGCCGCGGGCGGATCCGTCCCGCTCGGCCCTCTCGCCGGAACGTTCGCGGCGACGGGCCTGGAGGACGCGAAGTTCGACCTGAGCGTGTCCTGCGTGGACCTGCGGAACGCGGACGGCACTCCGGCCGGTTTCGAGGTGTGGTGGCAGTACGCGGTGGACCTGTTCGACGAGGACACCGCCCGCCTGCTGCTGGACGCCTTCGTGCGGGCGCTGCACGCCTTCGCCGACGCCCCGCACGAGGCACCCGCCGGGCTGCTCGGCGCTGAGGAGTGCGCCGCCCTGGCGGCCCGCCGCGAGCGGGTAGCCGCGGCGGCCGCCGCTCCCGAGGCCGTGCGCGCCGGAGGGTCGCCGCGCGAGGAGATCCTGTGCGCGCTGTTCGCCGAGGCCATCGGCGTCGACACGCTCGGCCCCGAGGACGACTTCTTCGCCGCGGGCGGCCACTCGATGTCGGGGGTGCGGCTGATGAACCGCGTCCGTGCGGTGCTGGGCGTGGAGGCACGGATCAGGGACCTGTTCCTGGCGCCGACCCCGGCCGCGCTGGCCCGGCGGCTCGGCGGCGCGGCCCAGGGCGCGGAGCGCCCGGCGCCGGTTCCGGTGGAGCGGCCGCAGCGTGTCCCTCTGTCGTACGCGCAGCGCCGGCTGTGGTTCCTCGACCAGTTGGAGGGGCCGAGCCGCTCGTACACGATCCCGATCGCGCTGCGGCTGCGCCGGCCGCTGGACCCGGCGGTCCTGTCCGACGCCCTCGCGGACGTCGCCGGCCGCCACGAGGTGCTGCGCACCGTCTATCCGGCGGTCGACGGCAACCCGTTCCAGCGGGTGCTCGACACGGCGCGGCCGGTGCTGGAGGTGGTCCGCACCACGCCGGGCGGCGGTCAGGCCGCCGTGGAGGGAGCTGCCGGGCACGTCTTCGACCTGGCGGCGGACCTGCCGCTCCGGGCCTGGCTGGTGGAGGAGACCGCCACCTCGGGCGCAGCCCCGGCCACCGCCCCGGACGCGAACACCTCGGAGGCCGCCACCTCGACGGAGACCGTGCAGTTCCTGCTGCTCGTGGTGCACCACATCGCCGCCGACGGCTGGTCCACCGGCCCGCTGCTCGGCGATCTGGCGCAGGCGTACGCCGCGCGCGCCGCCGGTGCCGCACCGGACTGGGCGCCGCTGCCGGTGCAGTACGCGGACTACACGCTGTGGCAGGAACGGACGCTGGGCGACGCCGACGAGCCGGACAGCCTGACGGCAGCCCATCTCACCTACTGGCAGCAGCAGTTGACCGGCACCCCGCCGGTGCTCGAGCTGCCGGCGGCCCGCACCCGGCCCGCGGAGGCCACACACCGGGGCGGACAGGTGCCCGTCGAGGTGGACGCCGTGACCCACCAGCTACTGGCAGCGGCGGCCCGCCGCGCCGGCGCCACCGTGTTCATGGCGGTGCAGGCCGCGCTCGCGGCGACGTTGACCCGGCACGGCGCCGGCACCGACGTGGTACTCGGCACGGTGGTGGCCGGCCGCGACGACGAGGCGCTGGACCGGCTGGTCGGCTTCTTCGTCAACACGCTGGCGCTGCGCACCGACACCTCGGGCCGCCCGTCGTTCGGCGAACTGCTGGAACGGGTGCGCGACACCGACCTGGCCGCCTACGCGCACCAGGACCTGCCGTTCGACCGGCTCGTCGAGCACCTCAACCCGCAGCGCTCGGCGGCCCACCACCCGCTGGTGCAGGTCATCGTCCAGGTGCAGGCCGCGGAGGACGAGCCGGGTGACGGCTCGCCGCTGGCCGGCACGGCGGTGGGACTCGACACGGGGATGACCAAGTTCGATCTGACGCTGTCGCTGCGGGAGTTGAAGGACGCCTCCGGCGCGCCGGGCGGCCTGGCCGGGGTGCTGGAGTACGCCACCGACGTGTACGACGCGGCGACCGCCGAACTGCTGGCCGGCCGGCTGGCGCGGCTGCTGCGGGAGGCGGCCGAGCGGCCGGAACTCCCGGTCGACGACCTGGACCTGCGCACGCCCGCCGACGAGCGGCTGACGGCGGCGGCCGACGACACCACGACGGCGCCGGCTCCCGTCGGCCTGGTGCACGAGGTCGTCGCGGCCTGGGCCCGGCGTGAACCCGGGCGGGTCGCGCTGCGGTTCGGCGACCAGGCGCTCACCTACGGCGAGGTGGAGGCACGGTCCGCCGCGCTGGCCGGCCGGCTGGTGTCGGCGGGGGTGCGGCGCGGCGGCGCGGTCGGCGTCTTCATGGAGCGGGTGCCCGATCTGGTGGTGGCCGCCCTGGCCGCGGCCCGGGTGGGCGCCGCGTATGTGCCCATGGACCCGCGGCTGCCCGCCGCACGGGTGCGGATGATGGCCGAGGACACCGGTGCCGCGGTGCTGCTGACCCGTTCCGAGCACCTGGACGCCCCGGCCGTCCGGCAGGAGGAGGCGGCCGGCCTGGCCGTACTGGCCCTGGACGCACCGCGGTTCACCGAACCGGGCGACGGGCTGACGGCGCAGGACGACGCCCAGCAGGTCGCGGTCGGTGACGCGGACGTCTTCTACGTGATGTTCACCTCCGGTTCCACCGGCCGGCCCAAGGGCGTGGCGGTCACGCACCGCAACGTGGCCGAACTGGCCGCCGACCGCGCGTGGGACCTCGCCAACCACCGCAGGATGCTGGTGCATTCGGCGATCGGCTTCGACGCCTCCACCTACGAGCTGTGGGTGCCGCTGCTCAACGGCTGCGAGCTGGTGATGGCTCCCGGCGACGGTGCCGACCTCGGCGACCTGGACCGCACGATCCGCGAACACGACGTCACCGCGGCGTACTTCACCATGGGCCTGTTCCACGTGCTGGCCGACGAGGGCCTGGAGACGCTGGCGCGGCTGCGCGAGGTGTGGACCGGCGGCGACGTGGCGTCGCCGGCGGCGCTGCGCCGGGTGCTGGACCACTGCCCGGACACCACGGTGGTGCACTCCTACGGCCCCACCGAGACCACCTTCGCCTCCCACCACCAGCGGTTCCCAGCCGGCGCGCGGCAATTCACCGGCGTGTACCTGGGCCTGCCGATGGACAACACGCGGGTGTACGTGCTCGACGAGCGGCTGCGGCCGGTGCCGGCGGGCGTCCCCGGCGAGATGTACCTCGCGGGATCGCACGTGGCGCGCGGCTATGTCGGCCGCCCCGGCCTGACCGCCGAGCGCTTCCTGCCCGACCCGTTCACTCCGGGCGGCGGCCGGATGTACCGGTCCGGCGACCTGGTGCTGCGGCAGCCCGACGGCGAACTGCGGTTCCTGGGACGGGCGGACGGACAGGTGAAGCTCCGCGGCTTCCGGATCGAGCCGGGCGAGGTGGAGGCGGCACTCGCCCGCCACCCGTCCGTGGGCCAGGCCGCGGTGCTGGTGCGCGAGGACCGGCCCGGCGACCGGCAGCTCGTCGGCTACGCGGTGCCGCGGGCCGGGGCGGAGGTCTCCGAGTCGGCCCTGCTGGCCGCGCTGGGGAGCGAACTGCCCACGCACATGGTGCCGTCGGCGGTCGTCCTGGTCGACGCCATCCCGCTGACGGTGAACGGCAAGCCGGACCGGGCGGCGCTGCCCGCTCCCGCCCGCCACGCGGCGCCGGCCGGCCGGCGCCCGCGCAACCCGCGCGAGGAGGTGCTGTGCGGGCTGTTCGCGGAGATCCTCAACGTGCCGGGCGTCGGCATCGACGACAACTTCTTCGCCCTGGGCGGCCATTCACTCCTCGGCGTGCGCCTCACCAGCCGCATGCGGACGGTGCTCGGCGTCGAGCGCACCGTACGCGACCTGTTCCGCTCCCCCACCGTCGCCGGGCTGCTCGCCGAGGACGACGGCGACGGCGACGGCGACCCGATGGGCGTGCTGCTGCCGCTGAACGCGCACGGCTCCAGGCGACCGCTGTTCTGCGTGCACCCGGGCACCGGTGTCGGCTGGTCGTACGCCGGCCTGGCGCAGCACCTGGGCCCCGACCAGCCGCTGTACGCCCTGCAGACGCGGGCACTGGCCGAACCCGGCTACGCGCCCCAGTCGGTGGAGGAGATGGCGGACGAGTACCTGGCGCGGATCCGGCGGATCCAGCCGTGGGGCCCCTACCGGCTGCTGGGCTGGTCGTTCGGCGGGACCGTCGCCCACGCGATGGCCGCGCGCCTGCAGGAGCAGGGCGACCGGGTCGAGGTGCTGGCGATGATGGACGTGCGCCCGATGCCGCCGCAGGCCGAGCGGGTGCCGCTGACCGACGCCGACAAGCGCGACATCCTCTTCGAGGAGGCCGACGACGGTTCCGGCCGGCCCTTCGACCTCCCCGCCGCGGTGACGCGCATGCGGCGCCGGGACCCGGTGCTGGCGGACTTCTCCGACGCCGAGATCCGCGCGGTCATCGCCGCCTCCTTCGACCACGCGGAGATCCTGCCCCTGTACGACCCCCGCCGCGTCCACGCCGACCTGCTGTTCTTCACCGCCCGCCGGCCCTTCGACCCGGGCGACTCCCTCGCCGCGGAATGGGCGCCGTTCGTCACCGGCACGGTCGAGAACCACGGCATCGACTGCCCGCACCTGCGGATGGCCGAAGCTGAGCCCCTCGCCCGCATCGGCCGGGTGCTCGCGGACGCACTGCGGACCGCCGACACGGCCGCCGCGGAGAGCACCAGCGGGAAAACCTCCCCGAGAACCGCCCGCGAATCCGCCGAAGGCCCCGGAAATCCCACCGATAAACCCGCCGAGGCCGTCGCCCGGGCCTCCGCCGCGCCGCTGGCCTGACCCAGCGAAAACCGAATCCGGACCATCGGGACACACCCGTCCCGTCACCGACGGAATTCGCTCAGGAATTCCACGTAAGCACGACGACCTGTATCACAGACGGCTGCAATTCCCGCATTCCCGCACTCCCCCATCCGCGTCACACAGCCAAGGAGAGACCGAGATGACGAACCCGTTCGACGACGCCGAGGCCACCTTCCACGTCGTGGTCAACGACGAGAACCAGCACGCGCTGTGGCCGGTCTTCGCCGAGGTTCCCGCAGGCTGGCGGGTTGTGCTCGCCGACAGTGCGCGCCCGCAGGCGCTGGCCTACATCGAGGAGAACTGGACAGACATCCGGCCGGCCAGCCTGCTGGCGAGCTACAGCTGACACGCCGGCCACCCCGGCACCGAGGCCGTTCCCGCACCATTCCACGGTGCGGGAACGGCCTTTTCCGTGCCGCATGGAAAATGCCTCGCTCATTGCGGCACGCATTCCCGGACTTCCCTCGTTGTGCCGCCGCTACTGCCGCTCGTGGAAAACCCGCACGCCTATATTCGCAGTAAGCGTTCGAGAGACCTTCCCGCACCCCTCGGCGATTCCACGGAGACCCCTTATGGCGCTCGCCCCGGCCCGTCCCGCAGTCCTGGTGACCGGCACCGCTTCCGACTCGCACACCTGGAACCTCGTCCTCCTCCAGCTCTTCCTGGAGGAGCTGGGGCACCCGGTGTCCAACCTCGGCGCCTGCGTGACGCACGAGCTGCTGGTCGACGGGTGCCGGCGGCACCGCCCCGAGGTGGTCGTGATCGGCAGCGTGAACGGCCACGGCTACCGGGACGGCCTCGCCGCCGTCACCTTGCTGCGCGCCGAACCGGACCTGGCCGGGATGCGGGTGGTGGTCGGCGGCAAGCTCGGCGTCGACGGCGTCCGCAGCCTCCAGGACCGGGGGCGGCTGCTGGCCGCCGGGTGCGACGCGGTCTTCGACGACGGCTCCCTGACCGCCCTGCGGGAGTTCCTCGCGGCACTGCCCGCACGGGTGGTGACGGCATGACCGCCCCCGCGCCGTCCCTGGGCCGCTACGTGGCCGCGGCGGCCGCGGCCGGAGGGCTCGTGGTGCAACCCCGGATGGGCTTCGGCGACCCGCGCCACATGAGGGCCGGCCTCGTGGGCACCCGGGACGCCGCGGCCGTCACGGTGGGCACGGTGACCATCGACAGCTACACCCGGGTCGGCGATCCGGCCGGCGCCCGCCGCGCACTCGCGGAGGGCGGGGCGCTGAACGGCTACCCGATCGTCAGCCACCCGGCGGCCGTCACCCGGTCCCTGCTGCGCGGTGTGCACGGTCCCGGCTTCCCGGTGCAGGTGCGCCACGGCTCGTCCCACCCGGAGGCCATCATCCGGGCGCTCACCGCCGTGGGCCTGGACGCCACGGAGGGCGGCCCGGTGTCGTACTGCCTGCCGTACGGGCGCACCCCGCTGCGGGCGTCGGTGGACGCGTGGGCCCGCGGCTGCGAGCTGCTCGCGGAGCTCGCGCCGCCGCCGAGGGTGCCGCACCTGGAGACCTTCGGCGGTTGCCTGCTCGGGCAGTTGTGCCCGCCGGGACTGCTGGTCGCGGTCAGCCTGCTGGAGGCGCTGTTCTTCGTCGAGCACGGCATCCGCGAGGTCTCGCTCAGCTACGCCCAGCAGACCTCGCCCGAGCAGGACCGCGAGGCGGTGGCCGCGCTGCGCAGGCTCGCGGCGGAGTTCCTGCCGCCGGACGTGCACCGGCACATCGTCCTCTACACGTACATGGGCGTCTTCCCGTCCTCCGCCGCGGGCGCCGACCTGCTGCTGCGCGCGTCGGCGCGGCTGGCGGTGCGGTCCGGCGCGCAGCGGCTGATCGTCAAGACCCCGGCGGAGGCACACCGCATCCCCACCGTCGCGGAGAACGTCCGCGCACTGGAGAGCGCGGCGGCCGCCGCCGAGGCCGAAGTCCGCTCCCCTGCCGACCGGTTGGAGCCCGACAGCGAGGTGTACGCGCAGGCACGGACGTTCGTCGAGGCGGTCCTGGAGCTCGGCACCGGCACGGGCACCGGCATCGGCGAGGCCCTGCGCTCCGCCTTCGCCCGGGGCTACCTCGACGTGCCGTACTGCCTGCACCCGGACAACGCCGGGCGGTCGCGCAGCTTCATCGACGACCGCGGCCGGCTGCGCTGGTCCCGCACCGGCGCCATGCCGGTGGCACCGGATCTGGCGCCCGCCGGGACGACGGCCGACCTCACGTCCTCGCAGCTGCTGGCGGCCCTGCACACGATGGCCAGGCGCTTCGACCTGGCCGCCGAGGCCGCCGCCCCCACCGGTACGGCCGGTTCCGCCCGTGCCGCCCATCGCACCCGGTCCGGCGCGCCCACCCGGCCCACCGCTCCCCCGCGACCCACCCCTTCTCCGCGACCCATCGCGCCCACCCGGCCCACCACGCGCACCTCCGGCCCCGGCGCCGGTTCCCCGGCGGGTGTCCGCCCGCCCCTGCCTGGCGTGTTCACGCCCTCACGTACGACCGATGACGGGAGTCGAGATGCTTGACCTGGCCCACACCGAGATGCCGCTGCCGGCGGCGGACCCCGCGCCCGCCGTGCCACCGCTGGGCGAGCACCTGCGCTCGCCGGAGTTGCGGTCGGCGATGCTCGTGCAGCAGGAGGCGCTGCACGCCGCCCGCACGTACCTGCGGGAGCAGGGCTTCACCGAGCTGCTGCCGCCGTTGGTGGGCCCGGTCACCGATCCCGGCGGGCGTGGCGCCAAGGCCCTGGACGTGGACTACTACGGTCGTCCGTACAAGCTGATGACCAGCGCGATCCTCTACAAGCAGGCGTCGCTGCGCGGCTTTCCCCGGATGTTCTACATCGCCCCGAACGTGCGGGTGGAGCCGGCGGAGACCGCGGGCACCGGCCGCCACCTGGTGGAGTTCCACCAGATCGACGTGGAGATGGCCGGGGCGTCCCGCGAGGACGTGCAGCAGATAGCGGCCGGCCTGCTGCGGCGGGTGGTGGCGCACGTGTGGCAGCAGGTGCCCGAGGAGCTGACCCGGCTGGGGCGCCGCGCCGAGGACTTCGCCGGGCTGCTGGCCGGCGGTTTCGGCCGCCGCACCCACGCCGAGGCCGTCGAACGGCTTTCGGAGCTCGGTCACCGGCAGAGCCCGGACGCCGAGATCGACTGGGCGGGCGAGCGGCTGCTGTCGCTGGCGGCCGACCGGCCGTTCTTCATCGACGACTACCCCAAGGGCTCGCGCGGCTTCTACGACCGCGAGGACCCCGAACGCCCCGGCGTGCTGCGGAACTTCGACCTGATCGCGGACGGCGGCTTCGGCGAGCTCGTCAGCGGCAGCGAACGCGAGTCGCAGTACGCGGCGCTCGTCACCCGGATGCGGGAGAGCGGCGAGAACCCCGCGAAGTACGCCTGGTACCTGGACCTGGCCCGCGAGGGCCTGCCGGCCAGCGCCGGCTTCGGCATGGGTGTCCAGCGTCTGGTGCGCTTCCTCACGGGACTCGACGCACTGTGGCAGGTCAGCGCCTACCCGAAGCTGCCGGGGGTGATCGCGCCGTGACCGGACTGCACGCGGACGGCTTCCCCGAGGCCGCGGTCAGGGCGAGGGCGCGGCGCGGTACCGCCGAGGTGTTCCCCGCGGCCGGGTCCTACGGCAGCCGGCTCTTCGGAGCAGGGGCCGGGACACCGGACGCCGGCGCGGCTCCCCACGGCCCCGGGGACGGCCTGGACCGGGCCCGGCTGGTGCCCCCGGTGTTCATGCCACGCCGTTTGGAGAAGCTGATCGACCTCGGGCGCGAACCGCTGCACGACGACGTGGACCTGCGCACCGCTCTCGGCGGCTTCACCTCCGAACTGCCGCTCTACCTCAGCGCGTTCGGCTCCACCCGGGCGGGCAGCGGGGACCTCGCCATCGCCGCGAGCCGCCAGGCCGCACGCCTGGGCATACCGATGGTGATCGGCGAGAACATGGTCCCGGTGCACGGCTACCGCGGCGGTGCGGAACGGTCCGCGCTGCTCGCGCGGATCGCCGCCTATGTGGCCGAGGTACCGGACGGCGTCGGCGGCCTGGTGGTGCAGCAGTCCACCGAGGACGCCGACGGCGAGGTGTGGAACCTCCTCTACAGCGACCCGGCCACCCGCCCGCTGCTCGACTCCGGCCGTCTGGCCTTCGAGTTGAAGACGGGGCAGGGCGCCAAGCCGGGACTCGGCGGGATGACGGTCGTCGGCCGCGCCGAAGCCGCCGCGCTGGCGGGGCGGTTCGCGGTCCGCGACGTTCTCGGCGCCACCGAAGAGTCCGACGAATCCGGCGAGCCTGACGAGTCCGCCGGATCCGGCGGGTCCGGCACGAGCCCCGCGCCCGGCACGTCGCCGCTGCTCCTGCGCTGCGCGACCCCCGGCACCTTCACCCAGGAGATCCTGCGTCAGCAGATCCGCTTCATGCGCAACAACTACCCCCGCGCCCGTACCTGGGTGAAGTTCCATCCCGGCCGTGACGTCGCGGAGGCGGCCGCGGTCGCCTGGGCGGCCGGCGCCGACGCGGTCACCGTCGACGGTGCCGAGGGCGGCACCGGCTGGGCGCCGCTGGTACTGATGGACGCCGCGGGCCTCGACCTCGCGGAGTGCCTGCGGCGGATCGGCCGCCCGGCGGGATGTCTGCTGGCCAGCGGGCGTATGTGGGAGGGCGGCCGGGCGGTGAAGGCGCTCACCCTGGGCGCCACGGCGGTCGGCCTCGGCCGTGCCGCGCTGCTCGCGGTCGACGAGGACCCCGACAACGGCCTGGTGCGCCTGGTGGCGGCACTGGCCCTGGAGGCCCGGCTGCTGATCAGCGCGCTCGGCCAGTACCGCGCCGCGGACGTCGGCCCCGACGACGTGTGGTGGTCCGACGGCTCGGCGGCGCCGGCGGCGCCCACGGCACCGGGAGTCACGCGATGACCCGCGTGAAGCCCGCCGCCCAGGTGCGGGGCGGTGACCTCCGGTGAGCGGGCCGCGCACCGCCGGCCCCGCACGCGTGCGGCCGGCCGGTGCACCGCCCGCCAGGACCGCCGGCCGCGGATGTTCGGTCCGGGCCCGGTTCTCACTGTCGGAGCTGCCGGCCGTGGCGGTGCAGCCGTCGGGTGCCGCCCGGACCGGCGCGGTGGTCGTGCGGGTCCTCGCGGCGGCCGGCCGCGGTTATCTGGGCGGGCGGCTGAACCTGCGGACGTACGGCGGGACTCCGGACACGCGGTCACCGCGGTTCGCCCGGGCCGAGAGCGCCGCCCAGTGCCGGGCCACCGCTCTCGCCGTCGCCTCCGCCCTGCGCGGGGGCCGTGGCACCGCCCGGGTGCCGGTCCGCTGGCCGCCCTGACGCTCCGCCGTCTCCGCCACCGCACGGGCGCGGTTCAGGCCGGCTTCCGCGGACCGCCTGCTTCGCCCAGGTCCTGCGGCACGCGCACGTCCCGGCTCCCGCCCGCGCCGGCGCACCGCCGGCACCGGCACGTCCCCACCCTTTCGTCGCCCTTTCGTCGCCCTCTCGTCTTCCTTCCTCGGCCCGCTCCGGCCGAGCCCTTCTCTCAGGAACAGGTGATCGCCATGGACGCCCCCTCCCGATCGGCCCCCGTCGCCGCGCCGTCCGCGCAGGTGCACTGGAGCAAGGTGGGCGCGCTCGTCAGCGGGCAGGCAGTGGTCCAGGGCGGCAGCTACGCCCTGCTGATCGCCATGAACTGGACGGCCGTCCGGATCGGCGGTGCGAGCGCGGTCAGCCTGCTCATGCTCGCCGCCACCGTGCCCCGCGCCCTGATGCTGCTCTTCGGCGGAGCGGTGAGCGACACACGCGGACCGCGCTGGGTGCTGCTGCGCACCACGGCCGCCCGCGCGGTGGTCCTGGCGGTCGGCGCGGTCGTCGCGGCCTCCTCCGACCGGCTGACGCCCCTGGTCGTCATCGCGGCGCTGGAGGGCGCCCTGCTCGGGCTGGCGGGTCCGGCCTCCGGAGTGCTGATGCCGCAACTGGCGTCCCGCGAGCACCTGGGCCGCGCCAACTCCCTCTACGCGATGGTGCTGCGCCTCGCACCCATCGCCGGCGCACCCGTCGGCGCGTGGCTGATCAGCATGGGCCGCATCTGGGAGACCCTGGTGATCGCGGCGGGCACCGGCGTCATCTGGCTCGGCTGCCTGCTGTATGTGACGCACGGGTTCACCGCACCGCCGCGGCAGCCGGGCGGCTCCACGGTGCGCCGGTCCGGCGACGGCTTCCGGCTGCTGCTCGACGACACGCGCCTGCGCTACATGTTCCTCGCCTCCTTCTGCCTCGACCTGGCCTTCGGCTGGCCCGCGGACGTGGCGCTGCCCGCCCTGGTGAACCAGCGCGGCTGGGGGGTGAGCGCGGTCGGCGTGGTCCTGGCCGCGTTCAGCGTGGGCGCGCTCGGTTCGAGCGCGGCCGGCGCGGTCCTGGCCCACCGCATCTCGATGTTCGTCCGCCTGGTGGCGACGGGTCTCGGCCTGGCCGTCGGCATCGTGGTCATGGCGCTGATGCCGAGCGTGCTGTCGCTGTCGCTGGTGGCCGCCGGAGTGGGCCTGCTGTCCGGTCTCAACGGCCCGGCGATCGTCACCGTCTACCAGCAGTCGGCGCCCGCGTCGCGGATGGGGGCGGCCATGTCGACGCTGTCGCTGTCCGGCATCGGTGTCGGCCCGCTGTCCATCGCGGTGTTCAGCTCGCTCGCCGTCGGGCTCGGCGTGCAGACGACCTGGCTCATCTGCGGTGCCGTCGCCTTCGGTTCGCCGTTCGCGGCGCTGGTCGCACTGCGCCGGCCACTGGCCGCGGACGCCTCGGGCGCTGAGGAGGCGTCCGCGGCGGGCGACAGCGCCGGCGACGAGGCCGGCGTGCAGGAACTCCGTCCCGAACCCGCGCTGAGCCTGAGCGCACAGCCCGCCGCGGCCGCCACCGGCCACGGCGACGACGTCCCGCAGCCCCTTCCGGCAACCGTGTGAGGCGGTCATGTCCCCTGCACCGACACCGACTTCGGCTCCTCCCCCGGTCCCGGGCGCACACGCCGCCCGGACCTCCCCTCCGGCCACCGTCCCTACCACCGCGCGCACGACGGACTCGCTCACCTACGCTGCTCCGACGGGCACTTCGGGTGGCCCGCGACTCGCCGTCGCACCCGGCGCCCGGATCGCCGGGCCGGCTCCCGCGGCCCGCTACGGTCCCGGGCCAGGCGGCGGGGCCGGACTCCTGGTCCCCACCCCGCTCGGCGTCCTGCACGCCGCCCCGGTCGTGGTGGCCCCGCCGGACGACCCCGCGGAGGTGTGGCTCGTCGACACCACCGTGGTCCGCGGACAGGCGGCCCGCGAAGCCACCGCCGTCCTGGACGCCGAGGAACTGGCCCGCGCCGCCGAGTTCCGCCAGGTCACCGACCGCGACGGTTACGTGTGCGCGCACGTGGCACTGCGCCGCCTGCTGGGCGCCTACCTTGGCGTCCCCGCGGCGGAGGTCCGCACCCGGCGGGACCCGTGCCCGCACTGCGGCGGCCCGCACGGGCGGCCGGTGCTGCCCGACGGGCGCCTGCACTTCTCACTGTCGCACTGCGCGGACCTGAGCCTGCTGGCGTTCGCGACCGTGCCCGTCGGCGTCGACGTGGAGGTGGTGCCGGATCCGCGGACGATCGCCGAGACCGCGGACGTGCTGCATCCGCGCGAGGCCGCCGAGCTCGCGCTGCGGACTCCCGCGGACCGCCCGCTGGCCTTCACGCGGGTGTGGACCCGCAAGGAGGCCTATCTCAAGGGCCGCGGCATCGGGCTGGCCGAGGATCCGGCCGCCGACTACGTGGGGTCGGGGGCGGTGCCGGCGGCACTGCCGGGCGGCTGGTCACTGACCGACGTCCTGGTGCCGCCCGGGCACTGGGGCGCGGTGGCCGTCCAGCTCCCCAGCCGGTCGCCCTGACGCTCCCCCGCCCCCACCGCGTGTCCCGGGCCGCCGTCAGCGGCCCGGGACACGCGCGTGGCACTCGGCACGCGGGGGCGACGGATACGGCCCGGCGACGGCCCGGAGTTCGGGCGGTATCGCCGGATCCTGCGGCAGTGTGCAGTCCAGCGCCTGACGTCCAGGAGCGGCCGGTCAGGCAGGAGCGGCAGGTCAGGCCGCGGCGGCGTTCCCGGACTCCCCCGCGGCCCGCCGGACGGGCATCATCGTCTCGACCGTGTCCTGGGCGAGGTGGTCGAGGATCATGCGGTTGACGCTGCCCGGCTGTTCCAGCGGGACGAGGTGGGAGGCGCCGGGGACGACCGCCAGCCGGGCGTCGGCGAGCGAGCGGTACAGGGCGGAGGTGTGCTCCAGCGTCATCATGTCGTCGTCGCCGACCATGACGAGGGTGGGCGCCCGGACGGCCGCCAGGTCCTCGGCGGTGAGCGTCGGCTGGCCACGCCACATGTCGAGGGTCTTCGCCGCGGCCGCCGGCCAGTGCCCGGCGCCGTCCGGCGTGACGGCCTCGTACATCTCGCGGAAGAACGCCAGGTCGGCGCTGTCGGGCGTCATCGCGTCGAGCATCCCCGGCTCGGCCCAGCACTCGGCGGCGGGCCGGAAGGTGGCACCGATCACCACGGCCTTGCGGACCAGGTCGGGCCGGGCGGCGGCGACCAGCAGCGCGACGATCCCGCCGTCGCTCCACCCCACCAGATGAGCCGGCTCCCCGACGACCCGTTCCAGGAACGCCACGGTGTCCTCGGCCATGGCCTGGTAGGTGAGCGGTCCCTCGACGTCGGGCGTGTGCCCGTGCGCGCGCCGCTCGGGCAGGAAAACCCGGTACGCGGCGGCGAGGTCCGCGCGCTGCGCTCCCCAGGTGTCGTTGGTGCAGAAACCGCCGTGCAGCAGGAGCAGCGGCTCCCCGCTCGTGCCGTCGGTCTCGTACCAGGTCCTGACGCCGGGAAGCTCCGCATAGTCGCCCATGGTCCAGGCCCTCTCGGCTCGCGTCGTCCCCCTCTCAGTCTTGGCCGCGGGGGTCGCGAGCCGCAACGTGAGCCATGTAGCGCTAGGTGCGGATGGCTACTGGACCGTCCCGTTCTGCTCCGGGTTCTACTCCGGGGGGATCACCGCATGACGCACACCGTCCGGCCGGCCATTGGCTGAGCGCTGTCGGTGTCCTCGTCGGATTCGCCGGTTCCTCCGCGACCGTGGTGGCCCTCGCCGCCGGGGCGGGCCTGACGCCTGCCGTGGCTCACCGCGGTCGTCACGCGCCTCGCCCGGGCGTGAGCAGCACGGCCCTCCCCGCACACCACCCGCACCCCTCCCACTGACAGGAGTTCACGATGACCGAGCCCGTCAAGGGTCCCGCCAGCTACTTCCCCTCGCTCGAGAAGAAGTACGGCCGCCCGATCGCGGAGTGGAAGGACCTCATCCGCACGTCTGCGCTGACCAAGCACATGGACCTGGTCGCCTGGCTCAAGACCGAGCACGGTCTTGAGCCACGGCCACGCCAACGCGCTGGTCGCCCACACCCTCGTGGAGGACGAGAAGGCGTAGCCGTCCGGACGGTGGCGGTGCTGCCGTGGCCGTGGTCAGTGGAGCGAGGCCCCGTCGAGGACGGGGTGGCCGGAGCCCAGGAAGAAGATGCCGGGGTAGCCGGGGGTCTCGAAGCCGCGGCTGGGGTTGGACCGGCCGCTGGAGCGGACGAGCGTCAGCGTGCCGGTGCGGTCGTTGCTGACGAAGAACAGCGCGCCGCCTCCCTCCCGCGCGTCGTCGTGCGTGAGCACGGTGCCCGCCAGCCGGACGGTGTAGCGGTTGCCGTCGGTGTAGACCGCGCCGCCACTGCCGCCGCCCGGCGTGCCCGACCGGGCGGGGTTGGCGCCGCTGCCGATAGCGGAGTTGTAGGAGAACAGCGAGTTCGTGATCACCCAGGACACCCCGATGCTGCTCAGCGCCCCGCCGTTGGAGCAGACGCCGCCCTGGCCGGGCGCCCCGCCGAAGGTGCTGCCGGTGATGTAGACCGGCAGCCCCCGGTACTGGTCGAGCACACGGATCGCCGCGCCGCCCAGGTCGGGGCCCGTGGCGTCGCAACGGTTGCGCACGAACCGCGTGTTCACCGCCTTGAAGCGCCCGCCGCGGACGAACACCGCTCCCCCGCCGCCGCCGTCGGTGGTCTCGCCGGTGGCGTTGCCGTCGGCGAACGTCAGGTTCTGCACGGTCAGTTGGGGGCTGCTCTGGTCCTGGCAGTGCGACGTCGCCCAGCCCTGCCGCTGGTCGCAGGTGTCCATGTACAGGATGCGGCGGTGTCCGCCGCCGCTGAGTGTGACGAGACCGCCGCCGTCGATCACCACGCGGGGCGAGGAGTTGCGTACCTTGGCCGTCGCCGTCAGGACGATGACGACGGGCCGCGGGCCGCAGTCGAAGGTGATCACGCCGCCCGCCGCGACGGCCGCGACCACGGCGGGGGAGGTGCAGCCGGCGGGCGAGCCATGGCCGATGACGCGCGTCGGGTGCGAGGTGGCTGCCGCCTGGCCGTCGGCCGGAACCGGCTCGTGTCCCTGCGGGTTGCCCGCGTGAAGCCTGGCCGCCCCGGGTGTCCCGGCGGCGCCGGTGCGCTTCGGCGAGGCGGACGGCCGGCGCGTGGGCGAGGCGGTGGCCACGGCCGTGCCGATGGCCGGGCCGGAACCGCCCGCCGGGGAGGCGGGCGCGGGCGCGGGCGGGGGGGCCTGGGGCGCGGGGGGAACCCCCGGAACGCCGCCGACGAGCC
>NZ_JAINZZ010000083.1 GCF_019890725.1 Actinacidiphila acidipaludis
GTGCCGCACGCGCAACCCCAACCACCCCACCCGGGTACCCACTTAGGCAACGTGCCCAGCCCCACCAGGGGCGCGAGGAACAGCGCGAACAACCCCCCACCGGCCCAGGCAGGCGCAGCGCACCGCAAACCACCCCACCCGGGGGCGCTGATCTACAAGCCGCCGCACAGGCATGGGGCCCAGCCCCACCAGGGGCGCGAGGAACGGCGCGGGCACCCCCCCACCGGCCCAGGCAGGCGCAGCGCACCGCAAACCACCCCACCCCGGGGCTCCGGGAAACCCGGGGAAAGGCCGCCCCCGGGCCCCGGGAGGAGAGCAGCCGGCCCACCCGGCCGGAGAGTGCCCAGAACCGCGCCGGAGGCGGAACTGTACTGGTTCGGCCACGAGTTACTGCCCGTCAGCCACCCGCTCCTCCACCCGGATACCATCGTGCCCCGTTCGTCTACCGGGGGGTGCCGACCATCGCCAGCCACGATGACGCCAGTCCGCTCCAGCCGCTCGGTCCTCAGGACCCGCGCGACCAGGCCGGATACCGGCTCCTCGCCAGAATCGGCGAGGGCGGCATGGGCACCGTCTACCTCTCCCACACCCGCGGCGGACAGCCCGTCGCGCTGAAGGTGATCCGGCGCGAGTACGCGCAGAACGAGGAGTTCCGGCGGCGGTTCCAGCAGGAGGTGCAGGCGGCCCGGCGGGTGCAGGGCTACCACGTGGTGCCGGTCGCCGACCACGACACCACCGGCGACCCCCCCTGGCTGGCCACCACCTACGTGCCCGGTCTGCCCCTGGACGAAGCGCTCACCCGGCACGGCGCCCTCCCGATGCCCGCGGTGCTGCAGCTCGTGGGCTGCACCGCCGAGGCCCTGCGGGCGGTGCACGCCGCCGGCGTCATCCACCGTGACCTGAAGCCCAGCAACATCCTGCTCGCGGCGAACGGCCCGTGGGTGATCGACTTCGGGATCGCGCGGGCGGCCGACTCCACCCAGCTCACCCGCAGCGGCGGCCTCATCGGCACCCCGCAGTTCATGTCGCCCGAGCACGCCAACGGCCTCGAACTCACCCCCGCCACCGACCTGTTCTCACTCGGCCTGATCGCGGCCGTCGCCGCCACCGGCCGCCACCCGTACGGGACGGCCGGTGCGATCACCCTCGCAGCGAAGATCGCCAACACCGCGTTCCGCCCGCCGGACCTGTCCGGGTACCCGGACGTCCTGCGCCCCCTGCTCGAACGCTGCCTGGCCGCCGAACCCGGCGACCGGCCCTCGCCGGCCGAGCTGAGCGCCCTGTGCGAGCAGGCCGCCGGGCGGCCGCTTCGGGAGTTCGCGGGCTGGCTGCCCGGGCCGTTGGCGGCGGACATCGCCCACCACGAGGAGGCTGCCGCCCGCCCACCGCAGCCGGAGGGGCCGGCCGGGCTCGGCACCGGACCGGTGGCCGGTCCGACGGTGCCCGACGCCCCGCCCTCAGCGCCCGCAGCGCCCTCAGCCGCGCCGCCCGCCGCGCCGTCCGTCATACCGGCACCGCCCGCTCAGCCCCCGTCCGCGGGGACGACGGGCGCGCCGGCCGCCGCGACGACGGGCATGTGGACCGCGGGAACGGGTTCGCCCACGGCGCCGCCCCCGTCGGCCTACGGGCCGCACACCTTCCCGACATACCCGCCCGGAGCCGCCGGGCAGGGCACCGGCCCGCTCGACCCGCTGGGACCCGGCGGCCAGGCGGCCGGTGCCGCGGCCGGCTCGAACGGCCGTATCCGCAAGGTCGTGGCGATCGGCGGCATGGTCATCGCCCTGGTCCTCGCCGTGACCCTGACCTACGCCCTCGCCCGGCAGTCGGACGGTGACGGCGCCTCCGCGGACGGCCGCCACGCGACCACCGGCGGCACCGGCGCGACGACGCCCGCGCAGGCCACCACCACGCCCGCCACCCAGGCGCCGCCCACGACCGACGACGGCCAGTCGTCCGGCGGTCCCTCGGCCGATCCCACCCAGGCCGGCAGCGGCACGCCCGAACTGCTCGTCAAGGACCGCAAGTTCGTCCTGCGCTCGCCCGCCTTCAACACCGGCACGCACGTCGACCTCGACAAGGCCACCGCCGACCCCAACGGCGGCATCGGCGACACCAAGGGCTTCGAGATCGAGTACCAGGACTGGTCGGGCAGCTCGATGCGGTTCCTGACCACGTTCGGCAAGTCGGAGGGGACGTCGTTCGACGCCTGCCGCGCGGGTGTCGGTGCCGACGCGCTGCCCGGCGAGATCTACAAGAACGACCTGGACGCCGACAAGTACTTCACCAAGGGCACCGTGCTGTGCACGATCACCAGCGACGGCAACCTGGCCATGCTGCAGATCACCGGCGAGACCCCGTCCGACGACACCAGCATGACCGCTCCCATGCCCAGCTACACCACGCTGCTCACCGTGTGGCGGCTGCCCGACGCGCAGTCGCCGTCCCCCGGTTCCGGCTGACGGGTACCCGACCGGAGCTGCGGGTCCGGGTACCGGTCGAGGTGAAGCACAAAGGGGCGGGCCCCACACCGTTGGGTGTGGGGCCCGCCCCTTGCACGTGGTCGGCGGTGGCCGCCGTCCGCCGGCTCAGCGGTGTGTGCGCAGCAGCGTGCGGAACGTCCGCATCGCCACCGACAGGCTCGCCAGGTCGAACTCCTCCGCGCCCTGGATCTCCTCCAGGGTGGTGCGGGCCCGGCTGACCAGCCCGGAGTTCTGCTCCTCCCACGCCTGGTAGCGCTGCTCGGGCGAGGACCCCGGCGCTCCGGCGCTGAGCACGTCCGCGGTGAGGGCGGCGTGCGCGGCGAACAGGTCCTCGCGGATCGCGGCCCGCGCCATGGACTGCCAGCGGTCGTCCCGGGGGAGCTGGATGATCCGGTCGAGCAGCTGGGTGATCTGCAGCCGGTGCGCCAGGTCGAAGTAGACCTCGGCCACGTCCAGCGCGCTGTTCCCGGTGCGGTCCGCGACGTCCACCACGTCCAGGATCGGGAACGCGGCGGAGAAGCCCGCGACCCGCGTGGCCAGCTCCTCCGGCACCCCGGCCCCGGTCAGCTCGTCGTGCACCGACTGGTACCAGGCCAGGTCTTCGCCCTGGAGCAGCTTCGGAAGCTGCGCCCAGACCGTGGCGACGCCCTCGGCGAAGAAGTCGATGGTCTCGGCGATCTGCAGCGGCTGAAGTCGGTTGTTGAGCAGCCAGCGGGTGGCGCGCTCGACCAGCCGCCGCGCGTGCAGCCGGATCCGGGTCTGGACGTCGGCCGGCACCACGTTGTCCAGCGCCTCCACCTCGTCCCAGATCGGCCCGAGGTGGAAGATCACGCGCGCGGCGGTGTGCGCCCGCACGATCTCGTCCGTGGTGGCCCCGATCTCCTCCCGGAACCGGTGCAGGAAGGTGGTGCCGCCGCTGTTGACCGTGTCGTTGACCAGCACCGTGGTGACGATCTCGCGGTGCAGCGCGTGGGTGTCGATCGCCTCGGCGAAGCGCTCGCGCAACGGCACCGGGAAGTAGGCGTGCAGCAGCGAGCGCAGGTAGGGGTCGTCGGGCAGGTCGGTCTGGATCAGCTCGTCGGCGACGGTGATCTTCGCGTAGGCGAGGATCACCGCCATCTCGGGCTGGGTCAGGCCCTGGCCGGCGGCGGCCCGCTCGCGGATCTGCCGGTCGGTGGGCAGGAACTCCAGGGCCCGGTCCAGGCGCCCGTCGCGCACCAGGCGGCGCATGAACCGCTGGTGGGCGCTGAGCAGGCTGTCGGCCTGCGCCATGCTGTTGGCCAGGGCGACGTTCTGCGCGTAGTTGTTGCGCAGCACCAGGTTGCCGACCTCGTGGGTCATCTCGGCCAGCAGCGTGTTGCGCTGCTTGACGGTCATGTCGCCGTCCGCGACCACGCTGTTCAGCAGGATCTTGATGTTGACCTCGTGGTCGGAGGCGTCCACGCCGGCGCTGTTGTCGATCGCGTCGGTGTTGATCCTGCCGCCGGTGCCGTCGGGGCCGCCGGTGCGAGCGAACTCGATGCGCCCGAGCTGGGTGAAGCCGAGGTTGCCGCCCTCGCCGACGACCTTGACCCGCAGCTGCGAGCCGTCGATCCGGATCGCGTCGTTGGCCTTGTCGCCGACATCGGTGTGGGTCTCGGTCGACGCCTTCACATAGGTGCCGATGCCGCCGTTCCACAGCAGATCCACCGGGGCCTGGAGGATCGCCTTCATCAGCTCGGCCGGCGTGATCTTGGGCGCCTTGGTCTCGATGCCGAGGGCCGCCCGGATCTGGGAATTGATCGGGATGGCCTTGGCGGTGCGCGGGAAGACACCGCCGCCGGAGGAGATGAGCGAGGTGTCGTAGTCCGCCCACGAGGAGCGCGGCAGCTCGAAGATCCGGCGCCGCTCGGCGTAGGAGGTGGCGGGGTCCGGGTTCGGGTCCAGGAAGATGTGCCGGTGGTCGAACGCGGCGACCAGCCGGATGTGCTCCGACAGCAGCATGCCGTTGCCGAACACGTCACCGGACATGTCGCCGACGCCGACGACCGTGAAGTCCTCTTCCTGGGTGTTGTGGCCGGTCTCGCGGAAGTGCCGCTTCACCGACTCCCAGGCGCCGGAGGACGTGATGGCCATCTTCTTGTGGTCGTAGCCGACCGAGCCACCGGAGGCGAACGCGTCGCCGAGCCAGAAGCCGTAGGAGACGGCGACCTCGTTGGCGATGTCGGAGAACGAGGCGGTGCCCTTGTCCGCCGCGACCACCAGGTAGGTGTCGTCCTCGTCGTGCCGCACCACGTCCTTGGGCGGGACCACGTCGCCGCCGACCAGGTTGTCGGTGATGTCGAGCAGACCGGAGATGAACGTCTTGTACGACGCGATGCCCTCGGTCAGCCAGGCGTCCCGGTCGACCGCCGGGTCGGGCAGCCGCTTGCCGACGAAGCCGCCCTTGGCGCCGACCGGCACGATGACGGTGTTCTTCACCATCTGCGCCTTGACCAGGCCCAGCACCTCGGTGCGGAAGTCCTCGCGGCGGTCGGACCAGCGCAGACCACCGCGGGCGACCTTGCCGAACCGCAGGTGCACGCCCTCGACGCGCGGCGAGTACACCCAGATCTCGTACGCCGGGCGGGGCGCCGGGAGGTCCGGGATGGCCTGCGGGTCGAACTTCATCGACAGGTAGGCGTGCGGCAGGCCCTCGGCGTCGCGCTGGAAGAAGTTGGTCCGCAGCGTCGCCTTGATCAGGGTGAGGAACGACCGGAGGATGCGGTCCTCGTCGAGGCTCGCGACCTGGTCGAGGGCGCCGTCCAGCTCCTCCAGGATGCCGTCGGTGAGCTCGCTGCCCGCACGCTGGTGGTCGGGCGACAGCCGGGCCTGGAAGAGGTTGACCAGCAGCCGGGTGGTGTGGACGTTGTTGCGGAGGGTGTCCTCCATGTAGTCCTGGCTGAAGGTCGAACCGGCCTGGCGCAGGTACTTCGCGTAGGCGCGCAGCACCATGGCCTGCCGCCAGTCCAGACCGGCGCGCAGGACCAGGGAGTTGAAGCCGTCGTTCTCCGCGCGGTCGGTCCAGGTGGCGGCGAACGCCTCCTGGAACCGCTCGCGGGCGTCGTCCCCGAGGTCGCCCAGCGCCGGGTCGAGCCGCAGACCGAAGTCGTAGACCCATGCCCGCGTGTTGTCGACGCGCCGCAGCTCGTACGGCCGCTCGTCGACGACCTCGACACCGAGGCGCTGCAGCACCGGCAGCACCGCGGACAGGGAGACGGGGGCGCCGGTGCGGTAGATCTTGAAGCGGCGCTCCTCCGGCGCGGCCCCGACCGGCTCGTAGAGGCTGAGCGTGAAGTCGTCGTCGCCCAGGCTCTCGATGTGCTGGAGGTCGGCGACCGCGGCGCGGGGGCTGAAGTCGGAGCGGTAGCCGTCGGGGAAGGCCTCGGCGTAGCGGCGGGTCAGCTCGGCGGCCCGCTCCTCGCCGCACTCGGCGGTGAGCGCCTCGGCGAAGCCGTCGCTCCACGACCGGGTGGCCTCCGACAGGCGGCCCTCGATCCGCTCGACGTCGGCGTCGGTGATCACCGGGAGCGCCGTGCCGGGGTCGACCCGGATCACGAAGTGCAGCCGGGACAGGATCGACTCGGTGTTCCAGGCGGTGAAGTCGGCGCTGTGGCCGCCCAGTTCCTCCTGGAGGATGCCGGTCAGCCGGAGCCGGACCGCGGTGGTGTAGCGGTCACGCGGCAGGTAGACCAGGGCGGAGAAGTAGCGGCCGTACTCGTCCTGCCGCAGGAACAGGCGCAGTTTGCGGCGCTCCTGGAGGTACAGCACGCTGGTGGCGATGGACCGCAGCTCGTCGACGGGAGTCTGGAACAGCTCGTCGCGCGGATAGGTCTCCAGGATCTGCAGCAGGTCGCGGCCGTCGTGGCTCTCCGGCGAGAAGCCGGCGCCGTCCAGCACTTCCTCGACCTTGCGGCGGATGACCGGGACCCGGCGCACCGACTCGGTGTAGGCCACCGAGGAGAACAGACCGAGGAACCGGCGCTCGCCGACCACATTGCCCTCGGCGTCGAACTTCTTGACGCCGACGTAGTCCAGGTAGGAGGGCCGGTGCACGGTGGAGCGGCTGTTCGCCTTGGTGAGGATCAGCAGCTTGCGCTCACGCGCCTTGGCCCGCGAGTCGGGCGACAACCGGCTGAACGACGGCGAGTTGGGGTGCCCGGGATTGGTGGTGTCGGCGCTCGGGTGCACCGGGTCCGAACGCAGGATGCCCAGTCCCGTGCCGGGGATCGCGACCAGGACGTCCTCGTCCCCGTCCGGGCCCGACTCGGTGATCAGCTCGTACTCGCGGTAGCCGAGGAAGGTGAAGTGGTTCTCGGAGAGCCAGCGCATCAGCTCCCAGGCCTCACCGGTCTCCTGCTCGGGCAGCGGCGGCGGGGTGGCGGCCAGCTCGTCGGCGATGGACAGCGCGGCCTGGCGCATCTTCGACCAGTCCTCGACGGATTCGCGCACGTCGGACAGCACGCGGCGCAGGTCCGCGGTGATCTCCTTGAGGTCGGCGCGGTCGGTCTCGCGGTCGATCTCGACGTGGATCCAGGACTCGACGAGCACGTCGTGCGGCAGCTGCTCCTCGTCGGGGCTGCAGGCCGCGGAGCCGAGCACCTCCAGGAGTTTGCCGGTGACGTCACGGCGTACCTGGAACTGGGGGTGGACGACGACGTGGATGGACCGGTTCGCCTGGGTGAGGGCGTTGGTGACGGAGTCGACGAGGAACGGCATGTCGTCGGTGACGACCTCCACGACGGTGTGGCTGCTCTGCCACCCGTTCTCCTCGACCGACGGTGTGTGCACCCGGACGTTCGCGGTGCCCTGTGGCCGCGTCTCCGCGAGCCGGTAGTGCGAGACGGCTGCTCCGAAGACGTCGACCGGGTCGCGGTCCACCAGGTCCTCGGGTGCGCTGTGCAGGTAGTAGCACTTGAGGAACGCGGTCAGCGCCTCTGAGTCGAGGCCCTGGCCGGGAAATCCCCCCGCCGGGCTGTTCTCACCGACCCGGGCTGCCCGTTCCAGCAGCTCGGCTTTGGCTTCGTCCAGCTTGGTCTGCATGTCCTCTGACTCCTGTCGCGCGCCATTGCGTGACGTCGGGTGATGGCACGTCGCACCGTGACGCGGGGTTGCCGCTACGGGACGACGCTATGCCGGAAAAGGGGTTCGTCGTGCCCTTAGGCACGCATTCGCCCCGGGTGCACGGATCAACAGTGATCACACCGCTCAGGCTATCGCTCCGGCCGGGGTGGCTGTCATGCGCCGACTTCGTACAAATGCACCGCACAGCTTTGGCCCGATTGGACAGAAACCGGGGTGCCGCAGTTCAGCCGGCTATGCGTTCTGCCTGGTGAACGGCCTCGGCGAGGGTGTCGACGACCGGGACGCCGGCCGCCTCCAGAGCGGCCCTGCTGTGCGAGCCGCCGGTGTAGAGGACTGCCTGTGCGCCCACATGTTCGGCTGCCGCGGCGTCGTCCAGGGCATCGCCGATCACCACGACCGACCGGGCGTCGGTGATGCCGAGGGCGGAGAGATGGCGGGCCATCTGTGCGGCCTTGCCGTCGGTCGAGGAGTCGGTGCGGCCGTCCACCCGCTGGAAGTGCCCGCTGATGCCGTGCGAGGCGACGACCGGGACCAGACGGTCGTGCGGCGCGAGCGAGCACAGGGACTGGGTGAGTCCGGCGGCGCTGCGCGCGGCCAGCAGGTCGGCGGCCCCTTCGGCCAGGCCGCAGGTCTCCGCCAGCGTCCAGTAGTGCCGGTGGAAGGAGGCGTCCATGACCTGCCACTCGGCGTCGGTGGGCAGCCGTCCGATGAGCCGCTCGTAGAACAGCGGAACCGGGACGCAGTACGTCTCGCGGTACCGCTGAAGAGTGATCGGGGGCAGGCCGATCTCGCCGAAGGAGGCGTTGGTGGCTTGGACCACCGCGTCGATGTCGTGGAAGAGGGTGCCGTTCCAGTCCCACACCAGGTGCGCGTTCACAATCCGAAAGGTACCCGCGAGGGCCCCCAGCCCGTTCTGCCCCTGTGGATAACTCCGGCGAGGGCCCCGCGCCGCGGCGGCCGGACGCCGAATTCCTGCGGAAACCGCAGGTCAGGCGATCAGGTTCGGGATCTCCTGCGTCGCGTACCAGAGCAGTTCATGGTCCTCGGCGCCGTCCACCGTGAACTGGGCGTCGTCGTCGCCGGCGTCCGCCGCTCCGAGCGCGTCCGCCGCGGCGCTCACGTCCTTCTCCGCGTCGTCGGCGTCGACATGTACCGCGGCCGCCTCGCCCAGCGGCACCTCACGGGTCAGCCGCACCTCGCCGAGCGCCGCGGGGTCGAGCCCGCGGTCCGGGTCGTGGCGCACGGCCTCGTCTGCCACGTCGACGGCGACGACCACGCGCCGCCGCCGCACGTCCGGGTTCACCGCCAGCAGCCGCAGCGACGCCTGCGCCGCACGCGTCAGCGCCGCGTACTCCAACTCCTCCAGGTCGTCCGAGACGTACCACTCGCGCAGCGCCGGGGTCACCGCGTAGGCGTCCAGGGGCGCGGGCCCCATACGGCCCGCCGCGTGGGCTTCGGCGAGCGCCGGGAGAGTGGTCGGAATATAGACGCGCATGGCGTGAAGCATACGTGCGCCACCACCTAGATAGGTGAATCTCGCGGCGGTCCGCTGCGGCGGCGCCGGTGCTTGCCCGGGGCTCCCCCGGCCCCCTACAACCGGCCTCGCAACCCGGAAATGATCTTTGGGGGTCACCCGTGCACGAGACCACGACACCACCGCAGCCCCGCCCGGTCCCCGGCCGCGATCCAGGGGCCCTCCCGGCCGGTCCCGCGGCCCGCAGGCCGGTCCGCACCGCACCGCCCGGCCGCAGGGACACCCGGCGTCCCGGCGCCCGTCCCGGGGCCGCCGCACGCCCCGCGTCACGCCCCCTGCCGCCGCACGTGTGGTTCGCCGGCCGCCTGCTGGAGGTGCTCACCGGCCGGCAGCCGCTGACCTGCCTGGCCGGCCGGGTCAGGGACGAGGCGTACCAGCGGCTGTGGGAGCTGCAGGCCGCCCGCGCGGACTGGCGCCGGCAGGCCCGCGGCCGTACCCCTTACGTGTATCGCTGCCGGTACTTCCGCACGGCCGGCGGAGCGCTGGAGGTCACCGCGGTGGTCGCCCTCGACGAGGACGTCTTCCGGGCCCTGGCCTTCCGCCTGGAGCCCGGCGACGCGGACTCCGGAGCCGGATACGGCCACCGGCGCTGGCGCTGCACCGAGGTGGCGGCCAGGTGACCCCCGCCCCTGCGCGGTCGGGCGCAGAAGCGGCGGGGAGGCGGCGGGGAGGCGGCAGCAGGGGCGCGGCGGAACGCCTCGGGGCCGGGCCGACAGCGCCGGCCCGGCCCCGAGCCGGTGGACGAGGGGTGGCTGCCGCGGCAGCCCCCGGTCACTTCTTGCGGCGACGACCGCCCTTGGCGGCGCGGCGGCGCTCGGCGCGGGTCAGACCGTCCGAGGCCTCCTCGGCACCGTCCGCGTCGACGCTGGAGAACTCGCCCTGGACGACACCGCCCTCACCGTCGACCGACGGCGCGGAGAACTGCAGCCGGTCGGCACGCTTCGGCGCGTCCAGGCCCTTGGCGCGGATCTCCGGGCGCTCCTTGACCAGCGACGGCGGCGCGTCGTGGATGTCGGTCTCGGCGGCGGCCACGGGGACCTCCTCGACCTGCTGCTCGACCTGGACCTCCAGGTTGAACAGGTAGCCGACGGACTCCTCCTTGATGCCGTCCATCATGGCCGTGAACATGTCGAAGCCCTCACGCTGGTACTCCACCAGCGGGTCGCGCTGCGCCATCGCGCGCAGGCCGATGCCCTCCTGGAGGTAGTCCATCTCGTAGAGGTGCTCGCGCCACTTGCGGTCCAGCACCGAGAGCACCACGCGCCGCTCCAGCTCGCGCATGATCTCCTCGCCGAGCTGCTTCTCGCGCGCCGCGTACTGCTCGTTGATGTCGTCCTTGACCGACTCGCCGATGAACTCGGCGGTGATCCCGGCCCGGTCGCCCGCCGCGTCCTCGAGCTCGTCGATGGTCACGGTGATCGGGTAGAGCTGCCGGAAGGCGCCCCACAGCCGGTCCAGGTCCCAGTCCTCGGCGAAGCCCTCGCGGGTCTCGGCGTCGATGTAGGCCTCGATCGTGTCGTCCATGAAGTGCTGCACCTGCTCGCGCAGGTCCTCGCCCTCCAGGACCCGGCGGCGCTCGCCGTAGATGACCTCGCGCTGCCGGTTGAGCACCTCGTCGTACTTCAGGACGTTCTTGCGGATCTCGAAGTTCTGCTGCTCCACCTGCGACTGGGCGGAGGCGATGGCGCGGGTGACCATCTTGTTCTCGATCGGCACATCGTCCGGCACGTTGGCCATGGACATCACGCGCTCGACCATCTGCGCCTTGAACAGACGCATCAGGTCGTCGCCCAGCGACAGGTAGAAGCGGGACTCGCCCGGGTCGCCCTGACGGCCGGAACGACCGCGCAGCTGGTTGTCGATCCGGCGGGACTCGTGGCGCTCGGTGCCCAGCACGTACAGGCCGCCGAGGTCCTTGACCTCCTCGAACTCCGCCTTCACGGCCGCCTCGGCGCGCTCCAGCGCCTCCGGCAGCGCCGCGGCCCACTCCTCGACGTGCTCGACCGGGTCCAGGCCGCGCTGCCGCAGCTCCGCCTCGGCGAGGTCGTCGGGGTTGCCGCCGAGCTTGATGTCGGTGCCACGCCCGGCCATGTTGGTGGCGACGGTGACGGCGCCCTTGCGGCCGGCCTGCGCGACGATCGTCGCCTCACGGTCGTGCTGCTTGGCGTTCAGCACCTCGTGCGGGATGCCGCGCTTGGACAGCTGCGCCGACAGGTACTCGGACTTCTCGACGGAGACGGTGCCGACCAGGACCGGCTGGCCCTTCTCGTGCTTCTCGACGATGTCCTCCACGACGGCGGCGAACTTCGCCTCCTCCGTGCGGTAGATCAGGTCGGCGCGGTCGACACGCGCCACCGCGCGGTGCGTCGGGATCGGGACGACACCGAGCTTGTAGATCTGGTGGAACTCGGCGGCCTCGGTCATGGCCGTACCGGTCATGCCGCAGAGCTTGTCGTACAGACGGAAGAAGTTCTGGAGGGTGATCGTGGCGAGGGTCTGGTTCTCGTCCTTGATCTCCACCCCTTCCTTCGCCTCGATCGCCTGGTGCATGCCCTCGTTGTAGCGGCGGCCGGCGAGGATACGGCCGGTGTGCTCGTCGACGATCATGACCTCGCCGTCCATGACGACGTAGTCCTTGTCGTTCTTGTAGAGCTCCTTGGCCTTGATCGCGTTGTTGAGGTAACCGACCAGCGGGGTGTTGACCGACTCGTAGAGGTTGTCGATGCCCAGCCAGTCCTCGACCTTGGAGACGCCCGACTCGTGGATGGCGACGGTGCGCTTCTTCTCGTCGACGTCGTAGTCCCCGGTCTCCTCCTTGCCGATGGCGCCGGCCTCGCCGCGGTTCAGCCGCTTCACCAGACGGGCGAAGTCGCTGTACCACTTGGTGGCCTGGTCGGCCGGGCCGGAGATGATCAGCGGGGTCCGGGCCTCGTCGACCAGGATCGAGTCGACCTCGTCGACGATCGCGAAGTTGTGGCCGCGCTGGACCAGTTCGTCCTTCGACCAGGCCATGTTGTCCCGGAGGTAGTCGAAGCCGAACTCGTTGTTGGTGCCGTAGGTGATGTCGCAGGCGTACTGCTCGCGGCGCTCGGCGGGCGACATGTTGGCCAGGATGCAGCCGACCTCCAGGCCCAGGAAGCGGTGCACGCGGCCCATCCACTCCGAGTCGCGCTCGGCGAGGTAGTCGTTGACCGTGATCAGGTGCACGCCCTTGCCGGAGATGGCGTTGAGGTATGCGGGCAGCGTGCCGACCAGGGTCTTGCCCTCGCCGGTGCGCATCTCGGCGACGTAGCCCAGGTGCAGCGCGGCACCACCCATGAGCTGCACGTCGTAGTGGCGCTGGCCCAGCACGCGCTTGGCGGCCTCACGGACGGTGGCGAACGCCTCGGGGAGCAGGTCGTCGAGGGACTCGCCCTCGGCGTAGCGCTCCTTGTACTCGTCGGTGAGGGCCCTCAGCTCGGCATCGGTGAGGTTGATGAAGTCCTCTTCGATGGAATTCACCTGGTCCGCGATGCGGTGCAGCTTGCGCAGGATCTTGCCTTCACCTGCACGCATGATCTTGCTGATGACGGACACGTAGGCTGGCTCCTTGCCGGTCGGGCCTGGCGCGGCTTCCGCGCTGGGCACAGCGGGGATCGTGATGTATAGGCCCGCTGCAACGGCCATCGTAAGCGAGGAGAGCATCGGGCCGGGAGGCCCGGCGGCGGCAAAACGGTTTTCCGCCGGGCTGGGGCCTCCGCGATACTCGGCGCCATGGAGCCGATCACCCTCACGACCGACCGTCTGACACTGCGCCCGTTGACGTCCGCGGACGTCGACGCGGTGGTCGCCGCCTGCCAGGATCCCGAGATTCCGCGCTGGACCTCCGTGCCCTCGCCGTACACGCGCGAGCACGCGTCGGAGTTCATCGAGCGGATCTGCGGCGACGGCTGGCGTGAGGACTCCCTCTACAACCTCGGGGTCTTCACGCGCGAGGGCGGCCTTCTCGTCGGTTCCATGGGTCTGCTGCGGCTGGGACAGCTGGCGGCCCCGCAGCTCCAGGCCGAGCTCGGTTACTGGACCGCGAAGGAGCAGCGCGGCAAGGGCTACACCGCCGAGGCCGCACGCGCGGTCTGCGCCTGGGCCTTCGAGTCGCTCGGGGTGGAGCGCATCGAGTGGTACGCCGAGGCGGGCAACGAGGGCTCGCGCGCGGTGGCGCGCAAGGTCGGCTTCGTGATGGAGGGGACGATCCGGTCCAAGGTCGTGTACCAGGGAACGCGCCGGGACGCCTGGGCCGGCTCCCTGCTGCCGTCGGACTGGGACCGCCCGACCGCCACCCCGTACCTGCCGTACCCCGCCTGACCGCCCCGTCCCACGGCACGCCGCCTGACCGCACCCGGCCTGGCCCCGCCCGGCTTCGCCGACGGCGTTTCCCCAGGTCGGGGGCGTTGTCAGTGGGCGGATCTACGCTTGCCGGTATGACGCTCGTGCAGCCGCCCCAGGTCACTCTGTCCGCAGACGAGGCCCGCAGGATCGTCCTGCGGGCCCAGGGTTTCCTCGGCGCCCCCGACCGGCGGGCGGGGACCCGCGGAGTGCTGCGGAGTCTGGGCGCGGTCCAGCTGGACACCATCTCGGTGCTGGCCAGGTCGCACGAGCTGATTCCCTACGCGCGGCTCGGGGCGGTCGGCCGGCAGGCGGTGGAGCAGGCGTACTGGACGGACAACCACGCCTTCGAGTACTGGTCGCACGCCGCCTGCATCCTGCCGATCGAGGAGTGGCCGCACTTCGCCTTCCGGCGGCGGGCCCGGCGGGCGCGCGGCCACCGCTGGCACGTGATGGCCGACGCAGAACGCTCCAGCGCCGCGGTGCTGGACCGGCTCAAGGCCGACGGCCCGCTGACCTCCACCCAGCTCGGCGGCGCCAAGAACGGCGGCCCCTGGTGGGACTGGTCGGAGACCAAGATCGCGGTGGAGTGGCTGCTGGACACCGGTGACGTGGTCTGCACACAGCGCCGCGGCTGGAAGCGGGTCTACGACCTGGCCGAGCGCGCGGTGCCCGACGAGCTGTTCCACGACGACATCGACGACCGGGAGTGCATGCGCCGCCTCGTCGCCCAGGCCGGAGCGGCGATGGGCGTGGCCACCCGCGCGGACCTCGCCGACTACCACCGGCTCAAGGGCGAGCAGGTGACGGCGGTCATAGAGGACACCGGCCTGGTCCCGGTGGAGGTCGAGGGCTGGGGCAAACCGGCGTGGGCGGACCCCGCGGCGCTGGCGAGCGAGCCGCGCGGCCGGCACCGCACCACGCTGCTGTCGCCGTTCGACTCACTGGTCTGGGACCGGCCCCGCACCGAGCGGATCTTCGGCTTCACGCATCGGCTGGAGGCCTACACGCCCAAGGAGAAGCGGATCCACGGCTACTTCGCGATGCCGCTGCTGGCCGGCGGCCGGCTGGTCGGCCGGATCGACCCGGCGCGCGAGGGGCGCACCTTGATCGCCCGGCAGGTGTCACTGAACGGCCCGAAGGCGGTGCAGCCCGCCGCCGACGCGATCGCAGAGGCGGCCGGCTGGGTGGGCTGCACGGACGCCCGGGTCGAACGGGTGCTGCCCGAGACCCTGCGCGACCCGCTGGTCGCCGCCGTCAAGCAGACGCACGACCGCCGCTGACGGCCCGCTCGGCGGGAGCGGTTCCTGGAGATCGGCCGGCCAGGGCGGTCAGCGGATCTCCAGGATCTTCTCGCGCATCGCGTAGACCACGGCTTCCATCCGGGAGTGCAGCTGCAGCTTCTCCAGGATGTTGCGGACGTGGTTCTTCACGGTGTTCTCGCTGATGAAGAGCTCTTTGGCGATGTCACGGTTGTTCAAGCCGGTCGCGACGAGCTTGAGCACCTCCAGCTCCCGGTCGGTGAGCTTGGGCGCGGGTAGCAGCCGCCGCTCGTCGGTGCGCTGGATCATCGACTTGAACTCGGTCAGCAGCTTCGACGCCATCGACGGGCTGATCTGCGACTGGCCGTCGGCCACCGCCCGGATCGCGGTCGCCACCTCGTCGGTGGAGATCTCCTTGAGGAGGTAGCCGGTCGCTCCGGCCTTGATGGCCTCGTAGAGGTCGGCTTCCTCGTCGCTTATGGTCAGCATGATGATCTTGGCGCTGGGGGCGACCTCCTTGATGGAGGTGCACGCCTCGATGCCGCCGCGGCGCGGCATGCGCACGTCCATCAGCACGATGTCGGGCAGCAGATCGGCGGCCTTCTCGACGGCTTCCGCGCCGTCGCCGGCCTCGCCGACGACCTGGATGTCCTCCTCCTGGGCGAGCACGATCTCCAGGCCGCGCCGGAACAGCGCGTGGTCGTCCACGACGAGCACCCTGATGGGTTCGGCGGGGGTCTGGACGGCGGGCGCGCCGTACGGAACCGGGCCCCGCTCGCCGGGGCCCCCGTGTTCGAAGTCCGGCATCAGATCCTCCCCCTCAGACCGGAGTTGAGCACTGCCGGCCCAGCATTTCACGTCACCGCGTGCTGGTGCCCCCAGGACGGACCCGGGGGCACCAAATGCCTTCCTCCTGCCGGTCGGGTTCAGCGGTGCAGCGCGCCGCCGGCCCCCGCCGGTGCCTCCGCTCCCGTCTCGTCGGCGTTCAGATGGATCACGCCGTAGTCATAGCCGTGCCTGCGGTAGACGACGCTCGGCTGCTTCGTGTCACTGTCGACGAAGAGGTAGAAATCGTGCCCGACCAGTTCCATCTCGTACAGAGCCTGGTCGAGGGCCATCGGCGTCGCCACGTGCGTCTTCTCCCGGACCACCAGCGGACCTTCGCCCTGCACCTCGAGCGAGCCGATCTTCGTGGTGGGCACTTCCTCCGGGGCGGAGTCCACGGCCAGCGTGCCGTCGCCGTTCAGGCGGGCCGCCTCCGGCACCGCCGAGGCGACCTCGGCCGCCGGGATCCGGCGTACACCCCGACGGGTGTGCCGCTTGCTCGCCGCCTTGCGCAGCCGGGCCTCCAGCTTGGTGACCGCGACGTCGAGAGCGGCGTACGGGTCGGCCGCAGAGGCCTCCGCACGAACCACGGGGCCGCGGCTGTTCAGAGTGATCTCCACCCGGTCGCAGCGGTCCGCCTGCCGGGGATTGAGCTCCTTGGACACCTCGACGTCGAGGCTGATCACCTTGCCGTCGAGCTTCTGGATCTTGTCCAGCTTCTCGGCCACGTGCTTCCGGAACCTCTCGGGCACCTCGGTCTTGCGGCCCTTGACGACGATGTCCACGCAGAACTCCGTTCCCGGATCACCCCAGTGCCAGGGGCGATCCCTTTACTGAAGGCCGAGCCGGGCACCAGCCCGACCGGCGCTGCGTTAGCTGCCGCTTCACCGCCCCAGGGCTTCCGGGTGCCGCGAAGCTGCGGCTTTCACCTCCTTCTGCCCCACTGGGAAGATCAACACCCCAGGTGTCCGCTTCCCTCTTCCCCGAACATAGTCCCGGAGTGTGGCTGTCGGCATCCCCAACGACGGCATACCTCCCTTCGGATGAACTCCCCCCTCTCCTACCTGCTGTGATGGGCATCCGGGTGGACTTCCGGATCCCGCGGTCCGGCCACCACCGCCGCTCCGGTCACCCGTCCGCCGGCCACAGTCACGGCCCGAGCCGCCACGGTCAGTGACGATCCTGTGGTCATCAGATCGTCCACCAGAACGACCGGCGCGGCCGTCAGCAGCCCCCGGGAACCGCCCGCCGCCGCCATGGCGCCGGACATGTTCACTAGCCGGCCGGACCCGCTCAGCGCCGTCTGGTCGGCGACCGGCCGCAGCAGCCGCAGAACGCCCGCAGCCCGCGCCTGTACGCCCTGCCGCCGCAGCTCGCGTGCTGCTGCCCGGGCCATCCGTGCGGTGGCGTCGTGGCCCCGCTGAGCCACCGCACGCCGGGCCGACGGAACGGGCACCAGCAGCAGCGGCCCGGCCGCGCCCATGCGCCGCACCGCCCCGGCCAGCGCCGCGCCCAGCGGCCGCGCCAGGCCCAGCGCACCCCGCTCCTTGTGCGCCAGGACCACCGCCCGCACCTCGTCGCCGTACTGCCCGGCGGCCCAGACCGGTGGCAGCCCCTGCGGCTCCGGCACCGGTCGCACCTGCCGTGCCGAGGCCGCCCCGCCCAGCAGCCCCTCACACCGCCCGCACAGGTCTGTACGCGGACGCCCGCAACCCGCGCAGTCCACCGGCAGGACCAGTCCGGTGATCTCCTGCCACCAGCCCCGCATGACTCCACTCTGCCCGCGGCCGCGGGCCCGCCACCAGTCACTCTTTCGAGGCTGTGGACAACCCGGCGACGGCGTCTGAGCAGCCGGTGCCGCCGCAAGGGGAGGGGCGCGACAGGAAGCGGCCGCACCGCAGGCCGGGCTTCGGTCGAGCGGGCCTCGGCGGGTCGAGACCCGACGGCCGGATCCGCGGCCGCCGGGCCGTCAGCCCGGGTAGACCGGGCTGACGCCCTTCGGAGCGATCTGCTTCCAGTTGGTGTCCGCGGGCAGCAGGTACACGCTGCCGTTGTAGGCGGCCAGCAGCGGCCGGCTCTGGTCCTCCGAGGCGGCCACCGAGGCCGCCTCGCTGACCCCCTGGAGCGCCGCACCGGCCGAGCCGTCCGTGCTCATGTACGCGATCTGCTGGACGCCGGACTGGTTGGCCAGCACCACCAGACGGCTCGCGCCCGCCCACGCCACCGAGACCACGTTGTCGTCCGAGGGGAGGACGCGCAGCCCGGTCACGGAGAACGTCGGGTGCTCAGGCGTCCCTCCGCGCTGGACACGGCCGATCTCCAGGCTCGACACGCCCTTCTGGGTCACGATCAGGGCGATCCGCACGCCGTCC
Organism: Actinacidiphila acidipaludis; assembly: GCF_019890725.1. GTDB lineage: Bacteria > Actinomycetota > Actinomycetes > Streptomycetales > Streptomycetaceae > Actinacidiphila > Actinacidiphila acidipaludis. The sequence goes on from NZ_JAINZZ010000083.1 coordinate 17,939, forward strand.
GAGGCGACCTTCAGGGACTCGATCCGGCCCGACTGATGCGGCATCGACACCGGCGCAGCGGGGCCCCGGCCGCCCACCAGCACCTTGAGCTGCGACGGCCGGCTGCTGCGGTCGGCCACCCACAGGTCCCCGAGCCCGTCCCAACTGGGCGCGCTCAGGCCGTTCTTGGCGTCGGTGGCGGTGCTGGTCAGCACGGCCGACGGCATCGAGTCACCGCCCGTCAGGGACGCGACGACCAGCTGACGCCCGCCGTTGCGCACCCCTGCGGCGACCTGCTCGTCACGGCGGACGGCGACCGACTCCAGGCCGGCCTTGTCCCCGCCGAACGGCCCGGCCACCGCCCCGGCGGTCAACTGCGTGGTCGTGGTGCTGTCCCCGGCGAGTTCCATCAAGCGGTGCGAGCTGTCGGACCGGATGTAGTACTGCCGCGTCGTCGACCCGACCAGATTCTCCGGCCCGTACGCCTCGGCCTGCGCGCTGGGCAGGTTGCAGGCCGTCGTGCCGTTCGCGTGCTGGATCTCCGCCGACGACAGTTTGGCCGACGCCTGAGCCTGCACGGTCGCGAAGAGCTGGGCCGCCAACTGGACGCAGCGCTGCCCGCGGAGCCTGTCGGCCTTGTGGTCCAGACGCACCGTCAGCTGCTGCGAGTCGTCCAGGGACACGCCGTGGTCCGGCCCCGCGCCGTCCAGCCGCACACCGGCGGGCGCCGCGGTGGTCACCACCGGCCGCAGCCAGTCGGTGGGACCGTCGAGCAGCGCGGACACCGTGGACTCCAGCGAGTCATTCTGGTTGCGCAGGTAGACCGGGTCGGCCACGAGCGTCTGGCTGCCGCCGCCGGAGCCGCGCCCGTCCGGGCCCAGATCGGCGAAGTAGTACATATTGACCGAGTGGTATATCCGCTGGAAGTCCGACTGGGACAGCGCCAGACCACCCGGCAGCCCGTCGATCCGCCACTCGCCGCTCTGCTTGACCAGGCCGAACGACGCCTGGAAGTCGTCCCTGCTCGACGGATCCTGCGCCGGCAGGTAGCCGTGCTTGGTGTCGACGGTCGCCACCTGGGTGCTGGTGACGGTCACGGTGGAGTACCCGTCCGGGTGGCTGGTCCCGACCGTCTCGACCGGCTGCGCCAGCCCGGAGACGATGGTGATCTTGCCGAAGGGATCCCACCCAGTGGACGCGTGTTTGGTCAGGTACTTCTTCGCCGTCGAGAAGTTCGCCTCACCACTGGTGGTGGCCTCCAGGAAACCGCTGACGATCTCCTGAGGCGACTCACCGGGATGCGGCGGGATGCCGAACACGCGCACCTGCGAGTCGGCGTCGGCCCGCTGACCGTCCCCGATCTTGCGGACCTCGCCGCTGCTGGGCATCGAGGCACAGCCCGCGAGCAGCAACGTCACACCCAGCGGCAGCACGCCGTGCAGCAGCCGTCGCCGGCCCCCCAACGCACCCATCAGACGTCGTCCTCCCGCGCTGTTCCCTTGTGCCCCACGACGCGTGAGCCGCTTCCCGGCAGCGCCGCCGGGTCGGCGGCCGGCGGACGCGCCTGCACGCTCGGCATCGGCGGTATCGCGGGCATCGGTGTGCCGTTCGCCAGGGCGTCGCGGCTCGCGAAGCCCTGCGGCGGCACGTCGCCGCCACCGCTGCGCGGCATCGGCACCGCCGCCTGCGAGGCGCCGGGCCTCCCGGGCAGGCCCGAAGTGGACAGACCGCGGTTGCGGCGCGAGTCCTCCGGCTCCAGCGGGATCGGGGATCCCCGCAGGCTGTCGCCTGCGGTCCTCGGCAGCGTCATCCGGAACTGCGAACCGCCACCGGGCTCGCCCCACGCCTGGAGCCAGCCGCCGTGCAGCCGTGCGTCCTCGACCGCGATGGACAGGCCCAGGCCGGTGCCGCCGGTCGTGCGGGCACGCGCGGGGTCGGCGCGCCAGAACCGGTTGAACACGCGGGTGGCCTCACCCGGCTTCAGTCCCACGCCGTAGTCGCGGACGGCCACGGCGACCGCGCCGTCGGCCGTCGCGAGCCGGACGACGACGTCCCGGCCATCACCGTGCTCGATCGCGTTGACCACCAGGTTGCGCAGCACCCGCTCCACACGGCGCGGGTCGGCCTCCGCTATCACCGGCAGGGCTTCACCGCGTATGACCACGCGGCTGCCCTTGCGCTCGGCGAGCGGTTCCGCGGCTTCCACCACGCGCCGGACGACCTCGCGCAGGTCTATCGGCTCCGCGGCCAGCTCGGCGGCGCCGGCGTCGAACCGGCTGATCTCCAGCAGGTCGGACAACAGCGACTCGAAGCGGTCCAGCTGGTTCTGCAGCAGCTCGGCCGACCTGGACGTCGCCGGGTCGAAGTCCTCACGGGCGTCGTGGATGACGTCCGCGGCCATACGCACCGTGGTCAGCGGCGTCCGCAGTTCGTGCGAGACGTCGGAGACGAAGCGGCGCTGCATCCGAGACAGGTCCTCCAGCTGCTGGATCTTGACCTGGAGGTTCTGCGCCATCTTGTTGAAGGACTCGCCGAGGCGCGCGATGTCGTCCTCGCCGGTGACCTGCATGCGTTCCTGCAGCCGTCCGGCCGCCAGCCGCTCGGCGATGCCGGCGGCCATCCGGACCGGGGTGACCACCTGTCTCGTCACCAGCCAGGCGATCGCGCCGAGCAGCACCACCACGAAGATGCCCGCGGTGGCGAGGGTGCCCTTGACCAGGCCGAGCGTCTTCTGCTCCTGGTCGAAGGGGAACAGGTAGTAAAGCTGGTAGGTCGTGCCGTTGATGTCCGTCAGCCGCTTGCCGATGGCCAGCGCCGGCTTCGGCGCATTGCCGTCGTCGGTGTAGACCGTCGTGTACTGCTCGAGCGCACCGGTGTGCGCCTCGACGGAGTCGCTGAGCGAGCGGGGGATGCTCGCCTCGGGGAGGATGCTGCCCGAGCCGCGCGGCCCGCGCGCGTTGACACTGCCCTCACCGAGCTGCTGCGCGTCGCCCGCGCCGGGGCTCAGCGTCGCGATCCAGTACACGCCCTTGCCGCCGCTGGCGAACTGCTGGACCAGGTTGTTCAGCCAGGTGCCGGAGTCGATGCTGCCCTGAGGCGTGCCCGACCCGGAGGCACCACGTGACTGGCTGCCCTTGTCCGCCATGCTCTGGGCGATGGAGAACCCGCTGATCGCCTGGTTCTCCGCGGCCTTCTCCTTGGCGTCGAGCAGGCCGTTCTTGACCTGCCCGATGACCACGAAGCCGAGCAGCAGCACGACGCCGACCGACATGAGCAGCGTGAAGGCGACGACGCGCAACTGGAGGTTCCGCCGCCACAGCCGGACCGCGGGCTGCAGCGGACGTCGTGCCCAGCGCACGCACGAGCGGATCACCGGCAGCAACCCCTGCATGGGGTCGACCAGCCGGCTCTCCAGACGCTCGCGCTCGTACGATGCGCTCATGTCAGCCGGGTCCGGCCTTGTAGCCGACACCTCGGACCGTCACGACGATCTCCGGGCGCTCGGGATCCTGCTCCACCTTCGAGCGCAGGCGCTGCACATGCACGTTGACCAGGCGGGTGTCCGCGGCGTGGCGGTATCCCCAGACCTGCTCCAGCAGCACCTCACGGGTGAACACCTGCCACGGCTTGCGGGCCAGCGCCACGAGCAGATCGAACTCCAGCGGGGTCAGCGCGATCGGCTGGCCGTCACGCTTGACCGAGTGACCGGCCACGTCGATGACCAGGTCACCTATCGCGAGCTGCTCCGGCGTGGGCTCCTCGGCACGGCGCAGCCGCGCCCGCACACGGGCCACCAGTTCCTTGGGCTTGAACGGCTTGATGACGTAGTCGTCCGCACCCGACTCCAGACCGACCACCACGTCCACGGTGTCGCTCTTGGCCGTGAGCATGACGATCGGCACGCCGGACTCGGCCCGGATCTGCCGGCAGACGTCGATGCCGTCCCTGCCGGGCAGCATCAGGTCCAGGAGCACCAGATCAGGCTTGGTCTCCCGGAATGCGGCCAGCGCCTTGTCACCGTCCGCGCAGAACGACGGCTCGAAACCCTCTCCACGCAGCACGATGCCGAGCATCTCTGACAGCGCAGTGTCGTCGTCGACGACCAGGACACGTCCCTTCATACCGACCATCATCCCATTTGCATATCGATGCTGGTGACCTTTGGTGATCGAGGTCACGCTACGCGACCATTGTCCACGGTTGTCCGCAGTTGCGCGCCGTTCTTTCACGGAGCCTGTGGACAACCGGGGGCGCGTCCTGCATCTCAGCCTGCCACATGTCTCTCACCTGCGGTTCTGGCCGCCGATCACTTTCCGCAGATCGAGGCCAGACCCTCCGGGGTGACCGGGGAGACCACCCCGTTCTCCGTCACGATCGCGGTGATGAGATCCGGTGGCGTGACGTCGAAGGCCGGGTTGTACGCTTGCGTGCCCAGCGGCGACGGGGCCAGGTCCGTGACCTCGCTGCCTGGCCGCTGCTCGACCTCGATCGAGGCGCCGTCGGGCGTCGCCAGGTCCACCGTGGTCACCGGTGCCACCACGACGAAGGGCACCCCGTGGTGGCGGGCCAGGACCGCCAGCGGATACGTGCCCACCTTGTTCGCCGTCGCGCCGTCGGCGGCGATCCGGTCCGCTCCCACCAGCACCACGTCGACCTCGCCCGCGGCGAAGAGGGATCCCGCCGCGGTGTCGGCCAGCAACGTGTACGGCATCCCCGCCCGGGCCGCCTCGTAGGCCGTCAACCGCGCTCCCTGCAGCAGCGGCCGTGTCTCGTCCACCCACAGCCGGCGCAGCTCGCCCGCACGGTGCAGGCCGGACACCACGGCCAGCGCCGTGCCCTCACCACCCGACACCAGCGCCCCGGTGTTGCAGTGCGTCAGGATCCGGTAGCCGCCGCCCGGCAGCAGTTCTCCCAGCAGCCCGGCGCCGTGCCCGGCCATCGCCGTGCTCGCCGCCGCGTCCTCTGCGTGCAGCGCCTTCGCCTCCGCCAGCACGGCCGCGGGCCCCCGCTCCACTCCGGCCTCCCGGTAGGCCGCGACGGCCCTGCGGACGCCGTACTCCAGGTTCACAGCGGTCGGCCGGGCCCGCGCCAGCAGCTCCGCCGCGTCTTCCACGTCATAGCCTCGGGCCGCGGCCAGCGCGACCCCGTACGCCCCTGCCAGCCCCAGCAGAGGAGCGCCACGGACGGCCAGCGACCGTATGGCGCCGACCAGGGCCTGGACGTCGGTGCACACCAGCTCGACCTCCTCGTGGGGAAGCCGTGTCTGGTCGAGCAGGACCAGGACCGGGCCCTCCGGCGGCTCCTCCCATCGCAGAGCGGGGATGGCGCCGTTGTTCTCCGGCCGTACATCGGACTGCGCGAGGTGATCACCCATTCCCTCAGTCTGCCCTGCCGGCCCGGCTTGACGGCAGGCCGTGGCACGATGGGCGCCCGTACAGCACCGCGTAGATCAAGCAACACGAAGGGGCAGCCTCCATGACCACCACTCCGGGCGGGACGCCCGGATCCTCCGACTCCTCAGAGCCGGACGACGGCGACAGCCCCACGACGCCCACTCCGTCCAACTCCCCCTCCCCTTCGACGTCCTCGACGTCCTCGACGGCACCGCGCATCCCCGAGCCGAGCGCTCCCGCGGACGACGCAGTGCAGGCGAACCCGGAGAACGCGCAACAGCCCACCGCCGGGAATCCCCCGGGCTGGGCACAGCACCAGCCGCCGCCCACCGAAGGCGGATGGGCCCGCTGGACGCCACCGCCGGGCGCTGTGAAGCCGCCCGCGCCGCGAGCTCCGCACCAGGGCGGTCCGCGCTGGGGACCCGCCGCGGGAGGCGCCCCCTACGCCGGCGGACAGCGGCCCGGCGGCTGGCAGCCGCACCCTGTCGCCTGGGGCATGCAGCCGCCGGCGCCGAAGCCAGGTGTCCTGCCGCTGCGGCCCGTCGGCTTCGGCGACATCCTCGACGGAGCGATCGCGACGCTGCGCCTCCACTGGCGGAAGGTCATCGGATTCACGGCCGCCATCGGTTTCGTCACCGAGACGGTCACGGTGGTGCTCGAGCACCGCTTCTCCGATTCCAGCCGTCTGAACGACCTGCGGAACAACCCTCGGCCGACCGCGAGCGACATCGTGCACGCGCTGAGCGGAACACTGGCCACGAGCGGACTCACCTTGCTGGTGACCATGTTCGCCTCGGTCATCACGACAGCGCTGATGGCCACGGTGGTCAGCCGGGCGGTTCTGGGACGCGACGTCACGACGTCCGAACTGCGCCGCGACGCACGCGAGGGGCTGCCGCACCTCCTCGGCCTCGCACTCCTGATGCCCCTGATCGCCTGCCTGACCATCGGCCTCGGATCGTTGCCCGGCGTGCTGATCGCCGCGTCCGGTTCGAAGGACGCCGGCGCTGCGCTGGGCCTGCTCGGCGGACTGGCCGGCGGCTTGGTGATGGTCTGGCTGTACATCCAACTGTGCCTGACGGCACCGGCGCTGGCATTGGAGAAGCAGGGTGTTCTGGCGTCCATGAAGCGCTCGTGGAAGCTGGTGACCGGCTCGTGGTGGCGTGTGCTGGGTGTCCAGCTGCTGGCCGTGTTCTTGGTCGGTATCGCGACGTCGCTCATCGCTCTTCCGTTCGTCCTGGTGGGCAGCGCGCTCGCCGGCGATGGCGGCGGCGGCCTCTTCGACGCGGGAAACGCGCCCAGTTGGACGTATCTCATCATCGCCGGCGTGGGCGGCACGATCGGCAGCGCGATCAGCCTGCCTCTCACGGCCGGCTGCACGACGCTGCTCTACCTCGACCAGCGCATCCGGCGTGAGTCGCTCGACATCGAGCTCATCAACGCCACACGAGAGAACTGACGGAACGACAAAAAGCCCCCGCCCCCGATTACTCGGGGGCGGGGGCTT
>NZ_JAINZZ010000084.1 GCF_019890725.1 Actinacidiphila acidipaludis
CCGAAAGGGGGTGCTCGGACGCTTCCTCGTGGCGCTTGAGTTGGCGAGTGACGAGGACGGCGAGACTTGGAAACATTAAGACCGTGTCCTATGTGGTGAGGCGCACGAGCCGTTTGCAGCAGCACAGGGCGGCCGCGAGGCCGAGGAAGGCCACGTAGTTGCGAGGGTGGCGTTCATAGCGGTGGTTCAGCCGACGGTAGCCGGTGAGCCAGGACATGGTTCGTTCGGTGACCCATCGTCGGCGGCCGAGTCGTTCGCTGGACTCGAACGGTTGGGGCCCGCGATGCGCTTCGGGGATCATCATCGCGGGCCCGGGCTATGAACGATCCCCGCAGTCAACTCAGGGTGCAACGGACATAGTCCAGGCCGCGGGTGGCTTCGTTCACTTCTGATGAAGCCCCCGACCGATGTTCACGTGTTTTGAGAGCATCGGGCTTCGCAGGGGTCTGCCAGGCCCGCAAAATGCTTTCAGCGGTTGGGGCTAGGGTCCCTGACGTGAGTGACTACTACGACCTGTTCCTGGCGGTGGACCTGCCACCGGACCTGCCCGAGCCGGCGCTTCTGGAACTGAGGTGGCTCCTGGGGCAAGCGGACATGCCGACAGAGTTGAAGTCGACCGACTGGGAGTCATGGGGCGGTCCCTGGCAGGCCTTCGACGGTGGCTCGGCGAGCCACTCGTTCGACGGCGCCGATGTCTCCCTGCTGGTCCGTGCGACAGACAGGCCGAACCTGGACGGCAGCGAACCGTGGGCCCTGACCGTTCGGACGTGCGTCCACGAGGATGACTTCGGGGTGACGATGGAGGTCGTCGGGTGGCTTCTTCGACACGCGACCACGCAAGGGTGGGTCGGGTTCGTCCGTGACTCCGGCCTGGGGCAGGTCCGACATCTCCTGCGCCACGAGGATGGCTTCGATCTTATCGACGTCCGCCCGGCTGGCCAGCAGAAGCGTGTTCCCTGGTCATCGCGGTAACCAGTCTCCAGGCGGGGCATTCGGAACGACGGGAAGGGTCAGCTGGCGCCATTAGCCATCTGTGCTCGCCCCACTGCGCTCACCGTGGCTGGGCTGTACGGACCCCGGAACGCCTGGTGGCAGTGGCGCCAGCGGGCCTGGAGTGCGGGCCTGGCGGCGCCGGTCACGAAGAGCCTGGGTACGGGCCGTAGCTCCAGCTGCCACCGCCGCGTACATCCCGTATGGCACCCGGCAAGCACCGCATGCCCCCAAGCCTCGTGAGACAAGGCGTACTTACCCAGCGCCCCGAAGCCCCAGAACACGACGCCGATACCCAGCACCGGCAGCCACGAACCTCGCTTAACCACCATCCCCCCAAAGGTCTCTGTCAGGCTCGTTCGACAAATGATGCGGACAGTCAGATTCAACTCGGATCGCCGGAAGCCCGACGCCGCCACAAGCGCCAGTGCCCGATGAGCAGCAAGGTCGGATAGACGCTGAGAGCAAGGCCGGTCAAGAACCCGAGAACCCGCTGCCACCAAAGCCAACCGGAAGGACCGACAGCCCCCGCCAGGAACCCGGCCGGAAACACCGCCATCGCTATAGCGCCCCGCAGCGGGTCGAGCGGCCGGTGCTTAGACGCGAGGTGCTCCGGGAGCGGCAGATCGCCCCGCCAAGCCGCGTACAGCTCTCTGGGGCTCTTCCGCAGCTCTGCGAACGACTCCCGAGGCTGCCCCCTGTGCTTCATGGCCAGACACTACGCCTGGAAGTCCTGGTCAGGGAGAGGATGACTACAGGTCCCGCTGGTCGCCCTCCTGGCGACTAGTCCACCTGTGCCCGAGTCGGACGCCGGCCAGGCTGGCCAAGAAGACACCCACGCCGATGGCCAGGGCGTGACTCCATCGCATGCCGTTCCAAGCCTCCAGGGTGGCCCCGCAGACGGCAGTCACGACCGGCGCTCCCAAGTCGTGCCGGCGCAAGGCGTCACCTCCCCCTTCAACCCCACCCTGATGACGCCCGAGGGCGGCGGCACTCCCGCACAAGGACAGCCCGCCACCTAGCCTATGGGGCCGCCGCGTCCGCCCAAGGTACCGCCCCCTACGCGGCCCCAGCGGCTCCGTCACGACCCATGACGCTTGACCCTCCGTCGGTCATGCCACTCAGCGACCACCAAAAAAGTTGTGATACCCGCGGCCGGAAGCAGTGAGGCACCGCACCCGTGGACCCAGCCCTCACCGAGCCACCACGGGCTGGTCAGCGTGAGAAACCCCACGCGCAGGACAAACCTGCCCAATGCCAGACCCCACACATGCCGATCCCTCACCACGACCACGCCTTCTCTTCCCCACCCAGGCACACGACAACAGTCACACCAGGCCGGCCAGCTGCTCTCGCCAAGAATGCGCCGTCGTCCCGGCACCAGCACCCCATTAAGGAACTGGAGAAACCAGCATGTCCCACCCCGCGCACAAGGGCAGCGCACTGCAGCTCCGCCGCTGCCGCGTCCCCGTCCTCCCCTTATGGCGGGGGCAAAGTCCCCTTCGGTGACTGTTCGGCCGGCGTCACAAGGTTGGTGAGGACGTAAGCCGCGAGCTCGGGAGGCTGAAGATTGAGGGCCGTGACGGCATCCGCGGTGGGCGCAACTCGTACGAGACTGAACGTGCCGGCATCGGGATCAGCAAGCTCCGGGCCATACCGTCGATCAGGGTCCCGGTTGATCACCTGGGCCGTATAGAAGTGGCGGACGACCGTGACCGGTGGGCCGGACTCGGTGAGAGTGAGCACCTCGTTAGGCGGGCCGATCTCGGCTCCGACCTCTTCCATGACCTCACGGCGAAGGCCGGCGATAACGTCGACGTCGTCGGGCTCGATCGTCCCTCCGACGGCTGTGCAATACGTGGTGCCACCGGGCCAGCCGCGTTGCAGAACAAGGAGCTGTCCGGCGTCCAGGAGGATCGCGTGCGCCTTGTGACGCGTTCTCATGGCCGGACCATACCGAGGAAGAGGGCTTCGACGATGCCCTTCTCCCTGCTGCTCGGTCGTGAGCAGCAGGCCCGCGATGCGTCAATATGAGCTGGCCCTTCCGCTCGGTCCGCCGACGATCAATGTGGACCCCCGACCCGGCCTGGCCCCTCCCCGAGCTCCTCGACGCCCTCTAGACCGAGATGCCGGGTCGGCTGGGCAGGATGACCGGGTCAGGGTGGGGGTGAGGAGCGTGTCGCAGGCCGATCCGGATGCGGCTTGGTGGCCGGTGTGCCCGGCTACGCCTGAGAGGGTGTCTGGCTTGCCGCGTCGGCTCGACGGAACGTCAGGGTCCAGCCAGTCCGGGGCGTGTCCGGGTTCTCCTCAACGCTGGCGACCTTCCAGCCCGTGGACTCGATGACTGTGATGTACCTGCGTCGTATCTCCTCACTAGGTGTGGCCAGTGTGTGAACGTACGTGCTGTCACCCCGCTCTCGAGCAGCGATCGCACCCTTGGTCATGCGTTTGCGCCCCCACTGCTGAACCAATCCCATAACAGCCTCTCCCGGTCTCTCGTCGCCCCTGAACGGGTCGACGCTGGCGAGACGATAGCGGCCGGCCAGGGGCTGATCCACGGGGAGGTGGGGCGGCCGGCCGCCGGGGTGGAAGAGGTGCGCTGAGGGTACCGGCTTCGGGATGGGCACCAAAGAGACTTGATGCAGCATGTAAAGTTGGCAGAAAAGCAAGGGTGTCATTTTTTCGGATGGATCGCATGGAAGATGACCTGGGGTCTTCGGTTTCCGGGCCGGGGGACCGTTATGAGCACGCCTCGGTCTACGTCGACGCTGGGGGAAGCCCACGGGTCATCGCCCGGCTCCAGTACTTGATCGTGGGGAGCGGCATCTGGCGGTGGGGCCGGTGCGGGTCTACGGCACGCGCAACGGCTACGTCACGGAGAGGAACGCTCATCGGTTCGACTTCCTTGAATGGCCGACTGTGCTGGAGTGTGAGGCGCTGGCAGGATCGCCGGCTGATGTGGTGGCGGCTGTCGCGGATGTGTTCGAGGCGTTGTGGCGCGGGGGCTTCAAGGCCGTGGCGGCCTGCGATTTCGAGGATGAGTTGCCCGCGTGTGGCGGGCGGGTCAGGTACCCCATGCCTCCTGCCTCTGAAGGAGCCCGGGCTTCGATGAGCTCGTGGTGGAAAAGCATGCTCGCTTTGCGGAAGAGGGAGAGCTGAATACCGTGATCAGCCTCCGCCAGCATCAAGTAGTCCAGAAGGCAAGCGTTCGGGCGTGGGTGGGATTTCCTGCAAGATCCTCTGTTCCTGTCCGGGGGGCGCGAGGGACGATCGTGTCCGCGACCGGCTCCGGGAAGACGATCACGGCGGCGGCGAGTGCGCTGGAGTGCTTTCCGGGCGGTCGGATCCTGGTGACCGTCCCGACGCTGGACTTGCTGGTGCAGACCGCGCAGGTCTGGCGGCGGGTGGGGCACCGCGCGCCGATGGTCGCGGTGTGTTCGCTGGCTGGTGACGAGGTCCTGGAGGGGTTGGGGGTGCGCACCACCACCAATCCCATCCAGCTTGCCTTGTGGGCAGCGGAGGGTCCGGTGGTGGTGTTCGCTACGTACGCTTCGCTGGTGGACCGGGTCGACCCGGAGGACATGACCGGCTGGGAGAAGGTGCGGGGGCCGCTGGAGGCGGCGCTGGCGGGCGGGGAGCGGCTGTACGGGCAGCGTATGGGCGGCTTCGATCTGGCGATCGTGGACGAGGCGCATGGGACGGCTGGTGATCTGGGGCGGCCGTGGGCGGCGATCCACGACAATGCCCGGATCCCGGCGGACTTCCGGCTCTATCTGACCGCGACTCCGCGGATCCTTGCCGCGCCGCGGCCGCAGAGGGGCGCGGACGGTCAGGAGTTGGTGATCGCGAGCATGGCCGACGACCCGGATGGGACGTTCGGGGCGTGGCTTCCCGGGGCGGAGCTGGGGCTGTCGGAGGCGATCGAGCGGGAGATCTTGGCTGGGTTCGAGATCGATGTTCTGGAGATCCGCGACCCCTCCCCGATCCTCGGGCTGTCGGAGGAAGCGCTGCGCGGCCGGCGCCTTGCGCTGCTGCAGACCGCGCTCCTGGAACACGCCGCCGCCTACAACCTGCACACCGTCATGCTGTTCCACCAGCGGGTCGAGGAGGCACAGGCGTTCGCGGAGAAGTTGCCCGAGACCGCTGCCGAGCTCTACGCCACCGAGATGAGCGATGAAGAGCTGGCGGAGACCGACAAGAAGGTGATGGAGCTCCCGGCGTCGTCGATCGACGCGGAGCTCTATGAGTTGGAGGCCGGCCGCCACGTACCCCCGGACCGTGTGTGGTCGGCGTGGCTGTGCGGCGACCACTTCGTGGCCGAGCGGCGTGAGGTTATCAGGCAGTTCGCCAACGGCATCGACGCCGGCAACCGACGGGTGCACCGGGCGTTCCTGTCCAGCGTTCGCGTGCTCGGGGAAGGTGTGGACATCTCCGGCGAGCGGGGCGTGGAGGCGATTTGCTTCGCCGACACCCGCGGCTCCCAGGTGGAGATCGTCCAGAACATCGGCAGGGCCCTACGCCTCAACAAGGACGGATCCACGAAGGTCGCGCGCATCCTGATCCCCGTGTTCCTGGAGCCCGGGGAGGACCCGGACGACATGGTCGCCTCCGCGAGCTTTCGACCGCTCGTGGCCGTGCTCCAAGGGCTACGCAGCCACGATGAACGCCTCGTAGAGCAGCTGGCTTCCCGCGCCCTGACCCGGGTGCGGGAGCAGCGCAAGGTCCACGTGCAACGCGACGCGGACGGCCGGATCATCGGCGCCGGCGGCGAAGGTGACGGCGAGGAGCGGGAGCAGGACGACACGCAGGCCCCAGCCGAGTCGGCGCTGCTGAACTTCTCCTCCCCCCGCGACGCGGCGACCATCGCAGCGTTCCTGCGCGCCCGCGTCTACCGGCCCGAGAGCTTGGTGTGGTTGGAGGGCTACCAGGCCCTCATCCGCTGGCGGAAGGACAACGGCATCACTGGCGTGCACGCTGTTCCCTACGACACCGAGACCCCTGTGGGCGTCACCGCGGACTTCCCCCTGGGGCGATGGGTGCACCAGCAGCGCAAAGCCCTGCGCACCGGCGAGCTGGACCCGCACCGCAAAGAGCTGCTCGACGCACCCGAGGCAGGCATGGTGTGGGAGCCCGGCCAGGAGGCCTGGGAGAACAAGCTCGCCACGCTCCGCTCCTACCGCCAGGCCACCGGACACCTCGCCCCCCGGCAGGACGCCGTATGGGGCGAGGGCGAGGCGATGGTGCCCATCGGACAGCACATGGCCAACCTGCGCCGCAAAGACGGCCTCGGCAAGAACCCGGAGCGGGCGACCGAGCGCGCGGAGCAGCTGGCGGCGATCGACCCAGACTGGGCCTGCCCCTGGTCGCTGGACTGGCAACGCCACCACCGCGTCCTCGCCGACATCGCCGCAACCGAACCCGGCGGCACTCTGCCCGACATCGAACCGGGCGTGATGTGGGACGGCGACGACCTCGGCAAATGGCTCCACAGGCAGAAGCAGCCCGCCACCTGGGCGCAGCTCCGTCCCGAGCAGCAGGAACGCCTGACCAGACTCGGCGTGCACCCCGCCCAGAGACCGCCTGTCGCCCCTGCAGGCAAGAACGGGCCCAAGGACACCGGCGCGGCCGCACAGGCGTTCCAACGCGGTCTGACGGCCCTCACGCAGTGGATGGAGCGGGAAGGCGCCAGCCGGCCCGTACCCCGAGGCCACAGCGAGACAATCACCATCGACGGCGAAGCGGAACCGGTGGCCGTGAAGCTCGGAGTGTGGATCTCCAACACCAAAAGCCGACGCGACAAGCTCACGGGCGAGCAGCAAGATGCGTTGCGAGAGTTGGGCGTCGTCTGGGCCTGAGTTGGGGTGCTCTGCGCTCCCAGCGGGTCGCGCCGGCTGACCGCGGCAGCAGGCCGGGGTGTTGGGCTGAAGTCGCCTTGGCGCCCTGTTCGCGGCGTGCCTCAGACAGGCCGGCAGATCCTGGCGGGGCGGCTCCGCCCTGTGGCGGCTACTGTCCCGGCTCATGCGGTGCCCTGGGGCTCCTAGCTCGATAGCGCCGAGGTATCCCGGCTGTGCTACCGGCTTCGGGCTTGCTTGGCCACGCCGGTGCTGTTGTAGCGGTAGCGGGCCATCTCCTCCGTCACGCCGTAGCGTTCGGCGATCTCGGTGGGCCCCCACTGCCGTCGGGCGGCGCTCAGTAGCAGGGGGCGGGGCAGCATGAGCGTTCCGCCGAAGGCGGTTGCCTGCTCCTCCTCGTCCGGGCGGCAGGTGCGAAACGGCATACCGCTGACTTCGCGGACCTCGGTGAGGTCATGGTCAAGGACGAGGTGGGAGAGCTCGTGGGCTACATCGCTGGCCCGCCGCTGCGGGCTGCGCAGTGGGTTGGTCACGACGATGTTCTTGCCGGCGACCTGGAAGGTGGCGGCGGAGAAGGCATAGGCCTGGAGGCGTTCGAGTTCTTCCAGGCGGCTGCGGTCGACGAGCTTGTCGGCGCTGACGATCTTGACGTCGAGGTGGGCAGCGAGATCGTCGACGTCGAGGGCCTCGGTGTCACTGAGGTGGAGTTCGCGGCGCAGGCGTACGGCCTCTCGTTCGGCGTTGGCTTTGAAGCCTCGTGGGAGGGTCACAGGTCACCTGCCTCGGCGAGCCGCTCAAGTCCGGTGTGCATGTCGGTTAGAAGGTCGGCCAGTCGTTGGGGCACTCCTGGGCGCAGCATCGGGGCGGCGCGCAGGTGGCAGGCGAGGGCGGGCTTGGCGGGAGCGGTCTCCTGGGCGAGTGCTTGGTAGAGGTCGCGGAGGACGGAGGTGATCTTGCTTGCCGCGTCGCCGGTGAGCCGGGGGTCGGCGTGAAGGTGCGTGATGGCCTGGTCCAGGGGCGAGATCTCGCGGGTGACCCCGGGGGTGAAGAAGCGGCTGGCCGGGACCTGGAGCCAGGCGCACAGGCGGGTGAAGGTGGCCAGGTCGGGCTGGGCTCCGGCTTCGACGCGGGTGAACGTGCTGAAGCTGACGCCGGCCTCGGCTGCGGCCTGCCGCAGGGACAGTGAGCCGCGCTGGTCTTTGAGCATCCGGCCGAGCTCGGCGATGTCGAACTGCTCGACTGCATCCGGGCCTGTGGGGTCCGGCTCCGGTAGGGGGAGCTGGCTGCGGTGGGGGCTCATGTTGGCAGCGTAGCGCAGCGAATCACCGATGACGCTTGACTGGGGAAGATCGCAAGCCTCATGCTTAGAGCATTGACGCTTTGCTGATTCACGGCAGGGCGACTGAACAGACCTTAGGAGGTCGGCGTGGCCCCGCAGCACGAGCACCCGCACCAGATCCGCACGACGGTGGACTTCGCCCTCGCGACGAAGCCATACGTGCACGAGTACGCGCCGGAGACCACGGCCGCGACCGTCCTGTCCGACGCGCTCACCGCCTTCGGCACGGTCCAGGACGGCACGACCCGCTACTTTCTGTTCCACAGCGGGCACGAGGTCCCGCCCGACCAGACCGTCCGGCAGCTGGCCGGCCACGCGGAGGCCCTGCACCTGGGTCTGCGTACGCAGACCACCAACGGCTAGGCCGGAGCCGGTCGTGGACCTCGAGAGCCGTCTGCGGCTGGAGGACGACGTCCCGGCGGTCGAGGAGTTCCTCGCCGAGGCCGCCGGGCATCTCCACCACCGCGGCCAGGACGACCCCGGCCTGTTCTGGGCCGAGGTGCGGCCGCGCCAAGGCGGGCTGTCCCCGTTCGTCGTGCGGATCCACTGGACGGTCTACCCGGGCCGTCCACCGTCCGTGATCTTCGTCGAAGCCATCGGCGCCGGACCGGGTGGTCCGGGGGCGTGGCCCGCCGCGGGTGGTTACCGCCCCTCCCCCGGCGACGTGTGCAAGCCGTTCACCGCCGAAGGCCAGCAGTTGCATGCCGAGTGGGCCGTCGGACCGCACGCATGGCGCGGCACCGGCAACCCCTTCCTGTACGTACTGCACAACATCCAGGACGACATCGACCGCGAGAACGGGAGGCGCGCAGCGTGATCACCAGCCAGGAGATGCTGATCTTGCCGACCGGCGCGCTCGACCCCGTGGTTGCTGCCGTCGAGGAGCACGGGCTGGCCGACCGGGAGACCGGGGCGCTGCTGCTGACCAAGCGGTCCGCTCCGGGGGTCACCGTCGTCGCGGTGACCGGACAGGTGGGCATCGAACGCAGTTCCCGTCGGTTCGTCGTGAGCGCGGCCGCCTACGACCGGCTGTTCACCTACGCCGAACAGCGGTCCTACCAGGTGCGGGCGATGATCCACTCGCATCCGCGAGAAGCGTTCCTGTCGCAGACCGACCGCATGTACTCGCTGCAGGTGCCGGGCTTCGTCAGCGCCGTCATCCCCAACTACGCCAGCCCACCCGCCGATCCGGCCTCGTGGGGATGGTGGCGCTTCGAAGGGGACTGGCAGCTGTGTCCCGTCCCGTTCGTCGGCGCCGGCCTGCCATCGGCGCGCACCGTGGTGTTCGACGCCGAGGGTGTCGATGAGTACTGACTACAGCCGCAGTGTGCTGCTGGGCGGCCGCGCCGCGGGTGTCACCAACGGTGCCCTGCTGGCCCGGCTGCGCAACAGCCGGGTCCATCTGAGTGCCGAGGCGCATCTACCCGGAAGCGTCGAGACCCTCCGAGTCCTGGTGTGCAACCTGCGCCGGTGGCCGATCCAGCTGAGCGTGGATCCCGGCAGCAGAACGCAGCAGCTGGACCAGGATCTGCTCGAGGAGCTGACGGCGGCGGCCGCCGGCATCGATCCGGACCGCCCGCTGCGGATCGGGCCGGTTCACGGTGAGGCACTTCACCTGCACGTGGGCACCCGGCCGCCGGCCGACGCCTCGGTGGCCGGTGTGCCGGACGGGCACGGAGTCCGGCTGCGGCACCGTGGCCACCGCTTCCCTCGCCTCAACGCGGCCGGGACCGGGCTCGGCGCGGTCCTGGCCGCCGCGACACTGACCGGTGAGGCGTTCAAGACCGTGGCTGGTCTGCCGGCGGGGACATTTGTCCGGCGCCCCGTGCTGGATTTCTGTCCGGTGCTGCCGGGCGAGCAGCCCGGGCTGGCCACCGCGTCGCTGCCGCGGCTGGACCGCGTGTTGCTGGGAGGATGCGGTGCGATCGGCACCGGCATCGCCAGCATCCTGGGCCTGTTGCGCGCCACCGGCGAACTGGCCGTCGTGGACAAGGAAGTCTTCGAGGACCCCAACGTCACCTCCTACAGCATCGGCACCCGGGCCGACGCGGCCGCGCGCGCACCGAAGGTCGACCTCATCGCAACGCACCTAACCCAGATCGACGTCATCCCGGTCCAGGGCACCATCCAGGACTACATCGAGCGCGTCGACGCAGGCGCCGTGCCGTGGCCGCGCCTGGTCCTCGGCGGCCTGGACAGCGTGGAAGCCCGGCATGACCTGCAACGCCTGCACGCCGACCTCACCTTGGACGGCAGCACCGGCGGCCCGGCCGGCACGACGCTCGCGCTGCACGAAGCGCTGCCCACCGGCCCGTGCCTGCGCTGCTACTTCACGGCCGACCACACCGCACCGAGCGCCGAGCAACGCCTCCACCAGGCGACCGGGCTCCCGCTGCAGCGCATCGCCCGCGGAGAACAGCCGCTGACCGAAGCCGATCTGGAGGGCCTGACCGATGAGCAGCGGCAGACGGTGGCGCCCCTGGTGGGCAAGCCGGTATGCGGGCTGATCAACCTGATCGGGCTGACCGGGGAACCCGGTGACACCTACCGGCCCTCTGCCGCGTTCGTCGCCCAGCAGGCCGCGTGCCTGGTCACCGGCGCCTGGATCGCCCGCAGTTCAGGCCTGGTCACCGGCCCCATGCGGCGCATCGAATACGACGTGCGGTTCGGGCCGCGCCCTGACCAGATGACCGACGAACGGCTCCCCTCCCCCGGGTGTGGCTGCCAGACGGACACCAGACTCATCAGCCGGATCCGGGCGACTCGAGGCGCGGTCAGGCAGGCGCGGGGGCTGTAGCAGGCCCCAGCCTCTCCTCGACGGCATGGCCGGGCAGGCTCAACGGCGGGGGTGGCGGCGCGCGCCGGAATCACCAAGCCGATGATCTACGAGTAATTCAAGTCCAAGGACGGCCTCTATTTGACCTGGCTGGACCGCGTTCGGCAGCTTGCTCATCAGTGCCCGCACGACGTCGCGGAATGCCTGCCCGTGACTGTGCGCGAGCCGGTCGCGAATGTGTTGCGAGACGATCGACTCCAGTGCTTCGTTGGTTTGGAGGGAGTACGTGCGAACGCCCAGCGTGTTGGGCCTTCGGGCGACATACTGCTGCCATGGTGGGGGTGGATCTTCCGGAGCCGCAGGGGCAGCAGCGCGAAGTCGTGTACCTGGCTGCCAATGGACATCTGGTGGTGTTGGGCACGGCGGGCAGCGGAAAGACGACGATGGCGGTACGCCGGGCCAGGCATCTGGCTGGGGCGCCCGGGATAGGCGGCCCGACACTGCTGCTCACGTTCAATCGGGCGTTGGTGACCTACCTGAAGTCGTCCGGTGCTCGCGCGCCGGGTCTGACCGTGGAGAGTTACCACAAGTTCGCTCTTGGCTACCTGAGTTCCGTGACGGGCCAGCCGGTGCAGGTCTGCAAGATCAAGGATGTGTTGGTCGAGAAGGCTCTGACCGAGGTGCGTGCGACCACGCAGCGGGCGGTGGCAACACGGCCGCTGGAATTCTTCCTCGACGAGTTGCACTGGATGACCGGCCACGGGGTGACCGCAGAGGCCACTTATCTGAGCGGAGTGCCACGCATCGGCCGGGGAAGGCCGCTTGCGCCGGCGGACAGGGCGGTGGTGTACGAGGTGTACCGCCGCTACCTCGCGCTGCGCACTGCCGCGGGCCTCAGCTTGGACTGGGATGATGCGGCCAGCCAGGTGCTGTCGCATCTGCAGAGCGACACCCGGCCTCGGATGTACCGGCACATCGTGATCGATGAGGGGCAGGACTTCACCCCGGAGATGATCCGCTCCCTAGCCGCGGCGATACCTGAGGGCGGGTCACTGACGTTCTTCGGGGACTACGCGCAACAGATCTACGGCAGCCGCATGTCGTGGCGCTCCCTGGGACTTTCGGTGACCGGCAAGGTGGAGTTCGAGCAGAACTACCGCAACAGTCGCCAGGTCGCCCGTCTGGCGCAGGCGATGTCGGAGATGCCGCACTTCCACGACGAGGTCGACCTGGTCTCGCCCAGGACGCCGACCGCCGACGGCCCACTGCCCACGCTCGTGACGCTGCCATCGAAGGCGGAACAACTGGCGCAGGCGGCCGCCTACGCCAACGGTCTGGCCGCCGATCGGCGGGTCGCGGTACTCATGCGTACCCGCGCCCAGGAGGCGGTGCTCAAGCGCTACCTGGATCCGCGTCACCGGCACTACCGCATCCACCGCGATCTCACGTCGTGGCCGCAGGGCCCGGGCATCTTCTACGGCACGTACTCGGCCGCCAAGGGCCTGGAGTTCGACTCGGTGATCTTGCCGTTATGCGACGCGGACGAACTTCCCAAGCCGAGCGAGATCGCGGCGCACGGGCTAGAGGAAGCCATGGCCAGGGAGGCGCGGCAGCTGTACGTGGCCATCACCCGCGCCCGGAGTGAGCTGATCATCCTGCGGTCCGGGCAGTTGACTACGCTGTTGCCCGACGCGATGTCAGACCTGTTCCATAGTCTTTCTTCATGAGTGCGATCTGGGGGCGGGCGCAGCAGCGCGGCATCACCCGGCTGTGCCACTTCACGAAAGCCGTGGGGCTGGGGCACATCCTGGCCACCGGTGAGCTGCGCGGGGCAGCGGTCTTGCGGGAGAGCGCTGAAGGGTTCCGGCCGACCGACGAGTTGCGTCTGGACGGCTACCTGAACCACATCAACTGCAGCATCGAGTACCCCAACGCCTGGTATTTGGACCGGGCCCGCGCCAAGGAGCAGTACTTCATGGAGTGGGTGGTCCTCGCCTTGGATCCGCGGCTCCTGGATCTGCCGGGGACCGGGTTCTGCCCCTACAACGCCGCGCGTGGGGGCGGTGCCGGCGTCGCCAAGGGCTTAGCCGCTTTCGAGGCCATGTTCGCTCCGGAGGTGACGGGCAACTTCGTCCGTCGGCGTGCCCTCGCCCACCCGGCTTGGGCCCCCACCGATGATCAGGCCGAGGTGCTGGTCCCTGGGCCGGTGTCCGCGACCGCCATCACCGCAGTGATCGTTGAGTCCAAGGAACAGGCCGAGTTGGAGCGCTACCGATTGACTGAGCTTTTGGGCAGCGGCGCGTTCTCGCCGCCGATGGTGGTGGCGCCCGAGCTATTCGACAAGCGCCAACTGAGCACCCTGGTACGGGCCGGGCGACGCCCCGCCGAGGATCCCGTCAACCCGTGAACGACTCTGGCAGAGTGACCCCGTGACTGATATGCTCGCCCTCCACTCCTGGCGCGACCGCGCCACCGGCACGCTGCTGGCTGCAGCGGCCGGGGACGCCCTGGGCTGGCCCTTCGAACGGCGCGACCGTTCCCGCCCATTGCCCGAGGTGTCGGGCCCGGGCGGCTATTTTGCCTGGGACCGGTTCGCGGGCTCCCGGCAACAGCGCGTCCTCGAGCACATCAACGCCGGCGACTACAGCGACGACACCCAGATGACCATCGCGGTCGCACGCGCCCGGCTGACGGCCGGTAAGCAGTGGCAAGCGTGGCTGGAGCGCGTGGAGTGGCCGTTCCTCCTGGACTATGAGCGTGGTGCGGGCGCCAGCGTGAAAGCCGCCTGCCGCGCCTGGTCCCGTGGACGCGCACCGTGGAACGGCTCTCCTTCTGCCGTGGTCCGATACTTCGCCTCCGGCGCGAACGGCGCCGCAATGCGGATCGCCCCCCACGTCCTGATCCACCACCAGGACCTGCGGTTCGACGAACTCGCAGCGGACGTCATCCATGACGCGGCCACCACCCACGGCCACCCACGGGCCCTGCTCGGCGCGGTGGTACACGCCTACGCCCTGTGGGTGAGCCTGCGCGAGCCCGCGCCTTTGCCCTACGGCTGGCTGATCGACACGCTGCTTGATGACGCGAAGCAGTGGGATCAGCCGTTCTGGCGGATGCTGCCGGAGTCCTGGCAACATCAGGCCGGCGGCCAGTTCGGCGGCCGATTGGACCGGGCGTGGCTGAGGACCACGGCCGAAGTCGAGCAGCTTCTGCTGGCTGCGCAGCGCGAGTTGAAGGAAGGCGCGGTCAGCGCCCCGACGGTGTTCTTGACCCGGCAGGGTCTCACCGCCAAAGAGACACGCGGGTCGGGGACTTTGTGTGCCGTCGCGGCCGCGTACCTGGCTGCCCGTTCGGCCTCCAGCCCGGACCTGGGACTGGTCACTGCCGCACGTCTGGACAATGCCGACACCGACACGCTGGCCTCCATGACCGGTTCGCTGCTCGGCGCGGCGCTCGGCACAGAATGGCTGGGCAGCTACGGCCGCACCATCCAGGATCGTGCCCTGCTGGTCGACCTCGCTGAGGGCCTCCTGTCCTCTCCAGAGACGACCCGTATGCAGCCCCCCACTCACGAGCAGGCCGCACGGGCGCGCGCCGTCTTCGCCAAGCGCATTTCCGATGCCGCGGGTATCCCACTCGTCCTGCAACTGCCGGACCGGCGCAGCGCACGACTGGAACCAGTCACGCATAAGGAGGTTGCCGACCACTGGCTGGTCGCTGTGGTTGAGGACGGGCAGACCCTCTACCTACGCCGTCCCGAAACACCACAGTCCGCACTGTTCGACGTCGACTCCACTCCCCATCCCGTAGCGGGTGAGCCGATACGGCGACATGCACGTGCCGTCAAGGCCGGGGCACAACTGCAAGGGGCCTACCTGAAGGTCGCCGACACCGATCATGTCCGTGACGCTCTTCAGTACTTCTTCAGCCTCTCCCCCGACCGCTACGGACCCACCTGGGCCTCCTACGGCAACCTCGTACTCGCACAGGACCGTACAACCACCACCGCTCCGACCGGACCTCTCACACAGTTGCGCATCGCCGTGGCCGACCCCCTGGGAACACGACAACTGCTCACAGACAACGGCCTGAAGGTGACGGGCGACGAAGACACCGGCACGTTCCGCGTCCAGATCGACCCCTACCTCACCATCGTGTTCGCAACTGACGGCGACCGTCGCGCACCGCGTTGGGATGCCAGCACCTGACAACCTGCAGCAGAGCGTGGCCGACCCCGCCCGGTGGGCTATGTAATCGATCGCTGGGCCGCGGCAACGCCGGGATGTAGGCCCGGGCGGTACGACCTGCAGGTGAGATCACCCCACATGCGAATCGCTCGACGGGCGCTGCCCCTGCCCCACGTTCCCCCGCTCCCACGGAGGACTGCGCCCAGCGGCGGGTGTCGGCGTACATCCCAATGTCCATCGGCCCGTACAACGCAAAGCGCTCCGCCCCTCACCGGGCATCAGGTAACGATCGACAGGTTGCCGCAGCTCAAAGCCATCGACAGCAGCAGAGAGGCTGGAACTACCCTGGCGTCGAAGGTCTCGGTCGAGCCCCCCACAGGCATCTGCGCGGGCATCAGGAAACCCGCTTTTTTCCGTCGGCCCTCCGGGCGAAGCGCGTCGATCACGGCCCGCTCAGCCTTACGAGCGTCCCGGCCGGTGGTGAACGGCAATTTGGCGATGAGCTTCCAGCCGTCACGCTCAAAGCGTGCTACGCGGTCTTCCTGGGTGTACTGGCCGGTGATACCGATCTTCGAAGCCCCGTAGAGCATATGGGCCAGGATGTACAGCCATGCGGGAGCGTCCGGGTCAAGGCCGTACTTCGCGCAGAACTCGCAGCATGCGCCCCGGGTGCGCACATTGTTGAGGTTCGGGCTGACCAGCTGTCCGCATGCGCTATGAAGGGATAACCACGGCGAGGCGACGTCCTTGAACAAGTCAACCGGCTGGAACCCGGCCGACTTCATATCGGCCAGCGCCTCTGCCTCACGCAGCTTGGCTCCGGCTGCAGCCACAGCCTGGGAGATGACGCCGCGCCGCTTGCAGAACTGGCAGCCGCCGCGGCGTCCCCTGACATTGGCATACCGAGGCGCGACCAGGTGGCCGGCCGCGATGCACTCAGAAAGCCAAGCCTTGCCGGTGCCGGGAAAGTCGACCAGCGTCCGGAAACCGTGGTCGCGCATCAGGGCCACCGCCTCATCCGGTTCGACGGGGGCGTTCGGAGCGCAGTATTTGCAGGCCCCCTGACCGTTCATGACGTTGTTCCGGTTCGGGTAGATGATCTTCTTACACACGTTGCACTCGCACTCCCACGGAGCACGGGCTGTGCCGGGGTAGGGGACCCTCGGTGTGCAGTTGCCGTACCAGATCATGTCGGCTCGGGCTTGCTCGGGAGACATGGACGGCACGGGGGCCCTTCTCAGGACGGGGACAGCTCCGCGCGACATACTCCCAGCCACCACTGACAGCTCGCCTCCAGTCGAGAACGAGGCGGCCACCGCCATAACCCGAGCCAGGTTCTCCGCGACCGCTTGTCAGGGTGGCTACAGGGCATCGAACTCGCGACGCGGGGCGCCGCGGCACAAGCACGGCCAAACGGACGTCGGACAGCGGCGCACAGCCGCCACGGAAGGGCCGCGGCGCCTTCGCATGAGCCGCGCCACGGCGGCAAAGCAACCGCCACAGGCAGGAAGCCGAACGTCACGCGGCCGACAATGCGCGATAGCAGCACCGCGGACTAGGGCCGCACGGCAACCGGTGACGGCGAAGCAGACGTTCACCGCAGGACCGCGGCGGTCGAGCCACGCCGCGCTGCCGGGCACGAGCGCGGTCAAAGCGTGGGCGGCGCGACAGACCAGGCGCCCGGGAAGGACGGCGGCCAGACCGCGTACGCGCGGCAGGGTCCACGGGGACGGGCCACGACGAGGTAAACGCGGGCAGCCTTCGGCAGGCCGTCAGCCCGCAGGCAGGGAACGGTCGGACGACCCGAGCGCGGGCGGCAGCCAGAGCCCGGTAAGTCGACGAGGGAGTGGTCCCTCAGCCCGGAGCTCCTGCCATCACACAACGACCGTGCGCGGAGCAGCGAGGTGTTGCGTCGTTCCCTCTGCGGGAAACCACCCTGCAGCAATCGCCTGTTGAACGAGCAGCACCTGTGTCCCGCCGTGGTGCGCGGGCGCAGGCCGAGGGCGGCCAACTGCGCCCCCGCCGTTCCTCGTCGTAGGTGTTCCCGCGACGGACGGCGTGGTCACACGGCGTTCATCGGCGCGGCGAGCATCTGGTAGCCAGCTGGGGCAGCGGTGTGCCCCACAAGGGCTTCGGGGCACCACCAGGAGCCGCCGGCGGGCGGTCAGGCTCGCCAGCGACGCAGCTGCCGCGCGATCTGCTGCACGCCCGCCCGGCCGGCTTCCACGTCGGCGACGAGCGTGGCCGCGTCCTTCGGCGAGTACGACAGCTCGTAGCCGTTGACGTCCAGGAACGCCGCGGCCACCATCCACGCGAACATCTGGTTGGAGTGCTCGAGCGCTGGGGTCCGCACCAGCGTGTGGAGCAGCGCCGAGGCCTTCAGCGGCAGCGACTGGTACACGTCGCGGTCCATCGCGCGGGCCTGATGCCGGCACACCGCGGCGAACAGCGGCCCGAGGTCGTCCACCTGCGGGTCGTCTTGGACATTCTCGGCGACCCGGAGCAGCCAGGAGACCTCGGCCCGCTCGTAGTCCTCGCTCACGCCGCCGTCCGGCCCTCGTCCTCGTCGTGCACCTCGCGGGCCGCGGCTGCCTCAGCCGCGCGCAGCGCCCGCTGCTCTTCGGTCTCGGAGAACTGCAGCTGGAAGGCCTCGCGGGTGTGCTCGCCGGCGGTCAGGGCCGCGGACAGGAACGCTTCCTGGCGGCCGAGGGCCGCGGAGAGCGCGGCGTCCTTGATGTACTGCCGGGCGCTCTTCCCGCTGGCCTGCGCGGCCCGGTTGATCGCGTCGAGCTCGTCCGGCTCGAAAGGCACATTCGTGGCTGGCATGGTACCGACGGTACTACCAGTACCGGCGTCGCGTCAGCCCCGCTGCCGACGCGCGCGTTCCCGCCGCTGCGCAGCCCTGCCTCCGGTGCCGTTCTTGCCACGCCAGTCCTGCCAGACGTCCCAGCACCACCAAGCTCCTCCGCCGATCATGATCACACCAAAGCCACCGAACGCGAACACGTAAAACACCCAGGTCAGGACTGTGCGCCACGGCCAGTGCAGCATCCAGCGGAGCACCGCGAGGACCCCGGTGGTCGCCAGGCTGGTGACGACTCCAACGACGACCATCTCAGTCCACCAGCTCATGCGTCGAGACACGGCCCACCCCCTGCCGTGAAGGTACCGCCGGGCCGTGCCTGCGGGGGTGGGAACGGTCGTGCGGCCGACCCCACGGGGCGGTGCGGGTCACAGACTGCCGCGGCGGACCTTCCACTCGGTGAACTGCTACCGCCTGCAACTTGCCCCGACCTGCTTCACCGCGTAGCCGCCGGAGCGGGCCTTCAGCCCGTCGAGGGGGTCCAGGCACCCTCCGCTGGAGCGCGAGTCGAACCAGCCGGGGAGCACGAAGTTCGACACCCCGACGTCGCGGCGGCCTTTGAACGTGCCTTCCGGCGGGTCTTGCCTGGTTCAGGCGTCAGGTTCCTCGTGTACCTGAATCTCCGGTTCGCCGTCCTCGCCAGGCTCGATGCTGACCAGTCCGTAAGCCTCCAGCTCGGCGACGTACGTGGCCAACCTTCCACGCTGCATCCCCGACAAGCGCTCGAGCTGCTCGTCCTGCAGGTCACCGCATGGTGATGCCAGCAGCACCACGTACAGCAGCCGCGCGGTCGGGGACAAAGCGTCGTTGAGAACCGTAGCCCGGTGGACGGTGAAGACGGGGAGCCTACGGGCGACGCGGAGCGGCATGGGGGTCCTCCAGGAGCAGACGGGCGGAGGTTGGGGGTACACGCGTGAATGGTGGGCCGCGGCGGCCGGCGCTGACCTACACTCATCGGCCACTGGCCGTCCGCCGCCGGAGCGGAGCTTGCAGGGTATCTCCGAGCGGGCCCGACCGAGCGACTCGGCGCTCAGTAACGGGCTGGCTGGTAAGGCCGCGACAGGGCCTAACGCTGATGTGTCGGACCGTCATGGCACGGTTCGGCCATGGCGACTGCTTCCTCCCCGCGCTTCTCCGACATCTTCGCGCAGTCCGTTCCCCGGGGTAGCGCAGAGGCCGCGCGGCTGTCGCAGCGGTGGACTCGTGCCGTTGCGGCACGGGCGTTTCCCTCGCCGCCGCCAGTTGAGCCGCCCAGGGTCCTGACGCGGTCCGAGCGGGCCCTCCGGGCGGTCTTGGATGCGGAGTTGGCCCGGCGCCCGGCCTTCCCGTACGGAGCCGACTACCAGCGCCGTCCGATCGGTGGCCCCGCGGTGTGC
Organism: Actinacidiphila acidipaludis; assembly: GCF_019890725.1. Lineage (GTDB taxonomy): Bacteria > Actinomycetota > Actinomycetes > Streptomycetales > Streptomycetaceae > Actinacidiphila > Actinacidiphila acidipaludis. The sequence continues at coordinate 19,384 of NZ_JAINZZ010000084.1, forward strand.
CAGGACGCGGCACGCGGGTGGGGGCCCATCCATACCGCGCAGCACCGCGGGCCGTCCATGCCCGTACAAGGGCCGCTGACCGAGCGCTGGACCCGTCCGGGGCGGGTTCCGCGCTGGTACGTGTGGTGGCGTCTGCTGGGCGTGCAGGACGGGCACTGTGCCACCTGCCCGGGGCCGGCCGAGGTCGTCGACCATGACCACGTCACGGGCTCGGTTCGAGGCCTGTTGTGCTTCGACTGCAACACCACCGAAGCCGCCCACGCACGCGCGCTCGAACGCGGCAAGCACCGGGGCGATGTGTGCTGGTTCGCCTCCTACTGGGCTGCACCCCCGGCAGCGCCGTTCGGCTGGTACTGGCCCCACCCCGATCGCTCCACCGCCGCGTCTTTCTTGCCGACGCCCCCCGCGTGGACACCGCGCCCCACACCACCCCTGCGCTGCTCCTCGATCCGGTGCCGGATGCACGCGCGGGGCCTGCTCCTTGAACGCTGAACAGCTCGCGCACGTCGGACCGCCCGGCGAACAGTGGCGGCGCTACCTCGCCACCGGGGCCGGACTGACGCGCGGCCTGCGCGCCGTCCTGGCCCACCACGTGATCTTCCACGCCACCGCGCCGGTCTCCGACTCGGAGACCACAGCGCCCTGTTCACCATCGCACGAGAGGCAGTCATGGGATCCAGCGACAACACCGCGCGCTCCGCTGAGGTCACGCCGCAAGCCGCCAGCGTCGGGGCGGTGACTACCGACACCCTCGCCACCAACAGGGCTGACGCCGCCCGGCTCCGCAACGCTCTGGTCGACCGGATCCGCCAGGCCGGCCACGCCCGCTCGGCCGCCGTCGAAGCCGCACTGCGGGCCGTGCCGCGGCACCTGTTCGTGCCCGACGCGTCCCTGGACGACGCCTACGCCGACAGCCCCATCAACATCAAGTACGACGACGACGGCACCGCCATCTCCTGCGCCTCACAGCCCACGGTGGTCGCCCTCATGCTGGACCAGCTGGATGTCCAGCCAGGTGACTGCGTTCTCGAACTTGGCGCGGGCACCGGCTACAACGCCGCGCTCCTTGCGCAACTGGTCGGCGAGGCCGGTCACGTCACCACCATCGACGTCGACGAGGACCTGGTCGAAGGCGCCCGCGCGCACCTGGCCGCCGCCGGCTTCCCCCACGTCGAAGCACTGACCCGCGACGGCGCCCTCGGCCACGCCGACAGCGGACCCTACAACCGGATCATCGCCACGGTCGGCGCGCACGGCGTCCCCCACGCCTGGCTCGACCAGCTCGCCCCCGGCGGCCGGCTCGTCGTCCCCCAGCGCCTGAAGGGCAGCGTCTCCAGGTCCATTGCCTACGAGCCGCGCGACGGGCGTTGGCGGAGCGTCAGTAGCGGGATGAACACCTTCATGCCGCTGCGGCGCGGCATCGCCGACGACGACCGGCGCATCATCCCCCTCAGCGCCGACGGCAAGGTCCGCCTCCAGGCCCCCGCCGGCCCAGGGATCGAGGCCGACGCGCTCGCCGGCGTGCTGGACCAGCCGCGCGTGGAGGAGTGGACCGGCATGACAGTCCGGGCGATGGAGTCCCCGGAGTGGATGGAGCTGTTCGTCTCCTGCAGCCTGCCCTCCGGACTGGTCCGGATGCTCTTCCCCGCGGCCGCCAAGGGCACGCTGCTCACCGACGACCCCTACCCGTCGGCGACCGCCGCCGTCGACAAGGGCGCCGTCACCTACCTCGCCCGCCGCCTGTCGAAGCAGACCACGCCGGACGGCGGGAAGCTCTGGGAGTTCGGCGTCATCGGCCATGGCCCCGGCAGCGACGAACTGGCCGCGAAGGTCGCCCAGGCCATCCGCTTCTGGGACCGCGACTACCGCGGCCGCGAAGCCACCTTCGAAATCCAGCCGCTGGACGCCCCCGCGACCGAGCAGCGGCCCGGCCTGTTCGCCCTGGACACCCCGCTGAACCGCATCGTCGTCGACTGGCAGTAGCAGCCGATCTCCCGCCGGTGGAGCCCGCGGGCTCCACCGGCCCCCGCCCGCGCCGCACACCCACAGGGAGACATGGACCCGCACGGCCAGACAGCCCGGCGCTACCCGCTCATCGCCCGCCGCCGCCCCGCCTACCTGCCACTGCCCGACCGCGTGCGAGCCCTGGCAGAACTGGCCGATCAGGCAGTGAAACGGCGCGATCAGGGAACGGCCTCAACCGTCTTCAACCAGCAGTGTCGTCAAGCAGGTCGCCATGGCCGGTCAGCAGCGTGTGCACGACGCGGAAGGCGATGGCGCCGGCGGGTTCTTCGCGCAGGGCGACCAGGAGCTGGCCCCAGGGAGGCGGTTGGGCGTCCACTAGACCGGCTCGCCACGCTGCTCCATCTCAGAGCATCCGCTCAGCCGTAGCCGCCCGTGCATGCAGCGCTGCAGCCTCCTCGTGCTGGCCCCAAGCAGCAAGGATGCGCGCCCGGTATTTCCATCGCGTATCCGTCGCCCAGTTCCTCGGCTCGCAGGAACGCCTGTTCGGCCCGCTTCAGGTCGCCGCGGTCCCGGAAGGCCACGCCCAGCGCTGTGACCGGGAAGGCCTCGCCTTGCGCGAGGATCACCGGCGCCCAGCGCTCAATCCCGACCGGGTCACCACGCTCAAGCGCCTGCTTGACCAGGCCCAGCATGGCGTCGGGGTCGCCGAGCGCCGCGCATTTCTCCCAGACCACCTGCGCCCGGTTCGCGTCGCCGGCCTCTGCGTGCACCATGCCCAGGTTGTAGCCGGCGACAACGTTCCCGGCCGCCCACGACTTGCTCCACCAGTGCAGCGCTCCGGCTTGGTCATTCTTCCGGTACAAGACCGCTGCCAGGTTTCCCATAGCCACGTCGTCGCCCTGCTCCGCCGCGGCCGCCAGCTCGGTCAGCTCCGTGTCCGATGGCATCTCTGCCTTGTGTTCGGCCGGTAGCCGGACCGACACCAAATCCTCGACCGGCTCCGACCGCCGACGAGACCACCAACCCATCAGTACCCACCCCAGCAGTGCGGCCCCAGCGATGCCCAGCAGCACGCGGGCAAGCGGACACCCATCACTCACAGATCATGCCAATGCCAGCCTGGCAGTGAACGCTCAGCCCGCCACGTTTCACGCTCATCCGCGGACGAGATCTATGGTGTGACCTCCGGCCACCGTCTGATCTCTGTCTTCACACGCCGATGATCACCAGTGGTCGCACCCGTTCCCGGACCGGCTCCGACCAGCAGGACTATCCGGGCTGGAGCACCAACTCTGGAGTCAAATCAGCCGATGGACATGTCCTCCCGCGAGATCCGCACGACGAGGCCGTCGCGGTTCTGCAGGACCTGAATGAGTTCGTGGTATCTCTCGACCGACTCGGATCACGCCAGGCGTCCGGAACCGCCGACGACCAGACCGTCGGGAAATTCATCGCCGACTAGGATGTCCCCCGACGGTTGGCCCGCGCCCGACACGTCATCAGTGCTGCCCTGGACGCGCAACTGAGCGAAGAGGACAACACCGAGATCGACGCCCTCTGTGAACAGGGCCGCTTTTACGGCACAGAGAGCGCACCACCACCCACCGCTGACCAGCCCAGCTGAGGCCACGAGCGCATCAGAACGGGCCACTCGACAGGGACGCGAGCTCGACCGAGACCCGGCGTCCAATGAGCAAGATCACGGTCTACGGTGGGAGCACCACTTCGCCCCCGCGGCCTGACATCTGGGGGCAGAGTTGCCAGAACTAGTCGGCGGCAGCTCGTGTCAAGATCAACGGCAACGAGGCGCTGTGCCCTGATGCCGCTTGCTCCGACAAATCGACTGCGGGGCAGGGACTTTCGAGGGACGGCTGATGAACGACAGACAACAGCGTGCCGACGCGGTAGACCGCGAGATGGCCGTGCGGCTGCTGCCAGATGCTGTCGTTCAAGCGCTGATCCGGTGGTGGGAACGGAACGCGCATGAATTCGCCGACGGAACGCCAGGCATGCACACCGTCCGCTACACCCCCGCCCGCTGGGTCTCGGTCACTCCGTGGCCTTCGGCGTTGGCGCCGACCAGTGCCAGCGGTGACGCCACGGTCAGCCGGAAGGAGGTGGCCGCGGCTGTCGCCGATGCGCTGCAACGCTCGGATCTCCGGGAGGCCCTGGTCGCAAGCTATGTGTGGGGCAAGGGCAAGCGCGGCACCCCCGCCGGCAGCGGGCCGACCACCTTGATCGCGGTCCTTGGGGCCGGTGGCCTCGATGCCGCGCTGGCGAGTGCGCTCGCAGTGCTGCGCACACAGGACTCGCAGCACGCCTACGCCGAGCTAGAGGGCAAGGTCCGCGGGTTCGGACCGGCCTTCTTCACCAAGTTCCTGTACTTCGCCGCTGCTGCGGTGCCGCCCGCCCTCGGCCCAAGGCCTCTCATCTTGGACAGTGTTCTGGCGGGCCGCATGCGGTCGATGGCCGAAGTCGTCGGCCGAGACACTGGTCACGATCCACACGGGAAGGTTGCCGCCTGGGTGTGGTCAGAGGGTGGGTGGACGCCCCACCGCTACCAGGTCTATCTCTCCTTCATGGATGCCGCCGCCCGGCAGATGGCCGCAACCAACGGCTGGCCCTCCCACGCAAACCCTGACCTGCTCGAGTACGGACTGTTCAACACCACCTGGAAGATCTGCAGCTGACAGAGCTGCAAAGTGGCCAGCGTGGTGGCGACCTGACTGAGACCGGGCGCCGTACTGGCCAGCAGTCCTTCGCGCGGCACACCCACCGAGCAGCCGGGCCGCGCGTCTGCTCCTTGCAAGAAGCTCCGCGAGGCCGTTCTGCTGACGTCCGAGCTGCGGGGGGACGTGGGAGTACTGCCCGTTCGCGCTGTCTGTGGTGGCCGGCATGCCCATGTGCGACCCTCGGCACTGACGCCGGCGGGTTTGCGGCCCGTCAATCCGGGGCGCTGTCGGCTACTTCGGCGCTACCGTCTGGGGATGTTCGATGCCCGCTTGCGTACTTTGCTCGGAGCTGCACCCGGCGAGGCCACCTATGCCCAGTACCGGACGCTGCTGAGGAACCCCAGTGCGGTCGAGGCCGCGGACCTGGACTACAAGGGCGAGCAGTACGGCCGCAAGCCCGACTGGCAGGTCGAACTCGCCAAGGACGTCGCGGCGCTGGCCAACGCCTCCGGCGGCACCCTGGTCCTCGGCCTGTATGAGGACCGTGCCACCTCCATCCCGCAGCAGCCCAACCCCGAGTCGCTGACCGACCGGCTACGAAAGAAGTACCGCGAGACGCTGGTGCTGCGGGTGGAGCCAGCCGTGGATTGCGAAATCCACTTCATCGCCGAGGATCCCGACGCTTCCGTGCCGCGCGGCCTGGTGGTCATCAGCGTTCCCCCCAGTGCCCGGGGACCGCACGCCGTGGTCGGGACCACCGACCTGCGCGACGGCACCCTGTC
>NZ_JAINZZ010000085.1 GCF_019890725.1 Actinacidiphila acidipaludis
GGGATCAGCGCCGGAGTCGCGGCCGCCGCCGTCGACGCGCCGGTGACGTCGTCGGCCGCGGCGGGTCCGGCGAGCGCGGCCGCGGTCATCCCGGCACACATCAGCAGTGCGGCCGTCGCGGTGGTGAGTCTGCCGAACGCGCGTCCTGCGGGACGAGGGCGCGTGGGGTCCTCGTGGGATGTCATGGGTGTGCACTCCAGGTTCGAAGGGTGGGTGGTGCTGCCCGATCACCGTCCGGAGAAAAATTATTCTTCGCGGGGAGGACTGTGCCCCTTCCCGTCGCATGCGTCAATGGCATGCGCACAACGTTGACACTCCTCAGGGGAGCCATGAAGAATAATTGTTTGCTTCCGCCTTCGAGAGGGTCCCCCCATGCGCACTGCCGCCGAGCTCTCCGACGACGGGGTCGTCGAACGCATCCGCGCGCTGCTGCCCGGACTTCCCGAGGCCCAGCGCGCCACCGCCGCACTGATCCTCGACGATCCCGCCGCCGTCGCCCGGATGACCATCCTCGATCTCGCGGACGCCTGCCGGGTCTCCACCGGCAGCATCACCCGCTTCTGCCGGACGCTCGGCCTCCCCGGATACTCCGCGCTGCGCATCGCGCTCGCGGCCGACACCGGGCGCAGCGAGCGTGAGACCTGGCAGGCCAACATGGGCCGGCAGATCTCGGAGAACGACGAGCTCGGCCAGGTGGCCGAGGCCATCTCGGCCGCGGTCCGGCACTCGGTCGGCGAGACGCTGTCCCGGCTCGACCTGTCGGCCGTCGAGGCGGCGGCCACCGCGATCGCCCGGGCGCGCCGGGTCGAGGTGTGCGGCATGGGCGGAAGCGCGGGAATGGGCGCGGAGTTCCAGCACCGCATCTTCCGCATAGGGGTTCCGGCCTGGTCGTGGAGCGACACGCAGGTGGCGCTCACCGGCGCGGCCCTGCTCGGCCCGCACGACGTGATGCTCGCGATCTCGCACAGCGGCCGCACCCGCGAGGTGATCGACCTCGCGGCCGAGGCGGCGTCCCGCGGCGCGACCACCGTGGCGCTCACCAACGACCTCGAGTCGCCGCTGGCGCGCCGCGTCGATCTCGTGCTGGCCAGCAGCGTGCGGCACGACGCCCCCGGCCACAACTCCATCCTGAGCCGCCACGCCCAGATGGCGGTGCTCGACCTGCTGTACATCGCCATCGCCCAGCGCACCTATGACCAGAGCACGGAGGCGATGGCCGCGACCACCGAGGCCGTCAGCCCCTACAAGCAGCCGCCGCCCGCCGGTTGAACCACCGCAGGTCCGGGCTCCCGTTCTCGGGGCCGCGCCCCTGACGAGCCGTCAGGGGCGTCTCAGGGGCAGGGGAGGGAGGTTCCCGAGGCCCGGCCGGGCGGGGCAGCGCCAGGCTGAGGTCCATGACCACCACCGCTGACACGCACCGTTCCCCCGCCGCCCGCCGCGGCACGGCCGCGCTCACCGTCACCGCCCTCACCACGGCCCTGGTCACCACGGCGGCCCTGAGCGCAGCGGCCGCCGCGCCCGCGCACGCCGCGTCCGGGTCGGCGTCCACCCTGTCCGCGGCCGCGCAGAGCCCCTCCGCGTCCGCGGACACGTTCCGCGACTGCCCGGCCCTTCCCGCCGGGGTCGACCCGTCGCAGTGGAGGTGCGAAGCCCTCACCGCCACCGGTTCGCTGACGCTCGGCAGCCGGACGGTTCCCGCTCTGGCGCCGATGACGATCACCCACGCCGAGGGTCCGCTCGCCGACGGGGGCGACGGCCAGGTCTGGGGGGCGATGCGCAGCGGGCCCGGCCCGGTGCCGGGCGGCCTCCTCGGCATCCCCGGGACCGCGGACCGGAACCCGTGGACGTCGCTGTCCCTGATGCCGGAGTACGGCGGCCGTTCCGACTTCTACTCCACCGGCAACAGCCTCGGCCTGTTGACGCTGCGCTTCCGCGTGCTGAGTCCGCTGCTCCCCCGCACCTGCGTCATCGGCCGCGACAACCCCGTCGAACTCCGCCTCCAGCGCGTCGGCGGCTCCCAGTGGGTCTCACAGGATCCACCGGTCATCGACTTCGACGCGCGGGACGACGCCTTCGCCGTCCCTGCCGCCACCGGCTGCGGACCGCTGGGGCCGCTCGTCGACGCCCACCTCGGCGTGCCCGCGGCCACCGGCAACAGCATCGCCCTGTCCGCGTCCTACACCTTCGCGACCTACGACCGGCTGCCCGTCGGCTGACGCCCCGCCCGTCCGCTGCACCGCCGGACCACCCGGATGACCCCGCCACGGCGTCTCCGTTCCGGGTGGTCCGGCACCGTACGCTCGGCACCGGGCGTTCGGTGACCGGAGGCGCGTACGTGCCGCATGCGTGCAGGGCGGACGGCAGGGAAGGACCGCATCATGGCGAATCCCGAAGTCGGCGGCGGCCGTGACGAGACGCCGGAGGAACGGGCGGACCGGCGCTGGGGCGACCTGCTCCAGGAACTGCGGGTCACCCAGACCGGCGTGCAGATTCTCTTCGGCTTCCTGCTCACCGTGGTCTTCCAGCAGCGCTTCAGCCAGCTCTCCCCCACCGACCGCCATCTGTACGTGGTCACCGTGGCGCTCGGCGCCGCGACCACCGGCTCACTGGTCGGCCCGGTGGCCATGCACAGGCTGCTGACGGGACAGCGGCTGAAGCCGGAAACCGTTGTCTGGGCCTCACGGCTGACCGTGCTCGGGCTCTTCCTGCTGCTGTGCACCATGACCTGCTCGCTGCTGCTGGTGCTCCGCGTCGTGACGAGCGACGCGACCAGCGCCTGGATCGTCGGCCTGATGGTGGTCTGGTTCGTGCTGTGCTGGCTGGTCTTCCCGCTGTGGGTCCGCAGGCGCGGCGACTGAGCGACGCCCGTCCCGCGGGCACTTACTCCTCAGGGGGTCTCGGGCGCGAGGATCAGGACGCCGGCGACCTTCTCGTCGGTGTCGAACGCGACCCGGGCCTTCATGTCCCCGGCCTCGTACCGCAGGGGGATGTCGACGACGGTGTGGTCGCCGATCCGCCGGACGAAGGGCTCGGCGTCGGCGAAGCCCTCGAACGCACCGACGAGGCCGGTGACCGCGGCCAGGCCGTCGCCCCGCACCTCGTCGGTGAATTTCGCGCGCACCTCGTCGTTGAACGACGGCCGGACGTCGTCCATGCGGTCCTCGAGCACGGCCGAGACGACGGCGAGCGCGCGTTCCGCCGCGTCGGCCATCCGTACGGTCTTGTCCATGGGTTCCCCCGTCCTGGGGTCGATGGGTTTGCCGAACCGCTGGAAGGCGGCCTGGCGGCTGACGCCGAGCAGGTCCCCGATCTCCTGCCAGGTGTGGCCGGCGTCCCGCGACTGCTGGACGCACAGCTTCAGCACCTGCTCCGCCGCGCCGTCGAGATCCCGGGCGCGCCGCACGAGGTCGAGGTACGGCTGCGGCGCGAGCGGACTGCCCAGGGTCTCCGCCAGGGCGGAGGCCTGCCGGGCGAGCGAGGCGGCCAGAGCCGCCAGGGACGGTGACGAGGGCAAGGAGTCAGCCACACGTCAAGGATGCCTTGACAGCCGGATTGCGTCAAGGATTCCTTGACAGCATCGGCGGCCGGCCCGCGTGACGGCTGGTCCCGTCAGTGGTGCACGAGCGCGGAGACGAGGAGTTCGGCGAGCAGCGCCGCACCCGTGCCGTCGGGGTCGAGATCCGGGTCGTAGATGGTGAGGTTGAGTCCGACGCACCGCTCCGACCTGACCAGCGTCCGCAGCAGTGAGGCGAGTTCGCCCGGCATGAGGCCGCCGTCGTCGGGGCTGTCCACGGCGGGCATCACGGAGGGGTCCAGGACGTCGGCGTCCAGATGCACCCAGAAGCCCGCGAGCTCCGGCGACTCCAGCGTGCGCAGCGCGGCGCCGGCGGCCTGCTCGGCGCCCTCCGCCCGGATCTCCCCCACCGTCGCGCTCGCGATGCCGCAGGCCGTGAGTTCGTCGCGCTCGGTGTCGTAGTCGCGGATGCCGAGAACCCGGACGTCGCTCTCCCGCAGGTACGGCCGCAGCCCCTCGATGTCCGTGAGGTCGGCCTGCCCCCGGCCGGTCGCGAGGGCGAGCTCCTCTCCCCCGGCGGCGCCGACATGCGGGGAGTTGCCCGGGTGGCGGAAGTCCGCGGAGCCGTCGATCACGGCGATGCCGTACCGGCCGGCGCGGCGCAGGGCGAGCGAGGCGCCCAGCTGGATGGAACAGTCGCCGCCGAGGACCACGGGGAACTCCCCCGCCCGCACGTGCGTCTCGATCCGGTCGGCGAGCCTGCGGGTGTAGCCCGCGATGGCCGCGGCGTTGAACACGCCGTCGCCCGGCTTCCAGTTCCCGCGGTCGTAGCGGGGCGGCACCACGACGCCGCCCTCCTCCGCGCCCAGCCGGGCCCGCAGCCGCTGGTCCCGCAGCGCGCCGGCCAGCTTGTAGCAGCCGGGGACCACCCCTTCGGCGGGCGGCCGGAGTCCGAGGTTCGACGGGGCGTCCATCAGTACGAGGCGTCGGCGCATCGGCTCATTATGCAGGGCTTCCACTCGCCATGGGTCCAGCATCCGGGACATTTCGTCCACATCTCGGGACGCTGCCCTGCGGAGCCCCGGCGCTCGTGCGACGGTGAGAGCGGACCGGTGATCGCCGGCGCCCGTCCGTCCCGCCACTCCCGAGGGAGGCCCAGCATGATGGCACTGGCAACGATCGGCTTCATTCTCGGCGTCATGGCCTTCACGATCGGCCTCCTCCTCTTCCTCATGGGCGGGCCCACCTACCGCAAGAACTGAGAGCCGCGCCACCCCGCGAGCGGGCATTCCGGGGTCAGCGCAGCGGCTCCACCGCCGCCGCCGCGGTGGCGACGATCGCCTGCGGGCCCACCGTCGCGTCCACGGTCATACCCGGTTCGTCGGACCGCAGCGGTTCGAGCGCGTCGTACTGGGAGTTCACCAGGTCCGACGGCATGAAGTGGCCGGCGCGGCCGGCCACCCGCCGGCCGGCGGCGGCTCGGTCGACCACCAGGTACAGGAACCACACACCCGCGCCCGCGCGCCGGAACCGGTCCCGGTAGGCCCGTTTGAGGGCCGAGCACGCCATCACGCCACCATGCCCCGAGCCGCTCGCGTCCGCGATCCAGTCGGCCAGCGCCCGCAGCCAGGGGTCGCGGTCGGCGTCGTCGAGCGGCCGACCGGCGGCCATCTTGGCGCGGTTGGCGGCCGGGTGGACGTCGTCGGCCTCCACGAACGGGAGCATGAGCCGCTGGGCGAGCAGCCGTCCCACCGTGGACTTTCCCGAGCCGGAGACGCCCATGACCACGACCACGAGCGGCCCTGCTGCCGCGTCCGCCGAGGGCACCGGACTCACCGGGCCCGCCGGACGCGCCGCACCGGCCGGGCCGCGTTCATCCGGCGCCCCTCACAGCACTGCCACGGGATTGACCGGCGAGCCCGTGCCGCCCGGCAGCCGCAGCGGCGCGACCACGCACAGGAACGACCAGCGCCGCTGCTCCTCGCAGAGCGGCACGAGGTCCTCGAACTGCAGGTAGTCCAGGAGATGCAGGCCCATCGCGTGGATCGCCAGGACGTGCACCGGCCAGCCGACCCCTTCCGCGAGGCTCGGCGCGGTGTCGCTGTTGGAGTCGCAGCCCAGCAACGCGACCCGGCGCTCGGCGAGGAACTCCAGAGCGGTGGGATGCAGTCCCGCGTGGGACCGGGCGGTGTCCCACGCGCCCAGTTCCGCCCGGCGCCTGCGGTGGCCCACCCGCACGAAGAGCAGATCCCCCTCGGTCACCCGCACCTGCTGCGACTCCTCCGCCGCGCGCAGTTCGTCACCGGTGACGTGGTCGCCCGGTTCGATCCACGGCACGCCGCGCAGCCGCGGGATGTCCAGCAGCACGCCGCGGCCGGTGATCCCGTCACGTACGATCTCGACGCTGAGTGCGGTGGCCGCCTCGGACGTGACCGTGCTCGCCCGGACACCGCCGTGCAGGGTGCCGTTCCAGATGATGTGGGTGAGGGCGTCGAGGTGGCTGTTCGCGTCGCCGTGCACGTTCATGGCGAGACGGTCGGTCACGAAGTGCAGGCCCTCGGCGCTGTCGAGGACGGCGGGCGTGTCCTCGATGTCCGGACCGAGCATGGTGTGCCGGGCCGGTTCCGGGTCGTCCGGGGCCACGGTGAACTCGACGGGCGCGGCCAGTGAGACCCCGCGGCCCAGCCGCACTTCGCGGGCGGCGGCCACGACCTTGTCGGGGGTGAGGGCCGCCAGCGCGCCGCGGGGGCCCGCCGCCCAGGCCGTGCGGCCGGCCAGTTCCTCGTGGAGTGCCGCGAACTCCTCGACGCTCAGCAGGGGTTGGGCTCCCGCGCCGGAGGAGGTCACCGTCGCCGCCCCTGCTCGGCGTCGAGCGCGTCGTCCAGGGTCGTCGCGGCCATGATCAGCGCGAGGTGGGTGAACGCCTGGGGGAAGTTGCCGAGTTGCTCTCCACTCGGTCCGATCTCCTCGGCGAACAAGCCGACATGGTTGGCATAGGTGAGCATCTTCTCAAAGGTATACCGGGCCTGTCCCAGACGTCCGGCCCGCGCGAGGGCGTCGACGTACAGGAAGGTGCACAGGCTGAAGGTGCCCTCGGAGCCGCGCAGTCCGTCGGGCGAGGCCGCCGGGTCGTACCGGTAGACGAGGCTGTCGGAAACGAGCTTGCCGTCCATGGCGTCGAGCGTGGACAGCCACATGGGGTCCTGGGGGCCGACGAAGCCGACCCTCGGCATGAGCAGCAGCGAGGCGTCCAGGACCTCGTCGCCGTAGTGCTGGACGAAGGCGTTCTGCTTCTCGCTCCAGCCGCGTTCCATGACCTGCTCGAAGATGGCGTCCCGTGCCGCGCGCCACTTCTCCACCGGTGCGGGCCGGCGGAAGGTGTCGGCGAGGCTCAGCGCGTGGTCGAACGCGGCCCAGCACATCACGCGGCTGTAGGTGAAGTCCTTGCGGCCGCCGCGGGTCTCCCAGATGCCCTCGTCCGGCTGGTCCCAGTGGTCGGCCAGCCAGTCCAGCGCGGTGCAGAACGTCCGCCAGGCGCGGTAGGTCGCCTGCCGGCCGATCTCGCGCCCCTGCGACAGCGCGTAGACGCCCTCCCCGTAGATGTCGAGCTGGAGCTGGTCGGCGGCGCCGTTGCCGACGCGGACGGGCGCGGAGCCGCGGTAGCCCTCGAAGTGGTCCAGGGTCTCCTCAGCCAGGTCGGGACTGCCGTCGACGCGGTACATGATCTGCAGCGGCGCGTCGCCCGTGCCCTCGCGCTCCACCATCCGGGCCACCAGCCAGTGGATGAAGGCGGTGGCCTCGTCGGCGAAGCCGAGGTCGAGCATGGCCCGCACCGACAGCGAGCCGTCGCGGATCCAGGTGAAGCGGTAGTCCCAGTTGCGCTCGCCGCCCACCTGCTCGGGCAGGCCCGTGGTCGCCGCCGCCACCAGGGCGCCGGTGGGCGCATAGGTGAGCAGCTTGAGGGTGATCACCGAACGGTGCACCAACTCGGGCCAGCGGCCCCGGTACTGGGACTGGCGCAGCCAGGTCTGCCAGAAGTCGACGATCCCGGCGAGCTCCTCCTCCACCGACTGCCGGGTCGGTGAGGGCGGCGGCGCGCCACCGGGTGCGCAGACGGCGAAGACGGCTCCGCCGGACTCACCCGCCTTCAGCCGTACCGTCCCGCGGACGTCGTTGCCGTCGCGCTCCAGCGGGAACGTGGTCTGCAGGTGCGCGTCCATGTCAGGGGCGTGGAAGCGGGCGTGGGCGCCGTCGGTCTCCAGTTCGTGCTCGGCACGGCCGTAGTCGAAGCGTGGGCGGCACTCCAGGGTGAACTCGACACTGCCGCGGACCGCCCGCACCACCCGGTACAGGGTGTGGCGGTCGGTGGCGGTGCCGGACCGGTCGGGCGTCATGAAGTCGATGACCTCGCCCACGCCGTCCGGGGACATGAACCGCGTGACCAGCACCGCGGTGTCCGGCAGGTAGAGCTGTTTGCAGACCTTGTCGGGCTGCTCGGGGGCGAGCAGGAAGTACCCTCCGCGGTCGTGGTCGAGCAACGCAGCGAAGACGCTGGGCGCATCGAACCGCGGGGCCGCGAACCAGTCGACGACGCCCTGGGACGACACCAGCGCGGCGCTCTGGAGGTCGCCGACCAGGCCGTGGTCGGCGATCGGAGGGTAGCGGTCCATGGCTGCTCCACGGTCTCGGGAGTGGCCCCCCGCCTCCCACTATCGGACCGGGCCGGGCCCCCCGCCACACGGTGTCGTCAGGCCCGCGGCAGGACCGCTTGCCGCCCTCGTCCTGCCTGGTTGCCCGTCCCGCCCGGCGCCCTCAGCGGTGCCCCAGCACGTTGACCACCCTCCCGCTGGGGTCCCGGACGAAGAACCGGCGGACGCCCCACTCCTCGTCCCGCAGCGGATGGAGGATCTCCGCCCCGGCATGGCGCATGGCGGCGTACGCGGCGTCCACGTCGTCGACCTCCACGCTCAGGTCGGGGACGACCGGCGCGGTCCGGTCGGAGGTCATCAGGCTGATCTGCGCGGTGGGGGCGGACGGCGAGGCCAGGGTCATGATCCAGCCGTGGTTCATGACCTCCTCGAAACCGAGCCGCCCGTAGAACGCGCGGCTCTCGTCCCACGCGCCGGACGCGATGTTCGGAACGACACGGCGAACGGTCATCACGGGCTCCCACGGGCCGGGACGGGCGGAAGGACGCTCCGATCCTGCCACGGCCCGGCCCGGTGTGGCCCGACCCCGGCCCGACCAGACCCCACTCACTCCGGCAGCGCGTACGCCCCGGCAGCGATGTCCTCCAGCAGCGTCGGGCCGGACGGCGTCCAGCCCAGCATCTCCCGGGTGCGGTCGCTGGTCGCCGTGACGTCCATGCCGAAGAACCGCCCGAGCCAGCCGAAGTGCTGATCGGCTTCCTCCGGGGCGACCGACGCCGTCGGCAGGCCGAGGTGCGCGCCGATCGCGGCGGCGATGTCGCGGGAGGGGATCCCGGTCTCGGCCACGGCGTGCACGCGCGAGCCCGCGGGTGCCTTCTCCAGCGCCAGCCGCACCATGCGCGCGGCGTCGGTTCGGTGCACGGCGGCCCAGCGCGTCGAGCCGTCGCCGATGTATCCGGCTACGCCGTGCTCCTGGGCGATCTGGGTCAGCCGGGCGGTGAACCCGTGGTCGCCCGTGCCGTGGACGGTCGGTGAGAAGCGCAGCGCCACGGGGCGCACGCCCCGGTCGGCGTAGGACAGGGCGAGGTTCTCGCTGCCGCCGCGCATCGAATCGACGCCGTGGAACGGCGACGGGTCCTCCTCGGTCAGCGGGCGGCCGGTGACGCCGGAGGCCAGCCCGGAGGCCAGCAGGAACGGGCGGTCGCTGCCTTCCAGGACGTCGAGCATGGCCCGTACGGCGGTGTGCTCGCTGCGCCCGGCGCCGGCGTAGTCGGTGAAGTCGTGCTTGAACGCGAGGTGGATGACGCCGTCGGAGGCGGCGGCCGCGGCGGCGAGGCCGTCGGCGTCGTCGAGGCTGCCGCGGTGGGCGGTGGCGCCCTTGGCCTCGAGGGCGGCGGCCGCCTCGTCGGAGCGGGCGAGGCCGACGACCTTGTGGCCGCCGGACAGGAGTTCGTCGGTGACGGCGGAGCCGATCCAGCCGGAGGCACCGGTGACGAAGACGCGCATGGCAGGGGTCCTTCCCTGACGATGACAGTGACTGACATCAACAACGGTAGCACTCGATGTCGGTCACTGTCATCACTACACTGTTCGCATGGGACGCTGGGAGCCGGACGCGCGGGGCCGGATGATCAAGGCCGCGCTGGACCTCTTCGCCGAGCGGGGCTTCGAGCAGACGACCGCGGGCGACATCGCCGAGAGCGCCGGTGTCACCGAGCGCACCTTCTTCCGGCACTTCGCCGACAAGCGCGAGGTCCTCTTCGACGGCTCGGCCACCCTGGAGCGGACGGCCTGCGAGGCCATCCGGTCAGCGCCCGCCGGCCTCCCGCCGCTCGACGCCGCGCTGGCCGGCATGGCGGCGGGCGGCGACCTGCTGCAGGAGCGCCGGGAGCACGCCGTGCGCCGGTCGCTGATCGTCGCGGCGACCCCGGCCCTGAAGGAGCGGGAACTGCTCAAGCTCGCCTCCATGACCGAGGCGACGACCGAGGCGCTGCGCGAGCGCGGCGCGCCGCAGCGCGACGCCGCGCTTGCCGCGCACAGCGCGGTGACGGTCTTCAGCGTCGCGTTCGTCCACTGGGTCTCGACTCCGGACGCGCCCGGCTTCGCCGCCTGCGTCGCCGAGACGGCGGCGGCGCTGCGCGCCTTGATGTGACGTCAGGGCGCGGTCGCCCTACTCCTCCGTGCCGTCGAACCGCCGTGCGAGCGACCGGTGATGCGCGGCGGCCTGGTCCGGCTGGGCGACGGTGATCGACGAGCCCGGGAAGCGGCCGAGGCGTTCCATCTCGTCCGCGAAGCGCAGGTGCTCGCGGTGCGCGTGCTCACGGCAGGGCAGGCAGGTGACGCGATCGGGGCGCGGGGACGTCATCGCGTAGGGCACCTGCCGACCGCAGCCGCTGGCCACGGTGCTCGGCAGGTCGGCGGCCAGACCGAAGGTGGACGCCATCAGGGCGCGAACCCTCGCGGCGCGG
The DNA here is from genome assembly GCF_019890725.1 of Actinacidiphila acidipaludis. Taxonomy (GTDB): domain Bacteria; phylum Actinomycetota; class Actinomycetes; order Streptomycetales; family Streptomycetaceae; genus Actinacidiphila; species Actinacidiphila acidipaludis. The sequence continues at coordinate 10,632 of NZ_JAINZZ010000085.1, forward strand.
TTCACGACCTTGGACTCGACGTGGATGTGCGGATCGCTCCCGTCCATCTGCCCCTCCTGCCTCGGCGCGTGGCCGCCATTGTTGCAGGCGCTCCACGTTCACATCTGGGCGCCGACGGCGACCAGCAGCGCCGCCACCCCCACCGTCAGCCACATCACATAGTCGCCGAGCAGACCGGAGTGGAGGCGGCGCAGGGGCGTCACCAGGCGCCACTGGGTTCGCTCGGCGAGTTTCCGCAACTGCCGCGCGGTGCTGGCGCGTGAGGCCGGCCCCCAGACGGCGACGGCGGCCAGGGCGACCGCCAGAGCCGTCGACAGCAGGCCGAGCAGCACGCCCGGGGCGGTCCAGGCGGCCTCGGGAATCTCGGGCGACGGCGGTGCGGGGGTGGCCAGCACGCCGGCCAGGTACCCGGCTCGGTCGGTGAAGGCCGCCGCCCCCTTCGCGACGGCGTCCGCCACCGCCGGGACCACTCCCACGCACAGGCAGCCGGCCAGCAGCACCGTGGGCACCGCGGTCATGACGACGGGCACCTCCCGCTGCGGGTCGCGGAGTTCGGGCTCCTCGCCCTCGCCGCTGGTCTCCACATCCGTCTTGGTGACCCGCGGTTCCGGCCCCGCGCCGAAGAAGACGCGCAGTCCGGCGCGCAGGACGGCGCCGCCGGTGACCGCCGACACGACGACGTACAGCGCGGGCAGCCACGCATACTGCTCCCCCGCCGCGTGCTCCGCGACGGCCTTGCCCAGGGAGATGCCGAAGGGCGGCAGACCGGCGAGAGCCAGTCCGCCGGTCAGGAACAGCAGGCCGGTGCCGCGCAGTTCGCGGGCCCGTCCGTGCAGGGAGTGCTCGTCGACCGAGCCGTACCGGTCCAGCAGGATGCCCGCCAGGGCGAACAGTGCGGCCTTGGCCCCGGCGTGCCCGGCCACGTAGAGGGCGGTGCCGGCCGCTCCCTGCGAGCTGAGGAGCCCGAGGCCCAGCAGGAACAGGCCGGTGTGCCCGATGGTGGAGAAGGCGAGCAGCCGCTTGAGATGGCGCTGCTGCCAGCACATCACCGCGCCCGTGAGGGCGGTCAGGGCCCCCGCGGCGATCATGGTGTGCCGGAAGTCGTCGCCGGGAACGCCGTGGGGCCCCGAGAAGACCGTGGTGTAGACGCGGGCCGTGCCGTACACGCCGAGTTCCACCATCACGCCCGACAGCAGCATGCACACCGGCGTCGGCGCCACGGCGTGCGCGTCGGGCAGCCAGAAGTGGAAGGGCACGATCGCCGCCTTGACGAGCATGCTGGTGACGATGAGGACGAAGGCGGTGACGAGCAGGGCGTCGGCCTTGCGGCCGGCGAGTTCCGCGCCGATCTGGGCCATGCCGAGCTCGCCGGTCCTGGCGTAGACGAGTCCGATGCCCAGCAGCGAGGCGTACGCGGCCAGGGAGTTGACGATGCCGAAGGTCAGGGCGCCGTGCAGCGGGCGCGGGTCCTCGATCCGGTACCCGGTCAGCGCGTAGGCGACGACTCCCATCAGCTCGAAGAACACGAAGGCGTTGAACAGGTCGCCGGTGAGCGCGAATCCGCACATGCCCGCGTCGAACAGCAGGATCAGCGCCGGGAAGGCGCCCGGATGGTCGGCGGGCGGTTCGTCGAAGTACCGCCAGGAGTAGACGAGCGCGGCGAGCACCAGCAGGGCGGCGAGCAGGGCCAGCCCCATACCGAGCCGGTCGCCGACGAGGACGATGCCGACGCTGTGCCCGCGCGTGATGTGCCAGCCGCCGGACCACGAGACGATGCGCCCGTGGCCCGCGTGCAGCCAGGCGGGCGTCACCATGACGACGGCGAGGAGCGCGAAGGCGCAGGCCACCGCGTCGTTGGCGGTCCGGGGCAGCGCCCGCCCGCCGACGACGAGCAGGGCGGCGCCGATGAGGGGTGCTGCGACGGTGAGCGGCAGCAGGTCCACCGTTCGGATCACGGCCGGCTCGTCACCCCTTCAGCCCGGTGAGCGCCTCGGGGTCGAGCGTTCCGTAGCGTTTGCGGATCTGGATCACGAGACTGAGCAGCAACGCGGTCACCGTCGCGCCGACCACGACGTCGGTCAGCACCAGGGCCTGGACCACGGGGTCGACGACGGAGGTGCCGACCGGCACGTCGGCGAAGACGGGTGCGGTGGCGCCCTTGCGGAAACCGACGCCGAGCAGCAGGACGTACGTCGAGGACTGGGCGACGGCGAGACAGCCGACGGCGTGGACGAGGTTGCGGCTGGTGACCATGCCGTAGACGCCCACGAGGAAGATCCAGCCGGCGGCGAGGAAGGGCAGCAGGGTCACGATGCCTCCGGTGACGGGTGTGTCCGCCGGCCCTTGCCGCCGTCCGGGGGGGACTCGATCTCGACGGCCTGGTCCAGGAACTGGGCGAGCAGCACCACGACGCCCGACGCGACCTCCACGCCGACGGCGGCGTTGATGAGCGGTACCAGACCGCCGGACGTGAGCTGGTTGAAGGTGCCGAGCGGCAGGACGTTCTGCAGGTAGGCGGCGCCGACGATCAGGCCGGCCAGCCCGAGGGCGCTGAACGCGCCGGCGGCGGCCGCGTCGACGGCGCCGATCACCGCGACCGGCCGCACCCGGCGCAGCACCCGGTAGTCGGCGGCCACATACGCGAGGTGCAGGCCGGTGGCCAGCACCACGCCGCCCTGGAACCCGCCGCCCGGGCTGAGTTGACCGTGGCCGATGACGTAGACGCCGACCAGCAGCGTGACCGGGAGCAGTCCCGCGCCCAGCAGCAGGGTGGTCGGCAGGACGCGGCCGGGAACGGGGTCCTGCCGGTTCTCGTCGCGTGCCCGGCGCAGCAGCACCACCGATCCGAGCACGGCCCCGAAGAGGATGGACTCCTCGCCCAGGGTGTCGATGGCCCGCTGGTCGAAGTTGACGGACGACACGACATTGGCGGTGCGCCGTTGGATCGAGGCGCCGATGGCGCGGCTGCCGTACGGGTGCCTGCTGGTGCCGAACGCGGGCAGCCCGGTACAGGCCGCGGTGAAGGCGGCCGCGAAGACGGCGGCCGCGATCAGGAAGAGCACGTTCCGCGCGCGCCTGTTCATCGCCCTCCCCCTCGGCGGGCCGTGCCGGCGCCGCGGTCGCCGCGCGCATCACCTTTGCCGCGGGCACCGCCGTCGCCCGAGGCCTCGCCGCGACCGCTTCTGCGGACCTTCCGCACGGTGAGCAGGATGAGCAGCGGCGTGAACGCGGTGCCGACGGCGAGTTGGGACAGGGCGACGTCCGGGGCCTGCACGGCGAGGAACAGCAGAGCCAGACACAGGCCCAGGCCCGAGAGGACGGCGGCCTGCCGGACCGGGTCGCGGGTCAGCGCCGCAGCCGTCGCCGCGGCCGTGACCAGCACCAGGGTCACCACCACCAGCGCGTCGACACCGCCGGAGATCCCGCTCACGCCGGAGGCTCGCTCTCGGCGCCCGAAGCACCTTCCTCAAGCGTGCTCTCCACGATCGTGCGGCCGATGGCGATGCCGACGACAGGGCTGGAGGCGGCCGCGAGCGCCGCGATCACCAGGAACTTGACGGCCGAGCGTCCCGGGCCGGTGTCGACCGCCAGCGCCAGGCACAGCAGCGGCAGCCCCAGCGAGGTGGCGGGCGCCAGCGCGTGCAGGCGCTGGTACGGGCCGGGCAGGACGAGCAGCGCGACGGCGGAGAGCAGCAGCATGGCCAGACCGCCGAACAGCAGGGCCAGGACCACCGCGTGACGGGCCTCCATCTCAACTCCCTTCCGTGCGGCCTCGACCGGCCGGTGCGTTTCCGGCCCGCGGGCGCCCGGCGCCGGCCAGGCACCGGCAGAACACCAGCGTCCCGGCCGGTGAAAGCACCGCCAGGACCAGCGCCACGTCCACGTACGACGTGCGCTCGACACCGCGGGCGATGAGCAGGCTCGCGGCGATGGCGACCGCGCTGCCGAGCGTGATGCCGAGCAGTCGCTGTGCGGGATCGCCCCGGCAGGCCCGCCACAGGCAGGGACCCATCCCGGCCGCGAGCAGGACGGAGGCGGAGATCAGCCAGGCGTTCACGACAGCCGCCTGCCCGGCAGCGCGCGTTCCACCCGGGAGATCTCGGGACCGAGCACATGCAGCGTCAACTCCGTGCCGCCGCGCGGCTCCTGGCCGGGACCGAGGTCCCGGATGTCGATGACGCACGCGCCGGGACTCGCGGACAGCAGCGCCGCGGTGAGAGCCGCGCTCGCGCCGGGTTCCAGACCGAGCCGCACGATCCGGCCGCTGTCCCCGGCACCGCGCAGTTCCCGGACCACGGCGGCGGTGAGCGTGCCGATCTCCCGCAGCAGAGTGAGGGGAAACGCCGCGACGGCCCCCAGCAGGGCGCGCACTCCGCCGACGCGGGGCTCTTCGACCCGCCGGAGCGCCTCGGCGGCGACCGCCCCCAGCAGGGCGCCTCCCGCGCCGAGCACCAGCTCCGCCGCTGTGACGGACGAGATGAGCATGAGGTAGAGGACGAAGAGGCACGCCCACCAGGCGAGCAGGCTCACTGCCGTCGCCAGTCCGCGTTGCATCGCCGTCGCCGCCCCTCCGTGGACCAGGTCCGCCATGGACCAGGCAACCGGTATACCGGCAGCGCTCCGCCGGATCCCGGTGCCGGAGCGGACACGCCAGACCGGACCACTCCTATGCCAGCGGAGGCGGGGCGCCTCCGCCGGTCGCTTGCCCCGCACGTCGTTCTTCACACGAATCGCCCGGCGGCCACGGGCGGGCAGCAGCCGGGCACCAGGGCGTCCGACGGGCGGAGGCACGCGGCCTGGTGTTTGGGTGCCCACCGCTCGGGCACGCGTGGGTGGAGTTTCGAGGTGATCTCAGTGGAACAGTTTCCCGGCGACATCGGGCTCCCGTACAAGGGCGACCTCCCGATACCGGACTACGACCATCTGCCGCGCTACGGCATCGAGTCGCGCGTCCCCTCCCTGACCAGCGACGACGTGCAGATCCTGCTGCGTTACGAGAGCGAGCACCGCAATCGCACACCGGTGCTGCGGCTGCTCACGCTGCGAGCACGGGAGATACGGATCCACGGTCACCCCGCTCCCACGGGCGGCGGCTAGCTGCGCCGTCTCCGCTCCGCGGGTCCGGACCGGCTGGGGGCGGCGGTCGCTGCGAGCAGTGCGGAGCCGCTGAGTGGACACTGGAAGAGTGCCCGAAGCCGGCGCACCGCCGGCCCGCGACCGATCGGAGGACGGCATGCGTCTCGCGCCTTCCCCGTCCGGTGCCCAGCACCGGACCACACCGTGGAACAACCACCTGCCGGACGAGGGACTGGAGGTCCCCGAGGACAGCCTCCAGGGCGCCGGCCACTCACCGCCCGCCGAATCGGGCGTGACCGCGCTGGACGCCCCTGAGCGTGAGGCGCTCAGGATCGGCTGGGGCTGGGCCCCGGTGACGATCATCCTGGTCGTCGTGGCGATCTTCCTCGCCGGCGCGATCGGCATGGTCGTCGAGCTGTCGCTCTGATCCGCGCGCTCCTCCGGCCCGGGCCGCCCCTCGGCCGTCCGGGACCGGTCAGGATTCGAGAAGCCTTGACGGTGGGGTCCTGACTAGCGTTTCTGCCATGACCTCCATTGAATCCGTCATCCTCGGCGTGGCCGACACCGCGGCCGCCGAAACCTTCTACAAGTCCGCCTTCGGGCTGGACACGCAGGTGCGCCTGCGGGACGCCGACGAGCCGTCGTCCGGCTTCCGCGGCTACACCCTGTCACTCACGGTCGCGCAGCCGGCCACCGTGCGCGGGTTCGTCGACGCGGCCCTCGACGCCGGCGCGACCTCGCTCAAGCCGGTGTCCAAGTCGCTGTGGGGCTACGGCGGCGTCGTCCAGGCCCCCGACGGCGCGATCTGGAAGGTCGCCACCTCCGCCAAGAAGGACACCGGCCCGGACACCCGCGAGTTCGAGCAGATGGTGCTGCTGCTGGGCGTCGAGGACGTGGCGGCCACCAAGAAGTTCTACGTCGAGCGCGGCCTGGCCGTCGGAAAGAGCTTCGGCAGCAAGTACGTCGAGTTCGCGCTGCCGTCGAGCCGGATCACGCTGGGGCTGTACAAGCGGAAGGCGCTCGCCAAGGACGCCGGCGTGGCCCCCGAGGGCGGCGGCTCGCACCGCATCACCATCCGCGGTGACGCGGGGACCTTCACCGACCCGGACGGGTTCGCGTGGGAACAGGCCACGGGCTGAGCACCGGCGTCCCGACGACGAAGGGAGTGCTCACGTGTGCCAGCCCGCGCTGATGCGCGCGCTCGTCTTCGCCCAGCGCCTGAAGGACCTCGCGGTGCTGCGCCGCGTCCGCGACCGGATCGACCGGGAGTACGCGGCACCGCTGGACGTCGAGGCGCTGGCCCGCGGCGTGAACATGGCGGCCGCGCAGCTCAGCCGCCAGTTTCGGCTGGCGTTCGGTACGTCGCCGCACACCTACCTGACGGCCCGGCGCGTCGAACGGGCGATGACGATCCTGCACCGGACGGACCGGACGGACCTCGGCGTCGACGAGGTCCGGGGCATGGTCGGCTGGACGACGCCGGAGACGTTCGGTACGCGGTTCGCCGAGGTGGTGGGAGTGGCGCCCGACGCGTGCGGCGGGGAGGCGGGTCGGCACGGGACGGCGACCGCGGCGGCCGGGCCGGTGCAGACGGCTGCCGTCGCCGGCGACGCGGCTGCCGCACCTGCGGCCGCATCCCCGACGGCGCCCTCGTCCGTCGCGGGGCAGCGGACCACGCCGGTCAGAAACAAAGAAGCGCCGGCCGGCGAGCCGCAGCTAGCGTGACAGCCATGGACATCACCATTCATGCGAGCGTGCTCCCGCACGACGACCCGGACGCCTCCATGGCGTTCTACCGCGACGCCCTCGGCTTCGAGGTCCGCAGCGACGTCGGGACCGGGAAGATGCGCTGGATCACCGTCGGGCCGCCGGGCCAGCCGAGCACCTCGCTGCTGCTGGCCCCGCCGGCCGCCGACCCCGGCGTCACCGAGGAAGAGCGGCGGACCGTCGCCGAGATGATGGCCAAGGGCACGTACGGCTGGATCCTGCTGGCGGCGCAGGACCTGGACGGCACCTTCGCCAAGGTGCGGGCCACGGACGCCGAGGTGGTCCAGGAACCGACCGACCAGCCGTACGGCATCCGGGACTGCGCGTTCCGCGACCCGGCGGGCAATCTGGTCCGAATCCAGCAGCTTCCCTGACCGCGGCCGCTCACCCCTCGCCGGGGAGCATGCGGCACGCCACCGGGGTCTCGCGGGTCCCGCCCTGGCCGTCCGGTTCGACGCGGTGGACGGCGGCTCCGGGACGCCGGCTCACCGCCTCGGCCGGTTCGCCGTTCTCGAAGAGCAGCGCGGCACCGTCCTCCACGGCCCAGCCGCCGGGAAGTCTCCCGGCGGCGACGGCCGCCTGGTAGGACGGGCGGCGCCCGGGCTCGCTGTCGTAGTGGGGGCAGACCGACCCGGGCAGGATGCCCAGCCCGTCCGGCAGGTGGGTGAGCGGTCCGAAGGAGTCGGTGTGCGACGCCTCGGCCCAGCAGTTGGCACCCGCGCTCACACCGCACAGCAGCGTGCCGCGTTCGTACGCCTCCCGCAGGATCCGGTCGACGCCGTGCGTCCGCCACACAGCGAGCAGATTGGCCGTGTTGCCGCCGCCCACGTACACGACGTCCTGGGCGAGCAGGAGCTCCCGCAGTTCCTCGTCGTCGTGCTCGCGCCGGAACAAGGGGAGCACCGCGGCCTCGCAGTCACGTGGCCCGAACGCCTCCATGAACCGTTCGACGTAGCCCTCGGCGTCGCCGCTCGCCGTCGGCAGGAAGCACACCCGGGGCCTCGCCCGGCGGGCCCGGGCCAGCACCCAATCGTCGAGCACCCCGTCCTCGTCCATCGAGAAGCCGCCTCCGAGAAGCGCGACACGCCGAACCGGACCGTCGACCACGGTCAGCTCCCTTCGAGAACGGGTGCGGGCGGGGCAGGTGGGCCGAACGATGCCGGGAGCGGCGGCCGGGCGCAACGGGGATTCCCCGGGGCACGGGCGGGTGGGCCGGGTGTTTGCCCGGGCACGGCAGGGGCAGGCGTGGGGCGCACACAGCGGACTCGGGGCTCTCCGCGTGCTCGGATGAGGGAGGTCCCATGACACGGCAGGTACGCGACGTCATGTCGGCCGGGGTGGCCGCGGTGGAACCGATGACGCCTCTGGCCACGGCGGCGAAGCTCATGCGCGAGAACGACATCGGCGAGGTGTTGGTCGCCTACGACTGCGACCTCTTCGGTGTGCTCACCGACCGGGACATCGTGGTCCGCGCGGTGGCGCTGGGGCTCGACCCCGACGGGGCGACGGCCGGGAAGGTGTGCTCCCCCCCGCCCGTCGTCGCCCTGGAACCCGACGACACCACCGACCACGCCGCCGCCCTGATGCGGGAGCACGCCGTCCGCCGGCTGCCGGTGGTCGAGCACGGCGGGTGCCCGGTGGGGATGGTCAGCATCGGCGATCTCGCGGTGATGGACGAGCCGCGGTCCGCGCTGGCCGGGATCAGCGGGGCGTCACCCAACCGCTGAGTGTCGCGGAACGCGGCTCTGGTTGTCGCCCGGGCGGCGGGAAGGGCCCGGCTCCGCGGACGCGAAGGAGGGGCAACGGTCCGTGGAGCCGGGGGCGGTGCGGCGGGTCGGCTCGGGCGGGGCGGCGGGCTGCTCGGCGAGCGAGGAAACGATTCTGCGCAGGCAGCGGCGCCGTCGGCATGTCTGATCCTCCACCACCGGCGTCCCGACCGGACAACCCGGTTGTTCAGCGACCCTAGCCGCTGCCCGTGGTCAACATGTCCCGAACCGCGCCATTCGTCACGAGCATCGCGTGACGGGGCATCAGGCATGGGGCTTGGCCTGGGGCCTTCCGCCTTGGTGTGCCGGAGCGGGAAAACCGTGTCACTTCGGTCGCGGCCGTCGAGTAGCTTCTTCCGGTGAACGCGCATCTCGTCAATGACGCCCCTGAGGGCTTGTCCCGCCGCGCACGATCCTTCGTGGGCACGCACGGGGTCAAGGTCGAGGTGCGGGCTGTCGAGGAGTTCCGGCAGTGGTGGCTCGACCGTGACATCCCCGGTGCGGTCATCGACCGCATGGCGGCCTTCCAGGAGCGATGGGGCGGCCTGGTGTTGCCCCCTGCACCGCACTACGACGGTGGTCCCGGCTTCTTCAATCCGGACGCGCCCGAGACAGACGGCACCGGGTGGTCGTTCGAAGCCGGAATGCAGCGGACGGCGGTCCCCTTCGCCTTCATGATCGGGCCGTCCGGGGAGTTCGGCATTCACGGCGGCAGGTGGACCCCCCTTCACGCGTCCGTCGAGGGCTGGGTGGAATCCCTCGCGCTGGCCAACCACGCCTCGATGCGGGCCAAGCGGATCATGAAGCTCATCGGCGACGACGTGGACGGCCTCGCGCTCGAAGGCTTCGAGCCCGTCCACGAGGTGGCGGGCCTGGCGGACACCTGGTGGAGGGGCCCCGACTCCCTGGTGGCCGTCCATTCAGGCGAAGCCACGACACTGGACTTTCCCCGGGCCCGAACAGCGACGATCTACTCCGGCCTTGACGAATGGGGATTGCGGGGAGGGGGCTGAGACCCGTCCCGAGGCCCCTGGGCGGCATCGTCCGCTGTCGCACGCATCTGGACCGTGCCACTGTCGAGGTCTATCGGTCCGCGGTAGGGATCCCCCTGCCCCTCCTCGTCCCTGGTCCATTCGAGCCGGTTGCGCTCCTCCTCCCGGAAACGCGCGCTCGGCAGGAAGAGCTCTTCGAAGCCACCCAAGTTCCCCATGGACGGGAAACGGCCGCGGCGCCGGCGGTGTTCCTCTGACCTTGACGTCCGCCCGCCGGGTGCGCAGCCACGCGGCCAGCGACTGGGCCAGCGCGACACCGACGCCGCCGGAGCCGACGGCGACGGAGAGCGCGCCGAGTCCGCCGCCGAGTTCGGTCAGCCTGTTGGCCCGTCAGGTGGGCGGTCGGTGCAGTTCCGGCCCGAACAGGGGCAGCCTGGATTGCTGCCAACAGCCCCTGCTTCCAGCGGATTTCGCCGCCGACCTCATAGACGGCCGGCCGGAGGAGTCCCCGTTGCCAGAGCGGCTGACGTGGCGTGCGGCAACTCCGGTGACGCACACCCCTGTTCGGGGACGTGGGCCCCGCTCTATGGTGTGGCTCGGCGTGAAATCGATTTCGCACAGACCGCGCCAGGGCCTGCCCGCGGTCGAGTCCGCCCGCGCCCAGGCTCCTGCCCCACCCGAAAGCCGCATGCCGGGAGCCCCGCGCACCCGCACGCCTCAGCGCACCGCCCTAGCGAGGCCCGCACTGCCGCAACGCCCCCGCACTCCCCCAGTGCCGACCGGCCCGAGAGGCCCGACCCGCAGGAGTCGCCATGAGCTCATCACCAGTGCCCGAACCGGCCGGAGCGCCAGGTCCCGACGCCACGGCAGGCGCAGCACGCGCATCCCACGGCCGGTTCCCCGCCGTCATCGCCGGCCTGTTCGGCGCGGCGCTGGGCGGTTCGGGCCTCGTCGGCGGAACCCGAGCGGACGCGGCGACGCCGGGCACCGGCCCAGGCGCTGCCGTGGCCGCGGCGGCCATGCGGGCCGGCACCGGCGCCGTCACCCCGAACGTGATCACCGGCGCCAAGATCGCCAACCTCACCGGTCCGGCCGAGACCGGCCCCTTCGCCGCGCCCTGGACGGACCTCGGGATACCGGCCCGCTGTCCCGACGGCAGCCTCCTGTTCGTCTGCGGCGACACGTTCGACGGCTCCGGCGTCGGCGGTCCGGACTGGCGTGCTCCGGTCGGCCTGCGGTCGTCCAGCGGCAACCTGTCCTCGGTGCGGATCGACGGCGCCGTCGGCGGGTCGCACGCCGTGGGACTGGTACCCGAAGGACACGCGGGCGGCACCACCGCCATCCCCTCGGACGTCTTCACCGTCGGCAACACGATGTACATGCACCTCATGCGCGGTGTGATCTACCAGACCGACCACTCGGACTTCTGGAGGTCCACCGACAACGGCGAGACCTGGCAGTACCTGTGCCAGTGGCCCGGCAACCAGTACAACGGCCAGTTCCAGCAGAAGACCTACGCCGTGGCCGACGACGGCTACTGCTACGTGTTGTCGACCGCCTTCAACCGGGACGTCGTCTCCGGTCTGCTGCTGCACCGCGTGCCGCAGTCCCAACTGGGCACCCCCTCGGCCTACCAGCCCTGGGGGTACGCCAACGGCGCCTGGAACTGGGGCAACGCGCCCACCACCATCACCACCGCCCGGCGGTGGGGTGAGATCTGCTTCCGTGCACTGGGCGGGAAGTACGCCTTCACCTGGCTGAACATGGACGTGCTGTCGATGCGGGCGCAGATCTTCTCGCTGCCGACCTCGAACCTGTTCACGACGCCGGAGCAGACGATGATCGTGCCCACCACGCCGGGCCACGAGAGCGGCAACGCGGTCGCCAGCCCGTACGGCGGGTTCGTCTTCCCCGGCTCCAGCTTCGCCGACTTCCACATCGCGGTCAGCCAGTGGTACGACGACCAGGACTACCGGGTGATGCACTACCGCATCAACGGCCTCGACTCGGGCCCGGCCGCCCAGCCTGCGACGTACTGGGTCGGCACCTTCGCCGACGCGCCCGTCTACGCCTCGCCGACGAGCACCGTACGCACCGGCACACTGAACAAGGGCACCGGCTACGTCTACGGCAAGGTCTGGGGTCCCCAGGTGGGGAGCGGCACCAGCTACAACCACTGGTGGCTGAAGACCGATCCGGACGTCGGGCCGGCCGGCCAGTACGTCTCCGCCTACTACCTGTCGCGGTGGGGCAACGACGAGGCGAAGGACAACAACGGCGTGGACATCCCCGACCTGCCCGCCTGAGCTCAGGACTCGGGCCGGCGCGCCACGAAGACGAACTCCTTGCCCGGACGGTCGGGCGCGTCGCGCACGCCTTCCACGACGAAGCCCGCCGCGGCCAGGTCCTCGGCGACCTCCTCCCGTTCCCGGAACCGCAGGGTCGACTCGGAGGTGATCACCTCACCGTCCGCCACGAAGAGGTAGGTCGAACGGAAGGTGACCAGCGGCCCGTTCACGTCGGTCACCTCGTCCCAGGACTCGACAGGTCCCGTTCCGGGGATGTCCGTGACGGAGTGCGAGGCCGCCCGGTTCCACTCCTCCCAAGCGCGCCGGGCGGGGTCCCGGGTCTCGAAGACGACCCGGCCGCCCGACCGCAGCGCGTCGTGGACGCCGCCCAGGGTGGCCCGCCACTGTCCCTGATCAGTGATCTGCTGGGCCGCGTTGGCGGTCATGGTCACCAGGTCGACCCGCAGCGGCGGCAGGGTCGTCGCGTCCCCGCAGATCCAGCGCACCCGCTCGCCGCCCGGCTTGCCGCGGGCCACCTCGACGGACGCGGCCGCGGGATCGACGCCGACGACGTCGACACCGCGGCCGGCGAGTGCGAGCGCGAAGACCCCGGTCCCGCAGCCGAGGTCGAGGACGCGGCGCGCCGCGAACTCCTCCGTCGCCATGCGCAGATAGGCGTCCAGGTCGGATCGGTCGGGATCGAGCGGGTCATAGATCGCGGCGAGCCGGGGATGCCGGAAGCACTCGTCAGCCATGCCGCCCACGGTAGGCGACCCGTGCCCCGTTCCGGCTCGGAACGACGACGGCCGGTCCTCGCGACAGTGAGCTCGCGACACCGGACCCGCCGGCCGCGTCCGCCCGCTCCCGGGCGGCAGTATGGGACGGGGAGAGGAGATCGAGCGATGACCGAGCGCATGGTCGAGGTGGACGGCGTCGAGTTGTGCACGGAGTCCTTCGGTGATCCGGCCGATCCGCCGGTGCTGCTCGTCATGGGCATCGGGGCGTCGATGCTCTGGTGGGAGGACGGCTTCTGCCGGATGCTCGCCCGGGGCGGGCGTTTCGTGATCCGTTACGACCACCGCGACACGGGCCGGTCGGTGACGTACGAGCCGGGACGCCCCGGGTACACCGGCGCGGACCTCGTCGACGACGCGGCCCGCGTCCTGGACGGCTACCGGTTGCCCGCGGCACACGTCGCGGGGGTGTCCGCGGGCGGGGCGCTGGCCCAGCTGCTCGCCCTCCGGCATGCCGACCGCGTGCTGTCCCTCGTCCTCGTGAGCACGTCCGCAGCGGTGCCCGGCGACCGGGAACTCCCCCCGCCGACCGAGGAGTTCCTGCGGTTCGTCACCTCCGGCGGGGCCGAGCCGCCGGACACGGAGGCGGTCGTCGCGCATCGGGTCGCCTACGCGCGCATGCTCGCGGGCGGCAGGCGACCCTTCGACGAGGAGGCGGTGCGCGCCGTCATCCGCCGCGAGGCCGAGCGGGCGAGGAGCGTCGCCGCGGCCCGCAACCACGAGCTGCTGGCCGACGGAGACCGGCCCGCGGCTCCCCTGTCCTCGATCGCGGTGCCCACGCTGGTGATCCACGGCACGGCGGATCCGATGTTCCCCCTGCCTCACGGGCGCGATCTCGCGCGGCGCATCCCCGGCGCGCGGCTGCTGACGCTGACGGACGCCGGCCACGGGATCGAGCGCGCCGACTGGCCGGTGGTCGTCCCGGCCGTGCTCGGTCACCAGGCCGGGACGGGCGGCTGAGCGGGCGGGGGGCGGGGGCGGGGCGCGCCCCAGCGACGGTGAGGGGCGCCTCGGAGCCCTGGGCGCGCCCGGAAGGACCTCAGTCGGCCAGGACCCCGTGCAGGAGCAGGTCGATGAGCTTCGCGGCGAGGCCTGCCTCCCGCTCGGACTCCGCCATCAGGCTGACGCCGCCCAGCATCATCAGGACGTCGTGGGGGTCCACCCCCGGGCGGGTCGGCCCGCCGTCGAGCAGGAGGGCGACCGCGTCCGTGAGGTGGGCGCGGGTCTCCAGCCTGCACGCGGCGGACCAGCTGGCCCACGCCGCCCGCGCCCTCGCAGAGGATCACGCCCGGGC
>NZ_JAINZZ010000086.1 GCF_019890725.1 Actinacidiphila acidipaludis
GACCGGCATCCTCGGCGTCCTGGCCATCCTCACCGCACCCTTCGAACCCCTCGGCGCCATCTTCGCGGGGGCGGCCCTCGTCACCGGAGCCCTCGCCCTCTCCGCCCACGTTCTGGCCAAGCTCGCGGGCGCTGACGTCAGCTGGATGCAACTCGGGCTCGACGCCCTGGGAGTCCTCCCGGGGATAGGCTTGTTCGGCAAGGCTGCCAAGGTCGCGAAGGTCGCCGATGAGACGGCCCAGGCCGGAAAGGCAGCCGAGTTCGGCAAGGGGTTCGCCTACACCGTGGACAGGGGGCGGCAGGTCTTCGCGATGGGCGCGAAGAACGCGGAGGAGCTCACCGGCGGGGTGCGTTTCAAGAACATCGTCCTGTTCGGGTCGAAGGAGTTCGGATTCGTCAGCAAGGAGGGGAGCACCATCGCGAACCGACTTGCCAACGTGTCCAACAACGCGTATCACCAGGGCCAGTGGCTGGGAACGCGCGGGATCAAGCTCCTGACCTTCAACAAACTGAAGATCAACCCGCTCAGTGAGCTGTCCACCGGTTTCGACGCGGGCCTGAAGCTCCTCCCCAAAGTCATCTCCATCCCGCAGCACGTAGGCGAAGCCGTGCATCTCGGGGACCGTTTTCACGAAGCGACGGAAACGAAATGAGTGACGTCGACGCCAGGGTGAAGGACTGGACACCGAACCCCGGGGAGACCGTGCTGGCCCGTTCGCGTATCGACTACGCCACGGGTGCCGCCGCACAGGTCGCCGGCTCGCGGTGGTTCCGGAACACCGACCGCGAGGATGTCCAGGGCGAACTCCCCGGGTGGCCCGAGGGACCCGAGTACGTGCTGCACACGCCCTCACAGCAGGCGGCCCGGAAGACCGGCCGGTTCGCCCGGGTCGCGATCCCCGCTCTGCTCAACGCCGCCGCGGAGTTGTTCGGTGGCGCGGGATCGCCGTTCGGGAACCCCGAGATCCTCGGGAAACCCACTGAGCCCGAGAACGAGGTGACGGACTTCCCCGTCATGTGGGCGGCGCCGGGGACATTGGCGCGCACCTTCCCGTGGCAGCTCGACCCGGCCCGACGCGGCAAGGAGCACACCACCCACGTCGTCGTCACGGACCAGCGGTTCGTCCTGCTGGAGCAGGGTCCGACGGCGGAGCACGGCCCGGAAGTGCTGCAGAGCTACGCCCGCGACAGCGTGCAGGGTGTCGAGCAGATGGACTTCAGCACGGTGCGGCCCGACACCAGGATCCGGTTCGTCGACGGGTCGTGGGTGCGGGTGAGCCTGGTCGAGCACATCGAGGCGTTCCCGCACCTGAGGACACGGCCCGAGCTGCTCCGCGAGGACGAGCTGACCGGCGCCCAGCAGGACGCACTCGCCACCTTCCGGCAGCGGTGGGCCCCCTCCGAGGAACCTCCGCTGCTCATCCGTCGCGGCGGCTCCCACGTGCGCGTGGAACTCCGGGTCCCCGCGTCGCGCACCCGCTACGGCTACCTCACCCAGTCCCTCACGATGAACGCCGCCGGCGACCGCGAACTCCCCCCGACCGACGGCATGGAGGAACCCGGGCTGACGTGACCGAAGCGGGGGCTCAGCGGTTGATGGCCTGGATCTCCTGGACGGTCACCTGCTGCGGAAGGTCGAACACGCCGTTGTCCAAGTCGCCGTGGGTGCCTCCACTCCCCTTCCATTTGATTCTCCACGTGATGGTTGCCGTCAGGGTGTATGTCCCCTGTCCCGAGGACTTGCGGTAGGCCAGCCCGCAGGGGGGCACGACCGTGTTGCCGTCCGCGGCGGTGTACTTCTCGCCGATCGAACCGTCCTTGCTGATGGGGCAGTTGCCAGAGGACGGGAACAGGTCGGCGTTCGGAGTGCCGGCATCGAGATGAAGGCCCACCGGCGTCGCCGTCGTCGTCGCCCAGATACCCAATGAGTTCAACCGCGCGGTCACCGACACCGGAGGTATGTCGGCACTGTCCAGCCATGCCCAGATGTTCAGATTCACGGTCTGGGTGTGCAGCGCATTCGGCGACAAGGTCACCACTTTGTCCGGAATTCGAATGCGGTCGTACGCGGACTCGGCCAGGATCTCGGGAGTCACGACAGGACCGGGCGGCGGCGGATCACCCTTGAGCACCCAGTCGTCACGTTCCTGGAAACAGCTCAGCGACGCCGGGTCGGCGAGCCGGTTCGGGTTCACCTGACCGTTCCACCAGAAGCCCTTGTCGGCGTTGGCTATCTCGAAGTCTTTGTGGGGCTTTCCGTTCACGTAGTAATCCCGCTGACCGGAGACCCATTCGAAGCCGGGGGACCCCTCGGCCCACACAGACTCGCGCTCGGCCTTCAACTGCTCCGGTGTGGCCACGGGGGCCAGCCAGCACGGCGGCGGGGTCCAACCGGTGACCGCCCTGACCGGATGGCCCGGCGGTGGGTTGGCCGGCTCATAGGTGACGGCGAAGGCAGAGGCGTCGATATGGTGATTGTCCGACCCGCCGTGGTGGTCCTGCCCGGGAATCTCATTGGCCGAAGCGTTGACGGTCATCGAGAGGGAGACCGCCAGGCCCGCCACCAGTACACCGATCGTCCGCCTCAGACCTGGCATTGCTTGGCCCCCTCGATCACCGTGATCTGCGAAGACTGCCACACACCGTTGGAGTTCCCGTCCTTGACCAGAAGGACGTTGTACAGAATGAAGCTGTCGGCATTCGGGGCGCTGCGGATGACCTTTCCGGTCTTGACCACCTTGCTGAAGACCTTGCTCTGGTCACGGCAGAAGGTGAGGGTCGCCGAACCCGTGCGGACGATTTTCACGTTGGCGTCGTAGTAGTGGTCCTGCCCAGTGGGCGCATAACCACCGTCGACGTTCGCCTTGATCTGGTCGTGGGCGTAGCTCAGAGCATCGTCACGCGAGTAGAACTGGTAGGCCGGGTCCTTCAGATCGTCGTTCGCGCTCGCACGCTTGAGAGCCCTGATGTACTGCTCGCCGTCATTGAGCACCGCGTCCTTTGTCGCATCACCGGTCTTCGACCAGTCGAAGGTCATCGTCAGATCCTTCGGCAAGGCCGTCGACGGCCGCTTGACGGTGTCCGACGCGGTGGGGCTCGGGGCCGTGGTCGTCGGGGCCGCGCTCGTGGGCGTGGTCGCGGACGACGTGATCTTGTCCGAGCTGGACCCGCTCCCGCCGCAGGCGGTCAGCAGCAGGCCCGCGGACGCGGCGAGGGCGACAGCGATAGGCAGGGAAGTGCGGGTCACGTTGAGATCCCCCGTGAGTGGTCCGGCGTCCCGTGGACGCAGACGGTTCAGTACGGTGCCCCGACATTACCGGGACGCATGGTGCGCTTGTAGACGCATCCCACCAGCCGGTACCGGTCTGTAGCACACTTCACAGCCCCTTCACGCACCACCCGGAGACCCCGCGGAGAAACCCCTGTCCGACTCATCTCCGGCGTCTTCACCCACAGTTGACCACCGACTCTGCACCCTGTCGAATACGCCCGCGAATGTCCCGTGATCCTCCACGACCGGAATGCCCGACACCACTTATCAGATAGGCCGGGTCAGGACGTGCGAGAGTGCGTCCCGGGAGACGGGGGCATGACCGGGGTCCCCGGCAAAGGCTGACGGCTCCCCGGGGACCGGCTACGCCGCCAGCCCCGTCTCGTCCGCGCGGGGGCGCGGCGCCGCACTGTGGCCGTCGTGGACGGCCGGCCGCGCGGCGTGGACCAGGAAGGCCGCGCGCGTGCCGGCCAGACGGCGCGTCAGCGCGGTGAGCAGCGCCAGGCCCAACGGGGCCAGCAGCAGCACGGTCGCGGCGCCGAGCGCGAACCCGCCGATGACGTCGGTCGGGTACTGGACGCCCAGGTACACCCGGCAGAAGCCCTCGCCGAGCGCCAGCAGTATCCCGATCGTGCCGTAGACGCGGCTGACCATGAAGAGGCCGACCGCCACCGCTGAGATCAGCGCGGTGTGGGCGCTGACGAACGAGGAGCCGGTGGTGCCGTGGAGCAGCACGGTGATGCCGTCGTGCTCGGCGAACGGCCGGGGCCGCTGGACCAGCGTCCGGATCGGGAAGTTGAGCAGGACCGCGATTCCCGCCGCGACCAGCGCCCACAGGACGCCGGCCACCGCCGCGGGCGCGTCGGTCCGGCGGCTGCGGCGGGCCAGCCGCCACCAGCACCACGCGGCCAGCAGCGCGGTGAGGGCGATCAGGCCGTACTCGCCGAGGAATTCCACCGCGCGGTCGACGCCGCGCGGCGCCTGCTTGGCGAGATCGTTGATGCCGCGGAGCAGGTTGATGTCGGGGTTCGCGCTGTCGTTAGCGACCTCTGCCATGGCGGTGGTGCCCCTCACTGCGACTTGCTGCGACTTGCTCTTCGGACTCGGCTGGGCTGAGCTCGGCTCGTCTGCAACCTCCGTCGCTTGCGTCCCGCACCATTCTCTCCCGTACAACGGTCGACACGGTACGTAGCGTTCCGGTCTTCGCCATAAGATCACCGTGCCGTTATCCAAGGGTGACCAGCGGAGACGGACAAATCGCCGCCGAACGTCAACCCTTGGGCCAGAGGCTCACTTTGCGCACCCGTCACATCCGCCACGCCGACGCCGCCCACGAACGGGCCGCCACTCCCCCTGTCCCGATGGAAGCGACGGCCGCCCTGTCAGCGGTTGCCCCGGCCGGCGGCCCTCATGCCTTCGCGGGCGTCCCCGTCGTCGACGACGGTGTCCCCGTTGTCGACGGTGCCGTCGACGACGCCGTCGGCAGCGCCTGCGCGCCGTCCTGCGTCACCCGCGTCGCCCCGATGTAGTCCGGCGTGTCGATCTTGTCGAACCGGATCACGGCCCCGGTGTGCGGCGCGTCGATCATGTAGCCGCCGCCGACGTAGATCCCGACGTGGTGGATCGACCGCGGGTCGTTCAGGTCGTAGGCGAAGAAGACGAGGTCGCCCGGCAGGAGCTCGGCGCGGCTCGGGTGCGGTCCGGCGTTCCACTGGTCGTTGGCGACACGCGGCAGGCTGATGCCGACCGAGCGGTACGCGGCCTGCGTCAGACCCGAGCAGTCGAACCGCCCGTCCTGCTCCGGGGTGCCCTCGCCGCCCCACAGGTACTTCGTGCCCAGCCGCTGCTGCGCGTAGTAGATGGCCGCGGCCGCCTGCTGCGACGGCGCGACCGCGCTCACCGGCGCGGCGAAGCTCTTCTCCAGGGTGCGGATGATCCTGACGTAGTTCTGCGTCTCGCGGAACGGCGGGACGCCGCCGGCCTCGATCACCGCGTAGGCGCCGGCGTTGTACGACGCGAGCATGTTGTCGGTGACGTCCCCCGGCACGTTCTTCACATAGGACGCGAGGTCGCAGTCGTACGTCGCGGCCGAGGGGATGGCGTCCTGCGGGTCCCAGACGTCGGTTCTGCCGTCGCCGTTGCCGTCGATGCCGTGCGTGGCCCAGGTGCCGGGGATGAACTGCGCTATCCCCTGCGCCTGCGCGGCGCTCTGCGCGTGGGCGTTCCAGCCGCTCTCCTGGTAGAGCTGCGCGGCCAGCAGCGCGGGGTTGAGAGCCGGGCAGAGGTCGCCCCACTTCAGGATGAGGGGCTGGTATATCGACGGCACCGTACCCTTGGCGAGCGTGACCGCACCGGCGCCGTTCCGCAGTCCGGCCGCCGCCGAGAAGGTCCCGACCACGAGCAGGGCGAGAAAGGAAAGGAGCAGGCCCGCACCGGCCATGACGGTGAGCCAGACTTTCCGCGCCACGACCGGCCGCCTCCCTCGCGTACGTTGTCGTACGTTCCCATCGTTGCCCTACGGTTATGCTCGTGATACACAGAGTAGTCGTCTACGCCCTTCGAACACCGGTCCGCGCACCAGTGTGACGCCTGCGGGCCGGATCACACGGACGATCCGCCGAGAAAGTCGCTGAGTCGACATGCAACAGCCGGATCCTCCGTCAAACTGGTTACTGGCCCCTTGCGCCCCGGCGAGGGAGCCAACTGATCGAGCGGGGTGGTGAGTTACATGTTCCTGGCAGCGCCAAAGGGCGACATCAACACCATCATCGGTGGCATCGCCCCTGACTGGGGGCCCTTCGGGTCCCTGGGCAACGAAGCACGTGTGATGATCGAAGTGGTGATGGCGACGGCGATCCTGCTGTGCCTGGCCATCGCGATCTGGGGTGCCGCGAAACAGCGCATCGGCGCCACCGCGCTGCGCGACACCTTCAGTGCGGAGCAGGGCAAGGGACTGATCATCGCCGGGCTGACCGGCGTGTTCATCATCGGGTCGCTCGGCACGCTGTTCACCATCGTGTACGGGATGGCCGTCTAGCCTCGTTCGTGGCCCCCCACGGCCACCCGCGTCCTTTGCCGTCGTCCCCGAGCGTGTCCCCTTTGAACGTGTCGCCGAACTCGTCCCAGGACTTCGTCCACGGAGCCGGTCCCAGGCTCCACCTTCCCGACCGAGGCTGCGTGCTGATGCCCACTCAACCAAGCAGCGGTGCCGTCCGCGGCACACGCCGGTCCGGCGTGCCCGCGGCGCCCAGGACCCGGACGGCGGTCCCGCCGCCGCGGGGGGCGACCGCACCATGAGTCTCGGGCAGGACGGACCCCCGACCAGGACGCGGATGCCCGAGGGGCACGGCGGCGGGGCCGGCAGCCGGCGCCAGCCGCAGCCGCGGCGTGCGCTGGTGACGGTGGTGGGCATCGTGGTGCTGCTGATCGCGGCGATCGCGTTCGCCAACCGCGGCGGCGGCTCGGGCGGGCAGGACTCCGGCGGGAGCGCGGCGGGCGGTTCGGGCGGCGGGAAGGGCTCGGCGTCGTCGTCGGCCACCGCGGCGACCGGGGAACGGCCGGTGAGCGGCAAGAGCGCCGGGATTCCGTCGGGTTTCGCCCATACGGAGCAGGGGGCGCAGTCGGCGGCGGCGAATTACGCGGTGGCGCTGGGCGGGGTGGACATGTTCAACGCGGACCGCCGCCATACGATCATCTCCACGATCGCCGACAGCTCGGCCCTGACGTCCCTTCAGGCGGGTTTCGACCGCGACTACTCGCCGTCCTTCGCCACACACGTGGGGCTGACCGGTGACGGGCGGGCTCCCTCAGGGCAGACCTTCGTCAGCCGGACGCTGCCGGCGGGCGCCAAGGCCACCCGCTACGACGCCAAGACCGCCGACGTCGCCGTGTGGTGCTCGGGTCTCTTCGGCCTCGCGGGGCAGGGGTCGACCAAGCCCGTGACCAGCAACTGGTTCACGCTCTCCTTCAATCTGCGATGGAACGGCTCGGACTGGAAGGTCGTGCGGACCAGCCAGAGCCAAGGGCCCACGCCTGTGAGCGGGGACAACCCGGTATCCACCGCCGACGAGATCGCGGGCGCCGTTCAGGGGTTCGGAGGCTTCACCTATGCGCGCTAGCCGTCGTCTTCCGATGCTCCGGGTGTCGGCCCTCCTCGTCACGGTGCAGGCGTCCGTGTGGACACTCGCCGCGCGGGCGGCGGCTGATCCCTCGCCCACGCCGACCGGGGGCAGTCCCTCCCCCAGCCGGTCGAGTGATCCCTGCCGGCTCATCTCCGGGCCGGCCAAGGACTACTGCCGGAACGGCACCGACGGGAACACCCCCAAGGGCACCAACCCCACCGACTCCCTCGACCCCCTCACCTCCCTCGCCAAGGGCTGCGGTCAGGCCGCGTCGTGGACGATCGACAAGCTGTCGGCGGCGGTCACCAAGACGACGCAGGTGGACTTCACCAACGGCGCGTTCCTGCGGCAGTACGCCGTGGTGTTCGCGGCGTCGACGATCCTGACGCTGGTGCTGTGGCTGCTGGCGGTGGCCAAGCGCGCGGTGCGCGGCGTGCCGCTGACCGAGGCGCTGACCGAGGCCGTCGGGTTCCTGTGGCTGACGGTGCTGGCCTCCGCGTTCACCCCGCTGATCCTGTACACGGTGGTGTCGGCGACCGACGCGGTGACCGCCGTGGTGTCCTCGGGCACCAAGTCCGACACGCAGGTGTTCTTCGGGTCGTTCTCCGCCGCCCTCACCAAGGGCACCGACATCGGCGGCGGGCCGATCATGCTGATCGTGGTCTCGCTGGTGTCCGTGCTGGCGGCCGGCGTGCTGTGGCTGGAGCTGGTGATCCGCGCGGCCCTGCTGTACGTGGGCGCGCTGCTGGGCACCGCGGTCTACGCGGGCCTGGTCGACAAGAACATGTGGCACCACGTCAGGCGCTGGGCCGGGATCATGATCGCGGTCATCCTGGTCAAGCCGGTGATCGTCATCGTGCTGGGCCTGGCCGGGGCCCTGTCGTCCTCGGACAACGGGCCCGACGCGTTCTCCGCGGTCGTCTCGGGCCTGGCCATCATCCTGCTGGCGATCTTCGCGAGCTTCATGATCTACCGTTTCGTCCCGGGCTTCGGCGACGACGTCGTGAACCTGCGCAACAACCGCAAGGCGAGCGGGCAGTCCCAGACCGCGGCGGTGATCTCGTCGCCCGCCGCGCTCGTCAAGCAGGGCATCAAGGCGCACAGCTCGCGCGGGCCGCAGGAGCAGGCCCAGGGCGGCGGCGCCGGCCCGTCGAACCCGATGTCCGGGGGCATGGCCGCGCACGGCTCGCGCGGTGGCGGCGGACAGGACGCGGGGGGCAGGAGCAACAGCGGCGGCCCGATCAGCGGTTCTCCTTATCGTTCCGGTCCCGGCGGGAGCCGCGGATCCGGATCAGGCTCGACCCACGGCTCCACGCCGGGACAAGGAGGTGATCGCCGGTGACGACCCAGCCGTTCGCTCAGCCGCGCCGTACGTATCTGATCGGCAAGGCTCGGCCCAACGCGATCGTCGGCAAGAACCGGGAGACCGGCGAGATCGCGCTGATCATCGTCGGCGCCGGCCTGGGCATGCTGTCGGGCCTGCTCGTCCCGGTGCTGCTGCTGCGCATCGTCGGCCTGGTGGGCTGGCCGCTGCTGGCGCTGGCCGCGGTGTACATGCCGTACCGGCGGCGGACGTTCTACCGCTGGTTCGAGATCAACCGGAACTACCGCCGCACGGTGCGGACCACTCCCGCCTACCGTTCGGGTGTGCAGGAGGCGGGCACGCGCCTGGACGGGCGCGAGGTCGAGGTCGGGCCGCCGCCGGGGATCGGCCGGATCACCTGGCTCACCGCACCGTTCGGCCCGGACGAGATCGCGGTGCTGCTGCACGTCGACCGGCGCACGGTCACCGCGGCGATCGAGATCGAGGGCCCGGGCGTGGGTCTGCGCGACAGCGAGGACCAGGAGGCGCTGGTCGAGCGGTTCGGCACGCTGCTCAAGCACGTGGCCAACGGCGACGGCTTCGTGACGCGCCTTCAGATGCTGGCCCGCACCCTGCCCGCCGACCCGGACGCGCACGCCAAGGACGTCGCGCAGCGCGGCGACCCGGGCGCCGGCAAGTGGCTCAAGGACTCCTACGACCAGTTGCAGTCGATGGTGTCGACGTCCTCGGAGCAGCACCGCGCCTACCTGGTGGCGTGCATGCACTTCACCCGCGAGCTGGCCGCCGAGGGCCACGCGCTGGCCCGGGCGACCACCAACCGCGGCACGAAGGTCGACAAGGACGCGGGTCTGGCCGCGGTGATGGCGCGTGAGCTGAACGACATCTGCGCCCGTCTGGCCGAGGCGGACATCCGGGTGCGCCAGCCGCTCGGCCAGGCCCGCCTGGCGTCGCTGGTGCACTCGATGTACGACCCGGACCACCCGATCGACCACATCCAGGCGATGACCCGCCGCAACGCCTGGCCGGCCGAACTCGACGCCACCGAACCGACGTTCCTCCAGGCCAAGACGCGGGAGTCGACGACCCGGGCGCCCTGGCACCACGCCACCGCGTGGGTCAAGGAGTGGCCGATGACGCCGGTCGGCGTGAACTTCCTGGCGCCGCTGCTGGTGCACACTCCGGACGTGATCCGTACCGTGGCGGTGACGATGGACCTCGAGCCCACGGATGTGGCGATCGAACGCATGCTGACCGAGAAGACCAACGACGACGCCGAGGCCAGCCGCGCCGCGAAGATGAACCGCGTGGTGGACCCGCGGGACGTGGCCCAGCACGGCCGCGTCGACCAGCGCGGCGAGGACCTGGCGAGCGGTGCGGCCGGGGTGAACCTCGTCGGGTACATCACGGTCTCCGCGCGCTCCGCGGATGCGCTGGCGCGCGACAAGCGCACCATCCGCGCTTCCGCCGGTAAGTCGTATTTGAAGCTCGAGTGGTGCGATCGTGAGCACCACCGGGCATTCGTCAATACGTTGCCGTTCGCGACCGGCATCCGCCGCTAGCCGAGGAGGCCACCGCCATGCCCATGCTGGACCCGCTCGCAGCGATCACGGACGCCTTCACCAGCTTCCTGTTCGGCCGGGTGGAGACCACGCGGCTGCCGGTCCGCACCTCCACCGGGCAGGCGCAGGCCGTCTACCTGCCCACGGCCGCGCCCGGCCTGGGCGACTCCGGCGTCATCATCGGCCGGGAGGTGTACTCCGGCAAGGGCTACATCTACGACCCCTTCCAGCTCTACGGCCAGCAGCTCCCCGCCCCGCACTGGCTGGTGCTGGGCGAGTCCGGCAACGGCAAGTCGGCGCTGGAGAAGACCTATGTGCTGCGCCAGCTGCGGTTCCGTGACCGGCAGGTCGTGGTGCTGGACGCGCAGGGCGAGGACGGCGTCGGCGAGTGGAACCTGATCGCGAAGGCGATGGGTCTCACCCCGATCCGGCTGGACCCGATGGCGGCACTGGACGGCGGGATCAAGCTCAACCCGCTGGACCCGGCGATCACCGTCACCGGGCAGCTCGCGCTGCTGCGCACGATCATCGAGGTCGCGATGGGCCGCGGCCTGGACGAGCGGTCCGGGTTCGCGCTGAAGGTCGCGCACGCCTATGTGGCGGAGACGGTGACGGACCGGCAGCCGATCCTGACCGACATCGTGGAGCGGCTGCGGCACCCGCTGGCGGAGTCCGCCGAGGCGATGAACGTCGACCTGGACGACGTGCGGGCCTGGGGCCTGGACGTCGCGCTGGTGCTGGACCGGCTGGTCGACGGTGACCTGCGGGGGATGTTCGACGGCCCGACGAGCGTGGGCATCGACCTGGACTCGCCGCTGATCGTCTTCGACCTCTCGCACATCGACCGCAACTCGATCGCGATGCCGATCCTGATGGCGATCGTCGGCGTGTGGCTGGAGCACACCTGGATCCGACCGGACCGGAAGAAACGCATCTTCCTGGTCGAGGAGGCCTGGCACATCATCAACTCGCCCTTCGTGGCGCAGTTGTTCCAGCGGCTGCTGAAGTTCGGCCGCCGGCTGGGTCTGTCCTTCGTCGCGGTCGTGCACCACCTGTCGGACGTGGTGGACGGCGCGGCGGCCAAGGAGGCGGCGGCGATCCTGAAGATGGCCTCGACCCGCACGATCTACGCCCAGAAGGCCGACGAGGCGAGAGCCACCGGCCGGGTGCTGGGCCTGCCGCGCTGGGCCGTGGAGATCATCCCGACGCTCACCCCGGGCATCGCGGTGTGGGACGTCAACGGCAACGTCCAGGTGGTCAAGCACCTGATCACCGAGGCCGAACGGCCGCTGGTCTTCACCGACCGCGCGATGACCGAGTCGTCCGCCGACCGCTCGGCGGACCTGGAGGCCGAGGCGGAGGCCGAGGCCCGGGCGGAGGCGCACGCCGCGGCCCAGGTCGCCCTGGCCAAGCAAATGGCCGACGACGCGGTGGCATGACGTCATGGCGCGGAGGAAGGACCAGCCGGGCGGGCTGCCCGACGGCCTGATCGTCGCCGTCATCGGTCTGCTGCTGGGTGTCACGCTGCTGGTGTGGACGGCGACGGGGATCTCCGGGCTGTTCGCGCACGGCTCCTGGCCCTCGGACGTGCACTTCACCCGCACTCCGGTGGCCATGCGCTCGCTGGTCGCCGATCCGCACGACATGCCCGCCGCGTGGCCGGGCGCGCGGGCCGGTGAACTGTCCGGATCCGGGCTGTTCTGGGGCGTGTTCATCAGCCAGATCCTCGTGTTGATCGTGCTCGCCGTGTGGGTGCTGGGGGTGGTCTCCCGGCTGCGCAACGGCGGTCGCGACCGCGGGCGGCGGCCGGCCAGGACCGCGGCCCGCGGGCGGCAGCAGGCCGCCGAGTTCTTCGAGGAGCCGGAGGAGGACGCGCCGGAGCCGGCACCGGTGCCGCGCCCGCGCGCCGGCGCCGCGGCGGCCAGGGACGCCGCGGCAGCCAAGGACGACGCGAGCCTGGACGCCTGGTTCCGCACCGTGCCGCAGGCCACGCCCCCCGGTACCCGCGACGACGCCCCCACCTCCGAACTGACGCCGGTCGGCGGGGAGTCGGCACCGGCCGGTGCGACGACCGGCGCCGCGGCGACCGGCGCGGCGGAACCCGCGGCGAACCACGGCGACCGGCACGCCGCCGCTCTCGCCGGCTGCGAAGTGACGCGCACCTACGTGCTGTTCGCGGACGCCCGCAGCGACAAGGCCAAGCGGGTCGTCCAGCCCGCCGTCCTCGCCGCCGAGGGCCCGGTGGTGGTCACGACCGCCGACCCCGACACCTACCAGCAGACCGTCGGCAACCGCGCCAAGCTCGGCCCGGTCCACGTCTACGACCCGGGTCATCTCCTGGACGTGCCCGGGCGGTTGCGCTGGGCGCCGCACGACGGCTGCGCGGACCCGAGGACGGCCGGCATACGGTCGGCGGCGCTGCTCGCGCCGCTGCGCACCGCCCGCGCCGACGAGGCGATCGTCCATGACACCGCGGCCACGCTGCTGCGCTGCTGGCTGCACGCCGCGGCCGTGGACGGGCAGCCGTTCCGGCAGATCCACCGCTGGGCGGCCGGCGGGGCCGCGGCCGGGGAGGCGGTACGGATCCTGCGCACCGACACCGGCGCCGCCTCCGGCTGGAGCGGCGAGCTGGAGTCCGTGGTGCACGCCCATCCCGAACGCCGCGACGCCGCCCAGGCGTTGATCCGCCGCGTCCTGGAGCCGCTGAACGCCGTCCACTTCCGCGACGCCTGCAATCCGGGCCGGAACGGGGGCCTGGACCTGGAATCGTTCGCCTCGGAACGGGGAACGCTTTATGTGGTGGGCGAGCGGATCGAGGATCCCCGGTCCCACCCGGGTGCGATGCCGCTGCTGACCGCACTCGTCTCGTGCGTGGTCGAGCACGGCCGGCGCATGGCCGCAGGGTCATCCGCCGGTCGGCTCGACCCACCACTGACCTTCCTGCTGGACGACGTCGCCGCCCTCGCGCCGCTGCCTGAGCTGCCGGAGCTGCTGTCCACCGGGCACGCGGCGGGCCTGCCGACGCTGGCCGTCGTGCGCTCGCCCGAACAGGCCCTCGCCCGCTGGCGGGCCCCGCTGTGGCAGGCCGCCGACCTCCGCCTCGTCCTGGGCGCCGAGACCGCCGCGGCCCTCCCGCCGTCCGTCCCGGACGCCGTGCGGCTGCCGTAGGGCTCGGGGGCCTCGGGGGCCTCGGGGGCCGTCCAAAATGGGGCGGTGATCAGCGCCGCGGGGGCGCGACCGAGTCGCGCAGGACGATGTGGGTCCCCAGCACGTGGCGCTTCTGGGTGGTGGCCCGGCCCGGTGACGCCGCCGCGGCCTCGGCCAGCGCCAGCCGCACCGTCTCCCGTCCCAGCTCGTACGCGGGGATGTTGACGGTGGTCAGCGGCGGGTTGAGGTCCTGCGCGAGCGCGTCGTTGTTGTAGCCGACGACCGAGATGTCGCCGGGGGTGCGCAGCCCGAACTCGCGCATCGCGGCCATCGCGCCGGCCGCGGCCTGGTCGTCGCCGGCGAAGACCGCGGTGAAGTCCGGGCGGCCGCCGCAGTCGGTGAGGATCTGCCGCATCGCGTCGTAGCCGTGGGTGCGGCCGAGGCCGTAGCCGAGGACGCGCTGCGCGGACGGCGGCAGGCCGTGGTCGGCGAGCGCCCGCCGGTACCCGGCGATCCGCGGCTCCACGGTGGAGTAGCCGGGCATCACGCCCAGGTACAGGATGTCGCGGTGCCCGGCCGACAGCAGATGACTGACGACCGCGTACGCGCCGGCCTCGTTGTCGTACTCCACGACCAGCACCGGCGTGTCCGGGCCGGGCGCGGGCCGCCCGCACAGCACCAGCCGGGAGCCGGCCGCCGCCAGGCCGTGCGCGTACTCCGTCAGCCGGGCCCGGTAGCGCTCGTCCTCGACGGCGCCGCCGACCAGAACCACGAACTCGGCCCGCTGCTCGCGCATCATCTGGACCAGGGCCAGTTCGCGGGCCTCGTCGCCGCCGTGGCTGCACACCAGGCACAGCCGGCCGCGGGCGGCGGCCTCCTGCTCCACGCCCTGGGCCACGTTGGCGTAGAAGGGGCTGTCCACCGACATCACGATGACCGCGACGGTCTTCGGGCCGGTGCCGGCCAGCGCGCGGGCCCGGCCGTCGATGACGTAGTCGAGGTCCTTGACCGCCCGCAGCACCTTGGCGCGGGCGGCGGCCGACGTCGGGTAGTTGCCGGCCAGCACCCGGGAGACGGTGGCCACCGAGACGCCCGCCCGGCCCGCGACGTCGCGGATGGTGACGCGGCGCGCGCCGGGCTCCGGGACGGCGCCCGGACCCGTGGTGCCGGCCGTGCCCGGTCCTGGTGAGTTGTCCGCCATCCCCGCCATCCGAAGGTTCTCGTCCCCGCCCCACGCCGCCGCCCAGCGTAGTGGCTGACCCGGTGGGCGGCGGTGCGGGTGCGCGTCAGTGACTGCCGGCGTACGCCTGCGCGTACTCCTCGGCGATCGTGTCGAGGCCCTGGTCGCGCATCTGCCGGACCGCGTCGTCCCAGGCGCTCAGCGGCTTGCGGCCCGCGACCACCGCGCCGATGGCGTCGGTGCGCAGGGTGTCGATGTTCGCGCCGACCCGGGTGTTGGTCTCCGACTGCAGCCCGAACCGCGGATTGCGCACCAGCATCGGGCCCACCGTGGTCTGCCAGGCGTGGTTGCGCTTGACCGCCTCCGGGTTGCCCGGCAGGTACAGCACCTGCGGGGCGTCGCACAGGTACTTGATCGGCAGGTTGACGGTGTTCTCGACCTGGCCCAGCGCGGTGGGGATGGGCGAGCCCTGCCCGTCACGGGTGAAGTGGGTTCCCTCGACGCCGAAGTGCGTGAGCTCGTACTCCTTGGTGCCGAACGGCGCCGCCAGGTAGTCCAGCACCCGCAGGATCAGTTTGATCCGGTCGGGCGTGGCCTTCTTCAGCACCGTGTACCCGAAGATGCCGCGGGCGCGGTCCATGCCCGCTTTCCCGCCGCCGGCCGGGGCGTAGGGCACCATGGCGTCGAGGGTGAACGCGCCCTTGATGCTCGGGATGCTGGTGGTCAGCGCGCCGAAGCCGTCGGGCATCGAGGCCACGGTGCCGTTGTAGAACATCGTCTTGCAGTCGACCGTCGAGGTGCCCAGCACGTTCGGCTGGTACAGCCCCGCCTGGCGCAGCTTGAGCATGAACGCGATGCCGGCCCGGTACTCGTCGGTGGTGTAGGCGCTGACGAACTTCCCGCCGTCGACCTTCCACTCCTGCGGGGCGCCGAAGGCGGTGGTGTGCACGTCGGTGCCGAACAGCAGCGGCTGGGACGAGCCGAGGCCGTACTTCCGGCCGTGGGTGGCGGCCTTGGCGACGGCCATGAAGTCGTCGGAGGTCCAGCCGTCCTTCATCCCGGCGGCGGTGAACACGTCGTTGTTGATCCACAGGCAGTTACCGGGGGCCGAGCGCTGCACCGGCACGCCGTAGATCCTCCCGCCGATGCGGCCCATGTCCTGCCAGGCGTAGGTGGGCAGGTTCGCCAGGTTCGGGTACGCCCTGATCGCGTCGCCGGACACGTACGCGGACAGGTCCGCGCACTTGGCGGCGACGAACTCGGCCTCGCGGGGCAGGGTGTGGCCGCCGCCGAGGTTGATGACGTCCGGCAGGTCGTCGCCGGCCATCATCGTCGCCATCTTCGTCATGTAGTCGGAGTCGGGCACCACGGTGAACTCGATGTCGACGCCCAGGGCCTCGTTGACCGCGGCCCAGAACTTGTTGGACGAGGCGGGCTTGGGCGGCGTGCCGTAGGTGATGGTCATCACCTTGATCGTCTGGCCGGTGCCGGGCTTGTCGTGGACCGCGCTCACCAGGTTCTTGGGATAGGTGAGGTAGCCGGGCTGGATGCCGTCGGCGGTGCCGGGCAGGTCGGCGGGGGGACCGGAGAACGGCACGTAGGACGGCCAGGGCGCCAGGGTCTTGCCCACGTTGCTGACGTCGTGCCGGGCCGCCGGGGACGAGCAGGCGGTCAGCAGGGACGGGGCGGCCACGGCGGCGCCACCTGCGGCGATCGAGCGCAGCAAGGTACGCCGCGAGAACGACGAGGTACTCACGGGGGTCCTTTCTTGGGGAGGGTGTCGGCTCAGCTCTTGACGGCGCCGGTCAGCACGCCCTTGGTGAAGTACTTCTGCAGGAAGGGGTAGACCAGGAGGATCGGGACCGTGGCCACCACCAGCACCGCCATCTGGATCGTCTGCGGCGCGGCCACCGCGCTCGCGTCGCCCGCGCCGGTGTCCGCGAGCTGCGCGCCGCCGATGACGTAGGTGCGCAGCACCTGCTGCAGCGGCCAGTGGTCGCTGTCGAGGTAGATCGACGCGTAGAACCAGGCGTTCCAGTAGCTGACGGAGTAGAACAGCCCGACGACAGCCAGTGCCGCCTTGGACAGCGGCAGCACGATCCGCCGCAGGATCAGCCACTCCCCCGCGCCGTCCAGCCGCGCCGCCTCGTGCAGCTCCTCCGGCACCGACTGGAAGAAGCCGCGCAGCACCACCAGGTTGAAGACGTTGAGCAGGAACGGCGCGATCAGGGACGCGTAGCTGTTCAGCAGGTGCATGCTCTTGACCAGCAGGAAGCTGGGGATCATGCCGGGCGGGAAGAGGAAGGTGAACAGGACCAGCAGCAGGACCGGCTTCCCGCCGAACAGGTCCCGCCGGCTGAGCGCGTAGGCCAGGCCGATCGTGCAGGCCAGACTCGCCGCGGTGCCGACGAGCGTCACCCCGGCGCTGACCCACAGCGCGTGGCCGACGATGCCGCCGTCGAAGATCTCCCGGTAGGCGCGCAGCGTCGGGTGCTGGGGCCACAGCACCCAGCCGCCGCCGTCGATCACCTCGCGGTCGGAGGCGAACGACGTCGAGACGATGATCAGGAACGGCACCAGCACCAGCAGGACCACCACCGCCAGGGCAACGCCCTTGGCCGCCTGCGTCAGCGGCCGCGGCTTCTCCATCCACGCCGGCCGCACCCCCGCCGCGCTCATGCGTAGACCCCCTGTTCCCCGAGCCGGTGCGCCACCTTGTTGGCCGCGAACACCAGGACGGCGCCCACGACGCCCTTGAACAGCCCGGCCGCGGCGGCGTATCCGTAGTCGCCCTGCACCAGGCCGCGCTGCCACACGAGCGTGTCGATGATCTCGGCGGCGTC
The DNA here is from genome assembly GCF_019890725.1 of Actinacidiphila acidipaludis. Classification (GTDB taxonomy): domain Bacteria; phylum Actinomycetota; class Actinomycetes; order Streptomycetales; family Streptomycetaceae; genus Actinacidiphila; species Actinacidiphila acidipaludis. The sequence goes on from NZ_JAINZZ010000086.1 coordinate 17,445, forward strand.
CGGGCCGACCGACGCGCGCTGCAGCAGCATCTGCTCGAAGCCGACCGACAGGATGTCGCCGAGCCGCATGATCAGCAGCAGCACGATGATCGGCCGGAGCGAGGGCAGCGTGACGTGCCAGAACCGGCGCCACGGGCCCGCGCCGTCGATCGCGGCGGCCTCGTACTGCTGCTCGTCGACCTGGGCGAGGGCGGCGAGGAAGATGATCGTTCCCCAGCCGCAGTCCTTCCAGATCACCTGCGCGACCACCAGGGGCTTGAAGGCGGCCGGGTTGCCGATGACGTCCACCGTGTGCAGATGCGCGTCGCCGAGCACGTTGTTGAGCAACCCCGCCTCGCCGAGCACCTGCTGGAAGACCGCGACGACGATCACCCACGACAGGAAGTGCGGCAGGTAGGCCACGGACTGCACGAAGCGCCGCACCGAGTCCCGGGTCAGGCTGTGCAGCAGCATCGCCAGCGCGATCGGCACCGGGAAGAAGAAGACCAGCTGCAGCAGCGCTATCCACAGGGTGTTGACGACGGCGTGCCAGAACGCGTCGTCGGCGAGGACGGCCTGGAAGTTCGACAGCCCGACCCACTGGCTGGCCCACAGTCCGTCGAAGGGCACGTAGTCCTTGAACGCGATGACGTTGCCCGCCATCGCGCCGTAGTGGAACACCACGAAGTACGCCACACCCGGCGCCGCCAGCAGCAGCAGGACCGCGTCCCTGCGCAACCGTTTGCGACGGGATCCGCGGGCGGCGCGGCCCGCGGATCTCGGGTCTGCGGACGCGCCGGCCGCGCCTGTACGGCCGGTGGCGTCCCGTTCGGCAATCGCCATCGCGTCCTCCTCGACGCTCAAGGTGGCACGGAAACTAAACCGGTTACTACGACAGGTCAACCCCTCCCGCACCACAAGTGCGCCGCGGGCACCCCCGGTTCAGCCCGGCATCCACGGGGACCACGCCCGGCCTGCGCGCCAGTCCCATCGTTGACGTGCGGGGATCCCGGGCCTAGTCTCCTCGCGAGGATGTAACCGATTACGCGCAGAGATGTAAGGGGCAGACATGGCGGAGCGTCCGAAGCTGGTGCTGGCGATGCGCCCGGACATCCTGGACCTGGTCCTTCCCGCACCGCTGCGCACCCGGCTCGACGCCCTCGCGGACGTCCACCCGGCCGTGCTCACCCGCTGGGACGACGCCCCCGCCGCACTCGCCTCGGCCGACGTCCTGCTCACCGGCTGGGGCAGCCCGCTCATCGACGCCGCCGCCCTGGACCGGGCCCCGAAGCTCGCCGCCGTCATCCACGCCGCCGGCAGCGTCAAGGGCCATGTCCGGCCCGAGGTCTGGGACCGCGGCATCGCCGTGTCCTCCGCGGCCGACGCCAACGCGGCCCCGGTCATCGAGTTCACCCTGGCCACCGTCTGGCTCGCGGCCCGCCGCACCCTGGGGGCCGCCGCCGCCTACGGCCATGGCCACGTCCCCGACTTCGCCGGGCGGCACGGTGCCGACGGCGCGACGGTCGGCGTCATCGGCGCCTCCCGGATCGGCCGCGGGGTCGTCGCCCGCCTCGCCGCCGCCCCCGCCGGCTTCCGCGTGCTGCTCGCCGACCCCTACGTGTCCCGGGCCGAGGCCGACCGGCTCGGCGTCGAACTCGTCACCCCCGACGAGCTGTTCCGCCGCAGCGACATCGTCACCGTGCACGCTCCCGACCTGCCCGAGACCCACCACCTCGTCGACGCGCGCCGGCTCGGCCTCCTGCACGACGGCGCCGCCGTCATCAACACCGCCCGCGGCCGGCTCGTGGACACCGAGGCGCTCACCCGCGAGTGCGCCGCCGGCCGGCTCGACGCCTACCTCGACGTCACCGAACCCGAGCCGCTGCCGGCCGGGCACCCCCTGCACCGCCTCCCCAACGTCCTGCTCACCCCGCACATCGCCGGCTGCCAGGGCACCGAGGTGCGGCGCCTGGGCGCCTACGCGGTGGACGAGGTCGAACGCTGGCTGCGCGGCGAACCGCTGCTCGGCGCGGTGCGGGCGGGAGATCTGGCGCGGATCGCCTGAGCCGCGGCCGCCGCGTCCCGGGGCGGGCTCTCACTCCCTGACGCCTCTTCCCGCGCCGGGCTCGAACACGCATACTGACCCGACGCGCAGGGTGCGCCCGACCAGCGGGGGGAGCAGCGTGATATCCGAACCGGAGCTGACGGGCGGGGTCGCCTGGGCGCCCGCGCCCGCTCCCCCGCGTGACGCCACCGGCCGTACCCCCGCGCCCCGGCATGTCACCGGGGAGGTCCCGCCCGCCGGCGACCTGGTCGCCGGCTCCGGTCCCGATCCGGTTCCTCGACGGCGCCCGCCCCGGCACTGGGTCTGGGCCCTGGGCGGCGCGGTGGCCGCGTCCGCCGTGTGGTCCGCCGGGGTCGCCGCCTGGGACCCGGCCCGCGGCACGCCGGACCTGCGCGGTTACCACATGACGGCCGCCCCCTGCGCGGGGCACGACCTCAAGCCGCTGTTCGACGCCACGCCGGGACGCGCCTTCTCCGCCGACCCCTCCGACACCCTGTGGGGCAGCGCGCTGGACTCGACCGAGTGCTCAGCCGAGAACCTCGGCCGCGCGCACGGCGGCACGCCCTACGCCTACAGCGCCGCGCTGTCGATCGAACTGCACAAGAAGACCGATCCGCGGCCGGAGTTCGACGACCGGCACCGGACCGCCCTGCCGTCGGTCAGCAAGGTCGAGACCGTGCCCGGCCTCGGCGACGAGGCCTACCTGATGGACGTCGAACCCGACACGCTCCAACTCGACGTGCTCGACGGCGGGGCGGTGATCAGCCTCGCCTTCTCCGTCCACGCGGCGCCCACGGACGTCACGCCCCACCCCGACGGCAGCGCCCGGCCCACGCCGCAGGTCCCCGGCCAGTACCGGTCCCAACTGGTCGCCGCCGTCCGCAACGTGATGGCGGACATGCGGGCGCTCCCCCAGCCGGCGGTCCGCCGCACTCCCTAGCCTCGGTCCGGCCGGCCGGTCATCCCCCAGGACCGCCTGTCGTCTCTCGGGGCCGCCCGTCATCCCCAGGGCCGCACGTCGCCGCGGCGGAGGGACCGGGGCAGGCCGAAGCGGGAGAGCACGCCGGTGTCGACGAAGCGGGTCATCGCCGCCACCCGCTCCCCCCGCAGCGTCAGCACCAGCACCCCGTGGGCGTGCAGGATCGGGGTCCGCGGATCCCGCAGATAGGCCCCGAACGCCGGCTGGCCGTTCGCCCGCGTCGGCACCAGCACATAACGGCGCCGGTCCCGCAGCGCGATCGTGGACAGGAAGTGCCCGACCGCCGCATGGCCCTGGTACTCCAGCGGCAGCGGCGGCATCGTCAGCCATACGTCGTCCGTCAGCAGGTCCAGCACCGCGTCCACGTCGCCGCGTTCGAAGGCCCGCGCGAACTCCTCGACGATCCGCCGCTCCACCGGCGAGTCCGGCAGCGGCGCCCGGTCCCTGTCGGCCTCCGGCATCTCCGCCGCCAGGGTGACCCGGGCCCGCCGCAGCGCGCTGGCGACCGCGGTCTCGGTGGAGTCCAGCATGTCCGCGACCTCCGCGGCCCGGAACCCCAGCACATCCCGCAGCACCAGCACCGCCCGCTGCCGCGGCGGCAGTTGCTGCAACGCCACCAGGAACGCCAGCGAGACGGACTCACGCATCTCGTACCGTGCCTCAGGACCGGGCGTCCGGTCCGGCAGCTCCTCCAGCAGCACATCCGGGTACGGCTCCAGCCACGTCGGTTCGCCGCGCCGTCGGGTCGGTTCTGGCAACGGGACCTCCACAGGCGGGGCTACCCGGTCCTGGGGCCTGCGGGCACTGTCCCGCAGGGCGTTCAGGCAGCGGTTGGTCGCGATCCGGTACAGCCACGAACGCACCGACGCCCGGCCCTCGAACCCGGCGAGCCCCCGCCAGGCCGCCAGCAGCGTCTCCTGCAGCAGGTCCTCGGCGTCCTGCACCGAGCCGAGGATGCGGTAGCAGTGCACCTGGAGCTCGTGCCGGTAGGGGTCGGTGAGCCGCCGGAACGCCTCGCCGTCCCCCGAACGGGCCAGTGCCAGCGTCTCCTGGTCCTCGGTCGCATCCATGCCGGGGCTCCTTGCCTGGGCTCTCGGGTCACGCTGCCCTGCTCGGGGCCGGACCACACCGTCTCGCACTGGTTGAGACACCTCCCGCGCCCGAAAGTGTTCGGTCCCGCGCCGCCCGGATCGGTCCTTCCGCCCTTCCGGCGCCGAGCGCCCGATTCCGCCCAGCGCCGAGCGCCCGATTCCGCCCCCGTCCGGTGTCCCTACGAAGGACGGCAGGACACGACGACGACAGCGCGCCCACGGCGGGCTCGGGAGGTCTCCATGAACACCACCGGCAGGGGCGCGGGTTCCCTTCGACCGGCACGTCATCTTCAACCGCCACGTCATCGCCCGGGCCCGGGGGCCGGGGGGTCGGCCGGCGCGCAGGCGCAGTGGTTCCCCACGGCGCAACAGCGTTGGGTCCTCGCGCTGACCTCCCTCGGCTCCTTCGTGGTCATCCTCGACATGCTCGTCGTCGCCACCGCGCTCACCGCGATCCAACGCGACCTGCACGCGTCGATGGCCGACCTGGAGTGGACGGTCAACGCCTACACGCTCAGCTTCGCGGTCCTGCTGATGACCGGCGCCTCCCTCGGCGACCGCTTCGGGCGGCGCCGGCTGTTCGCGGCCGGCCTGGCCCTGTTCTCGCTCGCCTCCGCCGGCTGCGCGCTGGCGCCCGACGCCACGACGCTCATCGCCGCCCGGGCGGTGCAGGGAGCCGGGGCGGCGACCATCATCCCCGTCGCGCTCGGCCTGCTCAACGGCGCGTTCCCGCCCGAGCGACGCGGCTGGGCCCTCGGCATCTACGGCAGCGTGACCGGGCTGGCGGCGCTGCTCGGGCCGATCCTCGGCGGGGCACTCACCCAGGGCCTCAGCTGGCAGTGGATCTTCTGGCTCAACGTCCCGCTGGGCCTCAGCGCGATCCCGTTCGTGCTGCGCCGCGTCGACGAGGCCTTCGGGCAGCGCACCGGCCTGGACCTGCCGGGACTGCTGCTGTTCTCGCTCGGTGCCGTCGGGCTGGTCTGGGGGCTGGTCCGGGCCGACGCGGCCGGCTGGGGCAGCGCCGAGGTCGTCGGGACGCTCACGGCCGGCGCGGTGTTCGCCGCCCTCTTCCTCCGCCGGGAGGGGCGGGCGCGAACGCCCATGCTGCCGCTGCGGCTGTTCCGCTCGCGAGCGTTCTCGGCCGGCAACGCGGTCGTCCTGCTGCTCAACGCCTCGATGACCGGGGCCGTCGTCTTCATGACCCAGTACCGCAAGTCGCCCAGTCGCACGGTCCGTTGGCGGCCGGGGTGCGGATGCTGCCGTGGGGCGTCGCACCGTTCCTCGTCGCCCCGCGGGCCGGCGCGCTCGCCGACCGTGTCGGCGAGCGACCGCTGGTCGCCGTCGGCATGGTCCTCCAGACGGCGGGCATGGGATGGATCGCCCTGGTCGCCACCGCGCACGCCTCGTACGCGTCCCTCGTCGCCCCGATGATCGTGAGCGGGATCGGCTTCTCCCTCGCCATTCCCGCGGTGACCAAGGCGGTGATCAGCACGAGTGCGCCCGCGGACATCGGCACGGCGTCCGGGGCCTACAGCACGACGCGGCAGCTCGGCGGCGCGTTCGGCGTCGCCGTCCCAGGCGCGGCCTTCGCGGCCACGGGGTCGTATCTCTCCTCGACGGCTTTCAGCGACGGGTTCCGCACAGCGATGGGTGTCATCGCCGGGCTGGCGCTGGCCGGGGCGGCCGCGGGAGTGCTGCTGCCCCGCCGGCCGGGACGTGTGCCGGCCGTCCAGGCGCACGACGCCGGACACGAGGCCGGAGCGGTGACGGCTCAGGAGACCGGCGGTCGAGCGCCCCTCGTCAGCGCCCACTCGAACTCCGTCATGCCCGGGTCCAGCGGGGACGCCATCGACTCGCCGGTCGGGACGAAGCCGAGCCGCCGGTAGAACGCCTGGGCACGGGAATTCTTCTCGTGCACCCAGAGGTGGAGACGGTCGGCGCGGTCCCAGGTCCAGGCGATCGCCGCGGCGAAGAGCTTCTCGGCCACGCCGGTGCCGCGGACAGCCGGGACGACATAGACCGCGTTGACACTGAGGTAGTCGGGGCGTTCGATCACGACGACCGCCATGCCCACCCACGCGTCAGGGCCGGTCCCGTCGCCGCGGACCGCGACGAACTGCTGAGCTCCGTCACCCGACGCCCGCCGGCGCCATTCCTCGTCGGTCATGGCCGACTCCTCGGCGTGTGTCCGTGCGAAGGCGAAGGGCGCCGCCGGGTCCTGGAGCGCGGCCAGGCGCAGGGTCCGGCTCTCCCGCCACTCGGCCGGCTCCACCGGCCGTATCTCGTACCGCATGGACCGACGGTACAACGCAAAAAAGCCCGGGTCCCCCGATTTAAATCGGGGGACCCGGGC
>NZ_JAINZZ010000087.1 GCF_019890725.1 Actinacidiphila acidipaludis
CTGTCGGACTACGTGGAGAGCGACAGCGCGCACGCCTCCTGCGCCGCCGAGCAGCAGAAGATCATCGCCGGCTCGCCGCGCTCCGGCGACTGGACGCCGTTCTGGACCGACCGCGACTACGTCAAGGACGCCGGCAAGGTGAAGGCCAGCGTCTTCGCCGTGCAGGGCATGCAGGACCTCAACGTGCGCACCAAGCACTTCGGCCAGTGGTGGACCGCCATCGCGCAGCACGGGGTGGAACGCAAGGTGTGGCTGTCCCAGACCGGCCACGTGGACCCGTTCGACTACCGGCGCTCCGCCTGGGTGCCCACCCTGCAGCGGTGGTTCGACCACTACCTGCTCGGCGTCGACAACGGCATCCAGCGCGAGCCCATGGCCGACATCGAGCGCGGCGTCGACCAGTGGACCACCGACCGCGTGTGGCCCGCCCCTGGCACCCGCACCAGCGCGCTGAGCCTCGGCGCCACCGGGGTCAACGGCCTCGGCACGCTCGGCAGGGGCCGCACGGCCGGCACCGAGTCGTTCACCGACGACCCGAACCTGTGGGAGGAGGACTGGGCCGCCGCGGCCGACACCGCCACCCCGGCCAAGACGGTCTTCACCACCGGCGTGCTCGCCAAGGACCTGCGGATCTCCGGCGGCGGAACGGTCACGGTCACCGCCACCCCGTCCACGTCCAGCGCCCACCTGTCGGCCGTCCTGGTCGACCTCGGCCCGGCGACGATCCGTGACTTCCTGGGCGGCGGCGAGGGCATCACGACCCTGTCCACCCGCTCCTGCTACGGCGAGAGCACGCCCGGCGACAGCGCGTGCTACCTCGACACCGCCGCCGACACCGAGACCGTCGACCACACCGTCTTCAGCCGCGGCTGGGCCGACCTGGGCCACTACCGGTCCCTCGCCCACGGGGTGGCCCTCACCCCCGGCAAGCCCTACACGATGACCATCCAGCTCGCCGCCACCGACCACGTGGTGCCGGCCGGGCACCGGCTCGCGCTCATCGTCGCCGGCACCGACAACGGGCTGATCCTGCCCGCCTCCACCACGCCCACCGTGACGGTGGACCTGTCGCACTCGGAGCTGGACCTGCCGCTGGTCGGCGGCGCCGGGGCCCTGGCGACCCGGCCGGGCGCCGCGGCCCAGCAGCGCACCCCCGCGCTGCGGCCCGCCGCCCCCGCCCCGCACCTCACCCCGGCGGCCGAGCTGGGCTGAGGCCGGGAACCGGGGTGGCCTGCGCCGCGTTCCACTGGTAGTACGGTGAGGGCGCGGCGCAGGCCGCCGTGAACGGGAGGCGGGGCATGTCGAACAGAACGAAGCTCATCGTCGGCGGCGTGGCGATCGGACTGATCCTGCTCATCTGGGTCCCCTGGTGGGTCACCTTCCTGATCATCATCGGAGTCCCGACCGCGGCCTATCTGACCCTCGACTCCTCCCAGCGGCGCCGGCTGCGCCGGGTGAGCCGGCGGCAAATCGGTCGCTGACCAGCGACGTCCCCGGATAGGCTGAGTCATCGGGTCAGGGCATCCGATCGAGGGGACGACGTTTCCGATGAACAGCGGCACGGTGGTCGCGGTCAGCCGCGACACCACACACCGGTTCAGCAAGATCAACCAGGACACCATCCGGCTGCTCGCCGGCCTCGGTGTCGAGGGTGACGCGCACCTCGGCGTCACCGTCCAGCACCTCTCCCGCATCGCCCAGGACCCCACCCGGCCCAATCTGCGCCAGGTCCACCTCATCCACGCCGAGCTGTTCGACGAGCTCCGTCCGGCCGGCTACACCATCGCCCCCGGCGACCTGGGGGAGAACGTCACCACCCGCGGCATCGACCTGCTGGCCCTGCCGGTGGGGACGCGGCTGCGTCTGGGCCCCGAGGCCGTCGTGGAGGTCACCGGCCTGCGCAACCCCTGCCTGCAGATCGACCGGTTCCGCGACGGCCTGCTCAAGCGGGTCGTCGGTCGGGACGAGCACGGCGACATCGTCCGCCGGTGCGGGATCATGAGCGTCGTCGTGCGGGGCGGCGAGGTCCGCCCGGACGACACCGTGGCCGTCGAACTGCCCGCCGCGCCCCACCGCCCGCTGGAGACCGTCTGAGCCCGCGCGGCAGGCGCCAGAGAAAGGGACCGAAGCCCCCGTGTCGGCAACCGCAGAACCAGCCGAGGCCATCCGCAGCGTGGCCGGTCTCGTCGCCCGCACCGCGACCGGCGGCCGTGTGAAGTACCTGCACTTCTGGGGGCACCGGCCGCAGCGCGACGGCTCCGCGGGACCCGGCTGCCTGAGCCAGTGGTGGCCGTCGCCGTTCTCGGTCGACGGCGTCACCTACGCCACCGCCGAGCACTGGATGATGGCCGGCAAGGCCCGGCTGTTCGGTGACGCCGAGGCCGAGCGGCGCGCCCTCACCGCCGGACACCCCAAGACGGCCAAGGACGTGGGCCGCTCGGTCCGCGGCTTCGACGACGAGGTGTGGCGGCGCGAACGGTTCGCGCTGGTCACCGAGGGCAGCGTGCACAAGTTCGGGCAGCACCCCGACCTGCGGGACTTCCTGCTCGGCACCGGCCGGCGCGTGCTGGTCGAGGCCAGCCCGCTGGACCGGGTGTGGGGCATCGGGCTGGCCGCCGACGACCCGCGGGCCGAGGACCCCGCGGCCTGGCGCGGCCTGAACCTGCTGGGCTTCGCGCTGATGGAGGCCCGCGCCCGGCTCGCCGCGGAGCGGCACACCGGGGCATGACGGGTTCCGTCCGGGCCGCGCGCGTGGCGGCCCGGGCGGACGTACGCTGGCCGTAGAGGGTCTCGGGGGCCTCTCGGACATTCGGCACCTCCGGGACTTCCGGGACCTTCAACCGAGCCATGTCAGGTGCCCAGCAACTTCCCGTGATCGACCTCTCCGCGGCGGCCGACGGCTGCACCTCCGAGGTCCGGCGGGCCCTGCGTGATCGCCTGCACACCGCCGCCCACGAGACCGGCTTCTTCCAGCTCGTCGGCCACGGCGTCACCGCCGAGCAGACCTACGCGCTGATGACACAGGTCAGGGACTTCTTCGCGCTTCCGGAAGCGGACCGCTCCGCACTGTCCAACCTCGACTCGCCGCACTTCCGCGGCTACACCCGCACCGGGGACGAGCACACCCAGGGCCGCCGCGACTGGCGCGACCAGCTCGACATCGGCGCGGAACGGCCCGCGCGCGTACCGGGACCCGGTGAGCCCGCCTACTGGTGGCTGCAGGGCCCCAACCGGTGGCCGCCGGCCCTGCCGTCGCTGCGCACCGCGGCCCTGGACTGGATGGACCGGCTCAGCCGCGTCTCCCGGCTGCTGCTGCGCGAACTGCTCGCCGCGATCGGCGCCGACCCCGGCTTCTACGACGACATCTTCGCCCCGGCCCCGCACCTCCAACTCAAGCTGGTCCGCTACCCGGGCAGCGCGCCGGACGGGGCGGCGGGCGCCGGCCAGGGCGTCGGCGCGCACAAGGACTACGGCTTCCTCACCCTGCTGCTGCAGGACTCCGTCGGCGGGCTCCAGGTGCAGCGCGCGGACGGACTCTTCCACGAAGTGCCGCCGATGAAGGGCGCGTTCGTGGTCAATCTCGGCGAACTGCTGGAGGTCGCCACCAACGGCTACCTCAAGGCGACCAACCACAAGGTGGTGTCGCCGCCGGGCGCCCGGCAGCGGTTCTCCGTGCCGTTCTTCTACAACCCGCGGCTGGACGGCCGGGTCGTCCCGCTGGACTTCCCGTACGCCTCCGACGCGCCCGGGATCAGCGAGGACGAGGGCAACCCGCTGTACGCGGAGTACGGCCGCAACGCCCTCAAGGGGTGGCTGCGAGCACACCCCGAGGCGGCCCGGCGCCAGCACCCAGACCTGCTCGCGCCCACCCATGCGTGACGGGCAGGGTGGACGCGAGCAGCCTTTCGCGAGGAGCCTTTCCGGGAAGCCGGCTCCTCGCCGGCAACGGATCCAACGCCCGTGCATCGCGGGCACGTTCACGTACCGACCGCCGAGACCGGGCCGGTGGCCCGGGACGGTCTGACGAGGTGTGACAGGGCGGGCCGCGGTCGCGCACGTAGAGTGCGGTCGGGGACGTTGTCCACCGCGGGCCCCGCAGCGCGCCGACCGGACCACGGACCGCAAGCCGACCAGCACACGAAGGGGAGCCGCGGGACATGACGGAACGTCTGGTGGTCATCGGTGGCGACGCGGCCGGCATGACGGCCGCCTCACAGGCCCGCCGCCGCAGGCCCGCCGAGGACCTGGAGATCGTCGCCTTCGAGCGCGGCCGCCACACCTCCTTCTCCGCCTGCGGCATCCCGTACTGGATCGGCGGCACCGTCTCCGGCCCCGAGGCCCTGATCGCCCGGACCGCCGACGAGCACCGCGCCCGCGGGATCGACCTCAGGCTGGGCACCGAGGTGACGGAGATCGACCCGGACCGGGGCCGGGTGCGCAGCCGGGGAGCCGACGGCCGCGAGGAGTGGACCTCGTACGACCATCTGGTGATCGGCACCGGCGCGGTGCCGATCCGGCCCCCGATCCCCGGCATCGACGCCCCGGGCGTCTACGGCGTCCAGACCCTCGACGACGGGGAGGCGGCCCTGGCCGCGCTCGACCGCGGCGACGTCCGCCGCGCCGTCGTGGTCGGCGGCGGCTACATCGGCGTCGAGATGGCCGAGGCGATGCTGCTCCACGGTCTGGAGGTCACCCTCGTCGACCGCAACGACCAGCCGATGAACACCCTGGACCCCGACATGGGCCGCCTGGTGCGGAAGGAGATGGAACAGCTCGGGGTGCGGATCGCCTCGGGCGCCGCCGTCCGCGAGGTGCTCACCGGCCCCGACGGCCGCGCCCGCGCCGTCGTCACCGACGAGGCCGAACATCCCGCCGACATCGTGGTGCTGGGCCTCGGCGTCCGCCCGAACACCGAGCTCGCCCGCGCCGCGGGACTGCCGCTCGGCGCCTACGGCGGCCTGCTCACCGACCGCGCCATGCGGGTCCGCGGCACCGACCGCGTCTGGGCCGGCGGGGACTGCGTGGAGGTGCTCAACCTCGTCTCCAGGACCGAGCAGCACGTGCCGCTGGGCACCCACGCCAACAAGCAGGGGCGGATCATCGGCACCAACATCGGCGGCGGCTACGCCACCTTCCCGGGGATCGTGGGCACGGCGGTGAGCAAGGTCTGCGCGGTGGAGATCGCCAGGACCGGCCTCAAGGAGTCCCAGGCCCGGGCGGCCGGACTGCGCTTCGTCACCGCCACGGTGGAGTCCACCAGCCGGGCCGGCTACTACCCCGACGCCGGGCTGATGACGGTCAAGGCCATCGCCGAACGGAACTCCGGGCGGCTGCTGGGCCTGCAGATCGTCGGCAGGGAGGGCGCCGCCAAACGCGTGGACATCGGCGCGGTCGCCCTCACGGCCGGCATGACGGTGGAGCAGATGGTCGACCTGGACCTCGGCTACGCGCCGCCGTTCTCGCCCGTCTGGGATCCGGTGCTCGTCGCGGCCCGCAAGGTGGCGGACGCGGTGGCGGCGGACCGGCGCGCCGGGTGAGGGCGCGGCCCAGGGCCCGGGCTCAGGAAGACGCCGCCGCCGTGGCCGGCGCGGAGGCCAGCCTGCCCAGGGCCTCCATCAGCACCGGGAGCGAGGGGCCGCGCCCGATCGGCAGGATCTCGCCGGGCACGTCGTCGAGCAGCGCGAACGCCATGTCGTCGGCCCGGCCCACCAGACTCCAGCCGGGCCCGTCGGCCCGGACCGACCCGTAGGCGAGCCGGACCCGCCCGGGCGGCGGGGGAGTGCGCACATAGGCCTCCGCCGCCTCCAGGACGCGCCGCACTCCGGAGTGCGAGACGGGTCCCTGCGCGGCCGGTACGGCATCGTCCTCGCGGGCCGTTCCGGCGTCGTCCCCGCCGCCGGACTCCGCGGTGCTTTCGTCGGACTCCGCGGTACTCCCGCCGGTCTCCGTGCTTCGGCCGGTTTCCGCGCTCCGGCCGGCCGTCCCGCCGGGATCGGCCGCACCGCCCGGGCCCGGCTGCTCCCGCGCGGGGTCCTCCTCGGAGGCAGCCGCCTGCTGGTCCGGCGCCGCCGTGTCCGCGGGAGCGTCCGCGGCCTCCTCGTCGCCGGCCGCGTCGAACTGGTCGCGCCACTCGCGCCAGTGGATCGCGATCTCGTCGGCGCCGAGCCGGCGTTGCGCCGGCCCCCATTGGGCGGGGTCGGGAGGGGTCAGTGCGGGACCGCCGGCGGTCTCCTCGTCGGGGTCGAAGGGCGCGGGGATGCCGGGCACCGACACGGCGACGGGCACCGGCCAGCCCGGCAGTGACGCGATCATGCTGCTCTCGTCGGGAGACAGGTCGTACTCCAGGCCGCAGTCCCACGCGGCCAGCGCACAGGCCACCATCCAGGCGTCGGTGGTCGCCACCGTCCAGCGCGCGCCGGTGCCGTCCTGGCCGAAGACCAGCCCGTAGCCGTCCTCGACCGGTTCCAGGCCGAGCCCGGCGCACGCGGAGGGGTAGTCGTCACCGAGCACACCGGGGTACTGGCCGGGCGTCAGCAGCGCGGCGGTCAGCACGAGCAGCGCGTCGTCGTCGATCGCCTCACCGACCGCGGCGTCCAAGGCGCCACCGACCGCGACGCCGGTCGCGCCGTCGCGTGCGAGTACGTCGTCCTCTGGTGTCTCGGCCGCGGCCATCCGTCGTCTCCCTGTCGTCCCGGTCCGCGCACCTTAACCAGCGGGTAACCGTCACGTCGAGAGTCTGCGGAGCGCCGGAATCCGCCCGGGCCTGCCTTCACCGCACCTGCACGCGGTCTCCATGAAGCCTCACCGACGAGGGGCCGTCCGCGGGGCGCCGTGGCCTGTGGCCGGGGACTGCGCGCCGAGCGCCGGCAACGTCCCGCGCAGCCAATGGAGTTCGGCCGCTCTGGTGGCGCGGGTGACGACGAGGATGCCCTGCCGGAAGGGGGCGTCCAGGTCATGGGCGCGCAGCGCCCGGTCGCCGTCGTGGAAGCGCGACGAGAACCGCTGGGGTGCGACGGGACGAGCCTGTTGGCGGCGGGCGGCGGGCGGCGGGCGGCGGGCGGTGGGTGGCCAGGCGGAGAGGCGGTGATCGTGCCGGGTGCGGGGCACTGCCTCGTGCTCGACGCCCCGGCCGCCTACGCCCGGGTGGGCGCGGTGGCGGTCAGCGCCGCCTGACCGCCACCGCCAGGTAGCGCGCGTCGGAGTCGTCGAAGAGGCCCAGTTCCCAGCCGGTGGCGTCCAGGATCCGGCCGATCCGCGGCTGAGCCCTGACGTCGTCGGGCTCCAGGGTGTGGCCGCGTCGGGCGGCCAGCGCGGCTCGTCCGAGCGGATGGAACAGCGCGAGCCGGCCGCCGGCCCGCGTCACCCGGGCGAGTTCGCGCAGGCCCGCCGACGGATCGGTGAGGTGGTTGACCAGGCCGGCGGCGAACACGGCGTCGAAGGCGCCGTCGCGCATTGGCAGTTGCTCGCTGTCGGCCTCCAGCAGGGCGCCGTCCGCGGCGCGGCCCAGCGCCGTCGCCTCACGCAGCATCTCGGGGGTCACGTCCACGCCGACGACGGTGCCCGACGGGCCCACCGCCGCGCGCAGTTGCGGCAGCGCCCGGGCCGTCCCGCAGCCCGCGTCCAGGGCGCGGTCGCCCGGGCGGAGGCCCAGTTCGCCGACCGCCGCCGCGTAGACGGGCGTGTCGTCCGGATATCGCGTCTCCCAGCCGACCGCCCTGGCGGCGAAGAACTCCCTGGTCTGCTGCCGATCGCGCTGTGTCCTGGCCATGCGTCATGGTCGCATGCCGGCGATCCGAGTCGCGGACGTTGGCCCGGCACCCCGCACGGCGGCCGAAAACCGTCGGCGAGCGGCGGTGCGGGGCATGCGCGGGGCCGCGTCGTCCCGAGAGGGGGTTGCCGTGGCGCGCCGGAGGTAAGAGGCTGCCTACCGCAGCGGAGGGCGGAGGTAGGGGATGACGGTGGGGAACGGGCTCGCGTGGCTGCTCGACGATCTGACGCAGCGGGTGCCGCACGTGCAGCACGCTCTGGTGCTGTCGAGCGACGGGCTGGTCACCGGAGCGAGCGGCGAGCTCGACCGTGCGACGGCCGAGCACCTGGCCGCCGTCTCGTCCGGGTTCCACAGCCTCGCCAAGGGCGCGGGGCGGCAGTTCGGGACCGGCGGCGTCCGGCAGACGATGGTCGAGTTCGACGAGGGCTTCCTCTTCGTCACCGCGGCGGGGAACGGCAGTTGCCTGTCGGTGCTGAGTGGCATGGAGGCCGACATCGGCCAGGTCGCCTATGAGATGACCCGCCTCGTGCACCAGGTCGGCGAGCACCTCGGCGTGCCGCCGCGCGGGTAGGGGCCGGGCGCTTCCCGCTCGTCCGGGTTATCCACAGGGCTTCCGACGGCTGTCGCCCGACCGCGCTAGATTCGTCACTGTCAGTGATGAACAGAGCGCGGGGGAGTGACGGTCATGAGGACAGTGAAGAGGCGCGGGACGTCGCGGGGGCAGTCCGCCGGGCTGCCGGCTGACGCGGGGGAGCTGGTCTCCCTGAGTCAGGCTCGGGACGAACTGGCCCTCGATTATGACGAGTTCGAAGTCGCCCTGCAGGTGGGCGAGGTGCGCACGGTCGTGTGCGGGCCGGGCGTGTGGAAGGTGCCACGGGCCGAACTGGACCGGCTGCACGCGGCGGAGGGATGTCCGGACACCCTGCTGGAGCGGCTACGGCTGGTGAGCAGTGGCGGCGCCGCGGACGTCATGGGCATCAGCCGGGACCGGTTCGTCCGCCTGGCCAGAGCGGGCTGTGTGCGCCCGGTGCGCTGGTACGTCAACCAGTACGACGGCCGACGCGCCGGACGAGATCGCGGCGGGGCTGGTGGCGCTGGCCGAGGCGCTGGGGCGGCGGCCGCCGGGCGGCCCGGACCGGGAGGCCCCGAGTTCCCCGCCGGCCGGCCCGGGCCGCGGCGTGCAGGGTGCGCCGCCACACGGCCCGGGCCTCAGGGCTCAGAGCTCGCCCACGTCCGTCAGCCGGATCACCGCGCGGCCCTCCTCGTCGGACGCCGCCAGGTCGACCTCGGCGGAAATGCCCCAGCCATGATCGCCGGCGGGGTCGTCGAAGGTCTGCCGGACCCGCCACAGGCCGTGCTGCGGCTGCTCCTCGATCCGGAGCAGCTTCGGGCCGCGCGCGTCCGGGCCGGTGCCGAGGTCGTCGTACTCGTCCCAGTAGGCGTCCATGGCGTCCGCCCAGGCGTCCGCGTCCCAGCCGGCCTCCGCGTCGAGTTCGCCGAGCTCGTCGAACTTCTCCAGCGCGGCCAGCTCGACCCGGCGGAACAGCGCGTTGCGCACCAGCACCCGGAAGGCGCGGGCGTTGGCGGTGACCGGCTTGACCTGGTCGGCCCGCTCGGCGGCCTCCTCCGCGCTCTCCTCCTCGGGGTTGGCGAGCTGCTCCCACTCGTCGAGCAGGCTGGAGTCGACCTGCCGGACCAGCTCGCCGAGCCAGGCCGTCAGGTCCTGGAAGTCCTCGGACTTCAGGTCGTCCGGCACGGTGTGCTCCAGAGCCTTGTACGCGCTCGCCAGGTAGCGCAGCACGATCCCCTCGGTGCGGGCCAGCTCGTAGTAGGAGACGAACTCCGAGAAGGTCATGGCGCGTTCGTACATGTCCCGGACCACGGACTTCGGCGACAGCGGATGGTCGCCGACCCACGGATGGCTCTTGCGGTACACGCCGTAGGCGTGCATCAGCAGCTCCTCCAGGGGCTTGGGGTAGGCGATGTCCTGGAGCCGTTCCATGCGCTCCTCGTACTCCACCCCGTCGGCCTTCATCGCGGCCACCGCGTCGCCGCGCGCCCGGTTCTGCTGGGCGGCGAGGATCTGCCGCGGGTCGTCCAGCGTGGACTCCACGACCGACACCATGTCCAGCGCGTAGGACGGGGAGTCGGGGTCCAGCAGGTCGAAGGCGGCCAGGGCGAACGTCGACAGCGGCTGGTTGAGCGCGAAGTCCTGCTGCAGGTCGACGGTCAGCCGGACGATCCGGCCCTCGGCGTCCGGCTCGTCGAGCCGTTCCACCACGCCGCCGTCGAGCAGCGAGCGGTAGATGGCGATGGCGCGGCGGATGTGCCGCAGCTGGGACCGCCGGTCCTCGTGGTTGTCCTCCAGCAGCCGGCGCATGGCCTCGAAAGCGTTCCCCGGGCGGGCGATCACCGACAGCAGCATCGCGTGGGTCACGCGGAACCGCGAGGTCAGCGGCTCCGGATCGGAGGCGATCAGCTTCTCGAAGGTGTTCTCCGACCAGTTGACGAACCCCTCGGGCGCCTTCTTGCGGACCACCTTGCGGCGCTTCTTCGGATCGTCACCCGCCTTGGCCAGCGCCTTCTCGTTCTCGATGACGTGCTCCGGGGCCTGCGCCACCACGAACCCGGCGGTGTCGAACCCGGCGCGCCCGGCCCGGCCCGCGATCTGGTGGAACTCCCGCGCCCGCAGCACCCGCACCCGCTGCCCGTCGTACTTGGTCAGCGCGGTGAACAGCACGGTCCGGATGGGCACGTTGACGCCCACGCCCAGGGTGTCGGTTCCGCAGATCACCTTCAGCAGACCGGCCTGGGCGAGCTTCTCCACCAGCCGGCGGTACTTCGGCAGCATCCCCGCGTGGTGCACGCCGATGCCGTGCCGGACGAACCGCGACAGATTACGGCCGAAGGCGGTGGTGAACCGGAAGTTGCCGATGAGCTCGGCGATGGCGTCCTTCTCGGCCCGCGTGCACATGTTGATGCTCATCAGCGCCTGCGCGCGCTCCACCGCGGCGGCCTGCGTGAAGTGCACGATGTAGACGGGGGACTGGCGGGTGTCCAGCAGCTCGGTGAGCGTCTCGGTCAGCGGTGTCGTCCGGTACTCGTACGACAGCGGCACCGGCCGGGTCGCCGAGCGGACGACCGCGGTGGGCCGCCCGGTGCGGCGGGTCAGGTCCTCCTCGAAGCGGGTGACGTCACCGAGCGTGGCCGACATCAGCAGGAACTGCGCCTGCGGCAGCTCCAGCAGCGGGATCTGCCAGGCCCACCCGCGATCCGGCTCGGCGTAGAAGTGGAACTCGTCCATCACCACCTGGCCGACGTCCGCGTCCCGGCCGTCGCGCAGGGCGATGGAGGCCAGCACCTCCGCGGTGCAGCAGATCACCGGCGCGTCCGGGTTCACCGACGCGTCGCCGGTGAGCATGCCGACGTTCTCGGTGCCGAACAGTTTGCACAGGTCGAAGAACTTCTCCGAGACCAGGGCCTTGATCGGCGCGGTGTAGAACGTGACGTCGTCCCTGGCCAGCGCGGCGAAGTGCGCACCGGCCGCGACCAGGCTCTTTCCCGATCCGGTGGGAGTCGACAGGACCACGTTCGCCCCCGAGACCACCTCGATCAGCGCCTCCTCCTGGGCCGGGTAGAGCGTGATGCCCTGACCGGTCGCCCACGTCGAGAAGGCTTCGAAGAGGGCGTCGGGGTCGGCGTCGGACGGCAGCTGATCGATAAGGGTCACCCCTCCATCTTGCCTGGCCCCGCGGCCGGAGGCGGAACCGGAGGACGGGGACCGTGATCATCACCGGTAGGGTGTGCCGTCAACGATGCGTCAACTCCGCCTGAGGACGGCGGTCAAGGGGGGCTGGGCAACACCATGATGGGACCTGCGCACTCACTGTCCGGAGCGGCGGCCTGGATGGGAGTGGGAGCCGTGGCCGCGGGCCTCGGGCACCCGATGCCGTGGCCGACGCTCGTGGTCGGTGCGCTGATCTGTGCGGGCGCGGCCCTCGCCCCCGACCTGGACCACCACGCCGCCACGATCTCCCGGTCCTTCGGCCCGCTGTCCCGCGCCGCGTGCAAGATCATCGACGCCATCGCGCACGCCACCTACAACGCGACCCGCGGCAAGCGCGACCCGCGTCGTTCCGGCGGCCACCGCACCCTCACGCACACCGCCGTGTGGGCTGCGCTGATCGGCTGCGGCTGCTCGGCGGCAGCGGTCTACGGCGGCCGCTGGGCGGTGCTGGCGATCCTCTTCGTCCACATGGTGCTGGCGGTGGAGGGCCTGCTCTGGCGGGCGGCCCGGGTCTCCAGCGACGTGCTGGTCTGGCTGCTCGGCGCGACCAGCGCGTGGGTGCTCGCCGATGTACTGGACGACCCGGGAAACGGCAAGGACTGGCTGTTCACCCAGCCCGGCCAGCACTACATGTGGATCGGCCTGCCGATCATCGTGGGCGCGCTGGCGCACTGCGTCGGCGACGCGATCACCGTCTCCGGCTGCCCGATCCTGTGGCCCATACCGATAGGCCGCAAGCGCTGGTACCCGCTCGGACCGCCGAAGTTCATGCGGTTCCGGGCCGGCAGCTGGGTGGAGCTGAAGCTGCTGACGCCCGCGATCTTCCTGGTCGGCGGGGCCAGTGCGCTCGGCGCCCTGGGCTTCATCGGCTGAGCTGCCCGGTCTTCACCGGCTCACGGCCCCGGGTCTCCGCGGCCGGCCCGCGCGGGCCGGCCGCGGAAACGGGGGAAACGCGGGCCCCAGCCGTCACCCGTGCCAGGACCGCCAGAGCGCCGCGTACGCGCCGTCGGCCGCGACCAGCTGGTGGTGGCTGCCGAGTTCGCTGATCCGCCCGTCCTCGACCACCGCGATCACGTCGGCGTCGTGGGCCGTGTGCAGGCGGTGCGCGATGGCGACCACCGTCCGGCCGTCCAGCACACGGGAGAGCGAGCGTTCCAGATGCCGGGCGGCCCTGGGGTCGAGCAGCGAGGTCGCCTCGTCGAGGACCAGGGTGTGCGGGTCGGCGAGCACCAGCCGGGCCAGCGCGAGCTGCTGCGCCTGGGCCGGGGTCAGCGCGGCGCCGCCCGAGCCGACCTCGGTGTCCAGACCGCCGTCCAGGGCCCGTGCCCAGTCCTCGGCGTCGACCGCGGCCAGCGCCGCCCACAGCTCCTCGTCGGCGGCGCCGGCCCGCGCCAGCCGCAGGTTGTCGCGCAGCGAGCCGACGAACACGTGGTGCTCCTGGTTGACCAGGGCCACGTGCGAGCGGACGCGCTCCGCGGGCATCCGGGCGAGCTGGGCCCCGCCGAGCGTCACCTCGCCCACCCGCGGCGCGTAGATACCGGCCAGCAGCCGCCCCAGCGTGGACTTGCCCGCGCCCGACGGCCCGACCAGCGCCAGCCGGGTGCCCGGCGCCACGCTGAGCGTGACGTCGTGCAGCACGTCCGTGCCCGCCCGGTAGCCGAACCGCACCTGTTCGGCGGCCACGTGACGGCCGTCCGGGGCGATGTCCGCGTCGCCGTCCTCCGCCGCGACCTCGCGGACGCCGACCAGCCGGGCCAGCGACACCTGCGCCACCTGGAGCTCGTCGTACCAACGCAGGATCAGGTTCACCGGGTCGACGAGCATCTGCGCGTACAGGGCGCCGGTGGTGAGCTCGCCCGCGGTGACCCAGCCGTTGAGGGCGAAGACGCCGCCGATCATCAGCACCGCCGCCAGGATGACGGTGTGCGTGAGGTTGATGACCGGGAACAGCACGCTGCGCAGCCACATCGTGTACCGCTCCCAGGCCACCCACTGCCGGATGCGCAGCCGGGACAGCTCCTCGCGGCGGGCGCCCAGACCGTGTGCCTCGATGGTGCGGCCGGCGTCCACCGACTCGGCGAGGACCGCAGCGACCGCCGCGTACCCCGCCGCCTCGGACCGGTACGCCTGCGGCGCCCGCCGGAAGTACCACCGGCACCCGGCGACCAGCAGCGGCACCGCGACCAGTACCGAGAGCGCCAGCGGCGGGGAGGTGAAGGTCAGCGCGCCCAGCAGCAGCGCCGCCCACACCACGGCGATGACGAGCTGTGGCACGGCCTCCCGCATCGCGTTCGACAGCCGGTCGACGTCCGTGGTGATCCGCGACAGCAGGTCACCGGTCCCGGCCCGCTCCAGCACGCCCGGCGGGAGGGCCACCGAACGCACCAGGAAGTCCTCCCGCAGGTCCGCGAGCATCCGTTCGCCCAGGACCGACCCGCGCAGCTGTTCCAGCCGCACGAAGAACGCCTGGACGACCAGCGCCACCGCGAACAGCACGACGATCCGGCCGACGTGGATGTCCCGGTGACCGGTCGACAGGTCCTGCACCATGCCGCCCAGCAGGTACGGCCCGACCATGGACGCCACCACCGCGACGGTGTTCGCGCCCATCAGCAGGCCGAAGTCGCGCCGGTGCCGCCGGACCAGGTCGCGCACATAGGCGCGGACGGTGGCCGGCGACCCCACCGGCAGCGTGGTGCTCTGCTGCGGCGCGGCCGGGTCGTACTCCGGCGGTCGCACGCCGATCATGCGGACTCCTCCATCGGTGGGGCGGTACGGCGGCCGTCCGGACGGGCGGCCGCGCGGCCGGGTGCCTCGCCCGAGGGTTCGGGTCCGGCCTGCGGCGGCACGGTCTCGCCCGGGCCGGTCCCGGCGTCGGCTTCGCGGGTCACCACCGCGCGGTAACGGGGGCTGCTCCGCAGCAGCTCCAGGTGGCTGCCGCTCGCCGCGGCCCTGCCCTCGTCGACGAACACCACCAGGTCGGCGCGGTCCAGGACCAGCGGGCTGGAGGTGAACACGACCGTGGTGCGCCCGGTCCTGATCTCGCGCAGGCCGCGCGCGATCCGTGCCTCGGTGTGCGCGTCCACGGCCGACGTCGGCTCGTCGAGGACCAGCGCCTCGGGGTCGGTGACCAGCGAGCGGGCCAGCGCCAGGCGCTGGCGCTGGCCGCCGGACAGCGAGCGGCCCCGCTCGGTGATCCGTGCCCGCATGGGGTCGCCGGACTCCGCGTCGGGGCCCGCCAGGGACTGCACGAGCGCGTCGAGCACGTCCTGGCACTGGGCGGCGGCGAGCGCCTCGTCGGCGCCGACCCGACCGGAGGACGGCAGGTCCAGCAATTCGGCGAGGGTGCCGGACAGCAGTACCGGGTCCTTGTCCTGGACCAGCACCGCCGCGCGGGCCGCCGCGAGCGGCATCAGGTCGAGCGGCCGGCCGCCGAGTTCCGCCGAGACCTCGCCCTCCGCGGCCTGCGGGCTGTGCCCGCCCAGCCGGTCGGCGAGCCGTCCCGCGGTGTCGGGGTCCCCGCAGACCACGGCCGTCAGCAGCCCCGCCGGGGCGGTCAGGCCCGAGGTGGGGTCGTGCAGGTCACCGGCCGCAGCCGCGGTCCCGGCGGTGTCCGCGTCCTCGGCTGTCGGGTCGGCGATGCCGCTCGAAGCACCTTCGGTGGCGGCAGCGGTGGCCGTGGGGCCGAGTGCGTCGGGCGCGGCGCCCGGCGCGGCGACGGTGGCGCGCCGCAGCCCCAGCACGCGGGCCGCCCGCTTGGCCGAGGGCCGCGAGAACGACCAGGCCATCGCGATCTCCTGGAAGTTCCGCAGCGGCAGCATCAGGAAGCCCACCGCGCCGTACACGGTGACCAGTTCGCCCACCGAGATCCGGCCGTCGAGCGCGAGCCGCACCCCGTACCAGGCCACGCCCATCAGCAGCAGACCCGGCAGGGCGACCTGCACCGCGGAGATCAGCGCCCACATCCGGGCGCTGTGCACGGCGGCGGTCCGCACCTCCTGCGACGCCCGGCGATAGCGTTCGAGGAACAGGTCCTCGCCGCCGATGCCGCGCAGCACGCGTAGTCCGGCGACGGTGTCGGCGGCCAGCTCGGTCGCCTTGCCGGCCTTCTCGCGCTGCAGGTCGGCCCGTCTGGTCGCGGCCGGCAGCAGGGGAAGCACGGCCAGTGCCAGCACCGGCACCGCGGCCGCCACCATCAGGCCGAGCCGGGGCTCGTAGATCAGCAGGGCCACGGCGATGCCGATCGTGGCGAGCAGGGCGGAGGTGAAGCGGGCCAGCGCCTCGACGAACCACCCGATCTTCTCGACGTCGCCGGTGCTGACCGCCACCACCTCGCCGGCCGCGACCCGGCGGGTGAGCACCGAGCCGAGTTCGACGGTCTTGCGGGCGAGCAGCTGCTGGACCCGGGCGGCCGCGCAGATCCAGTTGGTCACGGCGGTGCGGTGCAGGAAGGTGTCGCCGAGCGCGGTCAGCACGCCGAGCAGCAGCATCAGGCCGCCTGCCAGTGCGAGGCGGGTGCCGGAGCGGTCGACGACGGCCTGGACGGCCATGCCGACGGCGGCCGGGAAGCAGGCCACGGCGGCCATGTGGAGGGTGCCCCACGCGGCGGCGGCCGCCTGCCCGCGCCACTGGCGGAGTTCCAGCCAGAGCAGGAAGCGGAACCCGGAGCGGACGTCGGGCACGCCGGGGTCGGGAAACGGAAGACTGCGGAGGGACGGCATGAGGTCCTGGGATCTCTGCGAGGGTGGGCGGTACGGGATGACGAGGGGCAACGAACCTGGATCATCCGGTCATCCGGTGCGCATGCGGATGAATCCTGCCGGGAGTGGTCAGGAGCCGTGCAAGGTTCGCGCGTCGGCGGAGCCGGGTCAACCGGTTTTCGGCGGGCCCGGACGGAACGCGCCGACCGCCGGGGTAGGTTCGGGGGAGGCCGTGGGGCGGAGCCGTGACCGGGCGGCGGGACCGCTCGGCCGGAGGGCCGGCAGGACGAGCGGCACGAGAGCGGTACGACGAAACGACGGCGTCTTCGAGGGCGCCCGAACGAGAGGGGCGCGATGCGCCGGACGGCAGGCAGCGTACGAACGGTGCTGCTCGTGGCGGCGACGGCGGGGGCGCTGCTGCTCACCGGCTGCGGCGGCAAGGGAGCCCCGGCCGGCTCCCCGGCGTCCCCGAAGGGGACCCCGCGCCCGAACGCCGCCCCGGCGGCCGACACCCGCACCCTGCCCGGCGTCGGACCCCGTCTCACGGACCGGGTCCCCGCCTCGGCGCGGCAGGCGCTGGTCGTCTACGGCGCGAGCCCGACCACCTCGAAGTCGAGCGTCACCCTCTTCACGCGCAGCGGTGGCGTGTGGCACCGCGGCCCGAGCTGGCCGTCGCACAACGCCATCCACGGGTGGACCCTCCAGCACCACGAGGGCGACCTGAAGAGCCCGGTCGGCGTGTTCACCCTGCACGACGCCGGCGGTCTCCTCGCCGACCCCGGCTCCCGGCTGCCATACCACCAGTCGACGGCGTTCACCACGCCCGCGTACTGGCCGAAGAGCTACCACCACGACTTCGACTACGTCATCGCCATCGACTACAACCGGGTCATCGGCAGGTCCCCGAGCGACCCCGCCCGCCCGCAGGGCGAGTCGCGCGGCGGCGGGATCTGGATCCACCTCGACCACGGCGTCGGCACATCGGCCTGTGTGACGGTCTCCCAGGACGCGATGCGGTACCTGCTGCACACGCTGCAACCGTCCGCGCACCCCGTCATCGTCATGGGCGACACCGCGGATCTCGCGGGCTGACGAGGCGTCACACCACCGCGCCGGCGCATCCCGGGACCCATCGCGGCCCGGTGCCGGCGTGTGTCCCGGCGGCCGTTCCTCGCAACCCCTTGCAGCAAGAGCGCGAAAGTTCTTCCGCCGACGTATTGACGTGTACGCATCGGCGGCGGGAAGCTCCTCGGCGGAGCCCGAGGGACCGGGCTCCCTTCCCCCACCCGGCGGCCAGGCGCGTGGCTGCCCTTCGAGGGCAGCACGCTGCCCGTCTCCCGAAGGAGCCGCCCATGAGATCCCGCGTCCTCAACGGCGCGCTGGCCGCGCTCGTCGCGGCAGCCGGCCTGATCGCCGTCTCCGGACAGCATCCCGCGCAGGCCGCCCCGCCCGGCGGCAAGGACGTCACCGCGACGCTCTTCGAGTGGAAGTTCGACTCGGTCGCGCAGGCCTGCACCAGCACCCTCGGCCCGGACGGCTACGGCTACGTCGAGGTCTCACCCCCCGAGGAGCACATCCAGGGCTCCCAGTGGTGGACCTCCTACCAGCCGGTCAGCTACCGGATCGCCGGCCGGCTCGGCGACGAGACGTCCTTCCGCTCCATGGTGAACACCTGCCACGCCGCCGGCGTGAAGGTGATCGCCGACGCCGTGATCAACCACATGTCCGCCGGGTCGGGCACCGGAACCGGCGGCAGCACCTACACGAAGTACAACTACCCGGGGTACTACCAGGACCAGGACTTCCACTCCTGCCGGACCAACATCACCGACTACACCAACCGCGACAACGTGCAGAACTGCGAGCTGAGCGGTCTCGCGGACCTCAACACCGGCAGCGACTACGTCCGTTCCACCATCGCGGGCTACCTCAACCACCTCATCGGTCTGGGCACCGACGGCTTCCGCATCGACGCCGCCAAGCACATCGCGGCCACCGACCTCGCGGCGATCAAGGCCAAGCTGTCCAACCCGAACATCTTCTGGGCGCAGGAGGTCATCTACGGCGCGGGCGAGGCGGTGCAGCCCGGCGAGTACACCGGTACCGGCGACGTCGACGCCTTCCAGGGCGCCTACGACCTCAAGCGGATCTTCACCAGCGAGAAGCTCGCCTACCTCAGCAACTGGGGAGCGTCCTGGGGCGCCGGCTACCTGCCCAGCGCCAACACCCGCACCTTCGTCGACAACTGGGACACCGAGCGCAACGGCTCGACGCTCAACTACAAGTACGGCAACACCTACACCCTGGCCAACGTCTACATGCTGGCCTGGCCGTACGGTTCGCCGAACGTCTACTCCGGCTACGAGTTCTCCGACAACGACGCCGGCCCGCCCAACGGCGGCACCGTCAACGCCTGTTACGCCGACGGCTGGAAGTGCCAGCACGCCTGGCCGCAGATCGCGAACATGGTCGGGTTCCGCAACGCGGTCGCCGGCACCGGCGTGACCAACTGGTGGGACAACGGCAACAACGCCATCGCCTTCGGCCGCGGCAGCAAGGGCTACGTGGCCATCAACCACGAGAGCGGCGCGATCACCCAGGCCTTCACCACGTCACTGCCCGCCGGCACCTACTGCGACGTGCAGCACAGCGGCGCCACCTACACGGTCGGCTCGGACGGGAGGTTCACCGCCACCGTCGGCGCCGGGGACGCCGTCGCCCTCTACGCCGGCGCGCCCTGCTCCGGCACCGGAAGCGGCACCACCGGCAGCACCGGCGGGGGCACACCCGACCCGTCGGCCGGCGCCTCCTTCGCCGTCAACGCGACGACCGTGATGGGCCAGAACATCTTCGTGGCCGGCGACAGCGCCGCTCTCGGCGGCTGGGACACCTCCAAGGCCGTTCCGCTCTCCTCGGCGAGCTACCCGGTGTGGAAGGCCGACGTGTCGATGCCCGCCGGCACGGCCTTCCAGTACAAGTACATCCGGAAGGACTCCAGCGGCGCCGTCACCTGGGAGTCGGGTGCCAACCGGACGGCCACGGTTCCCGCCTCCGGCAAGATCGTCCTGAACGACACATGGCGCAACTGACGCTTTGACGAACATTCCGTGTGACCGTCGGCACACGGATTGGCCCCTCTGTGGCGGACTTGGCATGCTGAGGCTTCCCAAAAATCTTGACCACAGAGGGGACCCCCACCCA
This sequence comes from Actinacidiphila acidipaludis, assembly GCF_019890725.1. Classification (GTDB taxonomy): domain Bacteria; phylum Actinomycetota; class Actinomycetes; order Streptomycetales; family Streptomycetaceae; genus Actinacidiphila; species Actinacidiphila acidipaludis. The sequence goes on from NZ_JAINZZ010000087.1 coordinate 19,457, forward strand.
TGAAGGGCTTCCGGGCATTTCTGCTGCGCGGCAACGTCGTCGACCTCGCCGTCGGCATCGTCATCGGCGCGGCCTTCACCGCTCTGGTGACGGGCTTCGTCAAGGCCTTCCTGACGCCCGTCGTCGGCCTGGCCAGCGGCGCGACCGGTGACTTCAGCGCCAGGTCGTTCAAGGCGTCGGGCGTGACGTTCCCCTACGGAGTGTTCATCGACGCGGTGATCAGTTTCGTGATCGTCGCCGCGGTGATCTACTTCCTGGTGGTGCTCCCCATGAACAAGATGCAGGAGCGCTTCTTCCCCAAGGCCACCAGCGCGCCGGTGCGCGAATGCCCCGAGTGCCTGACCGCGGTGCCGGCCGCCGCCCGGCGCTGCAGCGCCTGCACCAGCCAGCTCGCCCCCACCGTCGTCGTCCAGGGCGGCCCCGCGGACCACGGCGCGAACCTGTCCAAGTAACGCGCGGTTCCCGTGACGCCTCGCCCCGGTGACGCACGGCCGTCACCGGCCGGCGTGCGGTTCCTCGTCGTCGAGCGCGGCCAGCAGCGCGGTGAGCGCCGCCCGCTGGCCGTCGTCGAGCGGGGCCAGCAGCTCGGCCGCCGCGGTGCGGCGCGCCTGGCGCAGCTCCCGCAGCACCCGGGAGCCCTCGTCGCGCAGCTCGATCCGGATCACCCGGCGGTTGTCCGGGTCCGGCACCCGCCGCACCAGATCGCCCGCCTCCAGGGCGTCCACCAGCGTCGTCACCGCACGCGGGACCACTTCCAGCCGCTGCGCGAGGTCGGCCATCCGCGGCGGCTCCGCGCAGTGCGCCAGGGCACGCAGCAGCCGAGCCTGGGCGGGCGTGACGCCGAGCGGCTCCATGAGCCGCCGCTGGGCGCGGTGCAGGCGCCGGCTCAGCCCGAGCAACTGGTCGGCGAGCCGGCCGGTCACCTCGTCCGGCCCCTCCGCGGGACGGTCGCCGGGGCCCTCCTGGTCAGCGGAGGCACGGGACGGAATCGTGCGCGTTTCCATACTCCGAGGGTATCAGGACCTCGTTCATTGTGAATATAGGTAACAATGAACTATACTCCCTATGTCCTGACCCCGCCGTGCCCACAGACCGGCCCGGCAGGGACCCGCGACCCGAGGAGTCCTTTGCGCCCCGAAAACGACCTCACCTCCCGGTGGACCCCACCGAAGAAGAAGCCCGCGACCCCCACCGACGTCCGCCGCATCGTGCGGCTGTTCCGCCCCTACCGGGGGCGCCTCGCCGTCGTCGGCGTGCTGGTCGCCCTGTCCTCCCTCGTCTCGGTCGCCTCGCCCTTCCTGCTGAAGGCGATCCTCGACACCGCCATCCCCCAGGGCCGCACCGGGCTGCTCAGCCTGCTCGCCCTGGGCATGATCGCCACCGCCGTCGCCAACGGCGTCTTCGGCGTGCTGCAGACCCTGATCTCCACCACCGTCGGCCAGCGCGTCATGCACGACCTGCGCACCGCCGTCTACGAGCGGCTGCAGCGCATGTCCCTGGCGTTCTTCACCAAGACGCGCACCGGCGAGGTGCAGTCCAGGATCGCCAACGACATCGGCGGCATGCAGGCCACCGTCACCTCCACCGCGACCTCGCTGGTGTCCAACGCCACCGCCGTGATCGCCTCCGTCGTCGCCATGCTCGCCCTCGACTGGCGGCTGACCGTCGTCTCCCTGCTGCTGCTCCCGGTGTTCGTCTGGGTCGCCCGCAAGGTCGGCCGCGAACGCAAGAAGATCACCACCGAGCGCCAGAAGCAGATGGCCGCGATGTCCGCGATCGTCACCGAGTCCCTCTCGGTCAGCGGCATCCTGCTCGGCCGCACCATGGGCCGCAGCGAGTCGCTGACCCGCGACTTCGGCACCGAGTCCGAGCGCCTGGTCGACCTCGAGGTCCGCTCCAACATGCAGGGCCGCTGGCGCATGGCCGTGATCGGCATCGTCATGTCCGCGATGCCCGCGCTGCTGTACTGGGCGGCCGGTCTGACCACCGGACACGGCGGCCCCGCCATCTCCATCGGCACCCTCGTCGCCTTCGTCTCCCTCCAGCAGGGCATGTTCCGGCCGACCGTCTCGCTGCTGGCCACCGGCGTGCAGGTGCAGACCTCGCTCGCGCTCTTCCAGCGCATCTTCGAGTACCTCGACCTGCCCGTGGACATCACCGAGAAGCCCGACGCCCGGCACATCGAGCGGGTCCGCGGCGATGTCCGCTTCGAGAACGTCGAGTTCTCCTACGACCCGGAGAACGGCGCCGCCCCCACCCTGCGGTCCCTCGACATCGACCTGCCCGCGGGCAGCAGCCTCGCCGTGGTCGGCGCCACCGGTTCCGGCAAGAGCACCCTCAGCTACCTGGTGCCCAGGCTGTACGACGTGACCGGCGGCCGGGTGTCCATCGACGGCACCGACGTGCGCGACCTGACCTTCGACACGCTGTCCTCCGCGGTCGGCGTGGTCTCCCAGGAGACGTACCTCTTCCACGCCTCGGTGGCGGAGAACCTGCGCTTCGCCAAGCCGGACGCCACCGACGAGGAGATCCGCGACGCCGCCAGGGCCGCGCAGATACACGACCACATCGACGGCCTCCCCGACGGCTACGACACCCTCGTCGGCGAACGCGGCTACCGCTTCTCCGGCGGCGAGAAGCAGCGGCTGGCCATCGCCCGCACCATCCTGCGCGACCCGCCGGTGCTCATCCTCGACGAGGCCACCAGCGCGCTCGACACGCGCACCGAGGCCGCCGTCCAGCAGGCCATCGACGCCGTGTCCGCCGGACGCACCACGCTCACCATCGCCCACCGGCTGTCCACCGTCCGCGACGCCGACCAGATCGTGGTCCTCGACGCCGGCCGGATCGTCGAACGCGGCACCCACGACGAACTCGTGGCGCTCGACGGGCGGTACGCCGCGCTCGTCCGCCGCGACAGCCTGATGACCCCCGCGGTCACGTGATCCGCGACAGCGCCGGGCGGTGCCGGGCGGTCTTGCCTCCGGGCTACTCGCCAGTAGGGTAAGGGCCTCGGCGGGAGCCGCGCCCGCCCGGCCCCCAGGAGGTCCCGGTGTCCGCACGTTCCGCCCGACTGCTCGCAGGTCTGCTCGCCACAGCCGGCACCGCGCACCTGCTCCGCCCGCAGCCGTTCGACGCGATCGTGCCCGACGCCCTGCCCGGACGTGCCCGCACCTGGACCCGGGCGAGCGGCGTCGCCGAACTCGCCCTGGCCGCCGCCGTCGCGCTGCCCGCGACCCGCCGCACCGGCGCGCTGCTCACCGCCGGCTTCTTCGTCGCCGTCTTCCCCGCCAACGTCAAGATGGCCTACGACTGGCGGCACCACCCCACCCCGTACAAGGCCGCCGCCTACGGCCGCCTCCCCGTCCAGGCCCCGCTCGTGGCGTGGGCGCTCAAGGTCAGCCGCTCGGCGGTGACGAACTCACCAGGATGACGTCGAGGGTGCGGGGGCCGTGGACGCCTTCGACGCGGTCCAGTTCGATGTCGCTGGTGGCGGAGGGTCCGGAGATCCAGGTCATGGGCCGCCGGGGGTCGAGCCGGGGGAGCGCCCGGGGCAGTGAGGTGACGACCTGCTCGGGCGCCGCGACGACACAGATGTGGTGGTCGGGGACGAGACTGAGGATGCGCCGGCCCTGGCCGGGTCCCGCGTCGAGGACGACGGTGCCTGTCTCCGCGACGGCCAGGGCGCATCCGGTGACGACGCTGTCGATGGTGTCGAGGCGGCGGGCGGTCAGCGTGCCGTCGTCGTGGACCACCTGGGTGCCGGTGACCGCGTCGAGCCAGTGCGGTGGCAGGCCCGGGGGCACGGCCGCGGTGGCCGCGCCCCGGTCGGCCAGGAGGCGGGCGATCACGGCCGGGAGGTCGCCGGGCGTGCAGTGGTGGACCCCCGCGCGGTAGTCGGCGAGGTTGTGCGCGAGGAGCCGCAGGACCGACGCGGGGTCGTCGGGAACGTGGGTGTCCTGGTACGTGCGGACGGCGGGGTCGAGTGGTTTCACGCCGGTGGTGCGGGCGTCCCCGAGGGCGGCCCGGATGCGGGCGAGGACCTTCTCGCGTGAGGTCGCGGAGGCAGGCGCCTCGTTGCCGGGGGTCATCGCCGGGTGTCCTCTCCCGCGGGCTGCGTGTCGGGTCCGTCTCCGGCAGGGCGCTTCTTCCACCAGGTGCGGAACGGGACGTCCGGGAGCCGGGGGATCTCGCGGGTGTTGCGCCAGGTCCGTGCCGGCCCGGGCAGGGGGAGTTCGGCGAGGCGGAGTCCGCGGGTGCGGGTGGCCCCTTGCCGGGCCAGGGCGTACGCGCTCGGGTGGTCGAGCAGCCAGGCGGCGGTTCTCATGACCGCCCGTTCCAGCGGGTGGCTGCGGGGTTGC
>NZ_JAINZZ010000088.1 GCF_019890725.1 Actinacidiphila acidipaludis
TGGCACGCCGGCCGGCTTCCCCCAGAACAACGAACATGAGGAGACTCCGATGACCAGTGCTGCGACGGACGACGCGGCGGTCCTGCGTTCCGTTCTCGACGAGTGGAAGGCGGGCGTCGACGCGCACGAACCCGAGCGCGTGGCCGCCGGCTTCACCGAGGACGCGGTCTTCCAGGGGCTGCACCCGTACACCGTGGGGCGGCCGGGAGTGGCCGCCTACTACGCCTCCCAGCCCCTCGGCATGACGGCGCAGTACGAGATCCTGGAGACACGACGACTCGCCGACGACGTCGTGTTCGGCTACCAGAAGGTGGTGTTCGCCTTCACCGACCGGGCCTCGATCACGGTCAACCTCAGCCTGCTGGTGAAGCGGGTGGGCGACACCTGGTCCATCGCCCACTACCAGGTCTCGCTGCTGCCCTGACCTGCCGCGCCTCCGGAACCGGGCCGGCACACCGTGGCGGCCCGGGCCGCACCGGCGGACTCAGTGCCCGGCGCTCTGCCCGCCGTCGACATGCGTGATCTCGCCGGTCACGAACGGGGCCCGTTCCAGGTACAGCACCGCCCGGACGACGTCCTCGACCTCGCCCAGCCGGCCGACCGGGTGCAGAGCGGCCAGGGCGCCGCCCGGATCGGCGGGGTCGGCCGCAGGGCGGATGACACCGAGCGCCACGGCGTTCACCCGGATTCCGCGGGTCGCGTACTCGATGGCCAGCGACCTGGTGGCGGCGTCCAGCCCGCCCTTGGTCAGGGCCGTCATCCCCGCCTTCACCCGTGCGTCGGCCTGGTCCACCAGGCTGGTGGTGATGGTGACGACGTGGCCGCCGCCGTCGCGTGCGAGCATCGCGGCGACCGCACCGCGGGTGAGCTCGAAGAAGCCCCGCAGATTGACCCCGGTCACCGCGTCGAAGTCCTCGCCGGTGTAGTCGGTGAAGGGCTTGGAGACGAAGATCCCGGCGCAGTTGACCAGGGTGTCGATCCGCCCGAACCGATCCAGCACGGCGGACGCGACCCGGTCGCCCGCGCCGGGCTCGGCCACGTCGGCGGGCACGGCGAGCACCTCCGGGTCGTCCGTCGCGTCGACGGAACGGGCCACGGCGGCGACCGCGTAGCCCAGCCCGCGGTAGGCCGGCACCAGGGCGGCTCCGATGCCACGGGAGGCTCCGGTGACGACCGCGACCTTCTGTGGGGTGTCCATGAACGGATCCTCCCGTGCCGCCCTCCCCCGGCGGCGCATTGCCCTGTGTGTCGCGGCGGGCGGCGCCGCACCGGGTCGGCGGCCCGGCCGCCCACATGCGACCGGTCGTACGTCTGTCTACGCTGGTGTACGTGCGCATCGCCCGGACGCGGGCGGGGCCTTCTGACGCGCCCGAAGGGCCGAGGAGGCGGGTGAGAGGCGGCCGCAGCGCCGTGACCACCGGTCAGAACCAGCACGTCGCCGCCGGGACGGCCGAGCGGCTCCCGAGGCCTGCTCCCCGAGCAACTGCCTGCCTGGATACAGGAGACCCTTCCATGGACATGAAACTCGAGGTCGTCGTCGTCCCGGTGTCCGATGTGGACCGGGCGAAGAAGTTCTACACGGACCTGGGCTGGCGGCTGGACGCCGACGTGGCGCCGGACGACACCTTCCGGGTGGTGCAGATGACCCCGCCGGGTTCACCGGCGTCGGTCATCTTCGGCACGGCGGTCACCGAGCAGGCGCCGGGGTCGGCCCGCGGCCTGCACTTGATCGTCGATGACATCGAGGCCGCCCGCGAGGAGCTGAAGCGGCTCGGCGCCGGCCCGAGCGAGGTCTTCCACGACGAGGGCGGAGTCTTCCACCACGGCGGCACCGACGCGCGTGTCGCGGGCGCCGACCCGCAGCGGACCAGCTACGGATCGTTCCTGTCGTTCAGCGACCCGGACGGCAATGGCTGGCTGCTGCAGGAGATCACCACCCGGCTTCCGGGCCGGATGGATCCGGCGGCCACCGCCTTCTCCTCGGCCGACGACCTCGCGTCGGCCATGCGGCGGGCCGCGGCGGCGCACGGCGAGCACGAGGCGCGCATCGGCGCCGAGGACCCGGACTGGCCTTCCTGGTACGCGCGGTACATGGTGAGCGAGCAGGCCGGGACCGAGCTGCCGACATGAGCCCGACAGCTCGCTACCGCGCGTGGACGGTCACCGGGCAGCGGACGTTCGAAGCCGTCGAACGCGAACGGCGGGAGCCGCCGCCCGGACAGGTGCGGATCCGCGTCGACGCCTGCGGGATCTGCCACAGCGACGTGCTGGCGGTCGAGGGGCTGCGCCCCGACCCGTCCGTTCCGGTCGTGCCCGGCCACGAGATCATCGGTGTGGTCGAGGCGGTCGGCGCGGGCGTGGCCCCGGTCTGGCGGGTCGGCGAGCGGGTCGGCGTCGGCTACCTCGGCGGTCAGGACAACGTGTGCGACCCGTGCCGGCGCGGTGACTTCGTCAACTGCACGGACCAGCCCAGTACCGGCACCGACGTCGACGGCGGCTACGCCGAGGTCACCTACGCGCGGGCGTCCGGGCTCGTGCGGATCCCGCCGGAGCTGGACGCCACCGCCGGGGCCCCGCTGCTGTGCGCGGGCCTGACGGTGTACAACGCCCTGCTGGCGGCCGCCACGCGTCCCGGGTCCCTCGTCGCCGTCCAGGGCATCGGCGGCCTCGGCCATCTCGGCCTGCAGTACGCCCGCGCCCTGGGGCACCACGTGGTGGCCGTCGCACGGGGCGAGGGAAAGGCCGCGCTGGCCCGCGAACTCGGTGCTGAGCACTACATCGACAGCACGCGGACCGATCCCGGCGCAGCACTGCGGGAACTCGGCGGAGCCGCGGTGATCGTCGCCACCGCGGCGTCGGGAGCGTCGATGTCACCGCTGGTCGCGGGCCTCGCTCCGCACGGCCGGCTGGTCGTCGTCGGGGCGGCACCCGACCCCCTCGAGGTCATGCCGCTCGACCTCATCTTCGGCGGTCGGATCGTCAGCGGGAACCTCACCGGCACCTCGATCGAGAACGAGGACAACATCAGGTTCGCCGTCGAGCGGTCGATCCACTCCATCAACGAGGTGTACCCGCTGGACGACGCACCGCGGGCCTACGAGCGGATGGCCTCCGGCGACGCCCGTTTCCGCGCCGTCCTGGCCATGGGGACATGACAGCGCGGGGACGTGACAGCGGGAGGCGCGGATGAGCACGGATTTCGACGTCATCGTGATCGGCGGCGGTTCGCCCGGTGAGCACTGCGTGGGCGCGATGGCCGGACGCGGGTTGCGCCTCGCCCTGGTGGAGCGGGAACTCGTCGGCGGCGAGTGCTCGTACTGGGCGTGCATCCCGTCGAAGACGCTGCTGCGGCCGGGCGAGGCCGTGCACGACGCCCGCAACGCCGCGGCGACCGCCCAGGTCGATGTCGAACAGGCCCTGGCCTGGCGGGACTTCATGGTCTCCGACTACTCCGACGCGGGGCAGGAACGCTGGCTGGCCGACAACGGAATCACGCTGCTGCGCGGAACGGGCCGGCTGGCCGGCCCGGGAGCGGTCGAGGTCGACGGCACCCGCCACACCGCCGACCATATCGTGGTGGCCACCGGCGCCTCCCCGATCATCCCGCCGGTCTCCGGCCTGAGCGGACTCAGCGGGCTGTGGACCAACCGCGAGGTGACCGGCATGAAGGCGGTCCCACGGCACCTGCTCGTCCTGGGCACCGGTCCGGTGGGTGTGGAAATGGCCCAGGCCGTACGGCGGTTGGGCGGCGAGGTGACCATGACCGCCGGCGGCACGCGGGTCCTGCCGCGGGAGCCGCGGCCCCTGGGCGAGGCGCTCGGCGAGGTGCTTCGCCGCGACGGGATCGAGCTGGTGCTCGGCCGGCGGACGACAGGGGCGCGCAGCGAGGGCGGCGACTACGTGCTCACCCTCGACGACGGACGTGAACTGCGCGGCGACAAGCTGCTCGTGGCCACCGGACGGCGCCCGCGGGTCGACGACATCGGCCTGGAGACGGTGGGCATCCGCCCGGACGCGAAGGGCATCCCGGTCGACGCCCGTCTGCGGGCCGGGGACGGTTTGTGGGCGGTCGGCGACGCCACCGGCATCGGGATGCTCACCCACGTCGGCAAATACCAGGGCGAGGTCGTCGCGGACAACATCCTCGGCACTCCGCGCGAGGCCGACTACACCGCCGTGCCGCACGTCGTCTACACCGACCCGCAGGCCGCGTCGGTGGGCGCCGTCGAAGCGCCGCTGAGCGCGACGGTGCCGATCTCCCAGGTGGCCAAGACCGCCGCGTACACCCGGGCCTACGCCGACGACCCCGGATATCTCACGCTGCTCAGCGACGGCCGGGTCCTCACCGGGGCGCACGCGCTCGGGCAGGAGGCCGGCGAGTGGCTGCAGCAGGCGACGCTGGCGATCCGCGCCCGGGTTCCGCTGGAGGTGCTGCGCGACACGATCCAGCCGTTCCCGACGTTCTCCGAGATCTACGTCGCCGCGATCACCTCCCTGCACGATCAGCTCTGATCCGGCGCGAACGGCGTGCGGCCGGCTCTCTCCCGCGGGAGAGAGCCAGCCGCACCCGGTGTCGAGCTAGCCGATCACGGCATCGAAGAGGTGCATGCCGGGGAGGTTGGGCAGGGTGAGGTAGGCGATCTGCTTGCCGGAGGTGAGGGGCACGCTGGTCGCGTACAGGCTCACCTTGTGCGGACCGTTGCCGTTGGGCGGCTGGTTCCAGTTCGCGGCGGTGGCCACCAGCGTGTCACCGGTCGCCGGTGAGTTGGCCCACCAGTCGGCGAGGTTGACGGTCGCGGTGGACGTGGTGCCGTCGGTGTAGGTGACGGTGACGTCGCCGCTCTGGTTTCCCGGACCCCCGGCGCCGAGCAGGCTGAGCTTGCTCCCGCTGCCGGACATGGTGATCACCTGTCCCTGCGTGGCGATGTTGTCCGGCGTGCCGGACGGCACGTCGGGCCAGGTGAACGTGGTCGGCCCCGCGGTGACCGGCTGTCCCGGCCTGATGCCGACGGCCGCGAGTTGCTGCGCCGAGAAGCTGTACCCGGAGCCGTCGAAGTCCGCCGACGCCGGGTCCGAGTCGTCGCTGATTCCCGCGTTGTTGAAAGCGCGGGCCCAGTCCGTGTAGGGGGTGGTGACGGTTCTGACGACCTGGGTGACCTTGGCGTGTCCCACCTTCTCCTCGTCGAAGGCGGCGTCCAGCGTGAGGTGACCGGAGCCGGGTTCGGCGGTCGCCGGCGGGGTCACGGTGAAGCTGAGATCGGTGGTGGAGTGGCGGGCGGCCTGCTTCAGCCGGACCGTCGAGGGGCTGACGGTCCAGCCGGCGGGGACGCCGGGGGTGATGGTGACGTTCCGCACGGGCACGTCGGCGTCGTTGACGAACGTTCCGGAGATCGTGACGGCGTGGGCCGGCACGATGGACGGCGTCTGCAGGGTGACGCCCTGCGAGCCGTAGGAGCGGACCACCCGCACCGACGCGCGGGCCGGCAGGTTCTGCGAGGAGTCGCCGACCAGCAGGCCGTAGTCGCCGTCGGCCACCTGCCAGTTCTGCGTGGTCTCGTTCCAGGTGCGGAAGTCCGAGGCGGCGGGCACGTCGAAGGTGACGTGGCGGGTCTGGCCCGGCGCGAGGTTCACCTTCTGGAACGCCTTGAGCTGCGCGGGCGGTTCACCGGTGGTCGCGGGGTCGCGCACATAGAGCTGGACGACGTCGGAGCCGGCCCGCGAGCCGGTGTTGGTGACGTCCACGGTGGCCCGGACGGTGCCGAGCGAACTGGTGGTGGGAGCGGAGACCTTGAGGCCGCTGTAGCGGAACGAGGTGTAGGACAGGCCGTATCCGAAGGGGAAGAGCGGGTCGATGTTCTTCGCGTCGTACCAGCGGTAGCCGACGTTCAGGCCCTCGGAGTACTGCACCTTCCCGCCGGTGCCGGGCCACTGCGCGGCGGTGGCGGCGGGCACGTCCTTCAGGCTCTTCGGGAACGTCACCGGCAGCTTGCCGGACGGGTTCACGTCGCCGAACAGCAGCGACGCGATGGCGTTGCCGTCCTCCTGGCCGGGGTACCAGGCCTCGAAGACGCCCTTGACGGCGTCCAGCCATGGCATGGTGACCGCGGAGCCGGTGTTGAGCACGACGACGGTGTCGGGGTTGGCGGCGGCGACGGCCTGGATCAGCGCGTTCTCCTGCGCGGGCAGGTCGATGTCCTGCAGGTCGCTGCCCTCGCCCTCGAAGTCGCTGGCGAAGACCACGGCGACGTCCGAGGACTTGGCGAGGTCGACCGCCTGCTGGATCGGGGTGCTCGGGCCGCCGGGCGGCTGCCACCCCAGGTCGAGGAGCGAACCGCCGCCGTCCTGGTAGTAGTCGACCTCGATGCTGACCGGCCGGCCGGCGGTCAGGGTGACGGTGCCGCTCTCGGTGGTGCCGCCCTGGTCCCGCCAGTTGTCGATGATCTGGTGTCCGTCGATCGACAGCCTGCTGCCGTCGTCACTGGTCACCGAGAAGGTGTACGTGCCGGTGGTCGGCGGGGTCAGGGTGCCGGTGTACTTCGCGGACCACTGGCTCGCCGGGACCGACGGCGCCGGGGGGCTGCCGTTCCAGTTGTAGTCCAGCAGGTCGGTGTTGCGGGTGGTGAGCGGGTCACCGGACAGGGTCATGCCCTTGTAGTAGGTGCCGGTCAGGCCGCCACCGGTGCCGGAGCTGGGCGTGAGGACCGAGGCGGGCACCGTCGGCAGGGCGCCGTCGGGGCTGTCGCCCGCCGCGTACTGCACGGTGGTGTTCTTCCCGGCGCGGGCGGCGATTCCCTGGTACGGCGTGACGACCGAGTCGGCGGCGACGGCGGCCGAACCGCCGCCCGAGGTGAGGGCCTCGTTGCCGGCGTCCCTGCCGATCACGGCGATCGACGACTTCTTGCCGGACGACAGCGGCAGCAGTCCGCCGTCGTTCTTCAGCAGCACCGTGCCGTCCTCGGCGATCTTCCGGGCGACGGCCGTGTGCTCGGGTGTGGTGACGACCGAATCGGGCGTGCCGGTGGGCGGGTCGGTGAACAGGTGGTACTGGAACATCGCGGTGAGGATGGGCCGCACCAGGTCGTCGATGGTCGACATCGACACCTCACCGCCCGCCACGGCCTGCTTCAGCGGCGCGCCGTAGTAGGAGCCGCCGGGCATCTCCATGTTCATCCGCGCGTCCGCCGAGGCGACGGTGGAGTGAGTGGCGCCCCAGTCCGAGGTGACGAACCCCTGGTAGCCCCACTGGTCGCGGAGCACCTGCTTCATGATGTACGGGTCCTGGCAGGCCGGCTGGCCGTTGATGAAGCTGTAGGAGCACATCAGCGAGGCGGGGTGGGCCTGCTTGACGACCGCCTCGAACTGCGAGAGGTAGATCTCCTGTTCGACGCGCTGGCTGATGATCGCGTCGTCGTCGGAGTTGTTGCGGTTGGCCTCCTGGTTGTAGACCGCCCAGTGCTTGAGCTGGGCCATCTCACCGGTGCCCTGGATGCCGTCCACGTCGGCGGTCCCGATCTGGCCCGCCAGGTACGGGTCTTCGCCGTAGCTCTCGAACGCGCGGCCCCAGCGCGGGTCGCGGACGATGTTGACGGTCGGGCCGAGGTCGACGTCGTCGCCCTTGCCCCACTGCTCGCTGCCGACGACCTGGCCGTACTGCCGGGCCAGCCCGGAGTCCCAGGTCGCGGCGTCGGCCACCGGCGCGGGGAGCTGGGTGACCCCGGTCATCTGGTGCCCGACACCGGCGGGCGAGTCGTCGAGGGTCAGCTTCGGGATGCACAGGCGCGGGACGGCGGGCACCGTCCCCGCGTACTCGCCGCTGTTGTCGCCGTGCAGTTCGCCCAGTTTCTCGTCCAGGGTCATCTGACCCAGCACCTGGTCGACGCGCTGGCCGACCGGCGCCGTCGAGGTGACCCAGGGGCAGGCGGCCGACGCCGCGGACGGGGCCGCCGCAGGCGCCGCCTGCGAGACAGCGACCGGTGAAAGGATGAGAGCTGACGCTATTGCGACGGTGAGCGCATGAATTCGTCTGCGGCGAAACCGCCGCGAAGAGGTACTCATCATTCGAACTCCTCGTGCCGTACAGGCTACTTTGACATCGTTGTCGAGATGGGACGGTCGAACAGCCGCCTCCGCGGGGCTCGCGGACAACGACCAGTCTGGGAAAGGAATCTGCCGCCTACCGAAGGAAACCCGTACACTGCCCGGCATGGACAGCAACGACTCGGGGTCGCTCTCCGCTCGCCGGAGGCGCACACGCGATCAGGTCATCGCGATACTGGCGCAGCACAGCAGCGGCTTGACGCGGGCGAGTCTGAGCCGGATGACCGGGTTGTCGGCCAGCGCGATCAGCGACTGTGTGTCGTCGCTGCGGTCGAGCGGCCTGGTGGTCGAGTCCTCCTCTCCGCTGGGGAACGGCTCGGGACGCGGGCGGCGCGCGACCGTCGTCAGCCTGGTGAGCGACGAAGGAGTGGTCGTCGGGATCGACTTCGGCCACGCGCACGTCACCGCCGCCGCGGCCACCACCGCCGGTGAGGTCCTGCACCGCAGCGCGGACGCCTTGGACGTCGACCACCGGCCGGGCCAGGCGATGGACCTGGCCGCAGAACTGGCCCGCGAGTGCGTCGAACGCAGCGGCCACAGCATCGACGACGTGCTGGGGATCGCGGCGGGCATCCCGGGTCCGCTGGACATCCGTACCCAGGTGGTGCGGCCGCCGACGATCCTGTCCGACTGGGTGGGGCTGGCCCCCGCCGCCGAACTCGCCCGCAGGCTCGGGCATCCGGTGTCGATCGGCAACGACGCGGACATGGGCGCGCGCGGCGAGCAGGCGTACGGCGCCGCGCGCGGACTCGAGGACTTCCTGTACATCAAGGCCTCCCACGGCATAGGCGCCGGCATCGTCATCGGTGGCCGCCCGTACCGCGGGGCGACCGGCATGGCCGGGGAGATCGGGCACACCCAGATCCCCGACGCCGCGAACTGGTGCCGCTGCGGCAGCCGCGGCTGCCTGGAGACCGTGGTCTCCAGCACCACCGTCCGGCGCCAGTTGGCGCACGTCCTCGCCACGCACGAGGACGCCCTCGACGACCACGCCGTCCCTCCGCTGTCCGAGCTGAGCGACAACCCGGCCGCCGCCCGGGTGCTGAGCGAGGCGGGCCGCACGGTGGGCCGCGTCCTGGCCGGTCTGGTCAACTGCCTCAACCCTTCCGCTGTGGTCCTGGGCGGCGAACTCGGTTCTGCCGGGGAGCCGTTCGCCGCCGGCATCCGGGAGTCGGTGGCGCGGTACGCGCAGCCGGCCAGCGCCCAGGCGGCCGAGGTGATCACCGGCCGGCTCGGCGCGGAGGCCGAGGTGCGAGGCGCCATCGCGGCCGCGGTCGCCGCCACCCGCCTGCGGCTGACGGGCGCCGGGGTCTGAGCGGCGCGGACGCCTCGCACCGGTCGGTTCACCCCGCGGTGGAGTGGAACTCGGCCCAGTCGAGGTTGATCGACCCGTTGTCACCAGCCCCGTAGGAAAGGGTGATCACGGGGTCCGGGCCGGTCAGCGGGATGTCGTCGAAGGTGACCGTGCCCCAGCTGTCCCAGCTGTCGGAGACCTTCGGGAAGGACACCTGACGGACCGTCCGGCCGTCGACCGAGAGCGTCATCGTGCGGGTGTCGCTGTTGGCGTTGGCGTACCGCAGCGTCAGCGAACCGGTGCCCGCCGCGGACGTGGTGCGGTGCACGGTGTACGACGACGCGGCGCCCTGCGCCCACAGCCCGTCGATGAAGGCCCGGCCGCTGTAACCGGTGTGGTTCACATTGGTCTTGGCGCCACCGGTGTTCAGGGCGTCCTCGGCCTCGATGTGCCCGGGGCCGGGGCAGCCGAGGAGCGCGGGCGTACCGGCGGTGTCCGGGCAGCGGTCCCGTGCGTCGGGCACGCCGTCCGCGTCCCGGTCGCCGGCGGTCGCGCCGGTGAGGGTGATCTCGACGGTGTGGTCGCCGGTGAGCGTCGCCGGAAGGGTGGCGGCTCCGTGGACGCGCTTGCCGTCGATGGTGAGCGACTGGACGGTCGTGCCGGCGCCGTGCAGCACGATCGTCAGGTCGGCGTCGCGGTAGTGCAGTCCGCGCAGGGTGACGTCGCCCCAGCCCGCGGGCAGGGTGGGCCGCAGGGTCAGGCCGTCGTCGCCGAAGCTCATCCCGAACAGGCCGGAGTCGATCATGTTGAGGAACGCGGTGGCCGACCAGGTCTGGTCCGGCTGCGATCCCCAGTGGAACTTCACGTCGTCGCCCAGGCGTTGGTACCCGCCGTCGACGACGCCGGTGTGGCCGTTGTAGATCTCCCAGAAGCCGCTGTTGTTGTCGGCGAGCGCCGCCAGCCGCGCGGTCTCGGAGGCGAAGGCCGTCTGCGCGCCCTGCTGGGCCAGTGCCTTGGCCCACAGGCCCTGGACCACCGGCCAGACGATGGCGTTGTGCCGGCCGGGCTGGGCATCGGAGTAGCGCGCCCAGTTGGGGTAGGTGTCGGGCATGCCCCAGGTCATCTCGGTGGCGTGCGCGACCATCGAGCGGGCCTGGGCCGGGTTGGCGATGCCGAAGAGCAGCGCGAAGGCGAGCCCGGTGCCTTCCTGGTAGGGGCCGGTGGTGCCGTCCGCCAGCAGCATGTAGTTGTACAGGCCGGTCCGCTGGTTCCAGAAGCGCTTGTTGATGGCCGACTTGAGCGCCTTGGCCTTGGCCTTGTAGGCGGCCACCTGGGCGGCGGGCTGCCTGAGACGTTCGGCCATGTTCGCCAGGTTGGTGTAGGCGGCGTAGTACACCTCGTTGGTGCTCAGGAACATGCCGGTCGCGACCCCGGGCCACGGCATGGAGCCGGTGCTGACCGACTCGGTGGCGTCGGCGGGCGGCGCGGGATATCCGGCGATGCCGTCGTTGAAGAACGACGCGCCGGTGAAGAGCCCGTAGGTGGCGTTGTAGCCGGCGGTGGAGGCGTGCTCGCGGATCGCCAGAGTGTCGGCGGCTGTCTGGTACGCGTTCTGCAGGAAGGACCTGTCGCCGGTGACGAGGTACTGGTTCCAGGCCGCGGTGACCCAGATGACCTGGTCCCACTGCTGGTCGTCCTGCTGGATCTGCAGCTTGCCGTCGGCGTCCTTGTCGACGGCGGACCACAGGGTGTTGGCGGCGAGCGCCGGATCGAGCAGGCTTGTGGCGTTCCAGCTGTTCACCGAGGCGTCGCGGGTCCACGGCTGCGGATAGCCGCCGCCCGCGCGCACGATGCCCACGCCGGTGTCCATCAGGCCGCTCTTGTTGTAGACGGCCGGGTCCCAGCTGATGGTGTTGGTCTGCAGCAGGTTCCGCAGGGCGGCCTGGTACGCCGTGCCGTACAGGGCCTGGCTGTTGGGGTTGGCGAACTCCAGCGACGGGGCGGAGGGCGCCGACGTGCCGGCCTCGGTGCCCGTGGCTCCCACGGCACCTGCTCCGTAGAGCATCGTGCTGACCGCCACCACGGTGGCCGTCATCATTCCGGTGATACGCCTGCGTCGGTTGACCGTCGGTCTGAACCTCATGACACGCCTTTCTCAGCACCGCGTGCGGCAGCGCCGGTACAGGGGGGGGAGGTTGCGCAATGTGATCCGGAAGGGCATCCGGAGCCAACGGAGTTCGACCGTAGTGAGGAAAAAGTCGCCCCGTCAACGGTCCTGCAAGAAGTTGAGACCGGCCCCAACACACAGTCGGTGAACAGGCGATTGCGGCTTACGCGCCATCACACCCCATTGCGCGCGGATACTTTGTGACTTCATGGTCGCTTTATCCCTCATTGAGAGCGCGATCAGAGTTACGCAGCCCGGCACATGGTGCGCGATAAATTCCTTTGAACGGAGAAATGGAGAACGCTTTCCCCCGGCGTGTCCACTCTCTCGGCCTCGCCCGGCACCTTCTCGCGAGGGCGCCGCGGCATCGCGCGATCCCGGGCGTGTCGCACCGGCCGGCCGGGGTGCCATGAAGTGCGATCCGGCGTGTCCCGGGCGGATCCGACGCGGTCGGCGGCCCGCCGCCCCGTCCCTGCGCGTCGAGCGCGTCGAAGTTCCTGCGCGGCCACCGCGTTCGCCGAGCGGCTGCGGAGCCTGGCCGGCGCCGTCGAGAGGGGCGCGGCTCTCGCTCGGCATGGAGGAGGCTGGCAACACGGAGGACGCCCGCCGGTACACCGAGTCCCTCCTGGTCGTGCTCGCCGAGGGGCGGACCCGCGTGGTGCAGCTGCTTGCAGAGACTCCGGCGGAGTGGGCCGTGTCGGAGGCCGGCGCGTACCAGCGGGGCATGAACCGGGCCCGCGAGGCGCGGCTGCAGTTCTGCTTCCACTGCCAGGGCGGCCCGACCTGCGGTGGCCGTTCAACCCGCCGGAACCGGTGGTCAGCGTGACCAGCGGTACGGACCGAAGGGTCACGCCGAGACCATGACCCCTGTTGCCCGGATCGCGGCCGCGGGCCGTCGTTCCTGGTCATCCGTGAGGTGGCCGCGTGAACGCCGCCGGCAACGCGTTCATGCGCGCCCTCGCCGGGTACGTCCGCCAGCAGCTGCGTGCGCCGTCGCGGGGCCCACACCGAGCGCCGGGACGCCGAGGACGGGCTGTCCTGTCCCGAGGGCGACGGGCTGACCCGGGAGGCGTGGGCCGCGCTCCTCAGCGAGCTGCCCGATGCGGCCGGACGTTTGCGCGGCCTGACGTTTGCGGGTGCCCCCCCCGAGCCAGGGAGGGCACCCTTCGGCTTACGAAGTGACGGTCACGATGAGCTGGTGTCAGCGCTCGTGGTCGTGGTCACGGTCCGACCGGTGGTCGCGGTCCGACCGGTGGTCACGGTCGCGATGGTCACGGTCGCGGTGGTCACGGTCGCGGTAGTGGCCGTGGCGGTGGTCGCGGTTGCCGTGGTCGTCGTCACCACGGCCGTGGTTGTAGTACCCGGAGTCCGGACCGCGGTAGTGGTCATCAGAGTCCGAACCCCGGTAATGGTTCCCGAAGTCCGAGTAGTCGGCCCCGGAGTCCGAGTAGTCCCCGGAGTCCGAACCCCGACCGTCGTGGTGCAGCGAGGCGTAGGAACCAGCCACGCCCGGCGTGGCGGCGCTGGCCGCTCCAGCACCACCCAGCACCGCGACGGCTGCCACGCCGACCGTGGCGGCAAAGCGAGAAATGCGCATTCTGATCTCCTGTCGCAGCAGGCGCCGCAGCGCCTGCACGGATGAACACGGCAACCGTCTCCTCCAGCGACGCTCCGCACCCATCAGCACGGCCGAAAAGACGCTCAATGTAGTGATATGACCCGATATAGGGAACCGATCACCGCAAGCGATCCCTCGGCGCATCCCCCACGGGCAATCCAGAGAGCGCCTGAGATCGCCGTACAGCGCCCTATCTGGCAGGAAGCCGGGCCGAGCGCTGCTACGGCCGACTACGTGGGAGCGTTCGGCCACTCACCGTTCCCCGTGTCGTCACGCAGCTTCGCCCCCTTGAGCCCCGCCATTCGGCCTCGGGTCGACTGGCCTGCGTCATAGGTGACGAGCAAGACGTCCCTATCGGCACCAGGAGGTGCACCGGCTCACCACGGAAGGCCGAGGCCACGGGTGCGAAGCCAGCTCTTCCATCTGGGAACTGTCGGCAACGGCGAACACGCCTGGCCGTGACCAGCGTTCCATCTGGCGGTTGAGGGTCGCAATCGCGCTGCGTGCCCGCCAGGTGGCCGATGCCGTCCGACAACGCGTCGCGCCGGCGAGTGAGGATGAGCTTGTTGAGGTCGTCGCTGATCTGAGGTCCGAGCGTCCTGACAGCCCCGTTGGCCCAGTTGAGGTAATCGCATGGGTGCGTATACCCGGTCCGGTTGCCCCGGGACAGCGGAACGGCCCCGCCTCTACCCTGGCAGTGTCGAGCTGTTCAGGGAGGGGCAACGCCATGTCCTCTGGTGGTAGCGAGAGGCTGGACCCGGAGCCGATCGCTTTCGGTCAGCGTCTGCAGATTCTCCGCACAAGGCGAGGCATGACCCGCGAAGTCCTGGCCGGCCTGGTCGGCAAGAGCTACGAGTGGGTCAAGTCCCTCGAGGCCGGGCGGCTCAAAGCCCCAGGCCTCGACACCATCCTCGCCCTGGCCGAAGCCCTGCGCGTCCGCGACCTCGCCGACCTCGTCGGCCACCACAAGGCGCACGTCGACCTGTTCGCCGGCCCCGGCCACGCCCGGCTGCCCGAGGTACGCGCAGCCATCAACACGCTGCCGCTCACCACCACCGCCGAAGCACCCCCGGCTGCGCACCTGCAGGCGCGCCTCGCACACGCATGGGCCGCCCGCCACAAGGCACCCGACCACCGGGAGGTCGTCGGAGCCCTCCTGCCCGACCTGATCCGAGACGCACAGCTCGCCGTCCGTCAGGCCGACTCCGCTCTCGACCGTCGCGCCGCGCAGGCGATCCTGTCCGAGGTCTACTCCCTGTCGCAGTTCTTCCTGGCCTACCAGCCCGATTCGGCGCTGCTGTGGCGGGTCGTCGAGCGGGGCGTGGTTGCCGCCCAAGAATCCGAGGACCCGCACGCCCTCGGTGTGGCCGCGTGGCTGTCCGCGCAGGCGCACCGCGACAGCGGCCCCGGGCACTATGACGCCGCCGACGCCGTCACCATGGCAGTCCTCGAGTACCTCGACCCGCAGCTCCCGGACGCCGGTGACGACCTCCTGGCCATCGCAGGGGCCTTGCAGTTCGAGGCCGGGTACACCGCGGCCCGCCGAGGCGACACCGGCAGCGCCTGGTCGTACTGGGACCGAGCACGGGCCATGGCCGAGCGCCTGCCCGGCGACTACTACCACCCGGTGACCAGCTTCTCCCGGACCATCATGGGCGCCCACGCCACTACGGTCGCCGTCGAGCTTCACGCCGGCGGCGAGTCGGTGCGGCAGGCCGCACGCGCCGAGGCCGACGTCATCCGGTCGCGTCCTCGACGCGCCCGCCACCGCATCGAGCAGGCCCGCGCCTACCAGCTCGACGGGCAGCCGGATGTCGCCCTGGCGACGCTGGCCCAGGCGCATGAGGCCGCGCCGGAGACGATCCGCTGGAACGGCTACGCGAAGCGGATCGTCCTCGAGGAGATCGAGTCGCGAGTCCCGGCGCGTAGGAGTCGAGCCGCGGAACTGGCGCAAAGGATCGGCCTGTTGGCAGCGTAATCGAGTGGGTACGGATCGTACCCATGCCACTGCGGTGGGGTTCATACGGTCGGTGACGTACAGATCACCGACCGGGAGATGCCATGGCCGAAGCCACCGCGCCCACCAGCGCCCACGACCCATGGCGCGATGCGCACGACACCGCCCGCGCCGTCCGCGAGGCCCTGCAGCAGCTCGGTATCCCCGAAACCGTCCTCACCCCGCTGACGGCCCGGCAGGACGCCACAGGCGCCCACCGCGTGGTAATCCCTCCGCTCCCCCTCGCCGACGCCGCGCGGCTCCTGACCGCCCTCGGCCCCGCGCTGGGCCCACACGGAGCGCACCTGTCCCGACCGGGGCCCGCGCTGTGAAAGACCTCTTACGGCTGTTCGGCCGTCACGCCGGCGCCCTGTGGATCGCCACCCTCGTCGCAGCGTCAGTGGCGGTTGGCGACCTGCTCGCCCACCTTTGAACCCCTCGCGGGACCGGGCTGGGCACCCACCCTGCGAGACCGGGCCTGCTCCCGTTTGCATCCCCCCGTTACGGGCGCGGGCAGGCGCACCCCACCATGACGCCCTGCGCGACGCAGGCCTTCTCCGACGCCCACGACTTCTGCGGGCCGGCCTGCTTGGGCCTCGCGGCCTTCAGCTTGGTGGCGGTGGAGTCCCGCTGCTTGGCGAGCTTCATGAGGTGCGCTTTGTCGTTCGCTACCGCCTTCTGCCGTGCCTTGTGGCCGCTACCGGAGTCCACGTACAGGTCGCGGGCAATCCGTTCGGTCGCGACCCGCACCCGGTCGCGCTGAGGATTGACGCACCGCGAGGACCGGTCACTGTCCGTCGTCCCGGGGGGACGGCTTTGTGCGGCGATGAGGACAGCAGTGTTATTCAATGAAGTGTGCGGTCGGGATCTCGGGGCTTCATCGCACCGATTCGGGTATGTCTCCGGTCATGGTCCGGAGTCGGCCAGTGATCTGAAAGAGCCGCATGGACTCACCTTCCTCCTCTCAGTCTTCGGCGCCGTTCGACCTGGTCAGCCGCGCCCTGGGCGACTACATCCCGCAGCGCGGCACGGCCGGTCCCACAGGCCCCGGCGAGGCGGACGACGCATCGCGGGACGACCGGCCCGGCGGCCGTGGCGGGAACGCGGGCCGCGCCACCCGGGGAGGGCAGGAGCAGATCCTCGGCGCGGTCAATCTGGACCAGGACCTGCGCATCACTCGCTGTAACCTGAACGCCCCCGCTTTCCGGGGCCTCAGCGCCGCACCGGGCGCCCCCTTCGTCGATCTGCTGCCGCCGGGCGACGTGCCCACGGTGACGCGACGGCTGCGGCAGGTCGCCGAGACGCGGGAGGCCCACGTCGCCCGGGTGCAGCGCCTGCGGCGCGAGGACGGCTCGGAGCTGGTCGTCTCGATGAGCATCCTGCCCGCCGCGGACCCGCAGGAGGGCCTGACCGTCTCGCTGATCGCGATGGCCAAGCGACTGCACCTGTACGCGTCCGAGACGGCGATCGGCACCTCCCTGGACGTGGGCGAGACCGCGCGGTCCCTCGCCCAGTCGCTGCTGGCCTGGGGGGACGTCGCCGCGGTCGACCTGGACTACGCGGTGTGGACGGGCGAGGCCGTCACCGAGCAGGCCCAGGGCCGGATCCGGCTGCGCCGGGCGGCGCTGGTGCCGGACCGGGCGTGGCCGGAGGGCTACCTCATGCCCGGCGACAACCTTCCCGGGCAGGCGAGCCGGCTGCTGGCGCTGGCGGTCGAGCGCGACGACGTCGCCCAGGCCGTCGTCATCCCCGACCGGCGGACGATCGAGCGGGCGCTCGGCGACCCCCGGCTGGTGCGGGCCCTGGTGCCGGGTGACCGTCCGGCGAGCGTGGCGTGCATACCGCTGGTCCTGGAGAGTCTGGACGGCGAGGCGCCCGTGGTGCTGGGGGTCGCGGAGGTCTGGCGGCGGCCCGACCGCCCCTTCCACGACAGCGAGCTGCTCGACCTGCAGGAACTCGTGGCCAGGACCGCCCACCATGTGGATCTGGCCCGGCAGCACCAGCGCGAGCACGCCCAGGTGCTGGCCCTGCAGCGGCGGCTGCTGCCGCGGGCCGGCGGCGACACCATCGAGGTCGCGAGCGTCTACCAGCCCACCACGCCCGACAGCGCGGGCGTCGGCGGGGACTGGGTGAACAGCTTTCCGCTCCCGGGCGGCCGGACCGCCCTCGTCGTCGGTGACGTCGTCGGGCACGGCCTCGGCGCCGCGGCGGCCATGGGCCAGCTCAGCATGGAGGCCAGGGCGCTGCTGTCGGCGGGGCTGGCGCCGGACGAGGTGCTGGAGCACCTCGACGAGACCGTGACGCTCCTGGACGACGCCGACGCCGGGCTGGTCGCCGGGTACAGCGCGTTGGGCTCGACCTGCTGCATCGCGGTGTACGACCCGGTCAGCCATCAGGTGGTGGTGTCCAGCGCGGGTCATCTCCCGCCGGTCCTCGTCCTGCCCGACGGGACCGCGGAGACCCTCAGCGTGCACCCGCACCCGGGGCTCGGAGCGGAGTTCGCCCTGCGGGAGCCGTTCGACGTGCACACCTTCGACGCGCCGCCGGGTTCCCTGCTCGCTCTGTACACCGACGGCCTGGTCGAGGACCCGGCGATCGCCATCGACGAGGGCATCGGCCGGCTGCGGGACGCGGTGAGCCAGATCCACCCCTGGGACGACCTGCAGCGCGCCGCACGGCGTGTCGTCACCGGCCTGGCCCCGCAGGGCCGCCTGCGCGACGACGTGACGCTGCTGCTCGCGCGTATGGCCGGCTGCCGGAAGCGGGACACCGCCGCCTGGCGCCTGCCCGCCCGTGACGACGCGGCCGCTCGTGCCCGCTCCCTGGCCTCGGCGCTGCTGCGGCAGTGGAGCACCAGGGACGACACGCGCGACAGCGCTCTGCTGGTGATCAGCGAGCTGGTGACGAACGCCGTCCGGTTCGCCACCGGGCCCGTCACGGTCCGGCTGATCAGGGCGGGTCACGGCCTGCTGTGCGAGGTGGGCGACACCGGCAACGGCCGGCCTCGGCTGCACCGCGGCGGACTGCTGGACGACCGGGGCCGGGGTCTGCACGTCGTCCACAAGCTCACCAGCCGGTGGGGCGTGCGGTGGACCGACACCGGGAAGGTGGTCTGGGCAGAGGTCGGGCGGTGACGCCCGGGGGTCGGTGGCTCAGAGCCACTCCCCCTCGATGGCGGTCGCCGTGAGGCCGGGCGCCGCTGCGTAGAGCACCGTGCGGCTGCCGGGCTTCTGGCCGGCGTCGTGGGCGCGCCGCAGGATGTCGAGGACGGCGGCGCCGCCGCGGTTACCGGTGGTGTAGCTGTCGCGGCTGTGGGCGAGCAGCCCTTCCGGCCACTCCTCGGGCATGGTCTGCTCCATGTACTCCAGGACGCGGGTGCCGCCGGGGTGCGCGAGGAGCAGGTCGGGGTTCCAGGGCTCGGTGTCGTCCTCGTGGCGCAGGCGCAGCCACTCCCACATGGCGGCCACGGTGTCCTGGACGGCGCGAGGTCCGCGGCGGTCCATCACGAAGTGCGTGCCGTCGGCCCGCGTCTCCAGGCGGTGCAGGTCCTGGGTGCCGGGCAGGGTGTGGTGCCAGGACGCGTCCAGCCGCAGCACGGACTCCGGCCGGGGGCGGCCGGTGACGACCACGGCGACGGCGGTGTCGGCGAAGAGCAGCCGGACGATCAGCGACTCCAGGGTGTCGTCGGCGGGCTGGTAGGTGGTGCTCAGCGCCTCCGATATGACGACCAGGACCACCCGGTCGGGGTCGGCGGCCACCAGGTCGGCGGCCAGGGCGAGCGAGCGGGTGCCGGCGATGCAGGCCCACTGCGTGGCGGGCAGCAGCAGGGTGTCGCCGCGCAGCGGCAGCCGGTTGGCCAGCGAGACGTCCAGGCCGGGCAGCGCGGGGGTGGTGGAGTGGCTGGTGATCAGGCAGTCGACGTCGGAGGCGTCCAGCCCGGCGATCTGCAGGGCGCCGCGCGCGGCGCGCTCGCCGTACTCCTGCACGGCCTCCCAGGCCGGGGCCGTGCGCTCCTGGACGGTCTGCGGGGCCGGGAGGGCCTCCAGGGCGGCGATCGCGCGGTCCACGTCCTGCTCGGAGAAGCCGCTGCTGATCAGGGCCTCGCGGGCGGGGCCCACGCCGGGGGTCCGCAGGCCGCTTCCGCTGCCGGGGGCGGTGGCCGTCTCCAGCGGCACCATCCAGCCGCGGGAGGTGATGCCTGTGCTGGCGGCGATGCCGTCGATGCGCGGCAGCCACGGCGCGTCGGTGTGCCGGGCCCGCACTTCCGCGAGGATCTCGCTGGTCTGGACGGCGTGCTCGCCGTGAATCACCGCGGGAGCGCTCAGGTATGCGGCCACAATTCGCACCTTTCTCAGCAGATCGACGGGATGCCGCGAGAGATATGACATGGGTCACGTCCGGAAGGTGATCCTCAAGTGGGGCTCGCTGCCCTCCACTTCGGACGTCGGCATCCGTTACGAGAATCCCGCGTATCGGACATTTAGTCTGTGACCCATGCAACTGGGACGTAGGTTCTTTCCTGTGAAACACCGCACACGGCGACTGCGGCCGAACACCCCGGCACGGCACCATCGATACGGGGAGAGGAGCGTCGATGCGGCGATTCACCGAGGGCGAGACCGTGGTCCGGCGCGACGTGTTCCGGGGGAAGGTCTGGAGTGCCCACGCCTTCGAGGCCGTGGAGGACGCACCGGAGGCCCTCGTCACCGCCGGGCGGCCCGGGGCGGAGGTACTGGCCTCGACGACGTGGTTCCAGTGGCTGCTGACGGGAGACGCGAACGTACGGCTCCGCGCCCTGCCCGACCTCGCCGGTGGCACGTGGGAGTTGGGCCGGTGGAGCTGGCGGGACACGGCACTGCTGCAGTGGGTGCCGCCGAAGGCGTGGTTCAGCGTGTACGCGTTCCATGACGCCTCCAGCGAGGCCGGGTTGACGCACTGGTACGTCAACTTCCAGCGGCCGATGCGCCGCACGGCCATCGGGTTCGACACCTTCGACCTGCTCGTGGACCTGGTGGTGGCGCCCGACCTGTCCCGGTGGGACTGGAAGGACGAGGACGAATACGCCCATGGCAGGCGACTCGGGGTGGTCAGCGAGACCGACCACCGGGCGGTCCGGAGCGCACGCGAGGAGGCGGTGGCGCTGATCGAGTCGAGGAGCGGGCCGTTCGCTGCCGTTGACGGCTGGACGGCGTGGCGGCCCGATGCGCGACGGGACGCGCCCGTGCTGCCGGACGACGTACTGACCGCCGGGCTCACCGGGACGGCCTGAGGTGTGACCGGGGGCGGGCGGAAGTCGGCCAACCCCGAAAACGGGCGCACCGCGCGAGAGCGGTTTCAGCGGAGGTGGACCACTGCGCGCTCTGGCCGTCGTTGTCGCGGAGGCGGCGTGCGGTGTTGTGGTGTAGACCAATTCTCGTCGCGGCGAGGTGTCCGTGGGTCTGTGACCAGCAGCGGAAGGTAAAGGTCCAGACCTTATTGGTCCAGACCCTTGCGAGGCCGATCGGTTGGTGCCACGGTACGGACGAACCCACGCGGGCGCTCCGCGCGACGTCGGCCGGCCACAGCCGGCGGGCTCCGCGCACGCTCCACCGCACCCCGCGCGTACGCGTCGACACGGTACAAGCGGCCGGTCCAGCACCGCGCCGCCGTGCCCCCACCGACCCGAGGTGTCCACCGAGGGTCGCACGCCTGCTCGTTCGCGACCGAAGGGAACGATCCACCATGCACGGAAAGTCCACCGGGCGCGGGCTGGCCGCCAGCCTCGGCACCGTCCTCCTCCTCGCGGGCCTCGCCGCCTTCGCGGGAGGAAGCCCGGCATCGGCCGACCCCAACACCACCACCCCGGTCAGCGCCGGTCCCGCCGACTTCACCCAGGCGGTGCCCACCGGCCAGCCCTCCCAGTACTCCGCACCGCTGGAGCGGTGCGCCAACGGCGTCAACCACCCGGTCAGCGGCCCCAACCCGATCCTCAGCGAGCCACTGACCACGCGGTTCACCAGCAACGTCGGCCTCTCCGAGTACGTCACGTTCACCGGCAACCAGTGGTACGGCACCTGGAACTTCGTCTTCACCAACACCACGTCGCACATCCTGTCGACCGACTGCGGGGTCCTGGTCTTCCGGGCGCCGTCGAGTTCCGACGACCACGGCTACACCGCCACGCAGCCGTACGGCCATCCCCAGCAGGACTACCTGGAAGTGCCGCGTGGCGACGGAACGTCCTTCTACGTCGCCCGCCTCGGGTTCCACGACGTGCCGCTCGCCCAACGGCAGGTGGCGCCCGGCCAGTCCTTCACGTACGCGCTCGGCGGCGTTCCGTCCTCGGCCATCACGAACACCCAGATCCGCGACTCCCTGAAGTTCACCGCGGACCTCGACCTGAAGGCCAACGAGTCCCTGATCGAGCACTACGGCACGGACCGCCTGACCAACTGACCGCGGCGGCGGACGCCCCGTACGACCCCATGCCCGGGGACGTCCGCCGTCGCTGCCGGGAGCGGGCGCCCCGAGCGCCCGCTCCCCCCACCTGTGACGAGGTCGGGCACGACACTGCCGGCGGCCGCCGTCCCGGGCGCGCGTCCGGAGCGGCCGGAGAGTCCTGTGCGAAGGGAGCCGAAGTGCGGCGGACAACGCGGAGTTGGGTGGTTCTCGGTGCGGCCTGCGCGACGCTGGCCACCGTGGCGGCGCTGCGGTCCGGCCCGGCGCCCCACGAGGACGGTTCCGGTGACGGCGGCGCGACGGGTGGGCCCACCGCGCCGCAGGCCGGGCAGGCGCTGGCCGTCGCCCGGCAGGAGTTCGGGCTGCTGTCCGGCGGCGGCTGGGCCCAGGCCTGGGATCTGTGGACCCCGACCGCCCAGCGGGCGGTTCCCCAGGCCGAGTTCGTGCGGGTCAACACCGAGTGCCGCCCACCGGTCGGTGTCCCCTATGTGATCGACGCCAGCAGCGTCCCGGACCCCACCACGGTGCGGGTCGACTGGCACCGCGCGGACACCACCGGCAGCGCCACTCTGTCCTACCGGGCGGGCCGTTGGCGGTTCGCCCCCGACGCGCGCACGCTGGCCGACTACCGCCCCGGCGCGGACCGGCTGATCCAGAACCGGACGGCGGCCGGTTCATGCCACTGACGGCCAGGCCGGCGGCCATGGCGACGCGGCCGCGCGGACCCCGGGCGGGCGCGCGCGGCCCTGCCGCGGTCGCGCGAACCCTCGCCCTCGCCGCGGTCCTGGTGATGA
>NZ_JAINZZ010000089.1 GCF_019890725.1 Actinacidiphila acidipaludis
CGCCCGGGTACGGGGGGAGGCCCGCTGCGGGCGGAGGCAGGATCAGAGACCGGGCGCCGAGCCCGGGGACGCCGTACTGCCCCGCACAACCAACCGCGTCGCCACGAGATCCGTGCCCCGCTCCGCCTCCGCCCGGCGAATCTGCCGCAGCACCGTCTCCACGCACCGGCGCCCGACCTCCGCGAAGTCCTGGTGGACCGTGGTCAGCGGCGGCATGAACGACGCGGCCTCCGGGATGTCGTCGAAGCCGACGACGCTGACGTCCTCCGGCACCCGTCGTCCCGCCTCGTGCAGTGCGCGCAGCACGCCCAGCGCCATCTGGTCGTTGGCGACGAACACCGCCGTGCAGCCGGGATCGGCCGCGAGGAGGCGGCCGGCCCGGTAGCCGGACTCCGCGGACCAGTCGCCGCGCAGGACCTCCGGTTCGGGGCGGCCCGCCCCGGCCAGGACGGCTCGCCACGCCGCCACGCGGCGCTCCGCCGCGAAGGACTCCTCGGGCCCGGCCACGTGCCACACCGTCTGGTGCCCGAGGTCGAGCAGATGCCGTACCGCGGCCTCCGTACCCCCGGCCTGGTCGGTGTCCACCACGCTGTAGCGGTCACCGGCGTTGGAGTCGACCACCACCACCTGGGCGTTGGGCGGCAGGGTCACGGTGGCGGTGTCCAGCAGGTGCACCTCCATGATGATGACGATGCCGTCGACGGCCAGCTCGCCCAGCCGTGTGAACGCCCCGCGCACCTCGTCCTGCGTCGGCACGGTCACCGGCAGGAGGGTGGTGGCGTACCCCTCTTCGGCGGCCGAGGTCGCGACCGCCTCCAACGTGCGCATGTTGCCGGTGGTGGACAGGTTGAAGAGGATCACGCCGATCGTGCGGAACTCGCCGCGCTTGAGGGCGCGGGCCGCGCTGTTCGGCCGGTACCCGAGTTCCTTCATCGCGGCGAGCACCTGCTGGCGCGTGGCGTCGACGACCCCGGGGAAGCCGTTGGAGACGCGGGAGACGGTCTGTGCCGACACCCCGGCGAGCTTCGCCACGTCCGCCATGGACGCACCCCGCTTGCGCCGTGTCCCCTCCGCGCCCGGGTCCGCGGTGGGCGGTCGGCCGGCGGCGCGGCTGGCCCGGCCGGTCTTCGTGCTGTCGCTCACCGCTGTCGTACACCTCGCTGCCGCGCCCGCCGTGCCCGGTGGCCGCCGTGCCGGTCGTGGCTCTTGTCGTCCTGGTGGTCGTCACTCCGGGGCTCCCCGCCCGTTCCGGGAAGCGGCCGGTGAGCGCCCTGTGATGGCGCAATCCTAAGGTCGGGATGGCTGCTTCCGTCTCCGTTCCGGGCCCCGCGCCGCGTCTCCTCGGCCAAGGGCGCCACCGGCGTCCTGAGCCTCCCGGCTCTGCCCGCCCTACCCGCCATTCCCCACCTCCGCACGTTCTCCGGCTCCGCTCGGGTACCGCAGGACCGCCACCCCGCGCGGCTGCAGCGTCACCCGGCCGCCGTCGTCGCCCTCACCCACGAGGACCCGTGCGGGTGCCAGGGGCAGGACGACCGGCGCGTCCGTGCGGTTCACCAGAAACCAGAACTCCTCGGAACCGTGGGTGCGGACGGCCAGTTCGACCCGGCCGCGCCCAGCGGCGGGCAGCTCGCTCGTCACCCCGGCCGCATCCAGCAGGCGGCCGAGGAGCTGGGCGATGCCGTCGGCGCCGAGGCGGGTGGACACGTACGCGGCCGAGCCGCCGCCGGACACGCGGCGGCGGGTCACCGCGGGGAGTCCCGCGTACTCGCCGCCGGTGTGCCGGGCCAGGACGTCGACGTCAGGGGCGTCCACCGTGACGCTCTCGGACCACAGCGTCCCGGTGCTGCCGTCGTCCAGCGACACGTCCGTGCCGACCGGCAGCGGTGCGAACTCCTCGACGCGGATGCCCAGCAGTTCGCGCAGCGCGCCGGGGTAGCCGCCGAGCCACACGTGGTCGTTCTCGTCGACGATGCCCGAGAAGTACGTGGTGACGAGGTGACCGCCGCCGTCCACGAACGAGGTGAGCCGGTCGGCGAGCGCCTTCGGCACCACGTGCAGCACGGGGGCGACCACGAGGTCGTAGCCGGACAGTGCGGTCCTGGTGGTGACGACGTCGGCGCGAACCCCGAGGGCGAGGAAGGCGGAGTACCAGTCCAGCGCCTCCTGCCGGTAGCGCAGCAGGGAGGTGGGATGGGAGTCGAGCTCCGCGGTCCACCAGGACTCCCAGTCGAAGAGGATCGCCGCGCGGGCGGGCTGCCTGGCCGACCCGGCGACCGGCGCCAGGTCGCGCAGGGTGTCGCCGAGGGCGGTGACGGCGCGGAAGACCTCGCTCTGCGAGCCGGCGTGCGGCAGCATCGCCGAGTGGTACTTCTCCGCGCCGCCTGCCGACTGCCGCCACTGGAAGAAGCAGACCGCGTCCGCGCCGTGGGCGACGTGCAGCAGCGAGTCGCGGGCGAGTTCGCCGCGTCGCTTCGGCAGGTTGACCGGCTGCCAGTTGACCGCGCTGGTGGAGTGCTCCATCAGGAACCAGGGCCGGCCGCCGGCGATCCCCCCGGTGAGGGCGGCGGAGAAGGACAGTTCGTCCAGGCTCTGCGGGCCGGGGGTGACGTAGTGGTCGTTGGAGACGAAGTCGACGTCGTCGGCCCACCCGGCGTAGTCCATGGCCCGGGTGTTCGCCATCACCATGAAGTTGGTGGTGACCGGCACGTCCGGGGTGAGCCGGCGCAGCACCTCGCGCTCGGCGCGCAGGTGGTCGAGCAGGGCGTCGGAGGAGAAGCGCGCGAAGTCCAGCTGCTGCGTGGGGTTGGGGTGGGTGGCGGCCAGGCGTGGGGGCAGGAGTTCGTTCCAGTCGCCGTACACCTGTGACCAGAAGCTCGTCGCCCACGCGCGGTTGAGGGCGTCCAGCGTTCCGTACCGGTCGCGCAGCCAGGTACGGAAGGCGTGCGCCGCGTCGTCGGAGTAGTCGTAGGCGTTGTGGCAGCCCAGCTCGTTGTTGACGTGCCAGGCGGCGAGCGCGGGGTGGCCGCCGTAGCGGGTGGCCAGCGCCTCGACGAGGCCGAGCGCGTGGCGGCGGAAGACCGGTGACGTCGGCCGCCAGTGCTGACGGGCACCGGGCCAGACGGTCTCCCCGGTACGGGTCACCGGAAGGATCTCGGGGTGCCGGGTGGTCAGCCACGGCGGCGGGGAGGCGGTCGCGGTCGCGAGGTCGACCGCGATCCCGGCGTCGTGCAGGAGGTCCATCACCTCGTCGAGCCAGCCGAACTCCCAGCGGTCCTCGGCCGGTTGCAGCCGGGCCCAGGAGAAGATCGCCAGTGACACGACGGTGACGCCGGCCTCCCGCATCAGCCGGACGTCGTCCTTCCACACCTCGCGTGGCCATTGCTCCGGGTTGTAGTCGGCGCCGTAGCCGAGCTGCGCGGGGGCGCCTGCGGGCCGGCGCAGCCAGCGAGGGGGCGGGGTGGCGGTCATCGGGGGTCCTTCCCGGCCTTGCGACGTGCGGTGGTGAGCGGGACGTCGGGGTGCGTGCGAGTGCGGTTCGGTGCGGTGCGGGCGCGCTGAACCGGGCCTGCGTGAGTGCGGGCCCGTCCCGTTGGAGGGACGCGTGGCGGTGGCGGGGCCCGGCCGTCCTTCCGGGCTCCGCCACCCGACCGCGGTGCGGGTGTCAGCCGACGCTGAAGCCCTGCTGCTTGCCGTAGGAGACCGACTGGTCCTGCCAGGCCTTGAGGCCGTCGGTCAGCGAGGTCGAGGAGACGTACGCCTTGCCCACGGTGTCGTTGAAGACGGAGTTCGCGTAGACCTGGTACGGCAGGTACGACCAGCCGGGCAGGACGTTCTTCGCGGACTCGGAGAAGATCTTGTTGGCCTGCTGTCCGCCGAAGTACGGGAACGGCGTGTCGAGGAAGGCCTGCGAGTTCAGGTCCGCCGTGGTCGCGGGGAAGGCGCCGCCCTTGACGCGGGTCTGCACGCCGGCGCCCTGGTTCGCGTACTGCAGGAAGGCGTACGCGAGCGCCTTGTTGCCGCTCGCCTGCATCACGGCGAGTGAACTGCCGCCGTTCTCGGCGCTGGCGCTCTGACCCGACTGCCACTGCGGCAGCGGCGCCACCCGCCAGTCACCCGAGGCGTCCTTGACGCCGGAGCTGAAGTTGGCGGGCATCCACGCGCCGGTCGCGAGCGTCGCGATGGTGCCGTCGCCCAGGCCCTTGTACCACTGGTCGCTCCAGCCGGGCACCGGCGAGAGCAGGTGCTCCGAGACGAGCTGCTGCCACACCTTGGTGTAGGAGGCGGTGCCCGCGTCCCCCGCGAAGTCGACGGAGACCTTGGTGCCGTCGACCTTGTACGGCTTGCCGCCGGCCTGCCAGATCAGGCTGGTGGTCATGCCGGCGTCGCCGGTGTCGCTGGTGATGTACGCCTTGGGGTCGGCCTGGTGGAGCTTGCGGGCGTCGTCGAGGTACTGGTCCCAGGTGGTGGGGACCGGCAGCTTGTACTTGTCGAAGACCTTCTTGTTGTAGAACAGCGCCATCGGCCCGGAGTCCATCGGCAGGCCGTAGACGCCGCCGTTGACGTTCACGGAGTTCCACGGGCCGGGGGAGTAGGTCTTTGCCAGGCCCTTGGCGCCGTAGGAGCTGAGGTCGGTCACCGACTTGCCGAGCGCGAACTGGCTGAGCGCGTAGTACTCGATCTGCGCGACGTCGGGCACGCCCTTGCCGGCCTGCACGGCGTTCTGCAGGGCCGTGTACTGGTCGTTGCCGGTACCGGCGTTGACCAGCTTGACGTGCACCTTGGGGTACTTGGTCTGGAAGTCGGCGACGACCTGCTTGAGGGTGGGCTCCCACGCCCAGACGGTGATGTCGCCGCC
The DNA here is from genome assembly GCF_019890725.1 of Actinacidiphila acidipaludis. Lineage (GTDB taxonomy): Bacteria > Actinomycetota > Actinomycetes > Streptomycetales > Streptomycetaceae > Actinacidiphila > Actinacidiphila acidipaludis. The sequence goes on from NZ_JAINZZ010000089.1 coordinate 4,856, forward strand.
CTTGGTCAGCGCCGACTGGACGGCGTCGGCGTCCGAGCCGCCGCTCCCCGAGCCCGATCCGGAGCCGCCGGAGGACCCGCATGCGGTGAGCCCCAGGGTGCCGGCGGCGAGGAGCGCGACCGCCGGCGCCCAGCGGCGAAGTGCCTTGTTCGTCATCTCGTTTCACTCCGTTGTGCGTGATGTCCCGGGACAGGCCGACCAGGGAGGACAGGGAAGTCGGGAAGGAATGTGCGGGGGAGGCGGCGGCCCGGTGGCGGGCGGCCGCGTCACTCCTTGACGCTTCCGGCGGCGAGGCCGGACTGCCAGTAGCGCTGGAGGAGCAGGAAGGCGGCGATCAGCGGGACGATCGTCAGCAGCGAACCGGTGATGACCAGGTTGAACACCGGCTGGCCGCCGGCCGTCGTCGCCTGCGCGTTCCAGGAGTTGAGCCCGATGGTCAGCGGATACCAGTTCGGGTCCTTGATCATGATGAGCGGCAGGAAGTAGTTGTTCCAGGTCGCGACCATCGTGAAGAGCAGCACGGTGACGATGCCGGGAGCCATCAGCGGAAGGCTGATCCGGAAGAAGGTGCGCAGCTCACCCGAGCCGTCCATCCGGGCGGCCTCGAGCAGTTCGTCGGGGATCGCCTCGGCGGCGAACACCCACATCAGATAGAGGCCGAAGGGCGAGATCAGCGACGGTATGACCACTGCCCAGGGCGTGTTGGTCAGCCCCATCTTGCTGAACATCAGGAACGTCGGCACCGCGAGCGCCGCGCCGGGGACCGCGACGGCCCCGATCACCACGGCGAACACCGCGCGCTTGCCCGGGAAGTCGAACTTCGCCAGTCCGTAGCCGCCCAGAACCGCCAGGAACGTCGCTCCGCCGGCTCCGAGCACCACATAGAGCAGGGTGTTGAGCAGCCAGCGGACGAAGATGTGGTCGTTGTAGGTGAACGTATCGCGGATGTTGTCCCACAGCGCGAAGTGCCCGCTGAACCACAGACCGAAGGAATCCAGCAGCTTCGGCTGGGTCTTGCACGCGTTGATCACCAGCCAGGCCAGCGGGACCAGCGAGTAGAGCACGACGATCGCGGTCAGCGCGGTCAGCAGCACGCTGCGGCGCGGTCGGCCTGCTGTGTGGCGGCGGGCGGAGCGTGCCGCGCGCGGCAGCGGGCGGATTCCGGTCCGGCCGGCGGGAGCCGTGCCCGGCGCCGCGGTGTCGGCGGCCATCGCTCACGCCTCCTTTCGCATGCCGCGCAGTTGGACCACATAGGCGACGATCATCGTGACGACCCCCATGACGATCGCGACCGTCGCGGCGTAGTTGTGCTGCTGGCCGGAGAAGGACAGCGAGTAGGTGTACAGGTTCGGGGTGAAGTAGGTGGTGATGGCGTTCGGCGCGAGGCTCTTGAGGATGCTGGGCTCGTTGAACAGCTGGAAGCTGCCGATGATCGAGAAGATCGTGGCGATGACCAGCGCGCCGCGGATCGCGGGGAGTTTGATCGCGGCGATGATCCGCCACTGGCCGGCGCCGTCGATCTCCGCCGCCTCGTACAGCGACTCCGGGATGACGCGCAGCGCCGCGTAGAAGATCAGCATGTTGTAGCCGACGAACTCCCAGGTCACGATGTTGCCGATGCTGGCGAGCACCCAGGACGGAGAGAGCGGGTCGGGTAGCGAGGTGTGCAGGTGCTGGTTGACGCTGGCGACCAGCCCGAACCGCTTGCCGTACATGAAGCCCCACATCAGGGTGGCGACCACCGCGGGCACCGCGTACGGCAGGAAGATCGAGATCCGGAAGAAGTCGCGGCCGTAGAGCCGGCCGCTGTCCAGTGCCAGTGCGACCAGCAGGGCGATGCCCAGCATGATCGGCACCTGGACGACCAGGAACAGGCCGACCCGGGAGAGCCCCGACCAGAACGCGTGGTCCTGGAACGCCTGGGTGTAGTTGTCCAGGCCGACGAAGTGGTTGCCGCCGATCAACTGGTCGCGGAACAGGCTCAGATAGATCGAGTAGGCGATCGGCGCCAGGAACACCAGGGCGAACACGACCAGGAACGGGGTGATGAAGCCCCAGCCGGCCACGCGCCGCCTGCCCGCGGGCCCCCCGTCGCCGCGCCTCCGGCCGGCGGCGGACCGACCCGCCTCCGCCCGTGGCGAGAGGACAGCCATGACGCATCCCTTCACTCGGCGCCGCACCCGGCCGCGGGACCGCGACCAGGGCATGGTTACGCAACCATGAACGGCCGCGGCCGCCGCTGTTTGCGTAAACATTGGATGGCGAGATGCTGACACCGCTGGTCGGTGACGTCAAGGGCTCGGTCGCCGTCGCGGAGGGAAAGGTGATCCGCTTGCGTCCGGGACCGGCCGTTCCGTATGTTTACGCAACCATAGAGGTCCCGGGCAGCTCCCGCCGCACACGGGAGCCGGGCCTGGCGTGCGTGACGCGGCGCTCGCCGTCGCCGCATCCCCCGGACGGCTGTGCGGGCCGACGGTGCCTCCCCGGCCCGCACAGCCCAACGACGCCTCCACGCACGGGAATGCGTCGCCCTCAGCCTCGCCCACCTGGCGTCCACCGGGAAGGCGGGCCTGCCCCGCGCCCGCTGACGGTTGGCAAGGGAACTGTTGTCAACCGCCGGACGTGGCCGAGGGTTCTCCGTGCCGGGAGCCGAACACCAGGTGGCCGTCGGCCACGTCCACCGTCACCCTGCTGCCCTCGCTCACCTGGCCGTCGAGGAGCTGCCGCGAGAGCTGGTTGTCGACCTCGCGCTGGATGGTGCGGCGCAGCGGACGCGCGCCGTACTCCGGCTGGTAGCCGCGCTGCGACAGCCAGTCGACCGCGGCGTCGGTGAACGTCACCGTGACACCCTGCGCGTGCAGCAGCCGGCGGGTCCGCTCCAGCAGCAGGTTCGTGATCTCCCGCAACTGCTCGGGGGTGAGCTGCCGGAACACCACGATCTCGTCGATGCGGTTGAGGAACTCGGGCCTGAAGTGCTCGCGCAGCGGCCGGAGGATCTGCTCCCGCCGCGCCTCCTCGTCCGCGTCCGCGCCGCCCGAGCCGAAGCCGATGCCCGCTCCGCGCCGCGTGATGGCCTCCGAGCCGAGGTTGCTGGTCATCACGATGACGGCGTTGGTGAAGTCCACCGTGCGGCCCTGCGCGTCCGTGAGGCGGCCGTCGTCGAGCACCTGCAGCAGGATGTTGAAGACGTCCGGATGGGCCTTCTCCACCTCGTCCAGCAGCAGCAGCGAGTACGGGTGCCGGCGCACCACCTCGGTGAGCTGACCGGCCTCCTCGTGACCGACGTAGCCGGGCGGGGCGCCGACCAGCCGGCTGACGGTGTGCCGTTCCTGGTACTCGCTCATGTCCAGCCGCACCATGCGGTCCTCGCTGCCGAACAGCGCCTCGGCGAGCGCCCGGGCCAGCTCGGTCTTGCCGACGCCCGTCGGCCCGAGGAACAGGAAGCTGCCGATCGGCCGATCGGGGCTCGCCAGGCCCGCGCGCGAACGCAGCACCGCGTCGGAGACGACGGTGACCGCCTCCTCCTGGCCGACCACCCGCTCGTGCAGACGGTCCTCCAGGCCCAGCAGCCGCTCCTTCTCCTCCTGGGTGAGACTGCTGATGGGGATGCCCGTCTGCCGGGACACCACCTCGGCGATGGCCTCCGCCGTGACCTCGAGGTGCTGGCCCTCGTCGGCCGCGTCGTCCCCGCCGACCTCGTTCATCCGCTGCTTCAGCTCGCCGATGCGGTCCCGCAGCTTCGTGGCCTGCTCGTACTGCTCGTCCGCGACCGCCTGGTCCTTGTCCCGGGTCAGCCGCTCCATCTCGCGTTCCAGTGCGCGGACGTCCGTGCCCCGGGTGCGGGCCCGCAGCTTCACGCGTGCGCCCGCCTGGTCGATGAGATCGATCGCCTTGTCCGGCAGCCGCCGGTCGGTCAGGTAGCGGTCGGACAGCTCGACGGCCGCGGTCAGCGCCTCGTCGGTGTACCGGACCTGGTGGTGCGCCTCGTAGCGGTCCCGCAGCCCGCGCAGGATCTCCAAGGTGTCCGGGACGGTCGGCTCCGGGATCAGGATCGGCTGGAACCGGCGGGCCAGCGCCGCGTCCTTCTCGATGCGCCGGTACTCCTCCAGGGTCGTCGCGCCCACGATGTGCAGCTCTCCGCGGGCCAGGGCGGGCTTGAGGATGTTGCCCGCGTCCATCGAACCGCCCTCGCCGCCACCGCCGGCGCCGACCACGGTGTGCAACTCGTCGATGAAGACGATGAGTTCGTCGGAATGCGCGCGGATCTCGCTGACGATGTTGTTCAGCCGCTCCTCGAAGTCGCCGCGGTAGCGCGTGCCCGCCACCACGGCGGTCAGGTCCAGCGCCACCACGCGGCGGCCGATGAGCACGTCCGGCACGTCGCCGTCGGCGATGTGCTGTGCCAGCCCCTCCACGACGGCGGTCTTGCCGACGCCCGCGTCCCCGATCAGCACCGGGTTGTTCTTGCCGCGCCGGGAGAGCACCTCGATGGTCTGCTCGATCTCCTGGTCGCGGCCGATCACCGGGTCGATGCGGCCCTTGGCCGCCATGTCGGTCAGGTCGCGTCCGTAGCCGTCCAGGGTGGGCGTGGAGCTGGCCCGCTCCCGTTCGGCCCTGGCCGGCGCGGCGGCGTCCGGGCCCTCGGGGGGCAGGCGCGAGGCCTCGAACCGCGCCGCGTTGAGGATGTGCCCGGCGGCGGAGTCGGGGTTGGCGGCCAGGGCGGTGAGCACATGCTCCGGGCCGATGTAGCCGGCGCCGCCCGCCCGGGCCACCTCGTGCGCGTCGAGCAGCGCGCGCTTGACCGCCGGCGTCAGGGCGAGCGCGGTGGGCGCCGACTGCCCGTCGCCCTGCGGCTGCCGCACCGGGCCGGAGCGCGCGTCGATCTGCGACGCGAGGGAGTCCGGGTCCGCGCCCGCCCGGCTCAGCAGGCTGCGCGTCGGCTCCAGGGCGAGGGCGGCGCGCAGCAGATGCTCGGTGTCCAGATCGCGGCTGCCGTGGTCGCTGGCGTACTGGGCGGCGCCCTGGACGAGTTCCCGGGCCGGCTGGCTGAGCAGCCGGCCGATGTCGACCTGCCGGGGACCGGGCCGCTCGCCGCCGAAGAAGCGGGCGAAGAAGTCGCCGAAGGGGTCGCCCTCCGGGCCGGTGAAGCCGTTGGTCATGTCCTGTCCGTCCCTTCGCTTCCTTCGCGTTCCTCGTGCTCGTCGCTTCCTGGGCCGCCGGACCGCCACCGCCGGGGAACGGCGGTGGGCCGCCGGACGGCCGCTGCCGGGGGCTCGGCCGCGACGGCCGCCGTGGTGGCGTCCGGCCGTGTTTCCCCGGCGCGTGCCCGGTGAGGAGCACACCACGCGCTTCGAATGCCCCTCCGGGCCAGGAATATGCTGATTCGTCCCTGTCTCGTGCCGAAGCGCGCGGTCCGGACGGGACGACCGGCCGGCGCGTCGCCGAAGCGCGTGGCCGGGCGGCGGGTCGACGGCGGCCTGTCGGCTCCGGTGAACACGCGCCATCACGACGCATGATCGTGACGGTCAGACGGTCAGACGGTCAGACGGTCAGACGGCCAGAGGGCGAGGCGGGCAGACGGGCGCGGGGCGGAGCCGGTTCAGGGCCTCGGGACGGCGGAGACGGTGTAGCCCTCGGCGTCCATCTGGTCGAAACGGCGCTCGGCCAGCGTGAAGGCGGTCGAGCGGACGCCGAGCGGACGCTGGAAGGGGTGGTCGAGCTGGGCGGCGAGGGAGATCGCGAACGCGACCGCCGCTCCTACGCAGCACAGCGTGGCGAGCTGCCGGGTGGTCGCGGCCAGTCCCAGCAGCGCGGGAAAGCCGATCAGCACCGCACCCCCGACGAGCATCGCGTACCAGGTGACCTGCGGCATCCGGCCGGCGGCCTGGGCGGACCGGTCGGTGCGGGTCTGGTAGACGACGGCCAGGGAGTCCTGCGCGGAGGAGCGTGCGGCCTGCCGGGCTCCGGTCGCCGCCGACGCGGCGCCGATCGCGGCCCGGGTGCGGTCCAGGTCCTGCCAGGCCGCGGTGCTGGTGCCCCCGTGCGCGAGATCGGGGAACTCGATGGTGCGCACGGCTGCGGTGTACTGCCGCAGCAGGTCCCGCACCGTGGACCGGTCGCCGGGCGCCAGGCCGCCCGCCGCCCAGTACGCGTCGGCCAGCGCCCGCGACTCGTCGTAGGTCCGGGACCGCGCGCTGCTGAGGGCCGACCACCCGCCGGCCACCTGGAAGCCGGTGAGCAGGATGAACGAGCTGAGCAGGACCGCGCCGATCAGCGACTGCGCCTGCCCGGTGAACTCCCCGGAGGCCGCCCGGCGCCCGGAGCCGAGGAATTTCCCGGCCAGGAAGGCGAAGGCGACACCGCCGAGGGCGGAGAGTAACGGTACGGCGTACAAGGACATGGCACTCCCGGTGCGGTGACGGAGCCGGCGGGCGCTGTCAGGTGTGGCGACCGGTGCTGCGCGGGAACGCGGCGGTGAGCGCCGCCGGCAGCAGGACGCAGAGCACCGACAGCAGCCACCAGCGGGTGGCGTCCTCGGCCGGCCGGTTCCCGAACGGCGGAGTCGCGGGGGCGACGGCGGCGAAGGAGAGGGATACCGGCGCGGTCGGCGGCGGCGTGACGCCGGGGGCCGGTGCCGCGGAGGGCCGGCCGGGACCCGGGGCGGCCGCGGCCGCCTGAGGGGAGACCACCCCAGGGCCCGTGCCGGGCCCGGACGGCGCGCCGGCCCCTGCCACGGCGACGGGACCGGAGGGCTGCGGCCGTCCGCTCGCGGGCGGCGGTGAGAACGAAGGCGGCGGCGGGGTGCGGGTACCGGACGACTCCGGCGGGGTCTGCGGAGGCGTGCTCGGCGGCGTGGTCGCGGGCGGACCGGAGGGAGACACCGGGGGAGAGGTCACGGGCGGGGTGGTCGGGTCGTTCTGTCCCGGGCAGGGGCCGCCGACCCGGACCACCAGGCCGCCGCGACCGGGCGTGCCCAGGCCGAGCAGGGTCACCGAGGTGACGGTCCGTCCGTCGCCCCCGCACACCACGATCAGGACGCCGCAGCGGCCGTTGCCCTTGCCGTGAGCCGGCGGCAGGCAGCCGACGACCACCGTCAGCCCCGCGCCCCCTGACGCGTCCCGGGACGCCGCTGCCGCCGGGCTGCCCCCGGACAGTGCGAGCAGCGCGATCAGTGCCGTGAGCAGACCCGCGGCCAGTGCGGCCACGGCCGGCCGCCCCCCACCCCTTGTCACGCTTTTCACGGTAAATGGGGTGGCGGGCACGTGTCAGGCGAAAGGGGGACACCAAGTAAGAAGGATGAACGGATGATCAGACGCGAGGAAACGGTCTCTCCCGGGAGGGCCGCGGCCCTACGGGCGGAGGCTGCCCTCGTCCGTGGACCGTCCGGCGCCGCCCGACCCCGGGCGCTCGGTGCTCACGGCCGCCTCCGGACGCCACTCCAGCAGGAGGATCGTCGCATCGTCGCTCAGTTCGTGCTGCTCGTGTTCGAGGATGGCGTGGATGAGCAGCCGCAGCACCTCGGCCGGGTCCTGGCCGGCGGCCGTGGAGCGGATGATGAAGTCGCTGAACCGGTCGAGGCCACTGCTCGCCGTCCCTGCCGCGGGCCTCGGTGACGCCGTCGGTGTACATCAGCACACGGTCCCCGGGCCGCAGCGTGACCTCGTGCACCTCCCGGGTGCTGGACCCGAGCAGGAACGGCAGTCCCATGGGCGGCTGCGGGGGCGAGTCCAGCGCCCGGTCGAGCACCCGGTTCCGGCGGATCAGCAGCGGTGGCGGATGACCGCAGTTGCACCACTGGAAGACGCCGGTGACCACGTCGAGCCGGGACACCACCCCGGTGCAGAACTGGTCCGGCAGCCACTCCCCGAGGGCCTCGTCGACGGTCCTGACCATGTCCGGGAGGTCGGACCCGGAGCGGCGGGAGTTGCGGCACGCGGCCATCACCAGAGCCGTCGTCAGCCCGGAGGCCAGGTTGTGGCCCATGGCGTCGAAGATGCCGGCGTGCAGCACGTCCTTGGTCAGCGTGTGGTCGAACGCGTCCCCGCCGATCCGGTAAGCGGGTTCCAGCACGGCCGTGGAGACCGCGCCGGTCCTTCCGACGCTGCGCGGCGGCAGGAACGCCCGGAGCATCTCGGCGGGCAGCATCATGGACTCGGTCCGGGTCTGCGCGACGAACCAGTCGCTGTACGCCCGCTTGGACGTCGTCATCATCGCCAGCGCCGCGGCGAGCATCCGGCACCGGCGCAGCCGCGTCCGGTCGAGCGACGGCGCGCGGACGCGCAGGACGCCGAGCCGCTCGGCGCCGTCCACCAGCGGCATCCAGACGACCACCCCGTCGCCGTCCTCGTGCACCCGCAGCGACAGCGTCCGGTACGCCCAGCCGGCCTCGGTGGACTCCACCGACAGCGCCTCGGCCTCACCGTCCAGCGGGATGAGCTGACGCTGCTGCAGGTCCACCAGGTACATGGTGGCGGTGCGCAGGCCGAGCAGGCGGGCGCAGCGGTCGACGACCGACGGGAGCTCGAAGGGCGCCGAGACGTGGGCCTCGGTGAGCAGCCGCTGCAGGTGCTCCTCGACCTGGTCCCCGGTCGCCGTGCCGTCGCCTGCGCCGGCCATCCCACCACCTCCGCCCCCAGTCTCGGGTCCCGCCCCGGGCCCCGCACCCCGGCCGGCCGCCCGGCCGGGGTGCGCCGTCATCCCGACGGCGGAGGCGAACCGCTCACCAGGTGGGGTTGGCCGGGTCGAGGACCGGGGGGAGGGGCTTGTCGTGCGGGGTGATGACGTAGGCGACGCCTCCGGAGCCGTAGCCGGTCGTGCCGTCGGCCCGGGTCCAGTACGTGCGCAGCCAGATGTTCTCGAGCTGCGACCGGGCGTAGACGTGGCGCACCTGGGCGTCGGAGGCCGAGAAGGGGTCGTTGACGATGAAGTCGCCGCCGGCGGTGAAGCCGGTCACCACCATGAGGTGCCCCGCCGTGCCGTAACCGGAGCCCGTCAGCTCGCCGTTGTCGAACGCCACCGAGATCGCCACCGGAATGCCGGCCGCGACCAGCTGCTCGAGATCGTCGGTGCTCCGCAGCTGCACGATCTCCGCGTCCAGCCCGAAGTGCGCCGCATAACCGGCGTTGAACGGCCAGTTGCCCGTGCCCTGGTAGCGGTAGTCGTAGGTCTCCCGGGCCGCGTAGTCGACGCTGGGATCCGCGTACTTCGGGTCGACCCAGGACAGGTCGGCCGCGCTCGGGCCGACCCCCCAGAACTCGTCGATCATCTCGTTCGAGGTCGGGCTGCACCAGGCGTCGCCGCCCCCGCCGTACTTCTTGTACTCCCCGGCGTGGATCTGCTGGGAGTAGCGCGGGACGGCCAGCTCGGTCCCCTCGGCGCCCCCGGGCGGACTGGCCGCCACCGACGCGCGGGCGGGCACGAGCGAGGCGAACGCCGCGAGCTGCCAGAGCCGCGGCGTGGCGGCCGAGCCCGTGAGCCGGTAGAGGGTGGCGCGCAGCCGGTAGCTCTGGACCGTGTGGCCGGCGGACGCGTTGAAGGTGTCGGTGTCCACGCCGCCGTACGGCGCGGCGCCCGGACTGACGGAGGTCCGGGCGATGTCGGTGTCGAGGGCGGCCCAGTGACCCATGTCCAGCCAGCCGGTCTGCGCGCCGTCCTCCATGGTGGCGTTCAGCTCGACCTTGAGCCAGGTCCCGGCGGGGGTCTGGGCATCCCACGAGGCGACGACCTCCGTGGCCCCGAACGTCAGTGCGTGGGCCGGGGAGGTCCACGTCGCGTAGTCGTAAGTCTTCGTGGTGTGGAGGTAGGCGTCCTTGTAGGTGGTCGAGCCCACGGTGGACGCGATGTCGATCCCGGCCCGGTCGCCGGGCAGTTCCTCGACGCCGCTGCCGGTGCCGGCGGCGAAGTCCGCCGGGGTGGTCCACTTGTGGAAGTCGACCCGGCTGCCGGCATCCGCGGCCGGGTGGGCGATCGCGGCACCGGCCGGCGCCGCGCCCGCCGACACGCCCGCGACCGCCAGGGTCAGCGCGGCGGCGGCGCGGGCCAGGGCGCCTGCGGGGGAACGGCGGCCAAGGGTACATCGGGCCAGGTGAGAGCGGAACGTGCCGGTGCGTGCGCTCATGGACGAGCCTCCACAGACGCGGGCGGGTTCACCGCCCCGCACGGGGACGGCGGGCGGCCGTTGCTGCCGAGGCAGAGTCCCAGCCGCTTCGGGGTGCGTCAAGGGTGGCAGCGCGACTCCATGACGGCCTGTCAGGCCTATGCCGGGTGTCCGCTCAGGCCAGCGGTACCGGCTCGCGGCCCCTGCCCCGTCACCTCGGCGATGAGGCGCGCGCCGGGATGCCGGGCACGCGGCGCGTTCGGGCACGGCCGAGGCCCACGACTCAACCCGTCGCCGCCGCGGTCCGTCATGATCGGGGGAAGGAGTTCCGCCGCCCGGTGGGCGGCGGAGGCGGACCGAGCGAAGGGTGACGATGCAGCAGACCGCTGGTTTCGAGGAGATCCCCCCGACCACGCTGGCCGACGTGCTCGGGCGTGAACAGGTGATGGACATCGGCATCCGTCCGCTGTGGGACCCGGTCCCGCGGGTGGCGGGACCCGCGTTCACCGTCCGCTGCCCGCCGGGCGACAACCTGATGCTGCACGCGGCGATCCATCGCGCGGAGCCCGGGTCGGTCCTCGTCGTCGAGGCGGGGGACGTGGACTTCGCGGTCGCCGGCGGGAACGTGTGCGCCGTCGCCCAGCGGCGGGGGATCGCGGCCCTGGTGGTCGACGGGGTGATCCGCGACCTCGCCGAGGTGCGGGAGATGGGCTTCCCGGTGTTCGCCCGGGGCGTCATCCCGATCCCCGGCGGGAAGTCCGTCGTCACCCCGCTCAACGCACCCGTCCGGTGCGGCGGTGCGCGGGTGCACGCCGGTGACGTCGTGGTCGCCGACGAGGAAGGCGTGGTCGTGGTGCCCGGCGCGCGGCAGGAGGAGGTCCTGGGGGCGGCCCGGACGAAACTGGCCAAGGAGGCCGGGGAGTCCCTGGACGACTGGGAGTCGGCCCATCGGGCGCGCATCGACGCGATCCTGGCGGAGAACGGCTCCACGGACTGAGGCACTTCACGGCGCGGGGCGCTGTCAGGGACCGAGGCGCGGAGGCCGCCGCCCGTCGCGGGGAGGCGCCGGCCCCCCCGGGACGGGGCCGGTCCGCCGAACGCCCGCCCGGTCAGCCCTGCTTGCCCATGGCAGCGCGGCGCTGCCGCTTGCCCAGCGGCGCCTGGGACAGGTCCTCGGCCTGGGACCGCAGGTTCTTGTACCCGTAGCCGCGCTCCTCCAGCCATGCCCGCGCGGCGGTCTCGGCGCGCTCCGAGGCCAGAAGGATGTCCGCCTCCTCCTCGCCGGAGTCCTGGAAGCGGAAGGTGAAGGCCGCCCGCGCCGCCAGGTCGTAACTGAGGTGCCCCTCGGGGGTGAACGCGGCGGTCAGGACGTCGTGCTCCGCGGCGTGGGCCAGCAGTTCGGCGCGCTGCTCGGCGCCGAGTCCGTCGAAGACACCGCGGACGGTGACGCGGAAGGTGCGGGTGCTCATCCCGCGACAGTAGCCACCGCTCCCGGCTCCCTCCACCGGGTTTTCCCGCCGACCCCTGCTCAGCGGATGCCGACCTCGTCGGCGTCCAGGCCCCGGTCGACGCCGTGCGGCACCACGCTCTGCCCGGGTTCGGCGCTCAGGCGCGCGCCGTCGAGAGACACCTCGACGATGTCGGGTTCGAAGGAGACCAGGCCGCTGATCCGGTCGACCTCCCGGTAGGCGTCGCGGTACGACCAGGCGGCACGGTGGGCTTCGCCGACGTCGTAGTAGTCGCACAGGGCGCAGGGCCGCACCGGCTTGATGCGGCCCTACGTCCGGCCCCTCTACCCGGGTGCGGCGTTCTGCGGCACGGCCGTGACGGTCCTGCTGCAGCCGGGCGACAACTGGATGCTGCATGTCGCCGCCGAACAGGTGCGGCCCGGCGACGTCCTGGTCGCGGCCTGCACCACGGAGTGCGAGGACGGGTTCTTCGGTGAACTGCTGGCCACCTCGGTCCGCGCGCGGGGCGCGGTCGGGCTGGTCATCGACGGCGGGTGCCGCGACGCCGACGCCCTGCGCGCCATGGACTTCCCCGTCTTCAGCCGGGCGATCAGCGCGAAGGGCACGGTGAAGGCCACGCTGGGGTCCGTGAACGTGCCGGTCGTGTGCGCCAACGCCCTGGTGCGTCCCGGTGACGTGGTGGTCGCCGACACCGACGGCGTGGTCGTCGTCCCCGCGGACCGGGTGGCCGCGGTCGCGGAGGCCGCCGCCCGCAGGGAGGCCGCCGAGGACGCCAAACGCGCGCGGCTCGCCGCGGGCGAACTCGGCCTCGACATCTACGGCATGCGCGTCCCGCTGGAAGAGGCCGGACTCCGCTACCTCGACTGACCCCGCCGCGGCGGCCACGACGGCGCCCGGGGCGGCACCCCTGGAGCCTGGATCCGTATGCGCCCCGGATTCACGCTTCTGGCGACGGGATCGGCCACGCCTTCCTGAAGATGTGGACATGACAGCGTTGCCGTGCTCTCATGCCGGGAGCACCGCCTGTACGACGTTGTAAATCCCTTGCGCCGGTTGGCTGTTCCGGCTGCGGAAGCGGCCTGACCCCGACCGAGCGACCCCGCAGACCGGGAGGAGTCACAGGTGGACCCCACTCCACTCCGCACCTTCGTTTCGCGCCCCTTACGCCGCGCGGCCCGCAGACAGCAGGCCGGCGGCGCGCACACACCGGGTGGACCGCGGCCGCAGCCGCACCGCGTGTCCCGCCGCCCGTCCCGCGCCGTGTTCCGGCGCCGCCCACCGCGCCCCACCGCGGCCACCCGGCTGCTCGCCGCCGTCGCGGGATTCGCCCTCGCCGCCGGCATGTCCGTGGCGGGTGCCGTCGCCGCAGCACCCAACGCCTCCGCGGCTCCCACCGCAGCGGCCGCGTCCGCCGTGGTCCTCGACGGCAACGCCCGCTTCGAAGTGCTCACGCCCACGCTGGTGCGCCTGGAGTACGCGGGCGACGGCGTCTTCCAGGACGGCACCACGTTCAACGCCGTCAACCGGTCCTTCTCCGTGCCGTCGTACACCACGGACGTGAGCTCCGACGGCTACCGCGAGATCAGGACCAGTGGCCTGACGCTGCGCTACAAGCAGGGCAGCGGCCCGTTCACGGCCGCGAACCTGTCGGTGACGCTGACCGGCACCGGCGTCACCGCGCAACCCGCGTTCCCGTCGTTCTGCCCCTACGGCTCGTCCTGCGAGGCGGAGAACGGGCAGTTCAGCGGCCAGGCGGCGACCGCCTACGACCACACCGGGCACACCGGCTCCGGCTTCGTGGCCGGGTACCAGGGCACCGGCAGCGGCGTCACGCAGGACGTGGCCTCGGTCCCGGCGGCCGGCACGTACCGGCTGTGGGTGCGCTACTCCAACGCGGCGGGCGGCACCGGCAGCCTGTCGACCCGGGTGGGCGGCGCCGCCGGCCCGGCTCTCAGTCTCGCGCCGACGGCCGGCTGGAACGACTGGGCGGTCACCTCGGTCACCGTCAGCCTCAAGGCGGGCAGCAACTCCCTGGCGCTGGTGCAGAACGCGGGGGACACCGGCAAGGTCAACATCGACAGCATCGGCGTCACGGCCCTCTCCGCGACCACCTACCCGCCGGCCGCCACCGGCCTGAACACCACCGGCTACGGAGCCGGTCCCGCCAGCCAGCTGGGCGGCTGGTCACGATCCCTGGACAACCCGGCGGCCCTACCGGTCCCCGAGCACCCGGGCATCCTGGACCGTGACGGCTGGTACCTGATGGACGACACCCGCAGCGCGCTGCTGAACGCCTCCCACACCGTCACCGACCGCCCGTCGCACGGATCCCAGCCGTACGAGGACGGCTACTTCTTCGGCTACGGGCAGGACTACAAACAGGCCCTGGCCGACCTCAACGCCCTCACCGGCCCCACCGCGCTGCTGCCCGAATCGGCCTACGGGGTCTGGTACTCGCGGTACTACCCCTACAGCACTTCCGACTACGAGAACACGCTGCTGCCCGCGTTCCGCGACAACTTCACCCCGGTCGACTGGCTGGTGGTGGACACGGACTGGAAGTCGCCCAGCACCTGGAACGGCTGGAACTGGAACTCCTCGCTCTTCCCCGACCCCCAGGCCTTCCTGAACTGGACCAGGCAGCAGGGCCTGTCGGTGTCGATGAACATCCACACCTCCATCCAGGGCGACGACCCGAAGTTCGCCGCCGCCAACTCCCAGGCGGGCGGCCTGACGCGCGAGGGCACCGGCAACACCTACGACTTCGACTGGTCCAAGCCCGCCCAGCTGGCCGCCTACCTCTCCCTGCACCAGCCGTTCGAGCAGCAGGGCGTGCGCGAGTGGTGGCTCGACTACTGCACCGGCTGCGGCGCGTCGACCGCCTCCGACCCGCAGGTGGCGCCCGACAACCTGATCAACCAGGCCTACGCCGACGAAGCCGCGGCGAGAGGCCTGCGCGGGTTCTCCTTCGCCCGCGTCGGCGGATCGCAGCAGGGCAGCGACGACGGCACGTACGCCCTCGGACCGTGGTCCGAGCGCCGCAACTCGCTGCAGTTCACCGGTGACACGCCGGCCACCTGGGACATGCTCGCCTTCGAGGCGCGGTTCACCCCCGACGAGGCCGCCGCGGGACTCAGCCACGTCAGCGACGACATCGGCAGTTTCCACGGCAACCACCTGGCCGACGACCTGTACGCGCGCTGGATGCAGCTGGGCGCCTTCCAGCCCGTCGACCGCATGCACTCCGACCACGGCGACCGGCTGCCGTGGAACTACACGGGCGCGGCGGCGAGTTCGGCGGCCTCGTTCCTGCGGCTGCGCGAGGCACTGGTCCCGTACACGTACACCCTGGCCCGGCAGGCGAACACCAGCGGAGTGCCCATCGTCCGCCCGCTCTACCTGAACTATCCGGCGCAGGCCGCCGCCTACACCAACCCCGGCGAGTACCTGTACGGCGACAACGTCCTGGTCGCGCCGATCACCTCCCCGAACGACGCCAACGGGAACGGCTCGGTGTCCGTGTGGTTCCCGCCCGGCAGCTGGACCGACTACTTCACAGGACGCACCTACACCGGCCCCACCACGGCGACCGTGACCGACCCGCTCTCGCAGATGCCGGTCTTCCTCAAGGCCGGCGGGATCCTGCCGACCCGCACCGACTACACCGACAACCAGGGCCAGAGCCCCCTCACCCGGCTCACCGTCAACGTGCCGGCCGGCGCCGACGGGTCCTTCACCCTCTACCAGGACGCCGGCGAGGGCACCGGCTATCTCAACGGCCAGTCCACATCGGCGCCGCTGACCTGGAACGACGCCGCCCGCACCCTCACCGTCGGCGCGCAGACGGGCACCTGGTCCGGCGCGCCGAGCGCGCGGGCGTACACCCTGCGGCTGTCGAACTCCGACGCGCCCACGGCGGTCTCCGTCGACGGCGTCCAGCTCCCGGAGACGGCCTGGGCGTGGAACGCCAACCGGCGGACCGTCACCGTCACCACCGCGTCGCTGCCGCTGTCCTCGGCCCACACCGTCACGCTGTCCGGCTCGGCCACGGCCAACCCCGTCACCGGTGAGACCGTCGGCGTCGGCGGCCTGTGCCTGGACGTGCGCGGCGGCCTCACCGCGGACGGCACGCCCGTGCAGCTCTACGGCTGCAACCACACCGCCGCGCAGCAGGTCGTGCACCAGAGCGACGGCACGGTCCGGATCCTCGGCAAGTGCCTCACGGTGAACGGCAACTCCACCGCCGACCACGCGCCGGTGGGCATCGCCACCTGCGCCGGTCTCGGCTCGCAGACCTGGACCCACCGGGCCGACGGGACCCTCGTCAACACCGCGTCGGGCCGCTGCCTCGACGTGCCCGACGGCAACACCACCCCCGGCGCCGTCCAGGTGCAGATCTACGGCTGCGACGGGAACGCGGCACAGCTCTGGCAGCTCCCGCCCGGTCAGCTCGCGGGACCCGGCGGGCTGTGCGCCGACGTCGCCGACGCCGACCCGGCCTCGGCCACCCCGGTCCAGCTCTGGTCCTGCAACGCCACCGACGCCCAGCGCTGGTCGGCACCCGGCGACGGCACCGTGCGGGTCTTCGGCAAGTGCCTGGACGTCGCGCACGGCGCCACGGCCAACGGCACGTCCGTGCAGCTCTGGGACTGCAACGGCTCGGCCGCCCAGAACTGGGCCAGCCGGGCGGACGGCACGCTGTTCAACCCCGCGTCCGGCCGCTGCCTGGACGACCCCGACGACCGGCAGACCGCCGGGGACCAGCTCCAGATCTACGACTGCAACACCACGGCCGCGCAGCGCTACACCCTCACCTGACCGTCGCTTCCTCCACCTCGGCGCCCCGCCCCCGGAACCCCGGGTGCGGGGCGCCCCGACGTCGGCAGTGCGGTCCCGGGACTCTCCGCGGCAGGTGGGCAGCACGCGGTCGCACCGGGCTCCGGGGCACGTCAAGGCGGCGTCAGGCCGTCGCACGGCCGCGTACGGGACACGTCAAGGGCCCCCGCGTCCCGTGACCTGCGGTGCTTGGCTGGGACGCACGGCTGAGCCGGCCTGACAGGCGCGGCCTTGAGTTCGCGAGAAGGAGCGGAGCACGTGGCACACAGTGGGCGGGTCGTCGTCGGCGTCAGCGGATCGCTGCGGGGCCTGACGGCGCTGCACCGGGCGGCCGAGGAGGCGCGGCGGCGCGACGGCGAGCTCCTGGCGGTCCACGCGTGGACGCCGCCCGGAGGGGAGACGGCGTCCCGCAGGGCACCCTGGCCGCCCCTGCTCACGGAAGGGGAGAGGTCGGCGGCCTGCCGTCTGCACCAGGCGTTCCAGGACGCGTTCGGCGGGTTCCCGCCCGACCTGAGGCTGTACCTGGCCACGGTGTGCGGCGAGAGCGGCCGGGTCCTCACCGAGCTCGCCGACCGTCCGGACGACCTGCTGGTCATCGGCGCAGGTCGGCGCGGGCGGCTCGCGCGCCTGGTCCATGGCGGTGTCGGCCGTTACTGCCTGGCGAACGCCCGCTGCCCGGTGCTGGCCGTTCCGCCGTCCGAGCTGATGCGTGCCCTCGGCCCCGGCGCGCGCCTCCTGGACGAGCTTCCGCTGAAACCCGCGGCCTGACCCGCGGCGGCCGCCACCTCGACGACGGCATCGCGGCCGTCCCCATCCTGAAGAGGACCCGATGTGCCGATTTCAGCCGTCACTTCAGGCGACTGCGGCCACAAAGAGTTCATCAGCCGTCAATTTCCGTCGGTACCGTGGAATGTGATGACTAGTGCCATTTTCGTCCTTACGGTGATGCGCGGCGGGCACCTGCCCGCCACGCATGTCCCGGACCGGAAACGAAGGTGGAGAATTCTGTGGTCAGAACCCTGATGCCCGTAGAAAGATCCCGGCCGCCCCTCAGGAGGGCGGCCGTCGCCGTGAGTGCCGTCCTCTTGGCCGTCGGCGCCGGCGCGTTACAGCCGCTGTCCGCCATGGCGGC
>NZ_JAINZZ010000009.1 GCF_019890725.1 Actinacidiphila acidipaludis
CCCCTGCTTGCGCAGGTACATCACGACCGGCTCGTCGTGCTCCGAGGAGACGACCAGCTGCTTGATGTTGAGGATGACGTCGGTGACGTCCTCCTTGACGCCCGGCACGGTGGTGAACTCGTGCAGGACCCCGTCGACCCGGATCGAGGTGACGGCGGCACCCGGGATCGAGGACAGGAGCGTACGGCGCAGGGAGTTGCCGAGGGTGTAGCCGAAGCCCGGCTCCAGCGGCTCGATCACGAACCGGGAGCGGAACTCGTCGACGACCTCTTCGGTCAACGAGGGACGCTGAGCGATCAGCATGTGTTCGGTCCTTCTGTCGTGGGCGCCCGCTATTTGACGCCCCCTGTACTACGAGGGTACGGGCGGCACGGACCGGATCCCCCGAAAGGGGCCCGGAACCGTACCGCCCGTGACCGTGAGCGCTGCTCCGTTTACTTGGAGTAGAGCTCGACGATCAGCTGCTCCTGCACCTGGGTGTCGATCACCTGGCGCTCGGGCAGGCTGTGCACGAGGATCCGGAGCTTGCCGGCGTTCGCCTCCAGCCAGGCCGGGACGGTCTTCTCGCCGGCCTCGCCCTGGGCGACCTGGAACGGAACCAGGCTCCGGGACGACTCGCGGACCTCGACGATGTCGTTCACGGCGACGCGAGCCGACGGGATGTCGTTCTTGCGGCCGTTGACGGTGATGTGTCCGTGACGCACCAGCTGACGGGCGTGGTCGCGGGACTTGGCGAAGCCGGCCCGGTACACCACGTTGTCGAGGCGGGACTCGAGGATGCGCAGAAGGTTCTCACCGGTCTTGCCGGTCTTCTGGTTCGCTTCCTTGTAGTAGTTCACGAACTGCTTCTCGAGGACACCGTAGATACGCGCGCACTTCTGCTTCTCACGCAGCTGAAGCAGGTACTCGCTGTCCTTGGTGCGCCCGCGCCCGTGCTCACCCGGGGGGTAAGGACGGATCTCGATCGGGCACTTCGCGCTCTCGCACTTAGCTCCCTTGAGGAAGAGCTTCTGCTTTTCCCGACGGCAACGCTTGCAGTCGGCCCCGGTGTAACGCGCCATTGTCTCGTATCTCCTGTATCAGCTGGTCAGACGCGGCGGCGCTTCGGCGGGCGGCAGCCGTTGTGCGGGGTCGGGGTGACGTCCTGGATGGACCCGACCTCGAGGCCGGTGGCCTGCAGCGAGCGGATCGCGGTCTCACGGCCGGAGCCGGGACCCTTCACGAAGACGTCGACCTTGCGCATGCCGTGCTCCTGCGCGCGGCGGGCGGCCGACTCGGCGGCCATCTGCGCGGCGAAGGGGGTGGACTTGCGCGAGCCCTTGAAGCCGACGTGGCCGGCGGAGGCCCAGGAGATCACGTTGCCCTGCGGGTCGGTGATCGAGACGATGGTGTTGTTGAACGTGCTCTTGATGTGGGCGTGCCCGTGAGCGACGTTCTTCTTTTCCTTGCGGCGCACCTTCTTGACTGCGCCCTGACGGCCCTTAGGAGGCATGTCCTGGTTTCTCCCGGTGGAGGTGGTCGGTCCTACAGCGAAGACCGCTTATGGCGTGGTCCGCTGAGGACTACTTCTTGCCCGGCTTCTTCTTGCCGGCGATCGCGCGACGCGGGCCCTTACGGGTGCGGGCGTTGGTGTGAGTGCGCTGGCCGTGCACCGGCAGGCCGCGACGGTGGCGCAGACCCTGGTAGCAGCCGATCTCGACCTTGCGGCGGATGTCAGCCTGGATCTCGCGACGGAGGTCACCCTCGGTCTTGAAGTTGGCGTCGACGTACTCGCGCAGCTTGACGAGGTCTTCCTCGGTCAGGTCGCGGACGCGGGTGTCCGGGTTCACACCGGTTTCCTTCAGCACCTGCTGCGAGAGCGAGCGGCCGATGCCGAAGACGTAGGTGAGGGCGATCTCCACGCGCTTCTCGCGCGGAAGGTCAACGCCTGAAAGGCGTGCCATCTTCTGGGCTCCTGATGATTGCGGAGGTCTTCCACAGCACCGGATCCCGTTCGCCGTATGAGGTACGAGTCGGGTCCCCGGCCTCCTCCGGGGGTGTCATCGCCCTGTCGTGCCCAGGGGCGGGGCGATGGGTGCTGCGTATGTACATGTTGTGCGTCGCGCGAAGTCTGCGAATGCAGGTCGGTCGGTCGCGTCAGCCCTGGCGCTGCTTGTGGCGCAGGTTGTCGCAGATGACCATGACCCGGCCGTGACGGCGGATCACCTTGCACTTGTCGCAGATCTTCTTGACGCTCGGCTTGACCTTCATGGGTCTGAGGTTCTCCGGGTCGTGAGATCTACTTGTATCGGTAGACGATCCGTCCGCGCGTCAGGTCGTAGGGAGACAGCTCCACGACGACCCGGTCATCCGGCAGGATCCGGATGTAGTGCATCCGCATCTTGCCGCTGATGTGCGCGAGGACCTTGTGACCGTTCTGCAGCTCCACCTTGAACATCGCGTTCGGCAGAGACTCGATCACGGTGCCCTCGATTTCGATGGCGCCTTGCTTTTTGGCCATGTCCTGCTTTCGGGATCGGCTACCGGGGTCGGCTCCGGACATGCCGGAAGACACGCGGGGCCGACGTATGAGTCTACGCGAGGCTTCGCCGAAACACGAATCGGGAAGTCTGCCCACGCAGAGTGATCGCTACGCCTCCCGGGGGGCGCGGCGTCAGGCGAGCGGGTCGGGTGCCGCGGTGATGCCGAACTCGGCGAGCTTGGCCCTGCCGCCGTCGGGCGCGGTCAGCACCAGGGGACCCTGCTCGGTCAGCGCGATGGAGTGCTCCCAGTGCGAGGACCAGGAGCCGTCGTCGGACTTCACCGTCCACTCGTCCTCGAGCACGTGGGTGTGCGGGGAGCCGAGGGTCACCATCGGCTCGATCGCCAGGCATACCCCGGGGACCAGCTTGATCCCGCGGCCGCGCTTCTTGGTGACGTAGTTCAGCAGGTGCGGGTCCATGTGCATCTGGCTGCCGATGCCGTGGCCGCCGTACTCCTCGACGATGCCGTACTTGCCGGTGGCCGGCCGCGGCTGGCGGCGGATGTAGGTCTCGACGGCGCGGGAGATGTCCTCCAGCCGGTTGCCCTTGCGGAACGCGGCGATGCCGGCCCACATGGACTCCTCGGTGACCCGGCTCAGCTCGATCAGCTCGGGCGCGTGGCCGGACCCGACGAAGCAGGTGAAGGCCGCGTCGCCGTGCCAGCCGTCGACGATCGCGCCGGCGTCGATGGCGATGATGTCGCCGTCCTTGAGCACGGTCTCGCGGTCGGGGATGCCGTGCACGACGACGTCGTTGACCGAGGTGCAGATGTTCCCGGGGAAGCCGCCGTAGCCGAGGAAGTTGGGCTTGGCGCCGTGGTCGGCGATCACCTTGGCGGCGATCTCGTCCAGGTCCTTGGTGCTGGCGCCGGGCACCGCGGCAGCGCGCGTCGCCTCGTGGATCGCCGCGACGACCAGCCCGGCCGCACGCATCTTCGCGATCTGCTCCGGGGTCTTGATCTCCACCATCGCGGCTGACGCCTTCCTCACCCTGTACCGGCCCCGGGAGACCGGGGTTTCCTGCCTGTTCAACCATACGGCCGTGGCGCCCTCGCGGGCACCACGGCCGTATGCCGTGCTCTCTCTCCGGCCGGCCCCGCCGGGGCCGGCACCGCGCGCGGCTACTCGCCGCGGTGCAGGGCCGCCATGGCCCGCTGCGTCACCTCGGCCACCGCGCCGAGCGCGGAGATGGTGACCACGAGGTTCTGCTGCTTGTAGTAGTCGATGATCGGCTCGGTCTCGCGGTGGTAGACCTCGAGACGGTTGCGCACCTTGTCCGGGGTGTCGTCCGAGCGCTGGTACAGCTCACCGCCGCACGTGTCGCAGACGCCCTCGACGGCGGGAGGCGTGTAGTCGACGTGGAAGACGTGCGCGCTGTCGTTGCGGCACACCCGGCGGCCGGCGATCCGCTTGACCACCTCGTCCTCGGGGACCTCCAGGTCCAGCACGCCGTCCAGCGCGATGCCGTGGGACGCCAGGTACGCGTCCAGCGCCCGCGCCTGGAACTCGTTGCGCGGGAATCCGTCGAGCAGGAAGCCGTCTGCGGCGTCGGCCTGGTCGAGCCGGTCCTCCGCCATGCCGATGGTGACCTCGTCGGGCACCAGGTCGCCGGCGTCCATGAAGGACTTGGCCTTCTTGCCGAGGTCGGTGCCCTGGCTGATGTTGGCGCGGAACAGGTCACCCGTGGAGATGTGCGGGATCGACAGGTTCTTGGCGAGGAACGCGGCCTGCGTCCCCTTGCCGGCGCCGGGCGGCCCGACCAGGACGATTCGCATCAGCGGAGGAACCCTTCGTAGTTACGCTGCTGGAGCTGGCTCTCGATCTGCTTCACGGTCTCCAGACCCACACCGACGATGATGAGGATGCTGGTGCCGCCCAGCGGGAAGTTGCCGTTGCTCCCGTTGAAGATCGCGATGGCGACCGTCGGAACGAGGGCGATGAGACCCAGGTACAGCGAACCCGGCCACGTGATGCGGTTGAGCACGTAACTCAGGTATTCGGCGGTGGGGCGGCCTGCCCGGATACCCGGGATGAACCCACCATACTTCTTCATATTGTCGGAGACTTCTTCGGGGTTGAAGGAGATCGCGACGTAGAAGAAGGCGAAGAAGACGATCAGCAGGAAGTAGGCGGCCATGTAGATCGGGTGGTCGCCCTTGGTCATGTTGCGGCTGATCCACTGCGCCCAGCCGGCCGTCGATCCGGAGAACTGGACGATGAGCGCCGGGATGTAGAGCAGCGACGAGGCGAAGATGACCGGGATCACACCCGCCTGGTTGACCTTCAGCGGAATGTAGGTCGACGTGCCGCCGTAGGAACGCCGGCCGATCATGCGCTTCGCGTACTGCACCGGGATGCGGCGCTGGGCCTGCTCGACGAAGACCACGAGGCCGACGATCGCGAGGCCGATGGCGATGACCGCGAGGAACTCGACCCAGCCGCCGGCGATCTTGCCGGAGACCTTGATCGCCCACAGCGAGCCGGGGAAGCCGGCGGCGATGGCCACGAACATCAGCAGCGACATGCCGTTGCCGACGCCGCGGTCGGTGATCAGCTCACCGAGCCACATGATCATCACGGTGCCCGCGGTCATGCAGGTCACCATGGTGATGGTGGTGAAGATCGACTGGTTCGGGACGATCTGCGAGGCCTGGGTGCAGTTCGAGAACAGGCTGCCGGAGCGGGCGGTGGCCACCAGGCCGGTGCCCTGCAGCACGGCGAGCGCCACCGTCAGGTACCGGGTGTACTGCGTGATCTTCGCGGTGCCGGCCTGGCCCTCCTTCTTGAGGGCCTCGAGACGGGGGATCACGACGGTCAGCAGCTGAAGGATGATGCTGGCCGTGATGTACGGCATGATCCCGAGCGCGAAGATCGTCAGCTGGAGCAGCGCGCCGCCGCTGAACATGTTCACCAGGCCGAAGAGGCTGTTGTTGCCCTTCGTGTCCTTGATGCACTCGTTGACCACGGTGTAGTCGACGCCCGGCACCGGCACATGCGCGCCCAGCCGGTAGACCACCACGATGCCCAGCGTGAAGAGCAGCTTCTTGCGCAGGTCGGGCGTCCTGAACGCCCGGGCGAACGCGGTGAGCACGGTGCCTCCTGCACCCCCCGCGCCACGGCGGAAGGACGGTCTGATGAGGTTCGGGAAAGAGCAGCGTTGGCCACCTTACCGGCGAGGCGGCCCCGGTGAGAATGACCAGCCGCCCGCCAATGGCCCCGGCCCTGCCCACAGTCGGGGCACAGAAGCCGGTGAAGCGCCGAACCGGGGATGCCCGATGGTGCTGGACATCCCCGGTTCGTTGTGACACAGACCTCAGACGAGCTCGGTCACGCTGCCGCCGGCGGCGGCGATCTTCTCCTTGGCGGAGCCGGAGACCGCGTCGACGGTCACCTGCAGCGCCACGGAGACCTCGCCGGTGCCGAGCACCTTGACGAGCTGGTTCTTGCGCACGGCACCCTTGGCGACCAGGTCGGCCACGGTGACCTCACCACCCTCGGGGTAGAGGGAGGCGAGCTTGTCCAGGTTGACGACCTGGTACTCGGTGCGGAACGGGTTCTTGAAGCCCTTGAGCTTCGGGAGACGCATGTGGAGGGGCATCTGCCCACCCTCGAAGCGCTCCGGAACCTGGTAGCGGGCCTTGGTGCCCTTGGTGCCACGACCGGCCGTCTTGCCCTTGGACGCCTCACCACGACCCACGCGGGTCTTGGCGGTCTTGGCGCCGGGGGCCGGACGGAGGTTGTGGATCTTGATCGGGTTGTCACCCATGATCAGTCGACCTCCTCGACCGTGACGAGGTGGCGGACGGTGTGGACCATGCCGCGGATCTCCGGGCGGTCCTCCTTGACCACCACGTCGTTCAGCCGCTTCAGGCCGAGCGAGCGCAGGGTGTCACGGTGGTTCTGCTTGCTGCCGATGTAGGACTTGGTCTGGGTGACCTTCAGACGCGCCATCAGACACCCACCCCGGCACGCGCACGCAGCAGGGCCGCCGGCGCGACGTCCTCGATCGGCAGACCACGACGGGCCGCGATCTCCTCGGGCCGCTGCAGGCCCTGGAGCGCCGCCACCGTGGCGTGCACGATGTTGATCGCGTTGTCCGAGCCGAGGCTCTTGGACAGCACGTCGTGGATGCCCGCGCACTCCAGCACGGCACGCACCGGGCCACCGGCGATCACACCGGTACCGGGGGAAGCCGGCTTGAGCAGGACGACGCCCGCGGCCTTCTCGCCCTGGATGGGGTGCGGGATGGTGCCCTGGATACGGGGGACCTTGAAGAAGTGCTTCTTGGCCTCCTCAACACCCTTGGCGATGGCGGCCGGCACCTCCTTGGCCTTGCCGTAGCCGACACCCACGGTGCCGTCACCGTCGCCCACCACGACCAGCGCGGTGAAGCTGAAGCGACGACCACCCTTCACAACCTTGGCGACGCGGTTGATCGCGACGACCCGCTCGACGTAAGCGGTCTTCTCGGCCTGCTGGCCGCCGTCCCGCCTGTCCTTACGGTCCCGTCGCTCGCCGCCACCGGCACCGCTTCCGCGGCGCTGGGGTCCAGCCATTGGAATTACCTCTCTATCGTTTTCCGCTAGCTAACGGAACCGGCTCAGAACTTCAGGCCGGCTTCGCGGGCGGCGTCCGCCAGGGCGGCGATGCGCCCCGCGTACTGGTTGCCGCCACGGTCGAACACGACAGCCTCGACGCCCTTGGCCTTGGCACGCTCGGCCACGAGCTGGCCGACCTGCTTCGCCTTGGCGCTCTTGTCGCCTTCGCCGCCGCGGATGGACGTGTCGAGGGTCGACGCCGACGCGAGCGTGTGGCCCGCGAGGTCGTCGATGACCTGCGCCACGATGCCGCGGTTGGACCGCGTCACCACCAGGCGCGGGCGCTCGGCCGTACCCGAGATCCGCTTGCGGACCCGGATGTGGCGGCGCTTGAGAGCGGCACCCTTGTAGGCCTTGCCCTTGGCGATCTTCACACCGTATGCCATGGCTACTTACCAGCCTTTCCGACCTTGCGGCGGATGACCTCGCCGGCGTACTTGACGCCCTTGGCCTTGTACGGGTCGGGCTTCCGCAGCTTGCGGATGTTGGCGGCCACCTCGCCGACCTTCTGCTTGTCGATGCCCTCGACCGTGAACTTGGTGGGGGACTCGACCTTGAAGGAGATCCCCTCGGGGGCCTCGACGAGGATCGGGTGGCTGTAGCCCAGCGCGAACTCCAGGTTGGAGCCCTTCGCCTGGACGCGGTAGCCGACACCGCTGATCTCGAGCGCCTTGCTGTAGCCCGCGGTCACGCCGGTGATCATGTTCGCCACCAGCGTGCGGGACAGGCCGTGCAGGGCCTTCGAGACACGCTCGTCGTTCGGACGGGTGACGAGCAGGGTGCCGTCCTCGCCCTTTGCGATCTCGATCGGCGCGGCGACGGTGTGGGTGAGCGAGCCCTTGGGGCCCTTCACCGCGACCGTGCGGCCGTCGATGGTGACGTCCACTCCGGCGGGAACCGAGATGGGCAGCTTGCCGATGCGCGACATTGCTATACCTCGCTTTCCCGGTTACCAGACGTAGGCGAGGACTTCCCCACCCACGCCCTTCTTCTGCGCCTGCTGGCCGGTGAGCAGACCGTGCGACGTGGAGATGATCGCCACGCCCAGGCCGCCGAGCACCTTCGGCAGGTTGGTGGACTTTGCGTAGACCCGCAGACCCGGCTTGCTGATCCGCTTGATGCCGGCGATCGAACGCTCGCGGTTGGGGCCGAACTTCAGCTCGAGGACGAGGTTCTTGCCGACCTCGGCGTCCTCGACCTTCCAGCCGGTGATGTAGCCCTCCTGCTGGAGGATCTCCGCGATGTGCGACTTGATCTTGCTGAACGGCATCACGACATCGTCGTGGTATGCCGAGTTCGCGTTCCGCAGACGCGTCAGCATGTCTGCGATGGGGTCGGTCATGGTCATGAGTTGGCCCTGGGCCTCTCTCGCCGGGGTTTCCAGGTGCTCCGTCCCTCTCCCCGAGAGGTACCCGCGGGGCGGGTACGTCGGGACGGGTGCGATGCGGTGGACCTACGGCGTAGTAAGTCGATGCGGGCGGCGAGCGCCCAACCCTTCTACCCTACGGGATGAAAGGCTGGGGTCTCGCCGGCCATCTGCTTACCGAGAGCTTCCGGGAATCCCCTGTCGGGGACTACCAGGAGCTCTTGGTCACGCCCGGCAGCTCGCCGCGGTGAGCCATCTCACGAAGGCACACACGGCACAGGCCGAACTTGCGGTACACGGAGTGCGGCCGGCCACAGCGCTGGCAGCGGTTGTAGGCGCGCACAGCGAACTTGGGCTTGCGAGCGGCCTTGGCAATGAGAGCCTTCTTCGCCACGGCTCACGCCTCCTTGAACGGGAAGCCGAGGTGACGAAGGAGCGCGCGGCCCTCAGCGTCGTTGGTCGCCGTGGTGACCACGGTGATGTCCATACCCCGGACGCGGTCGATCTTGTCCTGGTCGATCTCGTGGAACATGACCTGCTCCGTGAGACCGAAGGTGTAGTTGCCGCGGCCGTCGAACTGCTTGGGGGACAGACCGCGGAAGTCGCGGATGCGCGGGAGCGCGAGCGACAGCAGGCGGTCCAGGAACTCCCACATGCGGTCACCGCGGAGGGTGACGTGGGCACCGATCGGCTGACCCTCACGCAGCTTGAACTGCGCGATGGACTTACGGGCCTTGGTGACCTGCGGCTTCTGGCCGGTGATCGTGGCGAGGTCGCGGATGGCGCCCTCGATCAGCTTGGAGTCGCGGGCGGCGTCGCCCACACCCATGTTGACCACGATCTTGGTGAGACCGGGGATCTGCATGACGTTCTCGTACTTGAACTCGTCACGCAGCTTGCCCGCGATCTCCTCGCGGTAGCGCGTCTTCAGACGCGGTGCCGTAGTGGTGGCAGTCATCAGATGTCCTCACCGGTCCGCTTGGCAACACGGATCTTGTTGCCCTCGTCGTCGAAGCGGTAGCCGACGCGGGTCACGACCTTCTTGCCGTCCTTCTCAACAACCAGCTGCACGTTGCTGATGTGGATCGGCGCCTCGGTGGTGATGATGCCGCCGGTCTTGGAACCGCGGTCGGTCTGGCCGGCCTTGGTGTGCTTCTTGACCCGGTTGACACCCTCGACCAGGACGCGGTCCTGAGCCGGGTAGGCCACGATGACCTTGCCCTGCTTGCCCTTGTCCTTACCGGTGATGACCTGGACCAGGTCGCCCTTCTTGATCTTCATCGGTTACAGCACCTCCGGCGCGAGCGAGACGATCTTCATGAACTTCTTCTCGCGCAGCTCACGGCCCACCGGGCCGAAGATACGGGTGCCACGCGGGTCGCCATCGTTCTTGAGGATGACGGCCGCGTTCTCGTCGAAGCGGATGTACGAGCCGTCGGCACGGCGGCGCTCCTTGACGGTGCGCACGACGACAGCCTTGACGACCTCGCCCTTCTTCACGTTGCCACCGGGGATCGCGTCCTTGACGGTGGCGACGATGACGTCACCGATGCCCGCGTAGCGGCGACCCGAGCCACCGAGAACACGGATGCAAAGGATCTCCTTGGCACCAGTGTTGTCGGCGACGCGAAGTCGCGACTCCTGCTGGATCACGTCTATCTCCTGTTTGTCGCGTCGGTTCCCGGCGGGGGCGTGTTGCCACGCCCACCGCCGAGCCTGACGGAACGGTCCTGAGCGGACACCCGCTCAGGGATTACTCGGCCTTACTTGGCCTTCTCGAGGATCTCCACGACGCGCCAGCGCTTCGTCGCCGAGAGCGGCCGGGTCTCCATCAGGAGGACGCGGTCGCCGATGCCGGCGGCGTTCTGCTCGTCGTGCGCCTTGAGCTTGTTGGTGCGGCGGATGACCTTGCCGTACAGGGCGTGCTTGACACGGTCCTCGACGGCGACCACAACGGTCTTGTCCATCTTGTCGCTGACCACGAGACCCTCACGGGTCTTGCGGAAGCCGCGCTGCTCGTCGGTCGTCTCAGTCACATTCTTCTCGCTCATCAGGCGCTCTCCACCGTCTCGATGCCCAGCTCGCGCTCACGCATCAGGGTGTAGATCCGGGCGATGTCCTTACGGACGGTCTTGAGCCGGGAGTTGTTCTCCAGCTGTCCGGTGGCCGCCTGGAAACGGAGGTTGAACAGCTCCTCCTTGGCCTCACGCAGCTTGCCGACGAGCTCCTCGTCGCCCAGCTGGCGCAGCTCGGTCGCCGTGGTACCGGCCGCCATCACAGCTCACCTGCCTCGCGCCGCACGATGCGGCACTTCATCGGAAGCTTGTGCGCGGCGCGGGTCAGCGCCTCACGAGCAACCTTCTCGTTCGGGAAAGACAGCTCGAACATCACCCGACCGGGCTTGACGTTCGCGATCCACCACTCCGGCGAACCCTTACCGGAACCCATGCGGGTCTCGGCCGGCTTCTTGGTGAGCGGACGGTCCGGGTAGATGTTGATCCAGACCTTGCCGCCACGCTTGATGTGACGGGTGATGGAGATACGAGCGGACTCGATCTGCCGGTTGGTCACGTAGGCGGGGGTGACGGCCTGCAGGCCGTACTCACCGAACGCCAGCTCCGTGCCGCCCTTGGCCATGCCGTCGCGCTTCGGGTGGTGCTGCTTGCGGTGCTTGACCCTACGGGGGATCAGCATGGGTTACTCAGCCTTCCGTTCCGGGGGTCTCCGCGGCCGGAGCCTCGACGGCGGCAGTGGCCTCGGCCTTGGGGGCCGAAGGAGCACTGTCACCCTGAGGACGACGGCCACGGCCACCGCGCTCGCCACCGCGGCGCTGCGGACGCTCGTTGCCCCCACCACGGGCCGGACGGTTGCCGGCGCGGGCGGCGGCGTTGTCGGCGCGGACCTCGGCGATGTTCTTGACGTCGCCCTTGTAGATCCACACCTTCACACCGATGCGGCCGAAGGTGGTCTTGGCCTCGAAGAAGCCGTAGTCCACGTTGGCGCGCAGGGTGTGCAGAGGCACCCGGCCCTCGCGGTAGAACTCCGAGCGGGACATCTCGGCGCCGCCGAGACGGCCACCGCACTGGATCTTGATGCCCTTGGCGCCGGCCTTCAGCGTGCCCTGCATGCTCTTGCGCATGGCACGGCGGAAGGAGACGCGGGAGGAGAGCTGCTCGGCGACGGCCTGGGCCACCAGCTGAGCGTCCATCTCCGGGTTCTTGACCTCGAGGATGTTCAGCTGGACCTGCTTGCCGGTCAGCTTCTCCAGGTCACCGCGGATACGGTCGGCCTCCGCGCCGCGACGGCCGATGACGATGCCCGGCCGGGCGGTGTGGATGTCGACGCGCACACGGTCACGGGTGCGCTCGATCTCCACCTTGGAGATGCCCGCCCGCTCCATGCCCTGCGTCATCATCCGGCGGATGGCGACGTCTTCCTTGACGTAGTCCTTGTACAGCTTGTCGGCGTACCAGCGGGACTTGAAGTCCGTGGTCACCCCGAGGCGGAACCCGTACGGGTTAACCTTCTGGCCCATTACCGGGTCCCTTCCTTGCTGGCGACGACCACGGTGATGTGGCTGGTCCGCTTACGGATCCGGTAGGCGCGGCCCTGGGCACGCGGACGGAACCGCTTCAGGGTCGGCCCCTCGTCCACGTACGCCTCGCTGATGTACAGCGACTCGGCGTCCGTGTGGTCGTAGTTGTGCGCGGCGTTGGCAATGGCGCTGTCGAGCACCTTGCCCACCGGCACGCTCGCGGCCTGCGGCGTGAATCGCAGGACCGCCTGAGCCTCCGTGGCGTTCATGCCACGGATGAGGTCCACCACGCGGCGGGCCTTCATGGGCGTGACGCGGATGTACCGCGCCTGGGCCCTGGCTTCCATGGTTGTCCCTTCAGTGTCTGTCATGGTCTGGCGTTCCTTGCCGCTGATCAGCGACGACGCGACTTGCGGTCGTCCTTCTCGTGGCCGCGGAAGGTGCGGGTCGGCGCGAACTCGCCGAGCTTGTGGCCGACCATCGACTCAGTGACGAACACCGGGACGTGCTTACGGCCGTCGTGCACCGCGATCGTGTGGCCCAGCATCGCCGGGACGATCATCGAGCGGCGGGACCAGGTCTTGATGACGTTCTTGGTGCCTGCTTCGTTCTGGACGTCCACCTTCTTGCTCAGGTGGTCGTCGACGAAGGGCCCCTTCTTGAGACTGCGCGGCATCTACACCCGCTCCTAGCGCTTCTTGTTCGTCTTGCGGCGGCGGACGATGTACTTGCTGCTCGCCTTCTTGGGAGAGCGCGTACGGCCCTCCTGCTGGCCCCACGGGGAGACCGGGTGGCGACCACCGGAGGTCTTGCCCTCACCACCACCGTGCGGGTGGTCCACCGGGTTCATGGCGACACCACGCACGGTCGGGCGGACGCCCTTCCAGCGCATACGGCCGGCCTTGCCCCAGTTGATGTTCGACTGCTCGGCGTTGCCGACCTCACCGATGGTGGCGCGGCAGCGGACGTCGACCATCCGGACCTCGCCGGACGGCATGCGAAGGGTGGCCATGTTGCCTTCCTTCGCCAGCAGCTGCACCGAAGCGCCCGCGGAGCGGGAGATCTTCGCGCCGCCGCCGGGCCGCAGCTCGATCGCGTGGATCGTGGTACCGACGGGGATGTTGCGCAGCGGCAGGTTGTTGCCCGGCTTGATGTCGGCGTTGGCGCCGTTCTCGATCCGGTCACCCTGCTGCAGGCGGGCCGGCGCGAGGATGTAGCGCTTCTCGCCGTCCGCGTAGTGCAGCAGCGCGATGCGCGCGGTGCGGTTGGGGTCGTACTCGATGTGCGCGACCTTGGCGGGCACGCCGTCCTTGTCGTGCCGACGGAAGTCGATCACACGGTAGGCGCGCTTGTGGCCACCGCCCTGGTGGCGGACGGTCACACGGCCGGCGTTGTTACGGCCGCCCTTGCTGTGCAGCGGGCGGACCAGCGACTTCTCCGGCGTGGACCGCGTGATCTCGACAAAGTCGGCGACGCTGGAGCCACGACGGCCCGGAGTCGTCGGCTTGTACTTGCGGATACCCATTTCTCAGTCCTCGGAATATTCCGGACTTCGACTCGATCCGGCCTCCGTCAGGAGACCGGGCCGCCGAAGATGTCGATGCGGTCGCCCTCGGCGAGGGTCACGATGGCGCGCTTGGTGTTGGCACGCTTGCCGAAACCGGTGCGGGTGCGCTTGCGCTTGCCCTGCCGGTTGATCGTGTTGACCCCGGTGACCTTGACCTGGAAGACCGCCTCGACGGCCTGCTTGATCTGGGTCTTGTTCGCACGCGGGTCGACGACGAACGTGTACTTGTTCTCGTCCAGCAGCGCGTAGCTCTTCTCGGAGACCACCGGCTTGACCAGGACGTCACGGGGGTCCGTGTAGGTCTTGCTGGTGATCGCGGTCTGCTCGGCCATCAGGCGTCGCTCCCTTCGGTTTCGGCGGCGCCGTTACCGGTGAAGCGGTCGAAGGCGGCCTTGGTGAAGACCACGTCGTCGGAGACGAGCACGTCGTACGTGTTCAGCTGGCCGGCGTCCAGGATGTGCACCTGCGGCAGGTTGCGGGCCGACAGCCACGCGGCCTCGTCGGCACGCTCCACGACCAGGAGCAGGTTCTTGCGCTCGCTGATCTTGCCGAACAGCGTCCTGGCCGACTTGGTCGACGGGGCCTCGCCCTCGACGATGCCGGTCACGACGTGGATGCGGTTGTGGCGCGCCCGGTCGGTGAGGGCGCCACGCAGCGCGGCGGCCTTCATCTTCTTCGGGGTCCGCTGCGAGTAGTCGCGCGGCACGGGGCCGTGCACGACGCCACCGCCGGCGAACTGCGGCGCACGGGTCGAACCCTGACGGGCGCGGCCGGTGCCCTTCTGGCGGTACGGCTTCTTGCCACCACCGCGGACCTCGCCACGCGTCTTGACCTTGTGCGTGCCCTGACGGGCAGCGGCCAGCTGCGCGACGACGACCTGGTGGATCAGCGGAATGCTGATCTTGGCGTCGAAGATCTCGGCCGGGAGCTCGACGGTCCCGGCGGTGTCGCCGGCAGGCGACAGAAGGTTAATGGTGCTCATATCCTCAGGCCCCCTTGGCCGCGGTGCGGACCAGGACGAGGCCGCCGTTCGGACCGGGAACCGCGCCCTTGATGAGCAGCAGGCCCTTCTCCGCGTCAACGGCGTGGACGGTCAGGTTCTGGGTGGTGACCCGCTCGTTGCCCATGCGACCCGCCATACGGAGGCCCTTGAACACGCGACCCGGGGTGGCGCAGCCGCCGATGGAGCCCGGGGAGCGGTGCTTGCGCTGCACACCGTGGCCCGCGCCGAGGCCGCGGAAGTTGTGCCGCTTCATGACACCGGCGAAGCCCTTGCCCTTGCTCTTGCCGGTGACGTCGACCTTGACGCCCGCCTCGAACACCGAGGCGGTGATCTCCTGGCCGAGCGAGTACTCGCCGGCGTCGGAGGTGCGCAGCTCCACCAGGTGGCGGCGCGGGGTGACGTCGGCCTTCGCGAAGTGGCCCTTGAGGGGCTTGTTCACCTTGCGCGGGTCGATCTCGCCGAAGGCGATCTGGACCGACTCGTAGCCGTCGGTGTCGTTGGTACGCACCTGGGTCACGACGTTGGGGCCGGCCTTGACGACGGTCACGGGGACGACACGGTTGTTCTCGTCCCAGACCTGGGTCATGCCGAGCTTCTCGCCCAGGATGCCCTTGATCTGCTTAGCCATCTTCTCCGCGCCTCTCAGAGCTTGATCTCGATGTCGACGCCGGCCGGCAGGTCCAGGCGCATCAGCGAGTCAACGGTCTTGGGCGTCGGGTCGAGGATGTCGATCAGGCGCTTGTGCGTCCGCATCTCGAAGTGCTCGCGCGAGTCCTTGTACTTGTGCGGCGACTTGATGACGCAGTACACGTTCTTCTCAGTGGGCAGCGGCACCGGGCCCGCGACCTGCGCACCAGTACGGGTCACCGTCTCGACGATCTTCTTCGCCGAGGAGTCGATGACCTCGTGGTCGTAGGCCTTGAGCCGGATGCGGATCTTCTGTCCCGCCATGGCTACTCCGTAGTCCTTGTCTCTATATACGCCCTGGCATCCGCTTCCCCGACCCACGCGGTCGGGCGTGTCGCGCCCCTCGCACATGATTTTCCGCATGGGAAAGCCCTGAGCCAGGGGGTTGCGTGGGAGAGGTTCCCACCGGATGCCTGGTCGGAGCCGCGCTGGTGCTTCCCGGAAGATTCCCGTACGTCCGCCTCAGCGCTGCCCAGAGGGCAGATAAGGCGACGAGTACTGTGGGACTCGCTTCCGGTCCCCCCGACGGGAGGCGCGCAGCATCGGCGCTCGACCGAGCAACTTGGCTAGTGTGCCATATGGGACATGCGCCGCGCCAATCGGGCCCGGCAGCATACCCCGCCCCCCCATCAGGTCAAACCCAGGCCTTCCGAACCACCCCCACGGACAAGCCCCGTTGGGCTCCGCGCCCCACAACGGCGCCGCGCGCGAAGGCCGGGCCGGCACCCGGCACCCGGCACGGATCACACCCCGTGGAGGGAACGCTTCCGCCCCCACAGCACTCAGACGGCGTGTGAACGACACGTCACCGAGACCGCCGTCCCGCCGGGCGCTGCTGGGTGCCGCGGGCGCTGCGGCAGCCGGCTTCGCGCTGACCGGGTGCGGCCCGAGCGGCCCGCGGCCGAGCCCGCCGGCCGCGCCCGCGGCCCCCCAGTCCTACCGCACGGGCGCCGCGCCGCTCGTCCTGCAGATCCTCGCGCACCCCGACGACGACCTGTACTTCATGAACCCGGACACCCTGCACACCCTGCAGTCCGGGGTGCCCGTGGTGTCGGTGTACGTCACCGGGGGCGAGTCGACGGGCGTGAACCACGAGCCGGACGAGAAGCGCAAGCACCGGCACCGGCACGACCGGGGCGCCTACTCCTCCGCGCGGCACCAGGGACTGCGCCAGGCGTACGCCACCATGCTCGGGCTGCCGCACTTCACCCCCTGGCGCCGCGAGGTCGTCACGCTGCTGCCGGGCGAGGGCCCCTTCGCCGAGGTCGACACGCTCTCCAACGGGCGGGTCAAGGCGACCCTGGTGTTCCTCCAGGTCTCCATGCACGAGCCGGACCCCGGCGCGAGCCTGCCGCTGATGTGGGCGAAGCCGGGCGTCACCCTGCCGTACGTGGTCGCCGAGGGCGCCCCCTCCCCCGCCGACCAGGCCGGCCAGTGGACGCACGACACCCTGGTCGCCGCGCTCGCCGGGCTCCTCGACCACTACCGGCCGACGCTCATACGCACCCTCGACCCGGACCCCGACATACAGGTCCACGACCGCACCCACCCCAAGGACAGCGACCAGCCCGGCTACTCCGACCATCGCGACCACACCGCCGCCGCCCTCTTCGCCTGGAAGGCCGTCACGCACTGGGTGTCCCGCGCGACCACCCGCGACGGCGTCGCCCCGGACTTCGGCACCGCCGTCTACCGCGGCTACTACAACCAGCGCTGGCCGTTCAATCTGCCGCCCGCCACCGTCGCCCTCAAGGGCCGGCTGCTCTTCCAGTACGGCGGCGACGAGAACTGGGCCTGCGGCAACCCCGGCGGCTGCGGCGACTACGGTCAGGGCCGCAACCAGCCGATGACCAACCGCAAGGGCTGGGTGCGCTCCACCCACCAGCGCTATCCCGCCACCCCGCCCACCGCCGTCACCGGCACTCCCGGCCGCCGCACGTCCTTCGAGGTCCGCGGCACCCGCGTGGTCCGGCGCGCGGAGACCGCGGCGGGCGTCTGGGGGCCGCCGCAGGACCTGGGCGGCGGGCCGCTGGCACCCGCCCTGTCCGCGGTGCCCCAGCCGGACGGCGGCACGCTGCTGTTCGCCCTGCGGTTCGCCGCCCTGGAGGGCAACGGCGGGCCCAACACCCGGGACGTCGTGCAGTGGCGCGCGGGCCGCTGGACGTCACTGGGCAACCCCGAGCGCGGCGACCGCGCCCGGCGCACAGGGGCGCCGGTCGCCCTGACCACACCCGACGGGCGGGTGCACCTGTTCGTCAGGAACGCCTCCAAGGGACTGAGCACCCGCGTGCTCGACGCGACCGGCTGGGGTCCCTGGCAGGACCTGCGCGGCGGCGAGATCCAGGAGGGCCTGGCCGTGCTCACCGACCGGTCCGGCCGCGCGCACGTGCTGGCCGCCGGCCACG
This sequence comes from Actinacidiphila acidipaludis, assembly GCF_019890725.1. Classification (GTDB taxonomy): domain Bacteria; phylum Actinomycetota; class Actinomycetes; order Streptomycetales; family Streptomycetaceae; genus Actinacidiphila; species Actinacidiphila acidipaludis. The sequence goes on from NZ_JAINZZ010000009.1 coordinate 17,683, forward strand.
ACACGATCCACCACTGGGCGCAGGAGCTGCCGGGCGGCCCGGTCGTCCTCCGGCCGCCGACCGGACTGCCGCGCCCCGGCGACCATCCGGTGGCGGTGCCCACCCCGGACGGGGCCATAGACGTCACCTACCGCCGCCCGGCGAGCACCCGCTTCGTGCACGCCCGTATCGCCGTCTGAGCCGGACCCGTGCCGGGCCCTCGCCCGGCCCGGGTCCGGCGGCGGACCCCGCCCGGACACGCCGAAGGGCCCCGAGTGCCGAAACACTCGGGGCCCTTCGTACGGCTCAAGCCCGCAGCGGGGCCGAGGTCACTTGTTGATCTTGGTGACCTGGCCGGCGCCGACGGTCCGGCCACCCTCACGGATGGCGAACTTCAGGCCCTCCTCCATGGCGATCGGCTGAATCAGCTGAACCGACATGGCGGTGTTGTCGCCCGGCATGACCATCTCGGTGCCCTCGGGGAGGGTCACGACGCCGGTCACGTCCGTGGTACGGAAGTAGAACTGCGGGCGGTAGTTGTTGAAGAACGGCGTGTGGCGGCCGCCCTCGTCCTTGGACAGGATGTACGCCTGCGCCTCGAACTCGGTGTGCGGGGTGACCGAACCCGGCTTGATGATGACCTGGCCGCGCTCGACGTCCTCGCGCTTGATGCCGCGGAGCAGCAGACCGACGTTCTCACCGGCCTGGCCCTCGTCGAGCAGCTTGCGGAACATCTCGATGCCGGTGACCGTGGTGGTGGTCTTCTCCTGCTTGATACCGATGATGTCCACGGTCTCGTTGACCTTGAGGATACCGCGCTCGATACGACCGGTGACGACGGTGCCACGACCGGTGATCGTGAAGACGTCCTCGATCGGCATCAGGAACGGCTTGTCGACGTCACGCTCGGGGGTCGGGATCGCCTCGTCCACGGCGGACATGAGGCTGAGGAGCTTCTCGCCCCACTCCTTGTCGCCCTCGAGGGCCTTGAGCGCGGAGACGCGCACGACCGGCAGGTCGTCGCCCGGGAACTCGTACTCGGAGAGCAGCTCACGGACCTCGAGCTCGACGAGCTCCAGGATCTCCTCGTCGTCCACCATGTCGGCCTTGTTCAGGGCCACCACGATGTAGGGGACGCCGACCTGGCGGGCCAGGAGCACGTGCTCCTTGGTCTGCGGCATCGGGCCGTCGGTCGCGGCGACCACCAGGATCGCGCCGTCCATCTGCGCGGCACCGGTGATCATGTTCTTGATGTAGTCCGCGTGACCGGGGCAGTCGACGTGGGCGTAGTGACGCGACTCGGTCTGGTACTCGACGTGCGCGATGGAGATGGTGATACCGCGCTGGCGCTCCTCAGGAGCCTTGTCGATCTGGTCGAAGGCCGAGGCCTCGTTCAGGTCCGGGTACGCGTCGTGCAGCACCTTGGTGATCGCCGCGGTAAGCGTGGTCTTACCGTGGTCGATGTGACCGATGGTGCCGATGTTGACGTGCGGCTTAGTCCGCTCGAACTTCGCCTTCGCCACTGGGGTCCTCCTGGGAGTGGATCTGTACGCCTTGCTTCATCGGCGCCAGGTGATCTTTGCTGGATTGCCGACTGCCGGGGTATCTCCGGTACTTCCGGTACGAACGCACCGGAAATACCCCGAAGCCTGCTGTCAAGCCTAAAGGGTGGGGCACACCGCCAAAGGCGGTGTTACTCGCCCTTGGCCTTCGCGATGATCTCCTCGGCGACGTTCCGCGGAACCTCGGCGTAGGAGTCGAACTGCATGGAGTAGCTGGCCCGGCCCGAGGTCTTCGACCGCAGGTCACCGACGTAGCCGAACATCTCCGACAGCGGAACCAGGCCCTTGACGACCCGGGCGCCGCTGCGCTCCTCCATGGCCTGGATCTGGCCACGGCGGGAGTTGAGGTCGCCGATGACGTCACCCATGTAGTCCTCGGGCGTGGTGACCTCGACGGCCATCATCGGTTCGAGGAGAACGGGGCTGGCCTTGCGCGCGGCCTCCTTGAAGGCCTGCGAGCCGGCGATCTTGAAGGCGAGCTCGGAGGAGTCGACCTCGTGGAAGGCGCCGTCGTGCAGGATGACCCGCACGCCCACCATCTCGTAGCCGGCCAGGATGCCGAACTTCATGGCCTCCTGCGCACCCGCGTCCACCGACGGGATGTACTCGCGGGGGATGCGGCCACCGGTGACCTTGTTGACGAACTCGTAGGAAGCGTCGCCGCCCTCGATGGGCTCGATGCCGATCTGCACCTTCGCGAACTGACCGGTACCACCGGTCTGCTTCTTGTGGGTGTAGTCGACCCGCTCGACCGCCTTGCGGATGGTCTCGCGGTACGCGACCTGCGGCTTGCCGACGTTGGCCTCGACCTTGAACTCACGCCGCATACGGTCGACCAGCACCTCGAGGTGCAGCTCGCCCATACCGCCGATGATGGTCTGGCCGGTCTCCTCGTCCGAGTGGACCTGGAAGGAGGGGTCCTCCTCCGCGAGACGCTGGATGGCGACACCCAGCTTCTCCTGGTCGCCCTTGGACTTGGGCTCGATCGCGACCTGGATGACCGGCGCCGGGAAGTCCATGGACTCCAGGATCACCGGGTTCTTGTCGTCGCAGAGCGTCTCACCGGTGGTGGTCTGCTTCAGGCCCATGACGGCGACGATGTCGCCGGCGCCCACCGAGTCGATCTCCTCACGCTTGTTCGCGTGCATGCGGTAGATCTTGCCGATGCGCTCCTTCTTGCCCTTCACCGAGTTCAGCACGGCCGAACCCGCCTCGAGGCGACCGGAGTAGATCCGGACGAAGGTGAGCTTGCCCAGGTGCGGGTCGCTCATGATCTTGAAGGCCAGAGCCGACAGCGGCTCCCCGTCCGACGGCTTGCGCGTCACGACCTGCTCCGCGTCGTTCACCGCGTGGCCCTCGATGGCCTCGATGTCGACGGGAGAGGGCAGGTAGCGCACGACCGCGTCGAGCAGGGGCTGGACGCCCTTGTTCTTGAAGGCGGTGCCGCAGAACACGGGGGTGACGGTGGTACCGCCGCCCTTGCCGGAGTTGATGGTGATGCGGCGGATCGCCGCGTACAGCTGCTCCTCGGAGGGCTCGGTGCCCTCGAGGTACAGCTCCATCATCTCGTCGTCGTTCTCGGCGACGGCCTCCAGCAGCTTGCCGCGCCACTCGTCGGCCGCCTCGGTGTGCGTGGCCGGGATGTCGACGACGTCGTACATCTCGCCCTTGGTCGCCTCGGCGGACCACACCAGGGCCTTCATCTGGACGAGGTCGACCACGCCCTTGAAGTCGGCCTCGGCGCCGATCGGCAGCTGCATGACGATCGGGGTCGCGCCCAGGCGGTCCACGATCATGTCGACGCAGCGGTGGAACTCGGCGCCGGTGCGGTCGAGCTTGTTGACGAAGCAGATGCGGGGCACGCCGTAGCGGTCGGCCTGCCGCCAGACCGTCTCGGACTGCGGCTCCACACCGGCGACACCGTCGAACACCGTGACGGCGCCGTCGAGGACGCGGAGCGAACGCTCCACCTCGACGGTGAAGTCGACGTGGCCCGGGGTGTCGATGATGTTGATCGTGTGGTCGACATCATTCAGCGGCCAGTGACAGGTCGTCGCGGCGGACGTGATCGTGATGCCGCGCTCCTGCTCCTGCTCCATCCAGTCCATCGTGGCAGCGCCGTCGTGGACTTCACCGATCTTGTAGGAGACACCGGTGTAGAACAGGATCCGCTCGGTGGTCGTCGTCTTGCCCGCGTCGATGTGGGCCATGATCCCGATGTTGCGGACCCTGGCCAGGTCAAGCGAAGTGGTGGCCATGTGGCTCAGTCTTCTCTCGGTTCTCGATGGGGTTGCTGACTACCAGCGGTAGTGCGCGAAGGCCTTGTTGGACTCGGCCATCTTGTGCGTGTCCTCGCGGCGCTTCACGGAGGCGCCCAGACCGTTGCTGGCGTCGAGGATCTCGTTCATCAGCCGCTCGGTCATGGTCTTCTCGCGACGGGCGCGGGAGTAGCCGACCATCCAGCGCAGCGCCAGCGTGTTCTGGCGGCCCGGACGGACCTCGACCGGCACCTGGTAGGTCGCGCCGCCGACGCGGCGGGACTTGACCTCAAGGGTCGGCTTGATGTTCTCGAGCGCGCGCTTCAGCGTGATGACCGGGTCGACCCCGGCCTTCTCGCGAACGCCCTCGAGAGCGCCGTACACGATGCGCTCGGCGGTGGAGCGCTTCCCGTGCAGGAGGATCTTGTTGACGAGGGACGTCACCAGCGGGGAGCCGTAAACCGGGTCGACGATGACCGGGCGCTTCGGGGCGGGGCCCTTACGAGGCATTCTTACTTCTCCTTCTTGGCGCCGTAGCGGCTGCGGGCCTGCTTACGGTTCTTGACGCCCTGCGTGTCGAGCGAACCGCGGATGATCTTGTAGCGAACACCCGGCAGGTCCTTCACACGGCCACCGCGCACGAGCACGATCGAGTGCTCCTGCAGGTTGTGGCCCTCACCCGGGATGTAAGCGGTGACCTCGATGCCGCTGGTCAGACGCACACGCGCGACCTTACGCAGCGCCGAGTTCGGCTTCTTCGGGGTGGTCGTGTACACACGCGTGCAGACGCCGCGGCGCTGGGGCGAGCCCTTCAGCGCGGGCGTCTTGTTCTTCTCGACCTTGTCCTGCCGGCCCTTTCGGACCAACTGCTGGATCGTAGGCACCGTTTCTCCGGTTTCTGTGTGCCGATCTCGATAAAACTAACCTGGGGACCGACCCACGCGGTCGGGTGTGTCGCGCACCCCGCACGTATTCCGAAAGCCCCGGAAGAGTGCGGAGTGGCGGGTGTCACGGGCCTCGGGGTTCCCATGCGGTCCGATGGCACGCACAAGAACCCGGGCACACCCCAGGCACAAAGTCAGAGAGTACCTAGCCCACCTGCTCCGGTCAAAACAGATGGTGACCGGCTTCCCGGCGCAAATCCCGGCGGCTTGCGCACAGACATCCACCATACGGCCGGGAAGCGGCCGGCGGGTTTCCGGGGAACGCCGCCGTCACGCTCCGTCACCCCGGGTCCTGGGCCACCACGACCAGGAGCACGACGAAGAGGGTGAGGAAGACCAGCATCACGGCCGAGACGAGATACCCCAGCACGAGCCCGGCCACCGCCAGACCGTCCCCCTGCTCGCCGGTCCGCCGTATCTGCCGGCGGGAGATGTGGCCCAGCACCACGGCGGGAACCGCCGGCAGCCCCAGGAAGGTGCCCGCGATACCGCACACCAGGGAGGCGACCGCGTAGGCGTTGGTGCGCGACGACCCCGTCACGGGAGGACGGAACGGCATCGGCCGCGGCACGTCGGAGACCAGCACGTCCAGTTCCCGGTAGGTCCGCGCCCGGTAGAGGCGCTCGATGCGCTCCTCGTACTCGCCCTGCGTCAGCCGGCCCTCGGCGAAGGCGTCCTTCAGGACCTCCGCCACGCGATCGCGATCCGCATCCCCGGCGAGCATGTCTCCATCATGCCTCCGCCGGGCGGTCTTTGACGGCCCGAACGCGGCGGTCAGTCCGAACCGGCGGGGTTGCCCATGCGGCCGCCCTGGTCGCCCGAGGCCTCCGCCTCCCCCGGCAGGAACTGGCCCACGACCCGGACGAACATCTTGCGCTGGTCGGCCGGGACGCCCAGCACCTCGGCCAGCTCCTCCAGGGACGGAGGACGGTCCGCGCTGGCCGGACGTCCGCCGACCGCGGCCGCTCCGGCGGCCGGCAGCGGCAGTTCCTCGGCGGTCAGCCGCCCCGAGCGGATGAGCATGTCCCGCACCGGGACGCCCAGGACGCGCGCCAGCCGCCGGGTGGTCTCCAGATCGGGCATGCTCTGCCGCTGCAGCAGCCGCGTCACCGCCGCGCGGTGCACCCCGGCGTCGTCGGCGATCCGCGACTTGCCGCCGCCGCGCGGACTGTCGATGTCGTAGCCCCGCCGGCGCATCAGCTCTTCGATCCAGGCCGCGAAGGCATCCAGTTCATTAGAGGTCATGCCTGCCTGCCTCTCCATGGGTCCACCATCGTAGCGCGCTTGCGCGCACGGAATTACCAGCTATGAGCGGGACACCTTCCCATGGACGCCATCATTCCGGGAAAACCGGGGGGCCGGGTGGCCACGATGTGAAGATTAGTTGCGCGTCCGCGCGCAATCTGCGACGGTGAGGGCGCTCCCGGGCCACCCGTCCGGGTCCTCTCCCCAGGGAGGTCAGATGTCCCTACCCGTCATGACCCGGCAGACCCAGCAGACGCAGCAGACCGAGCGAACCCGGCAGACCCGGCATACACAGCCCTCCGCGGCTCCGGCGCCCGGGGCGGCGACGGCCGCCCCGCACGGCACGGCCGTCGCCGCCGTCTGGTCCGCGCGGCCGGCCTGCGCCGGACTCGACCCGGGCGTGGTCTTCGCCCGCCGCGCCAAGGACGCCGCCCCCGCCCTGCGCGCCTGCGCACGCTGCACCCTGCACCAGGCCTGCGAGGCCGTGGTGGCCCCGGCCGAGACCTGGTTCGACGGCGTGTGCGCCGGGCGGCTGTGGCGCAACGGCCGCCCGGTCGCGGCCCTCGACGCCCGGTCGCCCGCCCCGGGGCCGCTCCCGGCGCCGTCCGCCCGGGCCGGCTCCACCACCCCTGCCGGGCCCGCGCTCCGGTCCGTCCGGCGGGAGCGCCCGTGACGCACCGGACCACCTCAGACGCCGCCGTCTGGATCGGCACCCTGATCAGCCAGTTCCCCGAGCTGGTGGTCGAGCTCGCGCCCGGTTCCGGTTCGCCCGCCGCCCGCGGCGCGGGCACGGCCGACGGTTCGCACGACCCGCTCGACCGGCTGACCGACGCGCACCGCGAGCGCCTGGCGCGGCGCCGCGAGGACGAGCGCCGCGACGCCCTGCTGCTCCAGCAGCGCCACGGCCTGGCGGTGCCCGGTCACAGCGCCGCGCCGATCCGCCTGCACATCTCCGACACCATCCGCGACGTCACCGACGGCGTCGTGGAACTCGACGAGGCCGTGCACGCCAAGCTGGGTCTGGGGCGGCCGCGCCGCGCCGGCGTCCCCGAGCGGCTGCGGCGCGTCGCCGCGCTGCTCGACGGCGTGGCCGCCGACCCCGTCCTCGCGCGGCACGTCCGCGACGAGACGAGGCGGATGGCCCGCCGGGTCGCCCGCGCCCTCGGCGACACCGAGGCGCTGGTCCGGCTGCCCGGGCGCTGCCCCTGGTGCGACTCCGTCTCCCTGCGCTCCGCGCCGGCCCACGGGACCGTGCTGTGCGTCAACCCGGCCTGCCGCTGCGACGATCCCGCCTGCGGCTGCCACGACGACCCGGCCTACCGGCACCTGTGGTCGCAGGACGCGTGGGACGCGCTGGAGGTCGCGGCCCAGGTACCGGCCCAGGTACCGGCTCAGGTCTCCGCTCAGGTCTCCGCCCAGGGAGCGGCACCGCGGGGAGGGGAGGTCCGGTGATGGCGCGGCCGACGCTGATTCCTGGGACGCTGGCCGCCCACGAGGCGGGCGTCGTCCCGGCGACCATCCGCAAGTGGGTGCAGCTCGGGCATCTGCGGCCCGCCGGACGGTCGGGGCGGACGCTGATGTTCCGCCTGGAGGACGTGTTCGCCGCCGAACGGGCCGCACGCCGCAAACCGACGCCGCCCTGACCCGGCCGCCCGGCCGGGCCCCACCGAGGGACGCCGCCCGAGCACCATGCGTGCGCGTACGCACCCCCTGTCCCTGCCGCCCCTCTCCCGGGCCCCTTGAACGCCCCGCCGCGCCCCACCCGCGGCGGGGCGTTCGTCGTGCGGGGAGAGCCGGTCGGAGAGCCGGAAGGAAAGTCAGCGACCGTATGAGTTGCGCGCGCGCACGATCTCAATCACACTGAATGCAGCGGCGGAGCTGTGCCCGGGACCGGGGACGGCCCGCCGTTCGTCGTTCCCGGGCACAGCCGGGCCGGACCCGCGCTCGTGCCCGGGCCGGGCCGGAACCGCGCCCACGGCACGTCTCCCCATCCGCCGCCGTCCGAGGTGACCCGCCATGACCACACCACCCCCGAGCACCTTCCCCGACGTCGAGGCGATGGTCGTCGACGTCCTGAAGGCCGATTCCGGCCTGTCCGCCGCGACGGTCGCGGTCCACCCGCCGGCCGGGTTCGACGGCACGCAGCCCGTCGTCCTGGTCAACCGCCGCGGCGGCGCCTGGATCAGCGACCTGCACCTGGACCAGCCGCTGATCGAGCTGGAGTCCTACGGTCCGGACAAGACCACCGCCCTGAACCTGGCCAACGCCGGGCGCCACGCGCTCCTCGGCGCCGCGGGCCACGTGTACGGCACCTCGCGCGTCACCGAGGTGCTGGAGCAGGACGGGCCGCACTGGCTGCCCGACTACGTCTACAGCGGGGCCAACCGCTACGTGACCCTGCTCAAGGTCTTCATGACCGGCTCCTGACGCCCCCGCGCGGCGCCTCCGCACCGAGGAGGACGCCGCCCCCAAGACCGGGCCCCGCCGTCGGCGGGGCCCTCGCCGTGTCCGCAGCCAGCCGGCCCGGCACCGCCCCCCGGGGCAGCACCCCGCGCACCACCCACCCGGCACCACCCAGCGCACATCCCCTGACAAGGAGACAACCATGGCAGTCGCAGGCAACAACAGCTCCGAGATCCGCGTCGCCGGCACCGGCCGCATCCTGGTCGCCGCGGTCGGCGCCCTCGCCCCGACCGACACCGGCACCCCCTGGGACGCGGCCTGGACGGACCTCGGCTACACCTCCGCCGACGGCGTCACCTTCAGCAAGAAGGACAAGCTCGACCCCGTCGACACCTGGCAGGCCGTCAGCCCGGTCCGCTTCATCTACTCCGACCGCGAGCTGACCCTGAAGTTCTCGCTGATGCAGTTCAACGGCGACACCTTCCCGCTCTACATGGGCGGCGGCAAGGTGGCGGCCCCGGACGCGACCAAGCCCTCGGTCCAGGGCTACCAGCTGGGCGACGGCCCGCAGTTCGACGAGCGGGCGCTCGGCCTGGAGTTCTCCGACGGGACCGACGTCACCTACCGGTTCGTCATCCCGCGCGGCCAGGTCACGGCGACCGACGACATCAAGCTGGCCCGCAAGGCCGCGGCCCTGCTCGGTGTCACCTTCACCGCGCTGTCCAACGGCCCGTCCGCCCCGCTGGCGAGCTTCGTCATGACCGACCCGGCGTACACGGCGAGCTGATCCGGCACCGGCCGCGGCTCCGCGGCCGGACCCCCGGGGGTGGCGGGCCCTGTGCCCGCCGCCCCCGCCCGCGCGTCCCCCGCTCCACCGCGCACCCGCTCCCCCGCGCACCACGCCAGCGGCGCTCCCGAGCGGAGCGCCCCGCACGCACAGCGCCCCCGCACCACCGCTCGCCGCGCCTGCGCACTTCCCCCGGCGCCGCGTCGTCACGCGCGCGTCACCCCGAAGAGAGGAACTCCCATGGCCGCCTTCAACGTCAACGCCGCCCGCGCCCAGCGTCTCGAAGCACTGGGCCGCACCTGGTCCTTCGACCTCGACGGCGAGACCTTCGAGCTCCCGACCGAGCTGAGCCGGACGACCGCCAAGGCGCTGCGCAGGCTCGACGACAGCGACATCGACGGGCTGCTGCGCCTGCTGCTCGGCGAGCAGCAGTTCGAGCGGTTCAACGCCTGCGACGTCACCATGCAGGACGTCGCCGCGATCCTGGAGGCCTACGGCAAGGAGACCGGGCTCGGCCTGGGGGAAGACTGAGCCTCGACGCGTTCGCCGAGGAACACGCCGAGGCCCTCGAAGCCGACCTGCTCCGCTTCTACGGCGCCGACCTGCTCGACTGGCACCGCGGCCGGATGACCTCGCGCCGGCTGTCGGTCCTGGTCCGGCATCTGCCGCGGGACAGCGCCGTCGGCAGGGAACTGCACGGCGAGGCCGCCGAGTGGTCGGTGGGCGACCATCTGCTCGCCGCGGCCGTGGACCATCTGGCCGCGGCGAACTGGATGTTCGCCTGCGTGAACACCGCCGAGGACGCCGACCAGCCGGACCCGCCGGAACCGGTCCCCCGCCCGGGGGCCGGCGCGGACGGGCCGGACGCCGCGGATTCCGCGGGCGCCCGCCCGGCGCAGCCGTCACCCAACGAGCTGGCCGGGTTCTTCCACTGAGCGGCCGGCGCGGCGGCCGGCGCCCTGCGGGGGCCCGGACGTCCGCTACGCCGGCCCGTCCGGCGGCGGTGTGCCGTCCGGCCCCCGGCCGGGCGGCCGCTGCGGCGGCGCCAGGCGCGGGATGGTGGGCGCGCGCGACCAGCGGCTCTTGGCCGGGAGCGAGGGCCGCGGCGGCTGCGGCGCCCGCTGCTGTCCGGCGCTATCCGGCCGGCCGGTCACCTCGCCGTGCGACCGGGTCGCGGACGGCTCCTCGCCGTGCGCCGGCTCGTCCTCGTCGCGACCGCCGTGTGCCGAGTCGTCGTGGGCGTGCGGACCGGACGGGCGCTGCCCGCCCGTCCCCGGCCGGACGTCCCGGCGGGCCGTGCCGTCGACCTGGCCGGCCCCGGGATCCGGGTCCGGCCGCGTCTCGCGGCCGGGGCCGTGACCCCGGTCCTGCGGCACGTCGTACCCGGGGGCACGGCCACGCTCCTGGGCCGCGTCACGGCCGGCGCCGTACCCGCGGTCGCGGTCGGCCTCCGGTCCGGTGTCGTGCCCGGCGTCCAGACCGCCGTCCCAGCCGTTGACGCCGTTGACGCCGTTGACGACGGCGTCGTCGGCGGACGGGTGCGGCGCCGGATGCGCGTACTGCCGGGCGACCGGGAACGGGATGACGTCCCCGGGGCCGTTCAGCACCCGCAGCGGCCGCCACCGTCCGAGCCATCCGTCCCGGCGGGCGGCCGCCACCCGGGGCGTGAACTCCGCGGCGGCGTCCTGCCATCCGGCGGCATAGGCGTTCAACTCCCGCCGCTCGGCCTCCGTCCGGGCCATCGCGACCACGCCGGCCGGGCCGTGCAGCGCGATGAGCTGCCCCAACCTGGCCATCAGGCGCGGGAGTTCGTCCTCCCAGTCGGCCTGTGCGACCTCGTCGTCGCACGTGTCGTATCGGTCATGGCCGTTCGTCTGGCCATCGGGGACCCCGTCGTCCCACTGCCCGTCCAGGACCTCATGGTCGTGCAGGGCGTCCATGTCGCCCCGGTCCCCGAACGATCCGGGCTCGAAACTCCGCCCGGGTCCCACCCCACTGTCCCCACCCACCAGCATCACCCTCGGCTCCGTACCCCCCGTGCGGCGTGCCCACCCGCTGGCCCGGTGTCACTTCCTTTCCTCTTTGCTGCCGCGCCTGACCTGGAACTTCACACGCTGCACACAAGACGCTCAAGTTTACCCCTCGCCGCCCAGGCACCCCAGACCCGCGGACACCTGTTCGACGCGGGCGACGGCTCAACGGAAAGCGGTGGACACGTGCCCGTGGAACCCGTCTCGCATCCCTCCACCCCGGAACCCGACCCCCCGGTCCTCACCCTGACGCGCGCCGAACTCCACGCCCGCGAAGCCCGCGCCTACGCCGCCGGCTGGCGCGACGCCCTCGCCGCCGCCCGCCCCGCGCCGCAACGGTAACCCGACTGACGGCTGATCAACATCACTTTGTACGCCGCGAGTTGGTCTCACCGCAGGCCCCGCTTCACCGGCCGAGCGCCCGCCGTCCGACCCCGGCCGCCCCGCGGCCGAAGGAGGCACCATGACCACCGCATCACCCGAGCAGGTCCTCACCGACTTCCGGCAGGGCCTCGCGAACACCACCACGGAGGTCCAGCTCTCGCTGGGCAAGGTCGAGCAGTCCATCACCCGCGTCGGCAAGGCCGTGACGGGCGTCGCGCGGTCCGTCGACACCCTGAACCGGGCCGTCACCCGGCTCACCGGATCCACCGCCGCGCTCGGCAGGTCCGTCGCGACCGTCGCGGCGTCGCTGGCCGCGAGCATCGAGAAGCCGCTGGCGAAGATCGGCGCGGCCGTCACCGCGCAGATCAAGAAGATCGTCGCCGGCGTCGGCCGGGCCGTCGCCACCGAGGTCGGCGCGACGCTGACCAAGATCGGCGCCTCCGTCAAGCGGCTCGGCACCGACATCGCCTCGGCCGTCACCAAGCCGCTGGGCACCATCACCACGGCGATCGCCAAGGCCGGCAAGTCGGTCGGCGCGGTGGCCAAGCAGATCGCCACCGACATCGCCGCTGCGATCAAGAAGGTCGGCACGTCCGTCAAGGGCCTGGGCACCGACATCGGCGAGGCCGTCGCCAAGCCCATCAGGACCGTGGCCGGCGCCATCGGCTCGGTGGGCGACGCGATCGGGAAGATCGCCACCGGCATCAAGGACGTCGTCTCCTCGATCGACGGCATCGGGGACGCCATCGGCAACATCGGCGACGGCATCCGCAAGGTGGCCGACGCGGTCCGCGACGTCGGCTCGTCGCTGCGCAACTTCGCCCAGTCCGTCGGCAGCACGGGCAAGAACATCCGGTCGCTGGCCTCCTCGCTGCTCACCCTCGGTAAGGCCCTGGTGCAGCTCGGCCGCGACGTGGTGACGTTCGCCGGCTCGCTGAAACAGGCGGTCGGCTCGCTGCGGGAGTTCGTCACCCAGGCCACGGCCGCCGGGCGCTCGGTGAAGACCCTCGGCACCGACGCGGGCTCCGCGGACGGTCAGCTGAAGAAGCTCAAGACCTCCGCGCACGGTTCGGCCGGCGACCTGAAGACCATCAAGTCCGCCGCCGACCAGGCCGAGAAGTCCATGACGAAGGCCGGCCGCACCGGGACGACCAGCGGCAGGAGCCTGGGCACCTTCGAGTCCGGCGCCAAGAAGGCCGGCAAGGGCATGGACGGCCTCAACAAGTCCATGAAGGGCAACCTTCTCGGCCTGCTGCTGCAGCTGCTCACGCCGCTGATCCAGAAGGTCGTCGACATGGCGCTGCACTCCAGGACGATGCAGCAGGTCATGCAGAAGGCGTTCAGCGTCATCCGGTCGGTGATCAGCGCGGCGATGAAGGTCGTCGGCCCGGTGATGAAGGAGGCCGGGGCGCTGGTCAAGCAGGTCTGGAACGGTATCAAGTCCGCGATCACCACCGTGGTCAAGGCCGTCGCGACCGTCATCTCGACCTACTTCACGATCTACAAGACGGTCATCACCACCGTGCTCAAGGCCGTCAAGGCCGTGGTGAGCAGCGCCTGGAACGGCATCAAGAGCGTGATCTCCCCCGTGGTGAACTGGGTCAAGTCGGCGATCCCGCAGGCCTTCCAGGCCGTCAAGGACAAGCTGTCCAGCATCTGGGGCGGGCTCAAGGGCATCGCCGGGAACGCGTTCAGCGGGATCAGGAGCGCGGTGTCCGGACCCATCAACGGCGTCATCGGGCTGATCAACCGGGCGATCGGCGCGCTCAACAGCGTGCACGTGTCGATCCCCGGCTGGGTGCCCATGGTCGGCGGCAAGTCGTTCGGCGTGCACATCCCGACCATTCCGATGCTGGCCGCGGGCGGCGTCGTGATGCCGCGGACGGGCGGCGTCCCGGCGATCCTGGCCGAGGCCGGCGAGGCCGAGGCGGTGCTGCCGCTGAGCAAGCTGAACCGGCTGCTGGCCGGCAGCGCCGCGAACCGCACCGGGTTCGCCGCCACCGCGGACGCCGGCACCGGCTCGGCGCTGCACATCGAGAACTACTACGCCGCCAGCACCGGTGACGCGCAGAGCACCGCGAACTCCCTGATGTACCTCGCGAAGGCCCGCGGATGAGCGCCGAAGGCGCCTCGCTGGGCGGCGTCGGCGCCGCCGTGGACCTGATGCTGCTGCCGGCGGTGGCGGCCCGCGGGCCGCTGGACGCCCTCGGCGCCGCCCTGACCGGCGCCCGGGAGACCGCCGGCCGGATCCGCTCGTCCGCGGGCGAGGCCGTGGGCATCCTGCGGCAACTCAAGGCCGAGGCCGACGCGGGCGCCCGCAGTGTCGTCGCCGCCGCACGCGGCGCCACGTCGGCCGCGACCGGCCTGACGTCCCTGTCGGCGTCCGCGAAACGGATCAAGACCGGTCTGCGCGCGCTCGACGGGAAGGTCGGCGGCCTGCTCTCGCTGGTCAGCGGCATGGTGCTGGCCGTGCCCCAGGTGGCCAAGCTGATGGACGCCTTCGGCAAGGCCATGACGATCGCGTCCGCGGTGATGACGGCGGTCAACCTGCTGTCGAGGACGACGCCGATCGGCGCGATCACCGGCCTGCTGCTGCCGCTGGCCTCGCAGCTCATCGACCTGGCCGTCAACTCCGAGACCGGCCAGAAACTCATGGAGCAGGTCGCGACGGCCGTGCTGCAGGGCATCCCCGCCCTGCTGAAGATCATGGGGCCGGTCCTGAAGATCGCGGCGACCGTCGTCGGAACGTACTTCACCGTCTATCTGACCGTGGTCGTCGACGTCCTCAAGGTCCTCGCCGCGGTCGTCAAGGGCGGTTTCGAGGTGATGCACGCCCTGCTGACCGGCGACGTCGGCCGGCTGCGCTCCATCGCCTCCGGGGCCCTCCAGGGGCTGCGGGACGCGGTGCGCCCGGTGACCGACTGGTTCACCCGCGGCATCCCGGACGCCTTCACACGGGTGAAGGACGCCGTCTCCCACGCGCTGAGCGCCGCCGGCGGCATCCTCGAGACCGGCGCGCAGAGCGTCGCCGGCGTGGCGAAGGCGCCGCTGCAGGGGCTGATCGCGTTCGTCAACTGGATCATCCGCGGCCTGAACAAGCTCAGCTTCTCCTTCCTGGGCAAGCACTTCGGCGTCCACCTCTCGGAGATCCCGATGCTCGCCGAGGGCGGCATCGTGCTGCCCGGCGCCGCGCAGGACGCGCACCGCGTCCTGCCGCTGACCGCCCTCGACCGGCAGCTCGCCCTCGCCGCCTCGCTGCACCGCACCCGGCCCGCGACCGGCCGGCGCCGGATCCAGCAGTACCGCGAGACCGCCACGCTCGGCGCCCGCGGGACCGCCGAGGAACTGCTGTTCCTCGCCGCCCTGCCCGCCGCGTGACCCGGCCGCGCCGCGCCGCGCTGCCGTCAGGCCGCCCGTCGGCACAGGTCAGCCCACCTCTCAGCCCACCCCCTCAGCCCACCGCTGAGCCCACACAGACGCATCCCCAAGTGAGGTGACGGCCCGATGGCCGAGACCCAGACCACGTACACCGACGACGTACCACCCGGCTCGCTGATCACCCAGGACGGGCAGATCCAGTGGGCCGGCCTGCTGATGGGACCCGGCACCTCCTTCGGGGTCGACAGCAGCGGGCTGACCGGCTGGGAGGACCTGCCGGAGATCCAGAGCGGTGACGCCGACCGGCCCACCGACCACGGCGCCTGGCCCGGCGCCCGCTACGCCAAGTCCCGCCTGGTCGGCGGCCAGGTGTGGCTGCTGCCCGACCCGGTGGGCGGCGAGGACGCCGCGCTGGACACCGTCAGGACGCTGCGGCGGGCGCTGGCGCTGCGCGACGAGGAACGCTGGCTCGCGGTCCGCGTCCACGGCGAGACCCTCGCGGTGCGCGCCCGCGTCAACCAGCGGGTGATCCCGACCGACCAGGCCTACGCCACGCAGGGCGTGGCCAAGGCCGCGGTGCAGTGGATCGCCACCGACCCCCGCCGCTACCAGCCCACCGAGCGGGTGGTCGGCACCCCGCCGCCGGAGCCCGAGGTCGGCCTGACCTGGCCGCTGGTGTGGCCGCTGGACTGGGGCCAGGCCACCAGCACCGGCGACGTCATGGCGGAGAACGACGGCTCGGCGCCAGCGCACCCGGTGATCACCTTCCAGGGGCCGTGCGCCCGGCCGTCGGTGACGCAGCAGGGCACCGGGCGCAAGCTGAGCTACGACATCCAGCTGGCGGACACCGACCAGCTCGTGGTGGACACCGGCGAGGGCACCGTCACCCTCAACGGCACCGCGTCGCGCCGCTACACCGCGACGCCGGACAGCGGCCCGGAGGAGCTCTTCACCTTCGACTCCGGCGTGTCCGAGCTGTCCTTCCGTGCCGACACCAGCACCCCCGCCGCGCGGATGACCGTGACCTGGCGCAGCGCCGAGTGGTGACCCGGACACCCCCGCCCCGGGCCGCCCGGTCCGCCGGGGCCCGCCCCGACCCGACCTCCCCGAACGGAGTGACCCCATGAGCGCGACCGTACGATCGTCCTGGCTGCTCGACAGCGGCCAGACCCGCGAAGACACCCGGCTCACCCAGCTCGGCGCGACGCTGCCCGCCGATCCGGTGAAGGTGCAGAGCGGCATCCTGCCCGGCTCCACCGACGGCGGCGCCTCCCGTGTGGGGGCGTTCTGGCTCAAGAACCAGACGGCCATGGGCGCGACCGTGCTGCCCGGACGCGCCGTCATCCAGGGCCTGGCGACGCAGGGCGCCTACGCGGTGACGCTCGCCGAACCGGTCGTCCTGACCTTCCAGGACGGCGAGCAGCAGGACCGCATCGACCTGGTGTGCCTGCAGGTCCTGGACTCCTCCTACGACTCCAGCGTGCAGACGTCCGTGAGTCTGCAGATCATCAAGGGCCAGTCCGGCGCGACCCCGCAGCCGCCCGCGCTGCCGGCCCTCGCGCTGCCGCTCTACCACGTCCGGGTCCCGGCGGGCGCCAGCGCGGGCAACACCGGCATCCTGTGGGCCTCGGCCGTCGAGGACCTGCGGGTGACGACCGTCTCGACCGGCGGCGTCCTGCCCGTGTACGGCAACACCGCGGTGCCCGGCGCCTACTACGGCCAGCTGCGCGACCGCGGCGACCTGCTGGAACGCTGGGAGAACGGCGCCTGGGTCGCGTACTCGCACGCGCTGGGCGGCATCATCCCGACCGGGTCCGGCATAGCGCCCACCTACGTCGGCCAGTACCGCGACAGCAGCGGCAAGCTGCAGCGCTGGAACGGCACGGCATGGGACACCGTGCTCCCGGTCACGCTGGCGTTCGTGAACTCGGCGGACGCCGGCAGCGTCTCCTCCACGACGTACGGGACCGTCCTGGGCGACCGGCCGGCGGGCGCGTTCACCGCCTCGTTCACCGCGCCGCCCACCGGCGCGGTGCTGGTGACGCTGGGGGCCGCGATCCACACCACCGGCGACAACGCCACGACCGGTTACATGACCGCGCAGGTGACGCAGGGCAGCACCGTGATCGCGGCCGCCAGCGACGACCGGGCCGCGCTGGGGACGGGCGCCTACTCGACGTCCGCGGTGACCACCTTCCGGGTCGGCGGACTGACGCCCGGCGCGGCCAGTCAGGCCACGGCGTACTTCCGCTCGACCGATGCCACGAAGAGCACCTGGTTCGACAACCTCTTCATCCGCATCGAGCCCGCGGTGTAGCCCCGCGGGCCCGGGCCCGGCACCCCCCCGGTGCCGGGCCCCCGGCACGCCCGCCACCGGTCCGATCGACCTCTCGTGCAAGGAGACCCCATGACCGTCCGCAGTTCCTGGCTGCTCGACAGCGGCCAGACCCGCCAGGACACCCGTCTGTCGCCCCTGGGCACCTTCACCCCCACCTCCCCGCTCGCCACCCGCTCCGGCGTCATCCCGGGCTCGGCCGACGGCACCACACGCCTGTCCGGCTTCACCGCCACCGGCACCGGCATGACCGTCACGGTCTTCCCCGGGCGGGCCGTCGTCCAGGGCTCCGAGCTGCAGGGCGCGTACCCGGTGGCGCTGACCGAGCAGGTGTCCCTGACCGTCCCGGACGGCGACCCGCAGCCGCGGATCGACCTGATCGTGCTGCGCGTCTACGACAACCTCTTCGACTCCAAGGGGCTGTACGAGGCGTCGGTGGAACTGATCGGCGGCGCCGCCGGCCCCCTCCCCCAGCCGCCGCCGCTGCCCGCCGGCGCGCTCGCGCTCTACCAGATCACCGTCCCGGCCGGGGCGAGCGCCGGCACCAAGCCCATCCAGTGGGAGACCGCGCTGAGCGGGCAGCGCACCGCCACCGTCGCGGTCGGCGGCATCCTGCCCGTCACCAGCGACACCACGCCCGGCGCCTACCCCGGCCAGTACCGGGACGCGGGCGGTTCGCTGCAGCGCTGGGACGGCACCGCCTGGCAGCCGTACCCGCCGGTGCCGCAGTGGCAGGACTGGACACCGGTGTGGACCACCTCCACCGGCAGTGCCCCGCCCTCCTTCGGCAACGCGCAGCTCAAGTGCCGGTACGTCCAGGACGGCCCGACCGTGCACGCGAAGGTCGACATCCAGTTCGGCAGCAGCACCGTCTTCGGCGCAGGCGCGACCTACTCCGACAACTGGACGTTCTCACTGCCGGTGCCGGCCGTGGCCGGTGTGGCCGGCGGGGGCTTCGCCGAGATGGAGGCCAATTCCGCGGGCTCGATCTGCATCGCCCGGCTCTACGTGCTGGACACCCATCACTGGGGCCTGGCCACCTCCTCCGGCCGGGTCGACGGCACGGCGATCACCACCACCGGCTACGTGGACTCCGTCACCCCCTGGATCTGGGCGAACCAGCACACCATCCGGGGGACCTTCAGCTACGAGGCGGCGGTATGAGCACCCCCGCCGGCCCGGTGACCACCCCGTACCGGGCGATCTTCTGCGACCTGCGCACGGACGAGACCATCGACGTCCTGCCGCTGTCACAGGTCTCCTTCGACGACTACATCGGCAAGCCCGGCTCGCTGGACGGCACCATGCCGCTGCCCAACGCCGCGCTGGCCGCCCGGGCCCAGCACGTGGTGGAGGGCCGCACCGCGGTGTACATCGAGCGCGGCGGCGACCTGTGGTGGGGCGGCATCGTCTGGACCCGCACGCTGGCCAGCGACACCTCGGGCATCCTGACCCTCGGCATCCAGGCGGCGACCTTCGACTCCTACGCCGCTCGCCGCGTCATCCGCCGCCCGCTGGCGTACAACCAGATCGACCAGCTGCAGATCGTCCGCGACCTGTGGGACTACATGCAGAAGCCGCCGCCGGGCGACCCCCAGGGCCCCGGCGACCCGGGCACCCCGGCCGACCCGTTCTACGGCGGCGACATCGGCGTCACCTACGACGACTGGGGCTCCACCGTCTTCACCTCGGCGTCCTGGAACGACGGGGACGAGACGGTCGTCGCCGACGCCGTCGACACCCTGGCGAACACCGACACCGGCTTCGAGTACCACATCGCGGTCTACCGCGACCCGGTCACCGGCCTGCGGGTACGGCGGCTGCAGCTCGGCCGCCCCGACGACACCGACGCGTCGCCGACCGGGCAGGTCGCCAAGATCCGCAACGGCACCACCGACCTGGTCCTGGACCAGCCCGGCGCGATCCTGTCGTACACGCTGCCCTACGACGCCACCCGCGGCGGCACCACCGCCCGGGCCCGCGGCGCGGACGTCAGCGACGACCAGTCGACGCAGGGCGGCCCGATCATCTGCCCGGAGGTCGTCGCCGCGGACCTGCTGCAGGGCGGCTTCCCGCGCATCGACCTGTCGTCGGACAACAGCACGGTGACCGACGTCCCGACGCTGACCTCGCTCGCCAAGGCCCAACTGGCCACGTCCCGCGGGTCGGTGATGATCCCCGACATCGTCATCCGGCTCGACGACCTGGTGCCGCCGGCGCTCCTCGGCCGCACCGCCCGGGTGCGGATCACCGACCCCTGGTTCACCGACGGGCTGGACGCGCGCTACCGGATCATCGGCGTCAAGGTCACCCCGCCCGAACGCGGCGCGCCGGAGACCGCGGAACTGTTCCTGGAGGACGTCTGATGCCCGCACTCCCCGAGGACATCATCGACCGGCTCCGCGCCCTGGAGAGCCGCGTCAAGCAGCTCTACACCGCGGCCAACAGCCGCCCGCCGCTGAACAAGTTCACCAACGGCACCCTCCAGGTCTTCGCGCCCGGCGCGACCGACCCGATCTTCGAGGTGGGCCACGGCACAGGCCAGGAGTACGGGCTGTCGCTGCGGCGGCAGACCGGGGAGCCGGTGCTCGACGTGTGGAGCGGCTCCGCCTCGGCCACCGCCACCACCCTGCAGCCGTTCCGCATGCACGACCCCTTCGACCACGAGCTGATCTCGGACGACATCAAGACCGGCGGCCTGGCCCGGCCCTGGCTGGCCATGCTCGCCCCGCAGGACACCTCCCACCCGCACTGGCCGCAGACCACGGCGACGACGTGGACGACGGTCGCCCGCTCGCAGAACCCCCTGTGGCAGCCGAAGATGCGGCTGCTGATCGCCACGGCCACCTCCACCGGCGCCACCGGGCAGGTCCGCGTGCTGGTCAACGGCACTCCCTGGGGCGACCCGGTCAACGCCGGCGCCAACCTGGACCGCACCGACTTCACCGTTCCCGCCGCGAGCTTCACGACGGCCTTCGGCACCTCGTTCACCGTCGAGATCCAGGCGATGCTCACCAGCGCCGCCGGAACGATCTACGCCCAGACGGTGGCGATGTACGGCACCCAGTCCTGACGTCCCTCCAGCACGAGGAGATCCAGCCATGGACATCGACACCACCCAACCGTGGGGCGTCGCGATCGACTACGCGGGCCGCGCCACCGTCACCGACTCCGGGCACACCGTCTTCCTGCGGATCTACGACAACAGCCTCGACCCGGTCGCCGAACCCGACTCGCTCACCGGGCAGTACCCGCCGGTGTACGTCACCGCGCAGATCAGCGAGGACGGCGACCTCGGCAGCCAGGTGCGCGGCTTCGGGCAGATCGTGGTCCCGCCCACCGGCACCGACCCGGTGACCCCGGACCAGCGGGCCGCCCAGTCCGCGGTGGCCGCCGCCGTCGCCGACTTCGACGCCCGCGTCGCCGCTTACGCGGCGCTGTGCACGCAGTGGACCGCCACGCCGCCGACCGGCGGCTGACCCGGCGGCCCGCCGCACCCACACCGCTCCCGGCCCGCCCGGCACGCCCGGGCCCGCCGGGAGCACCCCTTCTGGGGACCACCCACCTCGGGAGAACCACCATGGCCACACCCCTGTCCGCCGACGTCCTGGTCGCGGCCCTGAAGCACGAGGGCGTCACCGTCGTCGAACACCTCGGCTGGCGCACCCACAACCGCGCCGGCCACGGCCCCTGGGGGCCGGTGCACGGCGTCGTCATCCACCACACCGTCACCTCCGGCACCGACGGCAGCGTCGCCCTGTGCTGGAACGGCCGGTCCGACCTGCCGGGTCCGCTGTGCCACGGCGTCATCGCCAAGGACGGCAGCGTCCACCTGGTCGGCAACGGCCGCACCAACCACGCCGGGCTCGGCGACGGCCAGGTCCTGGCGGCCGTCGTCGCCGAACGCCCGCTGCCGGCGCCGCGCGTCAACGACACCGACGGCAACCGGTCCTTCTACGGCTTCGAGTGCGTCAACATGGGCGACGGCAAGGACCCCTGGCCCGAGGCCCAGCTCGACGCCATCGAGCGGGTGTCGGCCGCGATCTGCCGCGCCCACGGCTGGCACGCGCCCTCGGTCATCGGCCACAAGGAGTGGACCGACCTCAAGGACGATCCGCGCGGCTTCTCCATGGACACCCTGCGGTCCCGGATCGCCACCCGCCTGGGACACGCCGCCGCCGGTACCGCCACGCCTCCCCCGCCCGCTCCCGCGTACCAGCCCTACCCCGGAGCCGAGTGGTTCAGGAAGCAGCCCGACTCCCCGATCGTCACCGCCATGGGCCGGCGGCTGGTCGCCGAGGGCTGCTCGGCGTACCGCGTCGGTCCCGGCCCGCAGTGGAGCCAGGCCGACCGTGACAGCTACGCGGCCTGGCAGCGCAAGCTCGGCTACCGCGGCGCCGACGCCGACGGCTGGCCCGGAGCGTCCTCGTGGGCCGCGCTGAAGGTCCCCCGGACGGCCTGACCACTGTCATCCCCGAAGCGAAAGGTGGACACCATGTCCGATGCCGCACAGCGCACCCTGCGCACCGTCGTCCAGACGCTGGTCGCCGTGTGCGTGCTGCTGCCGTCCGCGGTCTCCTCGTCCGGGCTGACGGCGACGCTGCCGTGGGCGGCGGGCGCGGTCGCGGTCGCCGGCGCGCTCAGCCGGGTGATGTCGCTGCCCGGGGTCCAGGCGCTGCTCCCGTCGTGGCTCGGCACCGGCCCGGCCGTCAACGGGGACCGCGCGCTGCGTGCCCTGCCCGACCCCGCGCCCGTCGACGCAGACGGGAACGCAGACGGGAACGGAGACGGTGATGCGCCCGCCGCCTCCGACGGCGATGCCGCGGCGGCCGCGCCCAAGGCCGGTTTCGGCTTCACCGCCGGCACCGCGCCCGCGGCCGCGTCCGGCGGCGGCACGCAGGGCGGGACCGACGGCGGAACCGAGGAGGGCAGCGGTGCTTGATGACCGGAGTCTGTCCGATCCGGCCACCGTGGCCCTGGAACTGGAGCGGCTGCGCGGCACCGTGGAGGCCGGCTTCGCCCGGGTCGACGGCGCTCTCGCCCTGCTCGTCCAGCGCAGCGACCAGACCGACCGGCAGCTCGCCGACCACGAGGCCCGCCTGGACTCGCTGGAGCGCGCCCGCTGGCCGCTGGCCAGCATCGGCGCGCTGGCCGCGGTGGCGACGGTCGTGGTGGCGGCGCTGGAGATCCTGGCGCACTGAGCCCGGCCCGCCGGGCCGCGCCGCCGGCGGACGGCACGCACGAAAAAGGGGGCGGCGCCCCGGGACCGAGTCCCGGGGCGCCGCCCCTTTTCGCGTTGCGCGCTCTCCTGCCGGAGGCTGCGACGGTCAGCCGTTGTACGGGCCGTAGTCGTAGTCCTCCAGGGGCACGGCCTGGCCGGACCCCGTGCCGAACGGGCTGTAGTCGATGTCGTCGTAGCCGACGGCCGAGTACATCGCGGCCTTGGCCTCCTCGGTCGGCTCCACCCGGATGTTGCGGTAGCGGGACAGGCCCGTACCGGCCGGGATCAGCTTGCCGATGATGACGTTCTCCTTCAGGCCCAGCAGCGAGTCCGACTTGGCGTGGATCGCCGCGTCCGTCAGCACCCGGGTCGTCTCCTGGAAGGACGCCGCCGACAGCCACGACTCGGTGGCCAGCGACGCCTTGGTGATACCCATCAGCTGCGGACGACCCGAGGCCGGGTGACCGCCCTCGGAGACCACACGCCGGTTCTCGGTCTCGAACCGGCCGCGCTCGACCAGCTCGCCGGGCAGCAGCTCCGCGTCGCCCGACTCGATGATCGTCACCCGGCGCAGCATCTGCCGGATGATGATCTCGATGTGCTTGTCGTGGATCGACACACCCTGCGAGTTGTAGACCTTCTGCACTTCCTGCACCAGGTGGATCTGCACCTGACGCTGGCCCAGGATGCGCAGCACGTCGTGCGGGTTGGTGGCACCCACGGTCAGCTTCTCGCCGACCTCGACGTGGTCGCCCTCGCCCACCAGCAGACGGACACGCTTGGAGATCGGGTAGGCGATCTCGTCGGCGCCGTCGTCCGGGGTGACGACGATCTTCTTGGTCTTCTCGGTCTCCTCGATCCGCACCCGGCCGGCCGCCTCGGAGATCGGGGCGACACCCTTCGGGACACGGGCTTCGAAGAGCTCGACGACACGCGGCAGACCCTGCGTGATGTCCTCACCGGCGACACCGCCGGTGTGGAAGGTACGCATGGTCAGCTGGGTACCGGGCTCACCGATCGACTGGGCCGCGATGATGCCGACGGCCTCGCCGATGTCCACCAGCTTGCCGGTGGCCAGCGAACGGCCGTAGCAGTACGCGCAGGTGCCGACGGCCGACTCGCAGGTGAGGATCGAGCGGGTCTTGACCTCCTCGACACCGTGCTGGATGAGCTGGTCGATCAGCACGTCGCCCAGGTCGACGTTGGCGGGGGCGATGACCTTGCCGTCCACCACGACGTCCTCGGCGAGCATGCGCGCGTACACGCTGGTCTCGACGTCCTCCGTCTTGCGCAGCGAGCCGTCCTCGCCGCGCTCGGCGATCCGCAGCTTCAGACCGCGCTCGGTGCCGCAGTCCTCCTCGCGGATGATGACGTCCTGCGAGACGTCCACCAGACGACGGGTCAGGTAACCCGAGTCGGCGGTACGCAGCGCGGTGTCGGCCAGACCCTTACGGGCACCGTGCGTGGAGATGAAGTACTCCAGCACGGACAGGCCCTCACGGAAGGACGCCTTGATCGGACGCGGGATGGTCTCGTTCTTGGCGTTCGAGACCAGACCACGCATACCCGCGATCTGACGCATCTGCATCATGTTTCCGCGGGCGCCCGAGTCGACCATCATGAAGATCGGGTTGGTCTTCGGGAAGTTGGCGTTCATGGCCGCGGCAACCTCGTTGGTCGCCTTGGTCCAGATGCCGATGAGCTCGTCCGACCGCTCCTGCTTGGTGATCAGACCGCGCTCGTACTGCTTCTGGACCTTCTCGTCCTGCGCCTCGTAGGAGGCGATGATGCCCTTCTTGGCCTCGGGCACCACGACGTCGGAGATGGCCACGGTCACGCCGGACCGGGTCGCCCAGTGGAAGCCGGCCGCCTTCAGGTTGTCGAGCGTCGCCGCCACGATGACCTTCGGGTAGCGCTCGGCGAGGTCGTTGACGATCTCGGAGAGCTGCTTCTTGCCGACCGCGTAGTCCACGAACGGGTAGTCCTCGGGCAGCAGCTCGTTGAAGAGCGCGCGGCCCAGGGTCGTCCCCAGCCGGATGCTGTCGCCCAGCTGGTACGGGTCCTCACCCTCGGCGGGCTCCGGCGGGGTCCAGCCGCGCGGCGGGACGGTGCCCACCGGGAAGCGGATCTCGACCGGCGCCTGCATCGACAGCTCGCGGTTGTCGAACGCCATGATCGCCTCGGCGGTCGACCCGAACGCCCGGCCCTCGCCCTTGACCTCGCGCTCCTCGGAGTCCGTGGTCAGGAAGAACAGGCCGAGCACCATGTCCTGGGTCGGCATGGTGACCGGGCGGCCGTCGGCCGGCTTGAGGATGTTGTTCGAGGACAGCATCAGGATGCGGGCCTCGGCCTGCGCCTCCGCCGACAGCGGCAGGTGCACGGCCATCTGGTCACCGTCGAAGTCCGCGTTGAACGCGGTGCAGACGAGCGGGTGGATCTGGATGGCCTTGCCCTCGACCAGCTGCGGCTCGAAGGCCTGGATGCCCAGGCGGTGCAGGGTCGGCGCACGGTTCAGCAGCACCGGGTGCTCGGCGATGACCTCTTCCAGCACGTCGTACACGACCGTGCGGCCGCGCTCGACCATGCGCTTGGCCGACTTGATGTTCTGCGCGTGGTTCAGGTCCACCAGGCGCTTCATCACGAACGGCTTGAAGAGCTCCAGCGCCATGGCCTTGGGCAGGCCGCACTGGTGCAGCTTGAGCTGCGGGCCGACGACGATCACCGAACGGGCGGAGTAGTCGACGCGCTTGCCGAGCAGGTTCTGACGGAACCGGCCCTGCTTGCCCTTGAGCATGTCGGACAGCGACTTCAGCGGACGGTTGCCGGGGCCCGTCACCGGGCGGCCGCGGCGGCCGTTGTCGAAGAGCGCGTCGACGGCCTCCTGGAGCATGCGCTTCTCGTTGTTCACGATGATCTCGGGCGCGCCGAGGTCGAGAAGCCGCTTCAGGCGGTTGTTGCGGTTGATGACGCGGCGGTACAGGTCGTTCAGGTCGGAGGTCGCGAAGCGGCCACCGTCGAGCTGCACCATCGGACGCAGGTCCGGCGGGATCACCGGGACGCAGTCCAGCACCATGCCGTTGGGCTTGTTGGTGGTCTGCAGGAACGCCGAGACGACCTTGAGGCGCTTGAGCGCACGGGTCTTCTTCTGGCCCTTGCCGGTGCGGATGATCTCGCGGAGGCGCTCGGCCTCCTCGTCCAGGTCGAAGGACTCCAGGCGCTTCTGCAGCGCCGCGGCACCCATCGAGCCCTGGAAGTACGTGCCGAAGCGGTCGCGCAGCTCGCGGTAGAGCAGCTCGTCGCCCTCCAGGTCCTGGACCTTGAGGTTCTTGAAGCGGGCCCACACCTCGTCGAGCCGGTCCAGCTCGCGCTGGGCGCGGTCGCGCAGCTGCTTCATCTCGCGCTCGGCGCCCTCGCGCACCTTGCGGCGCACGTCGGCCTTGGCGCCCTCGTTCTCGAGCTCGCCGAGGTCCGCCTCCAGCTTCTTCTGCCGGCCCTCGACGTCGGCGTCGCGGCGCTGCTCGACCTGCTGGCGCTCGACGGAGACCTGGGCCTCCAGCGACGGCAGGTCGCGGGTGCGGCGCTCGTCGTCCACCCACGTGATCATGTACGCCGCGAAGTAGATGACCTTCTCCAGGTCCTTCGGGGCGAGGTCCAGCAGGTAGCCGAGGCGCGACGGAACACCCTTGAAGTACCAGATGTGGGTGACCGGCGCGGCCAGCTCGATGTGGCCCATCCGCTCACGGCGCACCTTGGCGCGGGTCACCTCGACGCCGCAGCGCTCACAGATGATGCCCTTGAAGCGGACACGCTTGTACTTGCCGCAGTAGCACTCCCAGTCCCGGGTGGGGCCGAAGATCTTCTCGCAGAAGAGCCCGTCCTTTTCCGGCTTGAGGGTGCGGTAGTTGATGGTCTCCGGCTTCTTCACTTCGCCGTGCGACCAGGTCCGGATGTCGTCCGCGGTGGCGAGGCCGATCCGCAGCTCGTCGAAGAAGTTGACGTCGAGCACTGTGTCGTCAATCCCTCTCAGGGTTGATTCTCAAATGGTCTGAACGGGTCGTGGGGTCCGCCCGGCCCTCGGGTGGAGGGCCGGGCGGCTACCCGTCAGACCTCTTCGACGCTGCTCGGCTCGCGCCGGGACAGGTCGATTCCGAGCTCTTCCGCGGCGCGGAACACGTCCTCGTCGGTGTCCCGCATCTCGATGGACATGCCGTCCGAGGACAGCACCTCCACGTTGAGGCAGAGGGACTGCATTTCCTTGATGAGCACCTTGAAGGACTCGGGAATGCCGGGCTCGGGGATGTTCTCGCCCTTGACGATGGCCTCGTACACCTTCACGCGGCCGAGGACGTCGTCGGACTTGATGGTCAGCAGTTCCTGGAGTGCGTATGCGGCGCCGTACGCCTCCAGCGCCCACACCTCCATCTCGCCGAATCGCTGCCCGCCGAACTGCGCCTTACCACCCAGCGGCTGCTGGGTGATCATCGAGTACGGACCGGTGGACCGGGCGTGCAGCTTGTCGTCCACCAGGTGGTGCAGCTTCAGGATGTACATGTACCCGATCGAGATCGGGTCCGGGAACGGCTCGCCGGAGCGGCCGTCGAACAGCCGTGCCTTACCGGAGGGCAGGACCAGGCGGTCGCCGTCGCGGTTCGGGATCGTCGACTCGAAGAGACCGGCGATCTCGTCCTCGCGGGCACCGTCGAAGACCGGGGTGGCCACGTTGGTGTCCGGGGCGACCTGGTCGGCCTCGATGGCCTGCAGGCGGCGCGCCCACTCCTCGCCGATGCCGGAGACGTCCCAGCCCTGCTTGGCCAGCCAGCCCAGGTGGATCTCCAGCACCTGTCCCGGGTTCATGCGGGACGGGACGCCGAGCGGGTTGAGGATGATGTCGACCGGGGTGCCGTCCTCCAGGAACGGCATGTCCTCGACCGGCAGGATCTTGGAGATGACGCCCTTGTTGCCGTGGCGGCCGGCCAGCTTGTCGCCGTCGGTGATCTTGCGCTTCTGCGCCACGTAGACGCGCACCAGCTGGTTCACGCCGGGCGGCAGCTCGTCGCCCTCCTCGCGGTCGAAGACGCGCACGCCGATGACCTTGCCGGTCTCGCCGTGCGGCACCTTCAGCGAGGTGTCGCGGACCTCACGGGCCTTCTCACCGAAGATCGCGCGCAGCAGCCGCTCCTCCGGGGTCAGCTCGGTCTCGCCCTTCGGGGTGACCTTGCCGACCAGGATGTCGCCGGCGACCACGTCGGCGCCGATCCGGATGATGCCGCGCTCGTCGAGGTCGGCCAGCACCTCCTCGGAGACGTTCGGGATGTCCCGGGTGATCTCCTCGGGGCCCAGCTTGGTGTCACGGGCGTCGACCTCGTGCTCCTCGATGTGGATCGAGGACAGGACGTCGTCCTGCACGAGGCGCTGCGACAGGATGATCGCGTCCTCGTAGTTGTGGCCCTCCCACGGCATGAACGCGACCAGCAGGTTCTTGCCGAGCGCCATCTCGCCGTCCTCGGTGGACGGGCCGTCGGCGAGCACCTGGCCGGCCACCACGCGGGCGCCCTCGTCCACCAGGACCTTCTGGTTGAAGGAGGTGCCCTGGTTGGAGCGGTTGAACTTGGCGATCCGGTAGGTGGTGTACGTGCCGTCGTCGTTGGTGACCGTGACGTAGTCGGCGGACACCTCCTGGACCACGCCGTCCTTCTCGGCCTTGATCACGTCGCCGGCGTCGACCGCGCAGCGGTACTCCATGCCGGTGCCGACCAGCGGCGACTCCGCCTTGATCAGCGGCACGGCCTGGCGCATCATGTTCGCGCCCATGAGGGCGCGGTTGGCGTCGTCGTGCTCGAGGAACGGGATCATCGCGGTCGCGACCGACACCATCTGGCGCGGCGAGACGTCCATGTAGTCGACGTCGTCACCGGGGATGTAGTCGATCTCGCCGCCACGGCGGCGGACCAGCACGCGGGACTCGGCGAACCGCAGGTCGTCGGTGAGCGGCGCGTTGGCCTGCGCGATGACGAAGCGGTCCTCCTCGTCGGCGGTCAGGTAGTCGACGTCGTCGGTCACGACACCGTCGACGACCTTGCGGTACGGCGTCTCGATGAAGCCGAACGCGTTGACCCGCCCGTAGGAGGCCAGCGAGCCGATCAGACCGATGTTCGGGCCTTCCGGCGTCTCGATCGGGCACATGCGGCCGTAGTGCGAGGGGTGGACGTCACGGACCTCGAAGCCGGCCCGCTCACGGGACAGACCACCAGGGCCGAGCGCGTTCAGGCGGCGCTTGTGCGTCAGGCCCGACAGCGGGTTCGTCTGGTCCATGAACTGCGACAGCTGGCTGGTGCCGAAGAACTCCTTGATGGAGGCGACGACCGGCCGGATGTTGATCAGGGTCTGCGGCGTGATCGCCTCGACGTCCTGGGTGGTCATGCGCTCGCGCACGACGCGCTCCATCCGGGCCAGACCGGTGCGGACCTGGTTCTGGATGAGCTCGCCGACGTTGCGGATGCGGCGGTTGCCGAAGTGGTCGATGTCGTCGACCTCGACCATGATCGAGCGGCCCGAGGCGCCGACCGTCTCGGCCTCACCGGCGTGCAGCTTCACCAGGTACTTGATGGTGGCGATGACGTCGTCGGTGGTGAGCACGCCGGCGTCCAGCGGCTCGTCCGCGCCGAGCTTCTTGTTGACCTTGTAGCGGCCGACCTTGGCCAGGTCGTAGCGCTTGGGGTTGAAGTACAGGTTCTCCAGCAGCGTCTGCGCGGCCTCCTTCGTCGGCGGCTCGCCCGGGCGCAGCTTGCGGTAGATGTCGAGCAGCGCGTCGTCCTGGCCCTGGGTGTGGTCCTTCTCCAGGGTGGCGCGCATCGACTCGTACTCGCCGAACTCCTCGAGGATCTGCTCGGTGGTCCAGCCGAGCGCCTTGAGCAGCACCGTGACCGACTGCTTGCGCTTGCGGTCGATGCGGACACCGACCATGTCGCGCTTGTCGATCTCCATCTCCAGCCAGGCACCCCGGGACGGGATGATCTTGGCGGAGAAGATGTCCTTGTCGGACGTCTTGTCGATCTGGCTGTCGAAGTAGACACCCGGCGAGCGGACCAGCTGCGAGACGACGACACGCTCGGTGCCGTTGATGCAGAAGGTGCCCTTGCTCGTCATCAGGGGGAAGTCACCCATGAAGACGGTCTGGGACTTGATCTCGCCGGTCTCGTTGTTGGTGAACTCGGCGGTGACGAAGAGCGGGGCGCCGTACGTGAAGTCGCGCTCCTTGCACTCGTCGAGCGAGTTCTTCGGCGGCTCGAAGCGGTGGTCACGGAACGTGAGTGACATCGACCCGGAGAAGTCCTCGATCGGGGAGATCTCCTCGAAGATCTCCTCCAGACCGGACTTCCTGGGGACGTCCTGCCCACTTTCCAGGGCCGCCTCGACCCGGGCCTTCCACGCGGCGTTGCCGAGCAGCCAGTCAAAGCTCTCGGTCTGGAGTGCGAGGAGGTTCGGAACTTCGAGCGGTTCACGGATCTTCGCGAAAGAGATGCGCAGCGGGGCAGTGCTTGCGCCGTTGTTCGAATTGGCAGTCGAGGCGTTGCGCGAGGCGGCCAAGAGGGGGTCCTTCCGAGGGCTCGGACTCACTACGCGCATACCGGTCCGCCCCTGAGCGTTGAGGAAAAGCCCTGATGACAGGCTTCCTCAGTGATGCTCAGACAGGGGCATGCCGCTGGTGACGGGCCAGGCAGCAGCTAACAGGCAGCGCAAAGGGTCAGTGTAGCCACTTGGCCCACTGATGTCCAGGCTGAGATTCGGAGTACCGAATCGTCGCCCCCTCTGCCCGTCTCGCGGGCCCGGCTCCCCCTCGGAATCGGGACCCGGATCCGCTCTCGTCACGCTGCATCCCCATGCATTCCCGCATCTCCGCCGATCCATGCATCGGACCCACAAGAAGGTGCCGGAGCCGCGGGGAGTCCTGGCGAACCCTGCTGCGACCTGCTGCCTGCGGCGCCCCGGCCCGTTCCGACCCGTGCGGCGACGCGTCCTGAGAATTGCGCGATGCGTGCCGTACGTCAAGGGCCTGCCGTCCGGGAGATCGAAAACGCCCGAGGGCGGCCACCCGATCGGGTGGCCGCCCTCGGGCGGGTGGAGCAGGCGCTCCCCGGAGGTGTTACTTGACCTCGACCGAGGCGCCGGCGCCCTCGAGCGCCTCCTTCGCCTTGTCCGCGGCCTCCTTGTTGGCCTTCTCCAGGACGGGCTTCGGGGCGCCGTCCACGAGGTCCTTGGCCTCCTTCAGACCCAGGGAGGTCAGCTCGCGCACGACCTTGATGACCTGGATCTTCTTGTCGCCGGCGCCGGTGAGGATGACGTCGAACTCGTCCTTCTCCTCGACGGCCTCGGCGGCGGCGGCACCCGCGCCACCCGCGGCCGGGGCGGCGGCGGCGACGGCCGCGGTGACGTCGAACTTGTCCTCGAACGCCTTCACGAACTCGGAGAGCTCGATGAGGGTCATCTCCTCGAACTGCGCGAGCAGGTCGTCCTGGCTGAGCTTCGCCATGGTGGCGGTCCTTCCACTAATTCGGCTGGTGCCGGATGTACATGTCGGCGGGCAGTCGGCCCGCTGTGACCGGTGCCTGCTAGGTCAGGCGGTGGTCAGAGTGCGAGCCGAATTACTCGGCACCGCCCTGCTCGGCCTTCTTGGCGCGAAGCGCGTCCGCGGTGCGGACGAACTTCGAGGGAAGCGCCTGGAAGAGCGCGGCAGCCTGCGACTGCTTGCCCTTCAGGGCGCCCGCCAGCTTGGCGAGCAGAACCTCGCGGGACTCGAGGTCCGCAAGCTTCTTGATCTCGTCGGCGGACAGCGCCTTGCCGTCAAGGACACCGCCCTTGATGACGAGAGCGGGGTTGTCCTTGGCGAAGTCGCGCAGACCCTTCGCCGCCTCGACCGGGTCACCGGTCACGAAGGCGACGGCCGACGGACCCGCGAACAGGTCGTCGAGCAGGTTGATCCCGGCCTCGTTGGCCGCGATCTTGGTCAGCGTGTTCTTCACCACGGCGTACGTGGCGTTCTCACCGAGCGAACGGCGCAGCGTCTTGAGCTGCGCCACGGTGAGACCGCGGTACTCGGTCAGCACTGCGGCGTTCGAGGAGCGGAACTGATCCGTCAACTCGGCAACCGCGGCAGCCTTGTCGGGCCTCGCCATGAGTCTCGGCCTCCTTCCGGGTGATTGCGGACCGCCCGGCAGTGAAGGAGGGGACTCGAAACGACGAACGCCCCGGGCGCAGGCGCACGGGGCGTGACTCGACGGAAGTGACGAGCACTCCCGGAGTAACGTTCCAGAGTCACCTGCGCGGGCCGTCCGCATCCAGCGGATCCTTCGGCCGTCCCACCCCGAGCGGGGCATGACGGCAACCAGCGGTCTTTGGCTTCCCCGAGAGATTACGGGACCCGCCCCCCGCGGGGCAAATCGCCCCCGGGAGGCCGGGCCGCTCAGGCCTTCGCGGGGGTCCGCCCGCCGGGCCGCTCAGGCCTTCGCGGGGGTCCGCCCGCCGGCCAGCTCGGCGAAGTCAGCTCGGCGAAGTCCGCGGTGTCGGACGCCGGCGGAGCCGTCACCCGTACGGTCAGCCCGAAGTGGGCGTAGTAGACGGTGGCGCTCATCGTGCCGGACTTCGTCGTCGTCCGGGTCACCGCCTTGACCGGCAGGCCGTCCTTCGACACCCAGAGGTCGATGGACTCGGTCGACGCCCCCTCGGCGCGGAGCTGCTCCCTGAGCTTGGCCCGGTCGGCCGCGCTCACCCCGGGCACCTGCCGGTCGGCGATCTGCGCGGTGTCCAGCGTGCCCGTGTAGTGGGTGGCCGTCACCCCGCGCACGTTCTCCACCCCGACCTTCCGCACGTTCGGCGAGGAGAGCGCCAGCTGGACCGACTGGGCCGGGTCCGCGTTCTTGGCCATGCCCTTCACGTACGAGCCGCTCGCGCCCGCCCGTGCCGAGAGGTCGTTCCAGCCGTAGCGGATCCAGTGCTTGCCGTGGAGCTGCGCGGTGATCGCGGGCACGCTCATCCGCACGTAGTACGCGTCCGGCGTGTACCTCACCTGCTCGGTGGTCGACATGCCCTGCTTCCGCAGCATCGACGCGAGCCGGCCCCCGGTGAAGCTCATCGTCATGGCCGAGTGCACGCCGTCCGACCAGTCGTACGCGCCCTTCATCGTCATCGACATGACGTTGCCGTACGACAGGGTGCTCTCGACCGCGGCCGAGTGGACCGTGCCGGTCTTCTTCTGCACGAGCGCCAGCGCCTGGACGGCCTGCGTCGTGACGTCGCGGCCGGCCGGGGTGGCGGCCGGCTTCCCCGCGGGGATCGTGGCGCCGCCGGACGAGGCCGAGGTGCCCAGCGGCCCGCAGGCGGCCAGGGACAGCAGGACGGCGGCGGAGGCCGCCGCGGACGCGGCGGCTCGGACGGTACGCATGGGTTCCCCCCCAACGCGTGGGAGGCCCGCTGCCCCCCGGAGCAGCGGAACCCTATCGCACACCCCGCGCAACGCGGCGGCGCCCCGCGCCCGGATGACCGGGAGCGGGGCGCCGCGGGAAACGCTGCGAACCCCGGGCGTCAGACGGACGCCGGGTCCTCCTCGACGAGGAGGTTGCGGGTGCGGTTCGGGTCGACCTGGATGCCGGGGCCCATGGTCGTGGAGACCGCGGCCTTCTTGACGTACCGGCCCTTGGCCGCGGACGGCTTCAGACGCAGGATCTCGTCCAGCGCCGCCGCGTAGTTCTCCACCAGCTTGGAGTCGTCGAAGGACACCTTGCCGATGATGAAGTGCAGGTTCGAGTGCTTGTCGACGCGGAACTCGATCTTGCCGCCCTTGATGTCCGTGACCGCCTTCGCCACGTCGGGCGTCACGGTGCCGGTCTTCGGGTTCGGCATGAGGCCACGGGGACCGAGCACGCGGCCCAGGCGGCCGACCTTGCCCATCAGGTCCGGGGTGGCGACGACGGCGTCGAAGTCCAGCCGGCCCTTCGCCACCTCGTCGATCAGTTCGTCGGAGCCGACGATGTCGGCTCCCGCGGCTTCCGCGGCCGCGGCACGGTCACCGGTCGCGAAGACCAGGACCCGGGCGGTCTTGCCGGTGCCGTGCGGGAGGTTCACGGTGCCACGGACCATCTGGTCGGCCTTGCGCGGGTCGACACCCAGGCGGAAGGCGACCTCGACGGTCGAGTCGAACTTGGTGGTCGCGGTCTCCTTGGCGAGACGGACGGCCTCCAGGGGCGCGTACAGGCGCTCCCGGTCGATCTTGGCGTCCGCAGCGCGGAGAGACTTGCTGCGCTTGCTCACTGCTGCTCCTACGTTTCTCGGAGTCGTGGTCCAGGCCGAGCAGGCCCTGCCACTGGTGCTTGGTCGTACGGGGTGATCACGCGAACGAAGGCGTCAGCCCTCGCCTCATTTCGCTCGGGCTTCCTGCTCGCTCGCTCCGCGGACGGCCTCGTTCCTCGGCCGGCCACTTCGCGAGCTCGGGCGTCAGCCCTCGCCTCATTTCGCTCGGGCTTCCTGCTCGCTCGCTCCGCGGACGGCCTCGTTCCTCGGCCGGCCACTTCGCGAGCTCGGGCGTCAGCCCTCGACCGTGATGCCCATCGAACGCGCGGTACCCGCGATGATCTTCTCCGCGGCGTCCAGGTCGTTCGCGTTGAGGTCGGGGAGCTTGGTGGTGGCGATCTCCCGGACCTGGTCGCGCGTCAGCTTGGCGACCTTGGTCTTGTGGGGCTCGCCGGAGCCCTTGTCCACGCCCGCGGCCTTCAGGATGAGCTTCGCGGCCGGCGGGGTCTTGGTGATGAACGTGAAGGTCCGGTCCTCGTAGACCGTGATCTCCACCGGGATCACCATGCCGCGCTGCGACTCGGTGGCCGCGTTGTAGGCCTTGCAGAACTCCATGATGTTCACGCCGTGCTGGCCCAGCGCGGGGCCGACCGGCGGGGCCGGGTTGGCCGCACCAGCGTTGATCTGGAGCTTGATCAGCCCCGTGACCTTCTTCTTCTTGGGAGGCATTGCTCTCTCTCCGGGTCTTGTTGAGAGTTTCCATGCCTGCGAGCAGGCATACCGCACCACGATAACGGGTAACGCCCCGTGCTCCTAATGAACGAAGGGTCTACGCGTGGAGAATCTTTGACATGAACACTTCCCATGGCCGGGTTCCGCTTGCTACTAAGTGGTAGCCAGCTTTCCTGCCATGGAGGTTCCGTGAGACTGACCAAGTCGTTAGCAGCCTTCGCCACACTCGTCCTCGCCGTCGTCTTCGGCGTGGTCGCCGCAGGTCCGGCCAACGCGGCCGGGCCTGCTTACGTGGCACTGGGGGACTCGTACTCGGCCGGCAACGGCGCGGGGAACTACGACAGCGCCAGCGGCAACTGCCACCGCAGTTTCAGCGCGTACCCCTACCTGTGGAAGAACGCGCACTCCCCCTCCTCGTTCGCCGACACCGCGTGCTCGGGTGCGGTGACGACGGACGTGACCAACAGCCAGCTCGGTCCGCTCAACTCCTCGACCGGCCTGGTCTCGATCACCATCGGCGGTAACGACGCGGGCTTCTCCGACGTCATGACCACCTGTGTGACCGGCTCCGACAGCGACTGCGTCAACCGCGTCAACACGGCCGAGAACTACGTCAGGAACACCCTCCCGGCCCGGCTGGACGCCACCTACAACGCGATCCGCTCGCACGCGCCCAACGCGCGGGTGGTCGTGCTGGGGTACCCGCACATGTACGACCTGTCGGCGTGGTTCTGCGTCGGCCTGAGCGACACCAAGCACCAGAAGATCGACGAGGCGTCGGACGTGCTCGACTCCATGCTCGCGTCGCGTGCCGCCGCCCACGGCTTCGCCTGGGGTGACGTGCGCTCCACGTTCAACGGCCACGAGCTCTGCTCCGGCGACGACTACCTGCACTCCCTGGTCGTCTCCCCGAGCTGGGAGTCCTACCACCCCACCGCCACCGGCCACTCCGCCGGCTACTACCCCGTCCTCAACGCCAACGACTGACCCTTTCTCCACCCCCGCCAGGGCCCACCCCTGGCGGGGGTCAACCGGCCTCGGCGCCGCCGATGCGAAAGAGCCCCCGTCCAACGGCGAACCGCTGGGCAGGGGCCCTTTCGGAGCTGAGAGAACCTAGTTCTTCTGGATCTGGTCGAAGCTGAGCTCGACCGGGGTCTCGCGGCCGAAGATCTCGACGAGGCCCTTGACCTTCTTCGAGTCGGCGTTGATCTCGTTGATCGTGGCCTGCAGGGTGGCGAAGGGGCCGTCGGTGACGGTGACCGAGTCGCCGACCTCGAAGTCCAGCACCTGGACCTCGACCTTGCGCGGCTGAGCGGTGCCCTCGGCGATCGCCGCGGCCTCGGCGGCGGCCTCCACCTCGGGGGCGAGCATCTTGACGATCTCGTCCAGCGTCAGCGGGTACGGGTCGTAGGCGTTGCCGACGAAGCCGGTGACACCCGGCGTGTTCCGGACGACACCCCACGACTCGTTCGTCAGGTCCATGCGGACCAGCACGTAGCCGGGGAGCTTGTTCTGCCGGATCGTCTTGCGGTCGCCGTTCTTGATCTGGACGACCTCTTCCTGCGGCACCTCGGCCTGGTAGATGTACTCCTCGACGTTCAGCGAGACGGCGCGCTGCTCGAGGTTGGCCTTCACCCGGTTCTCGTAACCGGCGTAGGTGTGGATCACGTACCACTCGCCGGGCAGGGTCCGCAGCTCCTCGCGGAACGCCGCGACCGCGTCCACCGGCTCGGCGGCCTCGCCGTCACCGGAACCCTCGGGCGCCTCCGCGGCTTCGTCGTCGGCGGCCTCGGCCGATGCGCCGTCCTCGACGGATGCGCCGGCCTCCGCGGACTCGTCCTCGTCCGCAGCCTCGGTCTGCGACGCCTCAGCGGACTCCGCGGCCTCGTCGTGCTCGGCGGCCTCGGCCTCGCCGTCCGCAGCCTCGACGGACTCGAGAGCGAGCTCGTCGCCTTCGGCAGACTCGTCGGTGGCGGCGCCGTCGTACACGTTCGGGTCAGACACGGTGACTGCTTCTTCCTGACTTCGTGGGGTGGTTCGTGCGGGCGGGCACCTCGAAGGCGGGCGCCCCCCGCGGGGATCAGCCGAAGACGTGCGAGACGAGCTTCGAGAATCCCCAGTCAACCACGCTGACGAACGCGATGATGACCACAACGAAGACAATCACCACGGTGGTGTACGTCATCAGGTCGTTGCGACTCGGCCAGACGACCTTGCGGAGCTCCGCGATGATCTGGCGGTAGAAGAGAGCGAGGCGGCCGAGGGGACCCTTCTTGCCGCGCTTGCCTCCGCGGCGGCCCTTCTTCTCGGTCTCCTGGTCATCCTGAGTCGTGCCAGGCTCAGGGACGTCGATGGAGTCCGTGATCTCAGTCACTCGTCCTCACCTGACTCCGGTCGTGGCCATGCCGCGCCCGTCGCGCGGTACGGCGAGTGCTTATCCTGCCCACGCCCTAGGTGCCGGACGCGTGGAGCAGGGCCGGAGGGACTTGAACCCCCAACCGCTGGTTTTGGAGACCAGTGCTCTACCAATTGAGCTACGACCCTTCGACTCCCCCAACGTACAGCAGCTCAGCCGTCGGGAGGGCCATCGACGGATGAGTGTACGTGTTCAGCGGCTCCCCGTCGAACGCCTTGCTTCCGATAAGCCCGAACGGGGTCGTTCAACCCCTGGAACTCCCGTGCCGAGGGCCCTCCAGGTCTGGGACCATGCAGACATGAGCGCAGCTACTCCCGCAGCCACTCCGTCAGAACCGCCGGCCGGTCCGGCGACCCAGCGGCGGGTATCGGCCCGCGTCGGGTCGATCTCGGAATCCGCGACCCTCGCCGTGGACGCCAAGGCCAAGGCCCTCAAGGCCGCCGGGCGCCCGGTCATCGGCTTCGGCGCCGGCGAGCCCGACTTCCCCACGCCCGGCTACATCGTCGAGGCAGCGGTGGAGGCGTGCCGCAACCCGAAGTACCACCGCTACACGCCGGCCGGCGGCCTGCCCGAGCTGAAGGCCGCCATCGCCGCCAAGACGCTCCGCGACTCCGGCTACGAGGTCGACGCCTCCCAGGTGCTGGTCACCAACGGCGGCAAGCAGGCCATCTACGAGGCGTTCGCCGCCATCCTTGACCCGGGTGACGAGGTCATCGTCCCCGCGCCGTACTGGACCACGTACCCCGAGTCGATCCGGCTCGCGGGCGGCGTGCCCGTCGAGGTCGTCGCCGACGAGACCACCGGCTACCGGGTGTCGGTCGAGCAGCTGGAGGCGGCCCGCACCGCGCGCACCAAGGTCGTGCTGTTCGTCTCCCCGTCCAACCCGACCGGCGCCGTCTACAGCGAGGCCGACTCCGAGGCCATCGCCCGCTGGGCCGTCGAGCACGGCCTGTGGGTGCTCACCGACGAGATCTACGAGCACCTGATCTACGGCGACGCGAAGTTCACCTCGCTGCCGGCGATCGTCCCCGAGATCCGCGACCGCTGCATCGTCGTCAACGGCGTGGCGAAGACGTACGCCATGACCGGCTGGCGGGTCGGGTGGATCGTCGGCCCCAAGGACGTGGTGAAGGCCGCGACGAACCTGCAGTCGCACGCGACCTCCAACGTCTCCAACGTGGCCCAGGTCGCCGCGCTGGCCGCCGTCACGGGCGACCTGACGGCCGTCGCCGAGATGCGCGCCGCGTTCGACCGCCGCCGGCAGACCATCGTGCGGATGCTCAACGAGATCGACGGCGTCGTCTGCCCGGTCCCCGAGGGCGCGTTCTACGCCTACCCGTCGGTGAAGGCGCTGCTCGGCAAGGAGATCCGCGGCAAGCGCCCGGCCACCTCCAGCGAGCTGGCCGCCCTCATCCTCGACGAGACCGAGGTCGCGGTCGTGCCCGGCGAGGCGTTCGGCACCCCCGGCTACCTGCGGCTGTCCTACGCGCTGGGCGACGAGGACCTGGTCGAGGGCGTCTCCCGGCTGCAGAAGCTGCTCGGCGAGGCGACCGACTGACGCCCGCTTTCCTTTTCGGGTGGCCCCCGTTCGGAGAAACGGGTTCCGGGCGGGGGCCGTCGTGGAGCAGGATCTTGGAATGGAAAGCACGGCACGTACGGCCCGGGAAGTCCGGCGCCTTCCCAAAGCACACCTGCACCTGCACTTCACCGGGTCGATGCGGCCCGCCACCCTGCTGGAGCTGGCCGACCGCGACGGGGTCCACCTGCCCGAGGCGCTGACCTCGGGCGAGCCGCCGAAACTGCGCGCCACCGACGAGCGCGGCTGGTTCCGCTTCCAGCGGCTCTACGACATCGCCCGCTCGTGCCTGCGCACCCCGGAGGACATCCAGCGGCTGGTCCGCGAGGCCGCCGAGGAGGAGGTGCGGGACGGTTCGGGCTGGCTGGAGATCCAGGTCGACCCGACCTCGTACGCGCCGCGGCTCGGTGGCCTGATCCCGACCCTGGAGATCATCCTCGACGCGGTGCACACCGCCTCGCGGGACACCGGGATCGGCATGGCCGTGGTCGTCGCCGCCAACCGCATGAAACACCCGCTGGACGCCCGCACGCTGGCCCGCCTCGCGGTCCGCTACGCCGACAGCGGGGTGGTCGGCTTCGGCCTCTCCAACGACGAACGCCGGGGCCTGGCACGGGACTTCGACCGCGCCTTCGCCATCGCCCGGGAGGGCGGCCTGCTGGCCGCCCCGCACGGCGGGGAGCTCGCCGGGCCGTCCAGCGTCCGCGACTGCCTGGACGACCTGCACGCGCAGCGGGTCGGCCACGGGGTGCGGGCCGTGGAGGACCCGGCGCTGCTGCGCCGGCTCGCCGACGCCGGTGTGACCTGCGAGGTCTGCCCGGCCTCCAACGTCGCCCTCGGCGTCTACGAGAAGGCCGAGGATGTCCCCCTTCGGGTGATGTTCGAGGCCGGCGTGCCGATGGCGCTCGGGGCCGACGACCCGCTGCTGTTCGGCTCGCGGCTGGCCGCCCAGTACGAGATCGCCCGCGAGGTGCACGGCTTCGGTGACGACGAACTGGCCGAACTGGCCCGCCAGTCGGTGCACGCCTCCCGCGCCCCGCAGGACGTCCGTGAGCGGCTGCTCGGCGGCATCGACGACTGGCTGGCGGCGCCGCCCGGGGCCGGCGAGTCCGCGGGAGCGGCGCCGGGGGTGGCGCCGCGGGCGGCACGGGGGTGACGGTCGGGCCCGGGCGCGGCCCGGGCCTCTCTTGGCCGGACGGCCGGACGGCCGGACGGCCGGACGGTCAGACGGTCAGACGGTCAGAGCCGGACGCCCACCGTCACAGGCTCGTTGACCAGGGTCACGCCGAACGCGGCGCGGACGCCGTCGCGGATCTCAC
Source organism: Actinacidiphila acidipaludis (assembly GCF_019890725.1). Classification (GTDB taxonomy): domain Bacteria; phylum Actinomycetota; class Actinomycetes; order Streptomycetales; family Streptomycetaceae; genus Actinacidiphila; species Actinacidiphila acidipaludis. The sequence goes on from NZ_JAINZZ010000009.1 coordinate 57,535, forward strand.
GGGCCAGCGTCAGCAGGTCCTGCGCGGTGGCGCCGCCCCGGTTGGTGAGGGCCAGCGTGTGCTTGCCGGAGAGCCTGGCGGGTCCCGTGCCGTGGCCCTTGGTGAACCCCGCCTTGTCGATCAGCCAGGCAGCCGACAGCTTCGTACGGTCGGTGCCGTCCGGGTACGCGGGCGGGGTGACGTCCGCGCCGAGCCGGGCGTGCGCCCGCTCCAGGAACGCGGCGTACTCCTGCGGGTCCAGCACCGGGTTGGTGAAGAACGAGCCGGCCGACCAGGTGTCGTGGTCGTCCTCGGCCAGCACCATGCCCTTGGCGGAGCGCAGCGCCAGCACGGTCTCCCGCGCCTTGGCCAGCGGCACCCGGTCGCCGGCCTCCACGCCGAGCGCCCGGGCCGTCTCGGGGTACTTCACGGGTGCGGACATGCCGCCCGCGTCCTCCAGCCCGAACCGCACCCGCAGCACCACGTGCCGCGCCGGGTCGGCCTTGAAACGGCTGTGCCGGTAAGCGAAGCCGCACTCCCCACCGGCCAGCGTCACCGTCTCGCCGTGGAGGCGGTCGTACGCGACGACCTCGGTGATCGTGCTGGACACCTCCTGGCCGTAGGCGCCGACGTTCTGGATCGGGGTGGCGCCGGCCGACCCCGGGATCCCCGCCAGGCACTCGATTCCGGCCAGTCCCTCGCGCACGGTGGCCGCGACCGCGTCCGACCAGTTCTCCCCCGCGGCCAGCTCCAGCCGCGTACCGCTCAGGGTCACGCCCTGCGTGGCGATGCGGATGGCGGTGCCGTCGAACCCCTCGTCGGCGATCAGCAGGTTGCTGCCGCCGCCGATCAGCAGGACGGGCTCCTGGCGGGCGTCGGCCGCCCGCACGGCCTCGACCAGCTCGTCGTCCGTCCGGGCCGTCACGAGGCGGGCGGCCGGCCCGCCCACGCGGAAGGTGGTGAGGGGGGCGAGGGGGGTGTTCTCCATAACGTGCACCGTTTCATTATGTCCAAGGGGTGATCCGTGGGGCTCGGGCAGCCAGGCCTCGGCTTTTTTCACCCACCCCCCACCCGGTGCTCCCTTACGCCGGGCTCGGGACTCCGGTGATGGCGTCGGGGCGTCGGCGGCTGCCGGCTGGTGGGGGGTGAATCAGGTACAGCCGGGCGGAGGCAGCGCTGCCCGAGGCTAACGCGCCACCGTCACCGCGGCCCGAGCCGACCCCGGCACCCCCTCCTTCCGCAGCGCCGGCGGCACCGCCCGCCCACCCCGCGGAAGGAGCAGCGCGGCCACCACGGCCGCTCCCAGCACCCCGGCCCCCACCCAGAGCGCCGGCGTCAGGCCGGCGACGAACTGCGCCGGCGCCCCGTAACCCCCGTTCGCCGAGAAGATCGAGCCGAGGACGGCGATGCCCAGCGCCCCGCCCACCTCGCGCAGCGCGTTGTTCGCCCCGGAGGCGATCCCCTGCTCGGGGCCACGGACGCTGGACATGACCAGGTTGGTGGCCGGCGCGATGAACAGCGCCATGCCCGTACCGCTGATGATCAGCGCGGGGAGCTGCGCCAGGTAGGAGACGTCGGGCGAGATCACCAGTGCGAACCACGCGAGTCCGACGGCCTGCAGCGCGAGTCCGGCCGCGACGACCGGGCGGCCGCCGATCCGGTCGGAGAGGAAGCCGGCGATGGGCGCGACGATCATCGGCATGCCGGTCCACGGCAGCATCCGCAGACCCGCCTCGGTGGGCGAGTAGCCGACGACGTTCTGCAGGAACTGGCTGAGCAGGAAGATCGAGCCGAACATGCCGGTGAACATCAGGCCGCTGGCCGCGTTGATCGCGGAGAAGGCCCGGCCGCGGAAGAGCCGCATGGGCAGCATCGGGTTCCGGGCCACCACGCCGTGCCGGATGAACGCGGCGACGAGGATCGCGCCGCCGATGAGCCCGCCGAGCACCCGGGCGCTGGTCCAGCCGTGCGAGGTCGCGTTGACCAGGGCGAAGACGATGCCGAACAGGCCGAGGCTGACCAGGGCGGTGCCGCGGCCGTCGAGCCGGGCGCCGGGTGCGGTGGACTCGGCCAGCCGCAGGCGGGCCAGCGGGACGAGGGCGATGCCCAGCGGCACGTTCAGCCAGAAGATCCACTGCCAGGACAGGTGCTGGGTGAGGCTGCCGCCGATGAGCGGTCCGCTGGCGACGGCCAGTCCGTTGACGGCGCCCCAGATGCCGAAGGCGGCGCCACGGCGTTCCGCGGGCACGGCCGCGGTGAGCAGGGTGAGGGTGAGCGGCATCATGATCGCCGCGCCGACGCCCTGGACAGCGCGGGCGGCGATCAGTTCGCCGATGCCCGGGGCCATCGCGGCCGCGGCGGACGCGCCGGTGAAGACGCCGAGTCCGATGACGAACAGCCGGCGGCGGCCGAACCGGTCGCCGAGCGCCGCGCCGAACATGAGCAGGACCGCGAAGGTGAGCGTGTAGGCGTTGACGGTCCATTCGAGGTCGGACAGCGCGCCGCCGAGATCCTTGCGGATGGACGGGAGCGCCGTGGTGACGACGAGGTTGTCGAGCGCCGCCATGAAACCGGCCACGCTGGTGATGATGAGCGCCCAGGCGGCGGAGCCGGGCCGTCGTGCTGCTTGCTGGTTCATCGTTTCCCCTGAGTTAGTTATTGATGACTAACTTTTACGGTCATGAAGAAGCCCGGACGGGCCGGGCCCGCGGGTCACTCGGGCCGCGCCGACTCGTAGAACCCCTCCCAGTTGCGGTGGCCGGCCGGATACCCCAGGCAGACCAGCGTGTTGACGAGCATCCCGTAAGCCAGGAACTGCGTCGTCTCGTCCACGTCCGCGCCGAGCTCGATGTGCACGGCGTCCCACAGCTCCTGCCAGGCGCGGCGCACGGCCTCGCCGAACTCGCGGTCCCCCTCGGCCTCGGCGGCGGCCACCGCGACGTACGTCTGCATCTGCATCAGCAGGCGCTCGGGGTCGTCGTGGATCAGTTTCTGGTAGGCGGTGGCCATGGCGCCCAGGCGCTCCTCCACCGGCAGCCCCTTGGCCGCCTCGGTGAACACCTCGGTCGTGGTGGCGATGCAGTACTGCGACGCCGCCAGGAAGATGGCCTGCTTGTTCGGGAAGAGCCGGAAGAGGTACGGCTGCGAGACGCCCACGCGGCGCGCGATCGCCTCGGTGGAGGTGCCGTTGTACCCGCCGTGGGCGAACTCGCTCATCGCCGCACGGATGACGCTCTCGCGCCGCTCCTCTGCGCTCATCCTGACCATGGATCCTAAGTTAGTGGCCAATCACTACCTAGTCAAGACGGACGCATGGGTAAGGGGCGCCCCGCAGCGAGGACGCCCCTTACCCGGCTGTATCGAAGGCCCGGCCAGCCGTCAGGCCGACCGGCCGGACGGCCGGTTCGTCAGGCCGACCGGCCGGACGGCCGGTTCGTCAGGCCAGACGGACGACGGCGCGCGACATGCCCAGGACCTTCTGGCCGGCGCTCGTCGCGGTCAGGTCCACCCGGACCCGGCGGTCGTCCAGCTTCGCGGCGACCTTGGCGGTCACCTCCACGACCGCGCCCTGGTCGTCGTTGGGCACGACGACCGGCTTGGTGAACCGGACGCCGTACTCCACCACCGCGCCGGGGTCGCCCACCCAGTCGGTCACGACGCGGATCGCGGAGGCCATGGTGAACATGCCGTGCGCGATGACGTCGGGCAGACCGACCTCCCGGGCGAACTTCTCGTTCCAGTGAATGGGATTGAAATCACCGGAGGCGCCCGCGTAGCGGACCAGGGTGGCCCGGGTCACCGGGAAGGTCCGGGCCGGCAGTTCGGTGCCGACCTCGATGTCGTCGTACGCGATCGTGGCCGCCATCACGCCTCCCCGCCCGTCGTGTCCTCGCCCGCCGCCCGCGCGACCAGCTTCGTCCAGGCGGTCACCACGTGCTCGCCCGACTCGTCGTGGACCTCGCCGCGGATGTCCAGGATGTCGTTGCCGGCCAGCGACTTGATCGCCTCGATGGTCGAGGTGACGGTCAGCAGGTCGCCCGCCCGCACCGGCCGGGTGTAGGCGAACTTCTGGTCGCCGTGCACCACGCGGCTGTAGTCCAGCCCCAGGTCGGGGTCCTGGACCACAACGCCGGCCGCCTGGAAGGTGATCGCGAAGGGGAAGGTGGGCGGTGCGATGACGTCGGGGTGCCCGAGCGCCTTGGCCGCCTCCCGGTCGGTGTAGACCGGGTTCGCGTCGCCGATCGCCTCGGCGAATTCGCGGATCTTCTCCCGGCCGACCTCATAGGGGTCGGTGGGCGGATAACTGCGCCCGACGAAGGACTGGTCCAGGGCCATCGGCACCTCCGGTGCGGAAACGTCGCCAGCGAAAAGGTCGTTGTCGCGGCAAACCGCGAGGCCGCCCCCGGTGTGTGACACGGGAACGGCCTCGTGGTGAAGTTACGGCCTGGCGCGTACGGCGGTGTGACCCGGCTGGACCGGGATCGCCATGCCCGCCGTACTGCGGCAGTGCGGGGAACGGAGCGTCAGCGCGTTTCGCGGTGCGCGGTGTGCGCGTTGCAACGCGGGCAGTGCTTCTTCATCTCCAGGCGGTCCGGGTCGTTACGCCGGTTCTTCTTGGTGATGTAGTTCCGCTCCTTGCACTCCACGCAGGCCAGCGTGATCTTCGGGCGGACGTCGGTGGCGGCCACGTGAGTGCTCCTTGACGAACAGGTGAAATGAACACAGGAATAGTAGCCGACCGAGGGACCGAACCCGCAATCGGCTACGGAGAGTAGCGGCGACCGGACTTGAACCGGTGACACAGCGATTATGAGCCGCTTGCTCTACCGACTGAGCTACGCCGCTTCGATGAACTGGCCCCCGCCATGACAGCGGGGAACCGATCCACCAGAGCCCCAATACGGAATCGAACCGTAGACCTTCTCCTTACCATGGAGACGCTCTACCGACTGAGCTATTGGGGCGAGCGAGGAAGACATTACACGGTCCGCAGCGATACGTGAAATCCGTATCCGGCAGGGCACATCGGGCCCCTCGGACACGTGAACCCGGCCGTCCGGGACCGCCACACCGGTACGACTAATCCGCACCTTCCGGGTCGTACCGGTCAGTCGCGGCACCGCGCCCTAGGCTCGGTCCGCGTGATCTTGCCTCCCGACGACGCCCGCCCGCCCGGCCTTTGCTGACGTCGGACCTCTGCCGACGCCGGACACGGCCGAGCCCGCACCCGGAGGAGCGCGATGACCGACAGCCCCCGTGACAGCCGGCACGAGACCGCCGAGGAGACCGCCACCCTGCTGCTGTGCGGGGCGCGGCTCGTCGACGGCCGGATCGTGGACGTGCGCCTCAGCGGGCCGCGGATCGAGGCCGTCGGCACCGCCGGCAGTCTCGGCGCGGTGTCCGGCCGTTCGGGCCGGGCCGCCGAGGGCGCCCGGATCGACCTGCGCGGCTACCTGCTGCTGCCCGCACCCGTCGAACCCCACGCCCACCTCGACCTGGCGCTGACCGCGGGCGGCCCCCCGTCGGGCGATCCGGAGGACGTCCAGCGCCGGGCGATCGAGGCGGCGCTGCTCCAGCTCGGCCACGGCGCCACCGCCGTCCGCTCCCATGTGCGGATCGGCGACGTCCAGGGGCTGCAGGACCTGGAGGCGGTGCTCGCCGCCCGCCGGGCGCTGCGCGGACTGGTCGACGTGCAGGTGGTCGCGGTGCCGCGGCTGCTCACCGGCGCGGCCGGCGCCGACAGCTACGCGATGCTGCGGGACGCGCTGAAGATGGGGGCCTGCGCGGCGGGCGGCTGTCCCGACCTCGACCCGGACCCGAGCGGGTACGCGGAGGCCGTGCTGTCGCTCGCCGCCGAGTTCGGGGTGCCGGTCGACCTGCACACCGCGGCCGACGACCCGGCGCGGCTGGCCCGGCTGGCGGCGATGGCCGGCGGGATGCGGCCCGGCGTCACCCTTGGTCCCTGCCACGGCCTGGGCGCCCTGCCGTCCCAGGTGGTGACCGCGACCGCCGAACGGCTGGCCGCCGCGGGCGTCACGGTGGCCGCGCTCCCCCAGGGCGGCTGCGCGCTGACGGACCGCGGCGGCGTCGCGCCGGTCCGAGCGCTGCGGGCGGCGGGCGTCCGGGTGTGCGCGGGCAGCGGTTCGCTCGGCGACCTCGGCAACCCGGTGGGCCGCGGCGACCCGCTGGAGGCGGCCTTCCTGCTGGCCTCGCACGGCGCCTGCGGGCCACTGCGGTCGTACGACCTGATCAGCGGCCAGGCCCGGGCGGCCCTCGGCCTGTCCGACGTCCGCGTGGAGGCCGGTTTCCCCGCCGAGTTGCTCGCGGTGCGCGGCGACGGCGTGGCCGCGGTCCTCTCCCTGGGCTACAGCCGGATCGTCATCCACCGAGGCCGCGTGGTCTCCCGCACCAGCGCCGTCCGCGAGTACTGCGACTCGGCGGGTGAGACGCCCCTCGACCTCCCACGTCAGGCGCACCGCGAGGCGTAACGTCGCGGCATGCGTACGGTGATCGCAGGTGGACACGGACAGATCGCGCTGCGGCTGGAGCGGCTGCTCACGGCACGCGGCGACAGCGTGGCCGGGCTGATCCGCAACCCGGCCCAGGCGGACGACCTGAGGGCGACGGGCGCCGAGCCCGTGGTGCTGGACCTGGAGTCGGCGAGCACCGACCAGGTGGCGGCCGTGCTGCGGGGCGCGGACGCGGCGGTCTTCGCGGCGGGCGCGGGCCCGGGCAGCGGGGTCGAACGCAAGCAGACGGTCGACCGTGACGCGGCGGTCCTGCTCGCGGACGCGGCCGAGAGCGCCGGCGTGCGCCGGTTCCTGATCGTCTCCTCCATGGGCGCGGACGCGCGGTCCGAGTATGCCGACGAGACCTTCCGCGCCTATCTGCGGGCCAAGGGCGCGGCCGACGACGCGATCCGCGCGCGGGACGGGCTGGACTGGACGGTCCTGCGGCCGGGCGCGCTGGTCAACGACGCGGGCACCGGCCGCATCCGGCTCGCGCCGAGCACCGGCCGCGGCTCGGTCCCCCGGGACGACGTCGCCGCGACCCTGGTGGCGCTGCTGGACGCCCGGAACACGGTGGGCGCGACCCTCGAACTGGTCTCCGGCGAGTCCTCGATCGACGAGGCGGTCCGGGCGGTGACCTCGGGCTGAGGCCCGCCCGGGGGCGCCGGCGGATCGTCAGAGGTGGCCGGCGCCCGGACGGTCCCGGGTGGAAGCGGTGCGCCCGCCCCCGTGACGGTCACTGGTAGAAGTTGCGCTCCCAGCGGTGCTTGGCGAGCTTCGCGAGGGTGTCAGCGCAGAGCAGCACCCCGTCGCTGACGGCCACGTTGCGCTCGACGTTGCGGACGCTGCGCATGCCCGGGATCACGGTGGAGACCGCGGGCGCGCTCAGCACGAACCGCAGCGCGGCCTCCGCCACCTCCTCGGTGCCGATGCCCAGGTCGGCGGTCAGCGCGTCGACGTGCGCCTCGACCTGGGCCGGACGGTCGCCCTTGAAGTAGCGGTTGCGGAAGTCGCCTTCGGGGAACGTGGTGCCGGCCGTGATGCGGCCGGTCAGCCCGCCCTCGTCGAGGGCGACGCGCACGATCACGCCGACGCCGTGCTCCTCACAGGCCGGGAACAGCGCGTCGGCCGGCGCCTGGTCGAAGATGTTGTAGATGACCTGCACGCTGTCGACGACGCCGCTGCGGACCAGGGCGAGGGCGTTGTCCGGCTCGTGGTCGTTGATCGACACCCCGAACTGGCGGATCAGGCCCTCCTGCTTGAGCTCCGCGATGGTCTCCAGCCAGTCGCCGCGGCCCACCCACTCGTCGCTCCAGACGTGGAACTGCAGCACGTCGAAGTGGTCGAGGCCGCTGGCCCGCAGACTGGTCCGCAGGCTCTCGCGGATGTGCGAGCCGGGGAACGTCTCGGCCGGGTCGAGGCCCGCGGGCGCCGGCCAGACCCCGTTGAGCGGCGGCACCTTGGTGGCGACCAGCACCTCGCCGTCGCGGCCGGCGCGCTCGCGCACCACCTGGCCGACGATCCGCTCGCTCTCGCCGTAGCCGCGCGCGGTGTCGATCAGGTTGACGCCGAGGTCGAGCGCCCGGTGCAGCGCACGCAGCGACTCCTCCTCGGTGGCCCCGATCCAGGCGGACTCCCCGATCCCCCAGGCTCCGTAGCCGATCTCCGACACCTGCAGGCCGCCGCGGCCGAGCGGGCGATAGCGCATGAGGACTCCTCGCGCGAGTGATCACGTCATGGACCGGGTGAAGATAGCAGCAGCGTGTGACGGGCCGGGGAGCGTCGGGCGGCGCGTGCGGTCCGGCTCTTCGTCACGGGCCGTTTCGGCTCGCGCGGCCCGGACGCGTGCTCTCCGCGGATCGGGCCCGGCCCCGGGTGCGCCCCGCCGACGGGGGCGCGGCGGGGCGCAGCGGGGGGTGGGGCCACCATGCACCCGCGGTCAAAGGTGTGGCCATACGCCAATCGGCGCAGAGGAAGGGGTTCCGCATCCCCGGGCTCCCCGCCCCGCGTGACGGGAACTCAGGAAGCAGGTCGCGTGGTGGGCAGTGCTGTCGCGCGGCGCTGCCGACGTGTGTTCGCGCGCCGCGGAGCCATGCGCACCCGCACGTGCGTCAGAAACCCCGGCACTGGGCGCTCGCGAAGGGGCCGGTGGCGGTGGCGGTGTAGGTCTTGCCCTGGACGGCCACCGAGCACGTCGCGGTTCCGCCCGAGGAGCCCAGGGTGACGGTCAGGGCGCCGCCCTTGGAGAAGCCGGTGGTGGTGACCACCTTCTGCCACGGGAGCACCACACCCGTCTGGCGGGCCGCGGTGATGACCTGGTTGTCCCAGGTGGAGTAGGTGACGTCCACGTTGTGGGCCGAGCCGGTCACGCTGTAGCGGACGGAGACGGGCTGTGAGGACTCGTGGTGGGCGAAGGTGGCGAGGGCGGCGATGCCGGCGACGACGACCACCGCCACGGCCAGCACGATCCACGGCCACTTCCGCCGGGGCGGCGGGTTGAGGTGGTGACCCCCGGGCGGGGGCGTGCCCGGGGCCGTACCGCCCTGCGGCGGGTGGCTCCCCTCCGAGGGCGTGTCCGGCGACCCTGCGACGTGGGGTGCTCGCTCCGGCGGGGGTTCCTGCCCTGACGTCGGCACACTCATTCATTCAGGGTGCGACGGGCTGCCGCGTCCTGCGACCGGAGCGGGGCGGCCGTGCCGGTGTCCGGAGCCGCCCGCAGGTGGACCAGCCGCGGTGCCGGCGAGTCATACCGGCTCCGCGGCTGCCTGTTCCCACCACAGGAGGACCGGGACAGCCCGCACATCCGCCCAAGCACAGCGGGCCGTCCCGGCTCCCCCGTCTTCTGACCGCTCCCGCGGACCTCATGCATCACGTCACCACCCGCCGGCGCACCACCCGGAGGAGCCCAACTCCCGCAGGACGGCGGCCCGAACACGAAGAAACCCTCCCCGGCCAGCATCACTGCTGGTCAGAGAGGGTTTCTCCCTAAGCGTGGCGGCACGTGGATTCGAACCACGGTAGGCTAAGCCGACGGATTTACAGTCCGCTCCCATTGGCCACTCGGGCATACCGCCATGGGACGACGCCCTGGAGCCGGATCCGCTGAGGCGGTGCTCCGTGGCGACGACGTAAACGATACCCGATCCTCAGGGGTGGTTCGCCACCGGATTGATCAGGGCTCGGGCGGGGGAGATGGCTAGGTCCTGCCTGGCAAATAGCGCCGTCCGCCCGAAGGGCGGGGCCCGCGGCGTCTGGTGCGTGCGATCGCAAGGCGGAGGGAGGAGAGCGCAGCGGGCTGCGCTGACGACCGACAACGCAGCGAGCGTGCGTGCCAGACACCGCGGGACAGGCGGGATTTGCCAGGCAGGGCCTAGGCTTCGGGGTGGCGGTGCCGGGTCCGGAGACGGGGCCGGGGCCGCGGACGGCACCCCGGTGCCGCACCCAGGGAAGAAGCAGGGAACACAGCCAAGGAGCCCACAGAACATGGCCGACTCCAGTTTCGACATCGTCTCGAAGGTCGAGCGGCAGGAGGTCGACAACGCCCTCAACCAGGCCGCCAAGGAGATCTCGCAGCGGTACGACTTCAAGAACGTCGGGGCGTCGATCTCGTGGTCGGGCGAGAAGATCCTCATGGAGGCGAACTCCGAGGAGCGCGTGAAGGCGATTCTGGACGTCTTCGAGACCAAGCTGGTCAAGCGGGGGATCTCGCTGAAGGCGCTGGACGCGGGTGAGCCGCAGCTCTCCGGCAAGGAGTACAAGATCTTCGCGTCGATCGAGGAGGGCATCTCCCAGGAGAACGCCAAGAAGGTCGCGAAGATCATCCGTGACGAGGGCCCGAAGGGCGTCAAGGCCCAGGTCCAGGGCGACGAGCTGCGGGTCAGCTCGAAGAGCCGGGACGACCTCCAGGCCGTCCAGGCGCTGCTGAAGGGCAAGGACCTCGACTTCGCCCTGCAGTTCGTCAACTACCGGTGATCTGCCGATAAGCCCGGTCCCGGGGCGGCGGCCACCCGCCACCGCCCCGGCCGCCTCAGGCGGCCGTCAGCTCCCGCACGACGCGGAGCGCCTCCTCCACGTGCGGCCCGATGTTCGCCATCGACGAGAACGTGTGCCGGATGACGCCGTCCCGGTCGATGACGAAGGTGATGCGCCCCGGGACGACGCCGAGCGTCGTCGCCCCGTACTGCTTCCGCACGGCCCGGTCCTTGTCGGACAGCAGGATGAACGGCAGTTCGTGGCGGCCGGCGAACTTCTCGTGCGACTCGACGCTGTCCGAGCTGATCCCGATGACCTCGGCGCCGGCGTCGCTGAAGCACTCGTAGTTGTCGCGGAAGCTGCATGCCTCCGCCGTGCAGCCCCGGGTGTTGTCCTTCGGGTAGAAGTAGAGCACCACGACCCTGTCGGCCAGCTTCTCGCTGAGCGTGACCGGCGCCCCCGACTGGTCGGGGAGCGTGAAGTCCGGTGCCGTCTCGCCGACTTGCAGGCTCATCGCCATCTCCTTGGCTCGTGACCGCGGCGCCGGCGCCGCGGCTCACGGCCATCCTCGCGCACCGGGCGGTCCTGCCGTTACCCGCGGTCGCGGCGCCGGCGCCCGCCGCCGCAGGCGCAGCGCTTTCCACCCTCGGAGTCAGCGCCTACCGCCCCCGGAGCCGGCGACGGCCGGCCTCGGGGTCAGCGCGTGGCGAACGGCTGGTCCGTGGGCACGATCTCCCGGCCCAGCGGCATCAGCGACAGCGGCAGCAGCTTGAAGTTCGCGATGCCGAACGGGATGCCGATGATCGTGATGCACAGCGCGACCCCGGTGACGATGTGGCCCAGGGCCAGCCACCAGCCGGCCAGGATCAGCCACAGCACGTTGCCGATCAGTGAGCCGGCGCCCGCGTCCCGGCGTTCGACGGTGGTGTAGCCGAACGGCCACAGGGCGTAGACGCCGATCCGGAAGGCCGCGATGCCGAACGGGATACCGATGATCGTGATGCAGAGAATGAGCCCGGCCACGAAGTAGCCGAGGCACATCCACAGACCGCACAGCACCAGCCATATGACGTTGAGGATGGTCTTCATCGTGTGGGCCCTGCCATTTCCTGGAGTCGCGCGATGCGATCGGCCATGGGCGGGTGGGTGGAGAACAGCCGCGAGACGTCGCCCGGACGAAAGGGGTTGGCGATCATCAGGTGGCTGGTGGTCTCCAGCTCCGGACGCGGCTGCAGCGGGAGCTGCTTGGTTCCAGTCTCCAGCTTGTGCAGCGCCGACGCGAGGGCGAGCGGATCTCCGGTGAGCCGGGCGCCCGACGCGTCCGCCTCGTACTCCCGCGACCGGGAGACGGCCAGCTGGATGAGCGAGGCGGCCACCGGGCCGAGGATGGCGAGCAGGAGCAGGCCGATGATGCCCGGCCCGTCGTCGTCCTCGGAGCGTCCGATCGGCAGGAACATGGCGAACTGGGCCAGGAAGACGATCGCCGAGGCGAGGGCGCCGGCGACCGAGGAGATGAGGATGTCCCGGTTGTAGACGTGGCTCAGCTCATGGCCCAGGACGCCGCGCAGCTCCCTCTCGTCGAGGATGCCGAGGATGCCGGAGGTGCAGCAGACCGCGGCGTTGCGCGGGTTGCGTCCCGTGGCGAAGGCGTTCGGCGCGTCCGTGGGCGATATGTACAGCCGGGGCATGGGCTGGCGGGCGCTGGTCGACAGCTCCCGCACGATGCGGTACAGCGCGGGTGCCTCGAACTCGCTGACCGGCCGGGCGCGCATGGCCCGCAGCGCGAGCTTGTCGCTGTTCCAGTAGGCGTAGGCGTTGGTGGCCAGGGCGATGACGAGGGCGATGATCAGTCCGGTACGGCCGAACAGGCTGCCGATGAACAGGATGAGTGCGGACAGAACGCCGAGAAGTACGGCGGTCTTCAACCCGTTGTGCCGGCTGTGCACGGTGCGCCCTCCAAGGTGTGCTGCGGGGGAACCTCCCCCTCAGGAGAACCTCCTGGTCTGGTCAACGCCACCCGAGCGCCGTTAGTTCCCTTGTGCGCACGCTGCGCGACGACCCCGCCGGTCTCCCCCGCAACAGGCGGCACCGGAAGGTGCCGCCGGGCTACAGCAGGGTGCCCTGGGCGTAGCGCAGCACGAGCTGCGGCGCTCCGGACAGCGCGATGCCCGCGACGGTGGTCAGGGCGATGGCCACGGCCAGGCCGAGAGGCGTCCCGCCGGCCGCTGCCCCCGCCGCAGGTGCCGCGGCACCGGCTGCCCCAGGCGTCTGCCCCGGGACCGCGCCGGCAACCCGGCCGCCGCCCGAAGCGCCCTCCGCACCCCCGCCGCGCACCGCGGCGCCCACCGCGGCCTGGTCCGGAGCCGCTTCCGTACGGGTGAACAGCAGCGCGGTCCACCGCAGGTAGTACACCAGGGCGATCACGACGTTGACGGCCATGATCACCGCGAGCCAGCCGTGCTGGGCGCCGACCGCGGAGGAGAAGACCGCGACCTTCGCGAACAGACCGATGACGCCCGGCGGCAGACCGGCCAGGCAGAGCAGGAAGAAGGCGAGCGCGAGGGCGGCGAGCGGACGGCGCCCGTACAGCCCGCGGTAGTCGGCGAGCCGGCCGCGCGGCGCCGTACGGGTGACCAGGGCGGCGACGGCGAACGCCCCGAGGTTCACCACGCCGTACATCAGCGCGTACGCCACCGTGGTGCCGATCTCGTGCGCGGGGTCGTGCGCCGAGGAGGCGGCGGCCATCGGCACCAGCAGATAGCCCGCCTGGCCGATGGAGGACCAGGCCAGCAGGCCGACGGCGCCGCGTTCGGCGTCGGGCCGCTGCCGCAGGGCGCCGACGTTGCCCACGGTCATGGTGAGGGCGGCCAGCACCCCGAGCGCCGGGCCCCACACGTCCGCGTACGGCCGGAAGGCGACGACCGTGAGCAGGATCAGCCCGGAGAAACCGGCCGACTTGCCGACCACCGACAGGTACGCGGCGACCGGCAGGGGCGCGCCCGTGTAGGTGTCGGGCACCCAGAAGTGGAAGGGCGCGGCGGCGAGTTTGAAGGCGAAGCCGACGAGGGTGAGGGCCACGCCCACCTTGGCGAGGTGGTCGAGCTGCCCCGGGGTGTGGCCGAGGGCGTGCGCGACCTGGGACAGGTTGACGGTGCCGGTGGCCGCGTACACGAAGCTGATGCCCAGCAGGGACACGGCCGTGGCGGTGACCGAGGTGAGGAAGAACTTCAGGGCGGCCTCGCCGGCCAGCCGGTCACCGCGGCGCAGCGCGACCAGGGCGAAGGCCGGAAGCGTGGTGACCTCCAGCGCGACGATCAGCGTGATCAGGTCGCGGGAGGCGGGCAGCAGGGCACCGCCCGCGGCCGAGGAGAGCAGCAGGAACCAGTACTCGCCGCTGGGCAGCGTGCCGGTGGCGTCCGTCGTGCCGGTGGTGAGCGACAGCAGGACGGTGAGCAGGGCGCCGCCGAGCACCAGGGCCTGGACGACGAGCGCGAAGTGGTCGGCGGTGTACGAGCAGGCGGCGCCCGGGGTCTGGCAGAAGGTGCTGCGGTGGCCGTCGCGCAGCGGCACCAGGGTGAGGGCGGCGGCCAGCAGCCCGGCGGCGGACAGCCAACCGAGCAGGGCCTTGCGCTCCGGCGGCATGAACAGGTCGGCGACGAGCACCACCAGGGCCAGCGCCGCCGGGATCACCACCGGCGTCACCGCCACCCAGTCGACGGACTGCACGAGCGACGGCATCAGTTGCCTCCGAACAGGGTGCGGACGGCCGGTTCGGTGAGGCCGAGCAGGACGGCGGGCCACAGCCCGGCGACGACGGTGAGGGCGGCGAGCGGGGTCCAGGCGGCGAACTCGTAGCCGCGGACGTCCGCGAGGACGGGCCGGGCCTCGGCGGTCTCCCGGTCGCCCATGCACACCCGGCGGAGCACGGTCAGCAGGTAGGCGGCGGTGAGCAGGGTGCCGAAGGCGGCGATCGCCGTGAACGTCAGATAGGCCGGCCGGCTGAGTCCCGCGGCGGGCTTGAAGGACCCGAACATCGCGAGCATCTCGCCCCAGAAGCCGGCCAGGCCCGGCAGTCCGAGCGAGGCGACGGCGGCGAAGGCGAGCAGCCCGCCCAGGCGGGGGGCGCGGCCGTAGAGGGCGGCGCCGGTGCGGCCGGACAGCTGGTCGAGGTCGCTGGTGCCGTAGCGGTCCTTGACGGCGCCGACGAGGAAGAAGAGCAGGCCGGTGATGAGGCCGTGGGCGATGTTGGCGAACAGGGCGCCGTTGACGCCGGTCGTGGTCAGGGTGGCGATGCCCAGCAGCACGAAGCCCATGTGGCCGACGGAGGAGTAGGCGATCAGCCGCTTGAGGTCGCCGCCGTTGCCCTGCCGGGCGAGCGCGAGGCAGGCCAGCGATCCGTAGACGATGCCGATGACGGCGAACGCGCCCAGGTAGGGGGCGTAGGTGTGCATGCCGCCCGGGGTCTCGGGCAGCAGGATCCGCACCATGCCGTAGGTGCCCATCTTCAGCAGCACGCCGGCCAGCAGCACCGAGCCGACGGTCGGGGCGGCGGTGTGGGCGTCCGGCAGCCAGCTGTGCAGCGGCCACATCGGCGCCTTCACGGCCAGACCGAGACCGACCGCGAGAGCCGCGATCAGTTGCGTGGAGTGACTGAGATGTGACCCGTTGTCAGTGGCGAGTGTCACCATGTCGAACGTGCCCGCTTTCACGCCGATGAGGAGCAGGCCGAGCAGCATGATCACGGAGCCGAGGACGGTGTACACGATGAACCGCAGCGCCGACCGTTCGCGGTCCTGGCCGCCCCAGCGGGCGATGAGGAAGTACATCGGGATGAGCACCGTCTCGAAGGCCAGGAAGAACAGCATCAGGTCGAGCACGGCGAAGGTGGCGAGGGTGCCCGTCTCCAGCAGGAGCAGCAGCGCCACGAACGCCTGGGGCCCCAGGCCCTTGGGCAGCGAGAAGCAGGAGTAGAGCGCGCACAGGAAGGTCAGCAGCGCGGTCAGGACGAGGAGGGGGAGCGAGATGCCGTCGACGCCGAGGTGGAAGTGGATCCGCAGCGCGGGGATCCAGTCGAGGTCGGTGGTGGCCTGCATGGTGCCGGGGTGGTCGTGGTCGAACCCGGCGGCGAGCACCACCGCGAGGACGAGCACGGCGCCGGTGACGATGACGCCGAGGCCGAGCAGGGCCTGCTCACGGGTGCGGCCCATGCGCAGCGCGCTCGGGATCGGCAGCAGGGCGCCCGCGGCACCGAGCAGCGGCAGCCCGAGCATCGCCACGAGGACGTACTGGAGGGCGGTGTCGTTCACGGGATCTCACGCTCCGACGGCGACGATGACGGCGAGGACGACCGCACCGGCCAGCAGCGCGCCGAGGTACGTCTGGACGTTTCCGGTCTGGGCTTTGCGGACGGCCGCGCCGAGCAGCTTCGGTGTGCCGCCGGCGCCCTTGACGTAGGTCTCGACGACGTCGCGGTCCAGGAAGCGCACCAGGCTCGCGGCGGCGAGCACCGGCCGCACGAACAGCACGCCGTAGACGGCGTCGAGGTGGAAGCCGTGGGCGGCGGACCGGTGCAGCGGCCCGAGCAGCAGCCGGCCGGGGTCGCCGAGGTCCTCGGCGGACGCCACGTCGCCGTACACCTCGGCGTGCGTGTCGATCGCCTCGGCCTCGACGAGGGCGGGCTCGGCGTCGGCGGGTTCCGCGACGACGGCGCCGATCGGGTTGGCCCCGCGGATCGCGGCGGTGCCCTGCCAGGCGGCGTAGGCGACCAGCACGCCGACGGCGGCGAGTCCCGTGCCCAGCACGGAGGTGGTCAGCACCGGGCCGAGCCCGTCACCGGAGGGGCCGCCGAACCAGTGGGGCAGCTCGCGGTAGGTGAGCCCGCCGAACGCCACGGTGGGCAGCGCCAGCACCCACAGCACGGTGGTCATCGCCAGGGGCTGCCGGCCGTGGTCGGGGACCTCCGGGCCGCTGCCGCGGAAGGCCAGCAGGAACAGGCGGGTGGCGTAGGCGCCGGTGAGCACGGCGGTGACCAGGGCCGCCACGAGCACGGTCCAGCCGACCGCGGAGGGCACGTGCGCGGTGTCGCCGGCCGAGGCGTGCTCGGCGGCCCGCAGCACCGACTCCTTGGAGAAGAAGCCGGAGAGCGGGGGCAGCGCGGCGAGGGACGCCAGGGACAGGCCCATCGTCCACAGGGCGTCGGGGATGCGCCGGCCCAGGCCGCCCATGCGGGACATGGCGGTCAGCGAGTTGGTGCCGGCGGCGTGGATGACGACACCGGCGCCGAGGAAGAGCAGCGCCTTGAAGGCGCCGTGGGACAGGAGGTGGAAGACCGCGGCCCGGCGGTCGCCGACGGCCAGGGCGCCGGCCATGTAGCCGAGCTGGCCGATGGTCGAGTAGGCCAGCACGCGCTTGATGTCGTCCTGGGCCAGCGCGGCCAGGCCGGAGCCGATCATGGTCACGGCGGCCATCGCCGCGAGCACCGCCAGTGCCGCGGCGGAGGCGGTGAACACCGGCAGCAGCCTCGCCACCAGGTAGATGCCGGCGGCGACCATGGTCGCGGCGTGGATCAGCGCGGACACCGGGGTGGGGCCGGCCATCGCGTCGGGCAGCCAGGTGTGCAGCGGGAACTGCGCCGACTTGCCGGCGACCCCGGCGAGCAGCAGCAGGGCGACGACCGTCGGGTGGTGCAGCCGCCCGTCGGCGGCGGCCGCCAGGATGCCGTTGATCCGGAAGGTGCCGGCGTCCGCGCCGAGCGCGAACACGCCGATCAGGAAGGGCACGTCGCCCAGCTTGGTGACCAGGAACGCCTTGATCGAGGCCGCCCGGGCGGTCTCGGTCTCCCAGTAGTGGCCGACGAGGAAGTACGAGCAGATGCCCATGACCTCCCAGCCGACGAGCAGCACCATCAGGTCGCCGGTGTAGACGACGAGCAGCATCGCGGCGGTGAACAGGGACACCAGCCCGGCGTACGACGGGTAGCGCGGGTCGTCGCGCAGATACGCCAGCGAGTAGACCTGCACACAGGTGGCGACCAGGCCGACCAGGACGGCGATGAGGACGGAGAAGCCGTCCAGGTGCAGGGCCAGGTCGACCGGCACCGAGCCGGTGGTGGCGAGCCGGTGGGCCGCGTCGGTGGGGGCGCCGGTGCCCTGCCGCGCGGCGACGACCGCGGCGAGCACGAACGAGGCGGCGGTGGGCAGTACGGCGAGGGGCCGGACGAAGCCGGGAGCGCTCCGGCCCAGGAGCAGGCCGGCCGCCGCGCCCAGGAACGGCAGGAGGGGGACGAGCGCGGCTAGGGCGGTCAGGGTCACGCGGTGGCCTCTGCCTTCTCGTCGCCGGCGGTCGTGCCGGGCCCGTCCGGGTCCTCGCCGGCCCCGGGCCGCCCGGTGCCGTCCCCGCGGGGTCCGGCCGGGTCGGCGAGGGCGGTGAGGCGGTCGATGTCGGAGCTGCCGCGGTTGCGGTAGACCAGCAGCACGATCGCCAGTCCGAGGCCGATCTCGGCGGCGGCGATGGTGATGGTGAAGAGGGTGAGCGCCTGGCCGGCGTGCAGGGTGTCGCGGAGCCACACGTCGAAGGCGACCAGATTGAGGTTGACGGCGTTGAGCATCAGCTCGACGGACATCAGGACCAGGATCGCGTTGCGCCGGGCGAGCACGCCGTAGACCCCGACGCAGAAGAGCAGTGCGGCGAGGACGGCGGGATAGGCGAGGTGCATTACTCCGTCTCCTTGCCGCCGTCTGTGCGGCGCGAGAGCACGATCGCGCCGACCAGCGCGGCCAGCAGCAGCACCGACAGCGCTTCGAACGGCAGCACCCAGTG
The DNA here is from genome assembly GCF_019890725.1 of Actinacidiphila acidipaludis. GTDB lineage: Bacteria > Actinomycetota > Actinomycetes > Streptomycetales > Streptomycetaceae > Actinacidiphila > Actinacidiphila acidipaludis. The sequence goes on from NZ_JAINZZ010000009.1 coordinate 75,813, forward strand.
CCGGAACAGGCTGGTGCCGGTGGCGTGCGAGGTGCCCTGCACGGCGCCGTGCAGGTTGATCCAGGTGGAGCGGAAGGCGTCCACCACCACCCACACCAGGGTGACCGCGGCCGCTCCGGCGACCCCGACGGCCACCCACCGGTTGCCCGAATCGGCGTCCGGCGAGCGGCCGATGGGCGCCTTGGTGAGCATGAGCCCGAACAGCAGCAGCACGACGACCGAACCGACGTAGATGAGCACCTGGACCCAGGCGATGAACTCGGCGGTGAGCAGCAGGTACTCCACGGCCAGGCCGCCGAGCGCGACGACCAGCCACAGCGCGGCGTGCACCAACTGCTTCGTGGTGACGGTCAGCAGGGCGGCGCCGAGGGTCGCGAGGCCGACCAGGACGAAGGTGATCTCGACGCCGGTGGGTGACAGGAAGCCCGGGTGGTGGGCGGCGGCGGCCAGCACGGTGCCGGGGTTCATGCGTCGCCCTCCCCCGGCCGCTGCTCCCGGCCCTCGTCCTGGTCCTGCTTCTGGTCCTGCTTGTTGTCCTGCTTCAAGTCCTGCTTCAAGTCCTGCTTGTCGTCCTGTTCCTGCGCGGCGCGGGCCGCGGCGGCCTTCTCCGCGGACTTGCGGGCGGCCGCGATCTCCTTCGGTTCCTCGGCCGCGGGGTCGAGGGCCGGCGGGGCGGGCACGGTCCACATCCACTCGCGCAACTTGTCGCGCTCATGGGTCAGATCGAGGATGTCGGTCTCCGCGTACTCGAACTCCGGTGACCAGAACAGCGCGTCGAAGGGACACACCTCGATACAGATACCGCAGTACATGCAGAGCGAGAAGTCGATGGCGAACCGGTCGAGCACATTGCGGCTGCGCTCCCGTCCGCCGGGCGCGGCCGGCGGCACCGTCTCCTTGTGGGAGTCGATGTAGATGCACCAGTCGGGGCACTCGCGCGCGCACAGCATGCAGACCGTGCAGTTCTCCTCGAACAGCGCGATCACGCCGCGCGAGCGGGGCGGCAGTTCGGGCTGCGCGTCCGGGTACTGCGCGGTGACCGACCGCTTCGTCATCGTCTTCAGGGTGACGGCCAGGCCCTTGGCCAGACCGGATCCGGGGATACCCATGACTACGAGATCACCACCTTGACGACGCCGGTCAGGGCGATCTGGGCGAGGGACAGCGGGATCAGCACGGTCCAGGCGAGCTTCTGGAGCTGGTCCTCGCGCAGCCGCGGGTAGCTGACCCGCAGCCAGATGACCACGAACGCCAGCACCGCGGTCTTCAGCAGGGTCCACAGCCAGCCGACGCTGCCGGCCCAGGGGCCGTGCCACCCGCCGAGGAACAGCACGGTGGTCAGCCCGCACAGCACGACGATCCCGGCGTACTCGGCGAGCAGGAACAGGGCGAACCGCAGTCCGGTGTACTCGGTGTAGGCGCCGAAGATGATCTCGGAGTCGGCCACCGGCATGTCGAACGGCGGCCGTTGCAGCTCGGCCAGGCCCGCGCAGAAGAACACCAGGCCGCCGACGAGCTGCCACAGCGTCCACCACCAGTGGTACGACTCGACGATCCCCGGCAGCGACAGGGTGCCGGCCGCCATCGCCACCGAGGCGGCGGCCAGCAGCATCGGCAGCTCGTAGGCCATCAGCTGGGCGGCGGTGCGCAGGGCGCCCAGCAGCGAGAACTTGTTCGCCGAGGCCCAGCCGGCCATCAGCGAGCCGAGCACGCCGACGCCCATCACGGCCAGCACGAAGAACAGCCCGGCGTCCAGCGCCTGGCCGACGAAGCCGTGCGGGCCGACCGGGATCGCGATCAGCACCAGCAGGTACGGCAGCAGGGCCACGGCGGGCGCGAGCTGGAAGACGCGGCGGTCCGCGTCGGCCGGGACGACGTCCTCCTTCTGCGCGAACTTCACCCCGTCCGCGACGAGCTGGGCCCAGCCGTGGAAGCCGCCCGCGTACATCGGGCCGAGCCGCCCCTGCATGTGGGCCATCACCTTGTGCTCGGTCTGGCCGACGACCAGCGGCAGCACGAGGAACACGACGAGGACGGCGATCAGCCGCAGCACGACGTCGAGCGTGTCGTTCAAGCGGAATCGCCTCCGGCGCGGTGTTCGTCGTCTTCCTCGGCCCCGTCCGAGCCGCCGGCCCCCCGGTTCTCGCCTCCGGCGCGGTGCCCAGCGCCCGGTTCGGCCTTGCCCTTGGCAGGAGCTTCGCCTCCGGCGCGGGGTTCGGCCTCCGGCCCGGCTTCGCCTCGGGCGGCGGGCCCGGCATCCGGTTCGGCCTTGCCTGCGGCAGACGGTGCGAGTCCGGCGCGGGGCTCGGGCTCCCGCCCGGTTTCGCCTCCGGCAGGAGACTCGGCAGCTCGCTGGTGTTCGGGGGCGGGGCGGGGGCTGGACCAGGGGGCGTCGCTGGTGGCGGGACGGCGGGGCGGGCGCTCCGCGGGGGCCTGGCTGGCGGAGCCCTCGGCGGCGGTGCGGGTGCGGCGGGGCGGGCGCTCGGCGGGGGGCTGGCTGGCGGAGCCCTCGGCGGCGGTGCGGGTGCGGCGGGCCGGGCGTTCGGCGCGGGTCGGGGCAGGGGGGAGCTGGCCCTTGAGGGGGCCCCATTCGTTGGGGTCGGGCACGCCGGGCGGCAGCATCTGCCGCCGCTTGGGCCCGCCGTCGTGGGACTCCCCCGGCTCCTTCGCCCCGGGCCACGCCTTGGCCACACGGGCGGCCAGCACGAAGTCCTTCCGCAGCGGGTGCCCCTCGAACTCCGGGGGCAGCAGCAGCGGCGCCATGTCGGGGTGCCCGGCGAACTCGACGCCGAACATCTCGTGGGTCTCGCGCTCGTGCCAGGCCGCGCCGGCGTAGACGTCGGTCGCCGTGGGCACGGCGGGCGCCTCGTGCGGGACGGTGGTACGCAGCATCAGCCGGCGCACGCCGCCCTCGATCCGCACCACGTGGGCACAGATCCGGAACCCGGTGCCGGGCTCGTCGACCGCGCTGAGCCAGTCGAAGAAGGTGCAGCCCAGCCCGTCGCGGGCCACGGTCAGCGCCGCGATCCACGACGCGGGCGGCACGTCGACGGTCAGCAGGCCGTACGCCTCCGCGGCCGTCGCGCCCTCGCCGAAGATCTCCGCGTCGGCGTCCGGCAGCCGGTCGAACCCGGTCACTGCCCACCCGCTTCCGGGGCGGCGGGCGGCTGGACCAGTCCGCTGGTGAGCGCCGCGGCGTCGGGCCGGCCGGCGGCGGGGCCGGAACGGTACCGCTCGCCCAGCGACTCGCGGGCGATCTTCTCCTGCAGCTTGAGGATGCCCTGCAGCAGCGCCTCGGGCCGCGGCGGGCAGCCGGGCACGTAGACGTCGACGGGGATGATCTGGTCGACGCCCTTGGTGACCGAGTACGAGTCCCAGTACGGGCCGCCGCAGTTGGAGCAGGCGCCGAAGGAGATGACGTACTTCGGCTCGGGCATCTGCTCGTACAGCCGCTTGACGGCCGGCGCCATCTTGTCGGTGACCGTGCCGGAGACGACCATCAGGTCGGCCTGCCGCGGGCCGGGCGCGAACGGGATCACGCCCAGGCGGATGAAGTCGTGCCGCGCCATGGACGCGGCGATGAATTCGATGGCGCAGCAGGCCAGGCCGAAGTTGAAGACCCACAGGCTGTAGCGGCGGCCCCAGTTCAGGACCACCTTCATCGGTTCGGGTGCCAGCCGGGCGAGCGGGCCCAGCCGGCGCGGTTCGGGCAGCAGCTGTGCGCCGGACCCGCCGGGGGTTCCCGCGGCCGGTGCGGCGCCGGGTGTCACGTCCATTCGAGTACGCCCTTCTTCCAGGCGTAGAGCAGTCCGACGGCCAGGAAGCCGAGGAACACGAACATCTCCACCAGCGTGGTCCCGCCGAAGCCGGGTGCGGCGAAGACGGTGGCCCACGGGAAGAGGAAGATCGCGTCCACGGCGAAGATCACATAGAGGTACGAGTAGACGTAGTAGCGGATCTGGGTGTGCGCCCAGCCCTCGCCGACCGGGTCGACCCCGCACTCGTAGGTGAGCAGCTTCTCCGGCGTCGGCGCCACCGGCCGCAGCAGGTGCCCGGCCGTGAAGGCCGCCGTCACGAAGAGCACTCCGACGACCGCGACCAGGCCGACGACCGCGTAGCCGTGGAAGTAGTCCACGTCCGTCCGCTCCTCGTTCCCTCGTGTGCCGTGGTGTCCAGTGATCCCGAGGGATCTTTAGACGATTTATACGGAGGGAGTCTAGGCCCTGGCTTCACCGGCCCTTCCGGCCGCCCGGAATGCAGGCCCGCCCGGCCCTCACGTACCCGCTGACCGGGGGATAACCCCACCTCCGTCGGAGCGCGCACCCCATGGCGCGCGCGGCCTCCGTCCCGGCAGGCTTGGGGCATGAACGCCTCGCCGCACCCCGGGCCGACCGGGCAGCCCTCCCTCCATCCTGACGCCCCGGGCGGCACCATCGACCGGCTGCCCCCGCCGCGGATGGCCTTCGACGCCGTGACCTGGAAGGAGATCGCCTTCCTGCTGCTGAACCTGCCGGTGGTGATCGTCGGCTTCGTGTACGTGGTCACGGTGCTCGCGGTGGGTCTGGGCCTGTCGGTGACGGTGATCGGGCTGCCCCTGCTGGCGTTCGGCCTGATCGGGTGCCGGGGCCTCGGCTCGCTGGAGCGGGCCAGGGCGCGGACGATGCTGGGCGTGCACGTCGACGAGCCGCGGCCGCTGCGACCGGGCAGGCTGGGCTTCCTGCCGTGGCTGTGGGCGTCGCTGAAGGACCCGGTCGCCTGGCGGCACGCGCTGTACTTCGGCTGCCGGCTGCCGTGGGGCATTCTGACCTTCACGGTCACCCTGACCTCGCTGTTCGTGCTGTGGCCGGTGCTGCCCTTCCTCGCCCGGGGCATGGCCACGGTGGACCGGGCGATGGTGCGCGGGCTGCTGCAGCCGTCGAGCGAGCTGGAGATGCGGATCGCCGAGCTGGAGTCGGACCGCGGGGTCGTGGTGGACACCGCGGCGGCCGACCTGCGGCGCATCGAGCGGGACCTGCACGACGGCGCCCAGGCGCGGCTGGTGGCGCTGGCCATGGGCCTGGGCCTGGCCAAGGAGAAGCTGCTGGAGGACCCGGAGGCGGCGGCGCAGATGGTCGGCGAGGCGCACGGCGAGGTCAAGCTCGCCCTGCAGGAGCTGCGTGACCTGGCCCGCGGCATCCACCCGGCGATCCTCACCGACCGCGGCCTGGACGCCGCCCTGTCGTCGGTCGCCTCGCGCTGCACGGTGCCGGTCGCGGTCAGCGTGGATCTGCGGGCCAGGCCCGCGGAGGCGATCGAGGGCATCGCGTACTTCACGGTCTCCGAGCTGCTGCAGAACGTCTCCAAGCACAGCCGGGCCCAGCGCGCCTGGGTGGACCTGTGGCGGGCCGACGAGCGGCTGATGATCCAGGTGCGGGATGACGGGCAGGGGGGTGCCGACACGTCGTCGGGATCGGGGCTCGCGGGCCTGGCGGAACGGCTGGGCTCGGTCGACGGGCTGTTCGTGGTGAGTTCGCCGCCGGGTGGCCCGACGGTGGTGACGGCCGAACTGCCGTGGCGCGACCGCGACTTCCGCAAGCCGGCGCCGGCCAGGCGCTGACCCGCGGACGCCGCGAGCCCGCGCACCGGCCGTGGCCCGGCGAGCCCCAGGTCACCCGGGGTGCCGCGGGACCTTCCGGCAGCCGCCGCGAGGTAGGGGTAGCCCCACCCCGAAGAGGCCGATCCGCACCATGGGTGGCCGGGCCGCGCCGGGCCACTCTGGGGACATGACGAGCAGTGCTGAAAGGACGGTCCCCACGATGGCTGACGGCTTCTCGCCCCTGGAGCGCGAGCGCGGGGACGCGCGCGAGCACCTGCTGCCGGCCGCGCTGCGTGCGCCCTTCGAGGCGCGGACCTGGCGCGAGTTCGGCTATCTGCTGCTGAACCTGCCGATGGCCGTCGTCGGCTTCGTGTGGACCGTGACCATGCTCTCGGTCGGCGCGGGCCTGCTCATCACGTTCGTCGGGCTGCCGGTGCTGGCGCTGGCGCTGGGCGGCTGCCGGGCGATCGGGGCGGTGGAGCGGGCCAGGGCGCGGTCGCTGCTGTGGCTGGAGGTCGACGAGCCGGGGCCGGTCGCGCGCCGGGGACGCGGCGGCCTGCTGTCCCGGCTGGGCGCGCAGCTCGGCAGCGGCGTCAACTGGCGGCACGTCATCTACACCCTGGTCCACTTCCCGTGGGGGATCTTCACCTTCTCGGTCGCCATCAGCCTCTTCACCTACGGCTGGGGCCTGCTGACCTACCCGCTGTGGCGGTGGGTGTTCCCGGTCTACTTCGGGCAGGACGGTCTGCAGGTGTACGGCAGCGCCGACGGCCACCACGGCTGGTGGCTGCACACCCCGGCCGACATGGTGCTGTGCGTGGTGGCCGGCGGCACGCTGGTGCTGGCCGGACCGTGGATGATCCGCGGGATGGCGCACGTCGACCGGATACTGGTGTCCGGGCTGCTCGGCCCCTCCAGGCTGGCCGACCGCGTCACCGAGCTGGAGTCGGACCGCGGCGCGGTGTTCGACACCGCCGCCGCCGACCTGCGGCGCATCGAGCGGGACCTGCACGACGGCGCCCAGGCGCGGCTGGTGGCGCTGGCGATGGACCTGGGCCTGGCCAAGGAGAAGCTGCTGGAGGACCCGGAGGCGGGCGCGGCCATGGTGGACGAGGCGCACAGCGAGGTGAAGATCGCCCTGCAGGAGCTGCGCGACCTGGCCCGCGGCATCCACCCGGCGATCCTCACCGACCGCGGCCTGGACGCGGCGCTGTCGGTGGTGGCCACCCGCTGCACGGTGCCGGTGTCGGTCACCGTCGAGCTGCCGGCGCGTCCGGTGCCGGCCATCGAGGGCATCGCCTACTTCACGGTCTCCGAGCTGCTGCAGAACGTCTCCAAGCACAGCGGGGCGTCCCGCGCCACGGTGGACGTCTGGCAGGTCGAGGACCGGCTGATGCTGCAGGTGTCGGACAACGGACGCGGCGGGGCCTCGCTCAGCGGGGGCTCGGGCCTGGCCGGGCTCGCGGAGCGGCTGGACTCGGTCGACGGGGTGCTGGTCGTCGACTCCCCCGCCGGCGGCCCCACCCGCGTCACCGCCGAACTGCCCTGGCGGGTCTGAGAACCGCGGCGCCGCGGTGCGGACGGCTCGCGCACCCCGGACAGCTCCCGGGCGGCTCCCCCGCAGGTCCGCGCCCCGGACGGATACCGGACATCTTCCGCGCCCCGGCCGGCTGCCCCTGTCCTCAGGACGCGACCGTCAGCAGCGTCTTGCCCGTGTTGGTGCCCGCCTGCAGGGACGCGTGCGCCTCGGCGGCGCGGGCCAGCGGCAGTTCGGCGGTGACGTCGAGGCGGATGGCGCCGGAGGACAGCAGCGACAGGGCGGACAGGGCGTGGGCGCGGACCCGGGCGGGCGTCCGGCGGGCGAGGTCGCCGATGTTGTAGCCGGCCACGGACCGGTTGTTCTTCCACAGCGGGAGGACCGGCAGGGCCAGGTCGGGGTGGCGGGCGGCCTCGCCGTAGACGACGAGCCGGCCGAAGGGCGCCAGCACCCCGAGGCTGGCCAGCCGGGTCGGGCCGCCGACGGGGTCGAGGACCACGTCGACGTCGGACACGTGGTCGGCGAAGGAGTCCCGCGGGTGCAGCGCGTCGTAGCCGAACCGCTTGGCGTACTCGGCCTTGGCGGGCGAGCCCACCGTGCCGTGGACCGCGGCCGCCCCGAGCGCGCGGGCGATCTGGGCGGCGGCCGAGCCGACGCCGCCGGCCGCGGCGTGGATGAGGACGGTGTCGCCCGCGGCCAGCCGTGCCGCGCCGGCCAGGACCCCGTAGGCGGTGGTGAGCACCATGGCGCCGCCGCCGTCGCGCAGCGATATGCCGTCCAGCGGGAAGGCGAACTCGGCAGGGGCCACGGCGTACTCGGCGTAGCCGCCGCCGGAGGGCAGGAAGGCGGCGACGGGGTCGCCGATGGCCAGGCCGGTCACGCCGGGTCCCAGGGCGGCGATCTCGCCGGACGCCTCCAGGCCGGGCACCTCGACCCCGTCGGGCGGTCCGAAGTCGCCCAGCCGGTGCTGGACCTCCCCGTAGTTGACGCCGGCGTACGCGACGCGGATCAGTACCTCACCGGGGCCGGGTGCGGGGATCGGCAGCTCCACCTGCCGCAGGACCTCGGGACCGCCGATGACGTCGAAACCGACCGCGCGCACACGTTCTCCTCTCCCGGGCGCCGCCGGATCGCGGCCTCCCCCTCGCTTGGCGGGCGCAACCTTGCCCACCGAAACGGTATTCCCCATTCACCCGCCGATGCTGGGATGCTGGGCGAGACGGTTCGGAAACGGGGGACGGAAACGGTGGAGGACAGGGTGCGGGTGGTCATCGCCGAGGACTCGGTACTGCTTCGGGAGGGCCTGACCCGCCTGCTGACCGACCGCGGCCACGAGGTGGTCGCGGGCGTCGGCGACGCGGAGGGCCTGCTCAAGGCGGTCCGCGAGCTCGCCGACCAGGGGAGTGCGCCGGACGTGGTGGTCGCGGACGTGCGGATGCCGCCCACGCACACGGACGAGGGCGTGCGCGCGGCCGTGCAGCTGCGCCGTGACCACCCGGCCGTGGGCGTGCTGGTGCTGTCGCAGTACGTGGAGGAGCGGTACGCGACCGAGCTGCTGGCCGGCAGCAGCCGCGGCGTGGGCTATCTGCTCAAGGACCGGGTGGCCGAGGTCCGCGAGTTCGTGGACGCGGTGGTCCGGGTGGCCGAGGGCGGCACGGCGCTGGATCCGGAGGTGGTGGCGCAGCTGCTGGGCCGCAGCCGCAAGCAGGACGTGCTGGCCGGGCTGACCCCGCGCGAGCGCGAGGTGCTGGGCCTGATGGCCGAGGGCCGGACGAACTCCGCGATCGCCCGGCAGCTCGTGGTGAGCGACGGCGCGGTCGAGAAGCACGTCAGCAACATCTTCCTTAAGCTCGGCCTGGCACCGAGTGACGGGGATCACCGCAGGGTCCTGGCGGTTCTGACCTACCTCAACTCGTGAACTGCTGACACCCTGTCTAACAAGACTGACAACGCCGGGTTCCACCGCGACCAGAGGTCCGGCGCGGCACGCGGCACCCCCCCCGCCGTCAGCTCCATGCCACATTTCGGGACGGTACGGGGAAGGTGACCCTTACCGACGTACGATGACCGGGAGCCGCCGCCTCGAAGGAGGTCCGTTTCAGTGACCAGCCAGGTCAGCAGCCCCACCGCCCCGGGAAACCAGCCTGCGTCCGCGGGTGTCCTGGGAGAACAGCGCCAACCGGCCAAGGAGACCAAGCGGCTCGACCGGGTGATCATCCGGTTCGCCGGTGACTCCGGGGACGGCATGCAGCTCACCGGGGACCGCTTCACCTCCGAGACCGCCTCGTTCGGCAACGACCTGTCGACGCTGCCGAACTTCCCGGCCGAGATCCGTGCCCCCGCAGGCACCCTGCCGGGCGTCTCCTCGTTCCAGCTGCACTTCGCCGACCACGACATCCTCACGCCCGGGGACGCCCCGAACGTGCTGGTGGCGATGAACCCGGCGGCGCTGAAGGCCAACCTCGCGGACCTGCCGCGCGGCGCCGAGATCATCGTCAACACCGACGAGTTCACCAGGCGGGCGCTGCAGAAGGTCGGATACGCCGCCAACCCGCTGGAGGACGGCTCACTGGAGGGCTACTCGGTCCACCCGGTGCCGCTGACCACGCTGACGCTGGAGGCGCTCAAGGACAGCGGGCTGGCCCGCAAGGACGCCGAGCGCGCGAAGAACATGTTCGCGCTGGGCCTGCTGTCCTGGATGTACCACCGGCCGACCGAGGCCACCGAGACGTTCCTGCGGAAGAAGTTCGCCAAGAAGCCGGACATCGCCGAGGCCAACGTCGTCGCCTACCGGGCGGGGTGGAACTTCGGCGAGACCACCGAGGACTTCGCGGTCTCCTACGAGGTGCAGCCGGCCGCCAGCGCGTTCCCGGCCGGCACCTACCGCAACATCTCCGGGAACCTGGCGCTGGCCTACGGGCTGATCGCCGCCTCCTCGCAGAGCGAGCTGCCGCTGTTCCTGGGCTCGTACCCGATCACGCCCGCCTCCGACATCCTGCACGAGCTGTCGCGCCACAAGAACTTCGGCGTGCGCACCTTCCAGGCCGAGGACGAGATCGCCGCCATCGGCGCCGCGCTGGGCGCGGCGTTCGGCGGCTCGCTGGCGGTCACCACCACCTCGGGTCCCGGCGTGGCCCTGAAGTCCGAGACCATCGGTCTGGCGGTCAGCCTGGAGCTGCCGCTGCTCGTCGTGGACATCCAGCGCGGCGGCCCCTCCACCGGCCTGCCGACCAAGACCGAGCAGGCCGACCTGCTGCAGGCGATGTACGGCCGCAACGGTGAGGCGCCGGTCCCGGTGGTGGCGCCGGCCACGCCCGCCGACTGCTTCGCCGCCGCGATGGAGGCCGCGCGCATCGCGGTCACCTACCGCACGCCGGTGTTCCTGCTCTCCGACGGGTACCTGGCCAACGGCTCGGAGCCGTGGCGGATCCCGGAACTGGAGGAGCTGCCGGACCTTCGGGTGCAGTTCGCCACCGCGCCGAACCACACGGCGGCCGACGGCACCGAGTCCTTCTGGCCCTACCTGCGCGACCCGGAGACGCTGGCCCGCCCGTGGGCGGTGCCCGGCACCCCGGGGCTCGAGCACCGCATCGGAGGCATCGAGAAGCAGGACGGCACGGGCAACATCAGCTACGACCCGGCCAACCACGACTTCATGGTCCGCACCCGGCAGGCCAAGATCGACGGGATCGCGGTGCCGGACGTGGTGGTCGACAACCCGGACGGCCAGGCCGACACGCTCGTCATCGGCTGGGGCTCCACCTACGGGCCGATCACCGCGGCGGTCCGGCGGATCCGCCGCGAGGGCGGGCACATCGCCCAGACGCACCTGCGGCACCTCAACCCGTTCCCGCCCAACCTCGGTGAGGTCCTCGCCGGCTACCGGCGGGTGATCGTGCCGGAGATGAACCTCGGCCAGCTCGCCCACCTGCTGCGGGCGAAGTACCTGGTCGACGCGCGGTCGTACACCCAGGTCACCGGACTGCCGTTCAAGGCCGAGCAGTTGGCGCAGGCCATCGTGAAGGAGAGCGTGGATGTCTGAGGCGCTGGCTCTGGTGCCCAAGGCCGAGGCCCAGCAGAGCATGAAGGACTTCAAGTCCGACCAGGAGGTGCGCTGGTGCCCCGGCTGCGGGGACTACGCGATCCTGGCGGCGGTGCAGTCCTTCATGCCGGAGCTGGGACTGGCCCGCGAGAACGTGGTGTTCGTCTCCGGGATCGGGTGCTCCTCCCGCTTCCCGTACTACATGAACACCTACGGCATGCACTCCATCCACGGGCGCGCCCCGGCGATCGCGACCGGCCTGGCCGCGTCCCGGCGGGACCTGAGCGTGTGGGTGGTCACCGGTGACGGCGACGCACTGTCCATCGGCGGCAACCACCTCATCCACGCGCTGCGGCGCAACGTCAACCTGAAGATCCTGCTGTTCAACAACCGGATCTACGGTCTGACGAAGGGCCAGTACAGCCCCACCTCCGAGATCGGCAAGATCACCAAGTCCACACCGATGGGCTCGCTGGACGCGCCGTTCAACCCGGTGTCCCTGGCCCTGGGCGCGGAGGCGAGCTTCGTGGCCCGCACCATCGACTCCGACCGCAAGCACCTGCAGGGCGTGCTGCGCGCGGCGGCCGCCCACCCGGGCACCGCGCTGGTGGAGATCTACCAGAACTGCAACATCTTCAACGACGGCGCCTTCGACACGCTCAAGGAGAAGGGGACCGCCCAGGAGGCGCTCATCCACCTCGAGCACGGGCAGCCGATCCGCTTCGGCGCCCCCGCCGAGGACGGACTGGGCTCCAAGGGCGTCGTCCGCGACCAGGCCACCGGCGACCTGCGGGTGGTCGACCTGACCGCCGACGGTGTGGACGTCACCCAGGTGCTGGTGCACGACGCCCACGCGGCGTCGCCCACCACCGCCTTCGCGCTGTCCCGGCTGGCCGACGCCGACACGCTGCACCACACCCCGATCGGTGTGCTGCGCGACGTCGACCGTCCCGTCTACGACACCGACATGGCCGAGCAGCTCGAACAGGCCGTCGTCCAGAACGGCAAGGGCGACCTCGCCAAGCTGCTCGCCGGCGGCGACACCTGGACGGTGGCCGGCTGACCGGCTGAGCGCGTACCCGCCGAAGCGGCGCCCGGAGGACCGGGCGCCGCTTCGCCGTTTCCGCCGCGCCGGTCAGGCCCGCGGCGGCGGAGGAAGGGCGCGGAGGGAGAGAGCGCGGACCCACCAGGGGTGTCATGACCGTTCTGTGAAACGGGCCTGGCATGGGCGCCGGGTCGGCCGCTACCTTCGGAGGGCCGCGCGCCGACCGCACGGCGGGAGGAGGACGGGTTTCCATGGGCGAGCAGCGCGCGGGACTGGTGTACGGCTTCGCGGCGTACGGCATGTGGGGCCTGTTCCCGCTGTACTGGCCGCTGCTCGAACCGGCGGGGGCGCTGGAGATCCTCGCCCACCGGATGGTGTGGTCGCTGGCGGTCGTGGCGCTCATCCTGCTGGTGCTGCGACGGTGGGCCTGGGTCGCCGAACTCGTCCGCCAGCCGCGTCGGCTGGCCCTGGTGGCGCTGGCCGCGACCGTGGTGTCGGTGAACTGGGGCATGTACATCTGGGGCGTCAACTCCGGCCACGTCGTGGAGACCGCGCTCGGCTACTTCATCAACCCGCTGGTCACCATCGCCCTGGGCGTGCTGGTGCTGCACGAGCGGCTGCGGCCGGTGCAGTGGACGGCGGTCGGCATCGGCGTCCTGGCGGTGGTGGTGCTGACCGTCGGCTACGGGCGCCTGCCGTGGATCGCCCTGTCGCTGGCGTTCTCCTTCGGCGTGTACGGGCTGGCGAAGAAGAAGATCGCGATGGGCGGCCTGGAGTCCCTGGCGGCCGAGACGTCCGTGCAGTTCCTGCCGGCCCTCTGCTTCCTCGTCGTGCTCGGCGCCCGCGGCGACTCGACGTTCACCCACCACGGGGCGGGACACGCCTCGCTGCTGGCCGCGTGCGGTCTGGTGACGGCGCTGCCGCTGGTCTTCTTCGGCATGTCGGCGACGCGGCTGCCGCTGTCGACCATCGGCCTGATGCAGTACCTCGCGCCGGTCTTCCAGTTCGTGATCGGGCTGGTGCACTTCCACGAGAAGATGCCGCCCGAGCGCTGGGCCGGCTTCCTGCTGGTGTGGGTGGCGCTGGTGATCCTGAGCTGGGACGCGCTGCGGACGGCCCGCAGGGGCCGGGCGGCGCTGCTCGCCGCGGCGGCGGAGACCGGAGCCGCCCCGGCGGTGGTGGAGCGGCCGGAGGCCGCAGCGGAGGCCTGATCCCGGGCGCTCCCGGGTCAGGTGGTCAGCGCCGGGCGGGGACGAGCCGGGCGGTGACCTCGTCGAGCACGGACTTCCAGTGCTCGCGCTGCCGGGCGCGCTCCGCCGCGTCGGCCAGGCGCTCCTGGTGGAAGCGCAGGACCGTGCCGCCGGCCGAGGGGGCCATCGCCACCTGCACGGTGGTCTCGTGGTCCCAGCCGGGCGGCCGCCAGGTCAGCCGGATCCCCTCCTGCGGGCGGTATCCCCGGATCTCGCCGCGGGTGCCGTCCGCGGTCTCGTAGGGCTCGCCCTGGGCCGTGGGCAGGGCGCCCCGGCCCAGCCACAGGGCCAGCCCCTCCGGGCCCGCGACGAAGTCCCACACCGCGGCCGGGGGAAGCGGGAGCTTGCGGGAGACGCCGATCTCCCAGCCCGCGTCGAGCGTCAGTCCGGTGGGCGCCATGGCTGCTCCTCCGCTCGGTGACGTGGTGCACGTCCACCGCCCATCATGAACCGGGCCACTGACAAGCGCCCTGACCGGCCGGAACGACGCCGACGCCGTGCCTCCGACGGGCCGGGGCCGGGCCGGTAGTCCGCGCGGCGCCGGGCCGGGCCTCAGGCCGTGATGTCGCGCGAGGTGAACCGGGCCCAGGCCGCCGAGCCGAAGACCGCCGCGTAGAGGGCCTGCAGGCCGAGGTTCTTCCCGATGCCCGTCCAGCTCACCGGATCGCGCAGGATGTCGGCGAAGCTCAGCCAGTAGTGCGTGAACAGGTACGGCTGGACGACGTGCAACTGCGGGAAACTGTCGACGATCTGGACCGTGATCAGCAGGCCGACGGTCGTCGCCATCGCGCCGATGCCGCTGTCGGTGAGGGTGGAGATGAACAGGCCGAGCGCGCCGATGCCCACCAGCGACGCCGCCACCAGCAGGGCGATCAGCAGCGCCCGCGCCATCCCGGCGGACAGCGAGATGGACGTGCCGGACAGCGTGGTGACGTCCCCCACCGGGAACAGCGCGAAGCCGACGATCAGCGCGGACACCGCGGCCACCAGCGTGGCGGCCAGGCAGAACGCCAGCACCGAGACGTACTTGGCCACCAGCAGCCGGGTCCGGCCGGCCGGCGCGACCAGCAGATAGCGCAGGGTGCCGGCGTTCGCCTCGCCCGCGATCGAGTCGCCGGCGACGACCCCGACGGCCATCGGGAGGAAGAACGGCAGCGTCGCCGCCAGCCCGGCGAAGGTCAGGAACAGGCCGTTGTTGCTGACCTGTTCGATGAAGGCGGGGCCGCCGTCACCGCGGCCCCCGCCGCCCAGCGAGCCGCCGTTGCGGGTCTCGATGCGCACCGCGATCCCGACCAGCAGCGGGACGCCCGCGAGCACGGCGAACAGCGCCTGGGTGCGGCGGCGGCGGAAGACGGTGACGAGTTCGGAGCGGAACAGGCCGAGGGTCCAGCCCGGCCTCGGCGCCCGCACGGCCACGGGTCCGGCGGCAGGTCCGGTCGCGGGTCCTGCCACGACGCCGGCGTCGGCGCCGGTGTCTGTCCGGCCTCCGGTCGCGTCCCCGGCAGGCGGCGGCCCCGGCTGCCCGGCCCTCGGTTCAGCCCGCGACATCGAAGCCCTCCCCCGTCAGGGCCACGAACGCGTCCTCCAGCGAGGCGCGTTCGAGGCCGAATCCGCGGACCCGCACCCCGGCGGCGACCAGCGCGGCGTTGATCTCGGCCAGGTCCGGCGGGTCGGCGGGCAGGTCGCCGGTGACCCGCTGCCCGTCGGTGGTCAGCCCGGTCACACCGTGCACCGCCAGCACGCGGGCCGCCTGGGCCGGATCGGGTCCGGTGACCGCCAGCCGCCCCCGGGTGCCCGCGGCCAGCTCGGCCACCGGTCCCTGGGTGATGAGGCGGCCGCGCGCCATCACGGCGGCGTGCGTGCACACCTGCTCGATCTCGTCGAGGAGGTGTGAGGAGAGGAAGACGGTGGTGCCGTCCGCGGCCAGCTCCCGGACCAGGCCGCGGATCTCCCGCATGCCCTGCGGGTCGAGGCCGTTGGTCGGCTCGTCCAGCACCAGCAGCTCACGCGGCTGCAGCAGGGCGGCCGCCAGGCCCAGCCGCTGCTTCATGCCGAGCGAGTAGGCCTTGGCGCGCTTTCCGGCCGCCGCGGACAGGCCCACCCGGTCCAGCGCGCCGGCCACCCGGGCCTTGCGGGTCCGCGGATCGGCGGTGGGGTCGGCGCTGTCGTACCGCAGCAGGTTGTCGCGGCCGGACAGGAAGCCGTAGAGGGCCGGGCCCTCGATGAGCGCGCCGACCCGCGGCAGCACGGACCTGCCCGCCCGCGGCATCGGGCTGCCCAGCACCCGGGCGCTGCCCGCGGTGGGGGCGATGAGTCCCATCAGCATGCGGATGGTGGTGGTCTTGCCCGAGCCGTTGGGCCCGAGGAAGCCGAAGACGCTGCCCCGCGGGACGCGCAGGTCGAGGCCGTCCACGGCGAGGGTGCCCCGGTACTGCTTGGTGAGACCCCGGGTCTCGATCACCACGTCGGCCGGCGGCTGCGCGGTGGACGGCTGTGCCATGCCTCTCCTTCACGGGCCGCCCCGGCCGCCGTCCCGCAGGCGCGGCGGGACGGCGGCCGGGCGGGCGCCTACTTCGCGGCGGCGTTCGCGGCGTCGGTCAGCGCGGACTGGGTGACGGCGCCGACGTAGAGCGTGCCGTTGTCCGTCAGCAGGGCGTTGACCAGCCGGGAGTGGAAGACCGTGCCGGTGCCGAAGGCTCCGGTGACCGGCTTGCCGAAGCTGTTCATCAGCGACTGGGCGCCGTGCGCCCGGTCCTTGAACTGCTTGCCGGCCTGGTCGCTGCCGGAGGACACGCCGGCGGGGGTGGTGACGACGGCGATGGAGTCCCAGCCCTTGCCGAGCACGGTGGGCTGCGCGTCCTTGCCGTTCATGTGGTCCTGCGGCGTGGGCGCGGTGCCCTCGTGGCCGGTCCGGGAGCCGCCCTCGGTGACCTTCACGCCCTTGGGCGCGGTGAAGGTGAAGGTGCTCGCGGACGGCGCGGAGAAGCTGACCTTGGTGTAGCCGACGTCGAAGACGGGCTTGCCGCCGCCCCGCGGCGTCACGGTCACCTTCAGCGGCACCCCCGTCCTGGCGTCCACCGCGATGTGGATCGAGCCGACCGTGGTGGTGTCCGCGTGCTGCGGGGTGACCACCAGCCCGTAGGCGTCGTGTCCGGCGACGCGGGCGGTGCGGTCCACGGTGATCGACGCGGTGCCGTCGGCGGCCTTCAGGATCTGCCGGGCGGCGTCCTGCGGGGTGGCCGGCACTCCCCCGGGCGGCTGGGTGTCCTGCCGGTCCCGGGCGTCCTGCGGCAGCGTCTGGTGGTACGCCTGGTCCGACGCGCTGTCGTACGCCCAGAGCTGGGCGCCGTTGTGGATGACGCTGTACTCGGCCGCGGACTCCAGGATCGAGATCTTCTGCCTGTCCGGGCCGTCGGCCGCGACATGCAGGGTGTGCGTGCCGGCCAGTAGCTGGGTGAGCTGGGACTGCGGCGCCGCGGGCGAGTCGCCGCCGCGGCCCGGCCCCCTGCCGACGCTCGCCGGACCGCCGAACATCGCCCCGCCCGCACCGGTGATCTGCGAGGGCAGGCCGAGGTCGGTGGTGATCTTGACCGTGCCGTCGACCGCGTCGGTGTGGGACGCGGCGATCTTCGTCAGGAGCTGCTCCACGGTGATCGAGGGCAGCGACGGGTTGCCGCTGTCCGCGAGGGCCGGGACCAGGCTGATGGTCGCGGCGGCCACGCCCGCGACGGCGACCGGCACGGCGTACCGTGCCGCTCTGCGGCCGCGTCCACTCCCCGGCACGTCCTCGTCGTCGTAGCGTGCCGGTTGGATCGGTGCCATTGCGTTCCTACCTCCGTCGTCAGCGGCGGTCAGTTGCCTCGCACTCGTCCACTCCCCGGGCCCATTGTCGCCCGGTCCGCCGTGAAGTGGTGTATCCATCACACCAAAACGGCCAACCCGGCACATCAGCCCGCGGATGCAACCCGGTGTACGCCCGCGGGATGACACAACACCCCTGGTGTACCCCGGGAAGAGGCGTCGACTCCCCGGCTGGGCTCGGGGGTGAATCGGGGTCGCCTCAGGGCCGGGACGCGGAACCCGCGTGTCGCGGCGGGCGTCCGAGCCCCCGTCAACCGGCCCCGGACGCACGGGCGTCGGGGGCAGGAGGTGCGGACCGGTCCGGGCGGCGGGAGGCTGTCAGCGGCAGACGGGCAGCGGGAGGCGCTCAGCGGCAGACGGGCGGCGGGAGGCGGTCAGCGGGTGCGGTGCACCACCGCGTCGCACAGGGTGGCCAGCGCGTACTTGGCGGGGTTGTCCGGCAGCGGCTCCAGCAGCGCCCGGGCCTCGTGGGCCAGTTCCAGGGTGTCGCGGCGGGCGAGCTCCATGGCGGGGTGGCGGCGCAGCAGCGCAAGGGCCTCGGCGTGCCGGGCGTCGTCGGTCAGGTCGCCGTCGAGCAGTTCGTTGAGCCGGCGGTCCTCGGCGGAGGCGTCGCTGCCGGACTGCGCGTACCAGCGGCGGACGTGCAGCACCGGCAGGGTGGGGATGCCCTCGCGCAGATCGGTGCCGGGGGTCTTGCCGGACTCGTGGCTGTCGCTGGCGATGTCCAGGATGTCGTCGGCGAGCTGGAAGGCCGCGCCGATGCGCTCGCCGAAGGCGCTGAGGATGCGGACCACCGACTCGCCGGCGCCGGACATCATGCCGCCGAAGCGGCCGGAGACCGCGACCAGCGAGCTGGACTTGCCGGCGATGACCTCCATGTAGTGGTCGAGCGGGTCGTGGCCGTCGCGCGGCCCGACGGTCTCCATGATCTGGCCGGTGACCAGCCGCTCGAAGGACTCGGCCTGCACCCGGACCGCCTCGGGCCCGAGGTCGGCGAGCAGGTGGGAGGCGCGGGAGAACAGGAAGTCGCCGGTGAGCACGGCCACCGAGTTGCCCCAGCGGGCGTTGGTGCTGGGCACCCCGCGCCGGACGGTCGCCTCGTCCATCACGTCGTCGTGGTAGAGCGTCGCCAGGTGGGTGAGCTCGACCACGACCGCGGCCGGGACCACGCCCGGGGCGTGCGGATCGCCGAACTGCGCCCCGAGCATCACCAGCAGTGGCCGGAACCGCTTGCCGCCCGCCTCCACCAGATGACGGGCCGCGTCCGTGATGAACGGCACGTCGCTCTTGGTGGCCTCCAGGAGGCCCTCCTCCACGGCTGCGAGACCGGTACGGATGTCGGCCTCAAGGGCCTCGTCCCACACGCTCAGCCCGAAAGGCTCGACGACGGTCACGAGGGGTACTCCTGTCGCTGATCTGACTCCAGGCTGGCAGTGCAGCCCGACGTCTCCCTGGCTCTGGCGGCTCTGAGCTTCCGGCGCAGCCTGGTGCTGCTCATACCGGCAGGGTAGCCGGTCACGTGTGGATCACCGTCGTCGCCTGGCACTGCACCGGGCCGCACCCGGTCACTGTACGTATAATCCTGATTACCTGAATTGCAGGCTTTTGTCCGACTCGTAAGGATGACAGGAGGGGCCCTGGAGACAGCAGCGCGGTGAAGGCCCGATTGCACACTGCTGTCGGCTTGGCCCCGGTGCAGTGTTCCTCGTTCCGTAAGACCGTTCCGCACCTCGGACAACTACACTCGCCAGAGCAACTTGTGACATGTCCTCGCTTCGGGCGCCGCGAACCGGCGCCCGACCTGGAGAGAGGAGGTGGATCGATGGCAGGCCGCTTTGACGACCTCGACGACGTCGGGGGGATCGAAGAGGACGAGGCGGAAGCGCACGTGCGCGGGGTCTGTTTCAAGACCGGTCCGCCCGAACGTACCGGTGTGGAACTGGAGTGGCTGGTACAGGACCGCTCCGACCCCCGTGAACTGATACCCGTCGACCGGCTGGACGCGGCCCTCGCGCCGGTCGAGGCTCCCGGGGCGCTTCCCCGGGGCAGCAGGATCACCCGCGAGCCGGGCGGGCAGGTGGAGCTCAGCTCCGCACCCGCGACCGGGCTCGGCGCGTGCGTCGAGGCGATGGCCGCCGATCTCGCCGTACTGCGCGAAGCCGCCGACCGGGCCGGACTGGTCCTCGTCGGCCGGGGGCTCGACCCCTTCCGCGACCCACCCCGTGTGCTGGACCATCCCCGCTACCGGGCGATGGAGTGCTTCTTCGACCGCGAGGGCCCCTGGGGCCGCACCATGATGCGGCGCACCGCGTCCCTGCAGGTCAACCTCGACTGCGGTGACGACTCCCCCGGCGTCTCCGGCCACCGCTACCGCTGGGCGCTCGCCCACCGGATCGGGCCGGTGCTCGTCGCCGCCTTCGCCAACTCACCCTTCCGCGACGGCCGCCCCACCGGATGGCTGTCCGCCCGCCAGGCCACCTGGGGGCGGATGGACCCCGGCCGCACCCGTCACCCCCGCCACCACCCCGACCCGGGCACCGCCTGGGCCGGCTACGCGCTGGACGCCCGGCTGCTGTGCGTCCGGGGCGCGGAACCCGGTGACGGCACGGAGAGCGGCGACGGCGCGGCCGCGGACTGGTCGGCGCCGGCCGGCCTGACCTTCCGGGGCTGGCTGCGCGGCGCGGTCCCCGGGCTGCGCCGCCCCACACTGGCCGATCTGGACTACCACCTCAGCACGCTGTTCCCGCCGGTCAGGCCACGCGGCTGGCTGGAGCTGCGGATGATCGACGCCCAGGACGGCGACGACTGGATCGTCGCGACCGTCCTGGCCGCGACCCTGATGGACGATCCCGTCGCCGCCGACGCGGCCTGGGCGGCCACCGAACCGCTCTGCCCCGGCAGCGGCCCCCTGCCGGGCCCCGTCCAGGTGCCCGAGGACGACCCCTTCGGCGTCCCGGCCGACCCTCTTCCGTCCGACGAGGTATGGCGGCGTGCCGCCAGGATCGGGCTGGCCGACCCCGATCTCGCCAAGGCGGCCCGCACCTGTTTCGCCGCCGCCGGGAGCGCGCTCGCCCGCGCCGGGGCGCCCGCCGCGCTGCGGCAGGCACTGACCGGCTTCGCCGAGCGCTACCCCGAACGCGGCCGATGTCCCGCAGACGACCAGTTGGACGCGCTGAGCCGCGCCTGACCCACTGGAAGGCTTCTCGTGACAAACCCTCGCACCACGAGCACCAGCACTGCCCGAAACACCGCCCCACCCGCATCTCCCGCATCTTCTGCATCAACCGCACCGGGGGCGCCGCCCGTCACACCGGCTGCGGACCCGGCTCCTGACGTGGCCACCGCGGCTGCGGACACGGCTGCGGACACGGCTTCGACCACGTCCGCGGGCGCCGCGGCATACGGGGCCCTGGCGGACCCCGGGGCCCTCGCCGGGTCCGCGGAGCCCGCGGAGCCGTCCGTGCGCGCCAGGGCGGCCCTGGAGGCCGCCAGACGGCGCACCCTGGCCCTCACCGACGCCGTCTCCGACGAGGACCTCGTCGCCCAGCACTCGCGGCTCATGTCGCCCCTGGTGTGGGACCTCGCCCACATCGGCAACCAGGAGGAGCTGTGGCTGGTCCGGGAGGCCGGCGGGCGTCCGGGGCTGCGCCCCGACCTGGACCACGTCTACGACGCGTTCCAGACCCCGCGCGCCGACCGGCCGGCCCTGCCGATGCTCGGCCCCGCCGAGGCCCGCGCCTACGCCGACGCCGTCCGGGCCGAGACCCTGGAGGTGCTGGCGGCCGCCGACACCTCGCCCGGCCAGGCCGAGCCGCTGCTGGCGGACGGCTTCGTCTTCGGGATGCTGGCCCAGCACGAGCAGCAGCACGACGAGACGATGCTGGCCACCCACCAGCTGCGGAAGGGCCCGCCGGTGCTGGACGCGCCCGCGCCGCCGCCCGCGCCCGCGGACGCCGCGACGCTGCCCCGCGAGGTGCTGGTCCCCGGCGGGCCGTTCGCCATGGGCACCTCCACCGAGCCGTGGGCGCTGGACAACGAGCGGCCCGCGCACACCGTCGAGGTCCCGGCCTTCTGGCTGGACACGGTGCCGGTCACCAACGGCGCCTACCGGGAGTTCATCGCCGCCGGCGGCTACCGGGACGAGCGGTGGTGGACGCCCGAGGGCTGGCAGCACGTCCAGGACACCGGGCTGGAGGCGCCGCTGTTCTGGTCCCGGGACGGCGACGGCTGGACGCGCCGCCGTTTCGGGCACGTCGAGCCGGTCCCGGACGACGAGCCGGTGCTGCACGTGTGCTGGTACGAGGCGGACGCGTACGCCCGCTGGGCCGGCCGGCGGCTGCCGACCGAGGCCGAGTGGGAGAAGGCGGCCCGGCACGACCCCGCGAGCGGGCGGTCCCGCCGCTACCCGTGGGGCGACGGCGACCCCCGCCCGGAGCACGCCAACCTCGGGCAGCGCCACCTCCAGCCGGCCCCGGCCGGCAGCCACCCGGCCGGGGCGGCGCCCAGCGGCGCCCGGCAGCTCATCGGCGACGTGTGGGAGTGGACGGCGTCCGACTTCACGCCGTACCCCGGGTTCACCGCCTTCCCCTACAAGGAGTACTCGGAGGTGTTCTTCGGCCCGGAGTACAAGGTGCTGCGCGGCGGGGCGTTCGGGGTGTCGCCGGTGGTGTGCCGGGGCACGTTCCGCAACTGGGACTACCCCGTCCGCCGGCAGATCTTCGCCGGTTTCCGCACCGCCAGGGACGCGGGCCCGGGCGAGGACGCCTGATGTGCCGGCATCTGGCGTACCTCGGGCCGCCGGTGCCGCTCGCGCGGCTGCTGACCGAGCCGCCGCGCGGCCTGTACGAGCAGGCGTGGCAGCCGCGCAGGCAGCGGTACGGCACGGTGAACGCCGACGGGTTCGGGGTGGGCTGGTATCCGGAGCCGTACCCGCGCGAGGGCGGGACGGACGGCCGGCCCGCGGGCCCGGCGCGGGAGCGGCACGACGGCCCCGGGGACAGCGGGGACGGTGACGAGACCTTCCCCCGGCCCGCGCGCTACCGGCGGGCCGTCCCGGTCTGGGCCGACGAGAACTTCACGGAGCTCACCCGCGCGGTGCGCAGCGGCGCCGTGCTGGCCGCGGTCCGCTCGGCCACCGCGGGCACCACGCAGGACGAGTCGGCGGCCGCTCCGTTCCGGGACGGGCGCTGGCTGTTCAGCCACAACGGCGCCGTCCCGGACTGGACGCGGCTGCCCACGTCGCTGCCGGCCGCCGAACTCCTGGCCATGGACGCGCGGTCGGACTCCGCGCTGCTGTGGGCGATGACCGCGCGCAGACTGCGGCAGGGCGAGCCGCCGGGCGGCGCACTGGCCGCCGTGGTCCGCGAGGTGGCCGCCGCCCGGCCCACCGCCCGTCTCAACTTCCTGCTCACCGACGGCCGTACGGTCGCCGCCACGGCGTGGGGCGACACGCTGTGGTACCGCACCGGCCCCGATCACGTGCTGGTCGCCTCCGAGCCCGACGACGCGCCCGGGCAGTGGCACGAGGTACCCGACCGCTCCCTGCTGCTGGCCACCACGGCAGGGGTCCGGGTCGTCGCGCTGCGCCCCGCGCGCAACGACAGCAGAGACAGCGAGGACACGATCATGACCGAGAGCCGCTTCACCCTCGAGGACCGGCTGCCCGCCGGCTACTTCACCGAGTCCCTCCGCGCGGACGTGCTGGCCGGTCTCGGCAGCTCGCCGCGCACGCTGCCGCCCAAGTGGTTCTACGACAAACGCGGCAGCGACCTGTTCGAGCAGATCACCCGGCTGCCGGAGTACTACCCGACGCGCGCCGAGCAGGAGATCCTCGAGCGGCGGGCGCCGGAGATCGCCGAACTGACCGGTGCCGCCACCCTGGTCGAGCTGGGCTCGGGCTCGTCGCGCAAGACCCGGCTGCTGCTGGACGCCCTCACCGCGGCCGGCACGCTGCGGCGGTACGCGCCGCTCGACGTCAGCTCGACGGCGCTCGCCGAGGCGGGCGACGCCATCTGCCGGGACTACCCGCAGCTCGAAGTGACCGCCACGGTCGCCGACTTCGAGCAGGACCTGGCGCTCTCCGACGAGCCGGGTCCGCGGCTGCTGGCCTTCCTCGGCAGCACCATCGGCAACCTCGACCGCGCGCAGCGGCTCGCCTTCTACCGCACCCTGTCGCTCGCGCTCAGCAGCGACGACGTGCTGCTGCTGGGGGCGGACCTGGTCAAGGACCCGGACGTGCTGGTGCGCGCGTACGACGACAC
The DNA here is from genome assembly GCF_019890725.1 of Actinacidiphila acidipaludis. GTDB lineage: Bacteria > Actinomycetota > Actinomycetes > Streptomycetales > Streptomycetaceae > Actinacidiphila > Actinacidiphila acidipaludis. The sequence goes on from NZ_JAINZZ010000009.1 coordinate 99,383, forward strand.
GGCCGGCGTGACCGCCGAGTTCGACAAGAACGTGCTGCACGTGCTCAACCGGGAGCTGGGGGCGGACTTCGACCCGGCCGGCTTCGACCACGTCGCCCTGTGGAACACCGAGGAGGAGCGGATCGAGATGCGGCTGCGCTCCCGGACGGCGCAGACCGTGAAGATCCCCGAGCTCGACCTGTCCCTGGACTTCGCCCAGGCGGAGGACCTGCGGACCGAGCTGTCCTGCAAGTTCCGCCGCGAGACGCTCACCGAGGAGCTGCACGACGGCGGCTTCACGGTCCGCCAGTGGTGGACGGACGCGGCCGGGCGGTTCGCGCTGCTCCTCGCCGTGCCCAACTAGCCCCGGACCCCGTCCGGTCGGCTCCGGTCGGCTCCCGTCGGCTCCGGCCGTCCACCGGTTCGCCGGTGGGCGGCCGGCCGCCGCCGGGCGCCCGTACGGTCCTCAGGCGCCCACGACGCCGTCGACGCCCTCGCGGAGGAAGTCGGCGTGGCCGTTGTGGCGGGCGTACTCCTGGAGCATGTGGAACATCACCAGGCGCAGGGAGACCTCCTCCTCCCAGCGCGGCTGGTAGCCGACGGCGTCCAGCGACGCGGCGGCCTCCTCGATGCGCCGGGACCGGGCGACCTCCGCCTCCCAGGCGGCGAACGCCTCCGCGCGGGTGGACGCGCTCGCGTCGTAGGCGGCCTGGAAGTCCGCGGGCTTGTCCGACCACACCATGGGCGCGTCGTGGTCCTCGAACACCCGGCGGAACCAGGCGCGTTCGACCTCGGCCATGTGCCGGACCAGGCCGAGGAGGGTCAGGGTGGACGGCGGTGACGAGTGCTGCCTGAGCTGCTCGTCGGTCAGGCCCTCGCACTTCATCGCCAGGGTGGCGCGGTGGTAGTCGAGGAAGGCCCGCAGCGTCTCCCGCTCGCCGCCGAAGGACGGCGGTCCCACACGTGTGTCGGTAGTCATCGCCGCAGCGTATCCGGCGGCCGGGGAACCAGCGGCCCGGCCCCGGAGTTGGCGGATCATGGATGAATTCGACGCGTTCGAGCGGGAGATCTGGGCGGGCCGGGCCGAGGCCTACGCCCGCACCTTCGGACTGCTGTGCGCCCGGACCGTGCCCGCGCTGCTGGACGCGGCCGGTCTGCCGGACGACGGTTCGGCGAAGGGGCTGCGGCTGCTGGACGCCGGGACCGGGCCGGGCACGGTCGCGGCGGCGGCCTGGGCGCGCGGCGCGGTGGTGACGGCGATCGACGCCGAGCCGTCGATGGTGGAACGGGCCGCCGAGGCGGTGCCCGAGGCCGACGTGCGCCTCGCGGTGCTCCCGGAACTGCCCTTCGAGGACCGCGCGTTCGACGTCGCGGTGGCCAACTTCGCGGTCAACCACGTGGCCCGGCCGCGGAAGGCGGTCGCCGAACTGCGCCGGGTGGTGCGTCCCGGCGGCCGGATCGCCGTGACCGTCTGGGCCTACCCGCCCGCGCCCGGGCAGGCGCTGCTGGGCCGGGCTGCGGCGGAGGCCGGGGCGTCCCGCCCGGACGACATCCCGCAGGGGCTCGCCGCCGACCAGGACTTCCCCCGCACCGCGGAGGGCCTGTCCGCCCTCCTCGCCGAAGCGGGTCTGACGGACGCCCTGTGCACGCCGCTGCACTGGGACCACGTGGTCGACCCCGAGGTCTGGTGGGCCGGGGCCACGGCGGGGATCGGGTCCATCGCGCAGACCGTGAGCCGCCAGACGCCGGAGACCGTCGCCCGGATACGCGGCGCCTACGACGAGCTCTGCGGCGGCTTCCGGCGCCCCGACGGACTGCTGGCGCTTCCGCACAGGGCACTGCTCGCCCAGGGCGGCGTGTGAGCCGTACGCTCCCGGCCATGGGGACACGACGGACGGCCGCCCTCGGTGGCGGGATCGTGCTGCTGGGGGCGGCCGCGGCCGCGGTGGTCTGGATGACGGGCGGCGGCAGCGGTCACGCGGGACACGTGGACACCGCGGCGATGCAGCGGGACATGGCGCGCCGGCTGCCGGCGGGCTGGATCGGGCGGGTCACCGCCGGCGACGGCGGCGGCTACGACGTGTGGCTGCGGCACTCCGGGGACGCCGCGGCCGCCATCCGGTCGATGCGGGAGAACGACGTGATGGACATCAACGAGCCCGCCATGCTGACCCTGCTGCCCGACGGCGCCACGCGGGACACGGACTTCGTCTTCCACCTGACCGACACCTCCGGCGACGGCGACCTGATACGCGCCGCGGCCGGCCCGCACCACCCCGGCCGCACGCCGGTGCTGCTGCTGGCGAGCAGGGAGTTCATGCAGGCCGAGATCTCCATGGACATGCCCGCGACCATGACGCCCTTCGTCGTCGGCGGCTAGCCGGACGCCCCCGGACACCACGGCGAACGCGGCTGCCCCGGGCCCTCCCTCAGCGGGAGGAGGCCCGGGGCAGCGGATGCCGGAGGCGGCGCGGCCGGCGCCGTCAGCGGACGAAGACCCCCGCCTTGTCGGCCAGGTCCAGGAAGTACTGCGGCGCGAGGCCCAGCACCACGGTGACGGCGACACCGACGGCGATGGCCGTGGACGTCAGCGGGCTGGGCACGGCGACCGAGGGGCCGTCCGCCTTGGGCTCGCTGAAGAACATCAGGACGATCACCCGGATGTAGAAGAACGCCGCGATCGCCGACGAGATCACACCGACGATGACCAGCGGCATCGCGCCGCCCTGCGCCGCGGCCTTGAAGACCGCGAACTTCCCCGCGAAGCCGGAGGTCAGCGGGATGCCCGCGAAGGCCAGCAGGAACACCGCGAACACCGCGGCCACCAGCGGGGAACGCCGCCCCAGGCCCGCCCACCGCGACAGGTGCGTGGCCTCGCCGCCGGCGTCGCGCACCAGCGTGACGACCGCGAACGCGCCCAGCGTCACGAAGGAGTAGGCCGCCAGGTAGAACAGGACGGACGAGACGCCCGACTTGTCGATGGCGATCACACCGGCGAGGATGAAGCCCGCGTGGGCGATCGAGGAGTACGCCAGCAGCCGTTTGACGTCGGTCTGGGTGACCGCGATCACCGCCCCGATGACCATCGTGACGATGGCCACGCCCCACATGACGGGACGCCAGTCCCAGCGCATGCCCGGCAGCACGACGTACAGCAGGCGCAGCAGCGCGCCGAACGCGGCGACCTTGGTGGCCGCGGCCATGAAGCCGGTGACCGGGGTCGGCGCGCCCTGGTAGACGTCGGGCGTCCACATGTGGAACGGCACCGCGCCGACCTTGAACAGCAGGCCGACCGTCACCATCGCCAGGCCGATCAGCAGCAGCGCGTCGTTCTGCGTCGAGGACGCCAGCGCCGGCGTGGTCTTGGCGGTGCCGTCGATCACCGACGCGATGCCGGAGTAGGAGACGGTGCCCGCGTAGCCGTAGAGCAGCGCGATGCCGAACAGCAGGAAGGCCGAGGAGAAGGCGCCGAGCAGGAAGTACTTGACCGCGGACTCCTGCGACATCAGGCGGTTGCGGCGGGCCAGCGCGCACAGGATGTACAGCGGCAGCGAGAAGACCTCGAGGGCCACGAAGAGCGTCAGCAGGTCGTTGGCGGCCGGGAAGATCAGCATGCCGCCGACGGCGAACATCAGCAGCGGGAAGACCTCGGTGGTGGTGAAGCCGGCCCGCACCGCGGCCCGTTCCTGGTCACCGCCGGGCACCGCCGAGCCCTGCGCGGCGAAGGAGTCGACGTGCCGGCCGTGCGCCTTGGGGTCCAGCCGCCGCTCGGCGAAGGTGAACACCGCCACCAGCGCGACCAGCAGGATGGTGCCCTGCAGGAACAGCGCCGGGCCGTCGACGGCGACCGCGCCCATGGCCGCGATGTGCGCCTTGGTGGTGCCGTAGCCCTTCTCCGCCAGGGCGACGATCGCCGCGAACGCCGCGGCCAGGCCGACGACGGCCAGCCCGACCTGCGCGGTGTACCGCGACTTGCGCGGGAGGAACGCCTCGACCAGCACGCCCAGGGCGGCCACACCGAAGACGATCAGCGTCGGGGACAGCTGGGCGTACTCGATGTGCGGTGTGGGGAACTTCTCCGTGGCGGGCGCGGCCGTCGTCCACAGGCTGTGGACGGACGGCGCGATAGCGGATGCGCTCACTTCTTCGCCTCCAGCGCGGGCTTGGGGTCGGTCTTGTGCACGTCGGAGAGCGTGTGCTGGACCGACGGGTTGACGATGTCCGCCACCGGCTTGGGGTAGACGCCGAGGAAGAGCAGCAGCGCGATCAGCGGTGTGACGACCACGAGTTCACGTGCCTTCAGGTCGGACATGCCCGCGACGCCGGCCTTCACCGGGCCGGTCATCGTGCGCTGGTAGAGCACCAGCACGTACAGCGCGGCCAGCACGATGCCCAGCGTGGCGATGATGCCCAGCGCCGGGTAGCGGCTGAAGGCGCCGACCAGCACCAGGAACTCGCTGACGAACGGCGCGAGTCCGGGCAGCGACAGTGTCGCCAGGCCGCCGATCAGGAAGGTGCCCGCCAGGACCGGCGCCACCTTCTGCACCCCGCCGAAGTCCGCGATGAGCCGCGAGCCGCGCCGGGAGATGAGGAATCCGGCGACCAGCATCAGCGCGGCCGTCGAGATCCCGTGGTTGACCATGTAGAGCGTCGCGCCGGACTGGCCCTGGCTGGTCATCGCGAAGATGCCCAGGATGATGAAGCCGAAGTGCGACACCGACGCGTACGCGATCAGCCGCTTGATGTCCCGCTGGCCGACCGCCAGCAGGGCGCCGTACAGGACGCTGATCACCGCGAGCACCATGATCACCGGCGTGGCCCACTTGGACGCCTCCGGGAAGAGCTGGAGGCAGAAGCGCAGCATCGCGAAGGTGCCGACCTTGTCGACGACCGCGGTGATCAGCACCGCCACCGGCGCGGTCGACTCGCCCATCGCGTTGGGCAGCCAGGTGTGCAGCGGCCACAGCGGGGCCTTCACCGCGAAGGCGAAGAAGAAGCCGAGGAACAGCCACCGCTCGGTGGAGGTGGCCAGGTCGAGCTTGCCCGAGGCCCGGGCGTTCAGGATGTCCTGCAGCGCGAAGGTGCCGGTGCCGAGCTGCTTGGCGGTGGCCGCGTACAGCCCGATCACCGCGGCGAGCATGATCAGACCGCCGGCCAGGTTGTACAGCAGGAACTTGACCGCCGCGTAGCTGCGCTGCCGCGACGCCTCCTCCTCACCGCCGGCGTGCGCGCGGTCGCCGAAGCCGCCGATGAGGAAGTACATCGGGATGAGCATGGCTTCGAAGAAGATGTAGAAGAGGAAGACGTCGGTGGCCTCGAAGGAGAGCACCACCATCGCCTCGACCGCCAGGATCAGCGCGAAGAACCCCTGGGTGGGCCGCCAGCGCCGGTTGGGGCCGGTGACGTCCTCCAGCGGGTCGGCGTCGTGCCAGCCGGCCAGCATCACGAACGGGATGAGCAGGGCGGTCAGCGCGACCATCACGGCGCCGATGCCGTCGACACCCAGGTCGTAGTGGAGCCCGAAGCTCTTCACCCAGGTGTGCGTCTCGGTGAACTGGTAGCGGGCGCCCTGCGGGTCGAACCGGAACAGCGTGATCAGCGACAGCACCAGCGTGCCGAGGGAGAACGCCAGCGCCGTGTACCGGGCGGCCGCCTTGCGTGCGGCGGGCACGGCAGCCGTGACGATCGCGCCCGCCGCCGGCAGCGCGGCGGTGACCGTCAGGATGGGAAAAGAAGAGTCTGCCATGGCTTTTTCAGACCGCCCTCATCAGAAGGGTCGCGGCGACGACCACCGCGGTACCGCCGAGCATCGACACGGCGTACGACCTGACGTAGCCGTTCTGCAGCTTGCGCAGCCGGCCGGAGAGGCCGCCGACCGAGGCCGCGGTGCCGTTGACGACGCCGTCCACCAGGGAGTGGTCGAGGTAGACCAGCGAGCGGGTGAGGTGCTCGCCGCCGCGGACCAGGACGACGTGGTTGAAGTCGTCCTGCAGCAGGTCCCGGCGGGCGGCCCGGGTGAGCAGGCTGCCGCGCGGCGCGACCGCCGGAACCGGCCGCCTGCCGTACATCAGCCAGGCGATGCCCACCCCCACCACCAGGAGGACCAGCGTGCCCGCGGTGACCGCGCCGGTGCTGACCGGCGAGTCGCCCTCCGAGTACCCGGTGACCGGCTCCAGCCAGTGCACGAACCGGGAGTTGAGGGAGAACAGGCCGCCGGCGAAGACCGAACCGAAGGCCAGGATGATCATCGGGATCGTCATGACCGACGGCGACTCGTGCGGGTGCGGCTCGTGGCCCTCGGCGTCCGGGACCCAGCGCTTCTCGCCGAAGAAGGTCATCAGCATCACGCGCGTCATGTAGAACGCGGTGATCGCGGCGCCCAGCATCGCGCAGCCGCCGAGGATCCAGCCCTCGGTGCCGCCCTTGGCGAAGGCCGCCTCGATGATCTTGTCCTTGGAGAAGAAGCCGGACAGGCCGGGGAAGCCGATGATCGCCAGGTAGCCGAGGCCGAAGGTGACGAAGGTGATCGGCATGAACTTCCGCAGGCCGCCGTAACGGCGCATGTCCACCTCGTCGTTCATGCCGTGCATGACCGAACCGGCGCCGAGGAAGAGCCCGGCCTTGAAGAAGCCGTGGGTGACCAGGTGCATGATCGCGAAGACGTAGCCGATCGGGCCGAGCCCGGCCGCCATGATCATGTAGCCGATCTGCGACATCGTGGAGCCGGCCAGCGCCTTCTTGATGTCGTCCTTGGCACAACCGACGATCGCACCGAAGAGCAGCGTGACCGCCCCGACGGTGACCACCGCGACCTGGGCGTCCGGGGCGGCGTTGAAGATCGCGCCGGACCGGGTGATGAGGTACACGCCCGCGGTCACCATGGTGGCGGCGTGAATGAGGGCCGACACCGGAGTGGGGCCCTCCATCGCGTCGCCGAGCCAGGACTGCAACGGCACCTGGGCCGACTTGCCGCACGCGGCGAGCAGCAGCATGAAGCCGATGCCGGTGATCGTGGCGTGCTGCGCGGAACCCGCCTTGGCGGCGGCGGGCAGCACGTCGGCGAAGGTGAACGAGCCGAAGGTGGTGAACATCAGCATGATCGCCACCGACAGGCCGATGTCGCCCACCCGGTTGACCAGGAACGCCTTCTTCGCCGCGGTGGCCGCGCTCGGCTTGTGCTGCCAGAACCCGATGAGCAGGTACGAGGCGAGGCCCACGCCCTCCCAGCCGGCGTACAGCAGGAAGTAGTTGTCGGCCAGCACCAGCAGCAGCATCGCCGCGAGGAACAGGTTGAGGAAGCCGAAGAACTTCCGCCGGTTCTCGTCGTGCTCCATGTAGCCGATCGAGTAGATGTGGATCAGCGAGCCCACACCGGTGATCAGCAGCACGAACGTCATCGACAACTGGTCGAGCTGGAAGCCGACCTGGGCCTGGAAGCTCTCCACCGGCACCCAGGTGAACAGGGTCGAGGTCAGCGTGCGGTGGTCCGCGCTCTTGCCCAGCATGTCGGCGAAGAGCACCACCGCGAAGGCGAAGGACACCAGCGCGAGCAGCGTGCCGAGCAGGTGACCGCTGCGGTCGAGCCGCCGCCCGCCGATCAGCAGGACGGCCGCGCCCAGCAGCGGTGCCGCGACGAGCAGTCCGATCAGGGTTTCCACTGTCGCAGCCCCTCTACAGCTTCATGAGATTGGCGTCGTCGACCGAGGCCGAGTGGCGCGAACGGAAGATCGACACGATGATCGCGAGTCCGACCACCACCTCGGCGGCGGCGACCACCATGGTGAAGAAGGCGATCACCTGCCCGTCGAGGTTGCCGTGCATCCGGGAGAAGGTGACGAACGCCAGGTTGCAGGCGTTCAGCATCAGTTCCACGCACATGAAGACCACGATCGCGTTGCGGCGGATCAGGACGCCTGCGGCGCCGATGGTGAACAACAGCGCCGCGAGATACAGGTAGTTGGCCGGATTCACTTGGCACCCTCCTCGGCCCGGTCGGACGCGGACGTCGCGATCTCCCCGGCGCCGGTGACGTCCTCGGCCTTCAGGCCCTTGCGCCCGAGCCACTCCGCCGCGCTCTGGTCCAGGGCGGCCAGCCGCCGCATCGCGTCGGTGGACACGTCACGGATCTGACCGCGGTCGCGCAGCGTGGAACTGACGGACAGGTCGGAGGTCGAACCGTCGGGCAGCAGCGCGGGGATGTCCACCGCGTTGTGCCGCGCGTAGGTGCCCGGCGGGGGCAGCGGCGTGACCTGCAGACCGTCCCTGACGCGCGCCTCGGACAGCTCGCGCTGGGTGCGGCGCTCCTCCGTGCGCTCGCGGTGCGTGAGCACCATGGCGCCGACGGCCGCCGTGATCAGCAGGGCGCCGGTGATCTCGAACGCCCACACGTAGTTGGTGAACACCAGCCGGGCCAGCCCCTGCACGTTGCCGCCGGAGTTGGCCTGACCGGCGCCCGCGAAGGTGTCCAGCGAGGCGTTGCCGATGCCGGCGATCAGCAGGATGCCGAACCCGATACCGCAGCCCGCGGCCATCCAGCGCTGGCCCTTGAGCGTCTCCTTGAGGGAGTCCGCCGCGGTGATGCCGACCAGCATGACGACGAAGAGGAAGAGCATCATGATCGCGCCGGTGTAGACGACGATCTGCACGATGCCCAGGAAGTACGCGCCCTGCGCCAGGTAGAAGACGGCGAGCACGATCATCGTCCCGGCCAGCGACAGCGCGCTGTGCACGGACTTCTTCATCAGCACGGTGCCCAGTGCGCCGAGCACCGCGATGGTGGCGAGCACCCAGAACTGGACGGCCTCGCCGGTGGAGGTCCGTGACGTCGTGGCGGCGAGCTGCACGGCCGGCGACGACGCCAGGGTGGACAGGGCGGTCATCATGCCTCGGCCCCCGTTCCGGCCGGCGTGCCGGCCCCGTCGACCGTCGGCACGTGCTTGCCGTCGCCGCCGCCCTCGGCGCCGCCGGCGTTCTCCGTGGCGCCCTCGACGTTCTCGTCCGGCTTCTCGCCCTTGGAGACCGCCACCTGGCGGACCGTGCCCGGCGCCGCCTCGGTGACCTCACCGCGGTAGTAGTCGCCCTCGTCCATGCCCGGGAAGATGGAGTGCGGTGAGTCCACCATGCCCTCCTCCAGGCCCGCGAGGAGCTGCTCCTTGGTGAAGATCAGCGACTCCCGTGAGGAGTCGGCGAGTTCGTACTCGTTGGTCATCGTCAGCGCCCGCGTCGGGCAGGCCTCGATGCACAGCCCGCACAGGATGCAGCGGGCGTAGTTGATCTGGTAGACGCGGCCGTAGCGCTCACCCGGGGAGTAGCGCTCCTCGTCGGTGTTGTCCGCGCCCTCCACGTAGATCGCGTCGGCCGGGCAGGCCCAGGCGCACAGTTCGCAGCCGACGCACTTCTCCAGTCCGTCCGGGTGCCGGTTGAGCTGGTGGCGACCGTGGAACCGCGGTGCGGTGGGCTTCTTGTACTCCGGGTACTGCTCGGTCAGACGCTTCTTGAACATGGCCTTGAAGGTCACGCCGAAGCCTGCGACCGGGCCGAGGAACTCAGGCATCGCCGTCCTCCGTCTTCTCCGTCTCCGCGGCATCGGAATCGGATGCGCCGTTCGCGCCCACCAGTTGGGCCTGCGACCGGCTGGGGCGCCGCGGCACCCTCTCCGCCTGCTGTCCCGGCATGGGCGGCACCGGGTAGCCGCCCGCCATCGGGTCGAACCGGTCCGGGGGCGCCAGCGCGCCGCCCTCGGCCGCGCGCTTCCCCTCGCGGTCCCGGAACACGTCCACGAGCAGCGAGAGCAGCAGCAGTGCCAGCACCCCGCCGCCGATGTAGAGCACGATCTTGGTGAAGTCGTAGTTCTCGTTGCGCATCGCGCGGACCGCGGCCACCAGCATCAGCCAGACCATCGAGACCGGGATGAGCACCTTCCAGCCGAGCTTCATCAGCTGGTCGTAGCGGACCCGGGGCAGCGCGCCGCGCAGCCAGATGAAGCCGAACATCAGCAGCTGGTTCTTGACGACGAACCAGAGCAGCGGCCACCAGCCGTGGTTGGCGCCCTCCCAGAAGGTGGAGATCGGCCAGGGCGCCCGCCAGCCGCCGAGGAACATGATCGTGGCGACCGCGGAGACCGTCACCATGTTCATGTACTCGGCGAGCATGAACAGGGCGAACTTGATCGAGCTGTACTCGGTGTTGAAGCCGCCGACCAGGTCGCCCTCGGACTCCGGCATGTCGAACGGAGCGCGGTTGGTCTCGCCGACCATCGTGGCGATGTACACCAGGAACGACACCGGCAGCAGGATCACGTACCAGCGGTCGTGCTGCGAGGCCACGATCGTCGAGGTCGACATCGAGCCGGAGTAGAGGAAGACCGCGGCGAACGACAGGCCCATCGCGATCTCGTAGGAGATCATCTGGGCCGACGCGCGCAGACCGCCGAGCAGCGGGTACGTCGAGCCGGACGACCAGCCGGCCAGCACGATGCCGTAGATGCCGACCGACGCGGTGGCCAGGATGTAGAGGATCCCGATCGGCAGGTCGGTGAGCTGCATCGCGGTGCGCTGGCCGAAGATCGAGATCTCGTCGTCGGCCGGGCCGAACGGGATCACCGCGAAGGCCATCGCGGCCGGGATGGTGGCGACGATCGGCGCGATGATGAAGACGACCTTGTCCGCCCGCTTGACGATCAGGTCTTCCTTGAACATCAGCTTCACGCCGTCGGCGAGCGACTGCAGCATGCCCCAGGGGCCGTGCCGGTTGGGGCCGATGCGCAGCTGCATCCAGGCCACGACCTTGCGCTCCCACACGATGGAGAACAGCACGGAGACCACCGCGAACGCGAAGCAGAAGACCGCCTTGATGACGATCAGCCACCACACGTCGTGGCCGAAGAACGAGAGGTTCTCCGTGGTGGCGGCGAGCTGGCTGCCGCCGGTGAACAGGGCGCTCATCGGGTAACCTCCGCGCTTTCCTCGGCGGCGGCAGGGGCGCCGATGCCGACGACCTGGCCCGGGAGGGCCCCGGTGTCCGACGCGACCCCGCCGCCGGCGGAGTTCAGCGGCAGCCAGACCACCCGGTCCGGCATCGGCGTGACCGCCAGCGGCAGCGTGGTGCTGCCGGCCGGGCCGGTCACGGTGAGCAGCCCGCCGTCCGCGACGCCGGCCTCGGCGGCCGCGGTCGCCGACAGCCGGGCGACGGCCGCGTGCCGGGTGGCGGCGAGCGCGTCGTCGCCCTCCTGCAGCAGGCCCCGGTCCAGCATCAGCCGGTGACCGGCGAGCACCGCCTGGCCCTGGTCGGGCCGCGGCAGCGGCACCGAGGACTCCAGCGGCGCACTGCCGCGCGCGCCCGACCAGGCGCCGAGGCGGTCGAGTTCGCTCCGCGCGTGCCGTACGTCCGGCAGGCCGAGCGCCACGTCCAGCGCGTCGGCGAGCATCGTCAGCACGCGCGCGTCGGGGAGCTGGTGCCGGGTGGTGGCCTGGTCGGGCTTGATCGCGGCCTCGAACATCCGCGCCCGGCCCTCCCAGTTGAGGAAGGTGCCGGCCTTCTCGGCGACCGCCGCGACCGGCAGCACCACGTCGGCCCGCTCGGTCACCTCGCTGGGCCGCAGTTCCAGGCTGACCAGGAAGCCCACCGTGTCCAGGGCGGTGCGGGCCAGCGCCGGGTCCGGCAGGTCCGCGACCTCGACACCGCCGACGACCAGCGCGGCCAGCTCCCCGGCCGCGGCGGCCTGGAGGATCTGGCCGGTGTCGCGGCCGAAGCGGGTGGGCAGCGCGGGCAGGCCCCACACCCGGGCGACCTCCTCGCGGGCCCGCGGGTCGATGACCGGACGGCCGCCGGGCAGCAGACCGGGCAGCGCGCCCGCCTCGACCGCGCCGCGCTCGCCCGCCCGGCGCGGGATCCACGCCAGGGTGGCGCCGCTGGCGGTGGCCAGCCGGATGACGGCGGTCAGCGCGCCGGGCACCGCGGCGAGCCGCTCCCCGACGAGGATGACCGAGCCCTGCGCCCGCAGCGCCTCGGCGGCCTGCCGCCCTACGTCGTCCAGGCCGACACCGCCGGCCAGCGCGTCCAGCCACTCCGGCTCGGTGCCGGGGGCGGCGGGAAGCAGGATGCCGCCGGCCTTCTCCAGGCCGCGGCTGGCGTGGGTCGCCAACGCGTAGGACTGCTGCTTGTGCGCGCGGTGGGCCTTGCGCAGCCGCAGGAAGACGATGGGCGCCTCTTCTTCGGCCTCCAGGCCGGCGAGCAGCACCGCCGGGGCCTGCTCCAGCGCCCGGTGGCTGAGTCCGCCGCCGCCCGGCAGGTCCACGCCGCGTCCCGCGACGGCGGCCGCCAGGAAGTCGGCCTCCTCCGCGGAGTGGGCCCGGGCCCGGAAGTCGACGTCGTTGGTGCCGAGCGCCACGCGGGCGAACTTGCCGTAGGCGTAGGCGTCCTCGACGGTGACCCGGCCGCCGGCCAGCACGGCCGCCCGGCCGTGCGCGGCGCTCAGGCCGGCCGCGGCCGCGGCGAGCGCCTCGGGCCAGCTCGCCGGGACCAGTTCACCGTCGGGGTCGCGGACCAGCGGCTGGCCGAGGCGCTCGGGGCGCTGCGCGTAGCGGAAGCCGAACCGGCCCTTGTCGCACAGCCACTCCTCGTTCACCTCGGGGTCGTCGGCGGCCAGCCGCCGCATGACCTTGCCGCGCCGGTGGTCGGTGCGGGTCGCGCAGCCGATCGCGCAGTGCTCGCACACCGAGGGCGACGAGACCAGGTCGAACGGGCGGGAGCGGAACCGGTAGGCGGCGGAGGTGAGCGCGCCGACCGGGCAGATCTGGATGGTGTTGCCGGAGAAGTACGATTCGAAGGGGTCGCCCTCGCCGATCCCGACCTGCTGCAGGGCGCCGCGCTCCAGCAGTTCGATCATGGGGTCGCCGGCGATCTGGTTGCTGAACCGGGTGCAGCGCGCGCACAGCACGCAGCGCTCGCGGTCCAGCAGCACCTGGGCGGAGATCGGCACCGGCTTCTGGTAGGTCCGCTTGCGGCCCTCGAAGCGGGTGTCCGGGTCGCCGACCTGCATCGCCTGGTTCTGCAGCGGGCACTCGCCGCCCTTGTCGCAGACCGGGCAGTCCAGCGGGTGGTTGATCAGCAGCAGCTCCATCACGCCGCGCTGCGCCTTCTCGGCCACCGGCGAGGTGAGCTGGGTGCTGATCACCATGCCGTCGGTGCAGGTGATGGTGCAGGAGGCGACGGGCTTGCGCTGGCCCTCGATCTCCACGATGCACTGGCGGCAGGCACCGGCCGGGTCGAGCAGGGGGTGGTCGCAGAACCGCGGGATCTCGATCCCGAGCAGCTCCGCGGCCCTGATGACCAGGGTGCCCTTGGGGACGGAGACCGCGATGCCGTCGATCGTGACGGAGATCAGGTCGTCGGGCGGCACCGCCTGCCCGCCCCCGGCGGGTGCGTTGGTAGTGACGGTCACGCGTTGACCTCCGTACGGGACTTGTCGGCCCAGGCGGTGGAGCGGGCCGGGTCGAACGGGCAGCCCTTGCCTGCGATGTGCTCCTCGTACTCCGCGCGGAAGTACTTCAGGGAGGAGAAGATCGGGGCGGCGGCGCCGTCGCCCAGCGCGCAGAAGGACTTGCCGTTGATGTTGTCGGCGATGTCGTTGAGCTTGTCGAGGTCCTCGGGCCGGCCCTTGCCGGCCTCGATGTCCCGCAGCAACTGCACGAGCCAGTAGGTCCCCTCACGGCACGGTGTGCACTTGCCGCAGGACTCGTGGGCGTAGAACTCGGTCCACCGGGTGACCGCCCGCACCACGCAGGTGGTCTCGTCGAAGCACTGCAGGGCCTTGGTGCCGAGCATCGACCCGGCGGCGCCGACGCCCTCGTAGTCCAGCGGCACGTCGAGGTGCTCGTCGGTGAACATCGGGGTCGACGAGCCACCCGGCGTCCAGAACTTCAGCCGGTGGCCGGGGCGCATGCCGCCGCCCATCTCCAGGAGCTGGCGCAGGGTGATGCCGAGCGGGCCCTCGTACTGGCCGGGCCGGGCCACGTGCCCGGACAGCGAGTAGAGCGTGAAGCCCGGGGACTTCTCGCTGCCCATCGACCGGAACCACTCCTTGCCCCGGTTGATGATGGCGGGAACCGACGCGATGGACTCGACGTTGTTCACCACAGTGGGGCAGGCGTAGAGCCCCTCGACGGCGGGGAAGGGCGGCCGGAGCCTCGGCTGGCCGCGCCGGCCCTCCAGGGAGTCCAGCAGCGCGGTCTCCTCACCGCAGATGTACGCGCCGGCCCCGGCGTGCACGGTGAGCTCCAGGTCGAAGCCGCTGCCCTTGATGTTCTTGCCGAGGTAGCCGGCCGCGTACGCCTCGCGCACCGCCTCGTGCAGGCGGCGCAGGACGGGCACGGTCTCACCGCGGAGGTAGATGAAGGCATGGTGCGAGCGGATGGCCCAGCACGCGATCACGATGCCCTCGATGAGGGAGTGCGGGTTGGCGAAGAGCAGCGGGATGTCCTTGCAGGTCCCCGGCTCCGACTCGTCCGCGTTGACCACCAGGTAGTGCGGTTTGCCGTCGCCCTGCGGGATGAACTGCCACTTCATGCCGGTCGGGAAGCCGGCGCCGCCGCGGCCGCGCAGCCCGGAGTCCTTGACGTAGGCGATCACGTCGTCGGGCGCCATGGCCAGGGCCTTGGTCAGCGCCTGGTAGCCCTCGTGCCTGCGGTAGGTGTCCAGCGTCCATGAACGCGGGTCGTCCCAGAACGCGGAAAGGACGGGCGCGAGCAGCTTCTCGGCCGGTTCCACGGTCATCACTCGCCGTCCTCCTCGGTGACCGGTCCCGCCGGGTTGTCCGGGTCGGAGACCGCGGACTGCTGCGGGGCGTCGTGCGAACTCGCGTGCTCGGCGGGCGAGACCGGGCCGTAGCCGGCGCCCTCGCCGGCCGGCGACTCCGCGCGCTGCGGGACGACGCGGGCCCCGGCGGCTTCGCCGCGGTGCAGTTTCAGGCCGGCCAGCGAGGCCGGTCCGGCGCCGCCGCTCGCCTCGACGGCGCCCTCGCGCTCGTCGGGGAAGCCGGCCAGGATCCGGGCGGTCTCCTTGTAGCCGCAGAGCGGGGCGCCGCGGGTCGGGCGCACCTCGCGGCCGGCGATCAGGTCGTCGACCAGCGCCTTCGCGGACTCCGGGGTCTGGTTGTCGAAGAACTCCCAGTTGACCATCACCACGGGCGCGTAGTCGCAGGCCGCGTTGCACTCGATGTGCTCCAGCGTGACCTTGCCGTCGGCGGTGGTCTCGTCGTTGCCGACCCCGAGGTGCTGCTTGAGCTCGTCGAAGATGGCGTCCCCGCCCATCACCGCGCACAGCGTGTTGGTGCACACCCCGACCTGGTAGTCGCCGCTCGGCTTGCGGCGGTACATGGTGTAGAAGGTGGCGACCGCGGTGACCTCGGCGGTGGTGAGGTCCAGCATCTCTGCGCAGAAGCGGATGCCGGTCCGGGTGACGTACCCCTCCTCGGACTGCACCAGGTGCAGCAGCGGCAGCAGGGCGCTGCGCGATCCGGGGTAGCGGGCGATCACCTCGCGGGCGTCGGTCTCCAACCGGGCCCGGACGTCGGCCGGGTAGTCCGGTGCGGGCATCTCCGGGATTCCCAGGGACACTTCGGCACTCATCGGTCGACACCTCCCATCACGGGGTCGATGGACGCCACCGCGACGATGACGTCGGCGACCTGGCCGCCCTCGCACATCGCCGCCATGGACTGCAGATTGCTGAAGGAGGGGTCGCGGAAGTGGACCCGGTAGGGGCGGGTGCTGCCGTCGCTGACGACGTGCACGCCCAGCTCGCCCTTCGCGGACTCCACCGCGGCGTACGCCTGGCCGGGCGGGACCCGGAAGCCTTCGGTGACGAGCTTGAAGTGGTGGATCAGGGCCTCCATGGAGGTGCCCATGATCTTCTTGATGTGGTCGAGCGAGTTGCCCATGCCGTCGGGGCCGAGGGCGAGCTGGGCGGGCCAGGCGATCTTCTTGTCCTCGACCATGACCGGGCCGGGCTCCAGCCGGTCCAGGCACTGCTCGACGATCCGCAGGCTCTGTTCCATCTCGTGCAGCCGGACCAGGAAGCGACCGTAGGAGTCGCAGGTGTCGGCGGTCGGCACCTCGAACTCGTAGGTCTCGTAGCCGCAGTACGGGTCGGTCTTGCGCAGGTCGTGCGGCAGCCCGGTGGCCCGCAGGATCGGGCCGGTGGCGCCGAGCGCCATGCAGCCGGACAGGTCCAGGTAGCCGACGTCCTGCATGCGGCCCTTGAAGATGGGGTTGCCGGTGGCGAGCTTGTCGTACTCCGGCAGGTTCTTGCGGAACTTCTTGATGAACTCCCGGACCTGGTCGACCGCGCCGGGCGGCAGGTCCTGGGCGAGGCCGCCGGGGCGGACGTACGCGTGGTTCATCCGCAGGCCGGTGACGAGCTCGAAGATGTCGAGGATCATCTCCCGGTCGCGGAAGCCGTAGATCATGATCGTGGTGGCGCCGAGCTCCATGCCGCCGGTGGCGATGCAGACCAGGTGCGAGGAGATCCGGTTGAGCTCCATGAGCATCACGCGGATGACGCTCGCCCGGTCCGGCACCGTGTCGGTGATGCCGAGCAGCCGCTCCACGGCCAGGCAGTACGCGGTCTCGTTGAACAGCGGCGTGAGGTAGTCCATGCGCGTCACGAACGTGGACCCCTGGGTCCACGTGCGGAACTCCATGTTCTTCTCGATGCCGGTGTGCAGGTAGCCGATGCCCGCGCGGGCCTCGGTGACCGTCTCGCCGTCGATCTCCAGGATCAGCCGCAGCACGCCGTGGGTGGACGGGTGCTGCGGACCCATGTTGACGATGATCCGCTCGTCGTCCGCCTTGCCGACGGTCTCGGCGAGTTCGTCCCAGTCGCCGCCGGTGACGGTGAAGACCCGGCCCTCGGTGGTCTCCCGCTCGGCCGCCTGCGCGGGGGCGTGGGGGGTGCCGGGTGTGCTGTGGGTGGACATCAGCTGTACGACCTCCGCTGGTCGGGAGCCGGAATCTGGGCGCCCTTGTACTCGACGGGGATCCCGCCGAGCGGGTAGTCCTTGCGCTGCGGGTGGCCGGGCCAGTCGTCCGGCATCATGATCCGCGTCAGCGCCGGGTGGCCGTCGAAGACGATGCCGAAGAAGTCGTACGTCTCGCGCTCGTGCCAGTCGTTCGTCGGGTACACCGAGACCAGGGACGGCACGTGCGGGTCGGCGTCGGGGGCGCTCGTCTCCAGCCTGATCAGCCGGCCGTGGGTCACCGAGCGCAGGTGGTAGACGGCGTGCAGCTCCCGGCCCTTGTCGGACGGGTAGTGCACCCCGCTGACGCCGGTGCACAGCTCGAAGCGCAGCGCCGGGTCGTCGCGCAGGGTCCTGGCGACCTGGAGCAGGTGCTCGCGGGCGATGTGGAAGGTGATCTCGCCGCGGTCGACGACGACCTTCTCGATCGCGTTGCCCGCGACCAGTCCCTGCTCCTCGAGCGCGCCCTCGAGCTCGTCGGCGATCTCGTCGAAGACGCCGCCGTAGGGCCGGCTGGACGGGCCGGGCAGCCGTACGGTGCGGACCAGGCCGCCGTACCCGGAGGTGTCGCCGCCGTTGTTGGCACCGAACATGCCGTGGCGGACGCCGACGACCTCGCCGGTGTCGTCGCGCTGCGTCGGCAGGTGGTTGCCGTTCGGGGTCCCGGGTGCGTCGCTCATCGCAGCAGCCCCTTCATCTCGATCGTGGGGAGCGCCTTGCGGGCCGCTTCCTCCGCCTCGCGGGCGGCCGCTTCGCGGTTGACGCCGAGGGGGGCGTGCTGGATCTTCTCGTGCAGCTTGAGGATCGCGTCCAGCAGCATCTCGGGCCGCGGCGGGCAGCCGGGCAGATAGATGTCGACCGGCACGATGTGGTCGACGCCCTGCACGATGGCGTAGTTGTTGAACATCCCGCCGCTGGAGGCGCAGACGCCCATCGAGATGACCCACTTGGGGTTCGGCATCTGGTCGTAGACCTGCCGCAGCACCGGCGCCATCTTCTGGCTCACCCGGCCCGCGACGATCATCAGGTCGGCCTGCCGCGGCGAGCCGCGGAAGACCTCCATGCCGAACCGGGCCATGTCGTACCGCCCCGCGCCGGTCGTCATCATCTCGATGGCGCAGCAGGCGAGACCGAACGTGGCCGGGAAGACCGACGCCTTTCGGACCCACCCCGCCGCGGTCTCGACCGTCGTGAGCAGGAATCCGCTCGGCAGTTTCTCTTCGATACCCATGGGTTGGCTCCTGGTCTCCTCGGTCTCCTGATCTCCTCGTCAGCCGTCCGCTAGTCCCACTCCAGGCCGCCGCGGCGCCACACGTACGCGTAGGCGACGAAGACGGTGAGGACGAACAGGAGCATCTCGACGAGCCCGAACATCCCCAGCCGGTCGAAGGTGACGGCCCAGGGATAGAGAAAGACGATCTCGATGTCGAAGACGATGAAGAGCATCGCCGTCAGGTAGTACTTGATCGGGAACCGGCCGCCGCCGGCCGGCGTCGGAGTGGGCTCGATGCCGCACTCGTACGCTTCCAACTTGGCCCGGTTGTACCGCTTGGGCCCGACGATCGAAGCCGTCACCACGGAGAAGATCGCGAACCCGGCCGCGAGGCCTCCCAGCACGAGGATGGGCGCGTAGGCGTTCACCGTCCCCCGCTCCTTCCAGTCGACAGTGACTGATATGCACGGACCGTGACTTCCGGTCTGTGCTGCGTCACGAAAACACGAAGATCGCGTCTATGTGAGGCAGTTCACAAGCCCAAGTCGCCTGCATCCTATGCCTCCCGGTCTGTGATCTGCGACACGGGGGTAGAGACGAGCTTTGTGATCTCCACCACCTGGCGAACGATCATGAAGTCGGATGAGCGGTGATCATGTGGCAGATGCGGCCCAAACGATCACTTCGCGTCACAATCGAGGCCGTTCCTGCTGGTCAGCCTACTCCGCGCATTATCAAGTGATCATCGTTCGAGGCAAATTCGCTCTGGACCGGACCCCGTGATAGCGCCACGTCCGACCCTCGGCGGACCACCGAACGACCGGAAACCGACGGGAATCACGCGCGTGAAAGCGTGCACGAGCGCATACGTAACCGGAGGGCTGAAAACGGACCAAAGCAACGCGCAACGAAGATCCCGAATCGGGCAATTGAGCCGTGAGCACGTCAACTGTGGCGCATCCCACCTTTGTTGAACGGAACCATTCGTTCCTGATAGCCAGAGACGCATGTCCCCGAACACACCACGGACGACGATGTCCGATTCGCATACCCATACAGGCCGCCGACGGCATGCGGCGCCCCGCGACGCCAAGTGGACGCGCAGGGCCGGACTCGTCGGCGGTGTCGTCAGCGCGCTCGCTCTCGGCGGCGCGGCCGCTCCGGCCATGGCCGACAACACGCACCACTCGGCGCCGGTCGGCGCCCACGCACCGCAGGCGGTCGTTCCCGCGGCGGCGACGACAACGCTGTCCACCGTCGCCACCGCCCGCCAGGCCGCCGCCGCGCTGCAGCAGGACGCCATCGACGTCTCGCTCGCCGCCGCCAAGCAGCAGGCCGCGACCGACGCCAAGAAGGCGGCCGCCGAGAAGAAGGCCGCCGACGCCGCTGCCGCGAAGAAGAAGGCCGCGGCGCAGGCCGCGAAGGAGCGGGCCGCCGCCCAGGCCGCCGCCTCACGCTCCGAGCAGCGCGCGCCGCTGAGCGTCACGACGCTCGCCGCGACCACCACGAGCTCGGTCACCACCGCCGCGCCGGCCTCGTCCGGCAAGGCCGGCCAGCTCATCGCGTTCCTGAAGTCCCAGATCGGCAAGCCGTACGTGTACGGCGCGACCGGTCCGGGCTCCTACGACTGCTCCGGGCTCACCCAGGCCGCCTTCGGCAGCGTCGGCGTGACCCTGCCGCGCACCTCGCAGGAGCAGTCCACCGTCGGCACCCCGGTGTCGATATCCGCCCTCCAGCCCGGCGACCTCATCTTCTGGGGCGGCGAGGGCAGCGCCTACCACGTGGGCGTCTTCATCGGGAACGGCCAGTACCTCGACGCGGCGAACCCGTCGACGCCGGTGGGCATCCACCAGCTGGCCGACTACATGCCCGACTGGGCGGTCCGGGTCCTGTGACCTGACAGGTGGCCGCCGCTCTCCCTGGGGAGTGGCGTGCGGCGGCCTCCACGATCCCGCCCGGGCGCACCGGGCGGCCGCGTCGTCAGGCGCTCGGAGTGATCTTCGTCAGTCCGTTGATGACGCGGTCCATCGCGTCGCCGCCGGTCGGGTCGGTCAGGTTCGCCAGCAGCTTCAGGGCGAACTTCATCAGCATCGGGTGGGTCAGACCGCGCTGGGTGCACATCTGCAGCACCTTCGGGTTGCCGATGAGCTTCACGAACGCGCGGCCCAGCGTGTAGTAGCCGCCGTAGGTGTCCTTGAGGATGCGCGGGTAGTTCTGCAGGGCAAGTTCGCGCTGCCCGGCGGTCGCGCGGGCGTGCGCCTGCGTGATGACGTCCGCGGCGAGCTGACCGGATTCCATCGCATAGGCGATGCCCTCGCCGTTGAACGGGTTGACGAGGCCGCCGGCGTCGCCGACCAGCAGCAGGCCGCGGGTGTAGTGCGGCTGGCGGTTGAAGGCCATCGGGAGCGCGGCGCCGCGGATCGGCTGCGTCATGTTCTCCGGGGTGTAGCCCCAGTCCTCCGGCATCGAGGCGACCCACGCCTTGAGGACCTCGCGCCAGTCCAGCTCGCGGAACGCCGACGAGGAGTTGAGGATGCCCAGGCCCACGTTCGAGGTGCCGTCGCCCAGGCCGAAGATCCAGCCGTAGCCCGGGAGTTGGCGCGGCTGAGCGCCGCGGCGGTCCCACAGCTCCAGCCACGACTCCAGGTAGTCGTCCTCGTGCCGCGGTGACGTGAAGTACGTACGGACCGCCACGCCCATCGGCCGGTCCTCACGCCGGTGCAGGCCCATCGCGAGCGACAGCCGGGTGGAGTTGCCGTCCGCGGCGACGACCAGCGGCGCGTGGAAGGTGACCGGGGTCTTCTCCTCGCCCAGCTTGGCCTGCACGCCGGTGATCCGGCCCGTGCGCTCCTCCAGGACGGGCGCGCCGACGTTGCAGCGCTCGTACAGCCGGGCGCCGGCCTTCACCGCCTGCTGGGCCAGCAGCTCGTCGAAGTCCTCGCGCTTGCGCACCAGTCCGTAGTTCGGGTACGCGGCCAGGTCCGGCCAGTCCATCTGCAGGCGCATGCCGCCGCTGATGATGCGCAGGCCCTTGTTGCGCAGCCAGCCCGCCTCCTCGGAGATGTCGATGCCCATCGACACGAGCTGCTTGGTGGCGCGCGGCGTGAGGCCGTCGCCGCAGACCTTCTCCCGCGGGAAGGCGGTCTTCTCCAGGAGCAGGACGTCCAGTCCCGCCTTCGCCAGGTAGTACGCGGTCGTCGAACCCGCGGGCCCGGCGCCGACGACGATCACATCGGCGCTGCGCTCGGACAGGGCGGCGGTGTCGGTCACGGTGGGCTCTCCCGTTTCGGCGAGGGGGTGTTGCTGCTGCACGATGCGGTCGAGTGTATGAGGCGACCCGCGGCCGCGCGTCGGCGGCTCTCCTGGGCGGCGCCATTCCGGACGCCCGGGTCCCCGCCGGGAGGGGCGCGGAGCGGCGGCAGCGGACGGCCGGGGAGGGTCCCGTGTGCCGTCAGCGGTGGCCGGGCGGCTTCCCCGGCCCGGGCGGCTCATTGAGCCGGGGCGGCTGGACGATGCCGAGGTCGTGCACGGTCGGCTCGACTGGCCCGCCCTGGGGCGGCAGCGGCGGCCGCCCGGGCATGGGCGGGGCGGGCACCGCCGGCTGCCGCGGCGGCCGGAGAAGGTGCGCGACGCCGCCCGGATCCGCGCCGGTTCCGGCCGCCGTCCCCCCGGGGGCGTGCGCGCCGGGCACCGGCGCCGGCAGAAAGCCGCGCAGCGCCCGCGCCACGTACGGCCCGACCAGGACACCGCCGCACGACCACAGCAGCGCGAACATCAGGGCCTCCGGCACGCTCGTCGCGTACGTGATGTGCCCGCTGCCGGCGCCGACCGCGACGAGCGTGCCGGCGCCGTCGGTCGACAGCCCGCCGAACGCGGTCAGCGCCGTGAACAGCGCGGTGAACAGGCCCGCGACGAGGAACTGTTCGAGCCGGTCCGCGGACCGGCGGACCGCCAGCACCCCGAGCACCAGCGCGCACACCAGGCCGCCGGCGACCGCGCCGGCGGTGGCCCAGCCGTGCCAGACGTGCCCGAGGTCCGACAGGCCGTACGAGAAGTGGGAGGAGCTCCCCGAACCGTTGTTCGCGTCCATCCGGAACGGTGCGCCCCAGCCCAGACCCAGACCGGAGACACCGAGGTTGAGCACGAACAGCGCGGCGAAGGCGACGCCCCAGCCGCTGGTGTCGGAGACATCGGCCCCGACCACCACGAAGACCACCGCCCCCGCGAGGGCGACGGTGACCAGCAGCGCGAGCAACGCCGTGACCAGGGCACGGGTCGTGGCCGCGAGGCCCGGCCGCTCCGCCAGCCACCGGCGGACGTCCGGCGCGCAGAGTGTGAGCAGGGCGGTGGCCAGGCTGATCAGGAACGCCCACAGCGTGAGCAGGGCCGGCCGGGTGGTCAGGTGCTCCTCGCGCACGTGCGGTCGGGCGGCCAGACCGAGGACGAGTGCGGTGGCCGCGGCCAGCAGCGCGACCCGCACGGCGGCCTCGGCGGCACCCCAACGGGCCGCCTCCGCCGGAGGGTTCGCGCCCTCGGCACCCGCGCCCGCGCCGGCTCCCGCTCCGGTGGCGCGCGTGCGCATCCTGCGCAGCGCTACGAACAGCGAGCCCACCCACAGCAGGGACATCGCGAGGGCGGTCACCGAGAACGTGGAATGGAGGGTGGTGAAGCTGGAGTCCGAGAGCCCCGAGGAGCCGTAGGAGTCGCCGAACGCGGAGCCGCTGTCGGGGAAGTTCTCGAAGCGGGTGGTGAGGTCGAGTCTCCCGCCGATGCCGGTGAGCAGCAGGGCCAGCGCCACCCGGGTCCGGGTGAGGAAGTCCACGCCGGAGTGGTGCACCGACGCGCCGGACCAGACGGAGATCACCACGGCGAGCGCGACGAACCACAGCGCGGGCACCACGGCGGCCCGGGCGGCCACGTCCCAGCGGCCGGTGAGGGTCCGGCGCAGGAACAACGCGGCGGGCGAGGTCCCCGCCGGTCCGGCCACGACCGGCGTCCCGGGCGGCGGGGACGGGGGCAGGGGCGTAGGTGCGTGGGTGGGCGGCGCGGGTGCGTGGGCGGGAGGCGGCGCCGTCAACTCCGTGCCGCAGCGCGCGCAGGAGCGGGTGTCCGCGCGGGTGTCCGCCTCGGAGGGGGCGACGTCTCCGCACGCCGGGCAGTACGACATGGGCCACTCCGGGGACGAAACGGGGACGCTTCCTCCCCTCAGACACCGCAGCGTAGAGGGGCAGTTCCGCGTTCCGCTGCCGGAATGACCGCTTCCCCGCGCTACGCGGCCGCTTTCCGCCCGCGGTGCAGCGCCACGATGCCGCCGGTCAGGTTCCGCCAGGCGACCTGTCCCCAGCCGGCGCCCTTCAGCAGTCCGGCCAGCGCGCGCTGGTCGGGCCAGGCCCGGATCGACTCGGCGAGGTACACGTACGCGTCGGGGTTGCTGCTGACCGACTTGGCGACCGGCGGCAGCGCCCGCATCAGGTACTCGGTGTAGACGGTGCGGAACGGCCCGTACGTCGGGTGGCTGAACTCGCAGATCACCAGGCGCCCGCCGGGCTTCACCACGCGCAGCATCTCGCGCAGCGCGGCTTCCGTGTCGTGCACGTTGCGCAGTGCGAAGGAGATGGTGGCGGCGTCGAACACGCCGTCGGCGAACGGCAGCCGGGTCGCGTCCCCGGCGGTGAGCGGCAGTTCGGGGTGGCGCTTCTTCCCCTCGCGCAGCATCCCGAGGGAGAAGTCGCACGGCACGACGGTCGCGCCCGCGGCGACGAACGGCAGCGAGGACGTGGCCGTTCCGGCGCCCAGGTCCAGGACCCGCTCCCCCGGCCGCACGTCCAGCGCCTGCGCGACGGCCCGGCGCCACAGACGCGTCTGGCCGAGCGACAGCACGTCGTTCGTCAGGTCGTACTTGGCCGCGACGTCGTCGAACATCGCGGCGACGTCCCGCGGTTTCTTGTCCAGAGAGGCTCGCGTCACGTCCCTAGCCTATGCATGCCGTGCGCCGCCGCCGCGCGCACCCCGGGCGCGCGCCGACGCGCGCCGGTGCGGGCGCGCCGATCCGGGCCCGGCGCCGGTCTCGTCGCGGCCGGTCACGCCCTGCGGTGGACGAGGCGGCCGGCCAGGATCGTGGCGACGCACGAGCCGTCGGGCGCGAAGACGGCCAGGTCGGCGCGGGCACCGGCGGCCAGCCCTGAGGCGGCCTCGCGGCGCAGCCCGCTACGGGCGACGGCCGCACGGACCACCGGGTCGGCGATCTCCCCGGTCACGGCCGTCACGCCGCGGGTCAGCAGGCCGTGCACCGCGCGGCGCACGGCCTCGCCCCGCTCGCGGGAGTCACCGGCGGGCACCGCCGCGAGCACCTGCGGCGCGGCCTCGGCCCGCCCGGCCCGCACGGTGCCGGTCCAGGCGCGCACCCGGGCCGCGGGGTGCGCCGCGGCCAGTTCCTCCAGCGGGCCGACGGCCGCGATCCGGTCGCCGTCCACCAGCACGGCGCCGCCGGTGACCGGCGGCCGACCGCCGCCGGGCTCGACCGCGTCCGCGGCGTGCAGGCTCAGCACGGGGGCCTCAGCGATCGCCGGCGAGCAGCTTCAGCTCGGGGTGCGCCGTGCCGCCCTCGATCGCGGTCGAGGACAGGTGCGAGACCACGTGGTCGTCGACCGGGTCGTTCGCCGGGTCGTCGTGCACCACCAGGTGCTCGTAGGTGGTGGCGCGCTGCGCGGGGACGCGGCCAGCGGCCCGGATGAGATGGATGAGCTCCATCCGGTTGGAGCGGTGCTTGGCGCCGGCCGAGGAGACGACGTTCTCCTCCAGCATGACCGAGCCGAGGTCGTCCGCGCCGTAGTGCAGCGAGAGCTGGCCCACCTCCTTGCCGGTGGTCAGCCAGGACCCCTGGATGTGGGCGACGTTGTCGAGGAACAGCCGCGCGATCGCGATCATCCGCAGGTACTCGAAGAGCGTCGCCTGCGTCTGGCCCTTCAGGTGGTTGTTCTCCGGCTGGTAGGTGTACGGGATGAACGCCCGGAAGCCGCCGGTGCGGTCCTGCACGTCGCGGATCATCCGCAGGTGCTCGATGCGCTCGGCGTTGGTCTCGCCGGTGCCCATCAGCATCGTGGACGTGGACTCCACACCGAGCCGGTGCGCCGTCTCCATGATCTCCAGCCAGCGCTCGCCGGACTCCTTGAGCGGGGCGATGGCCTTGCGCGGCCGCTCGGGCAGCAGCTCGGCGCCGGCGCCCGCGAAGGAGTCGAGGCCGGCCGCGTGGATCCGGCGGATCGCCTCCTCGGCGCTGACCCCGGAGATCTTGGCCATGTGCTCGATCTCGGAGGCGCCGAGGGAGTGGATCACGAGCTGGGGGAACTCCCGCTTGATCGCGGAGAAGTGCTCCTCGTAGTACTCCACGCCGTAGTCGGGGTGGTGGCCGCCCTGGAACATGATCTGGGTGCCGCCGAGTTCGACGGTCTCGGCGCAGCGCCGCAGGATGTCGTCGAGCCCGCGGGTCCAGCCCTTCGCGGTGTCCTTGGGCGCCGCGTAGAACGCGCAGAACTTGCACGCCGTCACGCAGACGTTCGTGTAGTTGATGTTGCGCTCGATGATGTACGTCGCGATGTGTTCGGTCCCCGCGTAGCGGCGGCGCCGGGACGCGTCGGCGGCGGCGCCGAGCGCGTGCAGCGGGGCGTCGCGGTACAGGTCGAGCGCCTCCTCCGCGGTGATCCTGCCGCCTGCGGCGGCGCGGTCGAGGACGGCTGCGATGTCGCTCGCCGGGGCGGCCGGGGAGTTGGGAGGAGTCACCGGGGCGGTCCCTTCTCAGGGGTGGATCGGACCAGGCCAGCGTACGCCAGCGGTCCGCGGCGCCCGTGAAGGGACCGGTCGGGCGCCGGGCGTCCACGGCCCCGGACACACGGGCGCCGCGGCGGAAGGAGCATCCGCCGCGGCGCCCGGTCCGTACCCGCCGGGTGCGGGACGGCTGGGGCTCAGTGGCCGCCGAGGCCCTTGGCGAGCTGCTCGTCCGCCTGCTGGAACGCGTCGGCCGCGGACTCCAGGTACTTGCCCAGGCCGTCCAGACCCTCGATGGTCTTGGTGGCACCGGTGTTGAACTCGTTGTAGGACGACTCGAACTGCTTCGAGGAGCGGTCCGTCACGTAGCCGCCGTTGACCAGGTCCTGCACGTACTTCTGCAGCGTGTGCAGCTTCTCGGTGATCTCGTGCTGGCCGCTGCGCAGCTTGGTGGCCGCGTCGCGCATGTCCTGGTAAGTGACGTTCACATTAGCCATAGCGGCTTGACTCCTCATCGAACGCGTGCCGCAGGGCCTACCCCCGTGGCTCCCTGATTCGGGCATCAACTTACAGGGGAGGACGTGACGGGTGCAGCCCCCGGTTCCCGGCACCGCAAGGCCAAGGCGAGCTTCACCGGGGCGAGTTCGCGGCCTTCCGCGGGGGCCGTCCCGCGCGCCCCGGCCGCTGCCTACGGGAGGAGTTCGACCCGGGCCTCCGGGGGGAAGCCGACGCGCTTGGCGAACTCGGCGATGCCCGTCAGCTGCTCCGGGCCGAGCGAGAAGTCGAGCGTGGTGAAGTAGCGCCGCAGCAGCGTCTCGTCGAACGCCTCCCAGCGGGCGGCCTGTTCGGCGACCTTGGTGACCTCCTCCAGCGACAGGTCGCGGGAGGCGAGGAAGGCGCGGTGCACCTCGCGCACGGCCTCCGGGTGGTCGGCGAAGTAGTCGCGCCGGGCGGCCCAGATCGCGAAGACGAACGGCAGCCCGGTCCACTCCTTCCACATCAGGCCCAGGTCGTGCACCTCCAGGCCCAGGCGCGGCGCGTCGTGCAGCGAGGCGCGCAGCGCGGCGTCACCGATGAGCACCGCCGCCTGCGCCTCCTGCATCATCAGGGCCAGGTCGGGCGGGCAGCGGTAGTAGTCGGGGCGGACGCCGTAGCGCTCGCTGAGCAGCAGCTCGGCCAGGCGGACGGACGTGCGGCTGGTGGAGCCGAGAGCGACCCGCTCGCCGTCCAGCCGCTCCAGCGGGAGCTGGGAGACGATCACGCAGGACATCACCGGGCCGTCGCAGCCGACCGCGATGTCGGGCAGGGCGATGAGCTGGTCGGCGTGCTTGAGGTACTCCATGAGGGTGACGGGCCCTATGTCGAGAGCGCCCTCGACCAGCTGGCTGCTGAGCTTCTCCGGGGTGTCCTTCGTCAGCTCCAGGTCGAGCAGGGCACCGGTTCTGGCCAGCCCCCAGTACAGGGGCACGCAGTTCAGGAACTGGATGTGGCCGACCCGGGGCCGGACCGGACCGCTGCCGTCGTCATGCGCCGATGTGTCCATATGGCGGACGCTACTCCTGGTTCCCGGAGCCCCTGCGGCGGGGGGCTCCGGGCGTGCCGCACGGCCCGGGGAACATGGATCTTGCGACCCTTCCCTGGCGACACCCCACATGCTAGGCTCGCCGCAAGTTGCAGTTTGGTTTCCTTGCAGTACAAAGCCTGCGGAGCATGTAACCCGCGGGCTTTTGTAGTTTTCAGATCTCTCTTGCAGGTTCTGGAGCAGGGCAACCCTTTGGGCCCAAGGAGGGCTTTATGGCTACCGGAACCGTCAAGTGGTTCAACGCTGAAAAGGGCTTCGGCTTCATCGCCCAGGACGGCGGCGGCCCGGATGTCTTCGTCCACTACTCCGCGATCAACGCGTCCGGCTTCCGTTCGCTCGAGGAGAACCAGCCCGTGACGTTCGACGTCACGCAGGGCCCGAAGGGCCCGCAGGCGGAGAACGTCACCCCCGCCAACTAGTTCTCACCGGTCTGGAAGCTGGGCGCACATCGCGCCCAGAACCTGTAAGCACTACCAAGGGGCCCCGCACCTGTGCGGGGCCCCTGCCTTTGTGTGCCGCGGTGTGGCGTGGTGTGCCGTGGTGGGCCGCCGAGTGTCCTGATGGTCCCTCGGCGCCCGGGCCGGCCCGACCAGCGCCGGCCGCCCTCCGCGCCTACCTGCGGCGCCGGTACAGCTCCTCGATCTGCGGCGCGAAGTCCCGCGCGATCGCGGCCCGCTTCAGCTTCAGCGACGGCGTCAGGTGCCCGGCCTCCTCGGTGAAGTCCACCGGCAGCACCGAGAACTGGCGGATGGACTCGGGCTGCGACACCGTCGAGTTCGCCTCGTCCACCGCCTTCTGGAGGTCGGCCAGCAGCTCCGGGTCCGCGACCAGTTCGGACGGCCGCAGCTCCTCCTTGCGGTGCATGCGCTGCCAGTGCGTCAGCCCGTCGGCCTCCAGGGTGATCAGCGCGCCCACGAAGGGCCGGTTGTCGCCGACCACCATGCACTGGCCGACCAGCGGGTGGGCCCGCACCCGGTCCTCCAGCGGCGCGGGGGCCACGTTCTTGCCGCCCGCGGTGATCAGGATCTCCTTCTTGCGGCCGGTGATCGTCAGATAGCCGTCCTCGTCCAGCCGGCCGATGTCCCCGGTTGGGAACCAGCCGCCGATCTGCGGCACTCCGGCGCCCTCGTCGTTCCAGTACCCGGCGAAGACCTGCCCGCCGCGCAGCAGCACCTCGCCGTCGGCGGCGATGCGCACTGCGGTGCCGGGCAGCGGCCAGCCGACCGTGCCGAGCCGGGGCCGCAGCGGGGGCGTCACGGTGGCCGCCGCGGTGGTCTCGGTGAGGCCGTACCCCTCGAAGACCATCACCCCGGCGCCGGCGTAGAAGGCGGCGAGCCGTTTGCCCAGCGGCGACCCGCCGCAGATCGCGTAGCGGACCTTGCCGCCCAGCGCGGCCCGGATGCGGCGGTAGACCAGCGGATCGTACAGCGCGTGCGCGAGCCGCAGGCCCAGCGACGGGCCGGGACCGGTGCCGACCTGCCGGGCGACCGTCGCCTCGCCGTAGCGCTGGGCGATCCGGGCCGCGCGGTCGAAGGAGGATGCCCGGCCGAGCTTCTCGGCGGTGGCCCGGCCGGTGTTGTAGACCTTCTCCAGCACGTACGGGATGGCCAGCAGGAAGGTCGGCCTGAAGCCGGCGAGGTCGGCGAGCAGGTCCTCGGTGGCGATGCTGGGCGCGTGCCCGAGCCGGACCCGGGCCCGCAGGCAGCCGACCGCGACCATCCGGCCGAAGACGTGCGACAGCGGCAGGAACAGCAGAGTGGACGCCGGTTCGGTGCTGACCGACCTGAAGACCGGGTGCAGCAGTTCGGTGGCGTTGTCGACCTCGGCGAAGAAGTTGCCGTGCGTGAGGACGCAGCCCTTGGGGCGTCCGGTGGTGCCAGAGGTGTAGATCAGCGTCGCGACGGTGTCCGGGCTCATCGACTGGCGCCGGGAGGTGACCAGCGCGTCCGGCAGGGAGCGGCCGTCGACGGTGAGCTGGCCGATCGCGCCGGCGTCGATCTGCCACAGGTGCCGCAGCCCCGGCAGTTCGGCGCGCCGGCCGCTGACCAGCCGGGACTGCTCGACGTTCTCCACCGCGCAGGCGGCGGCGCCGGAGTCGGCCAGGATCCAGGCGGTCTGGGAGGCGGAGGAGGTGGGGTAGATCGGCACGGTCACCAGGCCCGCGGCCCAGCCGGCGAAGTCCAGCAGCGTCCAGGCGTAGCTGGTCCTGGCCATGATCGCGAGCCGGTCGCCCGCCTTGAGGCCGGCCGCGATGAGGCCCTTGGCGACCGCGGTCACCTCCTGGCAGAACTCGGCGGCGGTCACGTCCCGCCAGACCCCGTTCGCCTCCTTGCGCGACAGCAGCACCTCACCGGGAGCCTCGGCCGCGTTGCTGTAGGGGATGTCGCCGAGGCTTCCCTGCCGGGGCGCCGGCACCAGCGGCGGAACGGCCGCCTGCACGACGCGGCCGCCCTCCCGCACGGTCTGCGGATCACCCGGCGCGGCGGGCGGCCCCACCGCGGACAGCTTCTGGCTGGACGTCATATCGGCGGCTCCTGAGGGTGGGCTGCTGCTGCACGGGGTGCTACGCGGATCGCCGCGTGGCCGGCTGGACGGGTGGCTGGGCGGATCGCCGCACGGGCGGCTGGACGGGTGGCCGGGCGGATCACCGCACGGGTCGCGGCGCGGGCTGCTTCACGGGCGGGTGAGGACGGCGGTGACGCCCTGGCCTCCGGCGGCGCAGATCGAGACCAGGCCGCGGCCGGGGGAGTCGCGTTCGGCGAGGAGCTGCGCGAGGGTCGCCACGATCCGCGCACCGGTCGCGGCGAACGGATGGCCGGTGGCCAGCGACGATCCGGCGGTGTTCAGCCGGTCGCGGTCGATCGTCCCCAGCGGCCCCTCCAGGCCGAGGCGCCGGACGCAGTAGTCCTTGTCCTCCCAGGCGGCGAGCGTGGCCAGCACCTGGGAGGCGAACGCCTCGTGGATCTCGTACAGGTCGAAGTCCGCCAGTCCGAGACCGGCCCGGGCCAGCATCCGCGGCACGGCGTAGGCCGGGGCCATGAGCAGGCCCTCGTCGCCCGACACGAAGTCCACGGCCGCGGTCTCGTAGGCGCTGAGGTAGGCCAGCGGGGTCAGGCCGTGCGCGGCCGCCCACTCGTCGCTCGCCAGCAGCACCACCGCGGCGCCGTCGGTGAGCGGCGTGGAGTTGCCCGCCGTCATGGTGCCCTCGGGACCGCCGTACACAGGCCGGAGCCGGGCCAGCTTCTCGACGCTGGAGCCGGGCCGCAGGTTCTGGTCGCGCTCCAGGCCCCGGTAGGGGGTGACCAGGGAGTCGAAGAAGCCGCGGTCGTACGCGGCGGCGAGCCGCTGGTGGCTGGCGGCGGCGAGCTCGTCCTGCGCCTGGCGGGTGACGTGCCACTGCTCGGCGGTGATCGCCGCGTGCTCCCCCATCGACAGACCGGTCCGCGGTTCGGCGTTGCGCGGGATGTCGGGCACCAGGTGCCGGGGGCGGATCCCGGCGAGGGCGCGGGCCCGGCCGCCGAGCGACCTGGCGCGGCGGGCGGCGAGCAGGGTGCGCCGCAGGTCGTCGTTGACGCCGAGCGGGGCGTCGCTGGTGGTGTCGGCGCCGCCCGCTATGCCGCAGTCGATGACGCCGAGCGCGATCTTGGCGGCGACGGCGAACACCGCCTGGAGGCCGGTGCCGCAGGCCTGCTGCACGTCGTAGGCGGGCGTGTCGGGAGCGAGCACCGACCCGAGCACGGTCTCCCGGGCGAGGTTGAAGTCGCGGCTGTGCTTGAGGACCGCGCCCGCCGCGAACTCGCCGACGCGCTCGCCGACCAGGCCGGTGCGCTCGGCGAGGCCGTCGAGGGCGGCGGTGAGCATGTCCTGGTTGGACGCGGTGGCGTACGGGCCGTCAGAACGGGCGAAGGGGATGCGGTTGCCGGCGACGACGGCGACACGGCGGACGGTCTGCATGCGGTCTCCCGGGACTGCGCTGGCCGCTCTTGGCCTGAGCGGTAACTCACCAGTAGCCTTACCGCCGGTAAACTTACTCCAGAGTAAGGAGAAGGCCAATGGCCGATCGCTACCTTCGCTTCACCGGTACGGCTCCCGGCCGCTTCCTCACCCGGAGCCTCGGCCTCCCCCAGCCGACGCCCCTGCGCCGCTGGTCCGCCGCCCGTCCCGAACTCGACGGCCCGGTGCTGCGGCTGACCGCGGGCCAGGCGCCTCCCGCCCCCGGGCCCGGCGGCTGCGCGGGCATCGTCCTGGATGCGACCGGCATCACCGATCCGGCGGGGCTGCGCGGTGTGCACACCACACTCCACCCACTGGTCCGCGGCCTCGCGGAGTGCGGCCGCGTGGTCGTGCTGGGCGCGCTGCCGGACGCCGCCGACGTCCACCAGGCCGCCGCGCAGCAGGCGCTGGAGGGCATCGTCCGCTCGCTCGGCAAGGAGATCGGGCGGGGCAGGACGGTGCAGCTGCTGCGTCTGGCGCCCGGTGCCGCGGCCGCGTCCACCCTGGAGTTCCTGCTCTCCCCGAAGTCGGCGTACGTCAGCGGTCAGGTCATCGAGATCGGCCCGGCGCCCGCGACCCCCGCGGCTGCGGAAGGCGACGCCGCCGACGACGACCCGGCCGAGCACGCCCCAGCCGGGGAACCGGTGGTCCGCCCGCGCACCGCCCTGGTCACCGGGGCCGCCCGCGGCATCGGCGAGGCCGTCGCCGAGACGCTGGCCCGCGACGGGCTGCACGTCGTCTGCCTGGACGTACCGCAGGCCGCCGAGCCGCTGGCCGCGGTCGCCGCCCGACTCGGCGGCACCGCGCTGCCGCTGGACATCACCGCGGACGACGCCGGGGAACGGATCGCGGCGGCCCTCCCCGACGGCCTGGACGTGCTGGTCCACAACGCCGGGATCACCCGCGACCGCAAGCTCGCCAACATGGACGGCGACCGCTGGGACGCGGTGGTGGAGGTCAATCTGAACAGCGTGCTGCGCACCACCGGGCACCTGCTGAAGGCGGGCACGCTCAACGCCGGGGCGCGGATCGTGGCCACCGCCTCGATCAGCGGGATCGCGGGCAACGCGGGCCAGACCAACTACGCGGCGTCCAAGGCCGGGATCATCGGATTCGTCCGGGCGCAGGCGGCGGCCCCCGAGCTGCGCGAGCGCGGGATCACCGTCAACGCCGTCGCCCCCGGGTTCATCGAGACGTCGATGACCGCCGCGGTCCCGCTGTTCATCCGCGAGGCCGGGCGCCGGATGAACTCCCTCGGCCAGGGCGGGCTGCCGGTGGACGTCGCCGAGACGGTCGCCTGGTTCGCCCGGCCGGGCTCCGGCGGGGTCACCGGCCAGGTGGTCCGGGTGTGCGGCCAGTCGCTGTTGGGGGCGTGAGGACGATGGCGCTGCTGCTCACCCTCGCGCTGGGTGCGGTCACCGGAGTCGGCAAGCGGCCGTCCCCCGCCTCCCCGCTGCCCGACGTGCGGCTCACCGAACCCGGTGTGCCGATCGCCCCGGCGCGGGTCGCCGCCTACGCGCGGGTGTGCGGCTTCCCGCGGCCGGCGTCAGGGGACGCCGGGGCAGCCGGGGACGCCGGGGACGCAGAACTGCCGCTGACCTACCCGCACATCCTGGGGTTCCCGCTGGCCGCGCGGATCATGGCAGCGCGCGGCTTCCCGCTGCCGCTGATGGGCCTGGTGCACACCTCCGTCGACATCGTGGCCCACGTCCGGCTGACCGTGGCGGACCGGCCGGAACTCGTGGTCCACGCGGCGGAGTTGCGAAGCCATCGGCGCGGCACCGAGGTGGTCATGGTCACCGAGGCGCGGCTCGCCGGCGCGGTGGTGTGGACCGACCGCAGCACCTACTTGGCCCGGCACGCCGTGGACGAGACGCGGGCGGCGGCGCCCGATCACGCCGATCCCGACGGTCCCGCCGCACCGGACGGGCCGCTGCCGGTGGTGGACACCTGGCGGCTGCCGGCCGACCTGGGCCGCCGGCACGCCCGGGTGTCCGGCGACTACAACCCCATCCACCTGCACCCGGTGACGGCCAGGCCGCTCGGCTTCCCCCGGGCAATCGTGCACGGCATGTGGACGGTGGCCCGCTGCGCCGCCGCGGCCCCGGGAGCCACGCGTATCACCGCGGAATTCCGCCGGCCGGTGCTGCTGCCCTCGACGGTGGAGTACGCCGCGGACGGCCCGCGGTTCGAGGTGCGCTCGCGGGCCGGGCTGCACGTCACCGGCCGCACGGAGAGCTGACGGCGGCTCGGACGGGGACGGCCGCGATTCACCGGGGGGATCAGCGCGCGGAGGACTCCCAGCGGTGCCCGTGCATCAGATTGCCCAGGCCCGCCCACGCGAAGTTCATCATGGTCGCGGCGTTCTCCCGGCCGGAGAAGGCCGCGCCCCAGCCGGCCAGCGACTCGGCGGCACCGACCAGGGCGTGGGCCAGCGCGGCCACCTCGCGGTCGGCCAGTGCGGGGTCGCAGTCCGCGTCCTCGGCCGCGGCGGCGATCAGCACCCGGACGAACTCGACGATCTCCGCGCGCATCGCGGAGACCTCCTCGGCGAACGGCTCGCCCACCGTCCGGGCCTGGCTGTAGAGGACCGCCCAGCCCTCGGGGTGCGCGGCGGTGTGCTCGAAGAAGGCGAGCAGCCCGGTCCAGAGCTGCCGGTCGGCGGTGGCGCCGGGCTCGACCGCGCCCCACACGGCCGCCTTCAGGGCGTCGGCCTCACGCCGGATGCACGCGCTGAACAACGCGTCCTTGGAGTTCAGATAGAGGTAGACCAGGGGCTTGCTGACGCCCGCGGCGATCGCGATCTCGTCCATCGACGCCGCGCGGTACCCCCGCCGGGCGAACGTCGCGACCGCCGCGTCCAGCATCTGCTGTTCGCGCACGGCCCGCGGTACCCGCTTGCTCTGCGTCCCCACCAGCCCCACCTCTCCCCTCGCGTTCCCCCGAGCGCAAGCGTAGGGCCTGTCCGGCTGGCCCTACCGAGAGATGCCCTACCGAGAGATCAGGCGGTGTGGGGCTCCGAGGTGCGGGCGGCCTCGTCGGCCTCGTCCTCCTCGCCGGCGGCCGCGGCGAAGTTCGCCTTGGTGCGCTCGACGCGCTCGGAGACCTGCACGGCCGCCTGCTCGCGGACGCCGCGCAGCAGCACCCAGCTCAGGGGCGCGGAGACGACGAGGGCGAGCAGACCCACCCACAGGTAGTTCGAGTCACCGAGCCCGGCCGGCAGGACGCGCAGCCGGACCAGGCCCCAGATGACGCCGAAGCTGGCAACGATGAGGCCGAAGCGCAGTGCGGTGTAACGGAGCATGGATCCAGTGAAGCACGCGCCGGCGGCGACGCGTGCCGCAGGGCCGGGTCCACCGGCACCGGGCCGGGTCGCGCCAGGTCAGGCGGGGTCGTTCGGCGTCACCGGGCACGCCGCGCGACCGATCTCACAGGGTGAGCAGCATGACGATGTCGTCGCGGTCGTCGCCGGGGGCCACCCGGATCGCGTTCGGGACCCGCCCGACCTCCTTGTAGCCGCACCCGGCGTAGAAGTGCTCGACCCCGGTGCCGCCGCGGCAGGTGAGCCGGACCGCCTCGATCCCGGGGAGGGTGCGCGCGGCCCCCTCGACGGCCGCCATCAGCGTGCGGCCGTACCCCTTGCCCTGGTGACGGGGGTGGACCATCACCGTGTACAGCCATATCCAGTGCCCCATCAGGCGGTGGCTGTTGTACGTCAGGAACGCCGTCGCGGCGATCCGGCCGTCCTCGTCGCGGCCGAGGAGCAGCCGGCGGCGGCCCGCCGCGAGCTCGCCGAGCGACCGTTCGAGGTCGGGCCGGATGTCGTCGGCGGTGACGGGCGGCACGAAGCCGACGGCACCGCCCGCGTTGGACACGTCGGTCCACAGCGCGCTGATGCCGTCCCGCACCTCGTCGTCGATCGCGGGGTCGAGCTGGCACGTAAGGGTCATAGGTCCACAGTATCCATTACGCACTCGGAGTACCGGACGGCCCCGGCCCCGCCCGGTGTCGCTCTCGTCACACCAAGGGCCCGCACCCGGCTCGTCCGCCGGGTGCGGGCCCTTCGCTGGTGTCCGGGTCCCCGGGGCGGCCCGAGTCCCGGGCCGCCCCTGGCCTCAGGCGCGCATCGGCTGCGGG
Organism: Actinacidiphila acidipaludis; assembly: GCF_019890725.1. GTDB lineage: Bacteria > Actinomycetota > Actinomycetes > Streptomycetales > Streptomycetaceae > Actinacidiphila > Actinacidiphila acidipaludis. The sequence continues at coordinate 135,065 of NZ_JAINZZ010000009.1, forward strand.
GTCTCCCGGCGCGACGCGTCCGGGCCCGGGTACTCGCGGATGATCTCGTAGCGGGTGTTGCGCTCGACCGGCCGGAAGCCGGCGTCCCGGATGAGTTCCAGGATGTCGTCGCGGGTCAGCTTGTTGGGCGTGCCGAAGTCGTCCGCGTCGTGGGTGATCTTGTACTCGACGACCGAGCCGTCCATGTCGTCCGCGCCGTGGTTGAGGGCGAGCTGCGCGGTGGACAGGCCGTGCATGACCCAGAAGACCTTCACGTGCGGCACGTTGTCGAACAGCAGCCGGGAGACCGCGAAGGTCTTCAGCGCCTCGGCGCCGGTCGCCATCGTGGTCTGCGCCTGCAGCCGGTTGCGGATCTTGCCGTCCTTCATGTCCACGAAGTCGTGCTGGTACCGCAGCGGGATGAAGACCTGGAACCCGCCCGTCTCGTCCTGCAGTTCACGCAGCCGCAGCACGTGGTCGACGCGGTGCCGGGGCTCCTCGATGTGCCCGTACAGCATGGTCGCCGGGGTCTTCAGGCCCTTGGAGTGCGCCAGCCGGTGGATCCGGGACCAGTCCTCCCAGTGGGTGCGGTGGTCCACGATGTGCTGCCGGACCTCCCAGTCGAAGATCTCCGCGCCGCCGCCGGTCAGCGACTCCAGCCCGGCGTCGATGAGTTCGTCGAGGATGTCGGACGCGGACATCCCCGAGATCGTCTCGAAGTGGTGGATCTCGGTGGCGGTGAACGCCTTCAGCGAGACCTGCGGCAGCGCCTCCTTGAGGGCCTTCAGCGACCGCGGGTAGTACCGCCACGGAAGCGTCGGGTGCAGGCCGTTGACGATGTGCAGCTCGGTGAGGTTGTCGCCCTCCATCGCCTTGGCGAGCTTGACGGCCTCCTCGATCCGCATCGTGTAGGCGTCCTTCTCCCCCGGCTTGCGCTGGAAGGAGCAGTACGCGCACGACGCGGTGCACACGTTCGTCATGTTCAGGTGACGGTTGACGTTGAAGTGGACGACGTCGCCGTTCTTCTGCGTCCGCACGTGGTGGGCGAGGCCGCCCAGCCACGCCAGGTCGTCCGACGCGTAGAGGGCGATGCCGTCCTCACGGGTCAGCCGCTCCCCTGCGTAGACCTTCTCCTCGAGCTCGCGCTTCAGCCCGGCGTCCATGTGTCGTCTCCTCCTGCGCCGCGATCGGTCGGCCCGATCGACGATACGCCTGCCGCCCGCGGCGGCTCGGCGCGCCCTACACCTCTTCGGGCAGTTCGCCGACCCGGTTCTCCCACTTGGTGGACAGCACGATCGTGGTCCGGGTCCTGGCCACGCCCTTGGTCCCGGACAGCCGGCGGATGGTGTGCTCCAGACCGTCGACGTCGCCGACCCGGACCTTGAGCATGTAGGAGTCGTCGCCGGCGATGAACCAGCAGTCCTCGATCTCCTCCAGATCGCGCAGCCGGCGCGCCACTTCCTCGTGGTCGGCGGCGTCGGACAGCTGCAGGCCGACCAGCGCGGTCACGCCGAGACCGAGGGCGGCCGGCGCGACGGTGGCGCGGTAGCCGGTGATCACCCCGGCCTGTTCGAGCCGGTTGATGCGGTCGGTGACGCTCGGGCCCGACAGGCCGACCAGCCGGCCCAGCTCCGCGTAGGACGCGCGACCGTTCTCACGCAACGCCTGGATGAGCTGTCTGTCCACCGCGTCCATCAGAATGGACCCTCCCGTTCGTCCCGTGACTGCGCTGTCTGGACAAGAATCTAAGGCATCAACGGGTGTGTGCCCTGCGCATCTACTCCGCTGGTGCGGTTTCGGCCTGGTTGTCACCCGTCGCCCGGCCGCCGCCCAGCTCGCCCTCCCAGCGGCGGTACAGCTTGTGCGGGACGCCCACGGCGTCCAGCACCCGGCCGGCGACGAAGTCCACCAGGTCCTGGATGTGCGCGGGGCCGGAGTAGAACGCCGGGGAGGCCGGCAGCACCACCGCGCCGGCGTCGTCCAGGGTGACCAGGTGGCGCAGCGTCTGCCCGCTCAGCGGGGTCTCGCGCACCGCCATCACCAGCGGCCTGCGCTCCTTGAGCGTGACGCTCGCGGCGCGCTGCAGCAGGTCCTTGGACAGGCCGAGCGCCACCCCGGCCACACAGGCGGTGCTGGCGGGGACGACGAGCATGCCGCGGACCGGGTACGACCCGGACGACGGGCCCGCCGCCAGGTCGCCGGCCGGCCAGTGGCGGACGCCGGACAGATCGGGGGCCGCGGGGAAGAAGTCCGGGCTGCCGTCGGCGCCGCGGGCCAGCCAGGCGGCCAGGTCCTCGCGCCAGTGCGCGTCACGGAAGGCGCGGCCGGTCTCGTCCAGCAGGGTCAGGCGCGCGGCCCGGCTGACCACCAGGTCGACCTCCTCACCGGCGTGCAGCAGCCCGCGCAGCACGGCCGCGGCGTACGGCGTGCCCGATGCGCCGGACACACCGACCACCCAGGGCCTGCGTTCGCCCGGCCGGCCGTCGCTTCCTCGTCTCACGCGTCGAGCTTAGGCCCTGGCCGCGAGTGTCACCCGATCGAGGCGTCCGGGCGGGAACCGCGGGGGCCCGGACGGCGTTGGAGTCAGATGAGGGAACCGGGCCGCTGGACCTCAGGGGGGATGCGGTGACGTACGGACAGACCGCGGGCAGACCCGCCAGGCCCCGGACGGGGCTGGCGGACCTCGCGCTGGCGCCCCTGCGCGCGAGCACGAAGGTCACCGCCGCCGCGGCGCTGGCCGCCGGCTGGGTGGCCCTGCTCTGGGTGCTCGAAGCGATCGACGTCATCTCCGGGCACCGCCTCGACAGTCTCGGCATCACCCCGCGCAGGAGCGGCGAGCTGCTGGACATCGTGCCCGCCGCGTTCACCCACTTCGGGTTCGGCCATGTCGCCTCCAACAGCCTGCCGTTGCTGGTGCTCGGCTTCATCGCCGCGCTGCGCGGCATCGGGCGCTACCTCGCGGTGGCGTTCACCGTCATCGTCGTCAGCGGGCTCGGCGTGTGGCTCGTCGCCCCCGCGCACACCAACACCGCCGGCGCGTCCGGTCTGGTCTTCGGCCTCTTCGGCTACCTGCTGATACGCGGCTTCGCCGACCACCGCGCGCTGGACGTGGTGGTCGGCCTGATCGTCGGTCTCCTCTACGGCTCGATCCTGTGGGGCGTGCTGCCGAGCGCGACCGGAGTCTCCTGGCAGGGCCACCTGTTCGGGCTGATCGGCGGGGTGGCGGCGGCCTTCCTGTTCCGGACACGTCCCTCCGTGAGCGCGGCCGCCGGTTGAAGTCCGGTGCGCCCGCGCGGTCCTGACTTGCCGTCACGTTTCCGGAACCCGGCAGCGAAGAGCCGCCCGAACGCCTCGGAAACCCCCGTGAGACGGCGGCAGGAACACCAGTAGTCTTTCTCCAGCTCAGATTCCGCAAAGATTTCCCAAAGCTTCCGAGGAGTTCGCCATCATCACCATGCGCAAGGGCCTGGCTGCCGCCGGAGTGGTGGCCCTGATATCCGTGGGCGCCGTCGCCTGCGGGTCGGACACGACCACGCCCCAGGGCAAGGTCGAAAACGCCTTCGAGAAGCTCGGCAAGCAGAACACCGTCACCATGAGCCTGGGCTTCGACGGCTCCGCGGACGACATCTACGCCGCTCTGAAGGACGAGGACGACTTCTCCCGGGACAACGCCAAGCTGCTGGCGACGCTGAACCTCTCGCTCTCCGTCAGCTCGCAGAAGTCGTTCAGCCTGCTCGGCAAGGACGGCGCCAAGGACGGCAAGAACGGCGCCTTCGCGTTCGCCCTGTCCAACGACGGCTCCGGGGCGTCCAGCCTCGCCGAGATCCGCTACGTCAACCAGAAGGCGTACCTGCGGGTCGACCTCAAGGGCCTGGAGAAGCTGGGGCCGACCGGCGGGAACACCGCCTTCGACCAGTTCCTCAGCCAGTCCGACCAGTTGCCGTCCTCCCTCGCCTCGGTGAAGGCGGCGATCAAGGGCCAGTGGGTGACCATCGACCCCAAGGCGTTCCAGCAGTTCGCCAAGAGCCTGGCCGGGGCGTCCGGCGGTTCGTCCGGCTCCGCCGACTCGCCGCTGTCCGGCCTCACCGGCACCCCGTCGGTGGACGCCGCGACGCAGAAGAAGATCTGGGCGGCCCTGAAGAAGGCCCTCACCACCAACGTCACCTACAAGGACCTCGGCAACCGCGACGGCGCCGACCACGTCCAGGTGAGCGCCCCCGCGCGCCAGCTCGCCAAGGCGCTGTCCGACAGCCTCACGCCGGTCCTCAAGGACATCCCGGGCTACAACGCCAAGTCCCTGGACCCGAGCGGCGCGCCCGACAAGACGCTGTCGGTGGACGTGGCCATCAAGGGCGGTTCGCTGTCCGCGGTGACCTTCGACATAGCCCAGCTCGACGACCAGGCCCACGGCAAGCTCCCGATCACGCTCTCGCTGGACGGCAGCGCGAAGTCGATCAGCGCGCCCGCCGGCGCCCAGGTCCTCAACCCGCAGGACATCATGGGCCTGTTCATGTCGCAGATGCCGGGCTCGTCGGACGACGGCTCGTCCAGCGGCTTCTGACCCGTCCCGCAGTCACGAAGGGCGCGGCCCCGGACCGTCGAGGTCCGGGGCCGCGCCCTTGGCGGATCAGGTCGTCGGGCCGCCGCTATCCCCCGAGGCCGCGGGAGATCAGGTCGCAGAGGGCGAACACGAACAGGGTGATGCCGATCACGCCGTTCACCGTGAAGAACGCCCGGTTGAGCCGGGACAGGTCGTGCGGCGTGACGATCGCGTGCTCGTAGAGGAAGGCGCCGATCACGATCGCCAGGCCCACCCACCAGAACGCGCCCGCACCGGTCGCGGCGCCGTACCAGACCAGCAGGCCGGAGGTGACGGCGTGGGAGGCCCGCGCCCCGTACAGGGCGGCCGGGATGCCGAAGCGGGCCGGCACCGACATCACGCCGTGCGCGCGGTCGGCCGCCACGTCCTGGCAGGCGAAGATCAGGTCGAACCCGCCGATCCACACGCCCACCGCGAGGCCCAGGATCACCGCGTCCCACGACCAGGAGCCGGTCACCGCGAGCCACGCCCCGACCGGGCCCATGGCCTGCGCCAGCCCCAGGATCGCGTGCGGGAAGTTCGTGAACCGCTTGCCGTACGGGTACACCACCATCGGCACGACCGCGAGCGGCGACAGCGCCAGGCACAGCGGGTTGAGCAGCGCGGCCGCGCTCAGGAAGACCACCACGGCGACCAGCGCGCCGGTCCACGCGGTGCGCACCGACAGGGCGCCGGTGACCAGTTCGCGGGTCGCGGTGCGCGGGTTGCGGGCGTCGATCTCCCGGTCGATGATCCGGTTGCACGCCATCGCGAACGTGCGCAGGCCCACCATCGCGACGGTGACCAGCAGCAGTTCGGACCAGTGCACATGCCGGTCGTCGCGGTACATCGCGGTCAGCGCGGCGATGTACGCGAACGGCAGCGCGAAGACGGAGTGCTCGATCATCACCAGCCGCAGGAAGGCGCGCACCTTCCCCTCGGGCCGCGGCCCCGGCCCGAACAGATCCTCCGCCGCCACCTGACTCACAGCCTGCCTCCCTTCGCTTCTCCGCCCACTCGGCTCAACGGCGCGGCTTTCGCCGACACCTGCTGCCCGGCTGCCTCGTGTGCGTCGCTCACAGCCTGCCTCCGTTCGCTTCTCCGCCCACTCGGCTCAACGGCGCGGCTTTCGCCGACACCTGCTGCCCGGCTGCCTCGTGTGCGTCGCTCACAGGCCGTACTCCTTCCAGCGCTTGTCCACCAACGCCGCCGTATCGGGATCCGACAGCACCATCTCGGGCCAGCCGCCGTCCCGCGTGTAGCCCTCCTCGGGCAGTTTGCGGGTGGCGTCGATGCCTGCCTTGCCTCCCCAGAACTGCTGGTAGGAGGCGTGGTCGAGATGGTCCACCGGCCCTTCGACGACCGTCAGGTCGCGCGCGTAGTCGGTGTTGCCCAGCGCACGCCAGGCCACCTCGTGGAGGTCGTGCACGTCACAGTCGGCGTCCACCACCACGATCAGCTTGGTGAGCGACATCATGTGCGCTCCCCAGATCGCGTGCATCGTCTTCTGCGCGTGCTTCGGGTACTTCTTCTCGATCGAGACGATCGCACAGTTGTGGAAACCGCCCGCCTCCGGCAGGTGGTAGTCCACGATGTCCGGCACGATGATCTTCAGCAGCGGCAGGAAGAACCGCTCGGTGGCCCGGCCCAGCGGCCCGTCCTCGGTCGGCGGCCGACCCACCACGATCGACTGGAACAGCGGCCGCTTGCGCATCGTCACACAGTCGATGGTGAGCGCGGGGAACGGTTCCTGCGGGGTGTAGAAGCCCGTGTGGTCGCCGAACGGCCCCTCGGGCAGCATCGTCCCGGGCTCCAGCCAGCCCTCCAGCACCACCTCGGCCTGCGCGGGCACCTGCAGCGGCACCGTCTTGCAGTCGACCAGCTCCACCCGCTTGCCCTGCACGAAACCGGCGAAGAGGTACTCGTCGATGTCCCCGGGCAGCGGCGCCGTCGAGGCGTAGGTGACCGCGGGCGGGCAGCCGAAGGCGATCGCCACCGGCAGCCGTTCGCCCCGGCGCTGGGCCACCTGGTAGTGGTTGCGGCTGTCCTTGTGGATCTGCCAGTGCATGCCGATGGTGCGGCGGTCGTGCCGCTGCAGCCGGTACAGGCCCAGGTTGCGGACGCCGGTCTCGGGGTCCTTGGTGTGCGTCAGGCCCAGGTTGAAGAACGAACCGCCGTCCTGCGGCCAGGTGAAGAGCGCGGGCAGCTTGTCCAGGTCGACGTCGTCGCCGGTGAGCACGACCTCCTGCACCGGCGCGTCGCCCGCCTTCACCTTCTTCGGCGGAACGTGCATCATCCCGGCGAGCTTGCCGAACGCCTCGCGCACGCCGACGAAGCCGTGCGGCAGTTCGGGCTTGAGCAGCCCGGCGATCTTGTCGCTGATGTCGGAGTAGGCGTTCAGGCCCAGCGCCTTCAGCAACCGGCGGTCGGTGCCGTAGACGTTCATCGCCAGCGGGGCGACCGAGCCGCGCACGTTCTCGAAGAGCAGCGCGGGGCCGCCGGCCTTGTTGACCCGGTCGGTGATCTCGCCGACCTCCAGGTACGGGTCGACCTCGGCGGTGATCCGGCGCAGGTCGCCGTCCTTCTCCAGTGCCCGGAGGAACGAGCGGAGATCGTCGTAAGCCATGGGCTCAGTCTTCCATTCCGTGCACGCCGTACGCTTGGGGGTCGTCGCGGGGTGGTTCGGAGCCCCGCAACTCGAGGGGGACACCGAACCGTGTTGCGCTACCTGCCGTACCTCGTGCTGTTCGCGCTGTGGATCTACGCCTTCGTGGACTGCCTGGGCACGCCCGAGCGGGACGTGCGCGGGTTGCCCAAGGTGGTCTGGGTGCTCATCATCCTGTTCTTCGGCACCGTGCTGATCGGTCCGCTCGCCTGGCTGCTGATAGGCCGGCGCCGCGGCCGGGTGGGGCCCGCGGGCGCGACGCCCGCCGAGTGGCACCGCGCGAACCGGGCCGACCGCGGCGACCGCCCCGGTCCTGCCGGGCAGCCGCTGCGGGCGCCATCCGAGGACTGGATCCCGCCGGACGACAACCCCGCGTTCCTGCGTTCACTGAGCGAGCGGCTCAACCAGAACCGCCGGGACGGCGACGGCCGCCCCTCCGCCGAGGGCGAGTGACCTCCCCCGGCCGAAGAGCGGCCCTCTTCGTCACACCCCGGCGTAGGAGTGCTTGCCGGTCACGAAGATGTTCACGCCGTAGTAGTTGAAGAGGAAGCAGGCGAACGCGGCCAGCGCCAGGTAGGCGGCCTTGCGGCCCTTCCAGCCGGCCGTCGCGCGGGCGTGCAGGTAACCGGCGTACGCGACCCAGGTGATGAACGACCAGGTCTCCTTCGGGTCCCACTCCCAGTAGTGGCCCCACGCCGCCTGCGCCCAGATCGCGCCGGCGATGATCGTGAACGTCCACAGCGGGAAGACCAGCGCGTTCATCCGGTACGCGAACTTGTCCAGGGTCGCCGCGGACGGCAGCCGGCGCATGATGTCGCCCCAGCGCCCCTCCTGGGCCCGGCCGGCGGTCAGCGCCACCTCGAAGTGGTCCCGGAACAGGTACAGCAGGCTGCCGACGGCCGCCAGGTAGAACACCGCGCCGGAGATGATCGCGCAGGACACGTGGATCCACAGCCAGTACGAGTGCAGCGCCGGCACGAGCTGGTCGCTGGAGGTGTAGAGCACCGACAGGGCCAGGCCCAGGTCCAGCAGCACGGTCGTGGTGAGGAACAGCCCGATCCAGCGGACGTCCTTCTTCAGCGCGAGCAGCAGCAGGTACGCGCCGACCGCGACCATGCCGAAGGTCGTGGAGAACTCGTACATGTTGCCCCACGGCGCGCGCTGCACCGAGGCCGCACGCAGCGCGACGCCGCCGAAGTGCAGCAGCCAGGCGAGGATCGTGAAGGAGACCGCGATCCTGCCGTACAGGTCGCCCCGCTCGGAGCTTCCGGCCGCGCCCGGGCCGTCGGCGATCCCGCGGTCGCTCGCCGACGCGCGGGTGACGACCTTGGGCCGTTCCAGGGTGGTGGTGCCGCCGCGCGTGGTGACCTTGACGGCCACCCCGCCCGCGGCGCCCTGCCCGCCCTCCCCCTGACCCGCCGCCTCGGCGGTCAGCGCGGCGGACTGCGTGGCGATCTTGCTGCGACCGCCGAACACCCACTCGGCCAGATGCCCGAGGAAGGCGAGCGCGTAGACGAACATCGCCGAGCGGATGAGGTAGTTGCTGTAGTTCGCGAAGTTCTCGTTGACCGCGGCAGCGATGTTCACGCGCGGGCTCCTTCGTCTGCGGGCTGAGGGGCGGAATCGTCGGGGAGGCCGTCGTCGGCCGGGTCGCCGGGGTCCGGTTTCGCGGGTGCGTCCGGCTGGAGCTGCAGGGCGACGTCGCCGAGCTCGTCGGCGATGCGGGCGGACTCGCTGCGGCCGAGGCCGCCCATCTCCACGAGCGTGTCGCCGCCCTCGGAGGGCACCGCGCGCACCCAGATCCGGCGGCGCTGGATGAACAGCGAGCCCATCAGGCCGAGGATCGCGGCCGCGCCGCTGAACAGGGCCCAGTCGTTGCCGGCCTGGTGGGAGACGGTGAAGCTGGCCCAGGTCTTGACCCCGTCGAAGGTCAGGGTGCCGCGGCCGTCCGGCAGCACGATCCGGCCGCCGGGAGTGAGCGCGTCACCCCTCATCCCGGACTTGCTGCCGATGTCGAGCTGTTTCATGTGGGTGGTGTCGAGCTGGTACACGTTCTGCGCGATGCCCGAGTCGATGCCCAGGTCACCGTGGAACGCGGACAGCCACAGGATCGGGTGGTCGAGCGCGGGGAACACCGACCGGGGGCCCAGCGCGGTGTCACCGGTGGGGGTGAAGAACCCGGTGAAGCCGAGCTCGTCCGGCTTGCCGTCCTTGCCGAGCGCGTCCGGGACCTTGACCACGCCGGTCGCCGTCCCGTTGTTGTCCTGCGGCAGGAACGGCACCGGGCCGTGGAACGCGACGTTGCCCTGGCCGTCCCGCACGGTGACCACCGGCGCGTAGCCGTGCGAGATCAGGTAGACCTTCTCGCCGCCGATGCTCAGCGGGTGGTTGACGGAGATGGAACCCTTCACCGGCTTGCCGTCGGCGCCGTTCCAGTAGTGGATGTTGGCCCGGAACATCCGGGCGGAACCACGCTCGGGGCCGCTGGTGGCGTAGGCCGCGTCGAAGCTGTCCAGGTTGAAGCCGAACGGCTTCAGGTCGTCCTTGCCGTACAGCGTGCCGCCGTTGAAGTCGTCGTACTGCGTCGGGTTGTTGGTGAAGCCGTCGCCCTCGACGATCAGCTTGCCGCCCGAGGCCCCTTCCAGTGAGGTGGCCGCGAAGGCGATCAGCAGCCCGAACAACGCCACGTGGAACAGCAGGTTGCCGGCCTCGCGCAGGTAGCCCTTCTCGCCCGCCACCGAACTGCCGGACGTGCTGGTGCGGAAGCGGCGGCCACGCAGCGCGCGTTCGGCGGCGGCCGTGACCTGCTCGGGCGTGGCGTCGGTGTGCCAGGTGCTGTAGGCGGGCAGCCGGGTCAGGTTGCGCGGCGCGGCCGGCGGCTTCGACCGGAGCTGCCCGACGAACTGCCAGGTGCGCGGGACGATGCAGCCGGCCAGCGAGACGAACAGCAGGATGTAGATCGCGGAGAACCACGGCGAGCTGTAGACGTGGAACATCCCCAGCCGCTCGTACAGCGGCGTGATCGTGGGGTGCTTCTGCTTGAACGCGTCGACCTTGAGCTGGTCGGAGTGCTGCGGGATCAGCGACCCGGGGATCGCCGCCAGCGACAGCAGGAAGAGCAGGATCAGCGCCACCCGCATGGACGTGAGCTGGCGCCACATCCAGCGCAGCCAGCCGATCACGCCGAGCCCGGGCGTCTGCGCCAGGGTGTCGGTCGGCTGGGTACTGAGCTGCGCGCCGGCCGCCCCGAGTTCCTCGTTCTCGGACGTGGCGGGGGGCGCCTCCGGGTCGCCGCCGTTCTTCTGCGTGATGCTCATGGGTTCAGACCCCTGGGGTGAAGCTGCTCGACCAGATCTGCATCTGGTAGGTGATGTGGTCCCACACGCCGGTCACCAGCAGGACGCCGACGGCGACGAGCATGCCGCCGCCCAGCCGCATGACCCACACGTAGTGGCGCTTGACCCACGCGAACGCGCCGAGGGTTCGGCGGAAGGCGACAGCCGCGACGATGAACGGCACGCCCAGACCTAGACAGTAGAACACCATCAGCAGGGCGCCCCGCCCGGCACTGGCGTCCTGGAAGGCGAGCGTGTTGACCGCGCCGAGGGTGGGCCCGATGCACGGCGTCCAGCCGAGGCCGAAGAGCACACCGAGCACCGGCGCCCCGGCCAGGCCCATGGCGGGCTTGATGTGGAAGCGGAACTCGCGCTGGGTCACACCGCCGACGAACCCCATGAAGGCCAGGCCGAGCACGATGGTGAGCCCGCCGAAGACCTTCGTCAGCACGTCCCGGTGTTCCTGCAGGGTCATGCCGAAGTTGCCGAACAGGGCGCCGCCGGAGACGAACACGGCACTGAAGCCGAGCACGAACAGCGAGGCGCCCGCCACCATCCGGCCGCGCCGGGCCTCGCCGAGATCGGTGCCGGTGACTCCGGTCACATAGGACAGGTAGCCGGGGACCAGAGGCAACACGCAGGGCGAGAAGAAGGAGATGAGCCCCGCGAACATCGCGACGGGGATCGCGGCCAGCAGCGCTCCGGTGAGCACCGTCTGGCTGGGGTCCGCCGCGAGGACGCTCATCGTGCCGCCGGCCACGTCACTTCTCCGCGGCGATCGGGTCGATCAGCTGGTTCAGTTCGTCCACGCTCAGCGCCTTCAGCACGCGCGCCGCGATGCGCCCCTGCCGGTCGACGACCAGGGTGGACGGAATGGCCTGCGGGTTGAGGGTGCCGTCGGGGAACTGCCCGATCAGCTTGCCGTACGGGTCGTAGAAGCTCGGGTACCCGATGCCGAACCGCTTGTCGAAGCTGACCGCGTTGCTCACGTCGAGATCACGGGTGTTGATGCCGAGGAACTGCACGCCCTTGGTCTCGTCGCTCTTGGCGACCTGGGCCAGGTTGGGCGCCTCGGCACGGCAGGGCGAGCACCACGAGCCCCACACGTTGATCACCACGACCTTGCCCTTGTACGCGGAGAGCTGCGCGGTGCCCCCGTCGACGGTCTTGCCGCCGAGTGCGGGCGCGGGCTTGCGGTCGGCCGGCTTGACGGTGATGATCTCGCCGCTGCCGCCGACGAAGTTGGTGCCGTCCTTGGGCGACGAGGACGAGCCGGACGAGCAGGCGGCCGCGGACAGCACAAGTGCGGCGCCGGCGGCGAGGGCCGCGGCGCCGCGGACGGCGCGGCGCCGGGGGGCGCGCGTAGGACTCATGTGAAAAGTTTCGCATGGCCCTTGTGGCGATCTGTCGCACCCCCGGCACCGACCCCAAAAACGGCAATTGCCCCAAGTAAGGATCAGGTGACGGTCGTCCGATGATCAGGTGGCGGTCGTCACAGCCGCCTTCTGCGCACCCGTGGTGGACGTCGCCGACGCCGACATGAAGGTACTCCAGCCTCCGCTCGGCTTCTCGCCGACCTCCAGCGTCCGCAGGTGGTCCAGCACCGCCGGGTCCTGCGCGTCCAGCCAGTCGACGAACTGCCGGAAGGAGACCAGCCGGACGTCCTTGTTCTTCTCCGCGACCGACGCGATGTGCTTGAACGCCTCCTCGACGGCGTCCATGTAGATGCCGCCGTTCCACTGCTCGAAGTGGTTGCCGATGTACATGGGCGCCCGGTTGGTCTCGTACGCCCGCTGGAAGCCGGCGATGTACGAGGCGGTGGCCTGGGTGCGCCACCCCGGGTAGTTGCGCGGGTCGGACTTGGTGGCCGCGTGGGACTGGTTGGCCAGCATGTTGTAGTCCATCGACAGCACTTCGAAGGAGTGGCCCGGGAACGGGATGAGCTGCAGCGGCAGGTCCCACACTCCCTGGCGCTTGGTGGGCCAGATCTGGTTGCCGCCGGGCGAGCTGGCGTCGTACCGCCAGCCCAGCGCCTTGGCGGTGGGCAGCAGGTTGTCCTGGCCGAGCAGACAGGGCGTGCGGCCGCCGACCAGCTCGGCCTCGTAGTCGAACGGCAGCGGGTCGTGGTCGGTCCAGCCGGTGTGCGTCTTCCACGTGGTGACGAAAGCTTTCGCCTGCTCGATCTCGCTCTGCCACTGCGTGGCGTCCCAGCGGGCGACGCTTCCCCGGCCGGCGCAGAAGTGGCCGTTGAAGTGGGTGCCGATCTCGTGACCGGACAGCCAGGCCTGCCGGACGTTGTCCAGCGTCGCCTTGATGTGCTCGTCGGTGAGGTAGCCGATGTCGCTGGCGCCCAGCGGGTTGTTCGGCGGGTCGTAGGCGGTCTTCTTGCCCTCCGGCAGCAGGTAGAGGCCGGACAGGAAGAAGGTCATGGAGGCGCCGTGGTCGGCCGCCAGCTTGCGGAAGCGCGGGAACAGCCCGTTCCCGACCTCCCCCGCGCCGTCCCAGGAGAAGATCACGAACTGCGGGGGCGTCTGGCCGGGTTGCAGCCGGTCGACGGTGGGCTGGTTGGGCTGGGCTCCGGTGTGGGCGGTGGAGCCGTCGCCGATCAGGGTGACGGTGTTCTCGGGCTGGTGGGCGCCGCTGGCGCCGGACTTCTCACCGGTCTTGCGGGCGGGTGGCGGGGCCGCCTTCTCGCCCTTCTGCGAGCCGCACCCGGCGACGGCGAGTCCCGCGGCGGCTCCGGCGGTGGTGGTCAGCAGTGCCCTTCGGCTCATGAGGCTCATGCGGTCCCCGTTTCTCGCGTCCCGGCCCGACCTGGTCAGGGGGGCCGACTCCGGACAAGAAGAGTGGTCACCCTCCATGACGTCCACAGGTTCCTCATGGTTACGTCCAATATGACAATATGCTCGGCCGCCTCCCCTGGACGGCCCATCCGTATCACTGGTTCGCCTTCCGCTTTAGCCTCTCCGAGTTATCCCCCACGCCTTGGCCTCACCCCCCGCGACCCCGAGCGCCCCGCTCCCCCTCATCCCACCCAACTCCCCCCGACCCAGCCACCGGAGTACCCCCTCCCGGGTGTCCCGGGCACTCCTACGGACCCCGGACTGGCCCCGCCGCCAGCAACCGAGCAAGCCCCGCCAGGGGCGCGGGGTCCCCCAGGCTCCGCCCGGGAGGTGTCCCCAGTGCGGGCAACCCACCACCGGGCGGAGGACGGGAACGCACCGCAGGGGCATCCCAGAGCCCGAAGGGGCGCGAGGAGCGGCCACCGGGGGGAGGACGGCGAGGGCGGCTCGGGGGCACCCCGGAGGCCGTGGGGGGCGCGGGGTGCAGCCCCGAGCGGGGGCCGGGAGGAGGTGGCGGTACCAGCGCGAGCTGGGCGCCTACGCCCCGTAGGCCTTCCCCGCCCCCTTCACCGGCTTCGCCCCCGCCCTCAAATGCGCCGGCACAAGATCGATCGCCGGCTCGCTGTAGCCGACGGACACGATCGCGTCGCCCTGGAACGTGAACGTCGTGAGGCTCGCCAGCGTGCACTGCCGCTTGCGCGGGTCGTGCCACAGACGCCGCTGCTCGGCGAAGGACCGGACGACCCAGATCGGCAGCTGGTGGCTGACGCACACCGCCTCGTGGCCGCGCGCCGCGTCCCTGGCCGCGCCGAGCGCCGCCATCATCCGCACGACCTGCTCGACGTACGGCTCGCCCCAGCTCGGCCGGAACGGGTTCGTCAGGTACCTCCAGTTCGCGGGCTTGCGCAGCGCGCCGTCGCCGACGCCGAAGGTCTTGCCCTCGAAACGGTTCTCCGCCTCGATGAGCCGCGCGTCCGTAGCGATGGGCAGCCCGTGCGAGGCGGCGATGGGCGCCGCGGTCTCCTGGGCGCGCTCCAGCGGGGAGGCGACCACGTGGCGGATGTCGCGGCCGGCCAGGTGCTCGGCGACCCGGTCGGCCATCTTCCGGCCGAGCTCGGACAGGTGGTAGCCGGGCGCCCGCCCGTACAGCACGCCGCCGGGGTTGTGCACCTCGCCGTGACGCATCAGGTGGACGACGGTCAGTTCCTCGCCGGAGGTGCTGCCGGTGCTGCCGTCGGTACCGGTGGTGCTGCTCATGCGTGGGCCTCCGCTGCGGCACGTGCGGCGGCGGGCAGCGCGGCGGCGATCCGCTCCACGGCCCGCTCGTCGTGTGCGGTCGACACGAACCAGGACTCGAACGCCGACGGGGGCAGGTAGACGCCCTGCGCCAGCATCGAGTGGAAGAAGCCGGTGTAGCGGAACGCCTCCTGCTTCTTCGCGTCGTCGAAGTCACGGACCTGCTGGTCCGTGAAGAAGACGGAGAACATGCTGCCGGCGTTCTGCAGCCGGTGCGCCACGCCCTCCTTGGACAGCGCCTGGGTCACCAGGCCCTGGATCTCCCGCGACACCGCGTCCACCTTCGCGTACGCGGCGTCGTCCAGCAGCCGCAGCTGCGCCAGCCCGGCGGCCGTGGCGACCGGGTTCCCGGACAGCGTGCCGGCCTGGTAGACGGGCCCGGCGGGCGCGAGCTGCGCCATGACGTCGGCGCGGCCGCCGAACGCCGCGGCGGGGAAGCCGCCGCCCATCACCTTGCCGAAGGTCATCAGGTCGGGGCGCACGCCGTCGAGGCCGTACCAGCCGGCCTTGCCGACCCGGAAGCCGGTCATGACCTCGTCGGAGATGTACAGCGCGCCGTCGGCCGCGCACACCTCCTTGAGCGCGGCGTTGAACCCGTCGCCCGGCGGGACGACGCCCATGTTGCCGGGGGACGCCTCGGTGATCACGCAGGCGATCTCGCCGGGGTGGGCGGCGAACGCCTGGCGGACCGCGTCGATGTCGTTGTAGGGCAGCACGATCGTGTCGCCGGCCTGCGCGCCCGTCACCCCCGGGGTGTCGGGCAACCCGAACGTGGCGACGCCGGAACCGGCGGCGGCCAGCAGGGCGTCGACGTGACCGTGGTAACAGCCCGCGAACTTCACGACCTTGGTGCGGCCGGTGAAACCGCGCGCCAGGCGGATCGCGGACATGGTCGCCTCGGTGCCCGAGGACACCAGCCGGACCTGCTCCAGCGGTTCGACGCGGGCCACCATCGCCTCGGCCAGCGCCACCTCGCCCTCGCCGGGCGTGCCGAAGGACGTGCCGCGGGCCACCGCGGCCTGGACGGCCGCGATCACCTCGGGGTGGGCGTGGCCGAGGATCATGGGACCCCAGGAGCAGACGAGGTCGACGTACTCCCGTCCGTCGGCGTCGGTGAGGTACGCACCGGCACCGGACACCATGAAACGGGGCGTACCGCCCACGGCGCGGAACGCCCGCACCGGGGAGTTCACGCCTCCTGGCGTCACGGCCGCCGCGCGGTCGAAGAGTTCCTGGGACACTGGTGCTTCGTACGGATAGCTCACGGGATTGCTCACGCGGACATGCTCTCAAATGCCGGGCGTTGCGCCGTAACGTCTCAACCGTGCATCTGAGACGATGATCGGGTTGCATGGTTGGGTCACCAGATGGTCGGGTAGTGGAATGCAGCAACGTGGTGGCGGACGGGGTGACGGGCCGGGCGACCGCGACCCGGAGCACCCGGGTCCCACGGGCAGGCGGCGCCGAGCCCCCCAGGACCGGCCCATCCCCGTGGACCGCGGCACCGAGGACCACGAAGCAGGGCGCACCGAGCATCACGAGCACCACCACGAACGGCGCGAACAGCGCACGCAGGCAAGCCGATCGACCGCAGGACCGACCGCAGAAGGCAGGAGCAGGGGTGGCCGAGTGGGGGTGACCTACAAGTACTTCGGCGCGCCCGACGGCGCCACTGCGGCCCGCGTCCCGATCTCCATGCGGCCCGAGGAACTCGGTGGCGACGAACTCGGCCAGGGCATGTACACCAAGGTCAAGCCGGAGACGATGGCCGCCATGGTGCTCACCGGCATCGAGGGCATAGCCCCGTCCAAGGTGCCCCCGCTGGAGCTCGTGGTGCTCCACCCCGACTACGCGGTGGTCCGGCTGCCGGCCTCCGTGGTCGAGCCGCTGCGCAAGGCCGACGAGGAGTCGCTCGGCGCCGCGGCCTTCATCTGGTCGACGGTCCCAGACCGGCGCGGTCCGCGCGACGCGTTCGTGATCTACCAGATGCTCCACGAATGGCAGGATTTCGCCCGTCGCTGCGAGGAGTCCGGCCACCAGCTCTACTGCCTCGTCTGGCCGTAGCGCACCCCCAGCCCGGCCCACCCCGGTCTTCGGACCGCCTTTCGGCGGCACTCGAACCGCCCTTCGGCGAACGGACGTTCGCCCGTTTCGGACGGATTCGGTCTGGCGGATCGCCGCAACGGCGGGCACACGCGCCAGGGCCCTGGGGCACCCCGGAAATGACCTCGGTGTGATTTCCCGGGAACCGGAAAAGGCGGTGGAACGGCACCCCGTTTCGCCGGTCGCCACGGCATTTCCCGAACACTTCGATTTCGGCTTCCTTTGCCGCTTCCCGTGACCGGCGTCACCGGCCGCCGCCGGCCACTGTCCACGCGCCGGGCGACCGCTTCCGGACGCCGGCGGACCGCTTCCGCGCAGCCCGGCGCCCACGCCGCCGCGGCGGCCACGCGGCGCGTACCGCGGACCGGGACACCCGACGTGGGAGCATGGCGCCGAGACAGCCGGCGCGCGTGAAGGGCGGCACCGCATGCACGACCAGACCATCGGCGGCTATCTGGAGCGGCTCGCCGCACGGGAACCCGCACCCGGCGGCGGCGCCGCGGCCGCCCTGCACGCCGCCCAGGGGGCGGCACTGCTCGGCATGGTGGCCCGCTACACCACCGGCGAGAAGTACGCGGCGCACGCCGCCCAGATCGCCCAGATCACCGCGGAGAGCGACGAACTGCGCGACCGCTCGCTGCGGTTGGCCGAGGACGACGCCCGGGCCTTCACCGCCGTGACCGACGCCTACGCCCTGCCGCGCGCCGACGACGCGCAGAAGGCCGCCCGCTCGCAGGCGATCGCCGCGGCCCTGCAGGGCGCCGCCCGCCCGCCGGCCGAGGTCATCGCGACGGCGGGAGCGATCACCACGCTGGCCGAGGAACTGCTGCCCCTGGCGAACCGCAACGTCGTCACCGACGTCGCCGCCGCCACCGAGGCCGCCCGGGCCGCGGCGACCACCGCCCGCGTCAACGTCGAGATCAACCTCGGCGGCATCAAGGACGAGGCGGTGCGGGCCGAACTCGTCGCCTCCGCCGCCTCGGTGGACGCCCTCGCCGTCCGGGCCGAGGCCGTGACCGACGCGGTGCGCGCGGAGATCGCCCGATGACCGCGCCGGCGGTCGGCCCGACCCTGTCCGGTTCGGCCCGCGCGGCCGAACTGCGGGCCGAAGTGACCGAGCGCGCCGCCGCGTCGACCGAGCGCGGCGTCACACCGCGGCTCGCGGTCGTCGTGGCGACGGAGGACGAGTCGACGGGCTGGTACGTCCGGTCGCTCGCCCGCGCCGCCGGGAAGACCGGCGTGGCCTGCGACACCGTGCAACTGCCCACGGACGCGCGGCCCGCGCTGCTGCGCGACACCCTCACCGGGCTGAGCGAGGATCCAGGCGTCCACGGGATCATCCTCCAGACCCCGCTGCCGCCCGGGTCGGTGGCCGCCGACCTCGCCGGCGCCATCGCACCGGAGAAGGACGTCGACGGGGCCAACCCGCTGAGCCTGGGCCGACTGGTCGCCGGCCTGCCCGCCTTCGCCCCGGCCACCGCCGAGGCCGTCATGCAGCTCCTCGACGCCCACGCGGTGCCGCTGAGCGGCCGCACCGTCGCGGTCGTCGGCCGCTCCACGGTGGTCGGCAAGCCGCTCGCGCACCTGCTGCTCGACCGGGACGCCACGGTCACCGTGTGCCACTCCCGCACAGCCGAACTCGCCTCCGTCACACGGCGGATGGACGTGGTCGTCGCCGCCGCGGGCCGGCCGGGCCTGATCACCGCCGAGCACGTACGGGACGGCGCGGTCGTGGTGGACGTCGGCACGAACGCGACGGAGGACGGCGCGCTGGTCGGCGACGTCGCGGCCGAGGAGGTGGGCCGCAAGGCGGCGCTCTCCCCCGTCCCCGGGGGCGTCGGCCCGATCACCACGGCGCTGCTGCTGCGCCACACCGTGTCGGCCGCGGCGGTCGCGTCGGGACACTGAGCGGGGGCCGCCGAGCCTTCGGGCACTGAGCCGGGGTCGCTGAGCCGGGGTCGCCGAGCCGGGGTCGCTCGATCACGGCCGCCCGATCACGGCCGCCCGATCGCGGCCACCCGGGCCCTGACCGGGGAGGCCGGTCGGAGCGCCGCCGGACCGCCCGCCGCCCGGGCCGTCATGCCCGGGCGGTGACATCTGTCATGCGGGAGTGCGGATTTCCGGCTCTGCCGCCGCACTCCCCCCGCCCGCGAGACTCCTGCCATGACCACGACCGAGGCAGTCACCGCGAGCACGACCACCCCGTCCACGACGAGCGCGAGCGCGACTCCCGCCAACGCCGAGCCGCTCTACCGGCCCGTCCCCGTCTGGTTCTTCGCCTTCGAGGGCCTGATGGGCGCCTCCTACGACGTGATCAAGTCCAGCCACTACGGGTGGGTGTTCCTGGCCGCCGCGGCCGCGGCGAACATCGTGCTGGCCCGCACGGTCCTGCGCGGCCGGCTGAAGATGGCCAAGGCGATGCTCAAGGGCAGGCGGACCCGCCTGCTGGCGGTCGGCCTGATCGCGCTGCGGATGGGCGTGCACCTGGTGTTCGGCGCCGTCGGCATGGCGGCCACCTCCGGCGTGGCGCACGTGTGCTTCGGCGTGCTGATGTGCGCCACCACGGTCGGGCTGCTCGCCTTCGACCAGCGCGTCATGCTGCGGGCCCTGAACGCCCGGGCCGAGGAGGTTGCCCGGACCGCCCCCGCCCCCGCCGCCCCCGCCGCTCCCGCGGCCCCGGCCGGGGTGGCCGCCTGAACTCGCCGCATATGCTGCGAGGGCACGTCACGACCGCAGTGCGCGACCCCGCGGCCCCCGTCGCGAGACCTCGCGCACCACCGCGAAAGGCAGCACGACATGAGCAGCCCCCGCCCCCGAACCGCCGTGGTCACCGGTGCGAGCAGCGGCATCGGCGCCGCCACCGCCCGCAGGCTCGCCGAGGCCGGATTCCACGTCGTGCTCACCGCCCGCCGCACCGAGCGCCTGGAGGCGCTGGCCGAGGACCTCGCCAAGGAGGGCCACAGCGCCGCCGTCCGGCCCCTCGACGTCACCGACCGCACGGCGGTGGACGCCTTCGCCGCCGAGCTCACCGAGTGCCACGTGCTGGTCAACAACGCGGGCGGCGCGCTGGGCACCGAGACGGTCGCCGCCGCCGACCCCGCGGACTGGCGGACGATGTACGAGACCAACGTCCTCGGTGTGCTCAACGTCACCCAGGCCCTGCTGCCCGCGCTGACCGCCTCCGGCGACGGCACGATCGTGGTGATGTCGTCCACCGCGGGCCTCGCCACCTACGAGGGCGGCGGCGGGTACGTGGCCGCCAAGCACGGCGCGCACGTCATCGCCGAGACCCTGCGGCTGGAGCTCAACGGGCAGCCGGTGCGGGTCATCGAGATCGCGCCCGGCATGGTCAGGACCGAGGAGTTCGCCCTCACCCGTTTCCGCGGCGACGCCGAGCGGGCCGCCGCGGTCTACGCCGGCGTCGCGGAGCCGCTGACCGCCGACGACGTGGCCGACACCGTCGCCTGGGCCGTGACTCGTCCCTCGCACGTCAACGTGGACCTGCTGGTGCTGCGCCCGCGCGCCCAGGCGTCCAACTCCAAGGTGCACAGGGAGCTCTGAGCCGCGGCTCGTCCCCGCGGCGGCTCCCGCGGAACCCCGGACTGTCAGTGCCCCCGGCCATACTCGTCCCGCGGGGCCGCGGCCGTGCGCCGCGGCCCCGCACGGACCTGTGACGGCCCGGCGACGGCCCGAGGCCGGACCGCACGCCGCACAGCCGGGCCGGCGAGACACCGCACCGCGAAAGGGAGCCATGGCTGAGGTACTGCTGTTCCACCACGCCCACGGACTGACCACCGGCGTCCTGGAGTTCGCCGACACCCTGCGCGACGCCGGGCACACCGTCCACGTGCCCGACCTCTACGAGGGCCGCACCTTCGTGTCCCAGGAGGACGGGGTCGCCCACGCGCGGAAGATCGGCTTCGGCACGGTCGTCGAGCGCGGCAGGGCCGCGGCCGAGGGCCTTCCCGCCGGAATCGTCCTGGCCGGCTTCTCGCTGGGCGTCCTCCCCGCCCAGATGCTGGCGCAGACCCGTCGGGGCGCGAAGGGCGCGCTGCTCCTGCACGCCTGCGTGCCGGCCTCCGAGTTCGGCGGGGACTGGCCCGCGGACGTCCCGGTGCAGATCCACGCGATGGACGCCGACCCGTCGTTCGTCGACGAGGGCGACATCGACGCGGCCCGCGCCCTGGTCGCGAGCGCCCCGAAGGCGGCCGAGCTGGTCCTCTACCCGGGCGGCGGCCACCTCTTCACCGACCCCACGCTCCCCGACTTCGACGGTCCGGCCGCGGACCTCCTCACCTCCCGCGTCCTGTCCTTCCTGGAGGACAAGGGCTGAGGGCCGAACCTCAAGACCGCCCCAGGGAGCCCGGAACAGCCCCTCGCCGCCCGCGACCGGCGCGTATGCGCTCCGGCGACCCCCGCCCCGCCGGAGGGGGCGGCCGCCCGCGGCGTATGACGACGGGAACGCGGCGGTTCAGGCCGCCGGAACCAGCGTGAGGTAGGCGATCCCGAGGACGCCGCGGTACCCGCGCAGCCACGACGTGCGGTGGCGGTCGACCCGCTCGCGGGTCTCCTCCGCGAGTGGATGGCCGGGGTGGGCGGCGAGCCACTCCTCCACGTCGGCCTGGTAACCGGACTCGAAGTCGTCCCACTCGTCGGCGCCCGCCGCCTCGACCCACACGGGCCGGAAGCCGGCGGCCGTGGCGAGGTCGACGAGCCCGGCCAGGTCCGTCAGCTCGCCGGCGTGCGCGCCGGGCCACATGGCGCCGAGCTCGGCGGGCGTCGGCGCGCGCTCCCAGAAGCCCTCCCCCAGCACCACCCGCCCGCCGGGCGCGACGAGGCGGCGCAGCGCGGCCAGCGCCGCGGGGATGTGGGCGGGCGGCTCGGCGTCGCTCAGGGCGTGGGCGGCGCCCAGGCACAGGACGAGGTCGGCGGGTCCGCGGGCCGTGTCCACGGCGGACTCCTCGGCGAACTCCACGCGCCCGGCCAGCCCGCGGCCGGCGGCCTCGGCACGTCCCCGGGCGAGATCCTCGCCGTTGACGTCGACGCCGACACCGGTCGTGCCGGGCACCGCCTCCAGCACGCGCAGCATCAGCTCGCCCCAGCCGCACCCGAGGTCCAGAACGGTCGCGGGCGCGGCGCGGGCGAGACGCCCGACGATCCGTGCCGCCCGGGCCTCGGAGAGCGGGCCGTGGAAGGTGAGCCGGGTCAGCCGCGGAGGAGGAGCCGTGTCGTCCATGGGCGGCCACGCTAACCGCGATGGCCGCCCCCGGCACACGCTTTTCCCCGGGCCCGTGACCTGGGCCGTGGCCTGGCCCGTGGCATGGCCCGTGACCCGGGGCCCGGGCCCGGACGCCCGCGCTCCCCGGCCCGGCGAGCAGCCCGGCCGGCGATCAGGCCGCCGGCCGGGCGAGCGGCCCGCGGGACCCTAGTGGAACTGCGGGATGATCAGGTACAGCCCGTACGCCACCGCGGCCGCGCACACCGCGAAGCAGGCGCCCGCACCCACCGTCAGGGCCGTGCCGTCGCTGCCGGCCGCTTTCCGTTCGTCGCGGGCGGCCAGCGCCCGGACGCCGAGCGCGAAGATCACCACGACGCCGACGGTGACGCCGAAGCCGACCACCGCCACCCCACCCAGCGAACCCCACTTCACGTTCATGCCGGTGTCCTTCCGGAACTCACACGCCCGCCCGCGCCTTGGCCGCCGCGACCGGGCGGACGTGCGTGGTGCGGTCGTCGTTGACGTTCTTGGCGTCGACAGGGCTGCGGCGCGCCAGCAGCACGATGACCCCGGAGACCACGAGCGCCGCCAGCGCGATCAGCACGGTGCCGAGCGTGCCGCCGTGGACCACCGCGCTCGCCGCCACCGCGCCCACGGCCGCGGCGGCGGGCAGCGTCACCAGCCAGGCCATCGCGATCCGGCCCGCGGTCCCCCAGCGCACCCCGGCGAGCCGGCGTCCCATCCCGGCGCCGAGGATGCCGCCGGAGCAGACCTGCGTGGTGGAGAGCGCGAAGCCCAGGTTGGCCGAGGTGAGGATCACCGTGGACGACGCCGACTCGGCGGCGAACCCCTGCGGGGACTCGATGTCGGCGATGCCCTTGCCCATGGTGCGGATGATCCGCCAGCCGCCGATGTACGTGCCGCCCGCGATCGCCAGGCCCGCGGTGAGGATCACCCACACCGGCGGGCCCGAGCCGGGCGCGAGGGCCCCGGAGGAGATCAGGACGAGGGTGATGACGCCCATCGTCTTCTGCGCGTCGTTGGTCCCGTGGGCCAGCGACACCAGGGACGCGGAGGCGATCTGCCCCAGCCGGAACCCCCGGGACACGGTCGCGGGTTTCGCCCGCCGGGTGATCCGGTACGCGAAGTACGTCGCCGCCAGAGCCGCCGCGGCCGCCACGAACGGCGAGGCGATCGCCGGGATCAGGATCTTCTGCACGACCTCGTCGAAGTTCACGCCCTGCCGCCCGGCGCCCACCCACACCGCGCCGATCAGCCCGCCGAACAACGCGTGCGAGGAACTGGACGGCATGCCCAGCAGCCAGGTCGTGAGATTCCAGATGATCGCCCCGACCAGCCCGGCGAAGATCATGCCGGGGGTGACCAGGTGGTCGTTGACGATGCCGCTGGAGATGGTCTTGGCCACTTCCGTGGACAGGAACGCCCCGGCGAGGTTGAGCACTCCGCTGATCAGCACGGCGACCTTGGGACGGAGCGCGCCGGTGGCGATCGACGTCGCCATGGCGTTCGCGGTGTCGTGGAAGCCGTTGGTGAAGTCGAAGGCCAGCGCCGCGACGATGACCATTGCCACAAGGAAAGTGATGTGGTCCACATCACCATGAGAGCACCGGTCGGCGTACTCAGCAGGACGGGCACGTGAAGGTGTGGTGGCAGAGGTGGGGCGGGAGTGCGGCGGCGGGCGGATGAGGCGGTGCCGTTCTGCGGCGGAGGCGGCTCCGCGCGCGGCACCGGCAACTGCGGTGGGGCCGCGGCCTGCTACGTCGCCGAGCCGGCGGGGAGGTCCGGAGTCGGGTCGCACGGGGTGGCGTCCGCCGGGTCGGACGGGGTGGCGTCCGCCGGGTCGGCCGGGGTGGCGTCCGCCGGGAGCTCGGGGGTCTGCGACTCGTACCAGCGGATCTTGTCGTGCAGATGCTGCTGCTGGTCGACCAGTTCCGCGATGTGCTCGCGCAGTTGCACCGCGTGTTCGCGCAGTACCCGCAGGCGTTCGGCGTGCGTGGTCTCGCCGTGCCGGGCGAGTTCGGCGTAGCGGCGCATGTCGGCGATGGGCATGCCGGTGTCGCGCAGGCAGCGCAGCACCCCCATCCAGTCGAGGTCGTCCTCGGTGAAGACGCGCTGCCCGCCCGCCGTCCGCCCGATGTCGAAGAGCAGTCCGATGCGTTCGTAGTAGCGCAGCGTGTCCAGGCTGAAGCCGCTGCGGGCGGACGCGGCCGCGGGGGTGTAGGTCGTCACGCCACCACCCTGACACGGGCCGCGGCACCTCCCTTGACCTGGAGCACGCTCCAGATACGAGGGTGGCGGCCATGAGACGACTTCTGGGACGCAGTGGCATCGAGGTGAGCGGCCTCGGCATGGGCTGCTGGGCGATCGGCGGACCGTACGGCAACGGCGGCACCGAGCAGTTCGGTTGGGGCGAGGTGGACGACGCCGAGTCCACCCGGGCCCTGCACCGCGCCTTCGACCTCGGCGTGACGTTCTACGACACCGCGAGCAGCTACGGCGCGGGCCACAGCGAACGGGTCCTCGGCGCCGCCTTCCGCGACCGCCGCGACCAGGTCGTCATCGCCAGCAAGTGGGGGGTCGTCTTCGACGAGGAGACCCGCGCCGCCGGCGGCGCCGACGGCAGCGCGGCGTACCTGCGCACCTGCCTGGAGGGTTCGCTGCGCCGGCTCGGCACCGACTACGTCGACCTGTACCAGCTCCACATCGGCGATCTGCCGCTGGAGCAGGCACTCGACCTGGTGGGCACGCTGGAGGAGCTGGTCACGGCCGGCTCGATCCGGGCGTACGGCTGGAGCACGGACGACGCGTCGCGCGCCGAGGCCTTCGCCGCGCGGGCGCCGCACTGCACGGCCGTCCAGCTCGACCTGTCCGTGCTGCGCGACGCCCCCGCGATGATCGCGGTCTGCGAGGCGGCGGACCAGGCCGCGATCAACCGCGGACCGCTCGCGATGGGCCTGCTCAGCGGGAAATACCACGACCGCCGGCAGGTCGCGGGCAACGACGTGCGCCGCATGGACTACGCGTGGATGAGGTACTTCCGCGACGGCGCGGGCAGCCCGGAGTGGCTCGCCGCGATCGACGGGATCCGCGAGGTCCTCACCGGCGGCGGCCGCACCCTCGCGCAGGGCGCGCTGGCCTGGTTGTGGGCGCGCAGCGCGACGACCGTGCCGATCCCCGGCTTCCGCACCGTCGCACAGGTCGAGGAGAACGCCGGCGCGCTGGCCCACGGGCCGCTGTCCGCGGAGGAGTTCGCGCAGGTGGAGAAGCTGCTCGCGGCCGTGCGGCAGCCCGCTCACTAGCCGTTCCCCGCGTGCGGTGGTCCGGGTTCCCTTCTCCTGACCCGCCCGGCCGGGCTGCGCCTGACCCGCCCGGCCGGGCTGCGCCTGACCTGCCCGGCCGGGCAGGTCCGGCGGCCGTGGATAATCCGATCATGGGAGCAAGGACGGAGTGGTCGCTGCGGGCCGCCGGGCCCGAGGACGTCGAGACGATCGCCGAGCTCAAGGCCGTCGTGATGCGGGCCGACCTGGAACGGCTGGGCCGCTATGACGAGCACCGGGTCCGCCAGCGGCTGCGCGACGGGTTCTCGGCCACGCACACCTCGGTCATCGAGACCGGCGGCGCCTTCGCGGGCAGCCTGACCGTCCGCCCGGCCGGGGACGGCCGCTGGCTGGAGCACTTCTATCTCGCGCCGCACCTGCACGGCCGCGGACTCGGCACGGCGATCCTGCGGACCGTCCTGGAGCGGGCCGACGCCGAGGGCGCGCCGGTCCGGCTCATCGTCCTGCGGGGCAGCCCGGCCCAACGCCTCTACGCGCGGCACGGTTTCACCGTGGAGTCCGAGGACCCCATCGACGTCGTCATGGTCCGCGAGCCCCAGGCCGTACCCGAGCCCGAGACCGTACCCGTGGCCGACCCCGCGGCGCCGACCGCGAACTGACCCCCCCCGCCCGCCCGAGCGGTGGCGGATATTGCTGCATCGGGATCGCACCTGTTCAGGGCACGCAGGAGGGTCACCGCCGCGAGAGGACTCCGCGGGCATGCTGGTGCCATGGACGGCAACGAGCACAGGCACGTCCGGGAGGCGGGGGCCGGACGGGCAGGGACGCGGCACCGCGCGGGGCACCTGCTCGGGAAGCACCGGCACGAGGCGGCCGACCGCGTCGACACGGCGATGGCCGCCTCCCGGGAGGGGATGCGCACGCTCTGGCTGTCGCTCGCCATCCTCGTGGTGACCGCCGGGATCCAGACGGTCGTCGTGGTGTTCTCCGGCTCTATCGCACTGCTCGGCGACACCGTGCACAACGCCGCCGACGCGCTGACCGCCGTCCCGCTGGGGATCGCGTTCGTCGTGGGGCGGCGCGCGGCCACCCGCCGCTACACCTACGGGTACGGGCGCGCCGAGGACCTCGCCGGCATCGCGGTGGTGCTGGTCGTCGCCGCGTCCGCCGCCCTGACCGCGTACCAGGCGGTGAGCCGTCTGCTGGACCCGCGGGACGTCACCCACGCCGGAGCGGTCGCCCTCGCGGCGCTCGTCGGGTTCGTCGGCAACGAGTGGGTGGCGCGCTACCGGATCCTGACCGGGCGGCGGATCGGCTCCGCCGCCCTGGTCGCGGACGGCCTGCACGCCCGCGCCGACGGCTTCACCTCACTCGCGGTGCTGCTGGGCGCGGCCGGGGTGGCGGTCGGCTGGCCCTGGGCGGACCCGGTCGTGGGCCTGGCGATCACCGCCGCGATCCTGCTGGTCCTGCGGGACGTCGGGCGCGAGGTGTACCGGCGCCTGATGGACTCCGTCGACCCCGCACTGGTCGACGCCGCGGAGGCCGCGGTGCGCGGCGTGGACGGTGTGCGGGGCGCCGGGCAGGTCCGGCTGCGCTGGGTCGGCCACGCGCTGCGCGCCGAGGCGGACATCGTCGTGGACCCCCACCTGACGGTCGTGCAGGCCCACGCGCTCGCCGTCCAGGCCGAGCACGCACTGCTGCACGCGGTGCCGCGCCTCACCGCCGCGACCGTCCACACCGACCACACCCCCCAGGACACCGACCCCCACGCCCTCCTCGCCCACCACACCCCCACCCCCGCCTGACGCCCTCCGGGCGGGGGTCCCCCGATGAACGGGCAGGGCCCGGCCTACCGCTTCAGCGCCCGGTACCGCTTCGTCAGGGTGGTGAGCCGGGAAGGGTCCGCGGCCCCGTTCAGTTCGGTGAGGAGGTCGTCGGGGCACAGCTCGTACAGGTCGCCCCACCAGCGCCGGGCCTTGTTGTCCCAGATCCGGTAGCCGCCCGGGACGCCCCGGGCCACGTAACGCCGCCTGCTCACGGCACCGCCCGCCCCTCCGACTCCGCCCGCCCGCGCACTGCCCCGCCGGCGCCCCCCGCGGACCTTCCCGCACTGAACCGTCCGTCCGGCCTCGCGCGAGGCCGGACGGGGTCGGCGAGGCCGGACGGTTCAGCGAGGCCGGACGGGGCTCAGCCAGGCTGGGCGGACGGGCCTCAGCCCTTGACGCAGACGACCTGCTTCAGCTTGGCCACGACCTCGACCAGGTCCCGCTGCTGGTCGATCACCTTCTCGATCGGCTTGTACGCGCCGGGGATCTCGTCCACGACGCCGGAGTCCTTGCGGCACTCCACGCCGCGGGTCTGGTCCTCCAGGTCCCGCGTGGTGAACCGCTTCTTCGCCGCGTTCCGGCTCATCCGGCGGCCCGCCCCGTGCGACGCGGAGTTGAACGCGGCGGCGTTGCCCAGACCGCGCACGATGTAGGACCCCGTGCCCATCGAGCCCGGGATGATCCCGTAGTCGCCGCCGCCCGCGCGGATCGCGCCCTTGCGGGTCACCAGCAGGTCCGTCCCGTCGTACCGCTCCTCCGCCACGTAGTTGTGGTGGCACGAGATGACCTGCTCGAACGTGACCCGGGCCTTCTTGAACTCCTTGCGCACGACGTCCTGCAGCAGCGCCATCATCATCGCCCGGTTGTACTTGGCGTACTCCTGGGCCCAGAACAGGTCGTTGCGGTAGGCGGCCATCTGCGGGGTGTCCGCGACGAAGACGGCCAGGTCGCGGTCGACCAGGCCCTGGTTGTGCGGCAGCTTCTGCGCCTCGCCGATGTGGTGCTCGGCGAGCTCCTTGCCGATGTTGCGCGAACCGGAGTGAAGCATGAGCCACACGCCGTCCTCCGTGTCCAGGCACACCTCGATGAAGTGGTTGCCCGAGCCGAGCGTGCCCATCTGCGCGGCCGCCCGCTCCTCGCGGAAGTGCACGGACTGGGCGAGCCCCTCGAAACGGGACCAGAAGTCGTCCCAGCCGGCCGTCGGCATGGCGTGGAAGGACCCCGGGTCGACCGGGTCCGCGTGCATCCCGCGCCCGACCGGGATGGCCTGCTCGATCCGGGACCGCAGCCGCGACAGGTCGCCGGGCAGGTCCGACGCCCGCAGCGACGTCTTGACCGCGCTCATGCCGCAGCCGATGTCGACGCCGACCGCGGCCGGGCAGACCGCGCCCTCCATCGCGATGACGGAGCCGACCGTGGCGCCCTTGCCGTAGTGCACGTCGGGCATGACGGCCAGGCCCCGGATCCACGGCAGCGAGGAGACGTTGCGCAGCTGCTGCATCGCGCCGTCCTCGACCGTGGACGGGTCCGTCCACATCCGGATCGGTACCCGGACGCCGGGAACCTCGGTGTACGACATGGCCATCCCCCAGTGGAAAAAACGGTGTGTGAGACGGCGGGCTGCGACTGGTGGCGATGCGGCGTTCGTGCCGTTACATCCCATTCTGCCCGACCGTGAGGTACGTCACCCGATCTTCCGCCCCGGCGGGCGGAAGCGGTGTGGCGTGCGGTAGACATTGTGTCCAAGGGCCGCTCGGGCGCGCCAAGGATTTAGCGCTGCCCGTACGCTTTCCGGCGGAAACTGTTCGAAAGCGTTCACCGGCACGGCACAACACGACAGCAGGGTGCGGTACGGCGCACGACGGCGCAGTACCGCACCGAACGGCACAGCACGGCAGCGCAGCGGCACGACAGGCACGGCACGGCACAGCACGGCACAGCACGGCAGCTTCGACGAGAAAGGGGTCCGCGGGGTGCGCACCACGCGACGACTGCTCTCCCCGGCCGGGTCACGGCCCTCGGCCGTGGCCGGGATGGCGGTCACCGCGGCGCTGGCCCTCGGGGCCCTCGGCGCCTGCACCACCTCCGGCTCCTCGGTGAACGCCGCGACGGACCCCAAGTCCGCGCAGGCCGGCGGCGATCCCACGGCGTCCCCGCTGCCCCCGGGCAAGTACAAGACCCTGCCGCAGCCCTGCACCTCCGTCGACCTCGACACGCTCAAGTCGCTGGTGCCCGGCGCCCAGGACTACTCCGGAAGCGAGTCGCTGACGTACGACACCGACCGCCGCGTCGGCTGCTCCTGGCAGGCCGGCAAGGACAAGGGCGCCACGCGCAGTCTGGTCGTCGACTTCGAGCGGGCGGTGTCGTACGACCCGAACGTCAGCGACGAGGTGCAGGCCGAGACGGACTTCGAGCACCGCGCGTCGAAGGCCTCGATCCCGCCGCTGCCCCCGGGCGGCACCGCCACGCCGACCGTCACCGGCACCGATCCGGTGACCGGGGCGACGTCCGGGGCCGCCAACGGCGCCAACCCGCCCGACCTGCAGCCGCGGATGCTGACCGATCTGGGCAGCGACGCCTTCCTCAACGACGTGCTGAAGCCGGCCGCCACCGGAGCCAAGCGGACGGTGACCGTGGTCTTCCGCACCGCCAACGTCGTGGTGAGCGTCACCTACGCCGACACCGAACCACCCGGAGCCGAGGCCGCACAGAGCGCTGACCTGCAAAAAGGCGCGCAGAAGGTGGCCGGCGAACTGGAGCACCGGGTCGAGCGGTAGGCCCGGAGGGGGTCCGCGGACCCCGTAGGGTGGATGGCCGACCCGGCCCGGCACGCGCCGGCGGGTCGCCAGGAGACGAGACGTGAGCAAAGGATCCGGCCCCATGGAACGACGTCGACGCACCGCCCCGCGCCTTGCCGGTCTGCTGGTCTGTGCCGCCGTGCCCGCCCTGCTGGTGTCCGGCTGCTCATCGGGTTCCGGCTCCGGCTCGGACTCGGCGGGCACGTCGCCGTCCGGTTCGGCGGGCAGCTCGGGCGCGAGCGGCACCACCTCCCCGACGGTGGCGCCGGGCAAGTACCGCACGCTGCCCTCCGCCTGCGCGGCGCTGACGAAGTCGACGGTCAGCGCTCTGGTGCCGAAGGCGAAGAGCACCGGGGGCAGCGCGGCGAAGAGCTCCGCGGCGCAGTCCCGCGGCGGCTGTTCGTGGACCGGCAACGGCTCGGACGGCTACCAGTACCGCTGGCTGTCGGTGACGCTCCAGCGTTTCGACTCCGACCCGCAGCTGGGTACCGGCGACGACCAGGCCAAGAAGCGGTACAGCGACCAGGTCTCGACGCTGGGCGCGGTCAAGGGCTTCACCGAGGCGCCGGCCGCGGGCGTCGGCGACCAGGCGACGTCGGTGGCGGGCCAGGCGACGGTCGCGCACATCCTGTCGCAGAACGACACGGTGGTCGCGCGGACCGGCAACGTCGTGGTGATCGTGGAGTACAACGGCGCCGGCCTGGAGGGCAAGAAGAACCCGGGCGCCTCGACGGTCAACTCCGGCGCGCTGCGCGCGGTGAAGGAAGCCGTGGCCGCCGTCGCGGCGGCGAACGCATAACGAAACACACCACGAACTGGCGCCCCTCCACCCCCGTATCCGCACGTTTGTCCGACACTTGTGCGGCGAAGGCGCCTCCGCCGCGTCCTCCGGATGTGGCACTCTGGGGCGTCCAGTCACGGGGACAGGAGCTGAGCGGCAGGAGGGGTCGCGGGTGGCCGCGATACGTTTGACCCGGACGCACCGAATACTTGTCGGCATCGTCGTCTCGGGTGCGGTGATCATCGCGGGCATCGGCTTCGCCGGCTCGTACGCCGCGGTGCGCACTCTGGCCCTGCACAAGGGCTTCGGCTGGTTCGCGAACGTCTTTCCGATCGGCGTGGACGCGGGCATCGTCGTCCTGCTGGCCCTGGACCTGCTGCTGACCTGGCTGCGGATCCCGTTCCCGCTGCTGCGGCAGACCGCGTGGCTGCTGACCGCCGCCACCATCGCGTTCAACGGCGCGGCGGCCTGGCCGGACGGGCTGGGCGTGGGCATGCACGCGATCATCCCGGTGCTGTTCGTGGTCTCCGTCGAGGCGGCCCGGCACGCGATCGGGCGCATCGCGGACATCACCGCCGACAAGCACATGGAGTCGGTCCGCATCACCCGCTGGCTCCTGGCGCCGCTGCCGACCTTCCGGTTGTGGCGGCGGATGAAGCTGTGGGAGCTGCGCTCCTACGAGGAGACCATCCGGCGCGAGCAGGACCGGCTGGTCTACCGGGCCCGGCTGCGCGCCCGTTACGGCATCGCGTGGCGCCGCAAGGCCCCGGTCGAGGCGATCATGCCGCTGCGGCTGGCGAAGTACGGCGTGCCGCTGGCCGAGACCGCCGACGCGGGACTGCAGGCGGCCGGCATCGAGATCGCCACGCCCGTACGGCAGTTGGAGGCCGCTCCGGCCGCGGCGCAGGAGACCGCCGCCGCGGAGTCGGCGGACGCGTCGGCGACGGCGACGGATACGGCTCCCGGTGCGGCCGCCACGGCACAGCAGGGCCAGCAGGGCGCCCAGGGCCAGCAGGGCCAGTCGGCCGCCCAAGGTGTGCCCGGGCAGGCGCAGTTGACCCCGGAGCAGCTCTTCGCCGCCCAGCAGTACGCCCAGCAGCAGGCGTACGAGCAGCAGTTGTACGAACAGGGCTACTACGGCCCCTTCGAGGGCACCCCGCACGACAGCCCGTGGTTCAACGCCCAGCAGGTCCAGCAGGCTTACTACGAGGGGCAGCAGCCGTACGGACCGCAGGGCTACGAGCAGGCGGCCATGCAGGCCCAGGCACAGGCCCAGGCCCAGTACGCGCAGGCGCAGGCCCAGGTGATGGCCCCGGTGGGTCCCTACCAGGAGCGACCGCTGGGCTACGGCGCCCTCAACGGCAACGGCGTCCCGAACGGCGTGCACGGCGCCAACGGGATGGCCGGCGTGAACGGCGTGAACGGCGCCGGCGGCAACGACGCGGGCAACGGCGTGAACGGACGCACCGTCCCCGGCCCGCGCCGCGAGCAGCAGCCGGAGCCGGCCGGCGAACAGCCCGCCCCCGCACCGGAACCGGCGCCCGCGCCGGGTCCCGAGGCCGACCTGGAGACGTTCCCCCTCGCGGGCATGGAGCTGCCCGAGGACGTCTCCGCCGAGGACGCCTACTTCGCGGCCTACCGCAACTACGTGCAGGAGCACGGCGCCATGCCGAACGCCCGCCAGCTGGCGCGCTACCTGCCGTCCGTCTACAAGGGCACGCCGCCCGAGGAGCGCCAACTGGTCAGCGCCATAAGGGATCTGCGCTACCGGTACACCTCGGAGGCGAATGCGGAGAGCATTCCCTGACCGGGTGAGGCGCTTCCCAGGAGCTTCCCGCTTCCCAGGCCCTTCCGCGGCCGGGAGATCTCAGAGGCGCATTTTAGGCGCGGGTGAAGCATGTCCCGCCGGAAAATGCCAAAGTCCTCCTCCGGCCGGACGCAGTGCATAGCGTGCCCGTAGCGACCGGATCCGGCGGTGCGGGCGCGGACGCGACGGCTGTCGCGTGACCGGCCCGTCCGCCGAGAGGAGGGGACCGACCATGCACGAGGCCGAGCTGCGCGGCGAACTGGAACGGCTGCGGGCGGACACGCCCGGCGTGGCGGGGGCGCTGGCCACCAGCCCGGACGGCCTGGTCCTGGCGGTGGACGCCCCGGATCTGGAACCGGACGGCTTCGCGGCGCTGACCGCCGCGGCCGCGGCCGTCGGGGTGCGGCTGACCGGCGCGGCGGGCCAGGGCGACTTCCGCGAACTGCTGGTCCGCGGCGACGCGGGCGGCCTGGCGCTGTTCCCGGCCGGCTCCGGCATCCTGACCGTGCTGGCCGCCCCGGGCGCCGACCTCCCCGGCCTGCGCCCCGAGGCCCGCGCCTGCGCCACCCGCATCGCCCACCACCTCTCCCCCACCGAGGCCCACATCGTCTGAAGCCCCGCGTGCACCGCCCGGGCCGAACGGACACCCGCATCCGGGCCGAACGGACGACGGACACCCGCAGACGGCACCGGCCCGGCCGCCGGTGAGGGCGGCCGGGCCGGGGACGAACGGCGAACGCTGCGTCAGGCGGCCCCGCCCAGAAGCACCCGCACCCGCTCCTGCCCGACCGCCAGGAGAAGGGTGGGCAGCCGCGGCCCGGTGTCGCGCCCGACGAGCAGCTCGTAGAGCACCGCGAAGAACGCCCGCTGCGCCGCCTTCAGTTCGGGCGTCGGCTTGGCGTCCGCCTCCAGCCCGGCCTGCACCTTCGGCACCGCGTAGACGAGCGAGGTCAGGCCGTCCAGCGACCAGTGCGCGTCCAGTCCGTCGAGCAGCAGCTTCAGCGCGCCGCGCTCGGCGTCGCCCAGCCCGGCCAGCCGCTCGGTGTCCGGCTCGGACCGCACCACGGTGCGCTGCTCGGCCGGCACATAGGTGGAGATCCAGTTCTCCGCCCGGTCCAGCCGCGGCCGCGCCTCGTCCAGGGACGCCAGCGGCCGGGACGGGTCGAGCTCGGACAGGATCCGCAGGGTCTGCGCCTCCGCGCCGGCCGTGACGTCGGCCACCGAGGCGAGCGTGCGGTACGGCAGCGGACGCGGGGTGCGCGGCAGTTCACCGGCCGCGGTCCCGGCCGCGCGGCTGTACGCGGCCGCGTCGGCGGGCAGCACCGAGCCCTCGTCGACCTTCCGCTGCAGCGCGTCCCACTCGTCGTACAGCCGCTGGATCTCCTGGTCGAAGGCGATCTTGAACGACTGGTTGGGGCGGCGCCGGGCGTAGAGCCAGCGCAGGATCTGCGGCTCCATGATCCGCAGGGCGTCAGCCGGGGTCGGCACGCCGCCACGGGAGGACGACATCTTGGCCATGCCGGAGATCCCGACGAAGGCGTACATCGGCCCGATGGGCTGCTCGCCGCCGAAGATCGGGCCCACGATCTGGCCGCCGACCTGGAAGGACGAGCCCGGCGAGGAGTGGTCCACGCCGGACGGCTCGAAGATCACGCCCTCATAGGCCCAGCGCATCGGCCAGTCGACCTTCCACACCAGCTTGCCGCGGTTGAACTCGCTGAGGAGCACGGTCTCGCCGTGACCGCAGGCACAGGTGTAGGTGAGCTCGGTCGTCTCGTCGTCGTAGGCGGTGACCGTGGTGAGGTCCTTGCCGCAGTCGGCGCAGTACGGCTTGTAGGGGACGTAGCCGATGCCGCCCGCGCCGGCCGCGCTGCCGTCGTCCTCGGCCGCCGCGCCGGAGCCCTCCTCGGCCTCCAGTTCTGCGGCGTCCACCGGCTTCTGCGAGGTCTTTCCGGGCGCCTTCTTGGTGCGGTACTGGGCGAGGATCGCGTCGATGTCCCCGCGGTGCCGCATCGCGTGCAGGACCTGCTCCCGGTAGGCGCCGGCGGTGTACTGGGCGGTCTGGCTGATGCCGTCGTACTCCACGCCCAGCTCGGCCAGCGCCTCGATCATCTGGGCCTTGAAGTGCTCGGCCCAGTTCGGGTGCGCGGAGCCGGCCGGGGCCGGCACCGAGGTCAGCGGCTTGCCGATGTGCTCGGCCCAGGAGTCGTCGATCCCGGGGACGCCGGCCGGCACCTTGCGGTAGCGGTCGTAGTCGTCCCAGGAGATCAGGTGCCGGACCTGGTACCCGCGGCGGCGGATCTCGTCGGCGACCAGGTGCGGGGTCATCACCTCGCGGAGGTTGCCCAGGTGGATGGGCCCGGACGGGCTGAGCCCGGACGCGACGACGACGGTTTTCCCGGGGGCGCGACGCTCCGACTCGGCGATGACGTCGTCCGCGAAACGGGAGACCCAGTCGGCCTCGGTGCTCTGAGCCACGGTCCTCTTCTTCCTGGGATGGAGTGCTTGGCGTGCCCCATTCTCCCAGACGGCGCGGTCCGGCCCAGCCGTTTGTCCACAGGTCCGGCGCCGCCCTATGTACGTCGCGGCGGGCGCCCGCCGCGTGGGAGAATCGTGGCGACCCATCACCTAGACGAACGGCACTTCCATGGCCTCGGTCACGTCCCTCTCCGCCTCGCTCCAGCAGCGCGTCTCCGCAGCCCTCGCGGCCGCGGTGCCGTCGGCCGTCGACGCCGACCCGCTGCTGCGACGCAGCGACCGGGCCGACTTCCAGGCGAACGGGGTGCTGGGCCTGGCGAAGAAGGCCAAGGCCAACCCGCGGGAGCTGGCGGGCGCGGTGCTGGACGCGCTGCCCGCCGACGACGTGATCGCGCAGATCGAGGTCTCCGGCCCCGGCTTTTTGAACATCACGGTGTCCGACGCGGCGATCACCACGACGCTGGCGGCCCGGGCGGCCGACGACCGGCTCGGCGTGCCCGCCAAGGAGCACCCGGGCGTCACGGTCGTCGACTACGCGCAGCCGAACGTGGCCAAGGAGATGCACGTCGGCCACCTGCGGTCCTCGGTGATCGGCGACGCGATCTGCAAGGTGCTTGAGTTCGGCGGCGAGCAGGTCGTGCGGCGGCACCACATCGGCGACTGGGGCACCCAGTTCGGCATGCTCGTCCAGTACCTGATCGAGCACCCGCACGAGCTGGACCACACCGAGGGCGAGGGCGACGCCGGCGAGGCGTCGATGTCCCGGCTGGACCGGCTCTACAAGGCCTCCGGCGCGCTCTTCAAGTCCGACGAGGCGTTCAAGGAGCGGGCCCGGCGGCGGGTGGTCGACCTGCAGGCCGGCGATCCGGAGACGCTGGAGCTGTGGCAGCGGTTCGTGGACGAGTCGAAGATCTACTTCGACTCGGTCTACCGCAAGCTCGACATCGAGATCCGCGACGAGGACATCGTCGGCGAGTCCGGGTACAACGACATGCTCGCCGAGACCTGCGACCTGCTGGAGAAGTCCGGCGTGGCGGTCTGGTCGAACGGCGCGCTGTGCGTGTTCTTCGACGACGTCAAGGGCAAGGACGGCGAGCCGGTCCCGCTGATCGTCCGGAAGACCGACGGCGGCTACGGCTACGCGGCCACCGACCTGTCGGCGATCCGCAACCGGACCGGCGCCCTGCACGCCGACACCCTGCTGTACGTGGTGGACGTCCGGCAGTCGCTGCACTTCAAGATGGTCTTCGAGACGGCCCGCCGGGCCGGCTGGCTCACCGACGACGTCACCGCGCGGCACCTGCCGTTCGGCACGCTGCTGGGCAAGGACGGCAAGCCGTTCAAGACCCGGGCCGGGGAGAGCGTGAAGCTGGAGGACCTGCTCGACGAGGCGGTGCAGCGGGCGACGGCCGTGGTGCGGGAGAAGGGCGAGAAGATCGGCCTGACCGACGACGAGATCCGCGCCAACGGCGAGCAGGTCGGCATCGGCGCGGTGAAGTACGCCGACCTGTCGACGTCGCTCGGCCGGGACTACGTCTTCGACCTGGACCGGATGGTCTCGCTCAACGGCGACACCAGCGTCTACGTGCAGTACGCCTACGCGCGGACGCAGTCGATCTTCCGGAAGGCGGCCGCGGACCAGCGGCCGGCCGCGCACCCGGAGGTGGCGCTGGAGCCGTCCGAGCGGGCGCTGGGCCTGCACCTGGACGCGTTCGGCGACACCCTCGCCGAGGTGGCCGAGGTCTACGAGCCGCACCGGCTGGCCGCCTACCTGTACCAGCTCGCGTCGCTGTTCACGACCTTCTACGAGCAGTGCCCGGTGCTGACCGCCGAGGGCGGCGCCGCGCAGGTCGAGAATCGGCTGTTCCTGTGCGAGCTGACCGCCCGCACGCTGCGGCAGGGCCTGGCCCTGCTGGGAATCCGCTCGCCCGAGCGGCTGTAGGCACCCGACCCGCAGGCACAACGGCCGGCCGGCCCGCAGATCCCATGGTCTGTGGGCCGGTCGGCCGATCTTCAGGCATGCTTGTCCACATCTGTCCTACTTTGCGGGGCTGTGGTGACAAGAGCCGAGATCGACTTCGGGGCTGTCTTCCGGCATCTGCCGGTCGGTGTGGCACTGCTGAGCACCGACATGGTCTACCTCGACATGAACCCCTCGTACGAGCGGATGGCGGGGCGGCCCAAGGCCGAGCTGATCGGGCACAACATCTTCGACCTGTTCCCCGACAACCCCGGCGACCCGGACGCCGACGGCACCCGGAACCTCACCGCGTCGCTGCGGCACGTGGTGGAGACCGGCGAGCGCGACACCATGGGCCTGCAGCGGTACGACGTCGAGCGCACCGACCGGCCCGGGGTCTACGAGGAGCGCTACTGGAGCATCGTCAACCTCCCCGTGTACGGGCCCGGCCGCGAGCTGCTGTACGTCATGCACCGCGTCGAGGAGGTCACCGCGTTCATCCGCACCCGCGGCCTGCGCAGCGGGGACTACCGCACGCCGCGGGACCTGGAGGGCGAGCTGTACATGCGGGCGCGGGAGCTCCAGGAGGTCAACGAGAAGCTCCGCCAGGCGCACGCCCGTGAGCGGGAGGTCGCACTGACCCTGCAGGCCGCGATGCTGCCCGCGCTCCGGCCCACCGGCCACCACGTGGCCGTGCGCTACCAGCCGTCGCTCGGCGGGCTCCAGGTGTGCGGGGACTGGTACGACCTGGTCGACCTGCCCGGGGACCGCATCGCGGTGGCCGTCGGCGACGTCGTCGGCCACGGGCTGCCCGCCGCCGGGGTCATGGGCCAGCTCCGCAGCGCCCTGAGCGCGGCCTGCCGGGTCACCGACGGGCCGGCCGCCGCCCTGGAGGTCGTCGGGCTGTACGCCCGGTCCGTGGAGGGCGCCGAGTGCAGCACGGCCGTCTCCGCCTTCCTCGACTGGACCGCCCGCACCATCACCTACAGCAACGCGGGCCACCCGCCGGCCGCCCTGCTGCACCCCGACGGCACGGTGGACTTCCTCGACCAGGCCACGGACCCGCCGCTCGGCGCCCGCCCCGAGCACGTCGCCCGCCCGCAGGCCACCGTCCCGTTCACTCCTGGCAGCACCCTGGTCCTCTACACCGACGGCCTGGTCGAACGTCGCAAGGAGGACATCGACATCGGCCTCACCCGGCTCGCCCGGGCCCTGGATCACCACCGCCACCGCGCCCCCGAGCAGCTCGCCGACGCCCTGCTCCAGGACCTCCTGCCCCCGACCGGCGCGGAGGACGACACCGCCCTGGTCGCCATCGCGCTGTGAAGGGGCGTGAGCGGCCGCGGGGACACGCGGCCCGGGGGCCCGGGGCTACTTGACGACGACGACCGTGGAACCGTGGACCGTGTTGTTCCAGATCTTCAGGGCGTCGGCGCGGTGCGCGCGGACGGCGCCGGTGCGCAGGTGCGGGTCCGGCGGGGTCACCTTGTCGTCGATCTGCGCGGAGAAGGCGACCCAGGCCTCGGCGGTGTACTCGAAGAACACCACGTGCTCGACCTTCTTGCCGTCGCTGCCGATCGTCGCGGCGATCCGGTTGCCGACGTAGTACACCCCCGGCGTCGCCGGGACGGTGCCCGGCTGGACGAGGAAGGTCGAGACGGGGCCGGACTTGGGGACCACCCAGACGCGGTTCTGGCTGAGCGAGTAGACGATCCGCTTGCCGGTGTCGCCGCCCTGCGGGACCGGGGGCGGGGTGGTGGGGGCGCTGTGCGGCTTGGTGGCCGTCGGGCGCGGGGTGGGCGCCGCGGCGTGACCGGCG
Source organism: Actinacidiphila acidipaludis (assembly GCF_019890725.1). Lineage (GTDB taxonomy): Bacteria > Actinomycetota > Actinomycetes > Streptomycetales > Streptomycetaceae > Actinacidiphila > Actinacidiphila acidipaludis. The sequence continues at coordinate 173,851 of NZ_JAINZZ010000009.1, forward strand.
GACGTCGACCCGTTGGCCTGGAAGGCGAGCACCGACACCGCGACCATCGCCCCGGCCGTCAGTCCGCTGACCGCCATCCACGAAGGTATGCCTCGGCTCACGTCGCTTCCTCCTCCCCTGCTCCCGAGTACTCCCGAGAACCTACAGGCGCTGCGCGACCTCGGTCGCCCAGTACGTCAGGATCATTCCGGCGCCGGCCCTGCGGATCGAGGTCAGCGTCTCCAGAATCGTACGGTCCCGGTCGATCCAGCCGTTCGCGGCGGCCGCCTCGACCATCGCGTACTCCCCGGAGATCTGGTAGGCCGCGACCGGCACGTCCACCGCGTCGGCCACCTTGGTGAGCACGTCCAGGTAGGGCAGCGCGGGCTTGACCATGACCATGTCCGCGCCTTCCTGGAGGTCCAGGGCGAGCTCGCGCATCGACTCGCGCAGGTTCGCCGGGTCCTGCTGGTAGGTCTTGCGGTCGCCCTTCAGGGAGGAGTTCACGGCCTCCCTGAACGGCCCGTAGAACGCGGAGGCGTACTTGGCGGTGTAGGCCAGGATCGACACGTCCTGCCGGCCGATCTCGTCCAGCGCCTCGCGGACGACGCCGACTTGGCCGTCCATCATCCCGGAGGGCCCGACGACGTGGACACCGGCGTCGGCCTGCACCTGTGCCATCTCGGCGTAACGTTCCAGCGTCGCGTCGTTGTCGACGCGGCCGTGGGCGTCCAGCACGCCGCAGTGGCCGTGGTCGGTGAACTCGTCCAGGCACAGGTCGGACATCACCACGAGGTCGTCGCCGACCTCCTTGACGACGTCGCGGATCGCGACCTGGAGGATGCCGTCGGGCTCGGTGCCCTGGCTGCCGACGGCGTCCTTCACCTCGGGCACGCCGAAGAGCATGAGACCGCCGACGCCGGCCTCCGCGGCCTCCACGGCCGCGCGGCGCAGGGTGTCACGGGTGTGCTGGACGACGCCGGGCATCGACGAGATGGGCACCGGTTCGGTGAGCCCCTCCCGGATGAACACCGGAAGGATGAAGTCGGCGGGGTGCAGGCGGGTCTCCGCGACGAGCCGGCGCATCGCCGGCGTGGTGCGGAGGCGGCGCGGACGCGCGCCGGGGAACTCGCCGTACGAGCCAGTCATCGTCCATCTCCAGCCGTGAGGAATCCCCTCCACGGTACGCCCGCGCGAGGCGTGCTCTTCCCGACGTCGCGTCGGTCCCCGTCCCGGGCGGGACAAGGCCTCCGGGGCGTCCGGGCAAGCCCCGCGGGCGCCGCCGCACGAGCTCCGCGCGGCCCCCCGGCAGGGGGCGGCGCGGAGGGTGCGGCGTCAGACGCGGGGGCGGCGGCGGGCGCCGGGACGGCGCTCGCTGGGGCGGGTGACGGGGTCGCCCGCCTCCTGCGCGGCGGTGCGCCGGGCCGTCCCGAAGTCGGCCAGGGCCTGCGCCAGCGCGTGGACCGACGGCTCGGGTGCCATCACGTCCACCCGCAGCCCGTGCTCCTCGGCGGTCTTGGCGGTGGCCGGGCCGATGCAGGCGATGACCGTCACGTTGTGCGGCTTGCCCGCGATGCCGACCAGATTCCGCACGGTCGAGGACGAGGTGAAGAGCACCGCGTCGAAGCCGCCGCCCTTGATCGCCTCACGGGTGTCGGCCGGCGGCGGCGACGCCCGCACGGTGCGGTACGCCGTGACGTCGTCGACCTCCCAGCCCAGCTCGACCAGGCCGGCCACCAGCGTCTCGGTGGCGATGTCCGCGCGCGGCAGGAACACCCGGTCGATCGGGTCGAAGACCGGGTCGTAGGGCGGCCAGTCCTCCAGCAGCCCGGCCGCGGACTGCTCACCGCTGGGCACCAGGTCCGGCTTCACGCCGAACTCCACCAGCGCCTGCGCGGTCTGCTCGCCGACCGCGGCGACCTTGATCCCCGCGAAGGCGCGGGCGTCCAGGCCGTACTCCTCGAACTTCTCCCGGACCGCCTTGACCGCGTTCACCGAGGTGAAGGCGATCCACTCGTACCGGCCGGTGACCAGGCCCTTGACGGCCCGTTCCATCTGCTGCGGGGTCCGCGGCGGCTCGACCGCGATGGTCGGCACCTCGTGCGGGACCGCGCCGTAGGACCGCAACTGGTCGGAGAGGGAGGCGGCCTGCTCCTTGGTGCGCGGCACCAGCACCCGCCAGCCGAAGAGCGGCTTCGTCTCGAACCACGACAGGTGCTCGCGCTGCTCCGTGCCCTCACCGACCACGGCTATGGCCGCGATCGGGCCCTCCGGGGTCGGGAGCGCCTTGGTGGCCTTGAGCTCGGCCGCGATGGTGGACAGCGTCGCGGTCCAGGTGCGCTGCCGGGTGGTGGTGCCGGCCACGGTGACCGTCAGCCGGGTGTCGGGCTTGCGGCCGCAGGCGATCAGTTCGGACGCGGTCGCGGCCACGGTCTGCAGCGTGGTGGAGATCACCAGGGTCGCGGAGCTCGCACCCACCTCGGACCAGCAGCGCTCGGAGGCGGTGGCCGCGTCCACGAACCGCACGTCGCCGCTGAGCGGCACGCCGGCGTAGGCGGGCACGCCGACCGCGGCGGCCACGCCCGGGACGACCTCGAAGGGGATGCCGGCCTGGGCGCAGGCCAGCATCTCGGCGGCCGCCGAGGCGTCCAGGCCGGGGTCGCCGGCGACGGCACGGACGACCCGCTTGCCGGTCCGCGCGGACGCCATGACAAGCTGTGTGGCAACAACGGACGCGGCGGTGCCGGAATCCAACACCGCGCCGTCGGTGGCGGGTTCGACCGTGCCCACGTCGGCGCGGGCGTGCGTGCGGACGACGTCGAGGACGGGTGCGTCACCGACCAGGACGTCGGCTCGCGCGAGCGCCTCGACGGCGCGCAGGGTCAGCAGTCCGGGGTCGCCCGGGCCTGCCCCGAGGAAGGTGACGTGGCCTGCGGTGGTCCCGGCGGGACCGGCCGGGGTGCCGGCGGTGGTGGTCGTGGCGACGGCAGCGGGGTTCAAGGTGTGCGCTCCCCCATAAGACCGGCCGCACCCTTGGCGAGCATCTCGGCGGCGAGCTCACGGCCGAGGGCCCGCGCTTCGCCGTCCGATGCCGGAACGGGGCCGGTGATGGACATCTGCACCAGCTCGGTGCCGTCGGTGGAGCCGACGACGCCGCGCAGACGCAGCTCGGTAACCTGCCCGTCGGCCACGAGGTCGGCCAGCGCGCCCACAGGGGCGGAGCAGCCGGCCTCGAGGGCGGCGAGCAGGGATCGCTCGGCGGTCACGGCGGCCCGGGTGACCGGGTCGTCGAGCTCGGCGAGCTGTGCGGCCAGCTCCGGGTTGGAGGCGGCGCATTCCACGGCCAGCGCCCCCTGGCCGGGAGCGGGCAGGATGACGTCGACGTCGATCAGCTCGCTCGCCTCGGCGAGCCGGCCGATACGGTTCAGCCCGGCGGCGGCCAGCACGACTCCGTCGAGCTTGCCGGAGGTAACGTACCCGATCCGGGTGTCAACGTTGCCGCGGATCGGGACCGTCTCGATCTGCAGACCGTGACTGCGGGCCCAGGCGTTCAGCTGCGACATGCGGCGCAGCGCGCCGGTGCCGATGCGCGCGGGGCGGCCCAGTGTGGCGAGCATCTCGAAGGTCAGGCCGTCACGGGCCACCAGGACGTCCCGCGGGTCCTCGCGGACCGGGATCGCGGCCAGCACCAGGTCGTCGGGCTGGGCGGTCGGCAGGTCCTTGAGGCTGTGCACGGCGAAGTCGATGTCCCCGGCCAGCAGCGCGTCGCGCAGCGCGGAGACGAACACACCGGTGCCGCCGATCTGCGCGATGTTCTCGCGGGAGACGTCACCGTAGGTGGTGATCTCGACGAGTTCGACCGTGCGGCCGGTGACCCGCTCGACCTGTTCGGCGACCATCCCGGACTGTGTCATGGCGAGCTTGCTGCGCCGCGTGCCGAGACGGAGGGGGGCGGTCCCCTCAGGGGCGCCCTGCGGGGCACCTGCCGTGGCGTTCACCGAAGTCCCTCGATTCCGTTGTGCGAGACCTGGACCGGGGGCCGCTCGGCGCGGGAGACGGCGGCGACCGCAAGCGGGTCGAGGTCGAAGAGTTCACGCAGCGCGTCGGCGTACCCGGCGCCACCGGGCTCGCCCGCGAGCTGCTTGACGCGCACGGTCGGCGCGTGCAGGAGCTTGTCGACGACGCGGCGCACGGTCTGGGTGATCTCCGCGCGCTGCTTGTCGTCCAGACCCGGCAGCCTACCGTCGAGCCGGGCCAGTTCACCCGCCACGACGTCCGCCGCCATGGCCCGCAGGGCCACCACGGTCGGGGTGATGCGGGCCGCACGCTGCGCGGCGCCGAACGCCTCGACCTCTTCCGAGACGATCGCCCTGACCTGGTCGACGTCCGCGGCCATGGGCGCGTCCGCGGAGGCCGCGGCCAGGGTTTCTATGTCCACCAGGTGCACGTCGACCAAGCGGTGCGCGGCGGCGTCGACGTCCCGCGGCATGGCCAGGTCCAGGATCGCCAGGGTCTCGCCCTCGGGACGGTCCCCGGTCGCCCGGCGCAGGTCGTCGGCGGTCAACACCAGGCCGGTGGCGCCGGTGCAGGACACCACGATGTCGGCCTCGGCGAGCGCCGCGGGCACGCCGGACATGGGGATCGCCCGGGCGTCGGTGCCCTGTTCGGTGAGCAGGTGGGCCAGCCGCTCGGCGCGCTCGGCGGTGCGGTTGGCGACGACCAGGCCGCTCACCCCGGAACGGGCGAGGGTCGCGGCGGCCAGCGAGGACATCGAGCCGGCGCCGACGACCAGCGCGCGCTTGCCGGCCAGCGGGCCGGTGGTGGGCGCGAGTTGGGCCAGGCCGAAGGTGACCAGGGACTGGCCGGCGCGGTCGATGCCGGTCTCGGAGTGCGCGCGCTTGCCGACCCGAAGCGCCTGCTGGAACAGGTCGTTGAGCATCCGGCCCGCGGTGTGCAGGTCCTGGCCGAGGGCGAGGGCGTCCTTGATCTGGCCGAGGATCTGGCCCTCGCCGACGACCATGGAGTCCAGGCCGCAGGCCACCGACAGCAGGTGGTGGACGGCCCGGTCCTCGTAGTGCACGTACAGGTGCGGGGTGAGCTCCTCCAGCCCGACGCCGCTGTGCTGGGACAGCAGCGTGGACAGTTCGGCGACGCCGGCGTGGAACTTGTCCACGTCCGCGTACAGCTCGATGCGGTTGCAGGTGGCGAGCACGACCGCCTCGGTGGCGGGTTCCGCGGCCAGCGCGTCCTGCAGCAGCTTGGTGCGCGCGTCCTCACCGAGGGCGGCGCGCTCCAGGACGCTGACCGGCGCGGTGCGGTGACTCAGCCCGACGACCAGAAGACTCATGCCGGCATCACGGCGGGGACGTCCCCGTCCGGCTCCTGGCGGTCGTCCTCACCGGCCTTGCGCTGCTCGTGGAAGGCGAGGATCTGCAGCTCGATCGAGAGGTCGACCTTGCGCACGTCCACACCGTCGGGCACCGACAGCACCGTGGGGGCGAAGTTGAGGATGGAGGTGACGCCGGCCGCGACCAGCCGGTCGGTGACCTCCTGGGCGGCGCCGGCGGGCGTGGCGATGACGCCGATGGAGACCTGGTTGTCCGCCACGATCGACTCGAGTTCGTCGATGTGCCGCACCGGCAGTCCGGCCACCAGCCGTCCGGCCAGGGCGGTGTCGGCGTCGAGCAGGGCGGCGACCCGGAACCCGCGGGACGCGAAGCCGCCGTAGTTGGCCAGCGCCGCGCCCAGGTTGCCGATACCGACGATGACGACCGGCCAGTCCTGGGTCAGTCCCAGTTCCCGGCTGATCTGGTACACGAGATACTCCACGTCGTAACCGACGCCTCGCGTGCCGTAGGAACCGAGGTAGGAGAAGTCCTTGCGCAGCTTGGCCGAGTTGACTCCGGCTGCGGCGGCGAGTTCCTCCGAGGACACGGTGGGCACAGAACGCTCGGACAGAGCTGTCAGCGCCCGCAGGTACAGCGGAAGCCTGGCGACGGTGGCCTCGGGAATTCCTCGGCTACGGGTCGCCGGTCGGTGTGATCGGCCAGTTGCCACGGTGCTCCTGCGGGTAGAGCTGGGCTGAGGGCGACCACGGTCTTTGGGGACGCCCCGTGGACGCCAGGCTATGTCTTTGTGAACGCGTGCACAAAGATGGTGTCCGATTTGCCCGGCGGAAGTGATGGGCATCACGCGCCCCCATGGCGGACATTCGGCACCGATCGCAGCGCCGGTTCGTTACCGCGGCCCATCCACAGGGCGTCGGCCGCCGCCAGGAGCCCGGAAGCCTCCGGCCAGCCGACGGCCGCGGCCCTGGCCAGGTGGTCGGCCAGGCCCGGAACGCCGGGCGCGTAGTGGGTGAAGAGCGCGGCGGTGGTGCGGGCGTCACCGAGCGCGGTGTGGGGGTTCCAGTCCGTGATGCCGACGGACGCCGCGCAGGCGATGAGACTCAGCCCGTACGGGCGCGGGGCGTCGCCGCCGCGGTCCGCGGCCATCCGCATCGTGCACAGCTCGGGGACGACCGGCAGCCGCAGCCCGATCCGCGCGTACTCGGCCGCCAGGAACGCCCGGTCGCAGCCGACGTTGTGCCCGACCAGCACCCGCCCGCGCAGCAGGTTCAGCAGCCGGCCGGCGACACCGGCGAACTGCGGCGCGCCGCCCAGATGCCCGGCCTCGATGCCGTGGATGTGGGTGGGGCCGACCGGGCCCTGCGGATCGACGAGGGTGCTGAACTCACCCTGCGGCTCCAGGTTCCGGTCCAGCAGGACCACCGCGAGCTCCAGCACGCGGTGCCGGCGCGACGAGGAACCGGTCGCCTCCAGGTCCACCACGGCGTATCCGGACGGACCCTGGGGATGGCCGAAGGGACCCGAGAGCACGCGGCACACTCCTCACACAATCACCCCCGGGCGTACAAAACGCCCTCGATGGTAATCGAATGTGTGTGAGTGCAGGTAACTCCGGTAAAACGGTCACCGTGTTACGCGACGGAGCGTCACGCCGTGAGCGCCCGGCGCAGCCGCTGCTCGTCGACCCGCCAGAACGTGTGCTGTTCGCCGTCGACCAGCACCACCGGGATCTGCTCCCAGTAGCGGTCGTACAACTCGGCGTCCTGGGTGATGTCCTGCTCGGCGACCGCGGCGCCGGTCTCGGCGGCGACCTTCTCGACCACGGCGCGCGCGTCGTCGCACAGATGGCAGCCGGGCTTGGCGATGAGCGTCACAGTCCTCATACGGTCAAGGTAAGGGAAACGTGTCGCATGGAGTTCACACCCCCGCTTCGCGGGCGCATCAGCGTTGCCCCTCAACGTGGTTATGCTCGCGACATGGCGCCTATCAAATGGCTCACCCCGCGCAGGCAGTCCGCCACCGAACGGAGTGTGGTGGCGGGCGCGGCCGCGGCCGCCGCCGCGGAGGCCGCCCTGGCCACCGCGACGCGCCCGGGGCCGGAGACCGCGCCGGAGAGCGCGGAGATCGGTCCGCAGACCGCGCCGCAGACCGCGCCGGCCGGGGAGGCGCCCGCCGAGGAGGAACCGCAGTTCCCGGTGGCCGGGGACCCGCGCGCCGCGGCCTTCTTCGACCTCGACAACACCGTCATGCAGGGCGCCGCGATCTTCCACTTCGGCCGCGGCCTGTACAAGCGGAAGTTCTTCGACAAGCGCGACCTGATCCGTTTCGCGTGGCAGCAGGCGTACTTCAGGCTGGCCGGCCACGAGGACCCCGAGCACATGCAGGACGCCCGCGACAGCGCGCTGTCCATCGTCAAGGGCCACCGCGTCGAGGAACTGATGTCCATCGGCGAGGAGATCTACGACGAGTACATGGCCGGGAAGATCTGGCCGGGCACCCGCGCGCTGGCGCAGGCCCACCTCGACGCCGGCCAGCGCGTGTGGCTGGTGACCGCCGCACCCGTGGAGACGGCCACCATCATCGCCCGCAGGCTGGGCCTGACCGGGGCGCTGGGCACCGTCGCGGAGTCCGACGAGGGCGTCTACACCGGCCGCCTGGTAGGCGAACCGCTGCACGGCCCGGCCAAGGCCGAGGCGGTACGGGCGCTGGCCACCGCCGAGGACCTGGACCTGTCGCGCTGCGCGGCCTACAGCGACTCGCACAACGACATCCCGATGCTGTCGCTGGTCGGCCACCCCTACGCGATCAATCCCGACAGCGGGCTGCGTAAACACGCCCGCAAACAGGGCTGGCGGCTGCGCGACTACCGGACCGGGCGCAAAGCGGCCAGGATCGGGATTCCGGCGGCGGCCGGAATGGGCGCGCTCGCCGGCGGTGTGATCGCCGGTGTGGCCATCCATCGCAAGCGCTCCTGAACCCGGTCCGGACCGGCCCGAAACCAGCCCGGAACTAGCTCGGTACCCGCTCCGCCACCGGGGGACACGCCCCGTGTCCCCCTCACGCCACACGCGCACAACACGCTCTCTTCGCGAGCACTTCACGACCGGAAGTGGTCAACTTCCGTCACCGGTTCGATAATTGAGCGCACCTGATTCCGTACAGGAAGTGGCGGAAACGGCGAATTCAGCAACTCGGTGTAGCGTCGTCTGTACGAAGCGTTATTCTCCTCAGACGCATTCCGGTACCAACTCGTCGCCACGACGAGTGAACGGTTCCGTACTGCACGTGATGGAAGTTCTGCCTCTGGGAGTCCCGTGTACCCACACGACGGGGTTGACACCTCCGGCCTGGCTGCGTTGCGCGCACTGGTGCTTGACCGCCTGTTGCGCACGGTCCCCGCGTACGCCGTGCCCGCCCTCGCCACGCCCGGTCCCACCGTCCCAGGCCCGGCGTACGCGCTGGCCGAAACCAGTACCGCCGCAGGCAGACGCACCCGCACCGGCACCGGCACCGCGCGCGGCGGACGCCACGCCGGCGCCGCGGCGCACGCCCGAGGCGCCGCCACCACCGACCGCGTGACCGCCGACCGCGGCACCACGGCCCGCAGGCCCGCCTCGGACACCGACAGCGGCCGCATGATGGACCTGGTCGAACGGGCCCAGGACGGCGAGACCGAGGCGTTCGGCCGGCTCTACGACCACTACAGCGACACGGTCTACCGGTACATCTACTACCGGGTCGGTTCCAAGGCCACCGCCGAGGACCTGACCAGCGAGACCTTCCTGCGCGCGCTGCGCCGCATCGGCACCTTCACCTGGCAGGGCCGTGACTTCGGCGCCTGGCTGGTCACCATCGCGCGCAACCTGGTCGCCGACCACTTCAAGTCCAGCCGCTTCCGGCTGGAGGTCACCACCGGCGAGATGCTGGACGCCAACGAGGTCGAGCGCAGCCCCGAGGACTCGGTGCTGGAGTCGCTGTCCAACGAGGCGCTGCTGACCGCGGTGCGCAAACTCAACCCGCAGCAGCAGGAGTGCGTGACGCTGCGCTTCCTGCAGGGCTTGTCGGTCGCCGAGACCGCCCGGGTCATGGGGAAGAACGAGGGCGCCATCAAGACCCTCCAGTACCGCGCGGTGCGCACCCTGGCCCGGCTGCTGCCGGAAGACGCCCGGTGAGCCGCGGATGTCCCCGATACCAGAGCACGCGTCCCGGCGTGCCGGTTCGCCCAGATGGCCGCGGCACGATGATCAGACCTGCGTAACCCAACTGGACTGGCACTCGTTGCATCACGTGCAGACACTTCCGTGCCGTACGCCCCGTGCCGCTTTTCACTCGATCGGGTGGACAGCGCCGGGCCGTGCAACCATCCGGGTGGCACGGCGAGTCGAGTGTGTGGATGACGAGAGGAGGTGCCGCCCGTGATCGGACAGGCAACGGCACACCGCCGGGCGAACGCCTTCGCCCAGGCCCTCGAGGAACAGACCCTCGAGGACGCCCCGGGGGCCCCGAGCGGCCACGGTGGCGGCGGCGCCCGGGGCGACCACGGCGACACCCACGGCGGCCACGGCGCCCACGCGGCGGCCCGGCACGCCGACCCCGAGCAGGGAGCGCTGCTGGCCCTGGCCGGGGCGATCAGCTCCAGGCCGCGCCCGGTGATGGACGCCGAGAAGAAGACCGTGCAGCGCGCCCAGCTGATCGCCGCGATGGAGCAGGCCATCGCGGACGGCAGCTTCGCCGGCGGCCGGGTGCCCGAGCAGCGCGGCGACGGACACGGCGCCCACCGCGCCACCGGGCTGCGCAAGCTCACCCCGCGCTCCCGGCTGTCACGGCGGCTGGCCGTCGGCGGTCTGTCGGTCGGCGTCGCCGCCGGCGCGCTCGGCGGAGTGGCCGCGGCGAGCACCAACGCGCTGCCCGGCGACACGCTGTACGGCCTCAAGCGCAGCATGGAGGACCTCAAGCTGGACATGGCCAGCGGGGACGCCTCGCGCGGCCAGGTCTACCTCGACATGGCCGCCACCCGCATGCAGGAGGCCCGCCGGCTGATGGACCGCGGCCGTGGCGGGCAGCTCGACCCCGACTCGGTCGCCGAGGTCCGCAAGGCCCTGTCCGGCATGCACCAGGAGGCCGCGGAGGCCCACCGGCTGCTCACCCAGGCCTACCAGGACGACGGCTCCCTGCAGCCCATGGAGATGCTCAACAGCTTCGCGCAGAGTCACCGGCAGAGCTGGAGCGACCTGCGCGGCAAGCTGCCGACTCAGCTCACCGACGTCTCCGACCAGGTGTCGTCGGTCTTCGACGCCATAGACCACGACGTGGCGCCGCTGGAGCCGCTCATGCCCAAGGCGCACACGAACAGGCGCGCGTCGTCCCCGCCGGACGACGACCAGGGGACCGGCGGCAGCGGCGGCACCTCGGGCACGCCCACCGGCCCGTCCGCGTCGGCCTCGGCCGGCGACCAGACCGGCACCGGCACCCCGACGCCGTCGCCGTCGAACACCACGGCCAACGGTCTGATCGGCGGCAGCGACCTGCTGAACCCCAAGCCGACCACGACCTCGCCGACGGACACCCCGACCGGCACGCCCTCCGGCCAGAACCACTCCGTGGTCCTGCCGCCGCTGCTGCCCGGCCTGCTGCCCGGCCTCGGACTCACCTCCGACGAGGACAACTAGCCGGCGGAAGCCGCCCGCCGGTGCGGCGGCGGTCCGTTCCGAGAGCCCGGGGAGACCCCGGACGCCCTCAGAAGAACACGGACCGCCGCTGCACCAGCTGCTCGTACAGCGTGTGCTGGATCGTCTCGCGCACCTGGTCGGTCAGGTTGAACACCAGCATCGGGTCCTCCGCCGCCTCCGGCGGATACGTGTCGGTGGGGATGGGCGCGCCGAACTGGATCGTCCACTTGGTGGGAAGCGGGATCAGGCCCAGCGGGCCCAGCCACGGGAACGTGGGGGTCAGCGGGAAGTACGGGAAGCCGAGGATCCGCGCCAGCGTCCGCGAGTTCCCGATCATCGGATAGATCTCCTCGGCGCCCACCACCGAGCACGGGACGATCGGCACCCCGGTCTTCAGCGCGGTCGCCACGAACCCGCCCCGCCCGAACCGCTGCAGCTTGTACCGCTCGGAGAACGGCTTCCCCAGGCCCTTGAAGCCCTCCGGCATCACGCCGACGACCTCACCGCGCTCCAGCAGCGACTGGGCGTCCTCCGCGCACGCCAGGGTGTGCCCGGCCTTGCGGGCCAGCTCGTTGACCAGCGGCAGCATGAACACCAGGTCCGCGGCGAGCAGCCGCAGGTGACGCCCCGCGGGGTGGTGGTCGTGCACCGCGACCTGCGTCATCAGCGCGTCGATCGGCAACGTCCCGGAGTGGTTGGAGACCACGAGCGCACCGCCCTCGGCGGGGATGTTCTCGACGCCCTTCACCTCGACCCGGAAGTACCCGTCGAACAGCGGCCGCAGCAGCGACATCAGCACCTGGTCGGTCAGCTCGGCGTCGTACCCGAACTCGTCGACCTCGTAGTCCCCGGTCACCCGGCGCCGCAGGAACGACAGCCCCGAGGCGACCTTCCGCTCCCAGTCGCCGCCGAGCAGCAGGTCGGCCGCGCCGGCCAGCGCCGCCCCCAGCGAGGGCGCCGCGGGCTCCTCGGGGTCCGTTCCGGCGTCCCCGGCGTCCCGGGCGTCCGGTGCGCCGCCCTCCGCTCCCGCCGCGCCCTCAGGGCCCGTTGAGGCCCCGGCACGGGCCTGCCCGGCGCCGCCGCGGCCCGCCGCGGACTGAGCCGGAATGCCCGCGGACGCGTCCGCCTGCGGCCCCGCGGCGTCCTCGGCCGCGCGCCCGGCGGGCGCGGCGTCACCGACGCCCGCGGTACCGCCGTCCGGGACGGCCTCCGGCACCGGCGACAGCGGGCCGTGGTCCGCGGCCGGGCCGGCCGCGCCGCCACTCGTACCGGAGGACGCCTTCTTGGTCCGTCCCCGGGAGCGGCCGGCGCCCCTGCGGGCCCGCGAGTCCTCGTCGAACGGGATGACCTTCGCGTCGGTCATGGCTTCCGCTCCTTCCGCCGAAACCTGCTCCGGGCCCCTCACGGGCGTCCCGCCGCACCGCGCACCGCCGGCGGCAGGGCCGCCGCCATCCGGTCGACGGCCCCCGCCATCCGCTCCGGTGGGAGCAGCCCGGGGCCGTGGCTGCGGGCGAAGTCGCTGAAGGTCCCGGCCGTCGTGTAGGCCGGCTCGAATCCGAGCGTCTCACGCATCTGCCGGGTGTCCACCACCCTGCCGTGCGTGAGCAGCCTGATCTGTTCCCGGGAGAAGTCCGTGATCCCCGCCGTGCGCAGCATCTGGCCCAGCCAGGTGACGGCCGGCAGGAACACCGGCACGGTCGGCTTGCCCAGGCGCCGCGCGGTCTGCGACAGCAGCAGCACCCCGTCGCCGGCGATGTTGAACGTGCCGCTGTTCAGCGTCCCGCGCCGGGCCTCCAGCGTCGCCACCAGCAGCACGGCCTCGACGTCGTCCTCGTGCACGAACTGCAGCCGCGGGTCGTAGCCCAGCACCGTCGGCAGTATCGGCAGCTGGAAGTACTCCGCCAGCGGGGTGTCGGCGCGCGGGCCGAGGATGTTCGCGAACCGCATGACCGCGACGGCCACGTCCGGCCGCCGCCGCGCGAAGCCGCGCACATACCCCTCGACCTCGACCGCGTCCTTGGCGAACCCGCCGCTGGGCAGCGACTTGACCGGCGTCGTCTCGGTGAACACCGCCGCGTCGCGGGGCGCCGAGCCGTACACGCTCGTGGTGGACTTCACCACCAGCCGCCGCACGGTCGGCGCCTTCTGGCACGCGCCCAGCAGCTGCATGGTGCCGATGACGTTGGTCTCCTTGGCCTGGGTGCGGCCGCCGGCGCCCAGCGCCGTGCCACTGACGTCCAGGTGCACCACGGTGTCGACCGAGTGCTGCGCCAGGATCTTGCCGATCATCGGCTGCCTGATGTCGGCCCGGACGAACTCGGCGTCGCCCAGGTCGTGCTCGGGCGGCACCGCGTCGACCGCGATGACCCGGTCCACCTCGGGCTCGCGCTGCACACGCCGTACGAACCCGCCAGCGAGCTGCCGTGCGACTCCGGTGACGAGGACCACCTTGCCCACCATCAGCGCCTTCCCTGGGAGATGCAGCCACCGTACCGCCCGGGCGGTGTCACACGGTGAAGCCCCGCCCCACAAACGGGCGTCCCCCTGAAATGCCACTGCCCCCTTGCTCCACCCGGAGGTGGGGCAAGGGGGCAGGAAGAGCGGCGAAGTGCGCCTACTTCTTGTTGCGACGCTGAACACGCGTCCGCTTCAGAAGCTTGCGGTGCTTCTTCTTGGCCATACGCTTGCGCCGCTTCTTGATGACAGAGCCCACGACTACCCTCGCTTCGGTTTCACTCGGTGCGGGGCGTCCGAGCCCACACGACCTACGTCGGCCAAGCCTACCCGCCCGGAGCGGGCGAGCGTAACCGAGGCCCACGCGGCCGGTCACCAACCCGTTACCGGGCCTTCTCAGGCAGATTCCACCCCCACGTAGGATTCGCGGAGGTAGTCGTGGACGGCCTGCTCCGGAACCCGGAAGGACCGGCCCACGCGAATGGCCGGGAGATGACCGCTGTGCACCAGCCGGTACACGGTCATCTTGGACACCCGCATCACCGACGCGACTTCGGCGACGGTGAGGAATACGACCTCGTTGAGAGGCCGGCTTTCAGTTACAGCCATGACACACCTGAACCTTCCGCACATGACGCCACCGGCTTCCCCTCCGGCGACTCCAACAGGCATGTGCGCTCCCCCACAGATTAGGGGCGGATGATGCAAGTGGGGAAGAGGAGTTGCCAATGGTTGACTACTGTGCGAGCCAGGCCCTCGTGAGAACGTAACGGGTCAGTGGCCGATAGTCATCGGTGCGGACCGTGTCGTCCACCGGAACCGCCACCGCAACCTTGCCCTCGGCCTCCGCCACGAAAACCGCCGGGTCGTCGGTATCCCCCAATCCGATCGCCTCGAACCCCAACTGACCTGCGCCGCAGAGAAACCCGTGGTCGCCGACGACCAGCCCGGGCAGCGCGGACCCCTCCTCGACGGCCGCCCCGAGCAGCGCTCTGACCGGTAGCGGAGAGTGCGTGTGGGCCCCGGGACCCGGTTGCCCGCCCGCCTCCGCGGGACGTAGAACCGCAACACCGCCGGCGTACCGCAGCACGTGACGGCGTACGCCGAATGGTGTCGGCACCTCGACGCATCGGCCGTACCCCGGGGTGAGGACCCGGCAGCCGGCCGCCGAGAGCGCCGCCGCCAACGCGGCGTAGAAGTCCAGCAGGCGGTGCGGATGGCCGGTTCCCAGCAGCACCGGCGCCCGGTCCCGTGCGGCACGCGCCAGACGCTCGGCGAACGCGTCCAGCGCCGCGAGTGTGCAGTCCGGGTCGATCATGTCCTCCCCGGACGTGTGCCCGGGATCCGGCGAGACCCCGCACCGGTCGGCCATCAGCTCCAGGAGCGCCCCGACGTCCCACGCCCCCTCCGGGTCCAGCCCGAGGGTGTGCCGCGGGTCGCGGGCCGCGAACAGGGCATAGTTGCGCAGGCTCTTCTCGCGGGGCGTCGCCACCCGCCCCGCCAGCCTCGCCGCCACCAGATGCGCACGGAGTGCGCCAGCGCTCACCACCCCCCGATCGTCCCGCCGCGTCCGGCCCGGGCGGGCCGAACCCCGCAAACACACCCCGACCGGGTGAAGCCGGGCGCGTCCACCACCCGTACGCGGTACGGCCGGTGGACGCCCGTACGCCCGGCGGAGTGGTCCGCCCGGGTCACGACGGGCGGTCCTCCCGCTGCACAGCCCGCGCTACGGCAGCAGGCCGTGCAGCGGGAAGACCGCCCGCCGGGTGGCCAGCACCGCCTGGTCGAGACGGTTCGCGGGGTCGTAGCCGCCGTCCTCGAACGACGACCACCGCGGATCGCGGCCGTCGGTCATCCGCAGCGGCGCGGTGGCCCGGGTCCGCGCGTACACCTCCTGCCGCCACTCCTCCGGCAGCAGCGTCTGCGGCGCGATCGGCACACCAGCCGCGATCGCCACCAGATGCGTCCAGGTGCGCGGCACCACGTCCGTCACCGCGTACCCGCCGCCGCCCAGCGCGATCCAGCGTCCCTCCGCGTGCCGGTGGGCCAGGTCGTGGCACGCCTCCGCCACCAGCCGCTGCGCGTCCAGCGACACCGCCAGATGCGCCAGCGGGTCCTCGAAGTGCGTGTCAGCGCCGTGCTGCGAGACCACCACCTGCGGGCGGAACGCCGCCACCAGCTCCGGCACCACCGCGTGGAACGCCCGCAGCCAGCCGTCGTCCCCGGTGCCCGCGGGCAGCGCCAGATTGACCGCGCTGCCCTCCGCGTCAGCGCCGCCGGTCTCCTCCGGCCAGCCGGTCTGCGGGAACAGCGTCCGCGGGTGCTCGTGCAGCGAGATCGTCAGCACCCGCGGGTCGTCCCAGAACGCCGCCTGGACGCCGTCGCCGTGGTGCACGTCCACGTCCACGTACACCACGCGCTCGGCGCCCAGTTCCAGCAGCCGTGCCACGGCCAGCGCAGCGTCGTTGTACACGCAGAATCCGGACGCCGACGCCGGCATCGCGTGGTGCAGGCCGCCGGCGAAGTTCACCGCGTGCGCGACCTCACCGCGCCACACCGCCTCCGCGGCGCCCACCGACTGACCGGCGATCAGCGCGGACGCGTCGTGCATCCCCGGGAACGCCGGGTTGTCCTCGGAGCCGATCCCGAACCGCGACTCGGCGGCGCCGCGCGGATCCGCCGACGCCCGCCGCACCGCGGCCACGTACTCCGCCCGGTGCACCAGCGCCAGCGTCGAATCGCCGGCGGCCGGCGCCGCCACCACCGGCAGCGCGCCGTCCAGCCCGAACGCCCGGACCAGGCTGCGGGTGAGACCTAGCCGCACCGGGTCCATCGGATGCCCGGGCCCGAAGTCGTACTGCGTTACCTGCTCATCCCACATCAACTGTGCGCGGCCGCTCATGGCCGACACCGTACCCGGCGGGCCCCGGAGCGAAAGACCGCGCGTACAGCAGCGTCGCCCCGACCAGCGCCATCGGCACGAGCATCGCCCCGCGGTACGACCAGGCGTCGCCCAGCGCCCCCACCAGCGGCGAGCCGACGAGGAAGCCCACGTAGTTGAAGATGTTCAGCCGCGCGATCGCCGAGTCCGACGCCCCCGGGAACAACCGACCGGCCGCCGCGAAGGTCTGCGGCACGATCACGCACAACCCGAGCCCGAGCAGCGTGAACCCGAGCATCCCCACCCAGGCGCCCGGCGCCACCGCCACCACCGCGAAGCCCGCCATGGCCACGACCGTGCCGAGCCGCACCACCGGCACGGCCCCGAACCGCCGCACGCCGAAGTCGCCCACCGAGCGCCCGATCAGCGTCGTCACCATGTACACCGCGTACGGCACCGTCGAGAGCTGGTCGGAACTGTGCAGGGTGTCCTGGAGGTACTTCGCGCTCCAGTTGGAGACCGTCGAGTCGCCGATGTAGGCGAAGGCCATCACCAGACAGAGCGGGAGCAGCAGCCGCATGACGACCTGCTGCGTCTCGCCGCCCCGCGGACCGCTCGGCGTCGCGCCCAGGGCCGCGCCGTCCACCGCCGCCAGGGCCTCGGCGCCCTCCGGCCGCGCGTCCCGGTACCAGCGGGACGCGGTGAGCGTCAGCGGGATGAGGACGAGCACCGACGGCCCGTACAGCGTCAGCAGCGCCATGTGCCAGTGCGCCCCGGCCCACGCCAGCGACGCCCCGATGATGCCTCCCAGGCTGTACGACGCGTGGAAGCCGAGCATGATGCTCTGCCCGTACTCCCGCTGCAGGCTCACCCCGAGCATGTTCATCGACGCGTCCAGCCCGCCGACGCACACCCCGAAGAGCGCCAGTGTCACCGCCGCCGTCCACATCCGGTCGCCGGCGCCCAGCCCCGCCAGGACGAGCGCGACCACCGGCTGCACCCAGCGCAGCACCGCACTCGGCCGGACCCGCTTCACCAGCTGCTCGGTGGCCACGCTGCCGACGCCGGCGAGGATCGGCACGGCCGCGAGGAAGACCGGCAGCAGGCCGTCACTGATCCCGTACCGGTCCTGGATCGCCGGGATGCGGGTCACCAGCATCGCGAACAGGGCGCCCTGCGCGAAGAAGCTCACCGCGAGGGCGGCACGACCGTGCCGCAGGGCCGGTGGCCGGGTCACCGGCGGGGCGTCGTCCATAAGGGAGGAGAGTAGGGGCGAAAGCTACGGATGAGTAGATCTCGCGACCCACTCGACGGTCAGCGGAACAGGAGGTCCGGGAGCTCCGTCATGCTGCCGAAGAGGGCGCTCGCGCCGGTCAGCCGCTCGGCCGGTGTCATGGCCGTGAACCCCAGGACGTCCATCCCGGCCGCACGGGCCGCCTGGACGCCCAGCGGACTGTCCTCGACCACCACGCAGCGCTCCGGGGCCACCCCCAGCGTCGCCGCGGCGTGCAGGAACAGATCCGGAGCGGGCTTGCCACGGCCCACGTCCTGCGAGGAGAAGATCCTGCCCTCCCCGAACCGTGCGAAGAGGCCGGTGGTCCGCAGCGCGACCCGGATCCGCTCGTGGGTCCCGGACGACGCCAGGCAGTACGGCACACCGTCCGCGGCCAGCTTCTCCAGGACGACGCCGATGCCTTCGACCGGCCGCAACTCCCGCTCGAACGCCGCGAAGACGCGGGCCTGGTAGGTCGCGTCGAAATCCGCCGGCAGCGCCTGGCCGGTCCGCTCGCGCACCACGTCGTGCACCCGGTGAAGAGCGGCGCCCATGTAGTCGCGCAGGGAGTCCTCGTAGCTCGTCGGGTGCCCCAGCTCGCTGAGGTAGCCGGCGAGGATAGTGTTGGAGAGCGGCTCGCTGTCCACGAGGACGCCGTCGTTGTCGAAGATCACCAGGTCGTACCGCACGGACACACGGTACCCGGGTCCAGAACGCAGAAAAGCGTCAGCCCCCGTGCTGGGCACGGGGGCTGACGC
>NZ_JAINZZ010000090.1 GCF_019890725.1 Actinacidiphila acidipaludis
CTCGGAGGAGCGGATCCGGGAGCTGCGCAAGGAGGCCGGCACGGTCTTCCTGGTCAGCCACAACAACAACTCGATCCGCGACACATGCGACCGGGTGCTGTGGATCGAGCAGGGCGAACTGCTGATGGACGGCCCCACCGACGAGGTGGTCCGCGCCTACGAGGACCACGGCGGCCGCTGAACCGGCCGCCGCGGCACCCGGGCGCGGGCGGAGACCTCAGTAGCTGTAGAAGCCGGCGCCGGACTTCCGGCCGAGGCGTCCCGCGTCGACCATGCGCTGCAGGATCGGCGGGGCGGCGTACAGCGGCTCCTTGTACTCGGCGTACATGGAGTCGGCGATCGCCGCGATGGTGTCCAGGCCGATCAGGTCGGAGAGCTTGAGCGGACCCATCGGGTGGGCGCAGCCCATCTCCATGCCGTTGTCGATGTCCTCACGGGTCGCGATGCCCGACTCGAACATCCGGATCGCCGACAGCAGGTACGGCACCAGCAGGGCGTTCACCACGAAGCCCGAGCGGTCCTGCGCGCGGATCGCGTGCTTGTCCAGCACCTCGGTGACCAGGTGCTCGGCGCGCTTGACGGTGTCGCTGGAGGTCGTCAGCGCCGGGATGACCTCGACCAGGCGCTGGACCGGCGCCGGGTTGAAGAAGTGGATGCCGAGCACGTGGTCGGGCCGCGAGGTGGCGACCGCGAGCCGGACCAGCGGGATGGAGGAGGTGTTGGAGGCCAGGATCGCGTCGCGGCGGGTCACCACCTGGTCGAGGACACGGAAGATGTCCGTCTTGACCTGCTCGTTCTCCACCACGGCCTCGATCACCAGATCGCGGTCGGCGAACTCGCCGAGGTCGGTGGTGAAGGTCAGCCGGCCCAGCGCCTCGTCGCGCTCCTTCTCGGTGATCTTGCCGCGCTCCGCGGCCTTGCCGAGCGAGGTGGTGAGCCGGGCACGGCCCAGCTCCAGCGCCTCACCGGTGGTCTCGGCGACCCGGACGTCGAGACCCGCCTTCGCGCACACCTCGGCGATGCCCGAACCCATCTGGCCCGCGCCGACCACTCCGACGCGCTGGATGTCACTCACTCGTCAGCCCCTCGCTGCTCCGCCCCACTACGTCTACCGGACAGACGTTACCGCTGCCCGGACGGGACGGTGCCGGGGGGACCGGGAGCTGCCGGTCCCCCCGGCACCGGGAATCCCGGTGGTGCGGAGCTCAGCCCCTGGCGCAGGTCGTGCCGTTGAGGCGGAAGGCCGCGGGCACCGCCGGTGTCCCCGACGACGAGCCGGTGAAGCCGAACGTGGCGGTCCCGCCGGCGGGCAGTGTCGTCGCCCAGTCCGGCGGGGTGACCGTCACCGCCCTGCCGCTCTGGCCGAACTTCGCGCTCCACAGCGAGGTGATGGTCTCGTCCCCGGCGAAGGACCAGAGAAGCGTCCACCCGTTGAGCGCGGTGCCGCCGGCGTTCGTCACCGTCACCGACGCCTGGAAGCCGCCCGGCCACTGGTTGGTGACCGTGTACGCGACCTGGCAGCCGCCCGCCGGGGGAGGGGTGGTCGGCGGAGTCGTCGGAGGTGTGGTGGGCGGGGTTGTGGGCGGAGTCGTCGGAGGTGTGGTGGGCGGAGTCGTCGGGGGTGTGGTGCCGGTGGAACCGGAACTGTCGCCGTAGACGATCCCGCGGCCGTTGGTGCCGACGTACACCCGCCCGAACATCCGCGGATCACCGGTGATCGCGCCGCCCGTCCAGCCGTACTGGTGGGCGTTGTCGTTGATCCTCGTCCAGCTGGCGCCGGCGTCGGTGGAGCGGTAGATGCCGCGCACCCCGCCGATCTTGGCGCTGCTGTAGAGGGCCTGGTAGCTCGCGCCGGGCGCGGCCTTGCCGAAACCGATGTTGTCGGCCTCCTGCACGGCCGTGACCTTGGTGAACGAGGCGCCGGAATCGGTGGAGTGCCACAGGCCGTAGACGCCGCCGGACGTCCCGCCGGCGAGCCAGATGTCGCCCTCGGCGCCGGGCCGCGCCTTGAAGTGGACGGTGCCCGAGGACGGCAGGCCGGTGGCGGCGGTGGCGGTGAAGCCCGCCCCGCCGTCGGTGCTGACGTAGAACCTGCCGGCCGAGAAGGCGTAGAACTTCCTGGGGTTCACCCGGTCCGCGCCGATCACCGCGCCGGACGGCACACCGCTCGACGCGCTCCACGAACCGCCGAAGCCCACCGAGTAGTCGACGCCGGTGCCGGCCGGGCTCCACAGGAAGCGGCTGCCGTCGGCCGCGGCGGCGACCGTGCCGCCGCCGGTCACCCCGGACGGGTCGGTCCCGGCGAACCAGTCGGCGCCGTCGTCGGTGGAGAAGGCGATGTGGGCGCCGGAGTCGGCGTTGCCCGACCTGACCAGGACCGACGGATCGGCCTCCGCGTAGTCCAGCCCGGTGGAGGTGGTGAAGTCCGGCTGCCGGAACATCATCGCCGGCACCTTGGTCACATCGGTGTGCCGGAACCCGTCGATGTCGCCGAGCGCGCTGAGCAGCGGGGCGCCCGACGGGGGGCTGACCAGCTCGTTGACCGCGGTCTCCTCCAGGCCCTTCACATTGGGCCGGATGGTGATCTTCCCGCCGGGGGTGTCCCAGTCGGTGAGGTCGTTCGTGCCGTAGACGGTCGCGCCGGTGCCGTACCACATGCGGTCGGAGTCGAACGGGTCGATCTCCATCGCCTCGGTCATCCAGCCCAGCTTGGGCGTCTGCTCGGGCGGCGAGGGGTTGGCGCCGAAGGTCAGCCACGGCACCGAGGAGACGTCCATGGTGTAGCGGTCGGAACGGTTCGGGTAACTGGTGTAGTCCCAGGCGCGGGTCCAGGTGGCGCCGCTGTCGGTCGAGCGGAAGATCAGGGTGTCCGGCCACCAGGAGCTGTAGCCGCTGACCATGATCGTGCCCGGGTGCTGCCGGTCGACGGTGAGGCCGGAGTACCCGAAGTAGGTGTCCGCGTCGGCCATGGGACTGATGTCGGTCCAGGTGCCGGTCCTGGTGGCGTACCGCCAGACCTGGCCCTTGGCGCCGTCGTAGGGGCCGCCGGTGTCGCTGGTGGTCGGGTAGAGGTAGCCGTTCACCGCGTCGAGGACGCCCTTGTGGGCGATGTAGCCGGTGGGCTGGCCGGCCAGCCGCGCCCAGGTGGCGCCGCCGTCGGTCGACCGGTAGACGGTGTTGTCCTTGTCGGCGACGCCCACGTACACCGTCTGCGTGGTGCTGCCCCTGGTCCCGGTCGTGGGGTCGAAGGTCACCCAGACGACCCCCTGGTTGTCGCTGTTGTAGCCGCTGGTGTCCGACGGGTCGTCCGCGTAGTTCCCGGGGTTGGGGAACGCGGTGACCTTGGACCAGGTCACGCCCGCGTCGGTGCTGCGCCACAGGCCGTTGCCGCTGGGTGTGCCGAGGTAGAGGACGCTGTCCTTGTTCGGGTCGATCGCCAGCCGCTCGCCCATGCCGCGGCCGGGCATGTTGCCGCCGAGCTTGAACGGCAGGTCGGTGGCCTGCCAGGTGGCGCCGCGGTCGGAGGAGCGGAGCACCGCGCCCGTGCCCGGGTCCCAGCTGTTGGTGTACGTGCCGACGGCGGCGTACACCCTGTCGGGGGCGAGGGCGTCGGTGGCCAGGCTCACCACGCCGGTCCGGCCCCAGTGGTCCCAGTCCACCGCGTCCAGCAGCGGGATCCAGGAGCCGCTGGACTGGTCCCAGCGGTAGGCGCCGCCGATGTCGGTGCGGGCGTAGGCGAGGTTCTTCTCCGACTGGTTGAAGACGATGCCGGGGACGAAGCCGCCCCCGCCGATCTGCACGTTCTTCCAGGTGTAGGACTCGGCCGCGGCCGGGGTGGCGGTTCGCGGCGCCGCCGAGGTCGCGGCGGTGGCCGCGGTGACGGCACCGCCGATCAGGGAGAGGGCCGCGACGAGCGCGGCGAGGGGTCTGCGGAGCATGAGGCGTCCTCGAGGTGGGGGGTGGACGGGGCTGTGCTCGCCACTTATGGGAGCGCTCCCATAAGTGGTCCGATGTTATCGGGGGTTCCGGCGGCCCAAAAGAGGTGCGGCTTCCAGCCCGGTAGCCCGATTCGACCTCCGGGGTGCCCCCGGATGCGCATCCCCGTCCTCCGCCCGGAGGTGGGTTGCCCGCACCCCCTTCGGCTTCCGGGGTTCCCCTTGCGGTGCGTTGCCGACTGCTGCGCCGTCGTGGCCTGTCGCGCTGGGGGCACCTCCCGGACGAAGTCTGGGGGACCTCGCGCCCCTGAATCACGTGCCGTTTGTCCGCACGTTGGGGGCAGTCCGGAAGCGTCTCCTCGGACTTGTGGGTGACCGTTCTCCCGAACGGGCTGGGCGGGGGTGTGCACAAGTCCTTGCGGGGAGCGCTTCCTCCCCACCCCCTTGGTCGTCCATGGGGCCGCCTGGGCAGTACAGCGGTACCCCGGTAACACCCCCTGCGGCCACTTTCACTGCCAGGGGGTGGGGAGGAAGCGCTCCCCGCAGGAATGTGCATCCGCCCGGCCGGCTGAAAGGAAGAACCCGCCATGCACAGTCCGAGGAGACGCTTCCGGACTGCCCCCAACAGACGAACGAACGGCAAGCGATAACAGGGGCGCGGGGAACTGCGCGAACAGCCACGACGGCGCAGCAGTCGGCAACGCACCGCAAGGGGCAGGAGGTGCCCCGAAAGGGGCGCGGGGAACTGCGCGACGAGCCACGACGGCGCCGGGCACGGCAGACGAGTCCCCGGGGCACCCCGGATGCCGGGGCCGGCCTCGGGCCGAGGAAGGGGGAGGAGCTCGGGGCAGCCCGAGGTATAGACCAATCCGCGGTTGCCGCCATGGCCGAATACCTCCATCATCGGCGGATCGTGACGGAAGATCAGGAGGCAACCCATGGACCCGCTTTCGAGACGCTCCTTCACCGCCGTGGCCGCCGGCGCCCTCGCCGCCACCGCGCTGCCCGCAGGCAGTGCCGCCGCGGCCGAGCCCGCCGCCGCGCGGAGCGACACCGCCCCGGCCGGCCCGCCGGCCGGCCACCCCCGCCCGCACCGCCAGATGCGCGGGATGTGGATCGCCACCGTGGCCAACACCAACTGGCCCTCCGCGCCGGGGCTCAGCCCCGACCAGCAGCGCCAGGAACTGCTCGACCTGCTCGACCTGGCCGTCGAACGCCGGTTCAACGCCGTGATGTTCCAGGTGCGGCCCACCGCGGACGCCTTCTGGCCCTCGCCCTACGAGCCGTGGTCGCAGTACCTGACGGGCACGCAGGGGCAGGACCCGGGCTGGGACCCACTGGGCACCGCGGTCCACGAGGCGCACCGGCGTGGCCTGGAGCTGCACGCCTGGTTCAACCCCTACCGCGTCTCCATGTCGACCGACGTCAGCAAGCTGGTGCCGACCCACCCGGCCCGGCTGCACCCGGAGTGGATCGTCCCGTACGGCGGCAAGCTCTACTACAACCCGGGCATCCCGGAGGTCCGGCGCTTCGTGGAGGACGCGATCCTGGACGCCGTCCGCCGCTACCCGCTGGACGCGGTCCACTGGGACGACTACTTCTACCCGTACCCCGTCGCCGGGCAGACCTTCGACGACGACGCGGCCTGGGCCGCGTACGGCGGCGGCTTCACCGACCGCGACGCCTGGCGCCGCGACAACTGCGACCGGCTCGTCCTGGAGACCGCCGTCGGCATCAAGGCGATCCGGCCCACCACGAAGTTCGGCATCAGCCCGTTCGGCGTGTGGCGCAACGCGGCCACCGACCCGGCCGGCTCGGCGACCACGGCGGGCGTGCAGACGTACGACGACCTGCACGCCGACACCCGCAAGTGGGTCAAGGAGGGCTGGCTGGACTACATCTGCCCGCAGGTCTACTGGAACATCGGGTTCGCCGCGGCCGACTACGGCGTGCTGGTGCCCTGGTGGTCCGACGTGGTGAACCACACCCGGGTCCAGCTCTACATCGGCGAGGCCGTCTACAAGGTGGGCGTCGCGGGCCAGCCCGCCGCCTGGCAGGACCCGGCCGAGCTCTCCCGCCACCTCGACTTCGACGCGGACCACCCCCAGGTGCGCGGCAACGTCTGGTACTCGGCGAAGGAGGTCGCGGCCGATCCGCTGGGCGCCATGACCAAGGTCGTGGCCGACCACTACCCGACGCGGGTGCGCACCCCCTGACCCCGCCGCCTCCCCTGCGGCCCGCGGCCGGGGCATCCGGTCGCAGGCCGTAGGGTGAGAGGGCGATGGGTCGATTCAGCACGCCGTGGGGCGCACCGGAGATGAGCCGCTTCCCGGCCGAGCCGCGGGAGCAGCTCCAGGCATGGGACGCGGCCGACAGCTATCTGCTCGGCCACCTCGCGGAGGAGGGCGTCGACCTCTCCGGCGAGGTCGTCGCCGTGGGGGACCGGTGGGGCGCCCTCGTCACCGCGCTCGCCGGCTTCGCGCCGACGCAGATCTCCGACTCCCACCTCGGCCAGCAGGCCACTCTGGCGAACCTGCGGCGCAACGCCCCGGACGCCACCGTGCGGCTGCTGTCGACGCGGGACACCCCGCCGCGGCGGATCGACGTACTGCTGGTCCGCGTGCCCAAGAGCCTGGCGCTGCTGGAGGACCAGCTGCACCGGCTGGCGCCCGCCGTCCACGCGGGCACCGTCGTCGTCGGCGCTGGCATGGTCAGCGAGATCCACACCTCCACGCTGCGGCTGTTCGAGCGGATCATCGGGCCCACCCGCACCTCGCCGGCCGTCCGCAAGGCGCGGCTGATCCTCGCCGCGCCCGACCCGGACCTCAGCCCGGGGCCCAGCCCCTGGCCGCTGCGGTACGCCCTGCCCGACGCCATCGGCCCGCTCTCGGGGCGCACCGTCACCAACCACGCCGGGGTGTTCTGCGCGGACCGCCTCGACATCGGCACCCGGCTGCTGCTGCGGCACCTGCCCGAGCGCCGCGGCCCCGACCGGGTGGTCGACCTCGGCTGCGGCAACGGGATCGTGGGCACCGCGGCGGCACTGGCCAACCCGGACTCCGACGTGCTGTTCGTCGACGAGTCCCACCAGGCGGTGGCGTCGGCCGAGGCCACCTTCCGGGAGAACGCGGACCCCGGCACCAAGGCGGAGTTCCTGGTCGGCGACGCGCTCGCGGCGGTCGCCGCGGACAGTGCCGACCTGGTGCTCAACAACCCGCCGTTCCACTCGCACCGGGCGACCAGCGACAGCACCGCCCGCCGGATGTTCGGCGGTGCGCGCGCGGCCCTGCGGCCGGGCGGCGAGCTGTGGGTGGTGGGCAACCGCCACCTGGGCTACCACGTGCGGCTGCGCCGGCTGTTCGGCGACTGCCAGGTGGTCGCGTCCGACCCGAAGTTCGTCGTCCTGCGGGCCGTCAAGCACTGACCGCGGCCGGCTCCCCGGGCACTGACGGCGGCCGCCCGCGGCCGAGGACCCGCCGTGCCCCGACGTCCGGACGCCACCTCGTACGCGCGCACGCTCCGATGCCGCCCCCGGAACGCCGACCGCCCCGGCCGGGCGTGCTGCCGGCCGGGGCGGTCGCGTGCGGCGCCGGAACGCCGCGGAGGTGGTCAGGCGAGCGAGGCGATTGCCTGGTTGAACGTCGCCGACGGGCGCATCACGGCCGCGGCCTTGGCCGGGTCGGGCTGGTAGTAGCCGCCGATGTCGGCCGGCGAGCCCTGCACGGCGATCAGCTCGTCGACGATCGTCTGCTCGGCCTCGGTCAGCGTCTTCGCCAGCGGCGCGAACGCCTCGGCGAGCTGCGCGTCGTCGGTCTGCCTGGCCAGCTCCTGGGCCCAGTACAGGGCCAGGTAGAAGTGGCTGCCGCGGTTGTCGATCCCGCCCAGCCGGCGGCTCGGCGACTTGTCCTCGTTGAGGAAGGTGCCGGTCGCGCGGTCCAGGGTGTCGGCCAGGACCTGCGCCCGCGCGTTGCCCGTGGTCTGGGCGAGGTGCTCGAAGCTGACCGCCAGCGCCAGGAACTCGCCGAGGCTGTCCCAGCGCAGGTAGTTCTCCTTCACCAGCTGCTGCACGTGCTTGGGGGCGGAGCCGCCCGCGCCCGTCTCGAACAGGCCGCCGCCGTTCATCAGCGGGACGATCGACAGCATCTTGGCGCTGGTGCCCAGCTCCAGGATCGGGAACAGGTCGGTCAGGTAGTCACGCAGCACGTTGCCGGTCACCGAGATGGTGTTCTCGCCGCGGCGGATGCGCTCCAGCGAGAACGCGGTGGCCTCGACCGGCGACATGATCTCGATCTGCAGGCCCTCGGTGTCGTGCTCCGGCAGGTACCGGCGGACCTTGGCGATGAGCTGCGCGTCGTGGGCGCGGTTCTCGTCCAGCCAGAAGACGGCCGGGTCGCCGGTGGCGCGGGCACGGGAGACGGCCAGCTTGACCCAGTCCTGGATCGGCAGGTCCTTGGTCTGGCACATCCGGAAGATGTCGCCGGCGCCGACGACCTGCTCCAGCACGACGGTGCCGGCCTCGTCCACGACGCGGACGGTGCCGGTGACCGGGATCTCGAAGGTCTTGTCGTGGCTGCCGTACTCCTCGGCCTTCTGCGCCATCAGGCCGACGTTGGGCACCGAGCCCATGGTGGCCGGGTCGTAGGCGCCGTGCGCGCGGCAGTCGTCGAGGACGGCCTGGTAGACGCCGGAGTAGCTGCTGTCGGGCAGCACCGCGAGGGTGTCGGCCTCCTCGCCGTCCGGGCCCCACATGTGGCCGGACGTGCGGATCATGGCCGGCATCGACGCGTCGACGATGACGTCGCTGGGCACGTGCAGGTTGGTGATGCCGCGGTCGGAGTCGACCATGGCCAGCGCCGGGCCCTCGGCCAGCTCGGCGTCGATCGACGCCTTGATCGCGGCGCCCTCGGGCAGCGCCTCGATGCCCTTGAGGATGCCGCCGAGGCCGTCGTTCGGCGTCAGGCCGGCGGCGGCGAGCACCGAGCCGTACTCGGAGAAGGTCTTGGGGAAGAACGCCCGGACCACGTGACCGAAGATGATCGGGTCGGAGACCTTCATCATCGTGGCCTTCAGGTGGACGGAGAACAGCACGCCCTCGGCCTTGGCGCGGGCCACCTGGGCGGTCAGGAACTCGCGGAGCGCCGCGACGCGCATCACGGAGGCGTCGACGACCTCGCCGTCGAGGACCTTGACGGACTCGCGCAGCACCGTGGTGCTGCCGTCGTCCCCGGCGAGCTCGATGCGCAGGGAGCCGGCGCCGGGCACGACCGCGGACTTCTCGGTGGAGCGGAAGTCGTCGACGCCCATGGTGGCCACGTTCGTCTTCGAGTCGGCGCTCCAGGCACCCATGCGGTGCGGGTGGGCCTTGGCGTAGTTCTTGACCGCGGCGGCGGCCCGGCGGTCGGAGTTGCCCTCGCGCAGCACCGGGTTCACCGCGCTGCCCTTGACCCGGTCGTAGCGGGCGCGGATCTCGCGCTCCTCGTCGGTCTTCGGGTCGTCCGGGTACTCGGGCAGCGTGTAGCCCTGCTCCTGCAGCTCGGCGATCGCCGCCTTGAGCTGCGGGATCGAGGCCGAGATGTTCGGCAGCTTGATGATGTTCGCCGCCGGCGTCTGCGCGAGCTCACCGAGCTCGGCGAGCGCGTCGTCGATGCGCCGGCTCTCCTGGAGGTACTCGGGGAAGTGGGCGATGATGCGGCCCGCCAGCGAGATGTCACGGGTCTCGACGCCGACCCCGGCCGTCGCGGCATACGCCTGGACCACAGGCAAGAACGAGTACGTCGCCAGGGCCGGGGCCTCGTCGGTGTGGGTATAGATGATGGTCGAGTCAGCCACCGGGTTACTCCGCTCCAGTCTCCAACATTGCTTGATATCAAGATATCCCGACGCGGCCCGCACTGTGACAGCGCCCTGGTCTCCGGGCCGCCGTCGTGGTGGCGGCTGTGCCGGAGCGGCTAGCGTGGCCCGATGCCGATCGAGGACGTGTACCGGGAGCTGGGCGAGAGTGCCTGGTCGTGGGTGCTGGACCGGACAGCCGAGGACGAGGGCCCGTGGCTGCCGGTGACGGTGCCGGAGGGCGCGGCGGACCCGCGGGAGGCCGAGGGGCCGGGGGAGCACCGCGACTCGCTCTACGAGGGGATCGCCGGGCTGGCCCCGGTGCTCGCCGAGATCGCCCGCCACCGGGAGCTCGACGCACGCGAGCAGGCCCTGGCCGGCGGCATCGTGGGCCGGCTGACCGACCGGGCCGCGGCACAGCGCGAGGCCTCGCTGTACGACGGCCTGGCCGGCCACGCCACCGCTCTCAGGCTGCTCGCGCCCGGGGCCGAGAAGGCGGCCCTGCGACGGCTGGCCGAGCTCGCCACCCCCGGGGGCTGGCGGACCACCCTGGAGTTCGAACCGGGTTCCGACGCGCCGCTGACCGACGTCGTCATGGGGTCCGCCGGCGTGGTGATGGCGGCGGTCTGGGCGGGTGGCGAGGACGCGGCGGCGATCGCGGCGACCGGCGGCGAGGCACTGCTGCGGGCGGCCGACCGGACGCAGGCGGGACTGGACTGGGGCATGACGCCCGGCGCGGCGTCACGGCTGCCGAACTACTCGCACGGCACCGCCGGGATCGCGGCCGCCCTGGCCGTCGCGGGCGCGGCACTCGACCGCGGCGACTTCGTCGAGGCCGCGGTCGAGGGGGCCCGGCACGTCCTGTCGCTCGGCTCCCTGGCGGACGGCGGCCTCGCCGTCCCGCACACCGTCCCGCCGTCGCGCCGGGAGGTGGAGCCGGTGACGTACACCTGGTGCCACGGCCCGGCGGGCACCTCGCTGCTGTTCGCGGCGCTGGCGCGGGCCGGGGTGGAGGAGGTGGCCGGACACACCGTCGCCGAGCTGCGGGACCGGTGCCTGACCTCGGTCCTCACCTCGGGGGTGCCGCGGCGGCTGCGTCCCGGCTTCTGGGACAACGACGGCCGCTGCTGCGGCACCGCGGGGGTCGGCGACATCCTGCTGGACGCGGCGCAGGACTGCGGTGTGCCGGAGCGTCGCGAGACGCTGCTGCGGGCGGCGCGCACGATGGCCGACGCCCTCGTCGAGCGGGCGGTCAGGGACGGGGCGGGCGCCCGCTGGCGCTTCGTCGAGCACCGCGCGGACCCGCCGCTGCTGCCACCGGGCACGGGCTGGATGCAGGGCGCGGCGGGTATCGCGGCCTACCTGCTGCGGTTCGCCCGCTGCCTGGAGACCGGCCCGGACGCTCCCGTCGTCGACCGTCCCGACCAGTGGTGGGCCGTCCCGGCCCGGCTCCGCGTCACCGCGTGACCTGGCGGAGCCGCCTGGGGCGGCTCCCCTCCCCGCTTTCCTCTCGCTTCTTCCTCGCCTCGTCACCCGCAAAGGGCTTTGCATAAAAGTGCGGAAGCTCGTATAGTCATGCTGTCGATGCTGAGGAGGACTCGATGGCAGTGCGGGTGGCGGTGGCGGGAGCCAGCGGGTACGCGGGCGGAGAGGCGCTCAGGCTGCTGGCCGGGCACCCGGACGTGGAGATCGGGGCGGTGACCGGCAACTCCAACGCCGGGCAGCCGCTCGTGTCGCTCCAGCCGCACCTGCTGCCGCTGGCCGGGCGGGTGCTCGAGCCGACCACGGCCGAGGTGCTGGCCGGGCACGACGTGGTCTTCCTCGCCCTGCCGCACGGCCAGTCCGCGGCCGTCGCCGAGCAACTGGGGGAGGGCGCCCTCGTCGTCGACATGGGCGCCGACTTCAGGCTCAGGGATGCCGCCGACTGGGAGCGGTTCTACGGCTCGCCGCACGCGGGCACCTGGCCGTACGGGCTGCCGGAACTGCCGGGGGGCCGCGCCGCGCTGGAGGGGTCCAAGCGCGTCGCGGTCCCCGGCTGCTACCCGACGGCCGTCTCGCTCGCCCTGTTCCCGGCCTACGCGGGGGCGCTCGTCGAGAACGAGGCGGTGATCGTCGCCGCCTCCGGCACCTCGGGCGCCGGCAAGGCGGCCAAGCCGCACCTGCTGGGCTCGGAGGTCATGGGCTCGATGAGTCCCTACGGCGTCGGCGGCGGCCACCGGCACACCCCGGAGATGATCCAGAACCTCAGCGCGGCCGCCGGCGAGCCGGTGAGCGTGTCCTTCACGCCGACCCTCGCGCCGATGCCCCGCGGCATCCTGGCGACCTGCTCGGCCAGAGCGCGTCCCGGTGTGACCGCCGCCGACGTCCGCGCCGCCTACGCCAAGGCGTTCGCCGACGAGCCGTTCGTGCACCTGCTGCCCGAGGGGCAGTGGCCCGCCACCGCCTCGGTCTACGGCTCCAACGCCGTCCACGTGCAGGTCGCCCTGGACGAGGCGGCCGGCCGGGTCGTCGCGATCAGCGCCCTGGACAACCTGACCAAGGGCACCGCGGGGGGCGCGGTGCAGAGCATGAACATCGCCCTGGGCCTCCCCGAGACCACGGGACTGCCCCTGACGGGTGTCGCGCCCTGAGCCGCGCGAGCGCGGTGGCGGGAGCACCCGGAGCAACAGGACAAGAAGCGAGGAGGAGTTCAGCGTGAGCGTGACCGCAGCGAAGGGATTCACGGCGGCGGGCATCGCCGCCGGGATCAAGGCGAACGGCAGGCCGGACCTGGCCCTGGTGGTGAACACCGGCCCGAGCCGCGCCGCTGCCGGCGTCTTCACCTCCAACCGCGTCAAGGCAGCGCCGGTCCTGTGGTCGGAACAGGTCGTCAAGGGCGGCGCGGTGACCGCCGTCGTCCTCAACTCCGGCGGCGCCAACGCCTGCACCGGCCCCCAGGGCTTCCAGGACACCCACGCCACCGCCGAGAAGGCCGCCGAGGTGCTCGGCCACAGCGCGGGCGAGGTCGCGGTGGCCTCCACCGGGCTGATCGGCGTGCTGCTGCCGATGGACAAGCTGCTGCCCGGCGTCGAGGCCGCGGCCGCCGAACTGTCCGCGCACGGTGGCGAGAAGGCCGCCGTCGCCATCAAGACCACCGACACCGTGCACAAGACGGCCGTGGCCACCGGCCCCGGCGGCGCCTGGGCCGTCGGCGGCATGGCCAAGGGCGCGGGCATGCTCGCCCCCGGCCTGGCCACCATGCTCGTGGTGCTCACCACCGACGCCGACGTGGACGCCGGCACCCTGGACAAGGCCCTGCGCGACGCCACCCGGCAGACCTTCGACCGGGTCGACTCCGACGGCTGCATGTCCACCAACGACACCGTGCTGCTGCTGGCCTCCGGCGCGTCCGGGACCGTCCCGGAGTACGGCGACTTCGCTGACGCCGTGCGGACCGTGTGCCAGGACCTGGCCCGGCAGCTCATCGGCGACGCCGAGGGCGCGTCCAAGGACATCAAGGTCGAGGTGGTCAACGCCGCGACCGAGGAGGACGCCGTCGAGGTCGGCCGGTCCATCGCCCGCAACAACCTGCTCAAGTGCGCCATCCACGGCGAGGACCCCAACTGGGGCCGGGTGCTGTCCGCCATCGGCACGACCGCCGCCGCCTTCGAGCCCGACCGGCTCAACGTGGCCATCAACGGCGTGTGGGTGTGCCGCGACGGCTCGGTCGGCGACGACCGCGACCTGGTCGACATGCGCTTCCGCGAGGTCACCGTCACCGCCGACCTGGCCGCCGGCGACCGGTCCGCCGTCATCTGGACCAACGACCTGACGGCCGACTACGTCCACGAGAACAGCGCGTACAGCTCATGACGACCCCCGCACCCCGGCCCGGGGTGACCCCGCGCAAGCACACCGCGCTGCCCAAGGCCCAGGTCCTCGTCGAGGCGCTGCCCTGGCTGACCCGGCACCACGGCAAGACGGTGGTCATCAAGTTCGGCGGCAACGCCATGGTGGACGACGCGCTGAAGGCCGCGTTCGCCCAGGACGTGGTGTTCCTGCGGCACGCCGGGCTGCGGCCCGTCGTGGTGCACGGCGGCGGCCCGCAGATCAGCGCCCAGCTCGACCGGCACGGCCTGGTCAGCGAGTTCAAGGCGGGCCTGCGGGTGACCACGCCCGAGGCGATGGACGTCGTGCGGATGGTGCTGGCCGGACAGGTGCAGCGCGAGCTGGTCGGCCTGCTCAACCAGCACGGCCCGCTGGCCGTCGGCCTCACCGGCGAGGACGCCCACACCATCACCGCCGTCAAGCACTACCCGCGGATCGACGGCGAACCGGTGGACATCGGCCGGGTCGGTGAGATCACCGCCATCGACACCGGCGCGATCGAGGCGCTGCTGGAGGACGGCCGCATCCCGGTCGTCTCCTCCATCGCCCGCGCCGAGGACGACGGCCACATCTACAACGTCAACGCCGACACCGCGGCCGCCGCGCTGGCCGCCGCCCTCGGCGCCGAGACCCTCATGGTGCTCACCGACGTCGAGGGCCTCTACGAGGACTGGCCGAACAGCGACGACGTGATCAGCCGGCTGACCGCCACCGAACTGGAGAAGCTGCTGCCCGAGCTCTCCAGCGGCATGGCGCCGAAGATGGAGGGCTGCCTGCACGCCGTGCGCAACGGCGTGCACACCGCCCGCGTCATCGACGGCCGGGTCCAGCACTCGATCCTGCTGGAGATCTTCACCGACGAGGGCATCGGCACGATGGTCGTGCCGGACGACACCACCGGGCCCGGCGCCGCCGGGACCGCGGTACGGACAGGGGGAGTGGCATGACCGGCAACCAGGAGCTGACCCGGCGGTGGCAGGGGTCGCTGATGGACAACTACGGCACGCCCCGGATCCCGCTGGTCCGCGGAGAGGGCGCCACCCTCTGGGACGCCGACGGCCGGTCCTACACCGACTTCGTCGGCGGGATCGCGGTCAACGCGCTCGGCACCGGCCACCCGGCGGTCGTCGCGGCCGTGTCCCGGCAGATCTCTCAGCTCGGGCACGTCTCCAACCTCTTCGTCGCCGAACCCCCGGTCGCCCTCGCCGAGAAGCTGCTGCAGCTCAGCGGACGGTCCGGCCGGGTCTTCTTCGCCAACTCCGGCGCGGAGGCCAACGAGGCCGCGTTCAAGATCGGCCGGCTCACCGGCCGCACCGGCATGGTCGCCACCGAAGGCGGCTTCCACGGGCGCACCATGGGCTCGCTCGCGCTCACCGGCCAGCCGAAGAAGCGCGACCCCTTCCAGCCGCTGCCCGGCGACGTCACCCACGTCCCGTACGGCGACACCGACGCGCTGCGCGCCGCGGTCACCACCGACACCGCGCTGGTGATCCTCGAACCCATCCAGGGCGAGAACGGCGTCGTGGTGCCGCCCGCCGGATATCTGCGGGCCGCCCGGGAGATCACCGCGGCCACCGGCACCCTGCTGGTGCTGGACGAGGTGCAGACCGGCATCGGCAGGACCGGGCACTGGTTCGAGTGCCAGGCCCAGGGGGTGGAGCCCGACATCATCACGCTGGCCAAGGGCCTGGGCGGCGGGCTGCCGATCGGCGCCGCCCTCGCCTTCGGCCCTGCCGCGGACCTGCTCACGCCCGGCGCCCACGGCACGACCTTCGGCGGCAACCCGGTCGCGTGCGCCGCCGCGCTCGCCGTGCTGGAGACGATCGCCGCCGAGGGCGTGCTGGACAACGTCAAGCGGCAGGGCGAGAAACTGCGGGAGGGCATCGAGGCCCTGCAACACCCCCTGGTCGATCATGTGCGCGGTGCGGGCCTGCTGATCGGTATGGTGCTCACCGAGCCGCTCGCCGCACAGATCCAGCAAGCGGCTCAGGATGCCGGTTTCCTGGTGAACGCGGCCGTGCCGGGCACGGTGCGGCTCGCCCCTCCGCTCATCGTCGGCGACGAGCAGACGGACGCGTACCTCCGGGCGCTGCCCGGCGTTCTCGACCACGTGTACCAGGAGTACCGGGCGTCCCGGGAGTCAGACGGAGAATGACGCGACGATGAGCGAGGCGCAGGCACACGGCAGCGGACAGGCCGTTCCCCAGACCCGTACGGCACGGCACCGCAGGATCGTGGACATCCTGGGCCGGCTGCCGGTCCGCTCCCAGAGCCAGCTCGCCAAGCTGCTCGCCGACGACGGGCTGAGCGTCACCCAGGCGACGCTCAGCCGCGACCTCGACGAGCTCGGTGCGGTCAAGATCCGCACCAACGACGGCGAGCTGATCTACGCCGTGCCCTCGGAGGGCGGTTTCCGCACCCCGCAGGCGCCGCTGGGCGAGTCGGTGAAGGAGGAGCGGATGCGCCGGCTGGCCGGCGAACTGCTCATCTCCGCCGAGGCGTCGGCGAACCTCGTGGTGGTGCGGACCCCGCCGGGCGCCGCGCAGTTCCTCGCCTCCGCCATCGACGCGGCCGAGGTCTACGACATCCTCGGCACGATTGCCGGCGACGACACCGTGGTACTCATCAGCCGCGACCCCGCGGGCGGCGCCAAGCTCGCGGACCACCTGCTGCGCCTCGCCCAGGGCGAGGGGTAGCCCCGGGCGCGGACCTGCCGCGCCCAGCCCCACCGACTGACCTCTGTGCGCCGCAGGAAACCCACGCTGACCTGCTGCGTTGACGAGTCATACAGAGCAGTGCATACTTATACCAGTCAGCGTATGCATCGTAAGGAGAGACCCGTGACCGAGCGCGTCGTACTCGCCTACTCAGGCGGTCTTGACACCTCCGTCGCCATCGGCTGGATCGCCGAGGAGACCGGCGCCGACGTCATCGCCGTGGCGGTCGACGTCGGCCAGGGCGGCGAGGACCTGGACGTCATCCGCAAGCGCGCGCTCGCCTGCGGTGCCGTCGAAGCCGAGGTCGCGGACGCCAGGGACGAGTTCGCCCAGGAGTACTGCCTGCCGGCGATCCAGGCCAACGCGCTCTACATGGACCGCTACCCGCTGGTCTCGGCGCTCTCCCGGCCCGCCATCGTCAAGCACCTGGTGGCGGCGGCCCAGAAGCACGGCGCCGACACCGTCGCCCACGGCTGCACCGGCAAGGGCAACGACCAGGTGCGGTTCGAGGCCGGCATCTCCTCGCTGGCGCCCGGCCTGAAGTGCATCGCGCCGGTCCGGGACTACGCCATGACCCGCGACAAGGCCATCGCCTTCTGCGAGGAGAAGAACCTCCCGATCGCGACCACCAAGAAGTCCCCGTACTCCATCGACCAGAACGTCTTCGGGCGGGCCGTCGAGACCGGGTTCCTGGAGGACATCTGGAACGCGCCGATCGAGGAGGTCTACGAGTACACGCAGAACCCCGCCACCCCGCGGGACCCGGACGAGGTCGTCATCACCTTCGACAAGGGCGTCCCGGTCGCCATCGACGGCACGCCGGTCACCCCGCTGGAGGCCATCCAGCAGATGAACCTGCGGGCCGGCGCCCAGGGCATCGGCCGGATCGACATGGTCGAGGACCGGCTGGTCGGCATCAAGTCCCGGGAGATCTACGAGGCCCCCGGCGCGATCGCCCTGATCACCGCGCACCAGGAGCTGGAGAGCGTCACCGTCGAGCGTGAACTCGCCCGGTTCAAGCGGCAGGTGGAGCAGCGCTGGGGCGAGCTGGTCTACGACGGCCTGTGGTTCTCGCCGCTCAAGCGGGCGCTCGACGGCTTCATCGCCGAGGCCAACCAGCACGTCTCCGGTGAGATCCGGATGGTCCTGCACGGCGGCCGGGCGGTCGTCAACGGCCGGAAGTCCGCCACCTCGCTGTACGACTTCAACCTGGCCACCTACGACACCGGCGACACCTTCGACCAGTCGCTGTCCAAGGGCTTCATCGAGATCTTCGGCATGTCCAGCAAGATCGCGGCCAAGCGGGACCTCGCGCAGTGAGCGGCGCCGAGGGGAGCGCGCCGGAGGCCGGCGGCGGCAAGCTGTGGGGCGGCCGGTTCGCCGACGGCCCCTCCGCCGCCCTGGAGCGGCTCTCCGCGTCGGTGCACTTCGACCACCGGCTCGCCCCCTACGACATCGCCGGGTCGCGGGCGCACGCCCGGGTGCTGCACGCCGCGGGCCTGCTCACCACCGACGAACTGCAGCGGATGACCGCGGGTCTGGACCGGCTGGAGGCCGACGTCGCGGCCGGCGCGTTCACCATGACGGTGGCCGACGAGGACGTGCACACCGCGCTGGAGCGCGGACTGGTCGAGCGGATCGGCCCCGAGCTCGGCGGCAAGCTGCGGGCCGGCCGGTCCCGCAACGACCAGATCGCCACGCTCTTCCGGATGTACCTGCGCGACCACGCCCGGATCGTCGGCGGCCTGATCGCCGACCTCCAGGATGCGCTGGTGGGCCTCGCCGAGGCCCACCCGGACACCGCGATGCCCGGCCGCACCCACCTTCAGCACGCCCAGCCGGTGCTCTTCGCGCACCACGTGCTGGCCCATGTGCAGGCGCTGTCCCGCGACGCGGAACGGCTGCGGCAGTGGGACGAGCGGACCGCCGTGTCCCCCTACGGCTCCGGTGCGCTGGCCGGTTCCTCGCTCGGCCTGGACCCCGAGGCCGTGGCCCGGGACCTGGGATTCGAGCACGGCAGCGTGGCCAACTCCATCGACGGCACCGCCTCA
Source organism: Actinacidiphila acidipaludis (assembly GCF_019890725.1). Classification (GTDB taxonomy): domain Bacteria; phylum Actinomycetota; class Actinomycetes; order Streptomycetales; family Streptomycetaceae; genus Actinacidiphila; species Actinacidiphila acidipaludis. The sequence goes on from NZ_JAINZZ010000090.1 coordinate 18,400, forward strand.
CGCGACTTCGCGGCCGAGTTCGCCTTCGTCACCGCCATGATCGGCGTCAACCTCTCGCGGATCGCCGAGGAGGTGATCCTGTGGAACACGAAGGAGTTCTCCTTCGTGACGCTGCACGACGCCTTCTCCACCGGTTCGTCGATCATGCCGCAGAAGAAGAACCCGGACATCGCGGAGCTCGCCCGCGGCAAGTCCGGGCGGCTGATCGGCAACCTCACCGGGCTGCTGGCCACCCTCAAGGCGCTGCCGCTGGCCTACAACCGGGACCTGCAGGAGGACAAGGAGCCGGTCTTCGACTCCTGCGACCAGCTCGAGGTCCTGCTGCCGGCGCTCACCGGGATGATGGCCACCCTGACGGTCCACCGCGAGCGGATGGAGGAGCTGGCCCCGGCCGGGTTCTCGCTCGCCACCGACATCGCCGAGTGGCTGGTCCGGCAGGGCGTGCCCTTCCGGGTCGCGCACGAGGTCGCCGGTGCGTGCGTCAAGGTCTGCGAGGCCGAGGGCATCGAGCTGGACCAGCTGACGGACGAGCAGTTCGCCGCGATCTCGCCGCACCTGACCCCGGAGGTGCGTGGCGTGCTCAGCGTCCCGGGGGCGCTCGCGTCCCGCAGCGGACGCGGCGGGACCGCGCCGAGCGCCGTGGCGGTCCAGCTGGCCGAGGTCAGGGAGAACCTGGCGGCCCAGCACGCGTGGGCCGACGCCAAGCGGGCGTAGGCGGACGGTACCGACACCGACGAGGGGCGGGCCCGGTGATCCGGGCCCGCCCCTCGTTCGTCGTGGTGCGGGAAAGGCGTGCGGGGCGCGGGCCCCGCGGCGTCCCCCGGGCTCAGGCGGCCTTCGCCTTGGTGGCGTAGATGTCCACGTACTCCTGGCCGGACAGGTTCATCACGTGGCTCATCACCTCGTCGGTGACGGCCCGCAGCACGTAGCGGTCGCGGTCCATGCCGTCGTAGCGGGAGAAGTCCAGCGGGCGGCCGAAGCGGATGGTGACCGGCGCGATGCGGGGCATGCCCTTGCCGCCCGGCTGCACCTTGTCGGTGCCGACCATGGCGAACGGCACCACGGGCGCGCCCGTCATCAGGGTCAGGCGCGCGATGCCGGTCCGGCCGCGGTACAGCCGGCCGTCGGGGGAGCGGGTGCCCTCGGGGTAGATGCCGAAGATCTTGCCCTCCTCCAGCACCCGGCGTCCGGTCATCAGCGCGGCGACGCCGCCGTGCCCGCCGTCCCGGTCGACCGGGATCATGCCGCAGGTGGTGAAGAACCACGCCATCAGCCGGCCCTTGACGCCCTTGCCGGTCACGTACTCGTCCTTGCCGATGAAGTACACCTGCCGCTCGACCACCAGCGACAGGAACATCGAGTCGATGAACGTCACATGGTTGCCGGCCAGGATCACCGGGCCGTCACCCGGAATGCGCTCCAGGCCCTCGACCGCGGGGCGGAACAGCACGCGCATCAGCACACCGAGAATCACCTTGAGCACGCTGCGGGACAAGCGGGACAACGGACCCTCCGGTCAGGTCGGTCATGGTCGACGGGGCGCAGGGCCGACCCTACCGGCCCGTACGCAAGGACGATACTTCCGCATCCGGAACTCGCGCACGCCGGGTTCATCCGCCCGCAGCACACTCTTGACACGGGTGACGCAAGCGGTGGGGCCGTGGCAGCCCCGCGACCGAGCGGCCACACCTTCAGGTGAAAGACGGGGCGGAGAACCGGTGAACAGGGCCGCGCGCGGCGACCGCCGGGAGCGGCCGCCGCGTGGCGGCCGGTATGCACATCCCCATGCACCTCCGCACCGACCACCCGCACGACGAGCGCGGCTCCTACGCCCGGCTGCGGCCGCTGCTGGCCGCCGAGGCCGCCGCCGCGGCCGCGGAGCTGCCCGGCCGCGTCGAGGCCGCCGACCTCGAACAGGCCGTCTGGCTGCGGCTGCTGGAGCGGCCGGCGCCGCCCGTCGAACCCGGCGGCTGGATCCGGCGGGCGGTGCGCGCCGAGGCGAGAGCCGCCGCCGGCACCACCCGCCACCAGCACCCCTACGCCGACTTCGGGCTCGACGACGCCGGCGGTCCGGCGGCCCGCGGCGCCCGCGGCGTGGAGGACCTGGTGATCGCCGCCGACCAGCGCCGCCGGGTGCGGGCCGCGGTGCGCCGGCTGCCCGGCCGGTGCCCGGAGGTCGTGACGGCCCTGATGTCCCGTTCCGACCCCACTTACCGGGAAATCTCCCGGGAGTTGGGAATCTCACAGGGCAGTCTCGGGCCGCTGCGCTCGCGGTGTCTCGGCTGTCTCCGAACGATCCTGGATTCGAGGGTTGGATCCCCGTCGGGGCGGGGTAATGCACGGTAAACAGTCAGCGGCAGCGGGCACCCTTGGCACGCTGGGACGGGACTGAGACGGGCCTCGCGGTGCGGTGCCCGGCCGGAGGGTTTGTGCGATCATCGGCGCCACGGAGGCGGCGCACATCCGCACCAACTCCGCTCAGGCACTCGTTCCGGGCGCACACCACCCTCAACTGCCCGGACGCATTCGAAGGGGAGGCCTGCGCCCATGGGCATGAGCGTGACCATCTCTACGGCGGACCACAGTGACGCCGAGAAGATCCTGAAACTCCAGTACCTCTGCTACCAGGGCGAGGCGGAGTTGTACGGCGACTACACCATCGAGCCGCTCACCCAGACCCTCGACGACCTGCGCGCCGAACTCGCGCAGTCCGTCGTGCTGGTCGCGCGCCTGGGCGAGGAGGTCGTCGGCTCCGTGCGCGGGGCCGTCGACATGGACGGGACCGCCCGTATCGGCAAGCTGATCGTGCACCCGCGGCTGCAGCGGCACGGCCTCGGCGGCCGCCTGCTGTCGGCCCTGGAGGTACGGCTGGCCGACGAGGCGGAGGCCAAGCGGTACCGGCTGTTCACCGGGCACCGCAGCGAGGTCAACCTGCGGATGTACCGCAAGCTCGGCTACGCGCAGGTCGGCGTCGCCGAGCCGGTCACGCGCCGGCTGAGCCTGGTCCACATGGAGAAGGACGTGCCGACCACCACGTACGCCGCGAGCGCCTGAACCGGCGCCCGTCACCGTCGGGTCCGTCACCGTCAGGCCCCGCCGCCCGGAGTCCGCTCCGGCCGGCGGGGCCTGACGCTGTGCGTCCGCGGGGGAGCGGGAGCTAGCTCTGCTCCCCGGCGGTGGCCTGCCGCGGAACCGCGGCCTCGCGCGCCTCGCGTCCGGCCCGCCGCAGCCACAGCAGACCCGTGACGGGCAGTGCCAGCGGGATCAGCAGGTAGTCCACGCCGTAGTACGACCACACCGTCGAGTCGGCGAACGCCGAGGAGTCGACCACCGTCATCGTGCCGACGGCCAGCACGCCCAGCAGTTCGACGGAGCAGCACACCAGCGCGACCCGGCGGGCCGACTCACCGCCCTTGGACAGCGCGACGAGGATCACCGCGTAGACCACGCCGGCCACCGCGGAGAGCGTGTAGGCCAGCGGCGCGTGGTGGAACTTCATGCTGATCTGCACGATCGAGCGGGACAGCGCGGCGACCGTGAAGACGCCGTACAGCCACAGCAGCAGCCGTCCCGGGCCGGTGCCGATGCCGGCAGCCCGGGCCGCCTGCGCCTCTCCGGGCTTCGTCCCCACGCCGGTACCGGCTGTGGTCGGGTCCGCGGTCACGTCCGTCTCCTCCGTGCTCTCACCGGTCTCGCTGCCCTCAGCCATGCCCGGCCCCCCAGATCTGG
>NZ_JAINZZ010000091.1 GCF_019890725.1 Actinacidiphila acidipaludis
ACAGAGCCGCGGGTTTGCCGCGCAGGCGGAGAAGCGAGCGAGAAGTGACCGACATCATCCGGCTGACCGCGGCGGAGACCGCCGCGAAGATCGCCTCCGGCGAGCTGACCGCCGTCGAGGTCACCGAGGCGCACCTGGCCCGGATCGAGGCCGTCGACGAGAAGGTGCACGCCTTTCTGCACGTCGACCGTGAGGGCGCCCTGGCCCAGGCCCGTGCCGTGGACGCCAAGCGCGCCGCGGGCGAGCCGCTCGGCCCGCTGGCCGGGGTCCCGCTGGCGCTGAAGGACATCTTCACCACCGAGGGCGTGCCGACCACCGTCGGCTCGAAGATCCTCGAGGGCTGGATCCCGCCGTACGACGCGACCGTCACCAAGCGGCTGAAGGACGCCGACGTGGTGATCCTCGGCAAGACCAACATGGACGAGTTCGCCATGGGGTCCTCGACCGAGAACAGCGCCTACGGCCCGACCGGCAACCCGTGGGACCTGACCCGGATCCCCGGCGGCTCCGGCGGCGGCTCGGCCGCGGCCCTGGCCTCCTACCAGGCGCCGCTGGCCATCGGCACCGACACCGGCGGCTCCATCCGGCAGCCCGCGGCCGTCACCGCCACCGTCGGCGTCAAGCCGACCTACGGCGGGGTGTCCCGGTACGGCATGGTGGCGTTCTCCTCCTCCCTCGACCAGGGCGGCCCCTGCGCCCGCACCGTGCTGGACGCGGCGCTGCTGCACGAGGTGATCGCCGGCCACGACCCGATGGACTCCACCTCCATCGACGCGCCGGTGCCCCCGGTCGTCGAGGCGGCCCGCAGCGGCAACGTGCAGGGCCTGCGGATCGGCGTGATCAAGGAGTTCAGCGGCGAGGGCTACCAGGCCGGCGTCCTGCAGCGGTTCAACGAGGCCGTCGAGACGCTGCGTGAGCTGGGCGCCGAGGTCGTCGAGCTGTCCTGCCCGTCGTTCACCTACGCCCTGGCCGCGTACTACCTGATCGCGCCGTCGGAGTGCTCCAGCAACCTGGCCCGCTTCGACGCCATGCGCTACGGCCTGCGGGTCGGCGACGACGGCTCGCACTCCGCGGAGGACGTCACCGCCCTGACCCGTGAGGCGGGCTTCGGGGCCGAGGTCAAGCGCCGTGTCATCCTCGGCACCTACGCGCTCAGCTCCGGCTACTACGACGCCTACTACGGCTCGGCGCAGAAGGTCCGCACGCTGATCACGCGGGACTTCGAGCGGGCGTTCGAGCAGGTGGACGTCATGATCTCGCCGACCACCCCGACGACGGCATTCGCGATCGGCGAGCGGGCAGACGACCCGCTGGCGATGTATCTGGCCGACCTGTGCACCATCCCGGTCAACCTCGCCGGAAACGCGGCGATGTCGCTGCCCTGCGGTCTGGCCCCGGAGGATGGTCTCCCGGTGGGTCTGCAGATCATCGCTCCCGCACTCAAGGACGACCGGCTCTACCGGGTCGGCTCCGCCGTCGAGGCCGCCTTCGTCAAGAAGTGGGGCCACCCGCTGCTCGAGGAGGCACCGCAGCTGTGAGCACCGACAAGAAGAGCATCGCGAGCACGTCCACCGCCAAGGCCGGCAAGGCCGGCAAGGGGGGCAAGGCCAAGAAGGGCAAGGCCGGCACCTACCTGGCCATCGGCAGCACGCTGTTCGCCGCCTTCAGCAACATCAAGAAGGTGCGCGCCGCCCGAGGTGACGACGACACCCTCCAGCTGGTGGACGGCCTCATCCGGGTCGCCGCGGTGGCCACCGGCGTGGCCCTGCTGATCCGCGAACTGCGCCAGCACGACGACGATGTCCTGGCGGACTGATCCGCCACTGAGAGGTAGAGGGAAACTGTGACCGTCACGGACCTGCTGTCGTACGAGGACGCGCTCGCGTCGTACGACCCGGTCATGGGCCTCGAGGTCCATGTCGAGCTGGGCACGAAGACCAAGATGTTCTGCGGCTGCTCCACCGAGCTCGGAGCCGAGCCGAACTCCCAGACGTGCCCGACCTGTCTGGGCCTGCCCGGCTCGCTGCCCGTGGTCAACGCGGTCGGCGTGGAGTCCGCGATCAAGATCGGCCTGGCGCTGAACTGCGAGATCGCCGAGTGGTGCCGCTTCGCGCGGAAGAACTACTTCTACCCGGACATGCCGAAGAACTTCCAGACCTCGCAGTATGACGAGCCGATCGCCTTCAACGGCTATCTGGACGTCCAGCTCGAGGACGGCGAGGTCTTCCGGGTGGAGATCGAGCGCGCCCACATGGAGGAGGACACCGGCAAGTCCACCCACGTCGGCGGCGCCACCGGCCGTATCCACGGAGCGACCTACTCGCTGCTGGACTACAACCGGGCCGGCATCCCGCTGATCGAGATCGTCACCAAGCCGATCGAGGGCGCGGGCAGCCGTGCTCCCGAGGTCGCCCGGGCGTACGTGGCCGAGCTGCGCGAGCTGATCAAGGCGCTGGGTGTGTCCGAGGCCCGCATGGAGATGGGCCAGATGCGCTGCGACGTCAACCTGTCGCTGCGCCCGCTGGGGCGGCAGGCCTTCGGCACCCGCAGCGAGACCAAGAACGTCAACAGCCTGCGCAGCGTCGAGCGGGCCGCCCGCTTCGAGATCCAGCGGCACGCCGCGGTGCTCTCCTCGGGCGGCACCATCGTGCAGGAGACGCGTCACTTCCACGAGGAGGACGGCTCCACCACCTCCGGGCGCATCAAGGAGGAGGCCGAGGACTACCGGTACTTCCCCGAGCCCGACCTGGTGCCGATCGCCCCGCCGCGCGAGTGGGTCGAGGAGCTGCGCGCCGGGCTGCCGGAGCTCCCGCGGGTCCGCCGCGAGCGGCTGAAGGAGGACTGGGGCATCTCCGACCACGAGATGCAGTCGGTGCTCAACGCCGGCGCGATCGAGCTGATCGTCGCCACCATGGACGCCGGCGCGGACGCCGCCTCGGCCCGCAAGTGGTGGATGGGCGAGCTGGCCCGCCATGCCAACGAGGCCGGCACCGAGCTGTCCGCGGTGCCGATCACGCCCGTGCAGGTGGCCCGGGTCGCGGCGCTGGTGGCCAAGGGCGACCTCAACGACAAGCTGGCCCGCCAGGTCATCGAGGGCGTGCTGGCCGGCGAGGGCGAGCCGGACGAGGTGGTCGAGCAGCGCGGCCTGAAGGTCGTCTCCGACGACAGCGCTCTCGGCGCGGCCGTCGACCAGGCCATCGCGGACAACGCCGCGGTCGCCGACAAGATCCGCGGCGGCAACCTGGCCGCGGCCGGCGCGCTGATCGGCGCGGTCATGAAGCTCACCCGGGGCCAGGCGGACGCCAAGCGCGTGCGCGAGCTGGTGCTGGAGAAGCTCGGCGTGCAGGGCTGACAGCGGCGGCAGACGCCCGTCATCAGGCATTTGTAAGGACGGCACCCCTTTGGAGGGTGCCGTCCTTACATGCTTTTTACCCCTTGTGAGGAAGCGCACGAAAGTCCCAATCGATCACTTTTTGCTGGCAGAGTGACAGCAATTCGTCGGGCAGCCTCACAGGAGACAAACTGCGCATGGCCGCACTCGCCAGGTGGTGCCTCAACCGCCGCATCACCGTCGTGATCATGTGGCTCGCCGTCCTCTGCGGCCTCACCGCCGCCGCAACAGCAGCCGGCTCCGCGTACTCCAAGACCTATGAGGCACCAGGCACCGAGTCCGGCCACGCGGCGACCCTGCTGCGGGAGGCCTTCCCCGGGCAGGCCGGCGACACCGACACGATCGTCTGGCACACCGACAAGGGCACCGTCCGGGCCGCCGCGGTCGAGCAGACCATGAACAAGGTCCTCGACGAGGCCCGCACCCTCCCCGGGGTCATCTCCGTCGACAGCCCCTACGGCACCTCCGGCGCCGCGCAGATCAGCCACGACGGGCACATCGCCTACGCGAGCGTGAACTACGCCGCCGACGCCGAGAACATCAGCCCCGGCCAGGCCCAGGCGCTGGTGGACACCGCCAAGGCCGCCGAGAGCCCCGGCCTGCAGATAGAGCTGGGCGGGCAGGCCGTCGGCTCGACGGAGGGCTCCAGCGCCCACCTCAGCGAGATCATCGGTGTCGCGGTCGCCGCCGTCGTGCTGCTGCTGGCCTTCGGCTCCTTCGCGGCCATGCTGCTGCCCATCGCGACCGCGCTGGTCGGCTGCGGCACCGCCTACATGGGCACCGTGCTGCTCGGCCACGGCATGACCGTGGCGGACTTCGCGCCGATGCTGGGCATGCTCATCGGCCTGGGCGTCGGCATCGACTACGCGCTGTTCATCGTCACCCGGCACCGCAGAGGCCTCAAGCGCGGTCTGACCGTCGCCCAGGCCGCCGAGGAGGCGGTCGCCACCACCGGCAGGGCGGTGGTGTTCGCCGGCGGCACGGTCTGCACGGCCCTGCTCGGCATGTTCATCCTGCGGCTCAGCTTCCTCAACGGCGTCGCGGTCGCCTCCGCGCTGACCGTGCTGCTCACCGTGGCCGCCTCGATCACGCTGCTGCCCTCGCTGCTGGGCCTGATCGGCATGCGGGCCCTCAGCCGCCGCGAGCGGCGGGTGCTGAACGAGCACGGCCCCCAGCCGGAGATGCCGGCCGGGCTCTCCGCCCGCTGGTCCGCGTTCGTGGAACGGCACCCCAAGCTGCTCGGCGGCCTGGCCGCCGTGGTGATGGCGGTGCTCGCGCTGCCGACGTTCACCCTGCACCTGGGCACCTCCGACCAGGGCAACGGGCCGGCCAGCTCCACCACGCGGCAGGCCTACGACCTGCTCGCCCAGGGCTTCGGCCCGGGCACCAACGGCCCGCTCACCCTGGTCGGCACCGCCGACAGCGCGAGCGCCCGGGTGGCCCTGGACGCCCTGCCGAAGACGCTGGAGCACACCGCCGGCGTGGCGAGTGTCAGCCCGGCGGCCTTCGACCACGCCGGCACCACCGGCCTCATCACCGTCGTCCCCGACAGCTCCCCGCAGTCCCACGCCACGTCCGCGCTGGTCGACCGGCTGCGCCACGAGGTGCTGCCGCTCGCCGAGCACGGCACCAACCTCAAGATGTACGTCGGCGGCACCACGGCCAGCTACGACGACTTCGCCCATGTGATCATCGGCAAGCTCCCGCTGTTCGTCGGCTCCGTCGTCGGCCTGGGCTGCCTGCTGCTGCTGTTCGCCTTCCGCTCGCTGGGCATCCCGCTGAAGGCCGCGGTGATGAACGTCGCGGCGGTCGGCGCGTCCTTCGGTGTGGTCACCGCGATCTTCCAGTGGGGCTGGGGCAGTGAGTGGCTCGGCCTCGGCAGGGCCGGCCCGATCGAGCCCTTCCTGCCGGTGATCATGGTCTCGGTGCTCTTCGGGCTCTCCATGGACTACCAGGTCTTCCTGGTCAGCCGGATGTACGAGGAGTGGCGGGAGACCCGCGACAACCGCAGATCGGTACGCGTCGGGCTGGCCGAGACCAGCCGGGTGATCAACTCCGCCGCGGTCATCATGATCGCCGTGTTCCTGGCCTTCGTGCTCAGCGGCGACCGCGTCATCTCGATGTTCGGCATCGGACTGGCCGCGGCCGTGGCCCTGGACGCGTTCGTGCTGCGCACCCTGCTGGTGCCCGCGCTGATGCACCTGCTGGGCGCCGCCAACTGGTGGCTGCCGGCCTGGCTGGAACGGCGGCTGCCGCGCCTGAGCATCGAGGGGTGCCGCAGCCGGGCGGTCCCGCCGGTCCCGGCGCCGGCCTCCGGGGAGCCGGTTCCTCCCGCGCCCGATCAGCACTCCAGCGTCGAGGCGGCGGGCACCCCGGGACGGCGGGCCGAGTCCTTGTCGGACCTGTAGGACCTGAGGCCCCTCGGCCCCCGCCGAGGGGCTTCCGGCCCGCCCTCCTCAGGCCGTCCCGGCCCTCCTTAGTCCCGCGCGTGTTTCCCTAAGGCCCTCTCAGGCGTCCGGCTGCCTGGGAGGGCCTGCGTCTAAGGACCCCGCGGGCCCCGGCTGAGGCGGTCGGCGGCCGTACCGGGGGCCGAAGTTCGGGAAGGTGCCCGATGTGGTGGACCCCCCTTGGAGACCAAGCTGAGTACAGCGAAAAGGTCAGAACTTCCAAGGAGACACCACGATGTTCAGCTACGAACTGCAGCAGACCCGCCGTGACGACCTTCAGCGCCAGGCCGAGGAGTGGCGGCTCGCACGGGACGCCAAGGCCGCGCGCAGCGCCGAGCGCCGCGCCCGCCGCACCCAGGCCCGCGCGGCGGTACGCACCGACGCCGAGGGCGCGGGGGCCACGCTCGCCACGCCGGCCGCCGCGGCCGCCGGCCACCGCGGCACCGGCCGGTTCCACCGCGCCCTGCACCCGCACAGCGCCGCATGACCGCCGAGGCGCCGCCCGCGGCACCGGTGACCGGCCCGCCGCCGGTCCCGGACCGCGGCGGGCCGGTAACCGGTGTCGCCGCGGGGGGCTCGCATGACATGCTCGGCAGCGTGCAGACACAGTCCCTCAGCCCGGTGTTCATCGGCCGCGACGCCGAGCTGAAACGGCTGTCCGCGGCGCTGGCCGCGGCGGACCGGGGCGAGCCCCAGGCGGTGCTGATCGGCGGAGAGGCCGGGGTCGGCAAGACCCGGCTCACCGAGGAGTTCCTGACGGCGGCGCGGGGCACGGGGGCCGTCGCCGCGGTCGGGGCCTGCGTGGAGATCGGCGCGGACGGACTGCCGTTCGCGCCGATCTCCACCGCGCTGCGCGGCCTCTACGGCAGCCTCGGCCCCGAACTGCTCGGCGCGGCGGCCGGCCAGGAGACCGAACTGGCACGGCTGCTTCCCGAACTGGGCGAGCAGGGCGCCACCCGGCGCGACCCGCGCGACGAGAACGGCCGGGTCCGGCTCTTCGAGCTGACGGTCCGCCTGCTGGAACGGCTCGGCGCCGACCGCACGATCGTGCTGGCCGTCGAGGACCTGCACTGGGCCGACCGCTCCACCCGCGAACTGCTCGCCTACCTCTTCCGCTCCCTCCAGCGGGCCCGGGTGCTGATCGCCGCCACCTACCGCGCCGACGACATCCACCGGCGGCATCCGCTGCGGCCGTTCCTGGCCGAGACCGACCGGCTGCGGACCGTCGACCGCATAGAGCTGTCCCGGTTCACCCGCGCCGAGGTCCGCCGGCAGCTCGCCGCGATCCTCGGCGTCGAACCCGAGGACGCCGTCGCCGACCAGGTCTTCGCCCGTTCCGACGGCAACCCCTTCTTCGTCGAGGAGCTCGCCTGCTCCCTGAACGGCGCGTGCCCCACCGGCATCAGCGACTCCCTGCGGGACCTGCTGCTGGTCCGGGTCGAGGCGCTGTCCGAGGACGCCCAGCGGGTCGCCCGGATCGTCGCCGAGGGCGGCAACACGGTCGAGTACCGGCTGCTCGACGCGATCGCCGGACTCGGTGAGGACCAGCTCATCGACGCGCTGCGGACCGCCGTCGGCGCGAACATCCTGGTGCCCACCGACAGCGGGGACGGCTACCGCTTCCGCCACTCCCTGGTCCGCGAGGCGGTCGGCGACGACCTGCTGCCCGGCGAACGCAGCCGCATCAACCGCCGCTACGCGGAGGCCATCGAGGCCGACCCCGGTCTGGTGCGCGCCGACGAGCGGGCCGCCCGGCTGGCCACGTACTGGTACGCCGCGCACGACCCCGCCCGCGCGCTGCCCGCCGTGCTGCGCGCCTCCGTCGAGGCCCGGCACCGCCACGCCCACGCCGAGCAGCACCGGCTGCTGGAACGCGCCCTCGAACTGTGGGAGGACGCCCCGGAGGACGTCCGCTCCGCCCTGCGGCCGATCGACTACGCCGAGGCGTACCCCCCGTGCGATCCCGCCACCCCCCTCGGCTTCCTCGACCTGCTGGCCGAGATCACCGTGGCCGCCCGGCTCAGCGGCGAGCGCGAACGTGCCTACACCATCGCCAAGCGCGCCACCCATCTCATCGAGCGCACCGGAACCGTCGATCCCCTGCGGGCCGCCTGGTTCTGGGCCCAGCGGTCCCGGCTGACCGAGGACCTGGCGCGCGGCGACGGCTGGGAGGAGCTGTCGCGGGCCCGCGAACTGGTCAGGGGACTGCCGCCGTCCGCCGCGCACGCCGAGGTGATGGCGATGATCGCCGGCTGGATCATGGTCCACAAGTCCGGCTCCGAGGGCATCGCGATCGCCGGCCGCGCCGTCGAACTCGCCCGCAGCTCCGGCGACCGCGACACCGAACTCCACGCGCGCGTCACCCTCGGGCTGCTGCGGGTCGACTCCGGCGACATCGACGGCGGCATCGCCGACGTCGAGGAGGTGCGCGCCCTGGTGCGCGACTTCCGCTCGCCCAACATGCTCGCCCGCACCTACGGCAACCTGTCCTCCGTGCTGGAGGGCGCCGGCCGCTCCGCCGAGGCGGTACGCACCGCCCGCGAAGGCCTGGCGCTGCTCGGCGAGAAGGTCGCCAACGTCACCCGCGCCTGGCTGCTCACCAACGAGGGCGAGTCGCTGCTGTCCTCCGGCCGGTACGAGGCGGCGCTGGCCCCCCTGGACCAGGCCCGCCGGCTGGTCGACCGCACCTTCCTGCGCGGCGGCATCGAGATCTGGCTCGGGTTCCAGGCACTCGGCACCGGCGACCCGGAGCGGGCGCTGCGGCACCACGCGGACGCGGCCGAGCTCCTGCGGCACGACACGCAGCCGCAGCACCTCATCCCGATGCGCACGCTGGCCGCCCGGCTGGCGGCCGGACAGGGCCGTTTCGACGACGCGCGGCAGGAACTCAGGTCCGGCATCGCGGTCGGGTTCCCGGCCGGCACCGCCCGCTACGGCTGGCCGCTGCTCGCCGCGGGCGCCGCCGCCGAGGCCGCGAACGAACACGGCGCGGACCGCGACGTGCTGCGCCAGATCCGGGACGCCGCCGGGCGGTTGCCGCAGCCGTCCGGTGTGACGGCGGCGTACGCGCTGCTGGTCGAGGCCGAACTGGCCCGCGCCGAGGGCGGTGTGGACGCGGCGCCGTGGGCGGCCGCGGAGGCCGCGTTCGCGGCGGAGGAGCGGCCGCTGGAGCTGGCCGAGGTCCGGCTGCGCCGCGCGGAGTGCCTGCTGGCGGCGGGGGAGCGGGAGCCGGGCGCGGCGCTGCTGGCCGAGGCGCACGGCGCGGCCGTCCGGGCCGGGGCACGACCGCTCGCGGCCGCGGTGGCCGGACTCGCCCACCGGGCGCGGGTTCCCCTGCCGGATGCCGGAGACGGTACGGCGATGCCCGGGCATCCGTCCGTGGAGTCCCTCGGGCTCACCGCCCGGGAGCGGGACGTGCTCAGGCTCGTCGCCGACGGGCGGACGAACCGGCAGATCGCCGAGGAGCTGTTCATCTCGCCCAAGACGGCGAGCGTCCACGTCTCCAACATCCTCGCCAAGCTCGACGTCTCCACCCGCGGCGAAGCCGCCGCCCTCACCCACCGCCTCTCCCTCTTCCCCTCCTGAGCCCGGTCGGGGCAAGTGGGGGCGCGGGGAAGGGCGCGAGCAACCGTCCGCCGGGCGGGGGCCGGGAGCGTGCCGTAAGGGACGCGGCGAGGTCGCTCCCCGCGAGGGACAACGCTCAGCTGACGGTCAGCTTGAGGATCCGGTCATCACCGGGGTGAGGCCGGCCTCGCCCGTCCGTATTGCTGGTCGTCAACAGAATCGTGTGATCGTCCACCGCCACCACCGTCCGCAACCGCCCGTACTTCCCGGTGAAGAACGCCTGCGGCGGCCCCGCCGCCTTCGTGCCGTCGAGGGGGATCCGCCACAGCCGCTCCCCCTTGAGCGCGGCCATCCAGATGGAACCCCCGGCGTACGCGATCCCGCTCGGGGACGCCTCGTCGGTGTGCCACTGCACCACCGGGTCGATGTACGGCGCCCGGTGCGCGATCCCCTCCACCACCGGCCACCCGTAGTTCCCGCCGGGCTTGATGAGGTTGAGCTCGTCCCAGGTGTCCTGGCCGAACTCCGAGGCCCACAGGTGCCCTTGGGGGTCCCAGGCGAGCCCCTGGACGTTGCGGTGCCCGGTGGAGTACACCAGCGAACCCGGCAGCGGGTTGTCCGCGGGCGGCTGGCCGTCCGGCGTCATCCGCAGGATCTTGCCGGCCAGCGACGTCACGTCCTGGGCGAGCCCGCGCCGCCCGGTCTCGCCGGTCCCGGCGTACAGCATGCCGTCGGGCCCGAAGGCGATCCGCCCGCCGTTGTGGATGAGTCCCATCGGGATGTCGCGCAGGATCGTGTCGGGCGCCCCGAGCTGCTCGCCCTCGGCCCGCGTCGGGTCGTACAGCATGCGCGCGATGCGGTTGTCGGACTCGGTGGTGAAGTACGCGTAGACCAGGTGGTCGGACCCGAAGTCGGGGGAGACAGCCAGTCCGAGGAGTCCCGCCTCGCCGCCCGGGGTGTGCGAGACGCCCGGCACGGACCCGACGGGGGTGACCTCGCCGGTGCGCGCGTCGACGCGGGAGATCTTCCCGCTGTCGCGGGACGCCACCAGCAGGGTGCCGTCGGGGAGTTGGGCCACGCCCCAGGGCTGGGCGAGCTTGGTGGCCACGGTCGCCGTGACCTTGGCGGTGCCCTTGACCGGCGCTGCGGACGCGCTCGCCGAGGCCGAGGGCGCCGTCCCGTGGGTGGGCCGCGCGGTCGCCGACGCCCTGCTCGCCGAGGGTGAGAGCAGAGGCGAGACCCCGTGGCCGCCGGACGAGCAGCCGCCCAGCACCAGCACGAGCCCGGCCGCGGCGGCCGCACCCGCGGACCTGGCGCCCCGGCCCCGCAGCGCACCCCGCACCGCGCGGGCGTCCCGCGCACCCCGGCTCCGCCCCGCACCCCGCGCGTCCTGCGCGCCCGGAGCCCGGCGCCCGTGCCACCGTCCGTCCGTCCTCACACGCGTCCTCACCCGTCCAGCACACCACACACCCGCCCCACCCCGCGCGCGTTCCGGCGGCCCGGGTGATCACGCCCAGGCCTGGCGCTAGTCCCAGGACCCCCGCGCGGGCGGCAGCTCCGCGATCTCCGCGAGGTCCGCGTCGGTGAGGGCCAGCCCGGCCGCCCCGGCGTTCTCGGCCGTCCAGCGGGCCGTCTTGGCTCCGGGGACCGGGACGACGGCGGGCCCCTGGGCCAGCGTCCAGGCCAGCGCCACCTGTGCGGGCGTCGCGCCGTGCCGCTCGGCCACCCGTCGCAGCCCGGCCACGATCGGCTGGTTCGCGGCCATCATCTCGGCGGTGAACCGCGGATGCCGGGCCCGCAGGTCGTCCGGCTCGAAGCCGGAGCCCGGCGTCAGGGTGCCGGTCAGGAAGCCGTTCCCGAGCGGCATCGCCGCCAGGAAGCCGACGCCGCGCGCCGCGCACCACGGCAGCAGCTCGTCCAGCGCCTCCGGCGCCCAC
Source organism: Actinacidiphila acidipaludis (assembly GCF_019890725.1). Classification (GTDB taxonomy): domain Bacteria; phylum Actinomycetota; class Actinomycetes; order Streptomycetales; family Streptomycetaceae; genus Actinacidiphila; species Actinacidiphila acidipaludis. Next base: position 11,340 of record NZ_JAINZZ010000091.1, read on the forward strand.
ACCGACAGTTCGGCCTGCACGCAGCTCACCGGGAAGACCTGCTGGGCCCGGGCGAGGTGGCGCAGCGTCTCGGCGTGCAGGTGGCCGCCGGCCTGCCGGGCCCGCGACCGGGTGCCGCGCGCGCCGACCGCGCTCAGCCCCAGCGCCCGCACCTTGCCCGCCGCGACCAGTTCGGCCAGCGCGCCCCATGTCTCCTCGATCGGGACCTCGGGGTCGACGCGGTGGAGCTGGTACAGGTCGATGACGTCGGTCTGCAGCCGCCGCAGCGACGCGTCGCAGGCCCGTTTCACGTACCCGGGACGGCCGTTGGCCACGATGTGCTGCTCGCCGACGAGCAGCCCGCACTTCGTGGAGACGAACGCGTCCGCCCGCCGCTCCTTCAACACCCGCCCGATCAGCAGCTCGTTGGTGAACGGGCCGTACATGTCGGCGGTGTCCAGCAGCGTCGTGCCACGGTCCAGCGCGGTGTGCACCGCGCGCAGCGACTCCTCACCGTCCTGCCGTGACGTGCTGTAGGCCCAGCTCATCGGCATGCAGCCCAGGCCCACCGCGCCCACTTCCAGTGCCGCCGCCCCGACCGTCCTGCGCTCCACGTACCCCGACCTCCCTCGCGCGGCCTTACTGTGCCACACGGACGGCCCGCCGGAAGAAGCCGTAGCCTCCTGACCATGACTGATTCGACGCCCGATGCGACTCCGTCCCCGTCCGCGACCCCGACGCCGTCCACCGTCCCCGACGTGACCCCGGCCCCGAGCCCCGTTCCGGTCGCCCCGCCGTCCGCGGCCCCCGCATCCGCGGACGACCGGCCGCAGGTGTGGCTCTCCCTTCCGCCGGAGGAGATCGAGGGGCTCCCGGACGCCTTCCGGTACGTGTACTGGGACGGCGTCAGCCACGACTTCCCCGCCGATCCGGCCGAAGCCGTCTTCTACGTCGTGCCGTACATGAAGGGCCCGACGGCCGGCGCGCTCCCGCTGCCGCGCATGCGCCGCGTCCAGGTGGTCCAGACGCTCAGCGCGGGCGTCGACCACATCGCGCCGCACCTGGACCGACTCCCGTCCGGCGTCCGGCTGTGCAACGCCCGCGGGGTGCACGAGGCGAGCACCGCGGAGCTGAGCCTGGCGCTCATCCTCGCCTCGCTGCGCGGCATCCCGCGCTTCGTGCGCGGCCAGGACAACGAGAAGTGGTACGCGGGCTTCTACCCCGCGCTGGCCGACCGCCGGGTGCTGATCGTCGGCTACGGCTCGATCGGCGCGGCCGTCGAGGACCGGCTGCTGCCGTTCGAGTGCGAGGTGACGCGGGTCGCGCGCAGCGCGCGGACGACCGGACGCGGGCCGGTGCACGCCCTGGAGGACCTGCCGGGACTGCTGCCGTCGGCCGACGTCGTGGTGCTCACCACGCCGCTGACCGAGCAGACCAGGGGACTGGTCAACGCGCCCTTCCTGGCCGCGATGAAGGACGGCGCACTGCTGGTGAACGTCGCCCGCGGGCCGGTGGTCGACACCAAGGCGCTGCTCGCCGAGACCGAGTCGGGCCGGCTGACCGCGGCACTGGATGTCACCGATCCCGAGCCGCTGCCGCCCGGCCACCCGCTGTGGCACGCGCCCGGTGTCCTCGTCAGCCCGCACGTGGGCGGCAGCACCTCGGCGTTCCTGCCGCGCGCCCAGCGACTGGTCCGCGAACAGCTCCGGCGCTTCGCGGCGGACGAGCCGCTCGCGAACGTGGTCGCCACCAACTGACCGCGCCGGACGGCCCGGAGGCCGCCGGTACCGCAGAACGTTCCGAGCCCGTCGAGCGCTCCGAACGCGCCCCCGCGCCCCTGAACGTTCCTGAACGCGCCCTGAACCACCACTGAACGGCACGGGGTGACTGCATGCCGTTGCCGCCAACTCCCTTGTGGTTACGCTCAGTAGAACTGCCCTACCCCTGAGTGACATTTCTGGTGTATCGTCCCGAGCGGGGACGCGCCGCACCCCTGACGGCGGCGCACCACGGGGGCGTGGACGGAACGAACCAGTGAGACGAGCAAGGGGGGCGACGGGCGATGCACAGCGGAGCGGACGATCCCAGCACGCGGGCCCAGCGCACCGATTCGACCACGCGGCCCGGGACCGCGCCGTGACGGCCACCGGGGCGGCGGTGCTCGCGCCCGCGCGCCCGGCGGGCGGCCGCACCGGCCTGCTGCCCCAACTGCTCCTGGCGCTCCTGTGCGCCGGCTACACCACCGGCGCCGCCCTCGGCTGGGGCTCCGGCGAACTGGCGCTGATCATGGGAGACTTCGGGCTCTCCGCCGCGTCCGTGACGGCCACCGTCTCGGCCCTGATCTACGTCCGCACCTCGGCGGGACCGCACCGCCCCGCCTGGATCCTCTTCGCCCTGTCCTCCGCGATGCTCGCCTCCGGCAACGCCGTGTGGGGCTGGTACGAGGTGGTGCTGCGCGAGCCGGTGCCGCGCACCTCCGCCGCCGACTTCTGCTTCCTGATGTTCGCGCCGCCGGCCGTGATCGGCCTGCTGGTCCTGGCCAAGCGCCCGGTGACCCGGGCCGGCTGGGTGTGCCTGGCGCTGGACACCTGGCTGATCGGCGGCTCGCTGCTCACCCTGTCCTGGAGCCTGGCGCTGGCCCGCACCGCGCAGCTCGACGGGCCCAGCACCGCGCGCACCGCGCTGTCCCTGGCCTATCCGCTGCTGGACATCGTGCTGGTGAGCATGGTCCTCGCTTTGCACTTCCGGCGCTCGGCCGCCAACCGGGCCGCGGTGAACACCGCGATCGCCGCCCTGGCGCTGACCGTACTGTGCGACGGGCTGTTCACCTCACCGCTGCTGCGGGCCCACTACCGCTCCGGCCAGGTGCTGGACGCCGGCTGGTTCGCCGGCGCGCTGCTGATGGCGTACGCCCCCTGGGTCGGCAGCCGGCTGCACCACCTGCCGGGCCGGGCCGCGTCCGCCACCCGCCGGGTCACCGGCTCGTTCACCGCGCTCACGCCGTACCTCGCCGCCGCCGTCTGCACCCTCGGCATCCTCTACAACGTCATCACCGGCCAGAAGTGCGACCGCGTGGTGCTCCTCACCGGCTGCACGGTGGTCATGGCACTGGTGGTCCGGCAGGGGATCATGCTGCTCGACAACATCGCGCTGACCCAGGAACTCGCCCAGAAGGAGAGCCACTTCCGCTCCCTGGTGCAGGGGTCGAGCGACGTCATCATGATCGCCGCCCCCAGCGGCGTGCTGCGCTACGTCTCTCCCGCCGCGCAGGGTGTGTACGGGCGCGACCCGGAGGAGCTCGTCGGCACCGAACTGGCCGCGCACATCCACCCCGCGGACCTCGGCCGCGTCGTGCACGAGGTGCGGCGCTTCCTCGCCGCGCCGCCCGGCGACGAGCCGGCCACCCGCATCGAGTGCCGCATCCGGTCGGGCCACGCGCGCGACGGCCAGGAGGGCTGGCTGCACGTCGAGTCCAGCGTCAACCGCTACCAGGGCGGCCTGATCTTCAACAGCCGCGACGTCACCGAACGGGTGCGCCTGCAGGACCAGTTGCAGCACAACGCCTCGCACGACCCGCTCACCGACCTGCCCAACCGGGCGCTGTTCACCGAGCGCCTCGGCAAGGCGCTGAGCGGGCGGCGCGCCTCCGACGGACGCGCTGCCGTGCTCTACGTCGACCTCGACGGCTTCAAGGCGGTCAACGACACCGCGGGCCATCAGGCCGGTGACGACCTGCTCACCCAGGCCGCCCGCCGGCTCCAGGAGGCGCTGCGCTCCGGTGACACCGCGGCCCGGCTCGGCGGCGACGAGTTCGCGGTACTGATCAGCGGGCCCGGCCTCGCCTCACGGCACGAGGAGTCCCGCGAGCGCGAGCAGCAGATCCGGGAGATCGCCGACCGGCTGCGCCACGTGCTGTCCCAGCCGTACCGCGTCGAGGGCGGCGAGGTGCGGGTCGGCGCCAGCATCGGCGTCGCCCTGGCCCGCACCGGCGACACCCCCAGCGAGCTGATGCGCAACGCCGACCTGGCGATGTACCGGGCCAAACAGGCCGGCAAGGGCCGGGTCGAGCTCCACGCGCCGCAGCTCCAGGCCGACGTGGTGCGCCGCACCGCGCTGGCCGGCCGCCTGCGCAGGGCGCTGCACGACGGCGAGCTCACCCTCCTGCACCAGCCGGTCGTCGAACTCGCCGGCGGCCGGATCGCCGGGGTCGAGGCACACCCGCGCTGGCGCTCGGCCGGCGACTTCCCCGCCACCCCCGCGGACTTCCTGCTCGGCTCGGAACCGGCCGACGACCGCGGCGGACGGGCCGCCGAGCCGGCCGCCCGCTGGCTGCTGGAGCAGGCCGTGGAGCAGGCCGCGCAGCGGTACGGCGCCGGGCACCCCGTGCCGGTCACCGTCCGGCTCTCCGCCCGGCGGCTGTTCCACCGCGACCTGCCCGCGGGCACCGTGGAAACCCTGCTGGACCGGCACGAGCTGCCGCCCGGCTGCCTGGTCCTGGAGCTGCCCGGCGGCGACCCGCACATCCCGCACGAGGAGCTGGGCCGCCGGCTGTCCGCGCTGCGCCGCCGCGGCGTGCGCATCGCGCTCGGCGGCTTCGGCCGCGGACACGGCGCGCTCGCGGCGCTGCGCTCGCTGCCGGTGGACGTGGTCAAGCTCGACCGCTGCTTCGTGGACGGTCTGGCGGACGCCGGCCGGCAGCACACCATCACCCGGGGGCTGCTGCGGATCGCCCAGGATCTCGGCATCCGGACGGTCGCCGACGGCGTGGACCGCCCCGAGCAGGTGCACGCGCTGCGCGAGCTGGGGTGCGCGCAGGGGGTGGGCATGGCCTTCGCCGGACCGCTCGACGAACCCCGCCTGCGCGGCTCGCTGGCCCGCGGCACCTATCCCGTCCCGGCCCCGGAAACCGCCCGTGAGCAGGTCGGTTCCTGCGGGCCGCCACCGCGGGCCAGGCGTTCACATGATGAGACGCCTGTCCCACCCGCTTGACACTCCAGGGGAGACCGGAGGAAGGTCAGGGCCATGCGCACCCGAATTCTCGTACTTGGAAAGCGCGTCGGCTGACCGAGGCCCACTCCGCCTCGCACCCCACCGGCGCGCTCCCCTCGCTTGCCTCACGGCACGAGGGGTTTTTTGTTGCCCGGCTCGTGTCGGGCAGCGGACCCCCTCACCCCCACCACCCTCAGCCCCTCATCTTCGAGAGAAGAGAACGCAGATGACCGAGCAGGCCACCGGGTCCCACCATCCGCAGCCGCGGACCCGCACCGCGGCCCCCGCCGCCCCCGCCGAGCGGATGACGGGCGCCCAGTCCCTCATCCGCTCCCTCGAGGCCGTCGGCGCCGACACGGTGTTCGGCATCCCGGGTGGCGCGATCCTGCCGGCCTACGACCCGCTGATGGACTCCTCGAAGGTCCGCCACGTCCTCGTCCGCCACGAGCAGGGCGCCGGCCACGCGGCCACCGGGTACGCGCAGGCCACCGGCAGGGTCGGGGTGTGCATGGCCACGTCGGGCCCCGGCGCCACCAACCTGGTGACGCCGATCGCCGACGCCCACATGGACTCGGTGCCGATCGTCGCGATCACCGGCCAGGTCTCCTCCAAGGCCATCGGCACGGACGCCTTCCAGGAGGCGGACATCTGCGGCATCACGATGCCGATCACCAAGCACAACTTCCTGGTGACCGACGCGGACGACATCCCGCGCACCATCGCCGAGGCCTTCCACATCGCCTCCACCGGCCGTCCCGGCCCGGTCCTGGTCGACATCGCCAAGGACGCGCTGCAGAACGAGACCACCTTCTCCTGGCCGCCGCAGCAGGACCTGCCCGGCTACCGCCCGGTGACCAAGCCGCACGCCAAGCAGATCCGCGAGGCCGCCCGGCTGGTCAACGAGGCCCGCCGCCCGGTGCTCTACGTCGGCGGCGGCGTCCTGAAGGCCGGCGCCACCGCCGAGCTGCGGATCCTCGCCGAACTGACCGGCGCCCCGGTGACCACCACCCTGATGGCGCTCGGCGCGTTCCCCGACAGCCACCCGCAGCACGTCGGCATGCCCGGCATGCACGGCGACGTCTCCGCGGTCACCGCCCTGCAGAAGGCCGACCTGATCGTCGCGCTCGGCGCCCGGTTCGACGACCGCGTCACCGGCCGGCTGGACACCTTCGCGCCGCACGCCAAGGTCGTGCACGCCGACATCGACCCGGCGGAGATCTCCAAGAACCGCGTCGCGGACGTGCCGATCGTCGGCGACGCCCGCGAGGTGCTCGCCGACCTGATCGTCGCCGTCCAGGCCGACCACGAGGCCGGCCACAAGGGCGACTACTCGGAGTGGTGGGAGCACCTGAACTTCTGGCGCAACACCTATCCGCTGGGCTACGAGGTGCCGGACGACGGCAGCCTGTCCCCGCAGCAGGTCATCGAGCGGATCGGGCAGCTCGCGCCGGAGAACACGCTGTACGCGGCGGGCGTCGGCCAGCACCAGATGTGGGCCGCGCAGTTCATCAACTACGAGAAGCCCGGCACCTGGTTCAACTCCGGCGGCGCCGGGACGATGGGCTACGCGGTGCCCGCCGCGATGGGCGCCAAGGCCGGCCGCCCGGAGGCGACGGTGTGGGCCATCGACGGCGACGGCTGCTTCCAGATGACCAACCAGGAACTCACCACCTGCGCGCTCAACAACATCCCGATCAAGGTCGCCATCATCAACAACGGCGCCCTGGGCATGGTCCGCCAGTGGCAGAACCTCTTCTACGGCGAGCGCTTCTCCAACACCGTGCTGCACGACGGCGCCGAGGGCGTCCCGGGATCCACCCGCGGCGTCGGCTCGATCCAGAACCGCGGCACCCGCGTGCCGGACTTCGTCAAGCTGGCCGAGGCCATGGGCTGCGTGGGTCTGCGCTGCGAGTCGCCCGACGAGCTGGACAAGGTCATCGCCGAGGCCAACGCCATCAACGACCGCCCGGTCGTCGTGGACTTCATCGTCCACGAGGACGCCATGGTGTGGCCGATGGTCGCCGCCGGCACCTCCAACGACGAGATCATGGCGGCGCGGGACGTGCGGCCCGATTTCAGCGACGGGGCGGAGGACTGACGCCCGAGCTCCCGTAGTGGCCGGCCGAGGAACGAGGCCGTCCGCGGAGGGAGCGAGCAGGAAGTCCGACCAAGGCAGGGTCGACTGACCACCGCGAACGGCAGAGACCTGCAGAGACCTAAGGAAGACCACCCCATGTCCAAGCACACGCTGTCCGTCCTGGTGGAGAACAAGCCCGGCGTCCTGGCCCGGATCACGGCCCTGTTCTCCCGGCGCGGCTTCAACATCGACTCCCTCGCCGTCGGCACCACCGAGCACCCCGACATCTCCCGCATCACCATCGTCGTGAACGTCATCGACGAACTGCCGCTGGAGCAGGTCACCAAGCAGCTCAACAAGCTGGTCAACGTGCTGAAGATCGTCGAGCTGGACGCCTCGGCGGCCGTCGCCCGTGAACTCGTTCTGGTGAAGGTCCGCGCCGACAACGAGTCCCGCTCGCAGGTCGTCGAGATCGTGCAGCTCTTCCGCGCCAAGACCGTCGACGTCTCCCCGGAGGCCGTCACGATCGAGGCCACCGGCAGCGCCGACAAGCTGGAGGCCATGCTCAAGATGCTGGAGCCGTTCGGCATCAAGGAGCTCGTCCAGTCCGGCACCATCGCCATCGGCCGCGGTGCCCGTTCCATCACCGACCGCTCGCTGCGCGCGCTCGACCGATCCGCATAGCGAGATCCCCGAACCCCCATCCGCCCACCGGTCGTAACGTGGGCCGTACAACCCGATCCAAGGAGAGACCCGAAGTGGCCGAGCTGTTCTACGACGACGACGCCGACCTGTCCATCATCCAGGGCCGCAAGGTCGCGGTCATCGGATACGGCAGCCAGGGCCACGCCCACGCGCTGTCGCTGCGTGACTCGGGCGTCGACGTGCGCGTCGGTCTGCACGAGGGTTCCAAGTCCACGGCGCAGGCCGAGGAGCAGGGTCTGCGTGTGGTGACGGTCGCCGAGGCCGCCACCGAGGCCGACGTCATCATGATCCTGGTGCCGGACCCGATCCAGGCCCGCGTCTACGAGGAGTCCATCAAGGACAACCTCAAGGACGGCGACGCCATCTTCTTCGGCCACGGCCTGAACATCCGCTACGGCTTCATCAAGCCGCCGGCCGGCGTGGACGTCTGCATGGTCGCCCCCAAGGGCCCCGGCCACCTGGTGCGCCGCCAGTACGAGGAGGGCCGCGGCGTCCCGTGCATCGCGGCCGTCGAGCAGGACGCGACCGGCAACGCGTTCGCGCTGGCCCTGTCCTACGCCAAGGGCATCGGCGGCACCCGCGCCGGCGTCATCAAGACCACCTTCACCGAGGAGACCGAGACCGACCTCTTCGGCGAGCAGGCGGTGCTCTGCGGCGGCACCTCCGCGCTGGTCAAGGCGGGCTTCGAGACCCTGGTCGAGGCCGGCTACCAGCCGGAGATCGCGTACTTCGAGTGCCTGCACGAGCTCAAGCTCATCGTGGACCTGATGTACGAGGGCGGCCTGGAGAAGATGCGCTGGTCGGTCTCCGAGACCGCCGAGTGGGGCGACTACGTCACCGGCCCGCGGATCATCACCGACCAGACCAAGGCCGAGATGAAGAAGGTCCTCGGCGAGATCCAGGACGGCACCTTCGCCAACAACTGGATCGCCGAGTACAACGCCGGCCTGCCGAAGTACAACGAGTACAAGAAGGCCGACGAGAACCACCTGCTGGAGACCACCGGCAAGAAGCTCCGCAAGCTGATGAGCTGGGTGGACGAAGAGGCGTAGGCCTCACCCGGACGCGCCGGGACGCGTCGCTTCGTACAGAGCTCTGACCACTATCCGGTACGGGGTTTGTACGAAGCGACGCAACCCTTGCGGGTGATCCTTCCATTTCGGCGAAGGCGCCGAGGAACCCCGCCGATACACTTCGTTAACAAGCGCGTCAGGCTCACAGCGTCGTGCGTCTTCCACGCGGCATGCCACAACCCCGCCTGGTGGGCCCTGCCCACCCCGCCTCCCTGGAGCGGTCGCACGGGACCGGCCGCCCACGAAGGACAAGTGAGGACCACGTGAGCCAGAAGCCTGTCGTACTCATCGCAGAAGAGCTGTCGCCGGCCACGGTGGACGCGCTCGGCCCGGACTTCGAGATCCGGCACTGCAACGGAGCGGACCGAGCCGAGCTCCTCTCCGCGATCACCGACGTCGACGCGATCCTGATCCGCAGCGCCACCAAGGTCGACGCCGAGGCCATCGCGGGCGCCCGCAAACTGCGGGTCGTGGCCCGCGCGGGCGTCGGCCTGGACAACGTCGACGTCGCCGCCGCCACCAAAGCCGGTGTGATGGTCGTCAACGCCCCGACCTCCAACATCGTCACCGCCGCCGAGCTGGCCTGCGGCCTGATCGTCGCCACCGCCCGCAACATCGCGCCCGCCAACGCGGCGCTGAAGGCGGGGGAGTGGAAGCGGAACAAGTACACGGGCGTGGAGCTCAGCGAGAAGACCCTCGGCGTGGTCGGCCTGGGCCGCATCGGCGTCCTGGTCGCCCAGCGCATGGCCGCGTTCGGCATGAAGATCGTCGCCTACGACCCCTACGTGCAGCCCGTCCGGGCAGCGCAGATGGGCGTCAAGCTGCTGACCCTCGACGAGCTGCTCGAGGCCTCCGACTTCATCACCGTGCACCTGCCCAAGACGCCCGAGACCCTCGGCCTCATCGGCGACGAGGCGCTGCACAAGGTCAAGCCGTCGGTGCGCATCGTCAACGCCGCGCGCGGCGGGATCGTCGACGAGGAGGCGCTGGCCTCCGCGCTCAAGGAGGGCCGGGTCGCCGGCGCGGGGCTGGACGTCTACGCCAAGGAGCCCTGCACCGACTCGCCGCTCTTCCAGTTCGACAACGTGGTGGCCACCCCGCACCTGGGCGCCTCCACCGACGAGGCGCAGGAGAAGGCCGGCATCGCGGTCGCCAAGTCGGTGCGCCTGGCGCTCGCCGGCGAACTGGTACCGGACGCCGTCAACGTCCAGGGCGGTGTCATCGCCGAGGACGTCAAGCCGGGCCTGCCGCTGGCCGAGAAGCTCGGCCGGATCTTCACCGCGCTGGCCGGCGAGGTCGCCGCCCGGCTCGACGTCGAGGTCTGCGGCGAGATCACCCAGCACGACGTCAAGATCCTCGAACTCAGCGCGCTCAAGGGCGTGTTCGAGGACGTCGTGGCCGAGACCGTGAGCTACGTGAACGCGCCGCTGTTCGCGCAGGAGCGCGGTGTCGAGGTGCGCCTGACGACCAGCAGCGAGTCGCCCAACCACCGCAACCTGGTCACCGTGCGCGGCACCCTGGCCGACGGCAGCGAGGTCTCGGTCTCCGGCACACTGGCCGGTCCCAAGCACCTGCAGAAGATCGTCGCGGTCGGCGAGTACGACGTCGACCTGGCGCTCGCCGACCACATGGCCTTCCTGGGCTACGGCGACCGACCGGGTGTCGTCGGCACCATCGGCCGCATCCTCGGCGAGGTCGACGTCAACATCGCCGGCATGCAGGTCGCGCGCGCCGCCGCCGGCGGCCAGGCGCTGGTCGCCCTCACCGTCGACAGCACGATCCCGGCCGGCGTCCTCGCCGACATCGCCGACGAGATCGGCGCCACCTCGGCCCGCGCGGTCAACCTGACGGACTGATCCGGCAGCATCAGCCGAGCTCAGGCGCCCTCGGCGTCAACACA
>NZ_JAINZZ010000092.1 GCF_019890725.1 Actinacidiphila acidipaludis
CGCCGCACCAGGTCCAGCCACTCGCGGGTGAGCAACTCCACGGCCTCGACGCCGAATTCGTAGGCGGCCCCGGTCTCGCCCCATACGAGGAGACCGAGCCGGTCGGCCCAGTACAGGAAACGGGGATCCTCGGCCTTCTGGTGCACGCGGACCGCGTTGAAGCCCATGGCCTTGATCAGCTCGACCTCGCGGCGCAGTTCGGCGGTGCCGCGGTTGGCCAGCTGGGTCTCGGGACGGTAGCCCTGGTTGAGCACCGAACGCACGTAGTAGGGGTGGCCGTTGAGCAGGAAAGCCCCGCCGCCGACTCCGGCGCTGCGCACGCCGACGTAGCTGTCGACGGTGTCGGGGGCCGCCGGCGTGCCGTCGTTCGCGGTCACGTCTCCGGTGGTGGCGGTCGCTTCGCCGCCTGCGGCGGCCCGCACGGTGACCCGTGCGTCGAGCAGGGTCGGCCGCTCGGGCCGCCACAGCAGGTCCTCACGGTCGATGCCGTTGCCCAGGGCGGGGATCACCACGTCGACGCGGCTGCGGCGGGTGCGCACCGCGGTCGAACTCTCGGCGAGCACCCGTCCGTTCAGGCTGAGCACGATGTCCAGGGACAGCGGCTCGGACGGTGTCGCGGCCAGGGTCACCTCGGCGGTCACTCCGCGGGCGGGGTCGGGGATCCAGGCCAGGTCGGTGATGTGCTGGGCGGGCACGCTCTCGGCCCACACGCTCTGCCAGATCCCGGTGGTCCGCTCGTACCAGACCGCGTGCGGCCGCGCCTGCCAGTCCTGCTTGCCGCGCGGCTGTGCGAGGTCCGCGGGGTCGTCCTGTGCGCGGACGACGAGGACGTGGTCGGCGGCGCCGTCGCCCAGCGCCTCGGTGACGTCGGCGGTGAACGGGGTCTGACCCCCGACGTGTTCGGCCACCAGGTGCCCGTCGAGCCAGACCCGCGCCCGGTGGTCGACCGCGCCGAAGTGGATCAGCGAACGGTCGCCGGTCCGGGACCCCGCGGGGACCAGCACCTCGTGCGGGATGCGGCGCCGGTACCAGACGACGGGGTGGGGATCCGTGTCGCCGATGCCGGAGGCGGGGGCCTCCGGCGGGAACGGCACGGTGATCTCACGGTCGAACAGGCCGAGGTCCTCGCCGTCGGACGGATCGCCGAGGGCGCGGTGCTCGCCGGTCCCGGCGTCGTCGAACCCGAAGTCCCAGACGCCGTCCAGGCTCACCCATCGCGCCCGGCGCAGACCCGGACGCGGGTAGGAGCCGTCCTCCGCGGACCCCTGGACCGCGTCCGCCGACGCGCCTCCGGGGCCCTGCTCGGCCTTCCCGAGCCCTGCGGCCGGACCTGCGGCCGGCCCGTTGACGTCCTCGCCGACCTGCCCGGCACCCTGCTCTGTCGCCCCCACGGGTCCTCCTCCGGCCGGCCCGGCCATGGCTGTGCCTGCGTTCCTATAATCGAAGCCCTGTCATGATGAGTGATCGTTTGCAACGATGCAAGAGCCAGTTCCGGCAGCCGGTGTCCGGTCGGGCCCCTGCGGCCCGCACCCGTCCCCCGGACGCGATCGCGGCGACCGGTGCGGCGGTCGCGCCGATCTGCGGCAGACTCCGGGTACGAGCACGACCGAAAGGGGCAGGCCGGTGGCGAGGGTACGGATGCGGGATGTGGCCGAGCATGCCGGCGTGTCGGTGCGGACCGTCTCCAACGTGGTCAGCGGCTACCCGCACGTCAGCGCCACCACCCGGGAGCGCGTGCAGCGGTCGCTGGACGAACTCGGCTACCGGATGGACTTCCTGGCCAAGGGACTGCGTTCGGGCAGGACCGGATTCGTGGCGCTCGCGGTGCCCTTCCTCGCCGAGCCGTACTTCGCCGAGCTCGCGCAGGCGGTCATCGGAGCCGCGGCCCGCCGCGGGATCACGGTGCTGGTCGAGTCGACCGCCGGCGACAGCGAGGTCGAGCGGAAGATCCTGTCCGGCGGACTGACGAACGTGGCCGACGGCGTGCTGTTCAGCGCCCTGACCCTGCCCGCGGCCGACGTCGGCTCCGCGGTGCCGGACTTCCCCCTGGTGATGCTCGGCGAGCACAGCGTCGGCGACCACCTGCCCCGGGTCGGCATCGACAACGTGGCGGCCGCCAGGACCGCGGTCGCCCACCTGCTCGACCAGGGCTGCCGGCGCGTCGTGGCCCTCGGCCGCAACGCGAGCGAGAACGGCCGCCAGCGCACCGAGGGTTATCGGCAGGCGATGGCGGAGGCGAAGGTGCGGCGGGTCAACTGGTTCGAGGTGCCGGTCGACGACTGGACCCGGGCCGAGGGCTACGCTGCCGTGGCGGAGCTGCTGGAGGGTGACGGACCGCTGCCCGACGGCGTGTTCGCCTTCAACGACGCGCTGGCCGTGGGCGCGCTCCGGGCGCTGGACGCCTCAGGGGTGCGGGTGCCCGAGGATGTCGCGGTGGCCGCCATCGACGACATCCAGGAGGCGGCGTACACGCATCCGCCGCTCACCTCCGTCGCCCCCGACCTGGACGCGATCGCCGAACGGGCGCTGGATCTGCTGGAGGAGCAGGGCCGCCACAAGGCCGACGACGACGATCCGGCGCCTGTGCCAGGGCGGCAGGAGGCCACGCCGTTCCGGCTGGTGGTCCGCGCGTCCTCGCAGCACCGGCCCGCGGCAGGCTGATCGGGACGCGCGGCGCCCGGCCGACCCGGCGTCCCGCAACCTACTCCGCCCGGTGCGTGCCGACCTATTGCATCGTTGCAAATCCTGTGTCATGGTCTCGGCCATCGAGGTTCACATCGATGTGACGAGGTGGAAACCCCCATGGGCAGAGCGATGGCACGCCGACGGTTTCTCGCCCTCGGCGGCGGTCTCGCCCTCACGGGCGGACTGTCGGCGTGTGCGTCCCCGGTGGTGTCGGGGCTGACGGGTGCTCAGCCGAACACCGCCGACGTTCTCTTCTGGAATCTGTTCACCGGCGGCGACGGCGCCAACATGGTGCTGATGGAGGACGCCTTCCGCAAGGCGCACCCCGGGGTGTCGCTCGAGGCGACCATCCTGAGCTGGGGCAACCCGTACTACACCAAGCTGGCGCTGGCGACGGCCAGCGGCACTCCCCCGGACGTCGGGATCGCCCATCTGTCCCGGCTGCCGCTGCTGGCGGCCTCCGGGCTCCTGGAGCCGGTCGCCGACACCGGGGTCACCGAACTCGGCGTCACCCCCGACCGGTTCACCCCCGCGGCCTGGCGCAAGGCCACCGTGGACGGCACGGTCTACGCGGTACCACTGGACACCCACCCGTTCGTCCTCTTCTACGACGTCGATCTGGCGCGCAAGGCGGGTCTGCTGAACGCCGCCGGCGACGGGCTGAAGCCGATGAGCGGCAAGGAGGCCTTCCTCGACGCGCTGAAGGCGATGAAGGACGCGGGCGCGCAGTACGGCGCGGTCATGTCGATCACCGCCGACCCGTCCACGGCGTGGCGGTGCTTCAGCATGGTGTACTCGGGCCTGGCCGGGCCGGTCGTCTCCGACTCCGGCACCCGGGTCACCATCGACGACGCGGCGATGGAGGAGTCGTTCGCCTTCCTGCGCAGCCTCACCTCCGGTGGCCTGATGCCCGGCAGCCTCACCGGAGCGGGCGCGAACGCCCTGTTCTCCACCGGCAAGGCGGGCTTCCTCTTCGACGGTGAGTGGCAGATCCCCGCCTACCGGCTCGTCAAGGGCTTCCACTTCAACGTGGTGCCGTTCCCCGCGCTGCTCGGCCCGAAGCCGGTGGCGTACGCGGACTCCCACGCCCTGGTCGTGCCGCGCAACTCCGGTCGTTCCGCGGGCCGTACGCACAACGCGGCGCTGCTCATCAAGAGTCTGCTGGACGACAGCGCGGTCTGGGCGCAGGGCGGCCACGTCCCGGCGTGGCTGCCGACCCAGCGCAGCAGGGCGTTCCTGGACCAGTCGCCCCAGCGCAACTACGTGCAGGCGGCGTTCAGCGCGGTGTACGACCCGGTGGCCTGGTACACCGGCGCCGGCTCGGACTTCCAGAACACGGTGGGCGCCACGATCATCGAGGTTCTCGCCGGGCGGCTCACCCCGAAGGGCGGTGTCGCCGCGATGCGGGCGGACCTCAAGCGTTACACCACGGCCCGCCCGCCCGTCACGATGAAGGAGGGGGCAACCCGATGACGACCGTCGCCTCGACGCGGCCGGCGTCCACACCGTCCCGCCCGGCCGCACTCGACCACCGGACGCCCTCCTCCGAACGCCGCGCGGGTCTGCTGCTCAGCGCACCCTTCGTTCTCGTCTACCTGGTGTTCGTGATCGGCCCGCTGCTCATCGGTGTCGTCGTCAGCCTCTTCAACACCACCACGGTGAAGAGCGGCCTGGGCGAGTGGGTGGGGCTCTCCAACTACACGAAGGTGTGCGCGGATCCGCTGTTCTGGCAGGCGATGTGGCACTCGGTGCTGTTCACCCTGTTCACCACTCCCCCGCTGGTCGTGCTGGCCCTGGTCTTCGCGGTCCTCGCCGCCCGCATACGGCGCGGGCGGGTCTTCTACCGGATCGCGTTCTTCGCGCCCTACGTGGTGCCCTCCTCGGTGGTGGCGCTGATCTTCCTGTGGATCTACACGCCTCAGGTGGGTCTGGCCCCCAAGTTCTTCCACGCCGTGGGCCTTCCCGTGCCGGACTTCATCGGCAGCACCTCCGGCGGCTGGACGGCCGTGGTGCTCATGACGCTGTGGTGGACCTTCGGCTTCAACTTCGTGCTCTACACGGCCGCGATCCAGGACGTGCCGTCGGACGTGTACGAGGCGGCGGCCATCGACGGTGCGGGGCCGTGGCAGCAGATCCGGTTCATCACCGTCCCGCTGCTCGGCCGCACGACGAGCCTGGTGCTCATCCTGCAGATCCTGGCGTCGCTGAAGGTCTTCGACCAGATCTACCTGCTGCTCGGGGGCGGTCCCGACCAGTCGACGCGGCCGGTCATCGAGTACATCTACGACACCGGTTTCACGTCCTACCGCGGCGGCTACGGCGCCGCCGCGACTCTGATCTACTTCGCCGTCATCGTCGCGATCTCGGCGGTCTGGTACGGGCTGCGCCGCTGGCGTGCCACCCGAGCGGCAGCCTGAGCGGAGGACACCGTGAGCACTGTGAGCACCGTGACGACCACCACCCGGCCGCCGTCCGGCACGGACGGCGGCGGGCGCACCGTCGATCCGGCGAAGATGTTCAACCGGCTGTGCGCGACCTGCATGACGCTCTTCGCCCTCATCTGGCTGGTGCCGTTCGTCTGGGCGATCGCCACCTCGCTGCGGTCCGACGGGGCGATCACCGAGCACCCGACGTCACTGTTCGCCGGCGGCTGGTCCCTGCACGCCTACCGCTACGCCTGGGACAACTACCCGATCGGCTCGTGGTATCTCAACAGCCTGGTGATCTCGGCCCTTTCGGTGGTCTTCACCGTGGTGCTGTGCTCGATGGCCGCGTTCGCCCTGGTCTTCCTGCGGTTCCGGGGCCGGGCGGCGATCCTGGCCCTGGTCACCGCCGGCCTGATGCTGCCGAGCGAGGCGCTGGTGCTGCCGCAGTTCATCGAGTACCGCTCGCTGCACCTTCTCGGCACCTACTGGGCGCTGGTACTGCCCTACGCCGTGGCGCCGGTGTCGGTGTTCGTCTTCCACGCCTTCTTCCGGGGCATCCCGATGCCGCTGATCGAGGCCGCCCGGATCGACGGCGCGAGTTGGTGGCGGGTGTACGCGACGGTCGCCATGCCCATGTGCCGGCCCGCGGCGGCGACGGTGGCGATCCTGACCTTCATCACCTCCTGGAACGCCTTCCTGTGGCCGCTGCTGGTCCTCAACCAGACGAAGGCGCAGACCATCCCGGTCGGCCTGTCCTCCCTGGTCAGTCCCAGCAACATCCAGTACGCGGAGGTGATGGCGTCCTCGGTGCTCGGATTCCTGCCGCTGGTCGCCGTGTTCCTGGTCTTCCAGCGGCAGATCGTCCAGGGCATCGCCACCACGGGCATCCGCTAGGCGGACCCTTCAGCGGACGGCCTCGCGGGCCGGGTCGTCGAC
This sequence comes from Actinacidiphila acidipaludis, assembly GCF_019890725.1. Lineage (GTDB taxonomy): Bacteria > Actinomycetota > Actinomycetes > Streptomycetales > Streptomycetaceae > Actinacidiphila > Actinacidiphila acidipaludis. The sequence goes on from NZ_JAINZZ010000092.1 coordinate 6,048, forward strand.
GGTGGGCAGCCGGCCCTCGCGGTGGGCGCCGCGCAGGTCCCGCAGGTAGGCGCGGGAGCACATCGCGGCGAGCTGGGCGACGCCGCCGCGCTGGACGCGGATCTCGCCGTGCGCGGCGGTTCCGCTCAGCCGCAGGCGGCGCTCGCCGTTCCCGGGCGCGGCGTGCTTGCCCGAAGCGCCGGCCGGCGTGGCCCCGGCGTCCTTGACCTTGCCGCGGCCGGTCCACGTCAGATCCCAGTGGTCGACGGTGACGTCCTCGGGGAGCAGCAGGGTGAGGACGGCGTTCGCGAGCGTGGTGTGGACGGTGACCGGTTCGTCCCAGCCGATGCCGGGCGAGCGCAGGTCGAGGACGACGGAGGCGCGCCGGGCCCGCACGTCGAAGGCGGTGGCGTCCGTCCAGTTGCCGAGGTGCTTGATGGTGGCGTGGTCCGCGTGGATGCGCTCGGCGGACACGAGCTGAGTCGTTGTCGTCATGGCTTGATAGTCACACTGCTACTAGTTTCATGTCAACTAGTTACGACGAGACGTCCGCCCGGTACACTCCTCGGCATGCGCAGCTCCCCTCTCGCCCTCACCGTCCTGTCGCTCCTTCACATGCGGCCGCTGCACCCCTACGGCATCCAGCGCCTGATCAAGCAGTGGGGCAAGGACCAGGTCGTCAACGTCAGCCAGCGGGCGAGCCTGTACCGCACGATCGACCGGCTGCTCGACGCCGGGCTGATCGCCGTCCGGGAGACGGAGAAGGACCCGCAGTACCCGGAGCGCACCGTCTACGAGGTGACCGAGGAGGGACGGCAGGCGCACCGGAAGTGGCTGCGGGAGATGCTCACGGTTCCCCGCGCCGACTACCCGGAGTTCCCCGCGGCGCTGTCCTTCGTGCTCATGCTGACCCCCGAGGAGACCGGCGAGGTGCTGGCCGAGCGGGCGGAGCAGGTCCGCGCCGCCCTGACCGCTCTGGACGCGGCCGCCGGCCAGGCGGCCGCAGTCGCCCTCCCCCGCGTGACGATGCTGGAGGACGAGTACCGCCGTGCCGTGCTGGCCGCCGAGCTCGGCTGGCTCGACTCCGTCGTCGCGGACCTGCGTGCCGGACGCCTGAGCTGGGACTTCGACACGCTCGCGGCGCTCGCCGCCGCGCAGGCCTGATCCGCGCGGCTGCGGCGGTGGACCGAGCGGCGGTGCGCCCGCCGCGCTGACGTCATCCGCGCCCCTGGCTGAGGTCCACGGGGATCCGGTGGTCGGCGCTGCCGTCCTTGGCAAGGATCCCGTGGGACTGCGCGACGGCCCGGTACAGACGGAACTCGCCGCCGGTGCGGACGTCCTCGGCCGTCCACGGCGCACCGCCGTGCGCCACGCAACGGCGGGAGAACACCTCGATGCCCTGTGCGGCGTCGTCGCCGTCCAGCGCCTCGGCCACGGCCGGCATGTAGACGCCCTGCCCGGTGCCGATCGCCGCGTGGGAGTCGAAGACCACCAGGCCCACCTCGGGCCGCACCGCGATGTTTCGGGAGTGCGTGACGTCGGGCGAGGAGACCCAGAGGAACTCGACGCAGTCCACGTGGGCGAAGTAGACGGGCGATCCCCAGGGCCGTCCCGCTGCGTCCGCGGTGGACAGGACGAGGTACCGGCTCACCTCGACGAGCTCTCGCACGGTTGCGGCGGTGGGCCGGCGGTCGGCGGCCATCTCAGGCCGCCCAGCGGTACGTCAAGGCCTCGTCGCCGGTGGCGGCGCATGGCCGGTGCGGTGCCGTTGCGGTCTCAGGGACACGGGCCCGACGCCCCCGCTCGCCCGGCGACACCTCCCGGGCCGCGCGTGTCTCTGCCGTCGTGTGGCTCATCTCGTCCCCTCCGCCTCGGATGCCGGAACCTCAGTCGTCCTCAAGGACCGCGGAAGCGGGCCGAACTCATCGCTGACCGGGCAGAGCGGCCGCCTTGCGCAACAGGACGGCGCGTTCGCGGGTGTTGCCGCAGAGCCGTGCGGCGAGCTCCAGTTCGGCCCGGGCCTCGGCGGTCCGGCCCAGGCGCGCGAGCAACTCCCCGCGCACGGTGGGCAGCAGATGCGATCCGGACAGCCGCCCCGACGCGACCAGGTCGTCGACCGTGGTCAGCGCCTGCTCCGGCCCCTGGGCCATCGCGACGGCCACCGCGCGGTTCAGCTCGACGACCGGTGACGGCGCGAGGCGGCCGAGTGCCTCGTAGAGCAGCACGATCCGCTCCCAGTCGGTCTCCGGCACGGAGGGCGCCGCGGCGTGGCACGCGGCGATCGCGGCCTGGAGTCCGTAGGACCCCAACCCGCGGCCGACCGAGGCGGCACGGCTCAGCGCCCCCAGCCCGCGGCGGATGGCGGACCGGTCCCACAGGCGCCGGTCCTGGTCCTCCAGCAGGACCGCCTCGCCGTCGGGTCCGGTCCGCGCGGGGAAGCGGGCGGCGGTCAGTTCGAGCAGCGCGAGCAGACCGTGCACCTCGGGCTCATCGGGCAGCAGCGCGGCCAGCATCCGGGTCAGCCGGACCGCCTCGTACGCCACGTCGGCGCGCACCAGACGGTCCCCCGACGTCGCCGTCGAGCCCTCGGTGAAGATCACGTACAGCACGCTGAGCACACCGCTGAGCCGGGCGCGCCGCTCGTCGGCCAGGGGCAGTTCGAACGCCACGCCCGCGGCGGCGATGGTCTTCTTCGCCCGCGTGATCCGCGCCTGCACGGTCGGCACCGTGACGAGGAACGCGCGGGCGATCTCCTCGCTGGACAGGCCGCCGACCGCGCGCAGGGTCATCGCCACCCGGGCCTCGGGCGAGAGCACCGGGTGGCAGGCGATGAACATCAGCGCGAGCACGTCGTCGTCGACCCGGTCGGGATCCCAGGGCAGGTCGTCCGCCCGGTCCCGCGGTGCGGCCGCGCCGGCGTCCGCCTCACCTTCGGCCAGGGCCCCGGCGAGCAGGACGTAGCGCTCGTCGAGGGCCGACCGGCGGCGGAAGGCGTCGATGGCACGGCGGCGCGCGGTCGCCAGCAGCCAGCCGACGGGGTTCGCCGGCGTACCGTCGCGCGCCCACCCGACGAGGGCCTCGGCCACCGCCTCCTGCGCGACGTCCTCGGCGAGCGCGAAGTCCCCGGTGTAGCGCGCCAGTGTGCCGACGATGCGCGCCGACTCGATCCGCCAGACGGCCTCGACGGCCCGCCGCGCCCGGTCGGCGTCCGGCGGGCCGTGTCCGGCCGTGTCCCCGCTCAGACCTGGCCCGTCCGCTCGCGCCACGCGCGCTCCTTGATGACCCACTCGTTGTCCTGCGGGAACTCGTCGATGGCCGGAACGCGGCGGATCTCGCACTTCGATCCGGTCATCAGCGGGATCCGCTTGGCCCACTCGACGGCCTCCTCCTTGGAGGCGACCTCCAGCATCCAGAAGCCGCCGAAGAGTTCCTTCGTCTCGCCGTAGGGGCCGTCGGTGACGACCGGCGTCTCGCCGGAGAAGTCGACGACCACGCCCTGGCCCGGGTCGTCGAGGCCCTCGGCGGCCACGAGGACGCCCGCTTTGATGAGTTCCTCGTTGAACCGCCCCATCGTCTCGAGCATCTCCTCGAAGGGCGTGTCCATCATCTTCGCCATCGCTTCGTCCGTGCCGCGCATGATCAGCATGTACTTCGCCATCACCGGTCTCCTCACTCCGAGCGTCGCCTGTCGACCCTCTCACTAACAGGTCGAACGGCGCCGAGGCAGATCGACACGGCCGGGGGACGGATTCCGGATTTTCTTCCGCCGGGGGCGGGACGGCCGTGTGTTGGGCTCCTTCGTGTTTGCGTACGTGAACCCGCTGGTCCAGGCCAAGCCGGATGTCAGCGGCACATCTCAGGTTCACGTGAGGCGTTGACCCCTCTCCGTGAAGGTGCTAATCAAGGTTCACCCCACATGTTGGACGGAGTTCATGTATTTGAACCCGACGACGGAAGGACCCCCCACATGAAGACCCGCATCAGACGCCTGGCCCTCGCCGGGAGCATCGGCATAGCCGGCACGCTCGGCCTGCTCGGCACCGACGCCGGTGCCGCCACGCCCGGCATCGCCCCCGGCGGCAACTTCAACCTGTCGGTGTGGGAGCTGCAACTGCCCACCGGCTCCCCCGGCTCGCCGACGACCATCCCGTCCTCGCAGCTCCAGGGCGCGAACGGCTTCCAGGACGACTACTTCTACACCGACAGCCGGGACGGCGCGATGACCTTCTGGGCACCGGAGAAGGGCGTCACCACGCCCAACTCCAACTACGCCCGGTCGGAGCTGCAGGAGATGAACTCCAACGGCAGCGCCGCCGACTGGTCGCTGAGCGGCACCCACAAGCTGAGCGCGACCCTGCGCGTGGTGTCGGTGACGTCCAACGTCTGCGTCGGGCAGATCCACCTCGGCAGCGGCGGTTCCTCCACCAAGCCGCTGATCGAGCTGTACGTCCACTCCGGCGGGGACATCGTCGCCGGCGTCGAGAACTCCCCGTCGGGCGGCCAGACCCCGCACACGGTCGGTCATGTCTCGATCGGCAAGACCTGGACGTACACGATCGGCGTCTCCGGCGGCGACACCATCAACCTGACGGTCAACGGCAGCACCACGCACTACACGATCCCGTCGTCCTTCGACCCCTACAAGATGTACTTCAAGGCGGGCTCCTACAACCAGTCGTCCTCCGACAGCACCACGAAGGGCGCCCGGGTCGCCTTCTACGGCCTGACCGTCTCGCACAGCTGACGGCCGCAGCTCCGCGGCTGCGCCCGCCATCGCGCTGACGCGCGCCATCCCGCCTCAGCCGGCCGGACCCGGCACCGCACAGGTGCCGGGTCCGGTCCGTGCGGCCGGTGCCGACCGGCACGGGGGGTGCGGCGCGTTCCGGTCCGGAGGTCAGTGCCAACCGGTACGGGCGCGCAGCCAGGCCAGTGCGGCACGGCCCTGCGCCGCCTGGAAGGCCCGTACCGTGGGCAGGCCGGGCGGGTCCGGCAGCCGGGACTGCCCGACGAAGTATCCGCTGACGGCGGCCAGCACGGCCGTGACCGCCGCGGGGTCGGCGCCCTCGGCGACGGGATGCCGGTCGAAGACCGTCTCCGGCGGCGGTCCGCCCTGCATCCGCACACTGGGCAGCATCGCCAGCAGGTCGAACCAGACGGCACCCACCGACGCCCAGGGCCAGTCCACGACCATGACGCGGTCGGCGGTGAGCAGGAGATTGTCGGCGCGCAGATCTCCGTGGTTGAGCGTCGTCCCCTCGGCGGCGGTCTCCCACCCGCTCTCCAGCGCCGCCAGGTCGTACAGGTGCCGCCGCGCCCAGGGGTCGAGCCCGTCGAGGTGGTCGTCCCTGTGGCGGGCGGCGGCCGCGAGCCGGCGCCAGCCCTGGAACGTGTCCGCGGCGCGGACACCCAGCGCCGGGGCCACACCGTCGGGAGCCGGGGTCAGCGTCCGCGCCAGGTCGGCGACCGCCGCCAGCACGCGGTCCAGTTCGTCCGGCACCCACGGCTGGGCGGGCATCGCACCCTCGACGTCCTCGAAGACGAGCACGACCCAGCCGTCCCGGTCGAATTCCGCAAGGAGTCGCGGCGCTTGCACGTCCGGAGGCAGCGCGGCGGCGATACGGGCCTCTGCCCGGTGGATCCCCGCGGACTCGGCGTTGGGCCGTGGTCCCACCGCTTTCACGAACACCCGCTCGCCGGTGGCCGAGGTCAGTCGTGCGGCGACGCCCGGCGAGAATCCGCCCTGCTGGGTGTCGGCGCGCACGACGGGAGCGCCGAGATGCCGCTCGACCGCCGTCCGCAGCGCGTCCGGCAGTTGGGACCAGGCCATGCGGCCCCCGCCTGCCGCCGGCGGCGGAGTCCGTCCCGCCGCGGCCCCTGCGGCCTCGGCGCCGCTTCGCGCAGCCGCGCTCCGGGCCGGTGCCTCGTCGGGACCGGTGGCCACGGGTGTCACGTCGCTGCCGTCGTTCATCCGCTCATGATTCCCGGGGCGCGATCTGCGCCGCAAACAGATATCGGACGGCCCTCTGCCCCGATCGGGTTCGTGTCGGCCGCGACGACTGCGCGCGTGCGGGCGGTGATCGCCGGGACCACCGGGTAGCGTCGGCTGCGTGGATGAGCGAAACGGCCTCAGCGTTCCCCGGTCACTGCGGGAAGCATGCGACGACCCCCGACGGATCGCCCTGCTGGTGTACGACATGCAGGTGGGTGTCGTCGGGCAGATCGGCGACGGTGATCAGGTCGTCGGGCAGGTGGTGAGCACGGTGGAAGCGGCCCGGGCGACCGGGATCCGTACCTTCTTCCTGCGTCACATCACGTTGCCCGCCGGGCTGATGGGTGCCTCGCAGCTCCGCATGTGGCGGGCGTGGCAGGCGGCCGATCGAGCGGCCGACGTCGTCTCCGCATTCCCGCCGGACGCGCCGCAGACCCAGCTCGTGCCCCGACTTCGCCCCACGGAGCACGAGGTGGTGATCGACAAGATCACCATGTCGGCGTTCGAGGGGACGTGGCTGGACATCGCCCTGCGCGACTGCGGGATCACCACCGTGGCGGTCGTCGGCTGCGCGCTGGAGATCGGTGTCGAGCCCACCGTCCGCCACGCGGCGGACCTCGGCTACGTGCCCGTCCTGGTCACCGACGCCTGCGGAGCCGGCAACAAGGAGGCGGCCGAACGCTCCCTGGAATCGCTGCGGTTCGCCGGTGACGCCCTCCTCACGACCGTGGACGAGTTCCGATCGGTGCTGGGTGAGGCAGCGGGCATCACGTCCTGACGCCCGCGGGCCGGCTTGTTCGCGGCAGGGCGGGCCGGGATATCCAGGAGCGGAAGCGAGGACGGGTCGGGCACGATGATGCCCCGTGAACCCCGTCCTGCTCGGCCTGGCCGCCAACCCCGCACTGCCGCCCGCGTTGTCGACGCGCCTGCTCGAGAGCGCCGACGAGGACGTGGTGGACGTCCTCACCGAGCGGCCCGACCTCACGCCCGCCCAGGCACGGGCGACGCGGACGCGAAGGTCGTCAGGGCCGTGGCCCCCCATCCCGGCCTCTCCCCTGAGCAGTTGGCGACGATCGTCGATCGCCATGGCGTGGCCGTCATCGCGCGGGTGGCGGCCAATCCCGGTGCCCCGTCGGCTCTCCTGGAGCGGCTGGCGCACTATCGGCCGCCGGTGCGAAAGGCGCTCCGCGAGATCGCCCGGCACCCGAACGCGAAGGCGGCGGCGCTGCTCCCCTGTCTCGACGACCCCAGGGCCCGGCGCCTCGCGGCCGCTCATCCAGCACTGCCGTCCGAGGTCCTGGTCGCCTTGCTCGCCGACAGCGACTGGCAGGTCGCCGAGACCGCGGCCGCCCATCCGGCGCTCCCTCCGAAGGCGATGAAGGCCGCGATCGACGAGGCGCGGGCGGGACGGGAGTCGGCTTCGGCTGCGACGGATCTCTGACCGGGCAGGCAGGTCCACGGGTCACCGTCACGGGCGCGGTCACGCAAACGCCTTCCGCCAGATGCGCACCTCGGTACTCGGCCGGCGCTCCGAGAAGCGTCCCGCCGGCGACGTCGCGCGCAGGAGGGCCCGCAGCTCGGCCTCGAACTCGGAACGGTTCGGGCCGAACAACGGAGGCGCCGAGTACGACATCGAGAACACCTCGGCCACGACGTCGTCGAGGCCACGCTCCAACGCCTGTCCCCCGGGGACCACATGGCGCTCGCGGCTCGCGAAGCCCGCGCGGGCGAGCACCTCTTCCTCGTTCCCCGGGACGCCGGGCGGCACGGTTCCGCGACCGGCCCGGCGGTCCGGGCCGAGGTATCGCCGGACCAGCGCGTCGATCCTCTCGTGCGGAACGGCCGGGTACGGCAGTCCCTCCGCGGACCGCACCTCCGATTTGTCGTCCGCGACATGCACCAGGCTGCCGCCCGGCCGGAGCATGTCCCGGACGGTTCCCGCCACGAGGTCGCGGTCCATCCAGTGGAAGGACTGACCGAAGGACGCTGTCGTGAACGTGCCGAGACCCGCGGGCAGTTCCTCGGCCCGGGCCCGCACCCAGCGGGTCTTCCCCCTCAGCTCCCGCGCGCCCGCGGTGCGTTCGGCTTCGGCCAGCATCCCGGGGTCCGGGTCCAGGCCGACGACCTCCTGGAAGAGGTGTGCCAGGTCGAGCGCCAGGATGCCCGGCCCGCAGCCGACGTCCAGCAGCCGCCCCCGTCCGTCGAGTTGCAGCACTTCGCCGAGCACCGCCACGAGCCCCGGCGCGTATGGCAGCCGGCCGCGGCGGTAGTACGCCGCGGTCCCCGCGAACAGCGTGTCGTCCCACTCGTCTTTCTCGGGCACGCCCGTCCTTCCCTTGAACGCCGGGTCCCGCATCCGCCCCGGACAATCCGCTTTCCCTGTCCATCCTGGTCCAGGCATGATCCGTGCCGTGAACGGATTGGGGAGCGGTGATGGGGAGCGCGCGGATCCTCGCGGTCCGGAACAGCCTTGTCAGCCAGGGCGGTTCGGGCGCTACGTCCTGACGGACAGCGACGACGGCGACGTCTGGGGCGTGTGCGCCGAGGTGGACGGCCTCTTCGGGGAGCACGAACGCGCGACGTACGAGCTGTTCGGCTGGGAGCCCGAAGGGGCTGACGTGCGCGGCTGACTCGGGCACGAGGTGTGGCTCGTACCCGAGGAGGAGCAGCCGGCTCCGACGGAAGAGCTCGATGCCTGGCGGCTGGAGGATGCCGTGTCCCTCGGCCGCCATCCGGGCACCGATTCCCTCCTGCTCACCGGCCTCGACGACTTTCTGGGGCCGCCCGACGGCCACGGCGGGAGGGTTCGCATCCATGACGAGCGGCGGTGGCTGGGCTCGTGCCGCGAGGTCGCGCGCGTGCTGCCGCCCGAGAACCCGCCGCGTACGCTGGTCCTTCGGGGGCTGGCTCCCAGCGACCGGTTGCTGAGCGCCCTGCGCGTCGGCACCCGCCGGGCACGGGACCTCGACCAGTGCCGGCTGGAGATCCGGGACGACCACGATGGACTGGTGGCCGACCTCCTCGTGCGGCCCGCCGTCCAGGCCTGGCAGCCGTCCGCCCACGGCCGGGATCTCATCGACGTGGCGCTGACCGGATCGCTACCGCCGATGGTGCCGGATCATGTCCGGCTGCTGTGGGAACGATGGTTCGGAGGTCCGCCCGGCGCGCTCGGGGAGTGGACCGCGCTCGGCACCCGGGAGCGCTGGGCGTGGCTCGACCTGGTCCGTGAACACGGATGCCGTACCGCGCGCACGCCCCGGCCCCCGGGCAGCGCCGTGGTCCTCGACGGCCGCCAGGTCACGGACGAGCCGTCGCTCTATCTGGCTCTCGGCGAGGCGGTGAACGGCCCCGGCGGCTATTTCGGTGGCTGTACCGCCGCCCTGGCCGACTGCCTGCGCGGGTCGTTCGGCTGGACCCCGCCGGGCACCCTGGTCTGGCGGGACTCCGCGACGGCCCGCAGACACCTGTCCCAGAGGCTGGCGGCAGAGGGGCAGACGTACGGCCTGTTCGCCGGGATCCTGGAGATCCTCGCGGAGGGCGGCATGCGGGTCACACTGGCATGAGTGACGCGATGTCAGAGGCTCGGGGGCTGAGGGGCGGTCCCCAAGGTCAGGGGCGGCGGCCCCACGCGGAGATCATCGGTGCGGTGGCCAGGTCCAGCCGGCCCGTGGCGACGTTCGCAAGGTGGCGGTCGATCTCCTCGTCGGTGGCGAGTCCGTGCTCGATGAGCAGCGGGCGGATCTGGCGCACCGTCGCGTCCTCCAGGATGGTGCACGCCGGGGAGGTGATCGGGAAGTAGGCGTCTGCCTGCACGTCGGACAGCCCCGCCTCTCGCAGCATCCGGGGCAGGGTGCGGCCGTAGGCGAGGTCCGCGCCGCGGGCGGCCATCAGCGTGCGGAAGCCGTTCCGCAGCCGGTTGGCGAGGCGTTCCTCGGGTCCGGACTCGTCGGGGCACAGCAGCGGCTGCAGCTTGGGATCGGCGTCCTCCAGCAGCAGCCGGCCGCCGGGCCGCAGCGCCTGGATCATGCGGCGCAGCGCTTCGGCCCGGTCGGTGACGTGGACCAGGACGAGGCGGGCGTGCACCAGGTCGAAGCCGCCGGCCGGCGGGGGGTCGGCGGCCACGTCGTGCGACAGCACCTCGATCGCGCCGCCGGCGATGTCCTTCGTCCACGAGACGTCGATGTCGGTGGCGACAACCGATCCGGTGGGGCCCACCCGCTCCGCCAGCCCCAGCGGTACGGACGGGCCGCCCGCGCCCACCTCCCAGCAGCGCATGCCGGCGCCGATGCCGAGCGCGTCGACGTGCCGGAAGGTGACCGGGTCGAACAGCTCGGCCAGCGCGCCGAAGCGGATGCCGGCCTCGGACTGCTGGTTGTCCAGCAGGTAGCGGCCCTCGGTGTCGTGCTCAGCCATGCCGTGATTCTGGCAGACGCCGCCGGCCGGGTCCGTGGGGCGCCGCGCTCGAGGAGGCGTCCGCGAACGCAGGTGGTGGTCGGGGCGGTGTGCTGTGGCCCCTCGCGAGCGGCGGGACCGGTGCCCGCCTGCTCAGCGGCCCACGGCGGAGCGGGGCCAGGGGATGTCGGTGGCGGTCGCGGCGGCGTAGTCGACGCCGGGCACGGCGAAGCCGTAGAGCCGCCGCACCTCGTCGTGGAACCAGTCGAGGTCGGCGAGTCCGGCGATCGTCTCCGTGGTCGCCTTGTGCCAGCGTTCGGCGACGGCCTGCTGGACGTCTTCCGACAGCTCCCAGCGGTCGAGCCGCACCCGGCCCTCACCGTCCAGGGTCAGCGGGGTCGCGCCGGTGAGCTGATCCCACAGCTCGGCCAACTGGCCGGCCGGGGAGACCATGGCGTCGCCGAGGACGCCCCGCAGCAGGCCGAGGTAGAGGGCGACCCCCGGAATGGCGGTGGAGGACTGCGTGACGGCGGCGCCGTTGACCGAGGTGACCGCGCGGCCGCCGACCAACTTGGTGAGCCGCTCGTCGAGGGTGCGGGCGGTGGCCTCCAGGTGCGCCTTGGCGGCGCCGATCGTGCCCTGGCGGTAGAGCGCCGCCGTCAGCGGTGAGCCGATGTAGGACAGGGCCGCCGTGGTGAAGCCGTCGGCGAGCAGGTCCCGGGCCGCCAGGTGGTCGATCCAGCGTTCCCAGTCCGCGCCGCCCATGACGGCGACGGTCTGCTCGACGTCGTCCCCCTCGGCCGGGGCGGTGTCGACCTCACGGATCTCCGGGGCGCCGTCGCGGTCGAACACCAGCGTCTTCGTACGGTGGGCCGCGCCGACGGGCTTGAGGACGGAGGCGTACGTCGTACCGGTGTCGGGATCGGTCCGGCGGGGCGCGGCCACGGAGTAGATCAGATGGTCCAGCCGCCCGCCGAAGCGCTCCCGCAGCAGTTCGGCGACCTGCTGCTTCGTCGTGTCGGCGAAGGCGTCGCCATTGAGGAAGGCCATGTCACGGCCCGCGGCGCGGGCGACGTCCGCGGTGGCGGCCGTGCGGTACCAGCCGGCGGTGGCCGTGCGGCGCGGGCCTCCTTCGCGCTCGAAGCAGATGCCGATGCCGCGGATGCCGGCACGCTTCAGTCCGGCGAGGGTAGCGGCGAGACCGTAACCGGCCGACGATCCGATGACCAGGGCGACCGGCCCTTCACCGGCGGACGCGGCGCCGTTTTCCTCATCACGCGACGGCAGGTCGCGCCACATGCCGTCGACCACCTCCCGGCAGCCCGCGGGGTGCGCGTCCAGAAAGAGGAAGCCTCGGTTTCGCGGGGTGATCACACTCTCGGTCACGATGGGGTTCCTCCTGCCGGCGACCCGGACGTCGGGCGGCGGCCACGACGGCCTCCGCGTTCCGCCAGTCTTCAACGCCGCGCGCCGGAGCGGCGGTCGCAACCCGCCACAAGATTGCCGTGGCGATCTTGGAGCGTTTCCACGACGAGGCGGCGACAGGCGACAGCACAGGCCGGCGACCGTGCAGAGAATGTCGCAGGTCGCCGCCATGCGGTGTCGCCGTCTTCGGGACGGCATGGGCGAAGTCCTCGAAGCCGGACGTCCCGCGGTGCGCCGGTACGAACAGGAAGTCCGGCCTGAGGGTCACCACGTCCTGACGCAGGAGACGAACCTCGTGTGGAGGGCCCTGCGATCGGCGACCAGGCCGGCCAAGGTTGAGAGCGCGCAGGCGATTCGGACCGTCGAGGCCGTCTGGTTGTCAGCAACCAGGCATTCGAGGTGTCACATGCGCTCATGTGAACGGAGTGCGCAAGGACGGATCCAGGACGGATCTAGGACGGAAGCTCTTAGCCTCGATCTTGCACAACGGCCCAGGAATGAGCCGTCGTGCGCCGAAGCGCGTCATGGGGGCTCGCACGCCTCTCAGCGGCGCCGCTTGCAGGGAAGACGCGGACTGACTGGACTGCCCGCCCGGTAGCAGGGCGACAGTCGGCCGGCCGCCTGATGGCCGGGCCACGACTCCCGCACGGCATCCGAGCGGGACGCATCACCCATCGCCGGACACTGACAACTATGAAGACTGGGGGAAACACTCAATGACTCGTGCGATCAGGGCTCTCGGCGCGCTTGCTCTGGCTGGCGCATCGATCCTCGGCGCGACCTCGCAGGCGTCGGCGGATCCGAATCCGAACAACCACGGCTCCAATCCGCAGTTGGCCACGCTGACCACCCAGTACCACGCGGGTGTCTACAGCTGCCCCTATGCGGACTGCAGCAAGATCGACGACCTCACCCTCGCGCCGCCGAATGATCAAGCTTTCGTGGACTGCTGGGTGTCCGGCGGCACCGTCGGCACCACCGGCGACGTCTGGTACCGCACCTCGGCGGTCATTGCGAGCGGCAACTACCTCGATGTCTATACCCCTTCCGGGGGCCCTGGCTGGACGTACGGGCCGTACGTGGATGGTGACCTGAGGTTCCGGATGTCGCCTGGTGGTCTGCCCCACTGCTAGTGCCGCATCAGGCAACGTTCGCCCTGTCGACGACGACACGCTGAGCCGCGTCAGAACTCCAGCTCGACGTAGTCGATGTCGGTGAACTCCACCTCGAGGCCGTCGGCGCGGCGCCCGCGGTCCTTGAAGTAGATCTCCTGCAGGCCCTCGGCCGCGATCCGCTGCAACTGCTGCTCGGTGGCGCCCGCGGCCTCGGCGTCGAACAGGCGGGCGGCGTACGCGGGCGGCAGGTGCTGGGTGACGCGCCGCATCCGGGAGTCGTCGGTGGAGCCGGGAGCCGCCGTGAACCCGAAGCGGGCGCGGGTCTCGATGACGATGCCCGTGGCCGTGGCCGCGCGCCGGCGTGCCCGGCCTTTAACCCGGGGCTGCCAGTCCTTGCGGACCTCGCGCTCCAGCCGGGTGGCCAGGTCCTTGTGCGGGCGGCGGAACTGCCCGGTCAGGTACCGCTCGACGGTGCGGCGGCTGATGCCGAGCCGTTCCGCGGCCACTCTGGTCGACCCCTTGGCCTGCCGGACCAGGAACCGCATCTGCGCCTGGGCGGTCTTCGGGATGGGCCGGGTCGCGGTGGCCTCGGCCGCCCGGCCCAGGCTCTCCTGGATGATCCCCACCGTCCGCTCCCCCTCGTCCACCCGCGCATGTCGGCTCCACGGTATCGGCTCCGACCCGCCGCCCGCGGCACGGACCCCACCTCACGTCACCTCAGCTTGTGCCGACGGTCCCACCTCGGCCCTGCGCCTTGCCAGGCCGTCGGCGGGCGCGGCGACATGGCCTCCCGTCATCGCCCGTGTCTGCGGAGGCCGAAGACGTGCTGCAGGGAGATGAAGTGGTGCGGGCACTTCTGGCGGCGGTGGCGAGCCTGGAGGATCTCGCCAAGGTCGGGCCTGACGCGCGGATGGCCTTGAACGCCCTGGAAGAGATCGCCTTCGAGCTCGGCAGGATGGATGCGGAGGAGGGCCGGCGGCTCGTCGAGCTCCTGGAGCGTGTCGCCGCTGCGGAGCCGGAGCATGCCGCCTGGATTCAGGGCGTTCTGAATGCGCTGGGCATTGAACTGAGCTGATCGGACAGCCGCCAAGGACCGCAGGCAGACGACGGCGGTGGTTGTGCCCGGTGGCGGCCCGGACGACCGGTGGGCCCGTTCCTGGTCCAAGGGCGTCACGGAGACCGCCCGCCCCTCACTCCTCGGGGTCCGCCCCCTCCCCCTTGATGTGGCGGGCCGGGTTCTGGGACTGTTCCAGCAACTCGACGGCCCAGTAGAGGGGTTGGGTGCCCTCGTGTTTGACCATGCCCGGGGACACGCCGAGGCGGAAGGTGCCGGGTGCGGGTTTGCCGTCGGGGCCGTACGGCAGCACGTCCAGGGGTGAGGGACCGCGGCCCGGGTACACCGCGCAGTCGGAGAGGACGGCCACCGGCAGCAGCGCGTCGTCATCGAACGTCAGGGATCCCGTCGGGGCCGGGCCGGTCTGCGTGGCCAGCGCGGTCCTGACGAGCTTGCGGTGCATGTTCACGCGGGCGGTGGCGATGACCGCGGCGCGGATGTCGGGGCGCCATGTGGGACGTTCGAGCGCGGGCCACGGCTCGCCGAAGCGGTACCGGGCACCCTGCGGGCGTTCGCGGAGCTTGCCGATGCCGCCCTTGACCGTCGACTTGACCGCCAACAGCACGGCCGCCAGCCCGGGGTCGCGCCGCTTGTGGTGCTCCATCGCCGCGAGGTACTGCTGCGGGGTGAGGTCCGCCGTCACACCGAGGTCGGCCATCGTCGCCTTGTAGGCGTCGGCCAACTGCTTGTACCAGGGGTCGAGATACGGTCCCGTCTCCTCGCGCACCCATGCCTCGGTGGGCCGGACGCGGACCGGAATCCCGTACTGCTCGACGAGTTCGGCGGCGTAGGCGACCGTCGGTGTGGCGTACCAGGCCGGGCCCTCGGGAGGGCGGCCGTGCGGGGTGAACGGGGACGGCAGACGCGGGTCGACCGGGATTCCGGACAGGTCCACCAGCCACACCCCCGGCACGTTCTTGGCGAACTCCGGGTTCCGCACGTGCACGGGTGCGGACAGCCCCACCACCAGGCGGTTGGCGGCGGCGAGGAACGCGGTGTTGACGTCGATGCCCACTGCGAAGCGCTGCGCGCACTCGGCGTCCGTCAGCAGCTCCGGGTCGCGGATCCAGTCGTACGCCTCCTCGTCGAGGACTTCGGCGGGGCTCCGCTCGTGAGTTCGCGGGAACAGGGCGGCCGCGACGGGGTGTTCGTCGGGCGCCTCCGGCGGCGCCGGGTCGACGGGGCCGGTCAGTGATCCGGCCACGGGTCCCGGCACCCATGCGCCGGTGCCGTCGTCCCGTACCGGCCGGGTCGGCGGGCGCAGCGCCGTCATCAGTTCCAGGCCGGCCACGGCGGTGGAGCCCCTGGGCGTCAGGACGCGCCGCGCGTAGGTGGCGAGCACCCGGGCCAGTTCGGCGGGCGGCAACCGGTCGGCTTCGCCCCAGGCCCGCGCGTCGAGGGCATCCCACGGCAGGACGGCGAACTGCACGCACTGGCGGGTACCGCCCTGCACCGGCCGGTAGACGCGTGCCCAGGGCCCGAAGCCGCGCCGGGTCAGCCGCCAGCCGGCACGGGTGAGCCGGCGGACGGCGGGGTGGTCGTCGGGCAGCCGCAGGGTGCGCCGGTCGGTCAACCCGCCAGGCAGGCCCATGCGTTCGGTGGCAGCCTCGGTGAGGACGACGAGCGGGTCGGAGTCGGTGCCGAACCGGTGCAGACGCGGCGCTCCCAACCGGGCTTCGGCCAGCGTCCATTCCCGGGTGTCCCGGTCCACGGCGGGCGCCGCGGGTTCGGCGCCGCCCGTCCCGGGATCGGCGTCCCCCTCGGACCCGGCCGCCGGGACCTCGGCCGTGCCGACTGCGGTCACCGGGACCCATCCGG
>NZ_JAINZZ010000093.1 GCF_019890725.1 Actinacidiphila acidipaludis
CCCAAGCGGACTCCGGCCGCCAAGATGCGGCGCAGTGCCCTGCGCACGTCGGGCCCGAAGGCGCGTGCGGCCGCCGCGGCCGCGAGCACGAGTTCCATCTGGTGGTTGGTCACCGGACCTAGTGGTCCTTCCAGTTCGAGGGTGGTGTGGCGCCCTGCCCCGTTGCGCCCGGGACCGCTTCGGTGCGGTCTTGCTTACATAGCGTTCGGCGATGGCCATTCGTGCAGCCCGTTCGGGCAGTTTTTTCGAGGCAGAGTTACCGAACGGTCAGTACGTTCGGCCCTCTCCGGAGAGGACTGGACCACCCCGGCTCCCCCATCAGGGGCTCCGCCCGAACACGTGCCCGTCGGAGCGAGCCGCTCCGGAACGCCCGTCGCCAGCCGGAGGTGACGGTGTGACAGATGCCACAGCGGGGAACCGCATGTTCCGCCTGGGGCCGTGCACGCTTCAGCATGGCCACCACCGACGACAGCCGGCGCGACGCTCTCCAACTCGCCCAGCAGACCGATCAGCTCGTCCGGGTCTCCGGGCACCAGCCGCTGCGCGCAGCGGTTCGCTGGATCACCCGCGGCCGCTACGGACACCGCCACGGGTGGCCCGTGATCCCCGAGATCAACGCCCCCTGGCAGGACACCGGGTCCCCAGAACGGGATGGCTGGCGGATGCGCGCCGCCAACCTCCACGGAGACCGCGCCTTCGCCGTCGACTACGTCACCTGCAAGCGCTGCGGCCTGGGATGGGTCGAGATGCCGCACACCAGCCCCGAGTACCAGCGCTGCGGACTGGCCGCCGCGGGCCTGGCCGCGCTGCGCACCGAGCATCCTGGTCTGTCCTGGCACACCCTCGGCGGCCACTTCCGGGATTCGATTCCCTTCTGGACCAGCGTCGGCACCGGCGTGCCCGGCGGCTACCAGCAGCAGGCGACCTGCAGCCACATCTCCAACTTCTGAAACCGGGCGCCTGCCCGGCAGGCGCCCGGGAGCAAGGACTGTCCGCCCGGACTCCTATGCGGCGGGCCGCAGCGGCCGGTCCGGCCGGCACACCTGGCACGCTGCGGCGTCGGCCTGCCCGAGGATGGCGCGGGCCTGCTCGACCGTGGCCGCGCGGGCATGGTCGCGGGTGGCGTGGCAGTGGCCGCGGTGCACGATGCGGGCAGGACCCACATCGTCGGCGAAGTACACCCGCTCCTCGACCTTCCAGGCCGGGGCGACGCCGACGCGCTCGGTCGGCACCTGGTCGTACGGCTGGCCCTCGATCGGCTCGCAGCGTCCCGCCGGTGCCCGGAAATCGACCGGCGCGGGCTCGTCCGTGAGCCGACCCCAGGTGTCGCTGGCGGCCGGCAGGTGGATCTGCAGGTCGTACCACCACGTCCCGTCGGCTTCCTTCCGGCGCCGCTTGGCCACCGCGTAGAGCTTCTGCCCGTCGTGGAGCGTCACCCGCACCAGCGGCCCATCGGCCGCCGGCAGGCTGCCTCCCTCACTCTCCGCGCTCACGCCACCAATCTAATTCGCCTGCCCGTTCGACTCCACGTGAAGTGCCCGGACGATGTGCGCCGGCGGAGCGTGCCGCTCGGCCGAGCCGCGGTGGGGGCCGGAGGATAGCGGTCCCGATCAGGACCGCCGCGTGGCCGTGGCTGGCCTGCAGCCGCGCTGGGTAGCCTCGCCGCAGTCCAACGCTCGCGACGGGGGGGCTCCGATGGTGGTACGGACCGCTGGTGTTGCCGTGATCGCGGTACTGGCTCTTGCCGGATGCCGCTCCACGACGGCGTCGCCCATGCCGGAAGGCACCGGGCACGCGGCGCCGATCGAGGCGAGCACCACGCCGTCGCCCGCGGTCAGTTCTGATGGACCGGTGCCCGTCGGGCCGGGGCCGCAGCCGCATTACACGGTGCAGCCGCAGCCGGCGGGAGGCTCGTGCCACTACCGCTACGAGGGCGGGGAGCCCCCTACCGGATTTGAAGTGCACCCCAGGTGCGGTTTCGCCGGCGGTGACCGAGGACACCATCGCGTCCACGATCTGCAAGAGCGGCTACACGGCCACGATCCGGCCGTCGTCGTACGTCACGAGCAAGGAGAAGACCGCCAACGCGGCCTCCTACGCCTACACCGGGCCGATGGGCGACGCCGAGTACGACCACCAGGTCAGCCTCGAACTCGGCGGCGACCCCAACGACCCGCGGAACCTCTGGGTGGAACCGCCGTCGCCGGGCCACAAGACCGGCTCCGGCCCGAACAACGACAAGGACAAGGTCGAGAACCGCCTGCACACCGCTGTCTGCGCCCACACGGTCACCCTCGTTCAGGCACAGACGGCCATCGCCACGGACTGGACCACCGCGCTGGCCGACCTCCACCTGCAGTCGGCTCACAAGTAGTGGCCGAGCGGCTCGGCCACGTAGGAGCCGTCGAAGAGGGGCGTGTCGGTCAGGACGAACCTGAGGACCCTGCCCTCGACCACATGGACAACCGTCGTCCCGACCGGCAGTCCAGAGGCGATCTGGGCAGCTCCGCCGGCAGGAGAGGTCACGTTGAGCAGCGTGTACCGGCGCGGGGTGCACGAGGCCGTGAATTCCTGCCCGGCTGACGCTTGATGAGTCGTTGCGGTTTCCCCCGCGCCTGCTGGCCGGTTTGGAGTTGCTGCGTCACGGCGGCTCCTCGACCGGTGGGCGACCCACGTGATCAGCCCGAGCACGGCGGAAACGATCAAGCCGGCAACTATATGGGGTACTGCCTCTACGAAAATTTCTCTCATGAGTCAAGCCGCTTCTCTCGCACACCCAATAGACCTCGTTCTTCATCGGGTATACGGAGCAGGGCTCGTCTTTGCGTCACGGGAAAAATAGAGCGGGGCGCCACGCGAATCTCGCGTGACGCCCCGCCCTCAAGGCTTACTCCCGTTGATCGGGATGAAGCAACGGTGTACTAAGATCAGGCATTCGTTCACCTCCTCCTCTCATCTCTTACTAGATGAACAACTCGACCCTTCTGTTCATCTCTAGTTGAAGCTCACCATCTCGGCTTCCGTTTCCCCCAGCTTACGGAAGACCGCGTGGTTCGCGTACTTCAGGTACTTCATGCATTGTCTCAAGACCGGCTAGACAATGCGGATCTACGGTTTGTTCAGGGATCCCCTGTCGTCACCCTGCCCGCGATTCGCGGGGAAAATTGATCTGTCCTTTCTCGTACTGACCGCCACTATTCGCCGTTTAACAGCGGTTCTTGTTGTCCTAGTTGGGTTTTGGCTCCGTTCTGGCCACCGGCCCTGGGGCCGACCATCACACGGCCCCTGGGGCCGACCATCACCCGGCCGGCCCCCGAGTGGCTGAGGTAATCGGCCCTCCGCCGTCCTCAGCCACAGCAGCGCCGACCTCGGCGGGAGAGATCCCCAGCGACGCGTACAGACGCGCACTGAAGCTCTCGCCGTCGAAGTCGGCCACTGCCTCCTTCAGGGGTACGGCGGCTAGATGGAGACGCTGTTCAACGTCCATCGCGCCCTCCGTTAGATTTCGCCCTCGATCTTTGAACGCAGTTCAGTCATCGCCCGTTTATGGAGCCGACGAGCGGTCGCTTCGCTGCAACCGAGGATCTGCGCTGACTTCCTCACGGACTTTTCGTCCACGTACATCAGGAAAATCAGCCCTTGCTTGGTCGGGTCAAGTTCCCTGACGGCGGCCCAAAGCTCGCGCGCCATCTGGTTGAACAGAGCGTCGTTATCCGCAGATTCATGCCGCGAGAGCGGCTTCATCTCGGAGTCGTACTTCGCTTCTCGCTTCTCCCGTGCACTGGTTCCACGACAGTGGTCCCGGAAGGTACGCTGCAAAGTTTTCACGGCGTACCCCATGAGAGCGGACTGCGGAAGATCCGCAGCCCAGGCGAGGATATTGGACCAGTTATTCCACACCTTGGTGTAGGTCTCCTGGAGAATATCCTCAGCGAGAACTCTGTTCTTCGCGAGGGAGTAAGAGAAGGCGTACAGCGACGTCTTCGTCTTCTCGACAAAATGAATATAAGCGGCTGTCGGGGACTCTTGATGAGGTTCCCCGGGCACAGGGAGGCGTACTGCCGTTCCCATGAACACCCCTAGACAGGTAAGGGCATGCCCTCCGGCCGGGAGGGCACCGGAGGCACCTCGGCGCGGGTGCTCACCCCGTACACGGAGCCGACCGTCGAAGTGCGTCACGTTGGCCGGGATGAATCTTCGGGCCGTGGGTCAGGATCCCACTCCTCGGGCTCCGCGCGGCCGAGGTTGGTGTCAACGGGCAACCTCATGCCGGGTGTTGAACCGAGCGTCCTTGATCGCGGCTGCCGCAGCGCAGGAGTTCCTCGCCGTCGACCAATCGGATGGAGCTGGGGGGCGGAAACAGTGGGTCCTGACACCGAGACCACGAGGCGGGCCTTGCCAACGCCGAGCAAGCCGGTGACGGCCCCCGCGGATCGATGTGCTCGCCGGCGAGCCGGACTTTGACTACGCCACCCAAGCCGTGCTCGCCCTGTGAGCAGACGTGTCCGCCCTCCTCTGTGCCTGCTCACAGCCTCAGGAAGGCTCAGGTGGCGACCCAGACCGTCAGCCCGAACGTCAGGGGCACGACCAGTTGTGGAACCCGGATGGCGACGCTGACGGCAAAGGCGGTGCCGAGAGCGGCAACGGCGAGCTTTGTGCGAGCAGGGTCAGACATGACGCAGGGCCTCCTGTCGAGTTGGGACTGCCATCCATAGGTAGCGCTCTGCATCCTCGTAGAAGAGTGTCGCTGGCCCCCTCGCGTCTCGATCCGATCAGCCAGCGGGGGCGAAAACGGTCGTCTGTGGCGGCACGTAGACCCAATCCAGTGCTCGTCATCCGGCTGCGACCCTCAGGCTGCCCAGCCATATGGTCGTCCTCATGACAGACGACCGGAGACCGTGGTCCGCGCAGAGCGATCAACAGTTACGGCTCTGGAGGGTCGGGTGGGCGCTCGGCCTGGCCTTCGGCGCCGCAGTCTTGGCGGCAGGTGGCATCTTCTATGGCTTGGTGGTGCTGCTCGGCTTCAAGCACATCGACACCAACAGCAAGCTCGACGCAAACACGCTCTTCGACCTGGTGAAGCTGTCCTTCGGAGTGGTAGCCGGAGCCGGCGCACTCGTTGCCCTGGTCGTCGCCTACCGCCGCCAGCGCGTCGACGAGGTCGGCTCCCACCGGGAAGCCACCCGCCTGCACACCGAGCGCTTCTCCCAGGCCATCGACAAACTCGGCTCCGACTCCCCCGCTGTACGTCTCGGAGGCGTCCACGCCCTGGCCGGCCTCGCCGACGACGCTCCCGACAACAGCCTCCGCCAGACCTGCATCGACGTCCTCTGTGCCTACCTGCGGCTACCCTCCCCTCCTGACCCGGGCGATCTGCCCGATCCCTTGCCCAACGGCTCCTCCCCCAGCCAGGCACAGCACGCTGCCCACCAGGCTGAGAAAGATCGGTACCGCGCGATGCGTGGGGTCAGGCATACGATCCTGCGACTGCTCGGAGAGCACTACCGCCTCCCTGAGGGCACCCACCGGTCTTGGCAAGGCCTCAATCTCGACCTCACTGGCGTCACCATCGATGGCAACCTTGACTTCACCGGCGCCGTCTTCTCCGGCGGCGAGGTATCCCTTCGCGGCGCCGTCTTTTCCAGCGGCATCATGTCCTTCGGTGGCGCGGTCTTCTCCGGCCGCACGGTGCTCATCCACTCCAGCGCTGGTGGGTTTGTCTCCGGCACTTCCTTCGGCGGTGCGGTGTACGTCGACGGCGACGTAATCAATGACGGGGTGTACTTCGACGGCGCCGTCTTCTCCGGCAGCAAGGTGGTCTTCGACTTCGCCGTCTTCGAGGGCAGGGTCTCTTTTCGCGAATCCAGCTTCTCCAACAGCGAGGTGTCCTTCCACGGCGCTACCTTCTCCCGAGACAGGGTGTCCTTCCACGGCGCCGTCTTCTCTGGCGGCAGGATTGACTTCCTTGCCGTGGTGGGGCCAGCTCCGGCTGACCTTCTCACCACGGTCAACGCCTCTTCTGCAGAGGTCCTCCTCCCTCCAGCTTGGCTGCCTGTGAACCCATAACATCAGGGGGGCGGAAACGGTCGTCTAAGCCCCCCGTCGCCGATCCGATCCCGAAACCCTGTTGAACTGGCGAAGATTCGGACGTTCGGGTGTGCTGATCCAATGGGATCCGTTCCGCGCTTACGCCCCCCCTTGGGACTGTAAAACGTTCGGTGTAACTCCTGATCAAGGAAGATGCATCGATGACCAGCGAGAACGTGGCCGAGGCCGAGTCTGTCGAGGCGGCTGAGCCGCGCCTGACGAAGGCGGTGGACGACCAGCTCATTGACGAGCTGGTGGGCCGTGCCCAAGCCGAAGGCCTGCAGTTGACCGGTGAGGGAGGGCTGCTGCAACAGCTGACGAAGCGGCTGCTCGAGTCCGCCCTGGAGGGCGAGATCACCGACCACCTCGGCTATGACAAGCACGACCCCGCCGGGAAGAACGGAGGCAACTCCCGGAACGGCACCAGGTCCAAGACCGTGCTCACGGACGTCGGTCCGGTCGAGATATCCGTGCCCCGCGACCGTGAGGGCTCCTTCGAGCCGAAGATCGTCAAGAAGAGGCAGAAGCGCCTGACCGGCGTGGACGAGATGGTCATCTCCCTGTCCGCGAAGGGCCTGACCACCGGCGAGGTCCAGGCTCACCTGGCCGAGGTCTACGGCGCCGAAGTCTCCCGCCAGACCATCTCCACCATCACCGACAAGGTCATGGACAGCATGGCCGAATGGCAGAGCCGGCCCCTGGACGCTGTCTACCCGGTGGTCTTCATCGACGCCATCCACGTGAAGATCCGCGATGGCGCGGTGGCCAACCGGCCGATCTATGTGGCCCTGGCCGTCACCACCGACGGCCGGCGCGAGATCCTCGGCTTGTGGGCCGGCGACGGCGGCGAGGGCGCCAAGCACTGGCTGCACATCCTCACGGAGATCAAGAACCGCGGCGTCGGCGATGTCCTCATGCTGGTCTGCGACGGCCTCAAGGGTCTGCCCGACGCGGTCGAAGCGGTGTGGCCGCAGACGATCGTCCAGACCTGCGTGGTCCATCTGCTGCGGAACTCCTTCCGCTATGCCGCCCGTCAGGACTGGGACAAGATCGCCCGTGTCCTCAAGCCCGTCTGCACCGCCCCGACCGAAGAGGCCGCACTGGAACGGTTCGCTGAGTTCGCCGACACCTGGGGCAGGAAGTATCCGGCGATCGTCCGGCTCTGGGAGAACGCTTGGGAGGAGTTCACCCCGTTCCTCCGCTTCGACACCGAGATCCGCCGCATCATCTGCACGACGAATGCGATCGAGTCCGTGAACGCCAGGATCCGCCGAGCGGTCAAGGCCCGCGGGCATTTCCCCAACGAGCAGGCCGCCTTGAAGTGCGTCTACATGGCCATCATGTCGCTCGACCCCACCGGCAAGGGGCAGGCCCGCTGGACCATGCGCTGGAAGACCGCGCTGAACGCCTTCGACATCACCTTCGACGGCCGCCTCTCAGCAGCACGCCAGTAACCCCAACAACCCCAGTTACACCGCTCGTTTTACAGACCCCCCCCTTTCGCCCCCTACAGTGAGGGTTCGGGGGTGGGCAAGTACCTCCGGGCGGGACGCGGCGGTGACGGTCGGTCAGCCACGGGCAGGGCGCGCCGATCAGGTTCCCGCTTGTCGCGAGCAGTAGCCGCCTCTGCGGCCCCGGCCCTTTGGGGAGCCGAGCTGGGACCCGGCTCCCGAAACCGTGCCGTGCCGTGCCGTGCCGGGGCGAGGCTCAGGGTCGATCTGGCGTTGTGGCATGGGCGGGGTGGTTGGCCAAGGTTCCCGGCTTGACGGCATCGTGCCCGAAGCGGCGGCGTGCGCGGTCGGCGGCGGCTTCGGCGGCGCGGGCGCGTTCGTCGGCGGGGTCGAGGAGCATCTGGTGGTAGGCGGTGTCTTCGTCGTCGAGCTGTTCGGCGCGTAGGGCGTAGGCGCGGACGCGGGCGCGTTGCAGGCCGAGAGAGTTGAGCATGCCGAGCGCAGTCGCTGCCAGGGCGGGGGAGTGGGCGGTTGGTTCGGGCAGTCGGCGGCTGCGGGTGCTGTGGGAGCGGTCGGCGTAGCGGACGGTCAGCGTCAGCGCGCTGGTGATCCGGTGGTCGTCGCGCAGCCGGATGCCGATCTGCTCGGCAAGCGCCAGGACCGCCGCGTGGTGCTGGCGCGGGTCAAGGCAGTCGCGTTCCAGGATGTGGTCGGCGGTCAGCCGCTCGGCGTGTGCGTGCGGGGTCACCGGGTTGATGTCGATGCCGCAGGCGCGGTCGGCCAGCGCACGGGCCGGGCCGGCACCGAGGATCCGCTGCAGGGTGGCCGGGGGCAGGTCGGCGATCTGGCCGATGGTGTGCAGTCCGTAGCGGGCCAGGGTGGTGGCGGTGGCCTTGCCGACGCCCGGAAGGGCCGCGACCGGCCGTAGTCGCAGCCACTGCGCCGCGGCATCGGGGCGGCTGCTCACGTGGACGGTACGTCCCGGGGGTGCGGTGGCCGCGGCCATGGCGGCGATCATGCGGTTGGGTCCGAGGCCGGCGCTGGTGTCGATCCCGTAGAGCGCGGCGATCCGCAGCCGGGCCAACTGCAGGACCTCGTACGGTTCGCGGTCGAAGTAGCGCAGGGCGCCGGTGAGATCGAGTTGGACCGCGTTCGGCGGGATCGCGGCGACCTTCGGGGTGATGCCGGCGAGCAGGTCCAGGACCTCCTCGTAGCGGTCCTCGGTGAGCCGGCCGTGCAGGTGCAGGTGGGCGATGTACCGATCGGTGGTGCTCATCCGGCACTCCCTTGACTGCGGTGCCCGAGCCGGCGCACGTCAGCGGACCGGGTTCCGGCGGGCTGCAGGTCGCTGTAGGGGTGCATCTTCGTGCCGGTCGTCGGATCGGTGAGCGTCCGTCCTTCACCGGGTTGGGCGGGTGTGGGCTGCGGGGTGTCCTTGCCCAACAGCTCGAGGGCGGCTTCCGGGCCGCGATCCCGTCGGATGGCTGCGACGGCGTCGAGGTCCCAGGACATCTCGCCGACGACGGTGCGTCGCCGGCCGCGGACTTCGACGGTGCCGCGGATCAGCAGCAGGCCGGAGTGGAAGACGGTGTGGGCGCAGGCCTCGTGGGAGTCGTCGAAGAACGCCAAGTCGACCAGGCCGCTGCCGTCCTCGAGGGTCACGAAGATCACGCGCCGGCCGGAGGCGATGGGCGGGGTCTGGGTCGCGGACTTCACGCCGGCGACCAGGACCTGCTGGCCGCGGTGCATGCGCTGCAGGTGTGCGGCGTCGGTGGCGCCGATCTCGCGGAGCAGCCGGTGGTGGTGCTCCATGAGGTGGTGGTCGACGTCGACACCGAGGATCTGCAGTTGCGCGCCGACGGACTCGCGACGGCTCATGTCGGGCAGTCCGCTCCGCTCGCCCGCGCTCACCGGGCCGGTCTTGATGGGGACTTGGCCGTGGCCGGCGGTACGGGTCTTGGACTGGCGGTGGAGTTCGTTGATCTGCAGCAGCAGGTCCCGGCGTGTCGCGTGCGCCTCGCGCAGGCAGTCCAGGGCGCCGATCTCGGCGAGCCGTTCTGCCAGCGGCCGGGACGGCCGGGCGCGCTGCCAGAAGTCCGAGAGCGACCGGTAGGGCTGACCGTCCTGCACGCGGGCGGCCTCCTGCTCGGTGATGCCCCGCACCCCGGACAGCGCCAGGCGTACCCCCAGCCGCCGATCCGCCTCCGGACCGGTGCCTTCGACGCGGTAGTCGACCTGCGAGGCGTTGACATCCACGGGCAGAACCGGAACACCGTGGCGGCGGAAGTCCGCGACGATCACGCGCGGTGGCCACATGCCGGGGTCGGCCTGCAGCAGGCCGGCGAGCAGGGCTGCGGGGTGGTGGGCCTTGAGCCAGGCCGACTGCAGGGCGGGCACCGCGAAGGCCACGGCGTGGGCCCGGCAGAAGCCGTAGGCGCCGAACGCGGCGATGGTCTCCCACACCTGATCACGGACGGCTTGGCTGTAGCCGCGGGCGGCCGCCGCCTCGTGGAACCAGGCCTCGATCTTCGGCATGCGTTCGGCGTCGCCGAGGGCTCGGCGGGCGACTTCGCCGGCGGCGCGGTCGCAGCCGGTCATCACCGCGAAGGTGGCGATGATCTGCTCGTGCCAGATCGTGACCCCGTAGGTGTCCCGCAGCACGGGCTCCAGGTCGGGGTGGGCGTAGCTGGGGTCGGCGCCGTGTCGGGCGGCGATGTACCGCTCGGGCATGCCGCCGGCCACCGGGCCGGGCCGGAACAGGGAGATGTCGGCGATGACGTCCTGCGGATCGCGGGGCTGCAACCGCGAGAGCAGGTCCTGCTGGCCGGGCGACTCGAGCTGGAACAGGCCGATGGTGCGGCTCTCCTGGATCAGCTTGAACGCGAAGAAGTCGTCCAGCGGCACCTGCGTGGGGTCGTCGAGGTCGATCCGCTCGCCGCCCGTGGTCCGTTCGATCTCGTCGACGGCGTGCGCCATCGCCGACTGCATCCGCACGCCCAGCACGTCCAGCTTGAGGTTGCCCTGGATCTCCACCTCTTCCTTGGCGGCCTGCAGCATCGGATAGTCGCCCTGGGGGGTGGGCTGCACCGGCAGCCGGTCCAGCAATGTCGCGTCGGAGATGATCACCCCGCACGGGTGCATCGCCATGCCCCGCACCAAAGCGTCCAGACCCTCGGCCAACTCAAACAGCGGCCCGAACTTCCCCGTCCCCGCCTCTGCAGCGAGCCCGCGCAGCTCCGGAAGCTCCACCAGGGCGCTGCGGATGTCACAGGCCCGGATGTGCGGAAACGATTTCGCAATCCGGTCCGCCTCATACGGCGCGATCCCGAGCGCGAGGGCGGTGTCCCGCAGGGCGTGCCGGGCCCGGTAGGTCTCAGGCATCGCCGTCACACCCACCCGGCGCCTGCCGAAGCGCTCGAAGATCGCGTCATAACACTCCAGGCGCCGCTCACTCTCAACGTCGAGATCGATGTCGGGAAAGGAGTTCCGTCGCACCGACAAGAACCGCTCGAACAGCAGATGATGCTCGATCGGATTCGCGGTCGCGATCCGCAGCGCGTGACAGATCATGCTGCCCGCCCCCGACCCGCGCGCGGCCACCCGGATCCCCAACTCCCTGACGTCCGCGACGACCTGGCCCACGGCGAGGAAGTACGGCGCATAGTCCAGGTGCGCCACCACCCCCAGTTCGTACTCCAGTCGGTCCATCGCCGCACGATCCCGATCCAGACCGCGATCGGCCATCCCCGCAACGCTCCGCTCGCGCAACAGCCGGTTCGCGCCACCGGGCCCCGGGTCCGCGCCCACCACGACGGCCTCGGGGAAGTGCCGCGACCCGATCCCCAGGTCCTCCTTGGGGTCCGCGCGGCACGCATCCGCCGCAGCAGCCGTGTCCTCCAGCAGCCGGCCCACACGGCGCGGACCCATGCCGGCACACTCCACCACCCGCTCAGCGACCGTGGTCATCTGCTCTGGGTCGGCCAGCCAGCGCCGCCCCGAATCCAGGCTCCGCAAATCCGCCGGGCGCAGCAGCCGCGCCGCATCCAGCACGTCCGCGAGCCGGTGCTGGCTGGGATCGGCGTAACGGACCGCGTTCGTCAGAACCGCCGGCACCCGGACACGGTCGGCCAGCGCCAGTGTCTGGGCGGCCAGCCGCAGCGACCCGGGCTTTGTGCCGGGGGCGTCGTGGCAGATCACCTCCAGCCGCACACCATCTCCGAAAACCTCCCGCCAGGGGGCGATTAGCTGCACGGCCTGGTCCTCCCGGCCCGCGGCCAACGCATGGCCCGGCTCGGACATGGGCCCGAGCAGAACGATCAGCCCCTCCCCGCCGAGCTCCCGCAAGTCTTCCCACGGCACCTGCGCCGGACGGGCCTGCCTGGCGGTGCCTGCGTGCGCGGCGGACGTGATCCGGCACAACCGCGCCCATCCCGCGCCGTCCCGCGCGAGCAACGTGAACCGCAAGCCCGGCTCGATCACGTGCGCACCGCCCCGGTCCGGGGTGCGCCGCCGCGGCGCCGGAGCACCCGGCAACAGAGGCTCCACCGCCAGGTCGATACCGAACACCGGGCGCACCCCGGCAGCCGCGCACGCCTGCGCGAACCGCACCGTGCCGGTCACCGTGTCCCGGTCGGTCAGCGCCAGGGTGTCCATGCCGCGCTCAGCAGCCCTCTGGACCAGCTGCTCGGGATGGGAGGCGCCGTACCGGGCGGAGTAACCGGATGCGACATGCAGATGGGCGTAGCCCGCCATGTCGCACCTCCATTCCTCCACCCCATTTCATGCTAAAACCGAACAAAAACACTCGTACGTCCGTTCGAATGGCAGCGTACAGCCCGACCCGCGGAACAGCGACGGGACACCACGGGCATCACCCGCACGAGCGACCGCGCACCACCCGCACGACCGATACCAACTCAAGGCAGCTACCGCGCACTTGCCGCGACCAGGGCAAACACGCGACCGCGCCAGAAGAGACCGACACCACACCCAGACACACGCCACAGGTCGGTGAACCTTTGCGGTCACAGCACTGGCAGACCGAGGGCGCCGGAGCGGCGTGGGTGCATTGAGGGGGTCCTCACGTGCGAGAGATGAACCCGTAGATGCTGCGTTGGGGGATCTGGGAACAGCGAAGGGGATCGGCTTGCCCCGCCGACGCCCATGTACTGAGCGCCGTCATCCGCGTCGCGCCATGGGCCGGTCGGCGTCAGCGCCAGGCTGGTGGATTCGCGAGGGGTTTCAAAGCGAGGAGATGGCCAACCACGGCACCGACGCCGCCACCCGCGGCAAGCTCGTCAACGAGCGGCTGCGCGCCATCGTCGAGCTGTGGACCAAGGAGAAGGCCGAGTTCCACGGCGAGTTCGCAAGCCTCGCTGTCCATCGTCGCCTTCGCGTCCGTCAGTACGTCGAGGGCCTGAGTACGGGGGATGATCACCGCGCACGAGCCTCTGGCGAACACGGGCCAACCGACGAAATGAGCGCGTCGGGGTGACGGAATGCTCGGCTCGCCGCCGCCCGAGGGCCGCAGGGTGGGTGGCGACCGTGGAAGGGCGACGGTGGCGTCATGAGGCGCGCTGACGAAGTCGCGGCCGCAAAGTTGACGCGCTTGTCCTGCACCGCTGCCACGTCATTGCGTCCCCTCTGCGCATCGTCGTAAGTCGGGCTCGGCGTCTACCAGGGTGGGCGGGTGTCGCGGAGTGCTGCCGGGGTCTGGTCGGGCAGGGCCCTGTCTTGGTCGGTGCGCAGCAGCATGCCCGGGTCGGGTTCGAAGTCTTCGTTGGGCGGTGCCGGCTGGTGGAAACGTTCGGTGCGCGGGATGGTGACTTCCACCAGCCGTTCTTCCTGGAACATCCACAGCCCGAAGCAGTCGTCGTCCTGGTCGCGAAGCAGTACTTGCACCGTGTGCGGATGCGGCCACGGCAGGGACTCCAGGTGCTTGAGCAGGCCCTTGCGGGCGCGCATCTTCTCGAATTCCAGGGCCCACCCGAACTGGTAACCCCAGTGCCCCGTGATCGGGACGAAGTGGCCTCGCCACGTGCGTTCCGGGTCGTCCTTGGTCAGTGGTTCCATGACCTCGTCCGCCCCACGGGCAAGCACGATGACCTCGGCATCTCTGCTCATGACGGAGTATCACCCCACCCGCGCAATCTTCCGCAACCGAATTCCTCAGCCGGCCCGGCGCAGACGAATGAGGGCTGGGTGGTTCCGGTCCGCCGTCGGGACCCGTGGGCCTACGGTCGTCGGGAATGACAGTCGGGAGACCGCCGTCATGCCTATGGGAAACGATCACTCCGCACCTTGCAACACCGCTGGTCAGAGATTTCCGTCGGTGGCCCACACGTAGTCCCCAGGGCGCACGGCGACTCCATAGACGACGACGGGCCGATTGGCCTCAAACGGGGTGACCTTGTCTCCGCCCCATCGCGCTTCCTCACCCCGGCAGTACACAGCGAGCCCGTTCTCTTCCAGTTGGCTGAAATCACGGAGCCGACCATCGGCGAGTACGCCACGTAGACCCCGACCTACCGGCCGCGACATTTTCGTTCCGCCGCCCAAAGACACATCCGGATATCCGTTGCTCGCCATCACCAGTACGCGGCCCAAAGCGCCTTCGCGGACCGCCTGATCGAAGACGTTGACAAAATTGAACGTCTCAGAGGGCAGTGCGTCCTCGCACGTGGGAAAGAAGGACATTGTGACAGCCGGCCCAAACAGCAGGCGATCAGGTGCGGGACTCGAAAGATCAACCATGTGGCTGTGATGCCGGTGCAGCCGACCAAGTGCGTCCATCGCGTCTGCCACCCCCACGCTCTGCGCGAGCATCAGCAAACGCTCCTGGGTCTCCTCCATGCCGCCACCTCCACCCGGGCTGCTCACTCACGGGCAAGGCAAGCCCGTCATGTCTAACCAGCCCTGAAACCAGCATGCGTCATCAAGGACGGTGCCGTTCGTCCGGTTTGCCCTGTGTATTCGGAGGCCTCCAAGCGGTCAAGCCACCCGCAGGAGGGGACGGAGGAGACCTTCGCAAAGGGTCGCCGACGTGCTGGCTGGCCGGACCCGCGCCGCCGCGCTGTGGGTGGCCGCGCTGCACCGTGTGGCCGGTCGGCGGGAGGAGGCGCTGGTCTGGCGCGCACGGGCCCGCGGAATGCTGACGGGCGGCCGGTCAGCGCGCCGTGATCGCAGCGTGCGGGCCGCTTCGGGCGGACTGCCTACGCTCGGCAGCTGCTCCTGAAAGTCGAGGTGCCGCCGCCGTGGGCTTCATGGTGGCGGCGCGACCAGACCGGCCGCCGGGGGAATGGCCGCTGTCGCAGGGGCGATCAGGTCGGGGGCGCACAACCAACTGTCGCCGGGATCCGTCCCACGGCGCAGTTCGTTCTAGGTCGTTGTGCGGGGCAGGCGGAGCGCGGACGGGGTTGGGCGTCCGATGGGCAGGACCCCGGTCACGATGAGCCGGGGGACCTCGGTGGCGCTGCGCGCGTGGTGGATGATCCAGATGCTGTCCTCGACGCTCCGGTATCCGCCGGTGTGGCCGCTGTCGTCGCCGACTAAGAGTATGCCGAAGGGCGGGCCGGTGGCGGTGTAGTTGGCGGCTTGCGCGAGGTAGCCCTTCTGGATGCGTTCGCGTGTCCAGTTGGTGGTGCGGCGTTTGACCTCGGCGACGAAGCGACTGCCGGGTTCGGGGGTGTAGGTGACGTCGGTGCGCCCGCTGGCGACGTCGATGAGTTCGCGTTGCACGGTGCCGGGAGTGAGCGTGCCGGCGAGGTGCTGGTGGAGGTCGTCTTGGACGTGCTTTTCGTCCCAGTGATCGGGGGTGCCGTCGGCCTTGTCGGGGCAGGGGCCGAGGTAGGCGGTACGGACGCCGTAGTAGTCGGCCTGGGCGTCGAAGCGGTCGTAGAGGAACCGTAGGAACTGTTCCAACAGGGTGGTGAAGTAGGAGCTGTCGCGTGGCTTCCAGGCGGGGCTGGTGGCCAGTTCCTCGAGCAGGAGCTCCAAGTGGGCGTCCAAGCGGGCGTTGCCGGTCGGGGTGTAGCCCTTGGCATGCTGCTCCACGAGCTGCTCGATCCGGTCCAGGAGTTGCGGGTCGAGGTCTTTGCGCAGCGCGGGGGTGTCAGTTTGGAAG
Source organism: Actinacidiphila acidipaludis (assembly GCF_019890725.1). GTDB lineage: Bacteria > Actinomycetota > Actinomycetes > Streptomycetales > Streptomycetaceae > Actinacidiphila > Actinacidiphila acidipaludis. Next base: position 15,661 of record NZ_JAINZZ010000093.1, read on the forward strand.
AGCGCGGCGAGGGTGGGGCGACCCTCCAGGGTTTTTCCCGGCACCACCTGGCCGGTCGCCGTTGCTTGCCGCTGGGCCCGCACGGCCTCGCGCAGGGCGAGGGCGTCGGGGGAGTTGGTGAACTGCGGGTCGGTGGTGAGGGCCTGTTCAAGGTGGTGCAGCAGTCCGTCGCTGCGAACGAATGCGGCCTCGACCGGCGGGCTCACCAGGGCTGTCAGCCCGTTGGATTCGCCGGCCGGGGCTGTGTGGATGCTGCGGCTGGCGACGTACACGTCCAGCAGGTCTCCCAGGGCGCTGGCCGGGTCGTACCAGCTGGGCTGGTCCAGGTGGGTGCGGGCGGTCTGGAGCGAGGTGACGAGACGGGACCAGGCGCTCTGCGTGAGTCCGCGGGCGCTGAGCCAGTCCAGCTGATGCATGCCGCGGGTCCACGCGGCCAACTGCGCGATGACAGTGTCTAGTTGGGCGGCGGCCTCGGCCAGGCGCTGCTCGGCGGGCGTGGCTGCCGCGGGCCGCGGGTCGAGTTCTCCGAAGGCGAGGACCGCGTCGACGGCGGCGGCGTGGGCGCGGGCGTCGAGTCGGGTTTCGTGGGTACGGTCGAGATCCTTGAACCGCATCAGGGCCCGGCGCAGATGCTCCTCTACGGCCGCGCGGTCGGGCGCCTCCAGGGCGGTGCGCATGTCTGCGAGGGCCAGTTCGAAGCTGGCGTCGGCCCGGGTACCGGAAGGCAGGCTGGCCTGGTTCTCCAGCGCGCTCAGGACGTCGAGCAGGGCGTCGTCGCCGAAGTGGTCGTGGGCGACGCCGACGAGGATCGGCAGCCGCTCCAATGCGTCGGAGGGCTCGTTGCCGGTGATCTCGGTAAGCAGCCCCAGCAGGCGGTGTGGGGTGGCCGTCTGCGCGACGGCCAGGCGCAGCAGGCCCGCGACGGCCGGCTGGGCCAAGGCGGCGTCGGCATCGCCGGCGAGCGCGGTCTCGACATGGGCGGCAAGGTCTCGCACGGTGCGGTTGCCGAGGCGCATGGCCAGGTCAGGGTGGGCACAGACCACGTCGATCGCGTCGGCCAGGACCCAGGCTGCCTGCGGGTCTCGCAGCCCCTGGGCCGCGGCGTCGAGTAGCTGCCGGGCCTGGTCACTGTCCATGGCGTTGAGCTCCCGGCCGAGTGCAGTGAGGAGATATGGCAGGAGAGGACCGGCGGCGAGCTGGCCTGCTTCAGCCAGGACCGCCTCGGTCCCGCCGAGGTCTGCGAGCGAGGGGCCTGCGTCCAGTTCGTCGTCGGTGGCGTGGCTGGCCCAGTCCTGGAGCGTCTGGTCCACGCTTGGGGCCACGGTCCTCTCCTTGTCGCCGGCCGGTTCCGGAACGAGCAGCTTAGAACAGGTGTTCACCATCGCTGGTGATGAGGTGGTCGCGGGGCAGGGCGTCGACGAGCTCGGGCTGCGCCGTGGTGAGAACGACCTGCAAATCGGGAAGTTCTGCGGCGATGGCCTGCAGTTCGGCGATCAGGGTGCGGGCGGGAACCTCGGTGACCTCTTCGGCGGCAACCGAGTCGATCAGCAGGAGTCCGGGGTGTGTGGCGACGCTCCGGTCGGCACTGACCCGCAGGAGCGCGATGACGGTTGCGATCCGCATACGGAGCCGGTCGCCGCGGCTGAGCCGCTTGAACGGGGTCTTCACCCCGGCCTTGACGGCGTTGACCTTGCCGGAGCGGTCGAGTCTGACGCTGTCGAGGTTCTGCACGCCGAACCGGGTGGCGAGCTCGACGATCGCGTCGTTCATCGCCGGGAACAGCTGCTTGGCTGCAGCGTCGACGGCCGCGCGGACGGCGTCTTGCGTGGCAGCCAAGACCTGCGCGGACACCGGAACTGGCGGAGCCGTCGGTGTGGATCCGGTTGCCTCGAGTCGTCCGCGGAGCTCGCCGGCCCGGATCTCGAGCTCACGCAGGCGGTCGTGGGCCTGCGAGGTGGCAAGGGCTTGCTCCAGGCTGGCCACTGCCTCGCGATGATCGGCCAGAGCGGCCTGTACCGCCTCCAAAGCCTTCGACCGATGATCGGTCGCTTCCTGCTCCGCCTCGCGCGCGCCCTCCAGTGTCTGTTCCAGCTCTGCCAGCAGTGCCTCGGCGATTTCCGGGTCGACCTCAGGCAGCGGCCGCGTGCACACCGCACAGCTGGCCTGCTCGCGCTCCTGGCTGCGCCGCGCGCCGCCCAGAGGTTCCTCGCACCGCGGGCAGCACACCGGGTCCAGCCGTCCCAGGACCCGCCGGGCCTGCCAGGTCTCCTGGGCATCCAGCAGCCCCTGATCCGCGCGCATCCGCGCGGTGGACACGTCCGTGAGCGTCTGCTCGCTCTCTTGCAACAGCGCCCGCCTGCCGCGCAGTTCGGTCGCGGCCTGGTCGGCGGCCTGCAGTAGCGGGGAGATGTCCTGGGTAGACGCCCGCCGCGAAGCCTCGATCTGCCGGACGATGTCGTCGAGTTCCGTCTGCCACGCTTCACGCTCGGTGCGGCGGGCCTCCGCGTCACCTTCCGCCCGCCGCTGCCCCTGGGTGATCGTCTTCTTCTCCCGCTTACCGGCCACGGACAGCTGGGTGAGGGCCGTGCTGTAGGGGATATCGACGAACAGCTCCATGAGCCGCGCGGGCAGGCCGCCGGCGACATCGCCGAGCAGGATCTCGTCCCCGCCGGGATTGAGGTAACAGGCACCGAAGTACGACGCCCAGCCGTGGACCTGCGCGGCCCCCTCGCCGTCAGCGCCGCCGGTCACCTGCCACAAGTTGGTGTGCTCCATACGCAGCGCGTCCAGGAAGAACTCGCCGATACACCGGCTGACCTCGTCGTTACCGGATGCGGTTGCCAGCAGGCGCAGCGCTTCGTCATCCGCGGCAAGCAGCTGGTCGATGGAGTCCCCGACGAGGATCCGGCCCCGCAGCTGGGGGTGCGGCTGGTCGTCGACGTCCAGGACGATGCGGATCGGCCTACCGGCCACGGCGATGTCCACGCTCAGATGCCGCAGCCACGAGCGGACGTCGGGCGGCAGATCCCGTGGCGCCCCGCGCAACGGGAAGACGAGGAACTCCAGCAGGCTGGTTTTCCCGGCGCTGTTGTCCGGGTGGACGATCGCCCACACCCCTGGAGCCAAGGGCCGATCCACGGCGAAGCCCTCGCCCGAGTGCTTTGTGCCGCTGGCGCGCAGCCGAATGATGCGCAGTCGCCGGTCGGCGGCCGTCGGGCTTTTCAGGGTGATGTTCGCCTCCGCCAACGTCCGCTCGACCTGTACCGGCGTCAGCTCCAACTTCTCCGCAACCTCGCTGAGGATCTCGCTGGCGCTGGGAGTGGCGGTCGGGTCCGCCGGGTCGGAGCGGGCCGAGACGGGCTCGGTCATGAAGCCTCCTTGTCACTGTTGCCCGTGGCTCCCGGGCCAAGTGCAGCTTGTAGTTCGCGTAGCCGCTCGCGGGCCTGCTCGGTGATGGCGCCGATGTGCTGGCCCCACGGGGTGTCGGCGTAGTCCCGCAACAGGTACTGCCGGTCCTTCAGCTGCGTACCGCCCAGACCGTCGACCAGGTCCACAACCAGGCGCGTGCGCTCGACATACCAGGCCAGTGCGGGCGCCTCAGCGACCATAGACTTCGCCACCTGCCGGCCCCGCTCGAGCAGGAAGTAGATGTGCTCCACCACACGCTCCCGCCCGAGGAGTTGCGTCTTGCGCAACAGCCCCCGCTCCACCAGCGGGGCCAGAGCATCATCGAGCTCCTCGAACGCCCCGTACTTGTAACGCAACATCGGAAAACGCCGAAGATCCGGTTCCTCCGAGCCCAGAATCTCCGCAGCAAGCTCCAGCAACCGCGGCACGTCCGGCGTGGCCACGTACTCGTTCATCAACTCGTAGGCCAGGTAGTCCGGATTGCGTACCCAGAAGTCCAGCTTCTGCAGCCGCACCTGGGTATGGACCACCCCGACAGTCGACGGCGGCACCCACTCGCCGTCGGCGATCGGCCCGGCAGCGGCGTCGATCAACAACAGCAGCCGCACCGAATCCTGCCAGCGAGTGGCCCGACGTACCGCTGCGGATGTGACCATCACGCTCCTTCTCGTCGGCCCGCTGCGCCGCTCCTGGCCAACAATCTTGACAGGGCAACGCTGCGAGCAGGCAGAGATCTGGAAGGTCGGCAGCGGCGTCTGGTGTCGGCCCGCCGCCCACCGCTGCCAATGCGTTCCGGCATCGGCCGGGTGCCGGCGTCAGCCGCTCGCGTCGCGCTGTCCGCCGGGTCGTGTGGCGAGCCACCTCACGTGCATCTCCTGGCCTCGGCCGCCGTCCACTGCCCGCCGGTCGCCCCAGGCCCCCCGGTCCGCCGTCCTTGGACAGCTTCATGTGGGTGACCTGCGCTCGCCGTGGGACGGCTACTGCGGCAGGCGAGGATCCCCGATCGTCGGCTTTCTCCGCTCGCCCTCGGGGGTGAAGGTGAACGATCCGCGAAACGAGCCACCGCCGAAACGCACTGCGAGGAGCAACGGTTGGCCATGCTCAGGCGGCCACGATTCCGCCCCCGGTTCGCTGCCGTTCCACAGGTGGAAGACCACCATCGGCTGGTGCGGGTCCTGCGAGAGGTAGCCGAGCGTCTTCCCGTACCGAGGATTGTTCCCTCCGAACAGCACAGAGGGAGGGCCGAACTCCGCCGTCACGTCAGGCCAGGTGCGGTCAACCGCACCCCACCGCCGGACGCGCCCCGTGAGAGCCTGGTACTCCTCCCCGGTGAGGACCCGATCGGGCTTGAGCCAGCCGCGCCGGTTCGCGAACTCCGCGTACACCGAGGCGACTTCGCAGCAGTCAGCCTGCGCGGGGAAGACATCCTGGAAGGCCCCGCTGGGCCCGATGGGGGTCCAGAGCCCCTGCTTTTCCCAACTCTGCTTCAGCTGGTTCCACGCCTCGCGCTGGCGCTCGATGAACAGCAAGTGGTCAATCAGGAGCCGGAAGGCCACCTCGCCCCCGAACATCCCGGGCCGGCGAAGGGCGAGGTTGAGCTGATCAATGAGGTGATCGTGGATCTCTTCAGCCGCGGTAATCGGAGTAGGAAGTGTCACGCACACAGTCTCCGTCAGCTCGAACAGCGCCTCCGCGCGGGCGGTCAGCCAGTCGTAGAAGTCGGTCCGGAATCGGGACAACACGGTCAAGGCCTCAACGCGAAAAGGCCGGACGCCGCGGCGGCGTGAGCGCCGGGCGACTGCGCGATCGGTGGCGGGAGGGTGTTCAGCCGCCGGTGAGGACCTCGACGCCGGTGGTGCTCGCCCACTCGGTGATCTTCTGGCGGTAGCGGGGGCCCCAGGCAGGAAGGTTGATCTGCCCATCGTGGGTGAGCTGTTCGGCCTCCACGACACCGAAGCGTTGGTAGCAGTCGGCGAGCAGGGCGGCGGCCGCCTGCACCAGCAGGCTCCCGCCGTCCGCGGCCCCGAGCAGGAGCCCGGCGGTGCCGACGGCGAACTGCTGGTCGACGCTGCTGAAGACGATGTGCGCACTGCTGCCGCGATCGCTGGCGATGCCGCAGGCCGGCTGGTTGCCGACGGCCAGTGTCAGGCGGGCGGTGGCTGTGCCGGCGGCCGCCGCGCGCTTCGTACTGTGACCGGCCAGGTAGTGCAGGATCGCGAGGACGTTCATCACCACCAGGTCACTGTGCCAGCTCCTGACGAGCTCGGGCAGCGCCTCGTCGGTGCCGCCGAAGGCGCCCACGAGCGGACCCTCGGTGACCCAGGCCGCGGTGCCGTCACCGTGGAAGTGCGCCACGTGCCGGCAGCGGGACTCTCCGGTGGAGGCGATGAAGCGCCGCGGTCCCACGCCGAAGGACCCGAACACGTCCCGGCCGTAGATCGGCAGGTCGGAGGCCGACAGTTCGCGGCGGAAGGCGTGGAAGCTGGCGGCTTCGATGGGGAAGGCGCCGGGCAGGTCCGGGGTGAGAGTCAGCAGGAGCTTGGGCCCGGGGCGGGCCCGTCCGTCGGTGGAGATGGCCGCGTGTGCGGCTTCCAGGACGTCGTGGCGGCCGGCAGCCAGGCTGGCCGAGGCAGCGATGGCGCGTTTGACCTGGGCCACGTTCATGTAAGCGGTGTGGTTGTCGTTGCGGTAGGGGAAGGACAGGGTG
>NZ_JAINZZ010000094.1 GCF_019890725.1 Actinacidiphila acidipaludis
GGCGGGGTGCTCGGGTCGCAGCATGGCCTGGCGTTCGACGAGTTCGCTCAGGGAGGCGTCCTCGATCGCGACGGTGGTGGCGTTCCACTCCTCCACCACCAACCGCCGCTCCTCCACCGACAGCAAGTCGATCGCTCCCAGCGGCCGTTCCGGCTCATCGAGGGCGGTGCGCAGGAAACGCAGCAACCGGTCCTGGTGGGCGGCGACGGTGGCGAGGTCGGTGACGTCGGGCGCGGCGTCGAAGTCGATCCGCAGACCCCGGCCGGGACCCAGGTCGTAGACGGCGACGGCGAGGTCCTGCACCGGCCCGTTGCTCAGGTTGTGCTGCACCGACGGCAGTCCCGCGAAGGCGGTGTCGCCGCCGAACGCCATGATGTTCACCAGCGGCGAGCTGATCCGCCGATCCGACTCGCCGAGGCCCAGATCACGGCACATGTCCTCGTAGCGGGTGAGCTGGTGGCGCAGCGCCTGGCGCACTTCGGCGGCGGTGCCGGCGACCAGTTCGGCGAGGGTGCGCTCGCGGCCCGCGGCGATCCGCAGCGGAACCACGTTCGACATCATCGCCGGGGTGCTGCGGGCCAGCGGCGTCGTCCGCCCGGTCACCGGCAGCCCGATCACCAGCTCCTGCGGATCGCCGCCCGCCCGGTGCGTGTAGGCGGCCAGCAGCGCGACGACCAGCACCGGCCAGGAGACCTTGTACGCCGCGCGGGCCGTGGACCGGATGCGGTCGGCGGTCTCCACGTCCACCACCACGGTCCGGCGGACGAACGGCACCGCCGGATCGTGATCCGGCGTGCGGCCCTCGCCGAGCCGCGGAGTCTCCGGCACTCCGGCGAGACGCTCGGACCAGTAGGCACGGTCCTCGGCGGCCTTCTCCGAACTCCGGTACGCCTCCTCCTCGGCGAGCAGGTCGGCCAGCGGCACGAACGGTCCCGCGTCCCAGGGCTCGCCCCCCACCGCCTGCTCGTACAGCGCGCCCAGCCGGCCCACGACCAGCGCGGCACCCATGCCGTCCATCACCAGGTGGTGATAGCGGTGGTAGTAGAAGAAGCGGTCGCCGGCCAGCCGGATCAGGGCGTGCCGGGTCAGCGGACCACGGGCGAGGTCGATCGGCCGGGCGATGTCCGCGTCCATCCAGGCGCGGGCCGCGGCCTCGGGGTCGTCCGCCCCCGTGACGTCGACCTGTTGCAGTGACCGCCCGCCCGGGTCCGGGTCGACGATCTGCCGGATGCCGCTCTCGTCGGCCTCCGTGCCACTGATCCGCAAGGCGTCCGACTCCTGCACCAGGCGGTACCAGCAGTCCGCGAGCAGCTGGGCGTCGACCGGGCCGAGGATCTCCCGGAACTCGCCGATGCTGTACCGGCGTCCGGTCGGGTCCGCGTCGTGGGCCAGCCAGATGTCGCGCTGCGCCGCCGACAGCGGCAGCCGGGCGGCGCCGGGCCGGCCGGCGGGGTGCGGGTCAGACACCATGGAGGGCTCCTTCGTGGTGCGGCGTCGGTGTGCGCGCGGGCGCGGAGTGCGAACGGGTGGGGTACGCGAGGGAGTTCAGGTCGTGCGTGAGTACGCGGCTCGTTTCGGGCCGGGCGCGGGTGCGCGTACGGGCTGTGCGGTGGGGCGGCGTACGACGTGTGCGGTTCGGCGCGTGCGTTCGATGTGCTGCGTGGGCGTGCTGCGTGCTGCGCGTGCTGTGCGGATGCTGCGTGCTGCAGGGTGAACCGGGTTCGCGGGCCGAGCTGTTCGTGCCGCGCCGGTCCGGTCCGGGGCGATCTTTCGGGGCCACCGGCTCCAAGAGCCACGGGAGTGTGCGGGTTGATCCGGCGAACTCCCCTGCGGGCTTTGCCGGATGGAGCGGCCTGACGGGTTCAGGAGGTGACGTCGACTCATTCAACCGACGGCCCGCACCCGCGAGCGGAAGTTGGCCCGGCAGTCCGTGAGCACCTCAGCGCACTGCGGCAGCCGCGGCCCGCGGGGAACTGCCGTCGGCAGGCCCGAGCGCCGTGACGAGCGCGGCGGAGACGGTCGCCGCGGCCGGGCCCGGCACGATGCAGGCCAGGGAACCCGGCTCGGGGGTCGTCGCCGAGGCCCGCGCGCGGTCCTCGGCGGTCGCGGATCCGGCCTCGGCACTGGTTCCGTGGAGGGCGCGGACGAGTCCCAGGACCCGGAAGCGGCTGCGGCCGGAGTCGTACGAGGACCGGATGACGCCGTGCACGAGCAGGTCCCGCAGCATCCGGCCGCTGTCGGCCGGTCCACCGCCGGTCAGCGCCATGACGTCGGCCAGTTCGAACTCCGCGCCGCCGCGCGCGCACACCGCGTCCAGCAGCGCCCGGTGTCCCGCGGGAAGGCGGAGCAGGACGCGTTCCACGGCCTGCCGCACACGGCGGCCGTCGTCACCGCCGGTCAGGTCGTCCAGCAGCGACGCCGGATCGAGGCCGGCGATCGCCGCCAGGTCGGTCGCGTCGTGGACCAGCAGCCAGGACGCCGCGCAGGCGAGAGCGGTGGGGTGCCCGTCGAGGGCGCGGCACAGGGAAGCGACGTGCGCGAGGTCGGCGGGAGCCGCGCCGACGTCGGGCCGCACGCGCCGCGCGTGGGACAGGAACATCCGTACCGCCGGCGCCTCACCGTCCGCCCGGTCCGGAGCGGGCAGTCCCAGCGGGGCCAGCAGGAACACCCGTTCCCCGGGCACGCCCCAGGGCTCCTCGCAGGTCACCAGCAGCCGCAACTCCGGGCAGGCGCGCAGCAGTCGGGACAGCCGGTCGTGGCGGACGCCCCGCGGCGGCGCGCCGTCCAGCACCAGCAGGGCCGGCCGCTCACCGAGCAGGGCGGCCGGCCCGCCCGTGCCGTCCTCGGCCCGGTCCACGGTGCGGAACAGGTCCTCGGCGCACTCCCGGAGGAGCGTGGCCGGCGAGCGGTCGCCCGGACGCGTGCCTGCGGCGGTTCCGTCACCGTTCGCCCCGCTGCCCGCCGTCCGGCCGAGCGAACCGTGTCCTGCTGCCGTCACGCCGCCGGAGCTGGGGGAGGCGAGCGTCCGGCTCACGCCCCCTGGGCTGCCCGCGGCTGTGTGATCCCAACCCGCGCGGACGGCCGGCTGTCCGTTCCCGGTGCGCGGTCCGCGGCTCGGATCGTCCGCGATGCCCCAGCCGCCCTCCGCCTCGGGGAAGGAGTGCCACAGCACCGGCATCCCCTCGGTGTGCAGACGCTCGGCCACCGCCTGCGCCAGCCGGGTCTTGCCGATGCCGCTCAGGCCGACCACCGTCACCAGCCGCTCGACGCCCGAGGACAGTTCCTGGGCCAGTACCTCGGTCTCCGCCTCCCGGCCCAGCGCCGGATGCAGCGCGGTCGGGGGCGCGAGGAGCTCCGCCGGCCACTCGGCGGTCTCCGGCTGCCGCTGCCGCGCCGCCGCCTGCAGGACGCCGCGGGAGCGCTCGCCCAGCCGCAGCGCGTCCGCTATCAGCCGCACGGTGTCCGGCCGAGGCCGCTGCGCGCGTCCCTGCTCCAGGTTGCGGATGGCCCGCATGCTGACGGTCGACAGGTCCGCCAACTCCCGCTGTGTCAGGCCGACACGCAGCCGGTGACCGCGCAGCAGCTCACCGAAGGGAGGGTGGTCCGTGCCAGGGGCGGCGCCGTCGTGCGCGTGCGCGGTGGCCGGGTGGAACGTGGTCATGTGCTCTCCCGCCTGATAGGTGCGTCTCGTCGCGGTGGGCCGGCGTCGTGATCCGGCAGGCCTTCCGGCCCGCCGGCTCTCCCCGGTGACAGCGGCCCGCGCTGTGGGTGGGCGGCGCGGGCGCACGTGCACCCCCGATGTGGCACGTGCGCCGCGCTCCGATCACGGTGCGCGCCGCGACGGGTGACGCCTGAGAACCGGGCCGCAGGCCCTGTCCGGCGGCCCCGTCGCGGCCGCTTTCCGCACCTCTCATCGTCCGCGGGCCGCTATCGGTGGGGCATCACGGCGGGCATCCCGCCGCCGGGCCCGCTATCACCCGGGCCGGCCGGCCCCGCGGTCCGCTATCGCGGTGTGCGGCGGCGATAACGCTGCGATAGCGCCGGTGATAATGCCGGGATTCCCCCCCTTCCTAACGTGGTGCCCACGACGAAGGAAGCACCGAACAAGCGAAGGGAAACCCACCATGACCAGCAAGAAGAGCATCCGGACCGCCCTTGTCGCCCTGGCCGTCGCCGGCGCCGCGCTCCTCGGCGCCGAGGCCGCGCACGCCGAGTCCGCCCCGGCTCAGGCGCCCGCCTCCCAGACCCAGACCCAGACGCAGACCGACGCCGGCACCGCGAACGCGAGCACCCCCACGCCGACCCCGACCGCGACGACCGACAACAACCCCTGGGACTGACCCCCGCCGGGCGCCACCTGTCGCCCTTCCGCTCGCACCACCCCGCGTCCCGCGCACCACGTCCGGCCGCCGGCTCCCGCCCGCGGCCCCGGCCCCGTCGAACACGCGACGCCGGGCCCGCCGGATCTCGCGGCGTCAGGACGCGTCGAGGACGCCGGCCACCTCGGACACGGGCACCGGATCCACGCCGCTCAGCGGCAGGTCGGCCACATCAGGAGCCGTGGGAAGCGGCTCACCCGGCGGCATCGTGGCCAGCAGCCCATCCGCCGCAGCCAGTTCGTGAGGCATCCGCCGGTCCCGGAACGTCCGGGACGCCGCCCGCACCAGCTCCCGGGCGTGCGTGACCTCGCCGGTCCCGGCCAGCAGCCGCGCCAGATCCAGCCGCACCAGCGCCGCCCCCGCCTGATCCATGATCTGCTCGCGGACCACCAGAGCACCGCTGAAGAAGCGTTTCGCCTCCCCGGTCCGCCCCATGCCCACCAGCGCGATGCCCAGATCGCGCAGCAGATGGCCCTCGCCTATCACGTCGCCGGTGCCCCGGCACAGTTCCAGCACCTCGGTGAGGGTACGCACGGCGGCCTCGTCCTCGCCCCGGTGCAGCAGCACCTGGCCGACCCGCCGCAGCGTGCGCGCCTCGCCACCGGTGTAGCCGACGGAACGGTAGACGGCGAGCGCCTCGTCGAGCTCGGCCCGCGCCACGTCTCCCTGGTTCTGGCGGATCCTGATGTGCGCGCGCTGGGTGAGCACGATGGCCCGGCCGACCACGTCGCCCACGGAGTCGAAGCCGGCGAGCGCCGCCTCGTAGAGCGCCAGCGCCGGTTCGTCGTTGCCGCGCATCCGCTCCAGCAGCGCCAGGTCGCGCCGGCACAGCGCCAGCCCGTGGCGGTCGTCGAGCCGCTCGAAGCCGGCCAGCGCGTCGCACAGGGTCGCGTACGACTCCTCGTGCTGGCTGCGGGTGAGATAGAGCGACCCCAGCGAGCTGAGAAGCGCCGCCGTGCCGCGCTCGTTGCCCGCCGCGCGGGTCGCCGCCAGCGCCTGCTGATGCGTACGCTCCCACTGTTCGTGATAGCCGCGGACCTCGAAGAGCGTGACCAGCGTCGTCGCCAGGTCCCAGCTCAGCTCGTCCATGTGCGCCTCCGCGGCCTGCTGCACCGCCGAGCACAGGTTGAGCTGCTCCCCGTCGAGCCACTCCAGCGGGTCGGCGAGCAGGTCGTCGACGTGCGTGGCCGGGGGGTGCCAGCGCGGCGCCATGCCGTGCAGCACGGTGAAGTCGCCGCCGTAGACGCGGCGGTGGGCCTGCTCGGCCAGCGACAGCCAGGCCCCGAGCATCCGGGTCAGCGCCGCCGTCCGCTCCTGGGGACCGTCGTGCGCCGCGAGTTGCTCACGGGCGAACACCCGGATGATCTCGTGGAAGCGGTAACGGAAGCCCCCGCTGCTCTCCATGCCCACGACGTCCAGCATCTGCACGTCCACCAGCGGTTCGAGCAGGTCGGACGGGAAGGGGCGGTCGTCGTCCAGGAGCGCGCCGGCCAGCCAGCCCGGCAGCGTCATCCCGTCGGCCAGGCTGAGCAGCCGCAGCAGACGCCGGTCGGCCGCGGCCAGACCGTCGTGGGTCAGCGACAGACTGGCCCGCATCGTCATCTCGCCGTGCGCCAGCTCGTCCAGCCGGTGCCGCTCGTTGGCCAGCCGGTGCACCATCGACGCCAGGGTCCAGTGCGGGCGGGCCGCCAGCCGCGCCGACACGATGCGCAGCGCCAGCGGCAGCCCGCCGACCGTGCGGATCAGCGCCTCGGCGGCGGCCGGTTCGCGCTCCACCCGCTCCGCGCCGACGACCCGCACCAGCAGTGCCAGGGCCCGCTCGGTGCTCAGCACGTCGAGTTCGACGCGGTGCGCGCCGGGCAGCGCCGTCAGCCGCATCCTGCTGGTCACCAGCACCGCGCAGGCGGGGCTGCCGGGCAGCAGCGGGAGCACCTGCTGTTCGGACGCGGCGTCGTCCAGCACCACCAGGATGCGCCGGGCGGCCAGCAACGTCCGGTACATCTCGGCGCGTTCGTCCAGCGTCTCGGGGATCACCGGGCCGGGGATGCCGAGGGCCCGCAGGAAACGGCCCAGGACCTCGGCCGACGTGGCCGGGCTGCCGCCGGTGCCGCGCAGGTCGCAGTAGAGCTGGCCGTCGGGGAAGCAGCGGTCGCCGAGCCGGTGCGCGACATGCGTGGCGAGCGTCGACTTGCCCGTTCCGGGCTTGCCGACGACGACCGCCAGGCCCACGGCGTTGCTCACGCCGTCACCGGTCAGTACCGCCTCCAGCAGGGCGACCTGCTGATCGTCGGCGACGAAGTCGGCCGTGTCCGCGGGCAGTTGACGGGGTACCTCGTCACGGGGCGCGGGCCGCTCAGCCGGGGCGGGCAGGGCGGACACGGTCGCGGAGGCGGGCGTCGCCGCGGGCGAGGACGCTTGGCCGGCGGACTCGTCGGAGGAGGGACCGGGCGCGGCCGCGGCGGCCGGGGCGTGCAGGGACGGGTCGCCGGACAGGATCGCCGCCTCCAGCCGGCGCAGCTCGTCACCCGGATCGAGTCCCAACTCGTCGGCCAGCAGATCGCGTCCGACCCGGTATGCCTCCAACGCCTCGGCCTGCCGCCCCGAGCGGTGCAGCGCCAGCATCAACTGGCCGCGCAGCCGCTCCCGCAGCGGATGGTCGTGCACGAGTAACTGGATCTCGCCGACCAGTTCGTGATGGCGGCCGAGTCCGAGCTCCAGGTCCAGCCGCGTCTCGATCGCGGTCAGCCGCTCTTCGTCGAGCTGACGCGCCTTGCTGCGCAGGGTGTCGCTTGCAAGTCCGCTCATGCAGTCGCCGAGCCACAACTCACCCGCCGCACGCAGCAGTTCCGCTGCCCGGGCGTCACGGCCGCCCTTCACCGCGGCGCGTGCCTCGGCCAGCAGCCGGGCGAAGACGGCCGCGTCGACGCAGCCGCTGTCGGCGATCAGCACATAGCCGGGCGGACGCGTGGTGATGGCGGCGTCGAGTCCGGCGCCGGCGAAGAGCTTCCGCAGCCGCGACACGCAGATCTGCACCTGGGTGCGGGCGGTGTCCGGAGGCTCGTCGTTCCAGAGCAGATCCACGAGATAGTCGGTGCTGACGACTCTGTTCACCTCGAGCAGCAGGGCTGCCAGGATGAGTTCCTGCCGTCCCGGGGGAACGCGGACGGTCCCCTGTTCTCCCGTGATCTGCAGCGGTCCGAGCAGCCGGAAGACGAGCTCCCCCGCGGCGGTGCCCTGGCCGAACGAATCGGGCATGCGTCTCCCAGGTCCGGCGCGGAGGTCAGAAAACGGAACGACTGCGGCCGAAATTGTGACTGAACGTCCCTCTTCTGTCCACACTCCGCCATCACCGGCCGTGATAGCGCGGGGATAACGGGAGGTTGGGCGGATGTCGCACAGTGTGGTCGGGCGGCGGTCCTGATCGCGGCCCAAGAAACGCAAGTTGTCCGTGTGACGCGATGGCCGCGGACGGAAGGACGCCACGTAATGGACCTCAGTACCCCGTGTACGGTAGCCAGCCGCGCGATTACCGCATCCGGCGTAGAGCACATCAGGCTTTCATACGACTATTTGGAGTGCGGCGACCTGGACGGGTACGCGTCACTGCTGGACGACGACGTGATCGTGGACCGGCCCGACGCGCCGACCGGCCGGGGCCGCGCCGAGGTTCTGCGGATGCACCAGGACCGGTTGGTACCGAAGGACCGGCACGTCATCGAGCGGATCGTCGCCGACGGGGATCACGTGGTGGTGATCGGCAGCATCCAGCCGCCGGCGATCCCGGCCGCCACCCAGCCCGCCTCACCCGCCTCGCCCGCGGGCCGCGTCGCCTTCGTGGACGTCTTCACCCTGTCCGACATCGGCATGCTCCTCGCCTGCCGCCGCTACTACTTCGCGGCCCCGGTCTGAGCCTCGCGGATTGCCCGGGCTGGACGGAGTGCGAGGCCCGGCGCCCTCGAATTGCTCCGCCGATTCCGCTCGTGCCTTCCGGCTGACGCGACGACCGCCGAACAGTTCCGCCGTAGGTCGTGGCCGCGGGGCCGAGGCCCGATCGACCGCACCATGGTCTTCGCGGTGGCTCGGTCGGGGACATGTGCCGCTGTACGCATCACCAAAAGGTCCGCGTCACGGCCTCCGGCGGACGACCTGTGCGTTCCCACGCCCGAAACAGCGCGGCGATCACCACGACGAAATCCCTGTGCAGCGCGGGGTCCGGGTGTTCCACGTTCGCCTCACCCCGCCGGGCGAGCATGGTGCCGATCGGTACGCCGCTCGGTGTGCAGGGGCGGACCACTTCGGTGTCCGCACGGAGGACGACGTGCCCTGTAGCGCGGTCGTCGATTCCCCAGCCGTAGACGATGCCTCCGTCCGCGACGGGACCCCGCCGTGTGATGTGCACGCTCGCCGCCATGTGCCCAAGTCTCGATGGTCGATCACGGATCGGGTAGGGCGTCCTAGTCGCGTGGACCGTAGGGCCTCCGAGCGAAGCCGGCGGCCTAGACGGCCGGTTCCGTGCGGTTGCGCGTCAGCCCTTGTGCTGGGAACCCGGGTGGTCTTCGGGCGGGCGCTCGTGAACGACCAGGGAACCGTCCGGTTCGATGCGCAGCACGAATGGTCCCTGAGCGGCAGAGACCTTGCCCAGGGGGCTCAGTTCCGCGGCGCGCTGGTGGAAGAGGGCTATCGCTTCGGGCAGTGTGCATCCACGGGCCTCGCGTATCGATGCGATGGTGTGAATCGCGCGGCCCGCCAGGATGTCCTCGTCCACGCCTACCGGCAGCTCTGCCACGGCTCCCCTCTCCGGGCCGACGGTGATCATGCAACCGTAGCGACGCGAGAGTCGCCCCGGCACCCGCTTGACAGAGCGCACCGGCACCGACGGCTCCGGCGGCGCCGTGGATCACTGCCGGTACGGTGGCAACCACGTTCATGCGGCGACCAGTTCGGAGCGGGCGGACATCATGCGGCTTCTTCTCACCTCTGCCGGCATCACCAACCCGGCCATCCGGGACGCGCTGGTCGATCTCCTGGGCAAGCCGATCTCCGAGTCCCACGCCCTCTGCATCCCTACGGCCGGCCACGGCAGTTCCTTCGGACCGGTCGGGCCCTGGCGCTTCATACGCGGCGCCGATCTGGGGTGGAAGTCGGTCGGGGTGCTGGAGCTGACCGCGCTGCCGACCATCGACCGGGAACGTTGGGTCCCGTGGGTCCGGGAGGCGGACGTCCTCCTGGTGAACGGCGGTGACGTCCTGTATCTGAGCCACTGGATGCGGGAGTCCGGGCTGGCCGATCTCCTGCCGTCACTGACCCGCACGGTCTACGTGGGATTCAGCGCGGGGAGCCTGGTGCTGACCCCTCGCATCGGGCAGGCCTTCATGGACTGGACGTCGCCCACCGGTGACGACAGCACACTCGGAATGGTCGACTTCTCGATCTTCCCGCACCTGGACCATCCGGACTCGCGCGAGTACAGCCTGGCTGCCGCCGAACGATGGGCGGCGGAGATCGCGGGTCCGGCGTACGCGATCGACGATGACACCGCCATCAAGGTGAACGACGGCACAGTGGAGGTCGTCTCCGAGGGATCCTGGAAGTTCTTCGGCCCTGCTCGATGACCCGTCGCACACGAGGCGTGGTTCACCCAGCGCGGCCACTGTTCGGCGATGTGGATGGGGGGTGGGGACACGGATTCCCATTCCAGTCCCGAGCCGGCTGCCGGGGACCTTCCCACCCACCCCCCAAGGCCGCGAGTCCCTCACGATCTCCGTCCGGCCCACTGCACCGCACCGTAGTGGTGGCCACTGACAACGGCGGATGCGGCGCCAGTCGGCGGCCTCTTACCGGCCGGGGCCCGGCCGGGGGATCCAGTCACATCGCGGTCAGGACGCGGTGGTGAAGACGGCGGCGGCGTCAGCAGGGACGGTCAGGTTGTGGCCGGTAGTGAAATCGGCCGTCAGCGTGCCGACCGGCATCGGGAAGCCGTTCGCGTCGGTCGCCGGCGTCGAACCGGTCGCATACAGGTACTTGTTGAGCGGTGAAGGCGCTGAGGGCCGCCAGTGTCGCTTCTGCGCTACGAGATCAGAACGGACCTGTCTCCCGTGGTGCACAGCGGACCACACAGTCGCCGAGGTCGGGTTGTCGGACTGACGAGGGACACGGTCGAAGTCGGATCCCGCAACTGGGCCCGGTTGTGGCGGAGGTGGGCTGCCGCGTATGTGCTGGTGTGCGGTGGGCGCGCCAGGGGAGCCGGTGCGGTTCCGGTACTCCTCTGGGCGATGTCACCAGGGCGGCTGGCGGGCGGCGGATTCTGCGTCCACCGCGGTCGTCCGGGTAGGCCATGACGCGCGCCTTCCGTCGTCAGGGATCTCCACGGTCTCCGAGAAATGCGCCTGGAGCCGTTGCTCGGCCGCACAGACCTCCTGGTCATACAGGCAGATTTGGGCCGCTCACTCTACTCGTGACCTCCACCAGAGGAAGATTGCGTCAGCCGCCGCAGCCGGCCGCGGTCAGGGCGCGATGACCAGGCGGCTGATCAGGTCGCCGTCGAGCGTGAAGGCGTAGCGGAGGTCCACCGTGCCGCCGGGGAAGTTGCCGTCGAGCCGCTGGGTGATGGTCCAGTGGTCGGCCGCGTCCCGCACGGCCCCCCGGTAGGTGGTGGTGTACGTGTACTCCGAGGCGGCGCGGTTGAGCCACCGCTGGATGTCGGGCAGTCCGTCGTACGTGCGGCCGTCGTCGGTGACCTGTGCGTCCGCCGTCATCAGAGCCGCGGAGGCCTGGCCGTCTCCCGCGTTGTGCGCCGTGAGGTAGCGGCTGATGACGTCGGGCAGCGCGTCGCGGTCCACCGGAGTGGGGGAGGAGTCGGTCATGACGTGCTCACTTTCCGGGACTATGAGGGCTTCGCCGTGTGACTGCTAAAATAGAAGCCGGTGACTTTCACTTTAGCAGTAACCGGGAAGGGTGCCATGGCGAGCCGGATCAGGCTGGAGGACCGCGAGTGTCCGCTGTCGACCACCGTGCAGCACGTCGGCGAGTGGTGGACTTTGCTGATCCTTCATGACGCCTTCGACGGGTACACACGCTTCGACCAGTTCCAGAAGAGCCTCGACATCTCGACGAGCATGCTCACCGCACGCCTGAAGACACTGGTGGCCGACGGTCTGCTCGAGCGGCGCCCCTACCAGACGAACCCGGTGCGCCACGAGTACGCGCTCACCGAGCGCGGACGTTCCCTGCGCCCGGTGATCGTGGCCCTCGCGGCCTGGGGCAACCAGCACCTGCCGCAGGAGCAGCGGTCGATGGTGCTGGTCGACGCCGCGACCGGCGAGGAGGTCGAGCCGGTCGTCGTCGACGCCCGGACCGGACGGAGCCTCCAGGACAGCGACGCCTTCGTCTTCACCGCCGGACCCGCCGCCGGGCCCGGGATGCGCGCCCGGTACACCGAACTGGGCCGCCCGCGCTCCGAGCCGGCCGGCGCCGAGGACGCGGAGTCGCGGCGCGCCTGACCGCGCCCCCGCCCGCCCTCTCTCATCCGCCCCGGTTGACGGCTCCCGCCGTGTCAAGGGCACCGGCTGCCGAGTCGGCCCGCCGGGTTGACGCCCGCGGCCCACGAGCAGCCGAGCTTCGCTGCCTGCGGCCGTTGTCATGCGGTGCGGCCCCTGTCACGTGGCGCCTCACCGTGCACCCCGGGTCGCCCTCTTCGCAGCGCACCGTCGCTGATCGGCGTATCCGCGCCCCCGCGCCCCGCGCCCTGCGCCGCGCCCTCGCGCCGCCATGCACGGCACCCAGGTCATGGGTTGAGTCCGTGCCGCTCCCGCGACTGACCTGTCGCCGCGCGTCACTCCTGCGTCCCCTGTCGCAGCACGTCAGGACACGTCAGGGCACCCGTCACCATCTTGACGGGTGACGCTGGCGCCTGCCATGCTGACGTCACCACCTCAACCGGTGACGCGATAGCGGCGCCGAATCAGGGATGGCGCAAGGAATCCGACCCGGGAAGGGGCCAACCGTCATGGCCGTCAACCGCATCGCCGTCGCCACCGAGGCCCCTCTCGAACCGTCCGCCCGGTCGGCCGCCGCGCCAGCCGAAGTAGCCCCACGCGTAGGGGAGTTCGCGGAGTACCCGGCCTGGCCCGCTGCCGCGCAGGTGTGGAACTGGGCGGAGGGCGCCGTGCTGTTCGGCTACGGCCCGTCCCCCGCGCAGTTCCTCTGACCGGACCCGGCGACCACCTGCGGACGCCCGTGCGCACCGCGGCGGCCCCACCCGAACCATCGAAAGTGAGAGCACAGCCATGGACATGAAGCTCGAAGTCGTCATCGTGCCCGTCTCGGACGTGGACCGCGCCAAGCACTTCTACGGGGAGCAGCTCGGCTGGCGTCTCGACGCCGACTTCCCGATCAGCGACGGCTACCGCATCGTGCAGCTGACCCCGCCCGGATCGGAGTGCTCGATCATCTTCGGCGAGGGCCTCACCACCCAGGCGCCCGGCACCCTGCACGGGCTGCAGCTCACCGTCACCGACATCGTCAAGGCCCAGGAGGAGCTCGCGGGCCACGGTGTCGCGGTCACCGGGCCGTTCCGCGACGAGACCGGTGCCTTCCACCACGCCGGCGCCGCCCACCGGGTGCCCGGTCTCCACCCCGAGCGGGCCAGTTACGGCACCTTCGCCGCCTTCACGGACCCGGACGGCAACGAGTGGTTCCTCCAGGAGGTCACCGAGCGCGCCCCCGGCCGCTGACCCCGCCGGCCACCCCCGGCCGTCCCCGTTCACCCCCGTCCAGTACCGCCCACCGCCCACCCCAACGGCACCCATCCACCCGGAGGACCCATGACGACCGACACCATCCGTACCTACGACGTCATCGTGATCGGCGCGGGACCGGTGGGTGAGAACGTCGCGGACCGCACCGCGGCCGCGGGCCTGAGCACGGTCGTCGTGGAGGGAGAACTGGTCGGCGGCGAGTGCTCCTACTGGGCGTGCGAACCCAGCAAGGCGCTGCTGCGACCCGTGCTGCTGCGCGCCGACGCCCTGCGGATGCCGGGACTCGGCGAGGCGGTCAAGGCGCCGCTCGACACCACCGCCGTGCTGGCCCACCGCGACCGCATGTCGGCGGACTGGAAGGACGACGACCAGGTCGCCTGGCTCGCGTCGGCCGGCATCGAACTGCTCCGCGGCCACGGGCGGTTGACGGGTGAGCGTGAGGTCGCGGTGGCGACCCCCGGCGGGGACGTCGTCCAGCTGAAGGCCCGGTACGCCGTCGCCGTCTGCACGGGCAGCCGGGCCGCCCTGCCCGACCTGCCCGGCATCGAGGAACTGCGGCCGTGGACCAGCCGCGAGGCGACCAGCGCCCACCAGCCGCCGCCGCGACTGGTGATCGTCGGCGCGGGCGTGGTCGCGGTGGAGATGGCCACCGCCTGGCAGGCCCTGGGAAGCCGGGTGACCCTGCTCGCCCGCGGCGACGCGCTGCTGCCCCGCATGGAGCCGTTCGCGGGCGAACTCGTCACCGAGCGGCTGAGGGAGGTGGGCGTGGACGTGCGGTTCGGCACCACCGTCGCCGCCGCACGGCGGACCGAGGACGGCGAAGTGCGCGTCACCCTGTCCGACGGCGGTCGGCTCGTGGCCGACGAGATCCTCTTCGCCACCGGCCGCGCACCGCGCTCGGAGGACGTGGGGCTGGAAACCGTCGGCCTTTCGCCCGGCGACTGGCTCAGCGCCGACGACTCGCTCACCGTCGCCAAGGTGCCGGGGGACTGGCTGTACTCGGTCGGCGACGTCAACGGCCGGGCGCTCTTCACCCACCAGGGCAAGTACCAGGCCCGGGTCGCCGGCGCGGTGATCGCCGCCCGGGCGCGGGGCGAGCAGCTCGACACCGGCCGCTGGTCGGCGCACCGCGGCACGGCCGACACCGAAGCGGTTCCGGCGGTCGTCTTCACCGACCCGGAGATCGCCTCCGTGGGGCTGACCGTCCGGGAGGCGGAGCGGGCCGGCCGGGCCATCGACGTCGTGGACTACGACATCGGCCAGGTCGCCGGTGCCGTCCAGCACCGTCCCGGCTACCGGGGCCGGGCGCGGATCCTCGTGGACCGGGACCGCCGGGTGGTCGTCGGTGCGACGTTCGCGGGACCCGGCGTCGGTGAACTTCTCCACTCGGCCACCGTCGCCATCGTGGGGGAGGTGCCGGTCGATCGTCTCTGGCACGCCGTTCCGGCGTTCCCCACGATCAGCGAGGTGTGGCTGCGGCTGCTCGAGACGGGCTTCCGGTCGTGAACGCCACCGCGCGTGACCTCGCGCTGGTCGTTCTCGGGCTGCCGCCCGACCGGTCCGTGGCGCAGGGCGATCTGTCCCTGGCGCTGGCCGGGGCCGAGGTCGTCGACCTGGTGACCGCCGGGGCGCTGAGCCTGACCGGGGACCGGTTCGTACCCGGCCCCGAGGTGGCGACGGGGGACCCGCTGCTGGACGAGGCGGTGGCCTCACTCGTACGGCGGGAGCCCGGCGAAACGGTCCAGCAGTGGCTGTGGCGCCGCGGCAGCGGGCTCGCCGCTCGCTACGCCCGCGACCTGGAGCAGGCCGGGCACCTCGTCCGTCCACGGAGGCGGGGGCTCGCAGGGTATGCCGCACGGCTCGCGCCGTCGGACCCGCACGCCATCGCCGGTTCGCCCGCGACGGCCCTCTCGCCCGCGCGTGAACGAGCCGAAGAGCGCGGGGCGAGCGGCGAGCCCGTCCTCGCGGCCCTCCTCGGGGCCCTCGGCATCGTGGCAGCCGCGGCGGATCACCCCTCGGACACCGCCGGCTCCGGCTCCGCGGGGGCAGGGGACAGCCTTCCGGCGGCCGCGGACGCCGACGCGGTTGCCGTCGAGACCGTCCTGGCCGCCGTGGGCGACGCCGTGACGCGGCTCGAGGCGATCCGGTTGCGACGCGACGTCGAGCAGGCCGCCTTCGACAACGTCTGGCGCGGCTGAACTCCCACCGAGGTGTCCGGGCCGGCCCGCCCGCGCCCGGTGCCATGGCCGGACGCGACACCGTCACCGCCCCAGGCGGACATGCGCAGTCCCGACCCGCCCCTGGCCGAGCAGGTGAGAGGTCACATTGACAGTCGCAATTGAGCCATGCCAGGCTCATCACCTATTCAACCGGTGACGGCAATAGGGGCTTGCGGGCCTGCCCCCGGTGGGCGCGCCCTGCGCGGCCCCGCACCGCGCGCGTCGCGGCGCCGTCGCCACGAAGGAGCGCACGACCATGGCAGGACCAGAGAAGCGAAGGGCCGAGGGTGCGCCGGTCGGCAGACGGGCGATGCTCGGCATGCTCGGCGCGGGCGCCGCGGGAATCGCCGCCGCGCCTTATCTCCAGCGGGGGTGGGAGAGCGTGCTCGGTGCGGCCTCCCAGGCCGACCCGACCGGCCTGACGGGCCTGCTGCCCAATCCGGGCGGCTTCCGCTACTACAGCGTCGTCGGCTCCGTGCCGCGCAAGGACGAGACCACCTACCGGCTGCGGGTCCGCGGACTGGTGAAGCGGCCCACGACGTACACGCTCGCGGACCTTCGGGCGATGCCGCAGACCCGTGTCGTCCACGACGTGCTGTGCACGGACGGCTGGCGCGTGGAGCGGACGCCCTTCGAGGGGGTGCGGCTGTCGGAGATCCTCGACGCCGCCGGCGTGCGCTCGCCGGGTGCCGCCGTCCACTTCACCTGCTTCGACGGCGCCTACACCGAAAGTCTGACCCTGGAACAGGCGCGCCGCTCCGACGTCCTGATCGCGCTGAAGATGCAGGATGCGCCCGTCAGTCACGCGCACGGCGGACCGGTCCGCCTGTACGTGGCGCCCATGTACTTCTACAAGTCGGCCAAGTGGCTGTCCGGCATCTCGGTCACCGACACGGTCGTTCCCGGCTACTGGGAGGAGCGCGGTTATGCCGTCGACGGCTGGCTCGACGACGCCGACCGGCATGACGCCGCGGCCTGACCGCGGCGGCCCGGTCCGCCCCGGCGCCGCTGGCGGCCGCGCCGACGCCGAGCCCGTCCCGGGCGATGCCGATCGCGCCCGCCACCGGGCCGGCGGTGCCGAAGGAGGCGGCCAACGCCCCG
The DNA here is from genome assembly GCF_019890725.1 of Actinacidiphila acidipaludis. Taxonomy (GTDB): domain Bacteria; phylum Actinomycetota; class Actinomycetes; order Streptomycetales; family Streptomycetaceae; genus Actinacidiphila; species Actinacidiphila acidipaludis. The sequence goes on from NZ_JAINZZ010000094.1 coordinate 16,456, forward strand.
GCCGCATCAAGCGGTTCAGCCGTGCCGAGCGGATGGTCCACCGGGCCACGGGTCTGCTGATGCTGGTCTGCCTGGTCTCCGCCGCGTGCCTGTATCTCGGGCCGCTCGCCGTGCTCGTGGGGCGCCGGCACCTGATGGTGACCGTGCACGAGTGGTCGGGCATCTCGCTCCCGCTGCCCTTCCTGCTGGGGCTGCTCTCCGCCGAGTTCCGGGCGGACCTGCGCCGGTTGAACCGCTTCGCGCCGTACGACCGGGAATGGCTGCGGGCCGCCCGCCATCGGCTGCGGGGGCCGCAGGCGCGCCCGGCCGGCAAGTTCAACGCCGGTCAGAAGCTCTACGCCGGCTGGCTCGCCGGTGCCGTGGTGGTGATGGCGTTCACCGGCCTGCTGATGTGGTTCCTGGGGCTGCTGCCCGCGATCTCGCGCACCAGCGCGATCTTCGTCCACGACCTGCTGGCCTGGGCGATCGTCATCGTCCTGCTCGGACACGTGCGCAAGGCCTTCGAGGACCCCGAGACGCGGCTGGGCATGCGCACCGGGTACGTCAGCCGCACCTGGGCCCAGCGCCACCACTCCCGGTGGCTGGGCGAGGAGCACGAGACCGGCGGCGACGACCGCGCCGACCGCGCCGACCGCGCCGACCGCTCCTGACCGCCCGACAGATCCGACGGTTCGTCAGAGAACAGCGCTCACGCCTTTCGTCACCTGTCTGACCGGTGATAGTGTTTGGCTCGGTCGGTGCGCCGAAAGGCCTGAGGCGACACGCTCGGGCGGCGGGACACCCGCGCGGACGTCCAGCGTGGCGGAACCCCCGGCTAGGTCGCCGACCAGCACCCGCGATGCCGACACAGCCGTGTCGCCGCGTCCGGCGCACATCCGCGTGCGCCGCACTTCTCGGAGGGGAAAATCGTGAAACGAGTTCTGGCCGTCCTGGCCGCCGCTGTGCCGCTGGCCGCGGCGGTGTACGTCCCGGCCGCCTGGGCCGCGCCCCAAGCCGCCCCCGCTGCCGCGCCGTTCAGCTGCTCGGCGCCGCAGGTGAAGGCGCCGGCCGGGACGCGGGTGGAGTCGGTGACGGCGGTCCGCCAGGCCGGGGGCACCATCCACGGGACGGGGATCCTGGGCGGCACCGTGGACGGCGTTCCCGCCTTCTGCGACGTGACGGTCACCCTCGCCCATCCGGGGTCGGGCGACCACGCCAAGGTGCAGAGCTGGCTGCCCGTCACCGGCTGGAACGGTCGTTTCCAGGGGTTGGGCGGCAGTGCCTTCCTGGCCGGGGACAACGGTGTCGGTCTGGGCAACGCGGTCAAGAGCGGCTACGCGGCGACCACGACCGACGCCGGCGTCGGTGACGCGCTCGACACCACCTGGGCGCTGAACGCCTCCGGGCAGGTCGACGCGGCCCTGCTGAAGAACTTCGCGTCCCGCTCGCAGCACGAGGCGGCCGTGGTCGGCAAGGAGGTCGTCGGCGCTCTCTACGGCAAGCGCGCCGCGTACGCGTACTTCACCGGCTGCTCCACCGGGGGGCGGCAGGGCTACATGGAGGCGCAGCGCTACCCCGGCGACTACGACGGCATCCTGGCCGACGCGCCGGCCGTCAACTGGGACGAGTTCGAAGTCGCCACGCTGTGGCCGCAGGTGGTGATGAACAACGAGAAGACGTTCCCGTCCAGTTGCGAGCTCGACGCGTTCACCCAGGCCGCGGTCAAGGCCTGCGACGCGCTGGACGGTGTCCGGGACGGTCTGGTCGACGACCCGCAGCGGTGCGACTTCGACCCGCGCACGCTGATCGGCACCTCGGTGCGGTGCGACGGCAAGGAACTGACCATCACCGCGGCCGACGCGACCGTGGTGCGCAAGATCTGGGACGGGCCGCGCACGCCGTCGGGGACGAAGCTCTGGGCGGGCGTGCCGATCGGGGCGAGCCTTGAGGGCCTTGCGCACACCCTGCCGGGTACCGACGGCACCCTCGTCGGCGACCCCTTCCCGGTGCCGGCCCGCTGGGTGACCACCTGGCTGAAGAAGGACCCGTCCTTCGACGTCACGACCATCACCTACGGCCAGTTCACCCAGCTGTTCCGGCAGTCCGAGGCCGAGTACGACACCGTCATCGGCACCGACGACCCGGACCTGTCGGCCTTCCGCGACTCCGGCGGCAAGCTCCTGACCTGGCACGGTGAGGCCGACCAGTACATCCCCGCGCAGGGCACCGTGGCCTACCGCAAGCAGGTGGAGGCACGGATGGGCGGCAGCGAGCGGGTCGACGACTTCTACCGGCTCTTCCTCGCGCCCGGCACCAGCCACTGCGGCCTCAACGGCATCGACGGATCCACCGACGGCCTGGGCGCCCTGACCGCCTGGGTCGAGCACGGCGACGCCCCCCGGACGCTGCCCGCCACCTTGACCGGCGCCTCGGGCCGGCCGGTCACCCGTGACCTGTGCGCCTACCCGGAGGTGTCCCGCTACGACGGCCACGGCGACCCGGCCGCCGCCTCCTCCTTCCACTGCGTCCCGGCCTCCGGCCACACCGCCCGATGACCGCCGCACAGCACCGCGACCTGGGGAAAGCCCTGATCCGGACGCCTTCTAGGGTGGGGACATGACTTTGCACCGCAAGGGCCTCGTCCTCGATTTCGGTGGTGTGCTGACGACACCCCTGCTGCCCGCCGCACTCGCCTTCGAACAGCGCGAGGGACTGGCCGAGGGCACGCTGATCACCGGTCTCTACCTCCACCCCGAGGGGATCCGGCTCACCGAGGCGCTGGAGCGCGGCGCGCTCACCCAGACCGAGTGGAACGACGCGGCGGGCGCCCTCCTCGGCATCCCGCCGGAGAACCTGATGGGCCGCCTCTTCGCCGACCTGCGCCCGGAACCGGCCGTGATCGCCGCGGCCGCCGCCGCGCGCCGTGCCGGCGTGAAGGTGGGCATCCTCACGAACTCCGTCGGCCTGACGCCGTGGAACCTCTACGACGGGTACGCGCTGGACGAGCGGTACGACGCCGTGGTGGTCTCCGAGGTGCACGGGACGCGCAAGCCCGAGCCGGAGAGCTTCCGCCTCGTGCTCGGGCAACTCGGTCTGGCGGCCGAGGAATGCGTGTTCGTCGACGACACCGAGCAGTACCTGGCGCCCGCCGCCGAGCTCGGCTTCGCCACCGTCCACGCGACGGATCCCGCCCGCACGGTC
>NZ_JAINZZ010000095.1 GCF_019890725.1 Actinacidiphila acidipaludis
TGCCTTCTCCGCGATCAACACGTCCAGCCAGTCGCAGATCCTCGCCGGTTCCGACAGCACCACGGTGACCGCGGCGGCGGCCCTGTCGTGGGCGAAGAAGGGTCCGATACCGGCCCTGTCGGCCCAGGTCGTGTGCTCGAAGCACGGGGTCGAGGTGACGGCCTCCAACCAGGGCGACGAGGACTTCACCTTCCAACTGGAGGGCCGGAGCTACACCATCGCTGCGGGGAAGTCGCAGACGATCACCGTTCCGGTCGCCGAGGACCAGAAGTACAAGATCGACATCACTCTGCCCAACGGCAAGGTGAAGACGTTCGAGGGCGTGCTGGACTGCCAGACCGCGAGCTCGCCCGCGCCGAGCACGCCGGCCCCGGCGCCCAGCCAGTCGCCCAACGGCAGCACCGGCAAGAACCTCGCCGAGACCGGGAGCAGCAGCGCCACCCCGGTGATCGCGGGCGTGGCCATCGCGCTCGTGGTGCTCGGTGGCGGCGCGGTCTTCTTCGTCCGCCGCAAGAAGAACTCCACCTCCGCGCAGTGATCCTCTGACTCCCGTCCCCTCCCGGTCCCGGCATCCCGCCGGGACCGGGACGGACGGGGTACCGGGTTCCGTGCCGATCGGACCCTGAAGGCGGTCAGGACCCCCAAGCCCCGCCCCCGTCCCTGGCGCACCCGTCTGCAGGGAAACTGAACATTCTGCGTGCTGGCCCCGCGCCCGTCTGCGGGGCGAACGAGGGCCGATCCGGTGCGGGCGCGGGGCGGGCCGGTGGGAGCAGGCGAGCGCGGGAGGTCGGGAAGTGGACAGCCCCGGAAGCTGAGCGCGGGCGGTGGCCCGGGATTGCGACAGGGCTCCCTGGGGATCTACACCGTATGTACCGACATCACATCGCAGGGCTCCCGAGAGCTGTTCGAAACCGATGACCCATGGGCGGCGGCGGCCTGCCTGGCGCGGATCGTCGCCGAGCTGAGGTTCGGCGGCGGCGCCTGAGGGTCGAGGGCCTCTGCGAGAAGGGGCTCAAGCACCCGCCGGGCCGTCCCCGGCCTTGGGACGACAGGCGGTCACGGGAGGGCAGGCCCGGGAGTGCAGGTCAGAGGGGCGGGGCGAGGCGGGGGAGTACCCATTCGCCCCCATGGGTGGACGTACGGCAAGATGGGGTGTATCTGCCCTCACGCGGCGGAGCCGCACATTGGCCCTTCTCGATTGCCGGACGGTTTCTCTTGGCTGAGTACATCTACACGATGCGCAAGACGCGCAAGGCGCACGGCGACAAGGTCATCCTCGATGACGTGACGCTGAGCTTCCTGCCCGGCGCGAAGATCGGTGTGGTCGGCCCCAACGGCGCCGGTAAGTCCACCGTGCTCAAGATCATGGCCGGTCTGGAGCAGCCGTCGAACGGAGACGCCTTCCTGTCGCCCGGCTACAGCGTCGGGATGCTGCTGCAGGAGCCGCCGCTGGACGAGTCCAAGACGGTCCTGGAGAACGTGCAGGACGGAGTCGCGGACACCAAGGCGAAGCTTGACCGGTTCAACGAGATCGCCGAGCTGATGGCGACCGACTACTCCGACGAGCTCCTCGACGAGATGGGCAAGCTCCAGGAGCAGCTCGACCACTCCAACGCGTGGGACCTGGACGCGCAGCTGGAGCAGGCCATGGACGCGCTGGGCTGCCCGCCCGGTGACTGGCCGGTCACCAACCTGTCCGGTGGTGAGCGGCGCCGCGTGGCACTGTGCAAGCTGCTGCTGGAGGCGCCCGACCTGCTGCTGCTCGACGAGCCCACCAACCACCTGGACGCCGAGTCCGTGCAGTGGCTGGAGCAGCACCTGGCGAAGTACCCGGGCACCGTCGTCGCCGTCACCCACGACCGGTACTTCCTGGACAACGTGGCGCAGTGGATCCTCGAGCTCGACCGCGGCCGGGCGATCCCCTACGAGGGCAACTACTCCACCTACCTGGAGAACAAGGCCTCCCGCCTGAAGGTCGAGGGCCAGAAGGACGCCAAGCGGCAGAAGCGCCTCAAGGAGGAGCTGGAGTGGGTCCGCTCCAACGCCAAGGGGCGGCAGGCCAAGTCCAAGGCGCGTCTGGCCCGCTACGAGGAGATGGCGGCCGAGGCCGACAAGATGCGGAAGCTGGACTTCGAGGAGATCCAGATCCCGCCGGGCCCGCGTCTGGGTTCGGTCGTCGTCGAGGTCGAGCACCTGTCGAAGGCGTTCGGGGAGAAGGTGCTGATCGACGACCTGTCGTTCACGCTGCCCCGTAACGGCATCGTCGGCGTCATCGGCCCCAACGGCGCCGGCAAGACCACGCTGTTCAAGATGCTGCAGGGCTTGGAGCAGCCGGACTCCGGCTCGATCAAGGTCGGCGAGACGGTCAAGATCTCCTACGTCGACCAGGGCCGGTCCAACATCGACCCGAAGAAGACGCTGTGGGCCGTGGTCTCGGACGAGCTGGACTACATCAACGTCGGCCAGGTCGAGATGCCGTCGCGGGCCTACGTGTCGGCCTTCGGGTTCAAGGGCCCGGACCAGCAGAAGCCGGCCGGGGTGCTCTCCGGCGGTGAGCGCAACCGCCTGAACCTGGCGCTGACCCTCAAGCAGGGCGGCAACCTGCTGCTCCTCGACGAGCCGACCAACGACCTCGACGTCGAGACGCTGTCCTCGCTGGAGAACGCGCTGCTGGAGTTCCCCGGTGCGGCCGTGGTCGTCTCCCACGACCGGTGGTTCCTGGACCGGGTCGCCACGCACATCCTCGCCTACGAGGGTGAGTCCAAGTGGTTCTGGTTCGAGGGCAACTTCGAGTCGTACGAGAAGAACAAGGTCGAGCGGCTCGGCCCGGACGCCGCCCGTCCGCACCGCGCCACCTACCGGAAGCTGACGCGCGGCTGATGGCACGCCACATCTTCCGCTGCCCGCTGCGCTGGGCGGACATGGACGCCTTCGGGCACGTCAACAACGTCGCCTTCCTGCGGTACCTGGAAGAGGCGCGGATCGACTTCATGTTCCGCCTGGCGCCGGGGGAGGGCAGCGCGTCCTTCACCGGCGGTTCGGTGGTGGCCCGGCACGAGATCGACTACCTGCGTCCGCTGGTCCACCGCCACGAGCCGGTGGTCATCGAGACGTGGGTGACGGACATCAAGACCGCGTCCATGACCGTCCGTTACGAGGTCAAGGACGAGGACGCCCTCTACGCGCGGGCGTCCACGATCGTGGTGCCGTACAACCTGGCCAAGAAGCAGCCGCGGCGGATCACCCCGGAGGAGAAGGAGTTCCTGGAGAAGTTCCGGGACGACGAGGGGATCGTGGCCGCATGACGGTGCGGCTCGCCCTCGCCGGGGATCCGGACGTCGTACGGGCGGGGGAGGCGGAGCTCTCCGCCTTCCTCGGCCGGCTGATCCGCTGGGACAGGACGGCCGTGGTGCGGCTGCGTTCCGACGAGGGCGAGCCCGCCCTCGGGGTCTTCGGGCAGCCGCCGTTCGGCGGCGTGCTCGCCGTCAAGAGCGTCGCGCTCGGCGGCCCGGGCATCGCGGTGCCGGTCGATGCCACGGTGTCGGCCGGCGAACTGCTGGAGGCACTCGCCGAGGCCGCGGCCGGCGGCGAGTTCGGGGTCCCCGCGTCGGTGACCGGGCCCGCCTGGGCCGGGCTGCTGCCGCCGCGCGGCGGCTGGCACCGTGACGCCGTGCTCGAACCCGCCCTGGTGCGGGAGGCGGCGGCGCGCACGGTCGCGGAGTTCCGTTCGCGTACCGAGGCGCTGGTCCCGGAGCAGCGGACCCGGGCCGAAATGGACGCTCTCGCCGAGGAGTTGTGGACCCGTCCGCTGGCCGGCCCCGCCCGCGGGGTCACCCTGCGCGTCGTCCACGCCGCCCACGCCCTCGGGTTCCTCCAGCCGGGCGCCTCCGGCGGACAGTCCGACGAGCAGATCGCCGTGCTGTCGGCGGGACCGTGGCTGCGCCTGCGCACCGGCTACGGCTCGGTGGCCATGCGCAGCAGTCAGTCCGCCGCGTCCGGCCTCACCGTCTCGCCGCGCCCCGCGACCGCCTGACCCGAGTCAGCACCCGTACCCCCACTCGTATCCACATCCGTACCCGCAGCCGGGCGGCACCGGCCCGACCGTCGTGGCCCGCCGCCCGGCGACCCCGCCGGACCTGGACACGAGCCGCGCGGCGCCCCTGGACATGACCCGCCCGGCCGCCCGGTGACACGATCAGCCGTCCGGGCCGGTCCTGAGCGAGCACCCCGGCCAGCCGGCGCCCCTCAGTCCTGCCGCTCCGCCTTCCCCTCGCCCGAGCGGCGGTCCGGCCACACCCCGATGTGGTCGGTCTCCAGCTCCAGCAGCACCCGGGAACGGATCTCCAGCGTGTCGGTGTAGTCGCGGGGGAGCTGCAGCCGTCCCGCCCGGTCGACCGTGGCGTACTCCCTGGCCACCACCGACTCCTGGCCGTGCTCGTCGACCTCGGTGTGCCGTACGACCTCGGAGGCGGTGCGGCCGTCGCGGATGGCGACCGTACGCCGCACCGCGTCGGCCACCGCGTGGTCGTGGGTGACGACGACGACCGTGGTGCCCAGCTCCTCGTTGGCCGTGCGGAACGAGGCGAAGACCTGCTCACCGGTGGCCGAGTCGAGCTCGCCGGTGGGCTCGTCGGCCAGCACGACGGACGGGTTGTTGGCGAGGGCCACCGCGATGGCGGCCCGCTGCTGCTCACCGCCGGACATCTGCCCGGGGTGCCGGTCGTGGCAGTAGCCGACGCCCAGCATGTCCAGCAGCTCGGTGGCCCGCGCGGCGCGCTGCCGTTTGGCCCGGAAGCTGCCGCCGCGTCCGGCGAGCTGCATGGGCAGCACGACGTTCTGCGCGGCCGTGAGGTAGGGGAGCAGGTTGCGGGCGGTCTGCTGCCAGACGAAGCCGACGACCTCCCGCCGGTAGCGCAGCCGGGACGCGGCGTCCATGGACAGCAGGTCGTAGCCGCCGACCGAGGCCGCACCGGCGGTGGGGACGTCCAGCCCGGCGAGGATGTTGAGCAGCGTCGACTTGCCGCTGCCTGAGGCCCCCACCAGGGCCATCAGCTCGCCCTTGTTGACGAGCAGGTCGAGACCCTGCAGGGCCTGCACCTCGACGCCGTCCGCCGTGAAGATCCGCACCAGCCGGTCGCAGCTGATGAGCGCGTCCTCGCCGTACGCCGGCCGCTGCCGCCGCTCCGCGACCTGCCGCTCCAGCTCCGCGAGGCTGCGCACCGCACCGCCGCGCGCGCCCGCGTCGCCGCTGCCGCCGCCGGTCACCTCGTCCGTCCCCTGCCGCACCGCGTCCTCGCCGCCTTCGCCGCTCATGTCCGGTCCCCCGCTCTCAGTTCCTGGCTCTCTCGCCGCCGCCCGCTCACCCACACCTGCGCGATCAGCACCACGCAGGCCAGTACCACCAGCCCCACCGACGGCAGGGCCAGGGACCACGGGTCGGCGTGCAGGCCGAGCCCGAAGTCGACCGGAGCCAGGGACCGCGGCCCGGTCCCGAAGGTCAGCGCCCGCAGGTCGACGCCCGGACCGAGCAGCGGGATCACCGCCAGCCCGACCAGCACACCGCCGACCGCGGCCAGCAGCGCCTGCGGCAACATCTCCAGCAGCACCAGCCGCCGCGACTGCCGCCGCGTCATGCCCATCGTGCGCAGCCGGGCCAGCAGCGTGGACCGCTGCGGTGCCGCCTGCAGCAGGGATAGGAGCAGCGCCAGCGCGCTGTACGCGGCCCCGGCCGCCACCGCCCACAGGTAGATGATGCGGGCGCCGTGCTGCAGTGCCGTGTCCGACATGGCGGCCCGTTGCTCGGCGCGGGTCAGCACGCTCACCAGGGTCGTGCTGTGCTCGGCCACCTTGTGCAGGGCCGCCGTGTCGATCTGCCGGCCGGGGGCGGCCATCGCCAGCAGGGCCGTCGGGCCCAGGTACTGCCGGTAGGCGGCCATCTCCGGGTGGGTGGCGCCCAGCTGGTCGGAGGAGACGATGATGAAGTTGTCGCCGGGCGCGGCCGGCGTCGTCGTCAGCGTGGCGGCCCGGCGGATGTCGATCGCGCCGACCCCTGTGTTGATCTGCGTCGTCTTGGCGCCCAGCGCCGTCGCCAGCTTCGGCGACAGCACCGCGGGCAGCGGCCCCGAGCCGTGCCAGCCGCGATAGACCGACGCGGGGAAGGAGGGCAGCCCGATCTCCCGGGTCAGCTTCCCGTAGTCGTCCGGAGTGACGACCACCAGCGACCAGGGCAGGGGGAACAGCGTGTTGGGGCTGTTGTTCTCCACCCTCGCGGTGACGACGTGACCGACACCGGGCACCTTCCGTACCTGGTCGGGGAGTTGCCGTGCGAGCGCGGCCAAGTCGTTCTGGGCGTCGATCCGGGCGTCCGCCCCGACCGTGGCGGTCGCCGCCCGGTCCCGGCCGTGGTCGATGCCCGCCAGCACCGAGCCGCCGAACGAGGCGACGGTGAGCGACACCAGCATGGCCAGCAGCGGCAGTTGGTTGGAGGCCGGGGTACGTCCGGCCCGGGCCAGGCCCAGGTGGGCGACCGCGCCTCTCAACCGCCCGGTGGGCCGGGCCAGCAGCCGGAGCGGCAGCGGGTACACCCGCAGCAGGATCAGAGCGGCGGCGATCGCGACCAGCACGGGCGCGGCCGCGAGGAAGGGATCGTCGCCGTGGTCCGTGCCGCGCTGCCGCAGGGCGACCACCGCGCCGACCACCAGGACGGCGACGGTCAGTTCGGCGACCAGCCGGCGCCGCGACGGCTTGAGCGCCGTCACGTCCTCACGGGCGGCGGGCCGCGGTCTGCGCACCGCCCAGGCCGCCCGCATCGGCAGGGCCAGCAGCGCCACCAGCGTCACGACGGCGCCCAGCAGCACCGGCAGCACCCAGCGCTCGGTCGGCAGCAGCACCAGGGCCAGCAGGGTGCCCGCGATGCCTCCGGGCAGCGCCGCGGCGGCGGTCTCGCCGGCCAGCCGCCGTCCGATGCCGCGCAGCGAACCGCCGCGCGAACGCAGCAGCGCGATCTCGGCGCGCCGCCGCTCCGCGGCCAGCCCGCCGGCCATCAGCAGCACCGCAGCCGCCGTCGTGCCCACGCCGATGGCCGCGATCAGCACCAGCGGCGCCGCGGCCTTGCGGTCGGTGGTGAACTCGTCGAACAGCGCGCCGACCGTGGTCTCCACGCGGACGTTCGACTGGGTGTCGGTCTGCAGGGCGACCGAGAGCGGCCCGCTGTCGAACGACGACAGCTCCTGCTGCTCCGCGGGGATGTCGTGTGCCGCCAGCACGGCGGTGTCCATCGGGTGGTGCCAGTACAGGTTGACGCTCAGGCCGAGCCGCGGGATCGTCCCGGTCGCCGTGAAGTCGACCAGCACGGTGAAGTGCCAGTAGGTCTTGGGCTCGTCGCCGGGCGGGGTCAACGGCGTGGTCAGGTGAGGGGCGAGCAGGTCGCCGTCCTCGTTCCAGTAGGCCGCCTTCGGGTCGCGGGGGACGCCGATGCCGACGATGCGCACGGCCACCGTGGTCGGCGACGTGCTGCTCAGGTGCACGACCTGACCGATCCTCAGGTGCAGGACCTGCGCCATCTTCTGGGTGACGACGCCCTCGATCGACGTGGCCCCGGCCGACTGGACCGGACGCGGCAGCCGCCCGGACAAAATCCGCAGGTGGCTGGGCAGGTCCCGTTGCGAGACGAGAGAGGCGGCCGGGTCGTGGGAGGAGGTCCGCGGCACCTCGGGGTCGGTCACGTCGGCCTCGGCCGAGGAGCGCATGCCGATGACCGTCTGGTCTCTCAGCAGCCGGATCGGCGGGCTGACCAGGGCCTGGAACTCCTGCTCCACCGTGTCCATGCGGTCCATCGACGGGCCGATGTCGCCGGCTTCCGTGCCGCCGGGGGTGTAGGAGTCCGCGAGGGACACACCGCGGTCGCGCACCTGCGCGCTCAGCACGCTCCGGCGCAGCGCGGTGTTCTCGTACCGGTCGACGGCGCGGGGGAGTGCGGCGGCCAGCAGTGCGGTGACCAGCACCAGGAGGCAGGTCGCCACCGCCGCGGCCGGTGCGGCGCGCAGCCTGACCCGCACCCAGGCCAGTCCGCTCCCGCGGCCCTGCCCAGTGGCGTTGCCTTCAGCGGCGCCGCCTTCAGCACCGTTGTCTTCAGCGTCGTTGCCCCGCGTGCCGTTGCCTTCCGTGCCGGCGTTCCCGCCGCCGTCCGCACTGCCCCCGGGGTCCGTCCCGTCCGCACCGTTCACGTGCGCGGAATCCCCCGCCGCCTCGTCCGCCGGGCGCCGGGCCCGCGCCTGGGCCGGAATCGGAATCCCGGCCCCCTCCGTGCCGTGCGCCGGCTTCTGCCCGTCCGGCTTCTGCTCGTGCGGCCGCTGCCCGTCCGGCCTCTGCTCGTCCGCCATCTCAGTCCTCCCCCTGGCGCCGCAGCGCCGACGCCGGATCGCCACGCCGCAGCGCCGTGGCCAGGACCACCAGCAGCGGCACGATCAGCACCACCGCGAGCAGCTGGGCCAGCGGCCCCACCGGCATCTCGACCCGCAGGTCCGGCACCGGCCGGGTGGCCTGCGAGGTCAGCACGATCAGCGGTGTCACCAGCCGCGTCAGCAGCGCTCCCAGCACCACACCGACGATCAGTGAGATCACCACCAGCAGCCCCTGCTCGGCGGCGATCATGCGGGCCAGCTTGCGCCGTGGCGCCCCCAGCGCGCGCAGCACGGCGAACTCGCCGTTGCGTTCGCGGATGGCGCCCACGGCGCTCACCGCGAAGCCGACCGCCGCGAGCACGGCGGCCGCGATCACCGCCGCCGGCAGCGCCGACTGCGGACCCGCGCCCAGCGGGTCGGCCCGGAGTTCGTCCGCGGACTCGTCCCGCACCATCACGGTGTCGACGTCCGTGCGGCTGCGCAGGGCGGCCGCGACCTTCGCGCTGTCGCCGGGCCTGACGGCCAGCCACCACTCGCTGGGCTCGAGGGTGAGGCCGCCGTTCGCCTTCAACACCGCGTCGACGGCCCGGAGGTCCAGCAGCAGCGCGCCCGCGGACTTGGACTCGTCGTCGCCGGCCACGGCTGTTCCGGACGGCTGCACGTTGTAGACGTCGTCCCCGGTGCCGGGCATCGCCTTCACCGCGGCGGTGATCTTGACGAAGGTGTCGACGCCGTTGAGCTGCACCTGCACGCGGTCCCCGACCTTCGCGTCGACCGCCTTGAGGTAGGAGTCGGTGGCGATGCCGGCCAGCGCGGGGGCCGGAGGGGTGGGCGCCTGCATGTGCACGCTCACCGACGGGACGCTGGACCACGGGTACTGCGGGGTGAAGGTCACGTTCCCGGTGGCGTAGCGCAGCGCCAGCACGGTCGGGCCGCCGATCTGCGGTTCGGACGAGCTGGGTCCCACCTTGCCCGGCTGGTTGCCCATGCTGAGGTCGTCGAAGTTCGAGTCCACCGTCCACTCCCGGCCGGCCGGCACCGTCAGCGGCTTCGTGGCGCCCTCCGCGCCGGTCACCCGCGCGTCGCGGAGGGTCAGCGCGCCGTTCTCGGCCTGTGCGGAAGGGACGTCGTAGACCAGGTTCAGGGCGGTGATCCGCAGCGGTCCGGCCGCGGAGCCGTGCGGGCCGGCCTGGGCGGCGAGGTCGAGGGTGACGGGGTGCGGGAGCCCGTCGCCCAGGATGTCGCCGACGGCGGCCTGGTAGTCGATGCCCTCGGCGTCGGTCACGGTGGCGAGCAGGTGGTCGGTCACCGGCTCGGCGAGCGGGCGTCCGGTCTTCGCCGCGGTGACCTTCAGCGTCGCCGTGAACGTCACCTGGCGGGTGTCCTCGGGCAGCGTCACGCCGTCGTCGTGCTGCCCGACCCCGGCGTAGAGGGGCTTCATCAGGTCCGCGGTCGTGCGGCCCTCGGTCAGGTCGGAACGGAAGTGCATGGCCTGGCCGGCCCGCTGGGCGTCGATGATCAGGGCGGTGGCGTGCCGCTGCTGGGTCAGCAGCAGTTCCTGCCGGTTCGCGGGCGCGGCCGCGGTGATGCCGGGCACGGAGGCGAAGATGCCGGCCTGGCCGAACGGCGGGGTCGTCATGCCGGTGACGCGGAGGTCCGAGCCGACCGAGAAGTCCGCCTGGTCGTGCTGCGAACGGTCCCAGCTCGCGCCCTGCCCGATGGCGAACATGCCCATGGCGACGGCCAGCACCAGCAGCAGCGCGGCGCCCGCGCCGCGGCGGGGCCGCCGGGCGAGCTGCCAGCCGGCCAGGGCGAGCGCGAGGCCGCGGCCGCGGGCGGCCCGCCGCTCGCCGAGCTTCGCGACCAGTGGCAGCACGCGCAGCACCAGCACGGTGCCGGCCAGCAGGCACAGCGCGGGGGCGGCGACCAGCACCGGGTCGATGCCGAGGGTGCCGCCGGTGGTGGCGCTGAGCGCGCCGCCGCCCGAGGCCCTCTGCCGGAGCTGCCAGAAGGCCACGCCCGCGAGCACCAGGAGCGCGATGTCCCCGCCCGCCTGCAGCACGCCGGGCACCGCCCCGCGCCGGCCGCGGGCGGCGAAGGACCCGCCGGACCGCAGGGCCGGCGTCACGACCGCGAAGGCGCAGGCCAGGGCGGCGCACAGGGCGACGAGCCAGGCGGAGGCGCCGCCGGCGCCGCTCAGGCTCACTCCCGTGCGGGCCATCGCCCCGGTCCCGGCCAGCAGATTGGTGACGGGACCGGCGAGGAGCGGCGCGATCACGGCCGCGGGCACCGCCAGCAGCAGCGCCTCGACCACCGCCAGCCGCCCGACCCGTGCGCGGGATCCGCCGCGGGCCCGCAGCAGTGACGTTTCCCCGGCACGTTCCTCCGTGAGCAGCTGCGCGACCAGCAGCAGCGCGAAGCCGGCCAGGATCACCAGCTGCAGCGCGCCGATCAGCAGCGTGGAGCGGGTGACCAGCATGCTGCGGCGCAGCGCCTCCAGCAGGTCGGGCAGGCTGCTCTGCGACTGCGTCTGCGCGGTGGCCTCGTCGTCGTGCAGGTTCTCCAGCGTCTGGTTCACCGACTGCTCGATGGACCCCATGCGGGATGTCGTCGCCCCGCGGAAGTCGCCCGCGGCCTGCCAGGCCATGTTCGCGGCGGCCACCCGGCCGGAGGCGAAGGTGCCGCCGTCGACGAGCAGCGGCCCGTACGTGGTGAAGGCCAGGGTGTGCACCCCGCGCCCGTCCAGCGGGTCGAGGTGCCAGTACGGGGAGGCGGGGTCGGCCGGACGGAAGACGCCGGTGACGCGGATCCGCAGCGGGGGGCCGCCCAGGCGGTCGGCGAGCGTGACGGCCCGGCCGGGCGTGATCTTCAGGGGCTGGGCGGCGGCCTGGGGCATGGCCACCTGCACCTCGCCGGAGCCCTTGGCCGCCGCCGCGGGCCAGGTGCCGGAGACCAGCGTCATCCGCGACCGGTCGAAGGAGGCCAGCAGGGTGAGGTCCGGGTCGGTGGTCTTGAGCGCGTTCGCGGGCCGCAGGGAGAACGGCAGGCCGTACGGCCCGGACTGCGTGCTGCTGAACACCTTCGCGGGGAGCCCGGCGAAGGAGCCGGTCAGCTGCTTGCGCACCGCGGCGTCCAGCGGGCCGGGGTCGGTGCCGCCGACGTCCGCGTGCACCTCGACGGTGGAGCGGTCGGCCGCCTGGTGCTCCAGGGTGCGGCGCAGTGCCGCGTCCCCGATCGCCCCGGTGAAGGCCGTGAAGACGGCCAGCGCGCTCGTGGTGAGCACCACCGTCAGTGCGGCGGCGGCCAGCAGCAGCCGGTGGGCGCGGACACGCAGCAGTACGAACCCGGTCACCAGTGTTCCCCCCCGTTCTCTTGCTGACCGGATGCTCTCAAAACAGGGGGGTGTGGTGAAGTGGCGGAGATTGTCGCAATGCGATCGTGACCGACCGCTGTGCGGACATTCCTCCGCGGCCGGTCGCACGGCCGGTCCCAGGCTGGTACTGGCGGCTGAAAGGGCAGGTCAGCCCGGCGTGTTCACCATCGAGGCGGCCGCATACACCAGGTAGTCCCAGAGTTGCTGCTCGTGAGCGGGGTCCAGCTCCAAGGCGTCGACGGCCGCGCGCATATGGCGCAGCCAGGCGTCGTGCGCGGCTTTGTCCACCTTGAACGGCGCGTGGCGCATCCGCAGCCGGGGGTGGCCGCGCTCGTCGCTGTACGTGCGGGGACCGCCCCAGTACTGCATCAGGAACAGCCGCAGCCGCTCCTCGGCCGGGCCCAGGTCCTCCTCCGGGTACATCGCCCGCAGTTCGGGGTCCTCCGCCACGCCCTGGTAGAAGAGGTGCACCAGCCGGCGGAAGGTCTCCTCACCGCCCACCAGCTCGTAGAACGTCTGCTGTTGCAGCGTGCCGCGCGGGATCTCATTCACCTCTCTATCGTCGCAGACGGCGCGGCGGACCATACCGCCGTCCCGAAGGGCCGTCCGCTTCCTACCCGCGGGGGCCCGGGCGCACGATGGAGGCATGGCCGGGGCCGCGGACGAAGCCGGGTACGACGACCGCCAGCAGGCGGCCGCGCGGATGCTGCGGGCCCGGATGGTGCGGCGCATCGTCGCGGGCGGCGGTCTCACCGACCCGGCCTGGCGGGCGGCGTTCACCGAGGTGCCGCGGCATGTGTTCGTGCTCGGCTACGGCCTGGACGAGCTGCCCGAGGACGCCCTCGATCCGGGCAGCCGGCTGCGGCGGCTCGCCTCGGCGTACGCGGACCGGCCGATCGCCACCCATGTGGTCGCGGGGGAGCTGGTGTCCTCCAGCAGCCAGCCCTCGCTGATGGCGCGGATGTGCGAGGCACTGGACGTGCGGGACGGCCACCGGGTGCTGGAGATCGGCGCGGGCACCGGCTACAACGCGGCGCTGCTGGCACACCGGCTGGGCCCGGACGCGGTCACCACCATCGACCTCGACGAGGAGATCACCGCGGCGGCCCGCGCGCACCTGGACGCCTACGGCACACCCGCCGCCCGCTCGGTGGCCGTCGTCACCGGCGACGGCGCGCTCGGGCACGCGCCGCGCGCTCCGTACGACCGGATCGTGGTCACCTGCGCCGTGCCCGCGATCCCCCAGGCCTGGCTGGCGCAGTGCCGTCCGGGCGGGCTGGTGCTCGCGCCCGTCGCCACGGGGCTCGCCGCGCTCACCGTGCACGGGCCGGAGCGGGCCGAGGGGCGGTTCCTGCACACGCCCGCGTACTTCGTGGCGCTGCGCGGCTCCCGGGCCGGCCGTGCGCAGGCGCGGGTCGGGGACGAGCTGTTCAGCGGGCGGCATCCCGATCGCGCCCGCTACGGGATCAGCGTGGACGGCGCCCGCCAGTGGCTGTGGCGCGACGACCCCCGGGGCCCGCACACCTGGGACCTCGACGGCTGACGCCTCCGGGGCCGCCGTGAGGCCGACGGCGCGTGCCGCGCGCCCTGGCGGGGTCGTGCGCCGGACAGCGCGCCCGCCTCAGCCGGCCGGCTCCCACACGGACGCGTCGTGCGCGAACAGCACCCGGCGGGGGTCGAACTCCAGCAGCCGCCGCGGCCATGCGTCGGATTCCGGCAGCGGCGGCCGAGCGCCGCTGGCGGCCGCGGTGCCGGCCAGCCGGGCCGCGGCGAAGTCCGAGGCCGAGGCGTGGGTCTGCCCGGCGAGGATCACCGTGCCGTCGGGGCGGCGCACCACCAGTGACTGGTGGCCCGCGGTGTGGCCGGGCGTCGGGATCACCCACAGGCCCGGCCGGATCTCGGCCTCGCCCGGCAGTTCCTCGTAGGCGGCGCCGGCGAAGTCCACCAGGTGCCCGGGGGTGTGCTCGCCGCCGCGCACCAGGGCCATCTCCGCGGCCTGCACCAGGATCGGGGTGCCCGCGAAGAGCGGGTTCCCGCCGATGTGGTCGAAGTGCAGATGGCAGTTGACGACCACCGAGACGTCCGACGGCTCCGCACCGGCCGCGGCCAGCGCCTCCGGCAACGGGCGCCGGTACGGCCGGTAGTGCGCGTCGGTCTCCGGGTCGGCGGTGCCGATGCCGGTGTCGAAGAGCAGCAACTCGCCGTCGTGACGCACCAGATAGGCCAGCGCGGGTTCCACGCGCGGCGCACCGTCGGCCGTCTCGGACCCCGGCCGGATGAACCAGCCCAGGTTCAGGCGGCGGACCGCCGGCTGCTCTGCCATGGACAGGGGCCTCCTTCACAAGCGGCGAGCCGTGCTGGTCATCCGTGCGGGTGCGCGGCGGGACGGTCCGGCGTGCGGGACCGAACCGGTCGGCGGTCAGTTCCGTTTGACGGTGATCGTCGTCCACGCGCCCACGTGCACGCGGTCGCCGTCGGCGAGCGGCACCGGCGTGTACGGGCGGATCGGCTCCTCGGCGAGGTTCACGGTGGTGCCGTTGGTGGAGTCCTGGTCGACCACCGCCCAGCCGCCGTCGGGCTGCTGGACCAGCACCGCGTGCTTGTGGGACACCCCGGGGTCCTCCGGGGCGCGGGACAGGTCGATGTCCGGCGCCTCGCCGGTGCTGTGGCGGCGGCGGCCGATGGTGATCTGGTTGCCGGTCATCGGCACCTGCAACTCGGGCGAGAACGCCGGGAAGTACAGGCCGTGCGACTCCGGCCCGCTGCGGGCCATCATCGCGGTGAAGTACTCGCGGTCGGTGGCGACCACCGCCGTCCAGGCCGTGCCGCGCGCCTGCTGGAAGGGCTGGGAGGGCTGGAAGGGCTGGGAGGGCTGGGACGGCACCACCGTCGGCACTGAGGACGGCGCCTGGGACACGGAGGTCGCCGCGGAGGACGCGCCGGAGCCGGGCGCCGGCCGCTGGGCCGGGGTGGAGGGCGGATCGAGCAGGAAGTCGCCCGATCCCGAGGCCAGCGTGACCGACTCCGAAGGGACCGGCTCCGCGGGCCGGTTGATCTGCGAGGGACGCGAACGCTGCGACTCGTAGCGCTGGTAGGGCGGATAACCGGGCGCGGTCGGCGGGACGGCGGGCGGCGGAACGGCGGCCGGGGGAGCGCCCGCCGGGGGCATCCCGGTGGACGCCTCGGACGCCGCCGGCACCCCGGGGGAGTGGGCGGCGGACGGCGGCACGCCAGGACCGGGCCGCGGGACGGACAGGGGCGGGAACCCGGACGGCATCCCGCCGTGCTGCGGCCCGGGCGGCGGAGCCGACGCCGAACGCGTACGGAAGTTGTAGCGGCACTCCTCGCAGAACAGCGCGGTGCCCTCACGCGGCGTGCCGCACTGCGGGCACAGTTCGGCCACCGCCGTCGGCTCGCCCTCGAAACCGGGCGGCGAGGGGGAGGCCGGCGGCGCCGAGGCGGGCGACGCCGACGACGAGGAGTACGACGACGAATACGACGAGGACGGGCGTGAACCGTGACCCGGCGCGGGCGCGGCGGGCGGGCTCATCCGCATCCCGCAGACCTCGCACCAGTCGTCGGTTCCCGACTGGTGTCCGTTCGGACAGATCGGCATGGCACCGGCTCCCCTCCACCCCCCGGGGGCGGATCCACAGGTCGTGCGCGAGCACTACGGCCCGTCGGCTACTTCTTCACGCGCACGGTCTTCGTCGACCGTGTCTCCAGCGTCATCTCGTCGGCGTCGGCGACCCTGGCCTTCAGCCGCACAGTACCGCTCGCCGCGTCGACCACGTCGACGACCTTGGCCAGCAGTTTGGCGGTGTCCTCGTTGCCCGAGGCGCTGGCCAGCTGCACCGCGCGGCCCAGCTTGGCGGTCGCGCTGTCCAGGTCGCCGGCCTTGCGGGCCTCCAGGCCCTGCTGGATCACCTGGGCCAGCTCGGCCTGCCCGGTGTAGTGGGCGACCTGCGGGCTGATCCGGGTGGAGGCGGCCATGTCGTCGGTCCACACCGCCCGCACCAGCCCCTGGGCCAGCGCCTCCGGGGCGCCGCCGGGCTGTGGCAGCATCAGCGACAGCCGGGCGGCCAGCATCTCCTGGCCGACGCCGGCGGCCGGCACCCGGACGCACACGTGGTAGTCGCGGGACTCGTCGCCCCACGAGCCCGTGGGGTAGTCGCCGGCCCGCGGACCGGACTCCGTACGGCGGGCGGAGAGGTCCGCCACGGTGGGCGCCACCTGCTTGACGAAGGCGATCTCGGCGCCCTGCGGGGTCCACAGGCGCAGGGCGACGTCCGCGACCTCCTTGCCCATGGCGTTCTCCATCATCGACTGGAAGTCGGCGGCCAGGCCCTCCGGGTCGGCGACGATGTCCACCGAGCCGAGCAGCGCGGACGCGATGCCGGTCAGCTCCTTGACCTCCCAGTCGGTGCCCACGCCGCGCGCGTCGCAGGTGAACCGGCCGGCGCAGGCGGCCAGCGCGGCCCGCAGGTCCTCCGGCTTCTCGTGCTCGTTGCGGCCGTCGGTGAGCAGGATGCCGTGCCGGATCGCCACGTCGTGGCCGGCCAGCAGGCGGTCGGCCAGCTTCAGCCAGGTGCCGATGGCGGTCCCGCCGCCCGCGGTCAGCTTGCGCAGCGACTGCTTGGCCTGCGCGCGGGTGGCCGGATCGGCTGTCGCCAGGCCGCCGTCGGCCGGGTAGACCTCACGCGCCTGGTGCGTCCCGGCGACGACCGCGAAGGCGACGCCGTCGCGCAGGGTGTCGATCGCCGCGGCCGTGGCGTCGCGGGCGTTGCGCATCTTGGTCGGCGGGTAGTCCATCGAGCCCGAGCAGTCGACCATGACGACGACGCCCGCGTCCGGCGCCGGCGTCCCGCCGTCCAGCGGCCTGCCCCCGGACGTGCCGCCGCCGGTCGCGGTGACCGTGACGATCGCGTTGACCTCCCGGCCCCCCTCGGGCAGGTACTCGTTCTGGTAGACGTCGACCGAGAACTGCGGCACGTTCGACTTGGAAAACTTCGGCATCGCCAACCCCGTTCGTGAAGCCCTCTGCCTGCCCTGCCCCCCCGGCGTCCTGATCGGTCAGGCGGAGGGGAATCCTGCCCGCGACACGGCCGCCGGGAACGGCAGCACGGCGACTGTTACGTTGTCGTGGCCGCCGCCGTCCAGCGCCAGGCCGAGCAGGGCCCGGGCGCTCGCCAGCGGCCGCGAACGGGCGTCGGCCGGAACGGCGTCCGCCATGTCCGTCGCGGACTCGGCGTAGTTCCACAGCCCGTCGGTGCACACCACGATCACCCCCGGCTCGTCCGGCTGGAAGGCCGCGACGTGAGGGTCGACCTCGACCGCGTCCGCGCCCAGCCAGCCGGTGATGGCGTGGGCGCGCGCGTCGGCGTACGCCTCGGCCTCGGACATCAGTCCGGCGGCGACCATCCGGGCCGCCCACGAGTCGTCCTCGGTGAGCCGCGCCGGCGGACGGCTGCGGTCGTCGGGGATCCAGTAGGCACGGCTGTCACCGATCCAGCCGACGGTGAAGACCGGGCCGGTCACCACGGCGCTCACGCAGGTGCAGGCCGGGGCGTTGTGGTGCACCCGCCCGTCGGTGGGCGGCTCCTCGTCGGCGAGCGCGGTGACGGCCTCGAACGCGGCCATGAGGGCGCCGTGCATCGCCTCCTTCGCGTTCGCCCCGCGCTCCAGCGCGCCCAGCAGCGACTCGCTGCCGGCAACCGCCGCGGCGGCCGAGGCGTCGTCGGGCCGGTAGGCGGTGGACACGCCGTCGCACACGACCGCGGACACCGCGGGGCTGCCGTCGGGCAGCGACGCGGCGGCGATGGCGAAGGCGTCCTCGTTGCGGTGGTGCCGCAGCCCCCGGTCGCTGACCGCCGCGACGCCCTCCAGTTCCTTCTCCTGGTGGTCGCGCTGGCGGGGCTGGGCGTGGCCGCAGTGCTCGCAGTAGCCGTCGTCGTCCACGCCGCCGACGCCGCAGGCCACGCACACCGGGCCGCTCTCGGCGGTGGCCGCGGCGGCGGGTTCCTCTTCGCGCGGGTCGGCGAGCCGGGAGGGCGCGCCGAGGACGAGGGTGTCCCCGCTACCGCCGGTGTCCGCGCCGCCGTCGGCGTTCGCGGCCGCCTCCTGACCCGGGTCGTCCGCGGCCGCACCGGAGGTTCCCGGGGGAGCGGCGGCCGTCGCGCCCGGTGGCGCGAGCCGGAAGGCGTCGGGGTCGCCGTCCCCGGCCGCGTGGCCGGGGGTGCCGTCGCCGGGGGTGCCGTCGCCGGCGGAGGCAGCGGCGGCGGCGGACGGCTCGCCGGCCCGCTGGGCCCCGACGGGTGTGCCGGGGGCGCGGCCCGCGGGAGCCGGGGCCGAGACGTCATGGCCGCAGTGGCCGCAGAAGCGGTCCTCGGCGTCGAGGGGTTCGGCGCACACCGGGCAGACCGCGGGGATCGCGGGAGCCGCGGAGGGGGCCGACTCGGGCAGTGGTGGCATGTGTTACACCCAGGTCCTGGGGCGGAAGCGGTTGGCGCGCTCCACCAGTTCGATCCTCGCACCGTCCTCGCGGGCGAGCCGGGCCAGCACCCGGTACGAGCGTTCCAGGCCGAACCGCAGCCCGCGCTCGCTGAGTTCGGCACCGAGGACACCCTGGCCCGCTCCCGACGGTACGCCCGCCGGGACCCCGGCGGGTGCGCCGACACGGCCGGCGAGCACCCAGTCCAGTGCGCTGCCGAGCACCTCGGTGGCCAGCTGCTCGCGCCGGTCGGTGTCCAGACCCTGCCGCTGCAGCGCCTCCACCTGCACCGCGGCGGCCCGCAGGTCCGGCAGCAGGGACTCCTGCGGCGACCGGTCCCGCAGCCGGGCCCTGATCGCCGCCACGCGTGCCGCGGTGAAGTGGATCGACGACTCGGGCACCGACTCCAGCGCCCGGACGGCGCGTTCGCGGTCCCCGGACTTCAGGAGCACCCGTGCGAGCCCGAACGCGGCGCTGACGTAACTCTGGTCGGTCGTCCACACCAGCCGGTAGTACTCGGCGGCGTTGTCGAGCTGGCCGAGCACCTCCGCGCACACGCCCAGCGCCAGCTTCGGCGCGGGCTCGCCCGGGAAGGCGTCGTAGACGGCGTCGAAGCTGAGCGCGGCCGTGCCGTTGTCGCCGGCGCACAGGGCGGTGAGGCCGCGGTGCCACACCACCCGCCAGTCGTCGCCGTCGGCCGCGTCGTCGCCGAGGGAGTGCAGCACCTGCCGGGCGCCCTCGCGGTCACCGAGTTCGAGGCGGGCGCGCAGCTCGCGCAGCCGCTTCTCCGGCGAGTCGGCGGGCGCGGAGGCCAGCGCCGCGACGAGTTCGGCCGGCGCGGCCGCCGAAAGCCCGGCGAGGAAGCCCGCGTTGGGGTCGGCTGGGTCGGCGTGCGGCACGGGCAGCGCCAGGGCGGCGCCGGCCGGGTCGAGCCGCGACATCGCCGGGGCGCCGCGGCCCCAGGCCGCCGTCGCGTGGCCCGCCGGCGCGGGCGTGTACTGCGCGGGGAC
>NZ_JAINZZ010000096.1 GCF_019890725.1 Actinacidiphila acidipaludis
ACGCAGGACACGGCGGG
The DNA here is from genome assembly GCF_019890725.1 of Actinacidiphila acidipaludis. GTDB lineage: Bacteria > Actinomycetota > Actinomycetes > Streptomycetales > Streptomycetaceae > Actinacidiphila > Actinacidiphila acidipaludis. The sequence continues at coordinate 18 of NZ_JAINZZ010000096.1, forward strand.
CAGGGCCAGCGAACCGGCCTGCTCGGGGATGCCCGTCGCCGGGTCGACGTCGAACCAGGTGACGTCGCCGGAGCGCTCGTTGGCCGCGTAGAGGCGGGTGCCGGCCGGGTCGAGGGTGAGGTGCCGCGGCCAGTCGCCGCCGCAGCTCACGGTGTCGACGAGTTCGAGCTTCTCGCCGCTCGCGTCGACGGTGAGCACCGCGATGCTGTTGTGCCCGCGGTTGGCGGCCCACGCGAACCGGCCGTCGGGCGAGATCACCAGCTCGGACGGGTAGTTCTCGCCGTCGCTGCCGTCGGGCAGCACCCGCACCTCGGCGAGCGGCCGCAGGCTGCCCTTCTCCGAGTCGAAGCGGCACACGGTGACGACGGAGTCGAGTTCGTTCATCACGTAGGCGTGGCCGCCGTCGGGGTGGAAGGTGAGGTGGCGGGGGCCGATGCCCGAGCGCAGCCCCAGCTCCCGCTCGATCTCCAGCTCACCGCTGTCGGCGAGGAGTTCGCAGACCCGCACCGAGTCGGTGCCCAGGTCGACGCTGACCGCCCAGCGGCCGCTGGGGTCGGGCAGCACGGCGTGGGCGTGCGGGCCCTCCTGGCGTTCCCGGTTGGGTCCGTCGCCCTCGTGCTCCAGGACGGAGCGGACCTCGCCGAGGCCGCCGTCCTCCCGCAGGGACAGGACCGTGACGCTGCCCGGGGCCGCGTAGTTGGCGGTGAGCAGGTGGCCCTGATGGACGCTCAGATGGGTGGGGGCGCCGCCGCGCACCGGCACCGGCGCGCCGAGCAGTGCGGGGGCGGCGGGGTCGGCCAGGGAGAACGCGGCCGCGGCGCCCTCGGGTTCGGTCTCGCTCACCGTGTAGAGGGTCCGCCCGTCGGCGGAGAGGGTGAGGAAGGAGGGGTTGGGCACCTCGGCCGTGTCCCCGAGCGCGGTGAGCGCTCCCGTGTCCGGGTCCACGCCGGCAGCGGTGAGCCCGCGGCCCCCCGCCGACGTGAACGACCCGATGTAAGCGTGCCCGGCCACTGCCGTACCTCTTCCGCCTGATGTCTGTACGGCGGCTGAGAGTAGTACGTGATGCCGGTTACGTCGCCCCCGGGGCCACCCAGTGGTCCCGGGACGGCCCGCAGGCGGCTCTCAGGCCCCGCCGGAGCCCTCAGGGCGGCCCCGGAGACGTCGGACCGCCCTGTCGTGACGTCGGGGCGCGCAGCCCCGCACGCCGCGGACCGGACGCGGTTCCCGGCCGGGCCGGCCTCAGGACGCGAGGGCGGTGCGCGGGTCGGCGTGCAGCGGCGCGGCCAGGTCGGCGAGCGCCGTCTCCAGGCCGTGCAGGTGTGCCAGGGCGCGGTCGGCCCGCGGGCAGGGCGCGGGTCCGGCGGCGACCGCGGCCGGCACGGTTCCGGGCGCCTCTCCGGCACGTCCGACGAGACGCAGCACGGCTTCCTCGACCCGGCGGACGGCGGCCCGCAGCCGCTCGTCCTGCCCGGCGCCGGGGTGCGCGGCGGTCTCGGCGAGGCCGCGCACCTGGTGGGCGCAGGCGTCCAGCAGTTCCAGCACCCGGCGGGCGCGCGCCCGCCGTGCCCGCAGCGGGCTCAGCGGGTGGACCAGCGGAGCCACCGACGCCCGGACCCGGCCCAGCACCAGGTCGAGTTCCGCGGCGCGCACGGCCACCGCGGGGCCGTGCCCGTCCTCCAGGCTCGCCGCGGCGTCCCGGACCGCGTGCAGGGCGCGCTGGATCCAGGCGTCGGTGGCCGCGTGGGTGGTGACCGGCAGCACGAGCAGCACGGCCAGTGCGGCGCTCAGCGCGCCCGCGCCGGTCTCCTCCAGCCGCAGTACCAGCAGCCCGGGGTGCAGCACGCCCAGCAGGCCGTAGAGCGATCCGGCCATCACCGTGACGAAGAAGGTCATCCAGCTGTAGGAGACCTGGGCGCTGTAGAAGATGCCGAAGACGCACACGGCGACCAGCAAGAGGCAGGGGACGGTGGCGCCGTGCAGCGGGATCGCCAGCGCGAAGCCGGCGGCGATCCCGGTCGCGGTGCCGAGGACCCGGCGGAAGCCGCGTACCAGCGTCTCGCCGCGCGAGGCGGTGTTGACGAAGATCCACCAGGTCGCGGCCACCGCCCAGTACCAGCGGTCGCCGGAGACGGCCTCGCCGAGTGCCAGCGCCGCCGCGGCGGCCGCGGCGGCCTGCACGGCCTGGCGTGTGGTCGGCCGGCGCAGCCCGCGCCGCTGGGGCAGGTCGACGGCGGGCGGCGGCACGCTGCCGCGTTCGTAGCACCACAGGCCGAAGCGGACGGTCGCCGCGCAGCCCAGGCCGAGGGCGAGGGCCGCGGTGAGTTCCGGGAGATCGCCGGGGACTGCGTGCAGGAACTGGGCGACGAAGAACATCATGAAGCCGAAGACGCCGAGCGCGTGGCCGCGCGCTCCCCAGCGCCTGGCGTAGACGCCCGCGCCCACCACGGCGACGAACGCGGCGTCCCGCAGCAGCGGGTGCGGGTCCAGGCAGGCGGCCAGCGCGAGCACGGGCAGGCCGACGGCCGGCAGCAGGGCGGTGGTCACGGCCTGCCGCCGCGCGGTCGGGTCGGCGACGGTGAAGAAGGCGAGGAGCGCGGCCAGGCCCCCGGCGCAGGCGGCGGGCGCCGGGAGCCCGGCGAGCAGGACGGCGGCGACGGCCGCCGATATGCCCAGCAGGGCGCGGGCCGCGAAGCGCAGCCTCGCGTGCCCCGGGTCCGGTGCGACGAACATCCTCTTCACCTGTGCGGTCCCACCTCTGTTCGTGGTCGTCGTGGTCGTCGGTGCCTGTGCCCGCGCGAAGGTCCCGCCGGGCATGACAAAGGCGTTGCGGGAACCCGCGACCGGGAACCCGCAACGCCGTCGTCACCACCAGGAAAGCACCCGTCGGGGCGATGGCTCAAACGAAGCGCGAGTGACTGTGCCATTGGTACCGTGACCAGGCACGGATCACGACCACGAGGGGACCACTGGACCATGCCCGTCGACGCCCTGGACGCCCGCATCCTCCGGCTGCTTCTGGAGCAGCCGAGGACCAGCGTGCGCGAGTACGCGCGCATCCTCGGGGTGGCCCGGGGCACGCTGCAGGCCCGGCTGGACCGGATGGAGCGGGAGGGCGTGACGACCACCGCCGGTCCCCGGGTGTCGCCGGCGGCGCTCGGGCACCCGGTCCTGGCGTTCGTCCGCGTCGAGGTCACCCAGGGGCATCTCGACGAGGTCGGGCAGGCGCTGGCGGCGGTACCGGAGATCATCGAGGCGTACTCCATCACCGGCGGCGGCGATCTGTTCACGCGCGTGGTGGCCAAGGACAACGGGCACCTGGAGGACGTCATCCAGCGGCTCATCCAGCTGCCGGGCGTGGTGCGCACGCGGACCGAGATCGCGCTGCGCGAGCGGGTGGCGCCGCGGGTGCTGCCGCTGGTGGAGGCGGTGGGGCGGGCCGCGCCGTCCGGTCCGCGGGCCGCCCGGTAGCCTTTCGCGGCCCGGGGACCGAACCACAGCCGTTTCGTCAGCCCCCTTCTTCCCTCTGGCGGACGCGCGTAGAAACGCGCATCATGGCTCCTGTTCCACCTGCACTGCCGACTCATCCGACTCGTACGGCACAGCAGGAGAGCCCCTCCCGGTCCGTCGCGGCCCCCCACTCCACGACGGAGCTGTGCCGTTTCTGAATTGTCATGCACAGGACATTCCTCCTGGGCAAGCGAAGGAGATCGACATGGCTTGCGGATCGACCAGCCTCTGGGCCGGTGAGACCACCTGGTTCTGCTGCGGCAGTTCCTGGGGACCGTGCGGCAGCGCCGGCGGCGGCGCCTGCGGCACCTGCAACTCCAGCGCCCACCAGGCCGCCTGGCCCAACGCCTCCGCGGCGTGCTTCAGCATCACCCGGCCCGACCTGTGCGGCGAGAACATGGCGCGCCGCGGCTGCGGCTCGGTGATGAACGTCCGGCACCAGTGCTCGGGCGCCACCGTCTGCGTCACCGTCGCCGACTGCGGCCCGCGCACCCAGAGCTTCTGCGGCGAGTCCACCTGCTGCAACGGCTCCTGCCGCACCAACCGCGTGATCGACCTGACGCCCGCCGCCTTCTCGGTGATCGGGAACCTCAGTTCGGGCAAGCTGCCCGTCTACATCTACGAGTGACCGCCGAGCACCCACCCCGACCGGGAAGGACAGGACCGACATGAGCCACCGTCAGGACAGCCCCGAACGCCGCGGCATCGACCGCCGGCGCTTCCTCACCACGGCCGCGCTCGGCGGCGCCACCATCGTGGGCGCGTCGGCGCTCGGCGGCCTGGACGCGGACGCCGCGTTCGCCGCGCCCATGCCCTCGCTCGACCCGGCCATCGCCAAGTCGGCGTTCGCCGAGGGCCGGATCACCGCGATCAACGGCAGCGTGCTGGAGGTCGCCGGATCGTACGGGGACCAGCACCTCATCCAGCTCACCAACGCCACGAGCGTCTGGAAGCTGCGCCCGACCACCGCCGAGGAGATCAAGGTCGGCGACGGCCTCTACGCGCGCGGGGTCGACATGCCCGACGGCACGATCGCCGCCGACGCGGTGTGGGTCAACATCGTCAACCTCTACTGCACGGTCAAGGGCATCGCGAAGGACCGGCTGCACCTCGCGCACGGCGCGCAGGACCACGCGGTGGTCGGGCGGATCGTCGCCGACACCACCACCGCCTCCTACCTGGGCGGCGCCCTGACCTCCGACCTGTCGCGGGTGCGGATCGGCCAGTCCGCGCAGATCCTCGGCGCCTGGCGGCCCGAGGACGACGCGATCGACATCGCCCGTGTCACCGTCGGGCACTGAGGGGACGGTGCGATGATCCCGATCGTCTCCGACCTCGCGCCGCTGCTGTGCGGCGTGCTGCTGGCGGTCACCGGCGCCGGCAAGCTGTTCGGCCGCCGCACCGCCCAACTGGCGGCCAACACCGTGCTGGTGCGCGTCCTGAACGACGGCCGGCGCGCCGGGCAGGCCCTGCGTGCCGTCGGTGCGGCCGAACTGGCCGTCGCCGCCGCCCTGCTGGCCGCCCCGCGCGCAGTCGTGCCCGGCGTGGCCACCGCCGTTCTCGGCGCCGGCTTCGTCGGCTACCTCGGCTACGCGAAGGTGACGGCCCCCGAGTCCTCCTGCGGGTGCAGCGCCCGCGCCGAAGGGCCCATCGGCGCACGGTCGTTCGCCCGGGCCGGACTGGTGCTGCTCGGCGGCGTCGCGGCGGCCACGGCGACCACCGCCTGGTGGACCGAGATGATCCGGCGGCCCGGCTGGTCGGCGCTGTGCGTGGTGGCGGCAGCCGCGCTGCTGCTCGCCGTCTCGGCCGATCTGGACCACGTGTGGCTGCTGCCGTTGCGCCGCCTGCGCATCCGGCTGTTCGGCAGCCCGCTGGCGCCGGCCGGCGGGGGCCCGGTGCCGGTCGCCGCGTCCGTGGAGCTGCTGGAGCAGTCGCTGGCCTGGCAGGCCGCCTCCCCCATCGTCCGGTCGGCGCTGCTGGACGACTGGGACGACGAGGGCTGGCGGGTGCTGCGCTTCGCCGGGGTGTACGAGGCGCCGGGGCGCGGCGCCCGTCCGGTGAACGTGCTGTTCGCCCTGGACACCGACGCCAGCATCGACACCACCGCGAGCCCGGCGGTGCGGGTTTCGGTGATCGACGACGCCACCGACGAGATGGTGCCGGTCGACCTGCTGGCGGGCTCCGGCGTCAGGGCGGTGCTGCCGATGGCCCGCTGAGCGGGCCGGAGAACAGGCAGGGTGAGCCGGGCGGACCGAACCGGCTCATCCGAGGGAACGGTGCGTGCACGCGGCCCCGGGCGGGAGGCACCTCGCCCGGGGCCGCGTGGTCCTGCCGCCGGTTACTGCGGCGGGTAGCCGACGGGGGTGTCGGCGTACGCGCCGTAGACGCGCATCTCCGCGGCGGCCGCGAACGGCAGCCCGTTGAGCGCGTTCAGCGCGGTGAAGCGCACGTACGAGGCACGGACCGTGGCGAAGTCGATCTGCTGCGTCTGCGGCGAGTCGACCAGCGTGCCCTGGGCGACGGTCCGCCAGGTCGTGCCGTCGTCGGAGACCGCCACCTGGTACCCGGCCACCCGGCCGTTGGGGCCGCCGCTCTGCCGGTCGAGGTAGCCGAAGCCGTCGACGTCCGCGGGCCCGTTCAGCTTCAGCGTCACCCAGTGCGGGTAGGGCGCGTCGGCGTCGGTGTAATCGGTGTGCCAGATGGTGCCGGGGTCACCGTCGAGTACGTTGCCCACCGGCCCCTCGGCCGGCCCGGAGGAGAGGTTCTCCGAGTCGGCGGTGGCGGTCATGGTGCTGGGTGAGAGCACCGCCCTGGTGGCGACGGTGGCCTTGGCGTCCGCGGCGGCCGACTTGGCGGCGCCGTCGTCGGTGTAGGTGGCGGTCGCCTTCCACTGGGCCGAGGCGCCCGCGGCGCTCGCGGGTGCCGTGATCAGCCAGGTGGTGCTCACCGAGGCGCCCGGCGCGACCTTGGCGAAGGTGTTGCCGCCCTGCTGCGCGACCGCGGCGGTCCAGCCCTGCGGGAGCCCGTCGAGGGTGACCCGCACGCCGGTGGCGTCCGCCGGCTCGCCGTTGGTGAACGTGGTGACGTACGCGCTCGGCACGCCGGGGCTCAGCTCGGCGCCCGTCGGGGTGGTGACGGAGGCGCAGGCCGGTCCCTGGCTCGCCGGTCCCAGGTCGGTGACCCGGAAGTCGTCGAGCACGAAGTCGGTGCCCGCCGCCCCGCCGAGCTTGCGCAGGCCCACCCAGGTGTCGCCGCAGCCGGCCGTGATCTCCCGCGAGTAGGCGGCGGTGTCCAGCGCGGGGGCCAGCACCTCGCGGGTCACGTCCTTCGAGGTGACCTTGCCGCCGCCGACGGTGTCCGCGCCGGTGACCCAGGCCCACTGCCCGTCGACGTTGGTCTGGTAGCGGAACGACACCGCGTACCGGTGGCCGGCGACGAAGGGCACGGTGGCCGGGACCGTGCGGTAGACCAGGCCGGTGTTCTCCTCGTGGGCCTTCAGCGAGTGGGCGCCGTCCAGGACGTCGTCCACCGCCTTGCCGTCGAGCGTGCCGGAGTTGTACGGCGCGTAGGTGTTCTTCCACTCCTTCTGGCTGTAGGGGGCGTGCAGATCGCTGATGCTGGTCCGCGGGTCGGTGACGCCGCCCGCGTCGCCCTTGACGAACGGTCCCCAGCCGGGCTGGTTGCCCTCGAAGCCGTTCGCGGCGACGACCGTCGCGCCGGGCTCCGGTGCGGGCAGCGGGGCCGTGGTGTCGGCCGTCAGCCGCAGGTCGTCCAGGGTGACGGCGGCGCTGCCGGGCACCGCGGAGACGCCCACGGTCACCGTGCCGCCGGGCGGGGCGGTGAAGGACACCGACGCACGCTGGGCGTAGGTGCCCTGCTCGGCGTCCGCGGCGACCTCGTTGGCGGCGGGTGTGGTGTCGAAGGTGTTCTGCGCGGTCCGTCCGGCGCCGGTGACGGCGAGCGTGGTGGCCCGGCGCTCGCCCGGGGCGATCTCGACGTCGGCACTGAACGCGTAACGCCGTCCGGCCACCAGGCCGGTGACGCGCTGGCTGAGACCGGACCGGTCGCCGCCCAGCCGAGCGACCTGGTCGCCGGTGCCGGTGCGGGCCGGGACGGCGCCGCCGGTCGGGTGCCAGGCGGTCAGGTCGCCGGCGTTGAAGCCGGGGTCGGCCAGCCCGCTGTCCTGCCCGAACCGCACGTCGGTGTGCGGCGCCCGGCCGCCCTGCGGGACCAGCACGTACGGCTGGTTCCTGGCGCCGTCGAGGGTGACCGTCCCGTGGTCGGGGGTGACGTCGGCGGTCTTGACGCGGCCCTGGTCGGTGAGCCGGTACAGCGTGAAGTGCCGGTAGGAGGCGAACTGCCCGGTCAGGTCGAAGGTGTGGCTGCCGCCGGAGGCGCTGAAGTAGTACATCTTGTCGGCGTCGCTCGGCGACGAGGTGCCGTCGCCGTCCTGCGCCTCGCCCCACGGCAGCAGGTAGCTGTCGCCCTGGAGGACGAGCGCGCCGCCCATGGTGATCCGCCGGACGCCGTTGTCGCCGACCACCCGGACGCCGCCGGTCAGGTCGGCGGACGTGCCGAAGTCCCAGTCCATGACCTGGTAGTGCTGCAGGAACTTGGTCGGCAGGTTGTCGGTCCAGATGTTGCGGTAGAAGGCGTTCCAGTCGTCCTGCCCGGTCCAGCCCTCGAACTCCTTGATGGAGGAGCCGCCGAGCAGCGGGTCGACGTTCCACACGTCGCGGTCGGAGTTGGCGATGAACCGGACGATGTTGGAGTTGATGCCCTTGTTGGTGGGTCCGCCGTAGCCCTTGTCACTGGCCCAGTGTGACCAGATCGAGTTGCCCTCGAACTTGTACGCCCACTCGCTGGCGACCTCGAAGCCCATCGCGTGCAACTGCCGGGCGAGTTCGTCGGCGAGCCAGCCGCTGGAGTAGTAGGCGTCGATGTAGACGGTCCTGATGCCCGGGGCCTCCTTGCGCAGTTCACGGAAGCGGTCCAGGACGGCGCCCGTGCCCAGGTCGGTGCGCTGGTCGATGTGGTACGACTGGTTGAGCCAGTCCCAGCCGTTGACCTGGCCCTTGATCAGGCCCGAGCTGAAGCTCCTGGCCTGCGGGTAGGCCTCGGTGACGTTGACGTGCACCGCGAGGTCGGCGTTGTACTGCGCGCCCACGGATGCCAGGCGGTTGAGGTCGGTGAGACCGCCGGCCCGGGTGTTGTAGTCGCCGCCGTAGTCGGGGTGGCCGGAGTCGTGGCCCTCGTTGGCGTACCCCTTCTCCAGCACCCACTGGCCGAGGTCGTCGGTGGCCAGTGAGATGCGCTTGACGTTGTCCAGTGTCTTCAGGAACGGGTTGGTCGCCTCGCTCGCGAAGTTGAACGGGATGTGCTGCACGACCCGTTCGGGCACGCGGTCGGCGCCGAGCGGGTGCGTCATGGCGTCGCGGTAGGCGATCGCGCCGTCCTGCCAGGTCACCTGACCGTCGTGGTTGGCGTCGGCGGCGAGGACCACCGTGGTCTTCGGCAGCGCGTAGGTGGCGACGCGGGCGTCGGTGGCGCCCTTGGCGGCGTAGGTGTAGGTGCCGGCGGACAGTTCGGCCCGGCGGGCTCCGCCGCCGGCGTCGGTGATCCGCGACATCAGGCGCGTGTTGTTGTTGGTGTTGCTGTCCTGCGCGGAGTCCTCGGTGGCGTCGGTCAGCAGGCCCGCGGACAGGCGGGAGTTGCTGACGAAGCCGTACGGGGTGCCGACCGGCGCGGGGTCCGGCTTGGTCGCGGCGGTGACCGCGACGAACTGGTCGGCGGTGGTGGTCGAGTCGGTGGAGATCTTCGTGCGGGCCAGGGCCGCATGCGGGTCGGAGGTGTCGACCGACACCAGCGACTGGCCGGGGACGGCGAGTTGGTCGACGGTGCGGGCCGCGCTGCCGGAGATCCCCGTCACCGCGAACTCGACGGTCCTCCGGTCCGTCACGGTGATCGTCGAGGTGAGCGTGAGGTCCGGCAGGTCGGCGAAGGTCGAGGTGTAGGTGGCGGTGGCGCCCTTCACCGTCAGGGTCGTCGTCGCCGTGTGGTCGGTGCCGTTGACGGTGAAGGTGTCGAGCGCCGAGGGCTGACCGCCGATCGTCCCGCCGTCCATCGCGTAGGAGATGACCTGCGGGAACTCCTTGGCCACCTGGACGGTGAGGCCGCCGCGGCGCAGTTCGACGGGTGTGGCGGGCTTCGCCGGGGGCGGCGGGTCCACGGGCGCGGGAGTGGTGTCGCCGGTGGCGCGGACCCGGATCTCCGAGGCGGAGGCGTTGTCGCTGCCGTTGATCGCGCTGTCGGCCTCGAACTTGACGTACCGGCCGGTGACCGGCTTGTCGAAGACCGCCGTCTGCACCTCGGAGTTGTTCGCCGGCTGGTGGAACGCCCCGGCGGCCGCGGGCGCGCCCCAGTCGGCCTTCGGGTCGCGCGCGACGGCGGCGCTGTCGGTGACGAAGACCTTGTAGTCCCTGACCGGGCCGTTGGGCTGGTTCTTCACCGAGTAGTCCAGGCCGGTCAGGGTGAACGAGCCGCCGACGTCGAGGGTCAGCCAGTGCGGCATGGGGGTCTTCGCGACGCCCGTGCCGTTGACGACGCCGTAGGCGACCGTCCACTGGGTCGAGGTGTCGTTGTCGAACGCGGCGAGTGCCGTGCCGTCCAGGGCCGGGGGCGCGGGGTAGGGCGGCGACTCCGAGTCGGCGGCGACGAGACCGTACTGGGCCGGGTCGATGGGGGTCCCCGCGTCGGCGGCGGCCGGGGCGAGCGCCGGGCTCGCGTGGGCCGGTGCCACGCCGAGGGCCAGCAGGGCGAGGGAGACGAGCACCGTCGCCGATGCCGCGGTCCCGGGTCGGGAGCGGCGTCTGCGGTGCGGTGTCCAGGGCAAGCGCGGGGTCATACCTACCACCTGTGAGCTTCCGTAGAAGTGCCGTGGAGCGCTGAAGTGAGGCAGACGGTAGCAAGAATGGCATCGATAACACCAGGGTCCGTCAGGCGCGGATGGACAGGTGTTATCGGCTGACAGGGGAAGGATGAGCCGGCTTTCCGGGCGGCCCGGGGACCGCCCCGGGCCGCGTGCCGGGGGCGGTCGGCGGCGGTTCGTGCGGGCGGCAGGCCCCGGCCGTCAGACCCGGCGCGCGGGCGCGGTGCTGGCGCGGACGACCAGCGAGGGCTCGACCGAGGCGGGCTCCATGGCCGCGTCCGGATCGGCGATGTACCGCATGAGGTGGGCGACGGCCAGCGCCCCCATCTCGGCGAACGGCTGGGCCACGGTGGTCAGCGACGGCGAGCAGTACTCGGCCAGGGCGATGTCGTCCACGCCCACCACGGAGATGTCGTCGGGGACCCGGCGGCCCAGCTCGTGCAGGGCGCGGATGACGCCGAACGCCATCTCGTCGCTCGCCACGAAGACCGCGGTGACGTCCGGGATGCGGCCCAGGATCAGGCCGTTGCGGTACCCGGACTCCGGCGACCAGTCGCCCTCCAGTTCGGGGGGCACGACCCGGCCCTCCCCCTCCAGCACCGCCCGCCAGCCCTGCGACCTGCTGGACGCGTCGAGCCAGGCACGCGGGCCCGCCACGTGCCAGACGGTCTCGTGCCCCAGGTCCAGCAGGTGCCGGGTCGCCAGCCGCGCGGCCAGTGACTGGTCGACCGCCACCACCTCGGTCGCCGAGGTGCGCGAGCCGTCGACGGTGATGGTGGGGACCGCGCCGGTGAGCTGCTCGATCTGGCGGCTGACGTGGATCAGCGGCACGGCCAGGATCATGCCCTCGACGTGCTGGTCGGCCAGGCGCAGCATGGCGGACTCGATCGCGGAGGTGTCGAGCGAGGCGGTGGTGGCCGCGCTGACCGCGTAGCCGGCCTCCTGGGCGGCGCGTTCGATGCCGTGGGTGAGCGCGGTGCGCGAGTAGAAGCTGGTCTGCAGGGTCACCACGCCGATGGTGCGGCTGCGTCCCGAGGAGAGCACGCGGGCCGCGTTGTTCTTGCGGTAGCCGAGCTGCTCGACGGCGGCGAGCACCTTCGCGCGGGTCTTCTCCTGGACGTTCGGGTGGCCGGCCAGCGCCCGGGAGACGGTCTGGGCGGAGACGCCGGCGACCCTCGCGACGTCGGTCATGCCCGGCGGCCGCCCGGCCTCGCGCGTGGTGTGCTTGTCCATGGGTCCCTCTCCCGGCTCATCCTTGCGCAGATGATAGCGCTCCCACCTGCCGGAAGACGGGTCGGACAGTGTGGTGGGCATCCCTCGGACGGGCACTTGGCATCGATAACATGATGTGCGAGAGTTCCCGCACGCCTCAGCTGAGGGCGCGACGAAGGCGGAGGCCGCATTCATGAAGCCGTCGACCGGCGAGAAGGTATCGATATCATTCCGGGGCGTGGTGGTCGGTCCTGACGACCCCGCGGGTACGCCCGCCGGCCACCGCCCCGGACCCGTACCCCCCGGTCCCGGTGTGCCGGCGGCGGCCGCTCCGGCGTCCGCGCCCACGGCGGCGCCGGCCTCCACCGGCCGTACCGCTCCCCTGCTGTCCTACCCGCGGGGCGAGCTGCTGCGCGACGGGCGGCCGCACCGGATCCTCTCCGGGTCGCTGCACTACTTCCGGGTGCACCCGGCGCAGTGGGCGGACCGGCTGGCCCGGCTGGCCGCGCTCGGCCTCAACACCGTGGACACGTACGTGCCGTGGAACTTCCACGAGCGCACCCGGGGACTGCCGCGGTTCGACGGCTGGTGCGACGTCGAGCGCTTCGCCGTCCTCGCCCAGGAGGCCGGGCTCGACGTGATCGTGCGGCCGGGGCCGTACATCTGCGCCGAGTGGGACAACGGCGGCCTGCCGGCCTGGCTGACCGGCACCCCCGGCATGCGGCTGCGGTCGTCGTACCGGCCCTATCTGGACGAGGTGGCACGCTGGTTCGACGTGCTGGTCCCCCGGCTGGCCCGGCTGCAGGCCGCGTTCGGCGGCCCGGTCGCGGCGGTGCAGGTGGAGAACGAGTACGGCAGCTACGGCGACGACCGCGCCTATGTGCGCTGGGTGCGCGACGCGCTGGCCGACCGCGGCATCACCGAACTCCTCTACACCGCCGACGGGCCGACCGACCTCATGCTCGACGCGGGCACCGTGCCCGGCGAACTCGCCACCGCCACCTTCGGCTCGCGCCCCGGGCAGGCCGCGGCGCTGCTGCGCTCCCGGCGCCCCGGCGAGCCCTTCGTCTGCGCCGAGTTCTGGAACGGATGGTTCGACCACTGGGGCGAGCCGCACCACGTCAGGTCCGCCGAGAGCGCGGCCGGCACCCTCGGCGAGATCGTGGACGCCGGCGGCTCGGTCAGCATCTACATGGCGCACGGCGGCACCAACTTCGGCCTGTGGGCGGGCGCCAACCACGACGGCACGGCGCTGCAGCCCACCGTCACCAGCTACGACTCGGACGCGCCGGTCGCCGAACACGGCGGCCTCACTCCGAAGTTCTTCGCCGTCCGGGACCGGCTGCGGGAGTTCGACGGCGGCCTGCCGCGCCCGCTGCCGGCCCAGCCCGCCGTGCTGCCGCCGCGCGTCCTGCGCACCGTGCCGGGCGCCGGTCTGCTGGACGGCCTGGCCGCGCTGGCGGAGCGGGCGGTGACCTCGCCCCACCCGCTGGGGTTCGACGACCTCGGCCAGGCGTCGGGGCTCGTGCTGTACCGGGCGCAGCCCCAACTGCCCCCCGGTCCGCAGACCTTGACGGTCACCGGTCTGCACGACCGGGCCCAGGTCTTCGTCGACGGCGTGTGCGCCGGCGTGCTGGACCGGGAGACCGGGTCGCTGACGGTCCCGGGCACGGGGTCGCGGGTGCGGCTGGAGCTGCTGGTGGAGAACCAGGGCCGGATCAACTACGGCCCGCTGCTCGGCCAGGGCAAGGGCATCCTGGGCGGCGTGCAGATCGAGCGCCGCCTGGTGCACGGCTGGACCATGCACGGCCTGCCCCTGGACGAGTGGGCGCCGGAGGAGGTGGCCGCCGCGCCCGCGTCGGCCGCCCCGCACGGCACGGCCGGCTTCGCCACCGCCCGCTTCACCGTCAACGACCCGGCGGACACCTTCCTGGCCCTGCCCGGCTTCGCCAAGGGCTTCGCATGGGTCAACGGCACATTGCTGGGCCGCTACTGGGAGGTCGGCCCGCAGATGACCCTCTATGTGCCGGGGCCGCTGGTGGTCCCCGGTGAGAACACGGTGACCGTGCTGGAGCTGGAGCGGTTCGGCGAGCGCGTCGAACTGCGCGACCGGCCCGAACTCGGGCCCGGCGAGGAGTTCGTGGAGTCGTTCGACTGAGGCCGGCGCTGTGCGGGGCGGACCCCGCCGGGTCGCGGCGGGCGGCCCGGCGATCGGCCCGTCAGGTGGCCTTCCTCGCCTTGCTCGGCTGCACCCGCTTCGGTTCCCCCGCCATCTTGGGGTGCTCCGGCGGGTAGGGCAGGTCACCGAGGCCGTGCTCGGCCTCGTCGCGCGCGGCGAGTTCGAGGGCGGCGTCGAGCCGGAAGGCGTGGTCGTCCATGTCGGCGTGCACGTCGCCTACCTCCGCGTAGCGGGCCGGCATCGTGGTGATGTCGAAGTCGGTGGGCACCGCGCTGTCCACCTCGTCCCAGCGCAGCGGGGCCGAGACCGGCGCGTGCGCGAACGGCCGCACGGAGTAGGCGCTGGCGATCGTCCGGTCGCGGGCGGTCTGGTTGTAGTCGACGAAGATCTTCGCGCCGCGCTCCTCCTTCCACCAGGCCGTGGTGATCCGCTCGGGGTCGCGCCGCTCCAGCTCGCGGGCGACGGCGATGGCCGAGCGCCGCACCTGCACGAAGGTCCACTCCGGGAGGATCGGCACGAACACGTGGATACCGCGGCCGCCGGAGGTCTTCGGCCAGCCGCGCAGCCCGAGTCCCTCCAGGACGTCGCGCAGTTCGAGGGCGGCCCGCACCGCGTCGGCGTAGTCCGTGCCGGGCTGCGGGTCCAGGTCGATGCGCAGCTCGTCCGGGTGCTCGGTGTCCTCCCGCCGCACCGGCCACGGGTGGAAGGTGAGACATCCCAGGTTCGCCGCCCACAGCACCGCGGCCGGCTCGGTGGGGCAGATCTCGTCGGCGTGGCGGCCGCTGGGGAAGGCGATCCGGCCGGTCGGGATCCAGTCGGGCAGGTTCTTGGGGGCGCGCTTCTGGAAGAAGGACTCGCCGTCCACCCCGTCGGGGAAGCGCTGCATCGTGGTCGGGCGGTCCCGGAGGACGCGCAGGATCCCGTCGCCCACCGCACAGTAGTAGCGGGCCACATCGCCCTTGGTGTAACCGGTCTGCGGGAAGTAGACCTTCTGCGGGTTCGACACCTTGACGGTGCGCCCACCGGACGTCAGCTCCAGCGTCTCTGCCATGCGTCCACGCTAGGGGGTGCCGCCGTGTGCCGCCCCCTGGCGGGCGCGGACCGGTCGGCGCGAGCACAATCACCCTCATGGAGCTTCCTGTCATGCCCCCGGTGCAGCCCATGCTCGCGAAGGCCGCCAAGAAGATCCCGCCCGGCATGCTCTACGAGCCGAAGTGGGACGGCTTCCGCTGCATCGCGTTCCGCGACGGCGCCGAGGTCGAGCTCGGCAGCCGCTCGGGCAAGCCGCTGACCAGGTACTTCCCCGAGGTCGTCGCCGCGCTTCGGGAGCAGCTTCCGCAGCGCTGCGTGCTGGACGGCGAGATCGTCATCATGCGCGACGGCCGGCTGGACTTCGACGCCCTGCTGGAGCGGATCCATCCGGCCGACTCGCGGGTGCGGCATCTGGCCGAGGTGACGCCCGCGTCGTTCGTCGCCTTCGACCTGCTGGCCCTGGACGACACGCGCGTCATGGAGCTGCCGCAGAGCGACCGCCGGCAGGCGCTGACCGAGGCGCTCGCCGAGGCGTCGGCGCCGGTGTTCCTCACGCCCGTCTCGACCGACGTCGAGGTGGCGGCGAGCTGGTTCGACCAGTTCGAGGGCGCGGGCCTGGACGGCGTCGTCGCCAAGCCGCAGGACCTGCCGTACATGCCGAACGAGCGGGTGATGGTGAAGGTCAAGCACGAGCGGACCGCGGACTGCGTGGTGGCCGGGCTGCGGCACCACAAGTCGGGCCCGGTCGTGGGGTCCCTGCTGCTGGGTCTGTACGACGGGTCCGGGCGGCTCCAGCACGTGGGGGTGTGCGCCTCGTTCCCGATGGCCCGCCGCAAGGCGCTGATGGAGGAACTGGCGCCGCTGCGGATGGAGTCGGTCGAGGGGCACCCGTGGGAGCGCTGGGGCAGCGAGGAGGCGCAGGCCGCGGACCGGCTGCCCGGCGGGCCGAGCCGCTGGACCGGCAAGAAGGACCTGTCGTGGATCCCGCTGCGCCCCGAGCGTGTGCTGGAGGTCGCCTACGACCACATGCAGGGCGACCGTTTCCGGCACACCGCGCAGTTCCGCCGCTGGCGCCCGGACCGGGAGCCGGAGTCGTGCACGTACGCGCAACTGGAGGAGCCGGTGAGCTATGACCTCGCGGAGGTCCTGGGTCTGTGAGCACGCCGGCGGCCGGCCGGGCGTGCGAGGACCGGCCGGCCGGGCGGCACCCGGGTTTCGTGGTCTTGGGCCGCCGACGGTGGACGGGCTCCGCGCGGGCCGTCTCCGGCGTCCCGTCGTCCGGCGTGCCGTCAGCCCAGGAAGCTGAGGCGCACTTCGCGGCGGTGGTTGTCCCGGTTGGTGTCCACCAGCACCACCGACTGCCAGGTGCCCAGTTCGAGGCTCCCGCCGATCACCGGGAAGGTGGCGTGCGGCGGGATCAGGGCGGGCAGCACGTGGTCCCGGCCGTGGCCCCGGCTGCCGTGCCGGTGCTGCCAGCGGTCGTCGGCGGGCAGCAGGTCCCGCAGCGAGGCGAGCAGGTCGTCGTCGCTGCCCGCGCCGGTCTCGATGACGGCGATCCCGGCGGTGGCGTGCGGGACGAAGACGTTGAGCAGGCCGTCCCGCCCGCGCGCCGCGTCGCGCAGGAAGGCCGTGCAGGCGCTGGTCAGGTCGTGGACGGTCTCGGTCGAGCCGGTCTCGACCTCGATGACATGAGTGGTGAACGTGTCGGCCATGCCTCCATGGTCACCTGACAGCCCGCCGGAGGACAGCAGGGGGCCGGTGGAGGCGGCGTGCCGGGGCGGCGGACGGCGGGTGCCCGGGCGGTCCATCGGGCCCCGTGGTCACGGTCGTTGCCGCACCGGCGGATTGGTCTGTACCATTCGGCGGACCCGGCACACCCGTCACTGCTGCCGCGCCCGTTAGGGGGACATCCGCCGTGAACGCCCCGCACCGGCTCGCCGTGCTGGTCGACTCGTGCCTGCTCCCCTCCGTGAGCGGCTCGGCCGACCGGCTCCCCGAATGGATCCTGCGCGGCCTGGAACGCGGTACGCCCGGAGTGGCCGTGCACACCGACGGCGCCGACGCCCGGAAGGCCGCGCAGGCACTGCGGGCGGCCGCGCCCGACGCGCTGGCCGGGCACCCCGGCCCGCCTGCCGCCTCCGACGGCAGTACCGCCGCCGCCGAGCTCGTCGCCGCCGGGGCCAATCTGCACCTCGGCGTACGGCCCGGGGCGGCGGCCGAGACGACCCGCGCCTTCGTCACGGCCCTGCAGACGCACGGCGTGGCGGCGGCGCTGGGCCCGTTCACCGGCACCGGCAGCCTGCGGCCCTTCGCCGAGGGCGCCGCGGCCGGCGTCCGTGCGATCACGGCGGGCCACGCGGCTGCTCCGGGCGGCGAGGGGCGGCCGGCGGTGCTCAGCCAGTCGGCGGTGACGGGCACGCTGCGCGGCGAACTCGGCTACGGCGGCGTGGTCATGAGCGACGTGCTGGACGCGCCGGACATCATCGAGAGCTGGGGCGTGCCCGGCGCGGCCGTGCTCGCCTGGATCGCGGGCGTCGACCTGGTCCGGCTCGGTCCCGGCAGCGGCGCGGGCGTCCGGAACGCGATCCACGCGGCGGCCGCTCGCGCGGTGGCGGACGGCGACCTGCCGATGGGCCGCCTCGAGGAGGCCGCGGACCGGGTGGCGCGTTTGCGCCGCTGGGCGTCGGAGCCGCGGATGCCGGTGGCCGCTCTCCGGGAGCGGGTCGTACCGCTGGAGGCGTGAGGGAGCCTTCGCTCTGGGGTCCCCGGTATCGCCCTCCCCTGAGGCCGCCGGACACGGGCGGGAAGGTTTGCCCGGAGCGTCCGGTTGGCAGAAGCATGAACGAGTCAGGTGCGGTGCAGACCGTGGACGCCACGGTGATCGGCGCGGGCCAGGCCGGACTGTCCGCGGCCTACTTCCTGCGCCGGGCCGGACTGCTCCCGGGAGCGGACTTCGTGGTCCTGGACCACTCCCCCGGCCCGGGCGGCGCCTGGCAGTACCGCTGGCCGACGCTGACCTACGGCAAGGCCCACGGTGTCCACGAGCTCCCCGGCATGCCCCTGGAGGACGGCGACCCCGACCGCCCCTCCGCCGAGGTGGTGGGCGGGTACTTCGCGCGCTACGAGGAGGCTTTCGGGTTGCGGGTGCGCCGACCCGTGGACGTCACCGCCGTCCGCGAGGACGCCGCCGGCCGGCTGCGCGTCGAGTCGAGCGCCGGGACGTGGTCGACGCGCGTCCTGCTGAACGCCACGGGCACCTGGGACCGGCCCTTCCTGCCGTACTACCCGGGGCAGGAGACCTTCCTGGGGCGGCAGTTGCACACCGCCGGCTACCGCGGCGCGGCCGAGTTCGCCGGCAAGCACGTCGTGGTCGTCGGCGGCGGCACCTCGGCCGTGCAGCTGCTGATGGAACTCGCCGAGGTGGCCAGGACGACCTGGGTCACCCGGCGCCCGCCCGTGTTCCGCTCGGTCCCCTTCAACGAGGAGTGGGGCAGGTCCGCGGTGGCGCGTGTCGACGAGCGGGTGCGGCAGGGGCTGCCGCCGCAGAGCGTCGTCAGCGTGACCGGGCTGGCCGCCACCGAGGCGGTGCGCGACGCGCAGGCCCGGGGCATTCTGCGGCGTGAGCCGATGTTCGACCGGATCACCCCGCACGGCGTCGCCTGGGCCGACGGCCGCGAGCTGGAGGCGGACGTGATCCTGTGGGCGACCGGCTTCCGCGCCGCCCTGGACCATCTCGCACCGCTGCGCCTGCGCGAGCCGGGCGGCGGCATCCGGATGGACGGCACGCGCGTGGTCAAGGACCCGCGCGTCCATCTGCTCGGCTACGGCCCCTCGGCCAGCACCATCGGCGCCAACCGCGCCGGACGCGCCGCGGTCCGGGAGGTCCGCCGGCTGCTGGACGGCACCCGGGACGACGCTCGCGAACCCGTCGCCCTCGCCGCACCGGCAGGCTGACCGCCGCCTCGTCCGGTCGGGCGGCGCCGGTCAGCGGCATGCATCCTCCGCCGCCACCACTCGCAAAACATCGGATGTCTTCTTCCCAGTCGGCCCGCGCGTGCGGCAGGATGAGGGCCATGCGTGATCGACGACTGGACGGCGCCCGCGGCCGCGACGGCCGGAAGACGGAGCGGCC
>NZ_JAINZZ010000097.1 GCF_019890725.1 Actinacidiphila acidipaludis
CGCGGCTCCAGGGCGGTCGTCAACGGTCGGCGGTCTGCTGGTCATGAGGTTCCGAGCCGGGCCGCCGCAGCGTCCCAGGCCCGCGCCCGACCGGGGTCGGGTTCGTACCGGCGCAGGTGCTGGGTGCGCGCGACCAGCGAGCGCATGTCGGCGAGGTCGCCCACCAGCCCCTGCGCCCGGGCCTGCACCAGGACGTTGCCGAGTGCGGTGGCCTCGGTCGGTCCGGCGATCACCGGCAGTCCGGTGGCGTCGGCGGTCAGCCGGCACAGCAGCTCGTTCCGGCTGCCGCCGCCGACCAGGTGGATGTGGGTGATCTCGCGGTCCGCGAGCATCGCGGCCCGGCGAAGGACCCGCCGGTGCGCCAGCGCGAGGCTCTCCATGATGCAGCGCACCACTCCACCCGGGCTCTGGGGCGGGCGCTGACCGGTGCGCGCGCAGTGGTCCGCGATGGCAGCGGGCATGTCCGCCGGCGCGAGGAACTCCGGTGCGTCGGGATCCACCAGCGCGGCGAACGGCTCGGCGCGCGACGCCTCGTCGAGCAGCCTCTCCAGGTCGGTGGGCAACCCGCGGGCGGCCCAGACGCGACGGCACTCCTCCAGCAGCCACAGGCCCATGATGTTGCGCAGGTAGCGGACCGTGCCGTCGACGCCCCGTTCGTTCGTGAAGTTCGCCGTGCGCGACGCCTCGCTCAGCACGGGCGCGTCCAGTTCCAGCCCGGCCAGCGACCACGTTCCGCAGGAGATGTAGGCCGCGCCGCGCTCGGTCGCGGGCACGGCCACCACGGCGGAGGCGGTGTCGTGCGAGGCCACGGCCGTGACGGACGTGGCCTGGGGCAGGGCGGTCGCCGCGGCGGCGTACGGCAGCAGGGTCCCGGCGGATGTCCCGGGGTCACGCAGCGGAGGCAGCAGCGCGGGGTCCAGCCCGGCGCGGGCGGCGAGGTCGGCGGACCATGTACCGTTCCGGGCGTCGAGCAGGCCGGTGGTGGAGGCGTTGGTGAACTCCGCGCCGATGCTGCCGGTCAGCCAGTAGGTGATCAGGTCGGGGACCAGCAGCAGGGTGCGCGCCGCGGCCAGTTGGGCGGAGCCCTGGGCGGCGGCGAGCTGGAAGACGGTGTTGAAGGGCAGGTGCTGCAGGCCGTTGGCGGCGTACAACCGCTGTGCGCCGACAGCGTCGCGCACCTTCTCCGCGACGCCGGCCGTGCGGCTGTCGCGGTAGTGGAAGGGCAGCCCGAGCAGTGCGCCGTCCGCGTCGAGCAGCCCGTAGTCCACCGCCCAGGTGTCGATGCCCACGGACGCGATCGGGCTGCCGGACGCGCCCGCTGCCCGCAGTCCGTCGAGCACGCCCTGGAGCAGCCCCGGCAGGTTCCAGTGCAGGCCGGTCGGGAGGCGCACGGGGGTGTTGGGGAACCGGTGCGCCTCGCTGAGCTCGAGATGCTCCCGGCCGACACGGCCGACGATCACCCGTCCGCTGGTCGCGCCCAGGTCCACCGCGGCGAAGGCGGAGACGGCTGCGGGGGGAGGGGCGTTGGTGGTCACGGTGGCTTCCTCGGCGGTACGGCGCAGGGGTGGTCGGCGCGGAGTGGGGGTGGGGGACCGTTGATACCCGTGGACAGGTGGCGGACGCGGGTGCGTTGACATACGCCCGCGGACGGTGCCGCGCGAGATCGGCCACCGGGGCGCCGCCTGCGCGGCGGCGCCCCGGTGGTCAGCGCAGGAAGGCGGCTGCGACACCCGCGTCGACGGGGATGTGCAGGCCCGTGGTGTGGGTGAGGTCGCCGCCGGTCAGGGCGAACACGGCGTTGGCGACGTGCTCCGGGAGCACTTCGCGCTTGAGCAGCGTGCGCTGGGCGTAGAACTCGCCGAGCTTCTCCTCGGGCACGCCGTAGACCGCCGCGCGCTTCGCCCCCCAGCCGCCGGCGAAGATGCCGGAGCCGCGGACGACACCGTCGGGGTTGACGCCGTTGACGCGGATGCCGTGCTCGCCGAGTTCCGCGGCGAGCAGCCGTACCTGGTGCGCCTGGTCGGCCTTGGTCGCGGAGTAGGCGATGTTGTTGGAGCCGGCGAACACGGCGTTCTTGGAGGCGATGTAGACGATGTCGCCGCCCAGGCCCTGCTCGGCCATGACGCGCGCCGCCTCGCGGGCGACCAGGAAGGAGCCGCGGGCCATGATGGAGTGCTGCAGATCCCAGTCCCTGGCGGTGGTCTCCAGCAGGGGCTTGGAGATGGAGATGCCCGCGTTGTTGACGACCAGGTCGACGCCGCCGAAGGCCAGCACGGCGGCGTCGAAGGCGGCCCGGATCTGCTCCTCCGAGGTGACGTCCACGGTCACCGCCACGGCCTTGTCGGCGCCGCCCAGTTCGTCGGCCACCTGCTGGGCGGCTTCGGCGTTGAGATCGGCGACGACCACGCAGGCGCCCTCGGCGGCCAGCCGGTGGGCGATGGCCTTGCCGATGCCGCTGCCCGCGCCGGTCACCAGCGCGATCCGGGTCGCGAGGGGCTTGGGCTTCGGCATCCGCCGCAGCTTGGCCTCCTCCAGTTCCCAGTACTCGATGCGGAACTTCTCGGACTCCTCGATCGGCTGGTACGTGGAGACCGCCTCGGCGCCGCGCATCACGTTGATCGCGTTGACGTAGAACTCGCCGGCCACGCGGGCGGTCTGCTTGTCCTTGCCGAAGGAGAACATGCCCACGCCGGGGATCAGGACGATCGCCGGGTCGGCGCCGCGCATCGCGGGGGAGTCGGGGAGCTTGTGGCGCTCGTAGTAGGCGGCGTACTCGGCGCGGTACTCCTCGTGGAGTTCCCTCAGCCGGGCCGCCGCCTCCGCCAGGGGCGTGGCCGGGGGCAGGTCCAGGACCAGCGGGCGGACCTTGGTGCGCAGGAAGTGGTCGGGGCAGGAGGTGCCGAGCGCCGCGAGGCGCGGGTGCCCGGCCCGCGCGAGGAAGTCGAGTACCTCGTCGGAATCGGTGAAGTGGCCGACCTGCGGGCGGTCCTGGGAGGCGATCGAGCGCAGCAGCGGGGCGAGGGCGGCGGCCCGCTCCCGGCGCTCGTCCGCGGGCAGGGGCGCGTAGCCGTCGAGCACCGGCCCGAACGGTTCGGGCCTGCCGCGGCGGGCCAGGAACTCCTCGGCGGTGCGGATGATGTGCAGCGAGTTGCGCTCGCACTCCTCGGAGGTGGCGCCCCACGCGGTGATGCCGTGGCCGCCCAGGACGCAGCCGATCGCCTTCGGGTTGGCCTTCTTCACCGCTGCGATGTCCAGCCCGAGCTGGAAACCGGGACGCCGCCAGGGCACCCACACCACCGCGTCGCCGAAGCACTCCTTGGTGAGCGCCTCGCCGTCGGCCGCGCAGGCCAGCGCGATGCCGGAGTCGGGGTGCAGGTGGTCGACGTGGGCGGCGTCGACCAGGCCGTGCATCGCGGTGTCGATGGACGGCGCCGCGCCGCCCTTGCCGTGCAGGCAGTAGTCGAACGCGGCGACCATCTCGTCCTCGCGCTCGACCCCGGGGTAGACGTCGACCAGGGCGCGCAGGCGGTCCAGGCGCAGCACCGCCAGGCCCGGCTCGGTCAGCGTGCCGAGGTCGCCGCCCGAGCCCTTGACCCACATCAGCTCGGTGCCGGCGCCGGTGACCGGGTCGGGCGCGGTGCCCTTGGCGGAGGTGTTCCCGCCGGCGTAGTTGGTGTTGCGCGGGTCGGAGCCCAGCCGGTTCGAGCGCTCCAGCAGCGCGGCGACCTCAGGGGTGGTGGCGGAAGCCATGAAGACTGATCCTTCGCTGTACGGGGGCGGTGGGTAGGGGAAGCGGTCAGGCACCCCAGCCGGCCTGCTGCCCGCCGACCCGGCCGGCGACGATGCGCTCCTGCCAGCCGGAGGCGCGGTAGGCGGCGACGGGGTCGGGGTGCAGGCCCAGTTCCTCGCGGACCTCGGCCAGCAGCGGCCGGACGTCGGTGTTGTAGGCGTCCATCAGGACGGAGTTCGCCTCCAGCACGTCGCCGGCCCGCTGGGCGGCGGTCAGCGCGGCGGCGTCCACCAGGAGCGCCTTGGCGGTGGCCTCCTGCACGTTCATCACCGAGCGGACGATCGCGGGGATCTTGGCCTCGATGTTGTGGCACTGGTCGAGCATGAACGCCACGCCGGTCTCCGCCGCCAGCCCGCCGTTCTTGACCACCTCGTGCATGATCCGGAAGAGCTGGAACGGGTCGGCGGCGCCGACCATCAGGTCGTCGTCGGCGTAGAAGCGGGAGTTGAAGTCGAACCCGCCCAGCTTTTGCTCGCGCAGCAGCACCGCCACGATGAACTCGATGTTGGTGCCCGGGGCGTGGTGGCCGGTGTCCACCACGACCTGCGCCTTCGGTCCGAGCTTGAGGCAGTGCGCGTAGGCGGTGCCCCAGTCCGGGACGTCGGTGGTGTAGAAGGCCGGTTCGAACAGCTTGTACTCCAGCAGCATCCGCTGGTCGTCGCCCAGACGCTCGCAGACGGCCGCCAGCGCCTCCGCGAGCCGGTCCTGGCGGGCCGATACGTCGTCCTGGCCGGGGTAGTTGGTGCCGTCGGCGAACCACAGCTTGAGGTCCCGTGAGCCGGTGGCGTCCATGATGTCGACGCACTCCAGCAGGTGGGCCAGCGCCTTGCGGCGGACGTCCGCGTCCGGGTGGCAGACCGAGCCGAGCTTGTAGTCGTCGTCCTGGAAAACGTTGGAGTTGATCGCGCCGAGCACCAGGCCGCGGTCCTTGGCGTGGGCGGCGAGCGCCGCGTAGTCGGCGACCTTGTCCCACGGGATGTGCAGGGACACCACCGGCGCCACGCCCGTGACGGCCTGGACCTGGGCGGCGTCGTCCAGCTTCTCGTACGGATCCCGCGGGACGCCGGCCTGCGCGAACACCTTGAAGCGCGTCCCCGAGTTGCCGTACGCCCACGAAGGGGTCTCGATCCGCTGGGACTTCAGCGCCGCCTTCACGGCCGACAGATCAGTCATGGCAACCTCTGTGAATCGTTTCATTTGGCCGCAACCCTAGGGGCCGCGTTTCGCCCTGTCAATGCATCGGGGAGGGGTCCCCGGGGTGCAGAGTACGCCGTTATTGAATCGTGTCATAGAGGTTGAACGGCATGCTCGTTGGCACTTATCCCGGACGGTACACGGGCTTCACCGGCAGCGGATCCCCAACCGGGATCACCGGAACTCTTGACGCCCCTTCCGAGCGGGGCTAACGTCCCGGCAACTCCATTGAAACATTTCACCCCGTGGCCTCGACTCAGCACCCTTCCATCGCTCGGGCGACCGCCCGGACAACCGCTCGGACATCCACCCAGGCAAGGGGCCGGCGAAGCGGCCGGCCCGCGGTCCAGAACCGGGAGACCCAGGAGACACCATGACCGACCCCGAACCGGAACGGACTCCGGTCCTCGCGCTGGAGGGGGTGAGCAAGTCCTTCGGCGCGGTACGGGCGTTGCGCGACGTTTCGCTGCGGCTGTACGCCGGGGAAGCCCACGCTCTGGCAGGCGAGAACGGCGCCGGCAAGTCGACCTTGATCAAGGCCCTGGCGGGTGTGCACCGGCCGGACTCCGGCACCGTGCTGCTCGACGGCGCCCCCGTGGTCTTCCACGGACCGGCCGACGCCCGGGACGCCGGGGTGGCCGTCATCTACCAGGAGCCGACGCTGTTCCCCGACCTGTCGGTCGCCGAGAACATCTTCGTCGGCCGCCAGCCACGCCGTTCCTTCGGCCGCGTCGACCACCGGGCCGTGAAGAAGGCGACCGCGGCGCTGTTCGCCCGGCTCGGTGTCGACCTCGACCCCGAACAGCCCGCGCGCGGCCTGTCCATCGCCGACCAGCAACTGGTCGAGATCGCCAAGGCGCTCTCCTTCGACGCCCGGGTGCTGATCATGGACGAGCCGACGGCGGCCCTCACCGGCAGGGAGGTGGCCCGGCTCTTCGGCGTCGTGCGCGCACTGCGCGAGGGCGGCGCCGCCGTGCTGTTCATCTCGCACCGGCTGGAGGAGGTCTTCGCCCTGTGCCAGCAGGTCACCACCCTGCGGGACGGCGCCCTCATCGCCTCCGAATCGGTCGCCGGACTCACCGAGGACGATCTCGTCCGCCGCATGGTCGGCCGCGACCTCGACGAGCTCTACCCCAAGCAGGACGCTGCCATCGGCGACGTCGCCCTCAGCGTCCGGCGGCTCACCCGCGAGGGCGTGTTCACCGACGTGTCCTTCGAGGTGCGCCGCGGCGAGATCGTCGGGCTCGCCGGACTGGTCGGCGCCGGCCGCAGCGAGGTCGCACGGGCGGTGTTCGGCGTCGACCGCTGGGACGCGGGCGAGGTCGAGATCGACGGCAGGCCGCTCAAGGCCGGCGCACCGAGCCTGGCCATGGCGGCCGGCCTGGCGCTGGTGCCCGAGGACCGCCGTGCCCAGGGGCTCGTGATGGACATGTCCATCGAGCGCAACATCAACCTCACCGGCCTGCGCACCACCGCCCGCGCCGGGCTGATGAACCGCGGCGCCGAACGCAGCCGCGCCGTCGACTGGGCGGTGCGTCTCCAGGTGAAGTACGCCCGCCTGGCCGACCTCGTCGGCACCCTCTCCGGCGGCAACCAGCAGAAGGTCGTGCTGGCCAAGTGGCTCGCCACCGGGCCGCGGGTGCTGATCGTCGACGAGCCCACCCGCGGCATCGACGTCGGCACCAAGGCCGAGGTGCACCGGCTGCTGTCCCAACTGGCCGCCGACGGGCTCGCGGTGCTGATGATCTCCTCCGACCTGCCGGAGATCCTCGGCATGGCCGACCGGGTGCTGGTCATGCACGAGGGACGGCTCACCGCGGAGATCGACCGGTCCGACGCCACCGAGGAGTCGGTGATGGCGGCGGCCACCGGTCGCGGAGGGAGCGCGGCATGACCACCACGATCACGGACCGCACGCCCGTGACCGCGCGGTGCGCGAGGAGGAGCGCATGACCATGACCGCCGAACCCACGCCCGCCACCGCACCCGAGGCGCCGTCCACCACCGGTGTGCTGGACCGGGTGCTGAAGGTGCGCGAACTGGCCATCGCCGCCGTGCTGGTGCTGATGCTGACGGCCACCCAGTTGGACAACAGCGCCTTCCTGTCGCAACAGGGCATCAAGGACCTGCTGCTCAACGCCACGATCCTGGTGCTCGTCGCGGTCGGCCAGGCCGTCGTCGTCATCACCCGCAACGTCGACCTGTCGGTCGGCTCGGTCCTCGGCATCTCCGCCTTCGCGGCCGGCGACCTGCTGCACGGCGGCGGCAACCCGGTACTCGCGGTGCTCGTCGCGGTCGCGCTCGGCGCCGCGTTCGGGGTCGTCAACGGGCTGCTGGTCAGCCTGGGCCAAGTGCCCGCGCTGGTCGTCACGCTCGGCACCCTGTACATCATCCGCGGCCTGGACTCCATCTGGATCGGCTCGCGCCAGATCACCGCCGCCGACCTGCCGTCCGGCTTCACGACCTTCGGCCACGACGGACTCGGCGTCGTCCCCTACCTCGCGCTGCTGACCGCGGTCGTGCTCGTCGCCGCCGCGTACTTCCTGCGTAGCTACCGCAGCGGGCGCGACCTGTACGCGCTCGGGTCGAGCCCGGAGGCCGCGCGGCTGGCGGGCGTGCCGGTCCGCAAGCGGATCCTGGGCGCCTACATCGTCTGCGGCGCGCTGGCGGGCCTCGCCGGCGCCCTGTATCTCGCACGGTTCGGCAACGTCGACTCCGGCACCGGCAACGGCTACGAACTGACGGTCGTCAGCGCGGTGGTGGTCGGCGGCGTCGCCTTCACCGGCGGCTCCGGCAGCGTCTACGGCGCGGCCCTGGGCGCGCTGCTCCTCACCTCGATCAACAGCGTCCTGCCCTCGATCGGCGTCAGCTCCGTGTGGGTGCAGGCCATCGACGGTGTCCTGCTGCTGCTCGCCATCGCCGTCGACCGGGTGGTGGCGCTGCGGGTCGCCGGACTGCTCCGCAAGCGGGCCGCACAGACAAGGAGTGCCCACCATGGCTGAGACCCCTCGTGAGAAGGCCCTGCCCGCGTCCGGGACCGGCAAGCCCGGAGGCGGCGACGCCGAGCCGGCGAGCCTTGGAGCGGCCGGACGTGGAGCGGCCGGACGTGGAGCGGCCGTTCGTGGGCCGGCCGGTCGGGGAGCGGCCCTCGGCTGGGCCCGTGACGCGCTGCGCTGGGACACCGTGGTCGGCGCCCTGCTGGTCGTCCTGCTGCTCTGCTCCTTCTCCATGGTGGACAACTTCGGCAACGCGCTGAACCTGTCCTTCCTGATCGGCAACACCCTGCCGATCGCCCTCATCGCGCTGCCGATGACGATGCTCGTCGTCTCCGGCGAGATCGACCTGTCGGTGGGATCCACCGCGGGCCTGTCCGGCGCCGTCATGGGCCACCTGTGGAACCAGGGCATGGCCATTGAGACGATCATCCCGCTGTGCGTCCTGCTCGGGCTGGCGTGCGGCCTGGTCAACGGCCTGCTGGTGACCAGACTGGGCCTCCCCTCGCTGGCCGTCACCATCGGCACGCTGGCCGCGTACCGCGGGATCGCCCAGATCGTGCTGGGATCCAACTCCGTCACCGACTTCCCGCAGCAGTACCTGAACTTCGCCTCCGACCGGATCGGCGGCACGTTCATCCCGCAGGCCGCCGTGCCCTGGGCGGTGCTGCTGGTCATCGCGGTGGTGGTGCTGCACGCCACCCCCGTCGGCCGGTCGCTGTTCGCGGTCGGCGCCTCGCAGGAGGCCGCCCGCTTCGCCGGTATCCGGGTCAAGCGGCTGAAGCTGTCGATGTTCATGGCCACCGGGACGATCTCGGCGCTGACCGGTGTCTTCTGGGCCCTGCACTACGCCAGCGCCCGCTACGACAACGCCACCGGACTCGAGCTGTCCGTCATCGCCGCGGTGCTGCTCGGCGGCATCGACTTCGACGGCGGCAAGGGCACGCTCGGCGGCGCGGTCGCCGGTGTCTTCCTGCTCGGCGCCCTGCAGAACGTGATGAGCCTGGTCAACGTCTCCGCCCAGTCCCAGACCGTCGTCACCGGAGTCCTGCTGGTGATCTCGGTGCTGGCGCCGCGGGTCGCCCGGCAGGTCGGACGGGCCCGGGCCCGCCGCAAGGCGGCCGGCCCCCAGCCACCCGCGGCCCTGGCCGCCACCACCTGAGCCCCACGCGGGCCGCACCGGTCCGCACTGCCGCACCGGTCCGCACTGCCCCCCCCGCACACGCACGTCACCCTCCGCACGCAATCCTCCGCACCCTCCTCACCAGGTCACCTGCCGCGGTGCGGCAGCGAAAGGAAACTGGCATGTCCCTCAGAACCGCCCCCGCCCGTCGTGCCGCGGCCGCGGTCGTCGCCGTCACCGCGCTCGCCCTGACCGCCGCCGCCTGCGGCGGGACCACCAAGAAGTCGACCGACGCCGCCAACTCCAGCGCACCGGCCTCCTC
Source organism: Actinacidiphila acidipaludis (assembly GCF_019890725.1). Lineage (GTDB taxonomy): Bacteria > Actinomycetota > Actinomycetes > Streptomycetales > Streptomycetaceae > Actinacidiphila > Actinacidiphila acidipaludis. Next base: position 9,423 of record NZ_JAINZZ010000097.1, read on the forward strand.
GGCGTCCGCGAACCCCAGCGCGGCCAGCAAGAAGGGCCTGACGATCGCCTACCTGCCCAAGCAGGTCAACAACCCGTACTTCACCATCTCCGACAACGGCGGCAGGAAGGCCGTCGAGGCGCTGGGGGAGAAGTACAAGGAGGTGGGCACCAACAGCGGCACCGACACCGCCGGCCAGGTCTCCTACGTCAACACCCTGACGCAGCAGCAGGTCAGCGCCATCGCGGTGTCCGCGCAGGACCCGGGCGCGCTGTGCACCGCTCTGAACCAGGCCCGCAAGAACGGCGTCAAGGTCGTCACCTACGACTCCGACACCAACGCCTCCTGCCGCGACCTGTTCGTCTCCCAGGCCAGCGCGGAGGACCTCGGCCGCACCGAGGTCCAACTGATGGCCAAGCAGATCGGCGGCAAGGGCCAGATAGCGATCCTCTCGGCGGCCCAGACGGCCACCAACCAGAACACCTGGATCGGCTACATGAAGGACGAGTTGAAGAAGCCCGAGTACAAGGACATCCAGCTCGTCAAGGTCGCGTACGGCAACGACGACGCGCAGACGTCCTTCCAGCAGACCCAGGGCCTGCTGCAGCAGTACCCGAACCTGAAGGGGATCATCTCCCCGACCACGGTGGGCATCAAGGCCGCCGCCCAGTACCTCAGCGGCTCCCGGTACAAGGGCAAGGTCCAGCTCACCGGCCTGGGCACGCCCAACGACATGCGCGCCTACGTCAACAACGGCACGGTGCAGGGATTCGAGCTGTGGGACCCGGCCAAGCTGGGCGCGCTCGCCGGCTACGCCGCGGTAGCCCTGGCCTCCGGCCAGATCACCGGCGCGGCCGGGCAGAGTTTCACCGCCGGGGACCTCGGCTCCTTCACCATCGGTCAGGACAGCGTGGTGGTCCTGGGCAAGCCGACCGTCTTCGACAAGTCCAACATCGGCCAGTTCAACTTCTGAGTTCCGCTCCGGTCCGGCCGGACCGCCAGTCGTCTGGGGTCCGGCCGCACCGGCCGCGGCGCGACCGAATCCGCAGCGAGAGGGAGTGAGACCGCCCGTGCAGCGCGTCTGCTTCGTGCTGAAGGTCCGTCAGGACCGGCTGGAGGAGTACCGCAGCCGGCACCGCGAGGTGTGGCCGGAGATGCGGGACGCCCTGTCCGCGACCGGGTGGCACAACTACTCCCTGTTCCTCCGGGACGACGGCCTGCTGGTCGGCTACCTGGAGACCGAGGACTTCGACCGCGCCCGGTCCGCGATGGACGCCACGGAGGTCAACGCGCGCTGGCAGGCGGCGATGGGCGACCTCTTCGAGGAGCTCGACGGGGTCGCGCCGGACGCGGCGATGGACCCGCTCCCGGAGGTGTTCCACCTGCCCTGACGTGCGTGAATCGATTCATGACAGCTGCCGGGGTGCCCTGCGCCCTGTGATTGAATAAGGGTTTCAATGGAGCCGGCCGGGGGTGGCCGGGACGGAGCGGTGGAGTCCATGGTTGGCATCAAGGACGTGGCACGGCAGGCCGGTGTGTCGGTCGGGACCGTGTCCAACGTGATCAACCGGCCCGACCTGGTGTCCGAGGAGACCAGGACCCGGGTGCAGTCGGTGATCAGCAAGCTGGGCTACATCCGCAGCGAGTCGGCCCGGCAACTGCGGGCGGGCGCCAGCCGGATCGTCGCCCTGCTCGTCCTGGACATGGGCAACCCCTTCTTCGTCGACGTCGCCAAGGGCGCGGAGCGGGCCGCCCGCCAGTCCCGCCTCGGCGTCATGGTCTGCAACAGCGCGCAGAGCACCAGCGAGGAGGTCGAGTACCTCTCGCTCTTCGCCGAACAGCGGGTGCGCGGGGTGCTCATCACCCCTGCCGACCCCACCGGGCAGAGCCTGGAGGCCCTGCGCCGCCAGCGGATCCCCTATGTGCTGGTGGACCGGGTGTCGGCGGACGCCGCCGCGTGCTCGGTGTCGGTGGATGACGTGGCCGGCGGCCGGCTCGCCGCCCACCACCTGATCGCCGCCGGTCACGCCTCCCTGGTCTATGTGGGCGGCCCGCGCGACCTGCCGCAGGTCCGCGACCGCCGGGCCGGCGCCCTGGCCGCGCTCGAGGAGGCGGGACTGCCCGCCGGGGCGCTGACCGAGATCACCGCCGACCGCCTCGACGTGGCCGCCGGCCGGGACGCGGGCGCGCGCCTCCTGGGCCTGGCCCCCCGCCCCACCGCCGTCTTCTGCGCCAACGACCTGCTGGCCCTGGGCGTCCTGCAGGCCGTCTTCGCCGCCCGGATCAGCGTTCCCGAGCAGATGGCCATCGTCGGCTACGACGACATCGAGTTCGCCGCTGCCGCCGCCGTGCCGCTGACGTCGGTGCGGCAGCCCGCGGTGGCCATGGGCAAGCTCGCCGCCGAGATGCTCCTCGAGGAGACCTCGGGTGACGCCGACGCGCACGAGCACCGCCAGGTCGTGCTGCAGCCGGAACTCGTCGTGCGCGGGTCGAGTCTCACCCCGCGCTGACCCGCCGCCCGGCGCCGGGCGTCAGCGCGCGCCGTCGGTCTCGGCGTGGTGGCGCACGCTGCGCAGCATCCTGCGGACCAGCAGACGGTGGGCGCCTGATCCGATGACGAGTCTCCGGTAGACGAAACCGGTCATCCCCGGGAACTCCGCGTACGTGTGGGCCGCCAAGACCGTTCCGGTGGGCCGGGGCGCCAGCGTGAAGACGAGCGCGTAGCGCGAGAAGCGATGGCGGCCCACGAGGCGGAGCCGCTCTCCGGGCGACGACTCGGCGACCGTGAAGCCGGGCACGGTCGCGCCCTCGGCCAGAGCCGTTCCCGAGGCCCGTTTCGCCGCGGTGTCCAGCACGCGGGCCAGCACCTCGTTGCCGGTGATCTTCTGGTGCACGACCTGCCGGGCGAGGGAACGCCACACCGCGTCGGCGGGGGCGGCGACGAGAACCTCGTGCACGTCCACGAACGGGAGGCCGCCGTCATGGTGTTGCGAGCCATGCGACGGGCGGGGCGGTTTCCGGGACAACGGGCCCTCTCCCTCCTGCCGTTGGCAGCAAACCCTCCGGACGAGGGTGTCCCGATTCTGACCGGAAAGGGTGGGCCAATCCGGCGTCGGGGCGGCGATGTGGCCCATGTCACCACATTGGTCACGATGCGGGTGTGCCGCCGGCTCCTGCCGAACGGCTGTATTCAGCCACTCACGAACCGCGGACATGGGCTTCCGGGTGTGCCGCCGATCCTCACGCGATCCCTACGCGGGGCTGGCTAGGGTGACGCTGACCTGGGGTGGCGGGCGGTGGGGCCGGCGCCGCGGGGCGGAACCGGCGTGAGTGCCCCCGGCAGGACTCGAACCTGCGGCCAAGCGCTTAGAAGGCGCCTGCTCTATCCGCTGAGCTACGGGGGCCGGACAGTGGCCGCGGCTGTCTCCGCCCCTGGGTGGTTCCGTGACCTCGTATCGGGGTCAAGGATAGGGCGTCGCACGCCTGCTGCCGGGCGCTTCACCCGCGTGACATCTTGTGGAGGTTCGGTGAAGCGGTCCGATAATCGCAGGCAAGGCCAAAAGGTGCACCGCTTTTGACGGCTCGAAATCCGGCTGTTGTGCACTCGTTATGCCGATGGCTCATTCTGTCCCCTGCCTCCCGTACGTCACATGGGGAGAGTGAGCGGGCCGAATAGGGCAAATTGCCACGAATGCGCTTCAAATGTGCTGCGTAGTGCGGCATTCTGCCATTGTGGTGATCTTGGACGTTCGGCCCGAACTGCTTGATGCGCTCTCCGCTGTGCGGGACCGTGTCGACGCCGCACGCTTCCCCTTCCCACTGCCCGGTGCGGCCCGGGCCCGCCGGACCCGTCTCGAACTGCTGACCCAGCTCGACGACTACCTCGTACCCCGGCTCAAATCCCCGGAAGCGCCGCTGCTGGCGGTCGTCGGCGGCTCCACCGGCGCGGGGAAGTCCACCCTCGTCAACTCCATCGTCGGGCGCCGCGTCAGCGCATCCGGAGTGCTGCGCCCCACCACCCGCACCCCCGTCCTGGTGTGCCACCCCGAGGACCGCGCGTGGTTCGCCGACCCCAGGGTGCTGCCGCGGCTCACCCGCACCTGGTCGGTACGCCAGCGCACCCGCGCCGACGAGGACGGTCCGTACCGCGGTGAGGCCGACGCCGCCGCCCGGGGTGGGGGAAGGGCGGAGCTGCGCCTGGAGTCCGACGACTCGCTGCCCCGGGGCCTCGCCCTGCTCGACGCGCCGGACATCGACTCCCTCGTCACCCGCAACCGCGAGCTGGCCGCCGAGCTCATCTGCGCCGCAGACATCTGGGTCCTGGTCACCACCTCCGCCCGCTACGCCGACGCCGTGCCGTGGCACCTCCTGCGCACCGCCAGGGACTACGACGTCACTCTCGCCACCGTGCTCGACCGGGTGCCGCACCAGATCGCCGACGACGTCGGCGGCCACTACGCCTCGCTCCTGGCCAAGGCCGGCCTCGGGGACGTGCCCCGCTTCACCATCCCCGAGTTGCCCGAGTCTGCGGGCGGCGGCGGACTCCTGCCGCAGACCACCGTCGCCCCGCTCCGCGCCTGGCTGGCCCACTGCGCGGAGGATCCGGCGGCACGGCAGCACGCCGCCCGGCGCACCGCTGTCGGCACGCTGGACTCACTGCGCCGCCGGCTGCCGTCCCTCGCGGCCGCGTCCGCCGCGCAGCACGCCGCAGCGGTCCGCCTCGCCCGCGCGGCCGAAGAGGCCTATCAGCAGGCCGCCCTCCGCATCGGCACCGCGATCTGCGCCGGTGCGCCCCTCGCCGGCGAGGCACTGGCCCACTGGCGGGGCTACCCGGCCTGCGGAGCCGAGACCCTCCAACGAGCCCTCACCGACGAACTCGCCGCGCTGCTGCGGACGGAGACCGACGCCGCCGACGAGCAGATCGCCGAGGCCTGGCGGCTGGACCCGGCCGGAGCGGCTCTTCTCGGTGCCCCCGACGCCCGCCCCGACCGCGACCGGGTGGCCGTGGCCGCCCGCATCGACAAGGCCGTACGCCGCTGGCGGCACGCCCTCACCGAACTCGCCCACGCGGAGGTCCGCGCCATGAGGGCAGGCGACAGGCCACCCGCTGACCGCCGGTCGGTCACGGTGCTGCTGACCACCGCGCTGCTCGGCGGGCGGCCGGGCCGTGCGGCGGGGGAGCGGCTCGCCGAGACCGTGGGCGCGCAGTCCGCCCTGTCCCTGTGCGACGCCGCCCGTGACCAGCTCGACGCTGCCGTGGCGGCCCTGCTGCGGGCCGAGCGGGAGCGGCGGCTGGCGCCGGTCGACCGCAGCGACGTCACACCGGTCCAGCAGTCCGCGCTGATCGCGACCCTGTCCGCACTGCAGAAGGAGAGGTGACCGGGTTGGCCACCACCCGACCGTCCCCGGCAGCCCGCGACGCGGCCCCCCTCGCGGGCCTGGCACGTCCCCGTACGGAGTTCCCCGCGGCCGACCCGCTCGCCGCTCGGATCGACGCGCTCGGTGAGCTCCTCGGACTGTCCAGAACCCGGATCAGCCCGGACGCACTCGCGGAGTCGAGTGATCTGCTGGCCCGCGTGGGAGAGCGGCGGCGGCTTTCGACCGACCACACCGTGGTCGCCCTGGCCGGCGCCACCGGGAGCGGCAAGTCCAGCCTGTTCAACGCGCTGGCCGGGCGGGACCTGTCGCGCACCGGGGTTCGGCGGCCGACCACCGCGCTCCCCGTCGCCTGCGCCTGGGGGACGGAGCAGGCGACAGGGCTGATGGACCGGCTGGGCATCGCCCTCCAGGACCGGCACACCGGATGGAACCTTCCGGAGACTGCCTCGGCCCCCTGGCCCGGGGGCGCTGGGAGCGCCTCTCGTGGCGCTGCACACTTTTCAGTTGGCGGCGGTCGCGAGACCGGTGCGGGCCTCGCAGACGCCAAGGAACGAAGCCTCGACGGGCTGGTGCTCGTCGACCTCCCGGACCACGACTCCGCCGCCACCGAGCACCGCGAGCAGGTGGACCGCCTGCTGCGGTTGGTGGACGTCGTCGTCTGGGTGCTGGACCCCGAGAAGTACGCCGATGCCGCACTGCACGAGCGCTACCTGCGCCCCCTCGCGGGACACGCCGATGTCACCGTGCTGGTGCTCAACCAGGTCGACCGGTTGCCGGGCGACGCGGCCGAGATGGTCCTCGACGACCTGCGGCGGCTGCTCGACGAGGACGGACTCGCGGTCGGCGAGCACGGGGAGGCCGGGGCCGTCGTGCTCGCCTCCTCCGCTCTCACCGGGCAGGGCGTCGGGGACCTGCGCGCCGTGCTGGCCCAGGTCACCGCCGAGCGCGCCGCGTCGGGGCGGCGGCTGGCGGCCGACATGGACCGCGCGGCGAGCAGTCTCCACCCGCTCTACGTCGGCGAGGGCGGCGCCGGGCTCACCGATCCGGCGCGCGAGGAGTTCATCGACCGGCTCGGCGACGCGGTGGGCGCTTCCGGGGCCGGTCAGTCAGCGGAAAGGGACTGGGGGCGTGCCGCCCGCGTCGCGTGCGGCACTCCGTGGAGTCGGTTGCTCACAGAACGGACTGCTCCCGGCGGCTGTTCCCGATCCGGGCGGAAAGCGCGTAGTTCACACGTTCGAGTGATGGGGCGGCGATCGCGGCCGACGTGGGGTTTCGGCGCCGGCGCCGCGAGCGGCAAGGGGGCCGCGGTCGCCGCTGCCGCCGGAGCGCGGGGACGTCGTTCCGGGCCCGCGGGGGCGGGCACCGCTTCGCGATCCGCGGTGGCCGAGGCGGTGCGCGGCCTGGCCGCCGATGCCTCGCGCGGCCTGCCGGAGCCGTGGGCCCAGGCTGTACGCGAGGCCGCGCGGCGGGGTGGCGAGGAGCTGCCGGAAGCGCTCGACGCCGCCGTGGAACGGGTCCGGCGCGGCAGGCCGGAACGGCCCGGCTGGTGGTCGGCGGCCGCAGGCGTGCAGTGGCTGCTGACGCTCCTCGCTCTGGCCGGTGCGGTGTCCCTGACCGCGGTGCTCGCGGGCTGGCTCGGCTGGGCGTGGTGGCTGCCGCCGGCCATGATCGCCGCCGGCGGGCTGGGTGGTCCGCTGGTCGCGGTCGTCAGCAGGTTCGCCGCTCGCGGGCCCGCCCGGCGCTACGGGCAGGCCGCCGAGCGGCGACTGCGCGACGCGGCCGCGGACTGCGGGCGTGCTCGCGTTCTCGAACCGGTCGCGGCCGAGGTCATGCGGTATCGCGAAGTCCGCGAGCAGTACGCCGTCGTTGCGGGAGCCGTCCTCGCTCCCCGGAGTCACTCGCACGAGTGACAAAGTTATCCACAATAGGCGGTTTATCCACAGATTGATTCTGGTTTCTCCAGGCGGACGGGAATTCGCGCACGATGTCCTCATCGCGGTCCAACCAGGACCGCGAACAACGAAGGAGGACGGTGCCATGAACGAGACCCTGGTCACCATCGTGGGAAATGTCGCGACCGAGCCGGAAACGCAGGTGACGGCGACGGGCGTGAGCGTCACGAGGTTCCGGCTGGCGACCACCTCGCGCCGCTTCGATCCCGAACGCGGAGCGTGGACGGACGGCCCCACGAGCTTCTACACCGTGCGTGCGTGGCGTGCGCTCGCGGGCAACATCAAGGAGTCCGTCTGCGTCGGTGAACCGCTGGTCGTCCAGGGAAGACTGAGGATCCGTGAGGACGAGGTGGACGGGCGGCGCTTCGTCGCCGCGGAGATCGACGCCCAGTCCCTCGGGCATGATCTGTCGCGTGGCGTGGCCCGGTTCACCCGCGTCCATGCCGCCCCTGCTCCAACCCGGGCGCATCCGGACGGCGTTGCCCCACCCGATCCGGCCTCCGTGCCCTGACGGTCCGGCGCCGCGCGTCGGTCGGGCGACGCGCGGAATTACTTCGGGTACTTATCGACAATTCCTGGAATCATGCCTGTCCGGCATAACGATTGGGAACCAATAGTGCGCCAACCGTGGTGGTTGTGTGACAGGTGATTCCTAGGATTTCGTCGTTCGCACGCACGGGATTCGGAACTGCAGGCGAGACCACCCTCGAAACGACCACGGCCTCGCCCGGAGGGGAAACACATGTTCAAGACCACAAGGCGGAGCGCTGCCCGCCTCGCGACGGCCGGCATCGCCGCCGGTCTGCTCGCGGCCGGCGCGCTCGCGACCGCCGGCGCAGCGCTCGCCGACGGCGTCACGCCGTCCTCCAGCGGGGCGACCGCGGTCCTCAAGGGACTCGAGCCCGGCAAGTACGACACCGCCGTCGTGGACGGCGACCCCGGTAACACCGTGGCCGCCGGTCTCTTCGAGATGAGCGTCGCCGGCGGCGGCACCATCGAGACCTACTGCATCGACTTCAACCACCACACGCAGCCGTCGGCCTCCTACAACGAGGTGGCCTGGGGCGACTCGACGCTCGGGCACAACCCGAACGCCGGCAAGATCGCCTGGATACTCAACAACTCGTACCCGAAGGTGGACGCCGCCGCACTGGCCTCCACTCTCAAGGCGGGCGGCGTCAACCTCGACCACCCGCTGACCGACGCCCTCGCCGCTGCCGGCACCCAGGTGGCGATCTGGCACCTCTCGGACCCCGAGGTGCACGTCCAGGCCAAGGACAGCGATGCCAAGGCGCTGTCGGACTACCTGGACACCCACGCCGGGACGCTGGACGAGCCGAAGCCGTCGCTGACCCTCGACCCGGCCGCGGTGTCGGGCAAGTCCGGCGACCGCATAGGCCCGATCACCGTGCACACGAGCGCGGCGAACGTCGACGTGGCCCTCGGCGCGGGCGTGCCGGCCGGTGTGAAGATCGTCGACGCGGCCGGCAAGGCGGTCACCACGGCGCAGAACGGCTCGCAGCTGTACTTCCAGATTCCGGCGGGCACCAGTGACGGCTCCACTACGGTCACGGTCTCGGCGACCACGGAGATCGCGGTCGGACG
>NZ_JAINZZ010000098.1 GCF_019890725.1 Actinacidiphila acidipaludis
GCCGGGCGCGGGGCCGAACTGCCCGAACGCACCGGGCTGACCGGGCTGAACAGAGTGACCCGCCTGCGCCGGGAGGGGCTGGGGCCCGGCACCCGCGGCACGCCCGGCGGCCACGGTCCGGTCGCGCCGGCGGGCCGCCTTCTCCAGCGCGCGGTCGGCGCCCAGCACCGACGTGTCGCCGTGCACCGGCAGCACCAGATCGGTGTCCACGACCCGCAGTTCGGGTCCGAAGAGAGTGGACAGGGCGGGCCGCGGCACCCCCGTCTCCAGGGCCACGACCTCCCGCAGCACCCCGAGGAGCTGGTCCGACATCTCCTCCGCGGAGGCGAACCGCTTGCCCGGGTCCGGGTCGGTGGCCCGGACCAGCAGACGGTAGAAGGACTCGTACCGGGAGAAGACCTCGATGTTGGCCGGGTCGGGCAGGCTGTCCACGAACACGTTCGTGTAGCCCTGGAAGTCGAAGGTCAGCACGGCCAGCGTGCGGGCGACGGTGTAGAGGTCGGACGCGACGGACGGCCCGACCTCGGCGACCTCCGGGGCCTGGTAGCCGACCGTGCCGTAGATCGCCGACTCGGTGTCGTCCATGCGCCGGACGGCGCCCATGTCGATGAGTTCCAGGCGGTCCTCGGTCTGGATCGCGTTGTCCACCTTGAAGTCGCAGTAGAGCAGGTTGCGGCTGTGCAGGTGGCCGAGCGCCTCCAGGGCCTCGATGGCGAACGCTATGGCCTGCGCGACGGGCAGTGGTTCGCGCCGGCCGTCGGGGGTGCGGCGTGCGTTGGCGATCTCCTTGAGCGACTTGCCGCCGACGTAGGCCATCACGATGTAGCCGTCGAGGGTGCCGGTGCGCTGGTCGAGATGCTCGACGAAGTTGTAGATGCGGACGATGTTCGGGTGCTCGATCTCGGCGAGGAACCGCCGCTCGGAGACGGCCGCGGCCAGCGCGTCCTCGTCGCCGGTGTCGAGCAGGCCCTTGAGCACCACCCAGCGGTCGGAGACCGCGCGGTCCACGGCCAGGTAGATCCAGCCGAGACCGCCGTGCGCGAGACAGCCCACCACGTGGTACTGCCCGTGCACCACGTCGCCCGGCCGCAGCTTGGGCGTGAACGAGTAGGGGTGGCCGCACTTGGTGCAGTAGCCCTCGGTGCGGCCCGGGCGGTCGCCGCGGCTGCGGCCCACCGGCGCGCCGCAGTCGCTCCGGCTGCAGAACCGCTTGCGCTCGGGCACCTCGGGGTCGGTCATCACGGCCGAGGCGGGGTCGGGCCGCGGGATCGGCGGCACGCTGACCAGGCCGGCGCCGAGCTTGCCGCGCGACGGACCGCTGCCGCTGCCCCGGCTGCTGCGCACCGACACCGAACGCCCACTGCCCTGGCCGGTCATCGACTGCGACAGCCGGCCGGACACCGAGCGCTTGGAGGCCTGCGAGCTGGACCGCGACGAGCGCCCGGAACGGCTGGACGACGAGTGACCGGACTCCCCGCCGGAGCGGGACGGCGGGATCGCCGCGGTCGCCTGCGCGGCCTGTCCGGCCGGACCAGGCGCCCCCGCCGGTACCGCCGGTACCGCCAGTGCCGCCGGTGTTCCGGAGCCCGGCGCCGCGGCCTTCTGCGCGGCGGGCAGCGGCGCCAGGCCGCAGGTGTCGCAGTACAGCTCGCCCCCGCCGAAGTCCTCCAAGGTCCCGTCGCAACCGGGCCGTCGGCACTTGCTCACGGTCTCCCCCTCAACCTTCCCCTGACGTACGGCGTGGCCGCTGAGTCATCGGCCGCGGCGTGCTCACCGGTACCCCGGACGGTCGCTCGGGGTCCGGGGCGTGCCCAGCTCGGCCACCGCCTGCTGGTAGCGCTGCACGGCCCGGTCGGCGGCGGCCAGGTCGCACGGCGCGGTCCACAGCAGCCGCCGCGCCTGGTCGTACCGCTCGATGAGCAGCGGGTCCTCGGCCATCCCCAGCCGGGCCACCTTCGCGCGGTACGCGTCCAGCCGGCCGCGCAGCTCGGCGCGGACCGCCAGCGGGGCGGTGACCGCGGTCAGCGAGTCGCGGGCCCGCAGCAGTTCGTCGTCGGCGTGCACCTCCAGGCTGTCCAGCAGCGGCGACAACCGGTGCCACTGCGCGGTCCTGGCGAACTCCTCGGCGGCCGCGAGCTGTTCGTGCAGTGCGGCGGCCGGCCCGCTGACCGCGGGCACGTCCGAGGCGAGGATCTTCGAGAGGACCTCGACCCGGGCGGCGCGCGCCTCGGTGAGCGTGCGGTCGGCGCGCGACAGCACGTCGCGCAGGCGCTTGAGCCGGTGCTCGGCGTCCTCCCGGACGTGCAGCACCGCCTCCACCTCGCGCCGGATCTCCTCCAGCTGCCGGCCGGCCTCCTCGTAGCGCGCGGTGTCCGGGCGGCCGGGCGCCGGCTCGGACTGCCAGAACGCCAGCGGATCGGACACGCTGCGCGCCCGCAGTTCGGTCAACCGCGCCACCAGGTCCTCCAGTTCGTCACCGGAGGGATGGGTGCCCGGCCGCACGCCCACGGAGTGGGCGAGCGAGCGGACCCGCTGCGTCTCGGCGGCCAGCAGGTCGATCCTGGCCGGCAGCGCCGACCAGACCGAGTCGGCGGCCGCCACCGTCTCCATCGCCTTGTCGTACCAGTCGTTCATCCGCCGCAGCAGCTCGTCCAGGCTGAGCTGCTCGGTCAGCCGGGCCGGGCCGGTCAGCGAGCGCGCCGCGTCGGGCACCGCGGCGCCGGTGACCGTCACCCCGTCGCCGCGCAACAGCTCGGTCAGCCGGGTCAGTTCGGTCTGCGTCGGCCAGCGGCGCCGGGCCCGCAGCGACCGGGCGTCCTCCAGCGCCGCGGTGTACGCCTCGAAGTGCGTCCACAGCGCGGAGATCGCCGCGTCGGTCCGCGCCCACCGCTCCTTGGTCAGGCCGGTCAGCTCCGCGCCCTCCAGGAGCCTGCGGCCGGAGTGGTCCTGCAGGGCCAGCAGGGACGACTCGATCGCCTCGTGCTCGGCGTCGAGCCGTGCCAGGGCACGGTCCACGTCCTCCCGGCTCATCACCGGCCCCGATGGTCCAGCGACCGCCATCGCACCCTCTTTCGTCACGTCCGTCGCGTCACTGCTGGTACTTCGGCGCAGGAGGACCGGACAGGCCCGGCAGCTCCTTGGCGAGCCAGTGGTCGTACGACTTCATCCACGCGCTGCCGGCCCCGCCCGCCCGGTAGGCGTCCAGCACGGAGTTGACCTTGCGCACCAGGTCCGGCTCCCCGAGCTTCATGGCCACACCGTACGGCTCCTGGGTGACCGGGCGCCCGACAAGACGCACCTCCGGGTCCTGGGCGGCCTGCCCGGCGGCCAGCGCGTTGTCCGTGAAGACCGCGTCCGCCAGGCCCAGTTGCAGCCTGACCAGGCAGTCGAGCTGGTTGGGCACCTTCACCGGGGGCAGCGATCCATGGCGGGCGTCCCCCAGGACCACCTCGCCGGTGGAACCGGACGCCGTGCACACCCGCTTGCCGCGCAGCGAGTCGTCGAACCCGGTGATGGAGGAGGAGACCGGGGCGAGGATCTGCTGGCCCGCCTCGAAGTAGGGCGCGGAGAACGCCACGTGCTTCGCCCGGTAGCAGTTGATCGTCATGGTGCGCACCACCATGTCCACCGTGCCCGACTGGATCGCCTGGATGCGGTTGGCGGTGGGGACGGTCTTGAACTGCACGGCGTCCGGGTCGCCCAGGATCGCCTTGGCCAGCGCGTGCACCAGGTCGATGTCGAAACCGGCGAGGTTGCCCGTCACCGGGTCGCGGAAGCCCCACAGATAGCTGTTCTGGTCCACCCCCACGATCAGCCGGCCGCGCTGCCGGATGCGCTCCACCGCCGGGCCGTCCGTGCTGCCCGTGGCCGGGTCCAGCGTCCGGTCGTCGCAACTGCCCGCGTCCTGCTGCGGCGCCCACGCGTCCTGCGCCTGGGCCGATCCCGGCCCCCCGGACGAAGCGGCCGGGCCGTGGTCGCCCAGCGGGGTGAGCGTGCCGGCGACCGCCAGCGTGCACACCGCGGCCATCGCCGCAACGCCGCCCCAGCCGCGCCGCCCCCACAACCTGCGCCCGCGCAGGTAACCCCAACCGCTCACCGCTCGCCTCCCGCCCGGTCCACCGGGCCCGGTCCTCACCGGTACTCCGCCAGACGGCGTCCGACGCCCAGCACCGCGCCCGCCGCCGCGAGCACCGCGAGCACCGCCACCCCCGCGGGCAGCATCGCCATCGCGCCCCGGCCGCTGTCCGCGGCGCTGCGGAACTCGTGCTGCTCCGCGGTCAGGGCCTCATTGAGACTGGCGTCGACCTTGTCGAAGCACACCCCGGTCGTGGCCGTCACCGTCTTCCCGCCGCTGTCCTTGCCGCCGATGACGTCCGCGACCGCCGTCGTGTAGTCGCCGTTGTCGTCCTTGGCGCGTTCCGCCGTGTGGCGCGCCCGCCAGGCCTGCACCCCGCTGATCGCGGTGCTCACCGGGCCGCGCCCCGTCGTGGTGTCGGCCAGCGCCAGGGCCTGGGCGAGCTCGCCGCCGACCCCGGTGGGATTCTCACCGGCCAGCACCTTCATCCCCTGGTCGAAGCTCGCCTGGTAGGCGTCGCCCGAGCCCCGGGCCACCAGCGTCAGGTTCTCGTCGCCACGGGCCTGCAGCACATGGATCCGCGCGCTGTTGAGCACCTGCATCGAACGGGCGCCGTGCGCATAGGAGTCGGACAGCTCGCTGCGCGCCACACTGTGCCCCACCACCAGCCACAGCAGGGCCACCGCGCACGCCGAACTCGCCGCGAGCATGCCCCGGTTGAACACCCGGTTGGTGCGCCGGTAGTGGCGCCGCTGCGCCCACAGCAGCGCGCCCAGGGCGACCGCGCCGAGCGCCCAGGCCGCCCACGGCAGCGCCTTGGCGTCGGCGTAGTCGGCGTTCAGCCGGCCGGTCTGCGCCTGGTAGAGCTTGTCGGCGGCGTCCAGCAGGCCGCCCTGCTGCTGCATCTGCAGGTCGGCGAACCGCAGATAGGCCCCGCCCAGCGGAAGCCCCTGCAGATTGTCCGCCTGGGCCGTCGCCACCAGCTTCGTGTAGTACGGCAGTTGGCGGTTGAGCGAGGTGATCTGCGCCTTGGCCTCGGGCGATCCGTCGCTGCTCGCCGCCGCTTCGGTGATCAGCTCGGCGGCATGGCTGATGTCGTGGTTGTACTGCCGCGTGACCGAGTCCGGCTCCTGGCCGCCGACCAGGAAGCCGCCGGCGACGGTGGCGTTCGCGTCGGCCAGGGAACGGTAGATCTCCGCCGCGTCGGTGCTCAACGGCCCGCTGCGGTGCAGCACATGCTCGCTCGCGGTGGCCCGCTCGCTGATCTGCCAGGCGGTGACCGCGCCGAACGCCACGACCAGAACGGCCAGCGCCGCGCCGATGATCCGCAGCCGGCCCGGCTCGGTGGCCGCGGACGCCCGCAGCCGCACCGCGGTCTCGGCCCAGGCGCGCCTGCGCCGCGGCACGCCCTGGCCCCCCGGCCCGCCGGCGGCCGGAACCCCGCTCCGTGCCGGCGACTGCGTCTGCGTCACACACCCTCCCCCAGCAACTCTCGCACGTCCGCCAGCAGTATGGCGGCCTGCGGGCGTCCACCTCCAGCGCCATCAGGAGGCAACCTCCCCGTGCCGCCCCCCTCACCCGCCCACACGCACCGGGCGTCCCCGGCGGTTCCGCCACGGGGTCGCGCGGGTGTGCGAACCGTCCCCGGGTCAAGCGGAGCCCGGCCCGCTCAGGCGGGCGCCCCCACCGGGAGAGGACCGGAAACGTTCCCGGCGGGCGCGGAGGGAGCCGGCCGGGAGGGCGTGAACCCCGGGGGCCGCGGGCCGCGAGGCCGCGGCGGGCCGGGGACCGGTGACAGCCGGCCCGGACCCGCCGTGCGGAACGCCTGACCCGCCGTCAGGCGTAGTGGGCGCGCAGCGCCGCGTGCGCCTCGGCCGGCGCCCCCACATGGTCCATGCCGAGCAGCGCGGCCCCCAGCACCGGCGCGGCCGTCACCACATGGGCCCGCGCCTTCGGGGCACGCGCGGTCAGCCGCTCGTGCACGGCGTCCATCAAGTACGGGTTCCTGGCCGCCATCACCCCGCCCCCCAGCACCACGTCCGCCTCCTCGTCCAGCAGCTCCAGCCGGCCGAGCGCCACCGCCGCCAGCGCCACGATCTCGTCCGCCTGCCGGTCCAGGATCGACCGCGCCACCGGGTCACCGGCGTCCGACGTGGCGAAGAGCACCGGCGTCAACTCGTACTTGCGGCTCCCCGGTATCCGCTCCAGGTGCAGCGCCTCGATCAGCGCGTACATCGAGTCCAGACCGAAGTGGGCGGGCAGCGTCGTGGCCAGCGCCGTGGGCCCGCCGCGGCCGTCCTCGGCCCGGGCGGCGAACCACAGCGCCTCCTCGGCGAGACCGGAACCACCGCCCCAGTCACCGGAGATCCGGCCGATCGCCGGGAACCGGGCGGTGCGCCCGTCGGGCAGCATCCCCACGCAGTTGATACCGGCCCCGCACACCACCGCCACACCGCGCGGCTCGTCCACCCCCGCCCGCAGGATCGCGAAGGTGTCGTTCGCCACCTTGGTGCTGCACCCCCAGCCACGGGCGTGCACCGCGGCCTCCAACTGCTCCTCCTCGACCGGCAGATCGGCGTTGGCCAGGCACGCCGAGACATGCTCCACCAGCGGCGCCCCGCCGTCCGCCCCGCCCGCCGCGGCAGCGGGCAGCCCGGCGGCCGCCACCGCCTCCTCGACGATCCGCGCGACGACGTCCACCGCCGCCCGGACGCCGACGAGCGGAGGCTGGAAGCCGCCGCCGCGGGCGGCGCCCAGCACCCTCCCGTCCGCGGCCACCAGGGCCACGTCGGTCTTGCTGTTGCCCGCGTCCACGGCCAGGACACCGCCGGGGACGAGCGGCCGGGGCCCGGGCCTCGCGGCCCGGGGAACGGTCACGCCCACGCCAGGTGCTCCCGGTTGTGCGCGATCAGACGGTCGGTGAGGGCCTCGGCGTACTCGTACTGCCCCACGAGCGGGTGCGCGAGCAGCGCCGTGAACACCGCGTTCCGGCCCGCCCCGCCCTTCGCCTTCCCGTCCAGCAGTGCCGCCCGCAGCGCCAGGTCCTCGTACGCGGTCACGTTCGCGATCAGGCCCGCGTACAGCGGCTCCAGCGTCGGGACCGGCAGCGGCGTGGCACCCGTGCCGTCCACCACGGCCGGGACCTCGATCACCGCGTCGTCCGCCAGGAACGGCAGAGTGCCGTTGTTGTAGGTGTTGACCACCTGCACGTCGCCGGTGTTCCGCAGCAGCGAGGAGGCGAGCGCCACCGCGGCCTCGGAGTAGTAGGCGCCGCCGCGCTTGGCCAGCAGCGCCGGCTTCTCGTCCAGCGCCGGGTCGCCGTACATCTCCAGCAACTGCTTCTCCATCGCCGCCACTTCGGCCGCGCGCGACGGCTTCGTCCCCAGCTCGCGCACCACCTCGTCGTGCGCGTAGTAGTACCGCAGGTAGTAGGACGGCACGACGCCCAGCCGGTCGACGATCTCCCTCGGCATGTGCAGGTCCGACGCGATGGCGGAGCCGTGCTCGGCCAGCAGCCGCGGCAGCAGGTCCTCGCCGTCCGGGCCGCCGAGCCGCACCCCGCGCTCCCACGTCAGGTGGTTGAGGCCGACGTGGTCCAGATGCACCTGCTCCGGCGCGACGTCCAGCAGCGCCGCGAACTTGCGCTGGAAGCCGATGGCCACGTTGCACAGGCCGACGGCCTTGTGCCCCGCCTGCAGCAGCGCGCGGGTGACGATGCCGACGGGATTGGTGAAGTCGATGATCCACGCCTCCGGCGCGACCCGACGCACCCGCTCGGCGATGTCCAGCACCACCGGTACCGTGCGCAGCGCCTTGGCCAGGCCACCCGCGCCGGTGGTCTCCTGCCCGATGCAGCCGCACTCCAGCGGCCACGTCTCGTCCTCGTTGCGTGCGGCCTGACCGCCGATGCGGAGCTGCAGCAGCACCGCGTCGGCGCCCTCGACGCCCGCCTCCAGGTCGTCGGTGGTCACGATGCGGCCCGGGTGGTCCTGCTTGGCGAAGATCCGCCGGGCCAGGCCCCCCACCAGCTCCAGACGATCGGCCGCCGGGTCGACGAGCACCAGCTCCTCGATCGGCAGGGTGTCGCGCAACCGCGCGAACCCGTCGATGAGTTCGGGTGTGTACGTGGACCCGCCGCCCACGACTGCCAGTTTCATCCCTTGACTCCTGTGAGGGTCACGCCTTCGATGAAGGCCTTTTGTGCGAAGAAGAAGACCAGGATCACCGGGGCCATCACGAGGACGGTCGCGGCCATGGTCAGGTTCCAGTTGGTGTGATGGGCGCCCTTGAAGGACTCCAGGCCGTAACTGAGCGTCCAGGCGGCCGGGTTGGAGCTGGCGTAGATCTGCGGCCCGAAGTAGTCGTTCCAGCAGTAGAAGAACTGGAACAGGGCGACCGCCGCGATGGCCGGCCGGATCATCGGCAGGATGACGGTGAGCAGGGTGCGCACCTCGCCGCAGCCGTCGACCGTGGCCGCCTCGGTGTACTCCTTGGGGATGGTCAGCAGGAACTGGCGCAGCAGGAAGATGCTGAACGCGTCACCGAAGGCCATGGGGATGATCAGCGGCCACAGTGTCCCGTCCATGTGCATCTGCTTGGCCCAGAACAGGTACATCGGGATGATGATCACCTGGGGCGGCAGCATCATGGTCGAGATCACCAGCATCATGATCACATTGCGGCCCCGGAAGCGGAACTTCGCCAGGGCGTAGGCGACCGGCAGCGACGACACGATGGTCAGGACCGTGCCGCCGACGGCGTACAGCAGGGTGTTGCGCCACCAGGTGAGGAAGCCCGGGGTGTCCCAGACCGTGCGGAAGTTGGACCACTGCCAGGTGTGCGGCCACAGGTCGCGGGTCAGTGCCTGGTTGTCGCTCATCACTGAGGTGAGGAAGACGAACACGAAGGGCAGGACGAAGAACGCGGCGGCGGCGATGCCGAGGGAGTGCACGGCGACCCAGTGCAGGGCGCGCCGCCGCTGGGCGGTCCGCCGGGCCCGCGCGTCCACGCGGGTGGTCCCCTGGACGGGGATGTCGCTCGGGTGAAGTGTTGCCTGAGTCATCGATTCAGTCCTCGCCTCTCCTGTGTCGGACGTCCTTTTCGCTCTCTGCGCGGACGGCCTCGTCCCTCGGCCGGCCACTCCGTGAGCTCATGCGTCAGTCCTCGCCTCTCCTGTGTCGGACGTCCTTTTCGCTCTCTGCGCGGACGGCCTCGTCCCTCGGCCGGCCACTCCGTGAGCTCATGCGTCAGTCCTCCGCCGACAGGAAGCCGCTGCGCCGGCGCATCAGCAGGGTCGTGAACGCCATCGCGAGAGCGAACAGCACCAGGGCGATGACGCAGGCCGAGCCGTAGTCGAAGCGCTGGAAGCCGAGGTTGTAGACCAGTTGGGGCAGGGTCAGGGTGGACTTGTCGGGGTATCCGGGTTCGAACTGCTGGCCGGAGTTGCCGATGATGCCCGAGGCGACCTTCCCGGCGACCAGCGGCTGCGTGTAGTACTGCATGGTCTGGATGACCCCGGTGACCACCGCGAACATCACGATCGGCGAGATGTTGGGCAGCGTGACGTACCGGAATCGCGTCCAGGAGCCCGCGCCGTCCAGTTCGGCGGCCTCGTACTGCTCCTTGGGCACGTCGAGCAGCGCGGCCATGAAGATGACCATCAGGTCGCCGATGCCCCACACCGCGAGGATGGTCAGGGCGGGCTTGGACCAGTTCGGGTCGGTGAACCAGCCCGGGGTGGGGATGCCGATGCCGCCCAGGATGTGGTTGACCGGCCCGGTGCCGGGGTTGAGCAGGAAGACGAACGCCATGGTGGCGGCGACCGGCGGGGCCAGGTACGGCAGGTAGAAGGCGGTGCGGAACAGGCCGGCGCCGGTCTTGATCTTGGTGATCAGCAGGCCGATGCCCAGGCCGAAGACGACCCGCAGCGTCACCATCACCACGACCAGCCACAGGGTGTTGCGCAGCGCGGGCCAGAACAGCGGGTACTCGGTGAAGACGTAGGACCAGTTCTTGCCGCCCGTCCACGTCGGGTCGTTGAACCCGGTGTAGTGCATGAACGAGAAGTAGACGGTGGAGACCAGCGGGTAGACGAAGAAGACGCTGAACCCGATGATCCACGGCGACAGGAACGCCAGGTTGCGCAGTGCGGCCTTGCGCCGCTTGGCCCGCAGCAGGGGGTGGACGGTGGCGCTCATCACTTGGCCTGCGCGATGTCCTTGTCGACCTGCGAGTCGACGCCCTTCAGGCCCGCCTGCAGGTTCTTGGCCTTGCCCGACTCGTAGGAGTAGCCGAAGTCCTGCAGCGTCACCTGGTAGGCGCCGCCGTTGATGCTGGCCGGGGTGGTGGTGCTGTCCGGGTTCTGGGCGATGTCGATGAAGGTGCGGAAGCCCGGGTCGGGGTCCAGCTTGGGCGACTTGAGGGCCGCGAGGGTGGACGGCACGTTGTGGATGGCGTTGGCGAAGGAGACCACCGCGTCGGTGTCGGTGGTCATGAACTTCACCAGTTCCCAGGCGGCGTTCTTCTTGGCCGAGGTGTTGGCGATGCCGATGATCGTGCCGGACAGGTAGCCCTTGCCGTAGGTGCCCGCCTGGGCGTCGGGGACCGGGAAGGGCGCGACGCCGAGGTCGGTCATGCCGGCGTCCTTGGCCATGCCGAGCCGCCACTCGCCGTCGATGCCCATCGCCACCTGGCCGGTGTGCAGCGGGTTCTTGGAGCCGAACTCGTCGCCGAAGGTGGAGCGGTACTTCTCCAGCTTGGCGAAGCCGCCGAGCGCCTTGACCATCTGCTGCTGCCAGGTGAACATCGCCGCGAACCCGGGGTCCTCGGCGATCTGGGACTTGCCGCCGGCGTCGAAGTACTTCACACCCCACTGCGCGGCGAGGTGGCCGGGGGTGGACTCGTAGCCGTGGAAGTCCGGCATGAAGCCGAGCTGGGAGTACGAGTCGCCGCTGGACTTGGTGAGTTTGACGGCGTCGGCCTGGAACTCCGAGAGGGTCTTGGGCGGGGCGCTGATGCCGGCCGCCGCGAACTCCTTCTTGTTGTAGTACAGGCCGTAGGCGTCGCCGAGCAGCGGCAGGGAGCAGCGCTTGCCCTCGAACTGGGTGTACTCCAGCATCGGCTTGGGGAAGGTCGACGCGGGGTCGATCTTGTCCTTGGCGAGGAACGGCGCGAGGTCGGCGAACGCGCCGGAGGAGCAGAACTGGCCGACGTTGTCGGTGGTGAACGAGGAGACGACGTCGGGGGCCTTGTCGCCGCCGGCCCGCAGTGCCTGGTTGATCTTGTCGTCGGTGATGTTGCCCTGCACCTTGACGTGGATGTTGGGGTGCGCCTTCTCGAAGCGGGCGACGTTGTCGTTGATCGCCTTGAGTTCGTTGGGGGCGCTCCAGCCGTGCCAGAAGGTGATGGTGACGTCCTTGCCGGCGTCGTCGGTGGCGGAGCCGGTGCTCTGGCCCGTACACGCGCCGGCGAGCAGGGATATCGCGGCGGTTGCCGCGACGGCGGCGGCAGCCTTGGTCAGACGGGACACTGCTCTCAACCTCCGGGGTGCGAGGGGTGCGCGGGGTGGGCGTCGCGCGGGTGGGGATGCGCGGGTGGGGCGGTGCGCGGGTGGGGCGGTGCGCGGGTAGGCGGTGCCGACGGAACGGCGGGCAGGAGGTGCCGTTCCGCTGGGGTGGCGGACCGCGGGTGGCGGGGAGTTGGGGTCGGGGTCAGCGCGAGGTGTCGAACACCTCGTCGCGGGTGGTGGCGAGCGCGCTTTCCAGCGCGCCGGTCAGGACGGGGTGCAGCTCGACGGCGCCCAGCACCAACCGGGGCCTGGGGACGGCGAGTTCGGCGAGCTCGGACTGGATCAGGGCGCGCAGCGGCTCGCCGCCGGAGACGGTGACGTTTCCGGCCAGCACGATCAGTTCCGGGTCCAGCAGGGAGACGATGGAGGCCAGACCGACCGCGTGCCCGGTGGCGCAGCGGGCCAGCAGTTCGATCCAGGGGGCGCTGCGTTCGTCCTCGTGGTCGGTGCTGTCCTGGTGGACCGCGGCGGCCTGGCCGAGCACGGTGGCCGCGGCGTCCGGCAGGCTGCCCTGCGGGACGTCCAGGCCGAGTTCGCGGGCGATGCGCAGCACGGCGTTGCAGCCGGCGAGTTCCTGGAAGCCGCCGTTGTTGGCCTTGCTGACGTTGCGGACCAGCGGGGTGCCGGGCACCGGCAGGAAGCCCACCTCGCCGGCGCCGCCGGTCCAGCCGCGGTGCAGCCGGCCGCCGAGCACGATGGCCGCGCCGAGGCCCTCCTCGTTCCAGAGCATCACGAAGTCGTCGTGGCCGCGGGCGGCGCCGATGCGCTGTTCGGCGACGGCGGCGAGGTTCACGTCGTTGTCGTACTCGACCGGCGCGGGCAGGGCGGCGGCCAGTTCGTCGAGCAGCGAGGGGGAGTGCCAGCCGGGCAGGTGGCTGGCGTAGCGCAGGCGGCCGGTGCTCGGGTCGAAGGCGCCCGGGGTGCCGATGACGATCCGGTGCAGGTCGGACCGGCCGAGCCCGGCGGCCTTGAGTGCGCCGTCCACGGCCTCGAGGACCTGCTCGACCGCGCTGCCCGCCCGGCGCTGCGGGGTGGCGAGCCGGAACGCACCGACGGTGCGGCCGGTGATGTCGGCGACCGCGGCGCGGATGCGCTCGGTGTTGACGTCGAGGCCGGCGACGTGGGCGGCGGCCGGGTTCACCGAGTAGAGCTGGGCGTTCGGGCCGGGGCGGCCGGCGGTGGTGCCGGTCGCCAGGACCAGTCCGGCCGCCTCCAGTCGCGCCAGGAGCTGGGAGGCGGTGGGCTTGGACAGGCCGGTGAGCTTGCCGATCCGGGTCCGGGAGAGCGTGCCGTGTTCGAGCAGGAGGTCGAGCGCGGCGCGGTCGTTCATGGCGCGCAGTACGCGCGGCGTTCCAGGGGTGCCAGCCATGCGCGCCATCCTCCCTCAGTTCACTGTTAGGAAACTTTCCTATTGGCAAAAGTCAAGGTAGGCCCGCTGTCGGCGGAGCGTCAAGGGGGATCGGCGGTCCCTCGCCCAACTCGTTACCAAGCGCCGTGCCGACCGCCGTGCCGACCGCCGTGCCGACCGCCGTGTCAGCAGCCGCTCCCGGCCGTTGTGCCGCGGTCGCTGCCGGCCGCCTGCCGCGGGCAGGCGAACGGCCCCCGGCGTCAATAGCGTGCCAGGGGCCGTGCGGCAGGAACAGAGGCCGTACCGGCTCAGGCGCCGTCCTGGCCGTCGGAGCGGCCCTGCGGCGGCACCGAGGGGGACCCGGGGGATCCGGGAGCGCCTGGGGCCGGGTTCCGCGGTTGCGGGCGGGCCGCCGGTGCCGGTGCGGCCTGGGGCTGGGCCGCCGGTGCCGCGGGGGCCGGTGCCGTCCCGGGCTGAGCCGTCCGGGGCTGAGCCGTCCGGGTCTGGGCGGGAGCCTCCGCCTCGGCCGCGGCCTGAGCCTCCGCGGCGCCCTCGTCGCTCGACGAGACGGTCGCGGCCGGCGTGGCCTCGGCGGCCGTCGCGGCGGTGTCTCCCGGCTCCACGGTGGCGTTGACCACGGCCGCCGCGCCGCCGACGGTCTCCACACCCGCCCGGTCGAACGCCCGCTTGATCCGCAGGCGCAGCTCGCGGCCGACGCCGGACGCCTGCCCGGGCATGGTCTTGGCCTGCACCCGGACCACCACCGAGTCCGCCGCGACGGACTCCAGGCCGAGCATCTTCACCGGCTCCCAGAGCCGCTCGTCCCAGGGGTCCTCCTTGGCCATCGCCTCGGCCGTCTCGGCGATCAGCGACTCGACCCGCTCCAGGTCCTCGCCCGAGGCCACCTGGACGTCCACGACCGCGGTGGCCCAGCCCTGGCTGAGGTTGCCGATGCGCTTGACCTCGCCGTTGCGGACGTACCAGATCTCACCGTTGTCGCCGCGCAGCTTCGTCACGCGCAGTCCCACCTCGACCACGGTGCCGGACGCCACACCCGCGTCGATCACGTCACCGACGCCGTACTGGTCCTCGAGGATCATGAACACGCCGGACAGGAAGTCGGTCACCAGGTTGCGCGCGCCGAAACCGATCGCCACGCCCGCCACACCGGCGCTGGCCAGCAGCGGGGCCAGGTTGATCTTCAGCACCGACAGCACCGTCAGGGCGGCCGTGCCCAGGATCACGAAGGACGCCACGCTGCGCAGCACCGAGCCGATGGCCTCGCTGCGCTGACGGCGGCGCTCGGCGTTGACGAGCAGCCCGCCCAGCGCGGTGTTCGCGGCCGCCTCCGCGCCCCGGTTCATCCGGTCGATGAGGCGGCTGATGGTGCGGCGTACCACGGTGCGCAGCACGCCCGCGACCACGACGATCAGCAGGATGCGCAGTCCGGCGTTCAGCCACCCGGCCCAGTTGTCGTCCACCCAGCTGCTGGCCTGGGCGGCGGTGCGCGGCATGGCATCCAGGGAAGCGGCCGCACGAGGAGTCGCGGTCAACACGTCTGAGAACCTCCGTCGGTGATCGAAGCTTCCAGGCTAGCCGCCGACCGATGCCGTCTTGTTGCCGTGACCGAGGAGCGGAACCGCTTCGAGCAGGGGAGTAAAGAAGTGTGGACCCGGCGTGGGAAAGGGAGTGTGGTCCAAAACACCCTCGGTCCGTTACCCGGGCATGGTGGCGCGGTGCCCCGCCTTCCGGAGACACTGAGACAGATCGTCCCGGCGCGAGCCACGCGTCGCCGGCGTTAAAGGAGGCATCCGTGCCGCATGTCCTGGTCCTGAACGCGTCGTACGAACCTCTCGGCGTCGTACCGATGAGGCGCGCGCTCATCCTCGTGCTCAACAACAAGGCAGTGTGCCTGGAGGAATCCGGCGCGTACCTGCACAGCGAGACGCAGGCGCTGCCGGCGCCGAGTGTCGTGAAACTCACCAAGTTCGTGCGAGTCCCCTTTCGGGGCACCGTGCCGCTCACCCGGCGGGCGCTGTTCGCCCGGGACGGCGGTAAGTGCGCGTACTGCGGAGCCGCCGCAACCAGCGTCGACCACGTCATCCCGCGCAGCCGGGGCGGGCAGCACGCCTGGGACAACGTGGTGGCCGCCTGCAGACGGTGCAACCACGTCAAGGCAGACCGCCATGTGGCCGAGCTCGGCTGGCGGCTGCGCCATCAACCGGCCCCGCCCTCCGGCCTCGCCTGGCGGATCATCGGGACCGGACATAGGGACCCGCGCTGGCTGCCATACCTGCAGCCTTTCGGCGCGGACGACGCCTTGGCCCGGATCGACGGCATTTCAGCCTGAGATCCGGGCTTAGCTATATCCAGGATGACGCCCCTGACCTGCGGATTCGTGGGTTGGGGGCCTTTCTTGTGCCACGCACAGCGCTCGTGGTCCAGATATCTTGCCGAGCAGGGCGAACTCGACGCGGATGTGCTGCTGGGGCTCAAGCCGGTCAAGACCGCCACGAAGGTCACGCCGGAGCTGTCCGCGACGACCAGTGTGCCGCCCTGCTCAAGGCTTGCCAGGGTCGCGACCTTCGCGATGTTCGCGACATGGCGATCGTCCGGTTCATGCTGGAGGCTCGCGCCGGCGAGGTGGCCAATCTGATGGTCGCCGACGTGAGCCTTGCGGCGGGCACGGCCGTGATCCGCCGGACGAAGACCGGTCGCCCGCGGACGGTGCCGTTCGGCGCGCGGACGACGGCGTCAATCGACCGCTACCTGCGTGCCCGCCGAAGCCACCGCCTCGCCAGCACTCCAGGGCTGTGGCTAGCTAGGCTGGCGCCCCGCAGGGATCGGCTGGGGTGACGTTCGCGGCGGGCGACGGACGGCTGGGCCCTTTGATGAGAATCCGACGGCCCCACCACAAGGGGCGGCGCTCGGACGATCACAGTCGTGAGCGCCTCCTGCGTAACGAGGGAATGCGCGGGGACCGCGAACCCGGCGACTGTGGGCTTGGCCGGCACCGGTGCGACCGTGGCGCGACCTCCGTGGCGGATGGCCGGGCACATCGGGGGCACATGGGGGCAAGAATCGTCCGGAATCCATGAGAACCGCTGAGAGCTGTTTCCGCAGTCCAACGGTCTTTTCCGTGGCAGGGCGCAGGTCAGAGCGGGTGTGGCAAACGCTTCGCTTCAACGTGTGAGCCCAGGCCGCTGGGGCCCTCCCCGATCGATCAGCCTGCCGCTACGGGCTTGCGATGGTCGGTGGGTCGTGGGTGGTGAAGACGCACTTGGAGTCGACGCTGATGAACATGGATGCGCTGCCGTTGGACACCCCGACTCCTACCCACCAGGAAGAGTGCGCCTCGGTGGCACCGACGCGCGTGCTGTTCGGGATCGGTATGTCCGGTACATAGCCCTGTTCTTTGAAGTGCGCTCGGGCGGCGTCCATCACGGCTTTGGATTGGGCCGCGGGGACGTGCAGAGTCAGGACGTAGCGGTAGTCGAAGCGGTGTTGGCCGGGGGTCTCGGTGGTGCACTGCTCCCATTCGCTGAGCGCGACCGACGTGCCGGCAGAGCCGATCACCGGGCGGAGCGCGTCAAGGGTCTGCTGGCTGAGCGTGTGCGCCTTTTGCTGTACGGAGGAGGGTGAGACGTTCCCGTCTCCGCACCCTGTTGCCAGCAGTGCCAAGAGGGCAGCCGTCGCGGCTCTTTTCACGCCTTGCTCGCCTCTGCTCATGTGTCCCATCAATCGAAGAGGTCGGTCACCGTGTTGATGGCATTCTTGCCGCTGTCTGCGAGGTCGCTTCCCGCGTCCTTGACGTCGTTGAGCGAGCCGTCGAGGTCGCCGGTCAAGAGGTCACCGCCCGCGTTGAGTACGTTGTTCTGAGCCTGTCCGACGTCATGAAGGGAGTCGCCGGCGTCCTCGATCGGGTGACCCCAGTAGCCTCCCACCGCGTGGCCGACGTTCTGCAGGACTGCTCCGCCGATGTTCGTGGCGGAGAAGGGCGTCGGCACATCTGCGAGGTTGGGGATTGCGCCGACCCTGTCCTCTGTTGGCATCGCGGTGACCTCGTCGGGTTGGCCGGTCACGATGCGGGTCATGTTGTCCAGGGACGGCCCGGGGTTCCAGTATTCGCTGTGCGCATGTCCCACCCAACTCCCCTCACCGGCATCGAACGTGCGGCCTCCGAACGCCGATGATGTGGGATCGCTCCCGAACCAGTCGCTGTGATCGTCGGTCCAGTCCAGCGGGTGCTGTGACCCTGACACCTCGGGTATGGGGTCGAACTTCGCCTTGCTCGCCCAGACGTGACTCGGATCGAGACCCAGTTCTGACGCGTTGTTCACGGTGACTCCGGGTGAACCCACGAAGATCACGTCATCGGGCTTCATGCCGGCCTGTGCACATGCCGCACCGACGAGCGTGGTGCCGTAGCTGTGACCGATCACCGTCATGTGGCCGTGGCCCTGGTGGTTCGTCTGCAGGAAGTTGACGAATGCGGCCAGCTTCGGAGCGCCTGCGTTGGCGAAGGTTGGCGACGAGGGGCCGGGATAGCTCCATTGGGGGGCGTCGTAGCCGAGCCAGTAGATCGAGGCTGTGGAGTTGGGGTCCTGGCCGTTCGTAGAGCTATACAGCGTCTGTGCCCGGTCCAAGTCTCCCTTGATCCCGCTCAGCGTTGTTCCCGTTCCGGGTACATAAACGGCGGTGTTGGGAGCCGTGTCCGGATCACCGAAGGACACGACAACGTGGCCGTCGCCCCTGTCGTCGTAGCCCAATAGGAAGACGTCGGGTTGGTAGCTGGGGTTGTTTGCGTTCGAGAGGCGGTCCCATAGATCCCTGAGCCGCTGCGGGCAGCCCGGCTTCTGCACCTCCGCCTGCAGTCTGAGTCGGTTCAGCCGGTCGGCGGCGGTGGCAGGAAGCCCCTGGGTCGAGGAGACATCGGCAGCGGGAGCATCGGCGTATTCGCGGGCCGCGATCTCCTGCTGGTGGTGGCTGAGGCCGTTCCACCAGGTCGCCCGTAACGTGGGATCGATGGGGACTGGGCCGCCCTTGCGGCCGGCCTCCTGTTGCAGGAGCAGCGATTCCTGTGCGGCATCGATGTTCTGGCCGTACCAGCCCTTGTCCCCGGCCGGGAGATGCA
>NZ_JAINZZ010000099.1 GCF_019890725.1 Actinacidiphila acidipaludis
CCCTCATACGACGGCTCCTCGATCTCGCCGGACCCCGCCGCCTCCGGCGGCCGGGCGCTTGCCACCATGATCGGCCACCGTGCCCGCGGACGCGAACGGCCGCCGCGCACCCGTGCGGTCACGAGTGCGCGGCGGCCGTCCCGCCTCGCCGGCGTCCTGGGAGAAATTGTCAGGACGCGGCGCGGACCAGCAGAACCGACACCGGCGCGGCCTTGGCCACGTCGTTGCTGACACTCGCGTGCAGGAAACCGGAGATGCCGCGGTAGTGCCCGGGGCCGACCGCGATCAGGTCGCTGCCCAGGGCCTCGGCGCGCTCCACCAGGATCGCCGGCACCTCTTCCCGCAGACCCTCGTCGACCTCGCCCTCGGCGGCGATCCCCTCGCCGCGCAGACGGGTCAGCGCCGCGGCCACGACCTCCTGGCCCTCGGTGGGCTCTTCGGTGGACACGACGACGCCCGCGGTCAGGCCCCCGGCGATGACCTGCTCGGGGCGGATGTGTATGACGTGGACGCTCGCGCCGCTGAGCTTGGCGAGGGAGGCCACGGAGTCCAGCACGGCGGTGCCGTGCGCCGAGCCGTCGACGGCGGCGAGGATCTTCTTGTACATACGATCAACTTCCTTGTCACAAGGGGGTCCGAGGGATCCGCGGCCCTTCCTTGGTGGTTCAGCTTTCACGCACCGTGATCCATTCCCGGCCAGGGCGTGACGGACGCCACTCCGGGAACGGCCGGCGACGGCCCGTCAGCCCTTCGCGGGTACGAGGAAGACCGGGTTGGTCAGCGCGGCCATCGGACCCCACACCAGGGCGGGACCCATGGTGTTGCCCTTGCCGGGAGTGCCGTCCGCCATCGGGTGCCGGACCTCGGCGCGGACGTAGGCGGCGAGCGAGGTGGTGGTGCGCCAGACGACCGTGCCGCTGCCCGACGCCGGCAGCGACTCCTGGTGCATCTGGCCCTCGTCGGTGATGAACCGCACCGTCCCGTTCGGGACGCCGGCCACGTCCAGCCGCACGTCGACCGGGGCGTCCGCGGGCAGGGTCAGCCGCTCGCCGATGCCGGCCTGCCGTCCGCCGCCGGTCACGGTGAACGTGAGCTCAACGGCCGAGGACTCGGCGATCCAGTTCCGTCCCGCGCGGATACCGTCCATCAGGGAGTCGGTGGCCAGATCCTCGGCCAGGACGACGTTGTGGGGCAGGCCGATGACCTGCGGTTCGCTGTGCGCGTCGCTGTTGCCCATGGCCGGCAGCCACGGCCCGCCGCTGCGGACCGCCTCGCCGAGCTTGGCGTCCCAGGTGTCGACGGCCGACTCGTCGTCGTACGTCCACGGCCCGTTCCAGACCTCGACGGCGTCGGCGGAGTCGTAGCCGAACTTCCACTGGCAGGCGACGTAGGGGCAGTACGGGTGGGCGGGCACGACCAGGCCGCCGGCGCGGTGGACCTTGCGAGCGAAGCGGTCGAAGGCGTCGTCGCGGGAGCGGTAGCGCCAGTCGATCCAGTCGCCCGCGGGCAGCCCGAGGGCGAGCCAGTGGCCGTTGCGGGTGGTGATCTCCTCACCGGTGATGATCAGCAGGTCCTGACCCGCGTACTGGCCCCACACGCCGTGCGACGAGGTGGTGTTGTGGTCGGTGCTGACCATGAAGTCCAGACCCGCGGCGCGTGCGCCGGCCGCGACCTCGGACGGCAGGCGCTTGCCGTCGGAGTACACGGTGTGCAGGTGGCAGTCGCCGCGGTACCACGCGCGGCCCCGGCCCTTCGCCCGCTGCGGCGGGTAGTCCGGCACGAAGCGCGGGCCGGGCTCTCCGTAGGTCAGGGTGACCGTGACCCGGTAGTTCATGCCCTGGGGTGCGACCTGGTAGGGGCCGAGCACGATGTTCCAGGTGCCGGCCGACACCGGGCCGGGCAGGTAGCCGGGGGTGGCCTCGCTGTTGCTGATCTCGAACGAGGTGCGGAAGCCGCCGGACCAGCCCCGGAAGCCCTGACCGTCCAGCTTGGTGCCGCGCTGGTCGAAGACCCCGATGTCGCACGAGTTGCCGGGGGTGCCGGCGGGCACGCCCGGCTTGTCGTACGCGTAGGCGACGGAGATCTTCTGCACGCCCTGCGGGATCTCCACGGGCAGGTACACGAAGTCCGCGGCGCCGGTGTCCAGGTGACCCGTCACCGTCTTGGTGACCTGCGTGCCCGACGGGGGAGTCGCACCGCCGGACGCGCTGCCGGACGAACCGCCGGCGGCCGACGCGAACGACACGGGCGCCAAGGTGATGGCCGCGGCTCCGGCCGCGGCCATCAGCAGACCGCGACGGCCCACCCCCGGGGCCTTACCGGCCGCCGCCGCAGCATCGGCGGCGTCCGCGCCGAGTTCCTCGGCGTTGTGCTCGCAATAACCGTCAAGACACATGCTGTCCTCGCAGAGATCGGGGGCAGACCGCCCGTGGCCTTCGTCCCGGGCGGTGGGCGCGGGGCGCCCGTGATCCACGCGGCACCGTCTCTCCGGTGAATGAACGGCAGGTGTGCACCGGGGGGACGGGCAGCCAATGCCGCATTTGAGTCTAGAGGCAGCGTTGTCAGGAGCACGCCAGAATGGCTAGAGTGGCCCGTGTGCTACCCGCGTAGCGTCCACCCCCACCTTCCGGGACGTGACATGACCCGACTGCGCCGTCTGCTCACCGCCGCCTCCTCGCTGGCCCTGCCCGCGGTCCTCGCCGGAGTTCCGTCCGCCCACGCCGTCGTGCCGCCCGAACACGCCGTCGTGACGTGCCAGACCGCGAGTTTCTACGCCAACTACGACAGCGCGAACGGCCCTTCGGGATTCCTGCGCACCCTGACCTACGGGAACAAGATCGGCCACACGCCGGGCGTCCACCCGGTCTACAACGGCTGGGCGGCGAGCTTCGACTTCGGTCCCAACGACTGGGGCTACCTGCGGATCGAATGCATCGGCGGCTACAACTCCTGGTAGGTCCTGCCTGCTCCCGGCAGCCCGCGGCGGGCCGCCCGTCCGGCCAGGGGCTCGCCCGCCGTCCGTCGCTCCGTGTTCTCCGTCGCTGACCCGCCGCCGGTGACCCGCTGCCGCTGGTTCGTTCCCCCCTCCCGCGTTCTCTCTCAGGAGCCGACATGCCGCGATCCCTCCCCGCCCGCCTCCTCGGAGCCGCCGCGGGCGCCGTCCTCGCCGCCTCGGCGCTCCTCGCCACCACCGCGGCACCCGCCGAGGCGGCTGACGGCGCCGTCGGCGTCCGCGAGACCGTCTGCGCCGACAGCCTCTACGTCCGCACGGAACCGCTCGGCGCCTGGACGGGCACGCTGTACCGGGGTCAGACATTCCTGGTCGAACAGCTCGACGGCTCCTGGGTCTACGGCTTCGCCTACGGAGACATCAACCGCCACGGCTGGGTCCAGAACGGCTGGTTCTGCTGAGGACGTCCGCCGGGTGACCGGCGTGTCCCGGGCGGCGGTTCGGCGCGCCCGGGACACGCCGGTCGGGCATCAGCCGACCGTCAGGGTGAACGGGCCGGCCAGGACGGAGTAGCCGTCGTTCGCGAGGTAGTACACGCCGTACGTGCCGGGCCCGTTGAGCTTGCCGGTGGCGAAGGTCAGGGCGCCGCCGGCGTTCGGGGCGTAGGCCCACGTCAGTGACGGTTGCCCGCCGGGAGTGACGCCCGCCGGGTAGATGCCCACCCAGTTCTTCGCGCTGACCTGCGCTGCCGACGGCACCGTGTAACGCAGGGTGACATTCCCGCCGTTCGCGACCGCGTTCAGGTCGCCGGTGAGCGTCGGCGCCGTCGCGCCCGACGGGACGAACGCGGCATTGAGCGGCGTCGCGTAGGTGTCGTTGGCCGTCAGACCGGGCAGCCCGAGCGCGGCCTCGATGGTGCGCCCGATCCCGTAGTGGTCGTAGTGCAGCGGACTGCTCGTGCCGGCCGGGACGGTGCCGCGGGAGCCGACCAGGACGGTGGCCAGGTGGTTGTACGCCTCGCTGTCGCTCTCGTCCCACGTCAGAACGATCAGCGATCGCTGCTCGGTGAACGCGGGCGAGGCCAGCACCGGGCCGAGCGTCTGCCGGAGCCAGCCGTCCTGCGTCCGCAGACTCGCCGCGCTGCCGTTGCCCGACGCCTCACCGTCGTAGTAGTCGTCGGCGGCGATCCAGGCGAAGTCCGGCGTGCTCGCGGCGGACTGCAGATCCGTGGTGAGCTGCGAGGTGTCGGCCAGGTGCGCCGCACAGCGGCCCGCGTCGGTGCTGACATCGGTGTAGTTGATGAACGGCGCGTCGTCCGGCTCGTAGTAGCTGTCGTAGGTGTTCTTGGTGTTGCAGGGCGTGCCCATGCCCTGCTCGTACGCCTTCCAGCTCTTGCCCGCGGCTTCCAGGGTGTCGCCCAGGTTCCGCTCGGGGGAGTTGATGTTCGGCCAGTAGGTGGCGCCCCTGGCGTACGTGTCGCCGCCCGCGACGGCGAGGTAGTTCTCGTCGCTGGGGTGATAGACACCGTGCGCGTCGGTCAGCGTCGCACCCTGCGTCATGAGGCTGTGCATGAAGGGTGTGTCGGCCGGGTCGTTCATGACCTGCGCGTAGTCGGTGTTCTCCATCATCACGACGAACACGTGGTCGTAGCCCGGCACATGGGACGGCGGAGGGATGAGCGGGGACGCCGCGACCGGTGTGTCCAGCGTGAGCGACAGATTGTCCAGGTAGCCCGTCTCGCTCGCCGTCGACAGGAACTGCACCTCGACCTGGACGGACCGGGTTCCCGCCGGCACCGAACCGGTGGCGTTGCGCGCCAGGAACGCGGTTGCCTGTCCCCGGTCGGCGGCGGAGACCGTCGGAAGCTTGACGGCCGCGCCGACCGGGCGCCCGCTCGCGTCGTGGAAGTGCAGGCTGACCGCGACGTACCCGCTGTAGGTCGTCCAACCGCCCAGCCAGCCCGACAGGTCGAACGTCACCGCGCCGGTGTCGACGGCCGCCGCGGCGGACGACACGTCCACCGTCTGCGCCATCGAGCCGTCGCCGAAGTTGCCCGGCCCGAAGAAGCCCCTGCCCGGCGTCTTCCCGTCGCCGGGCAGGGCGAACGACCCGACGGTGGAGCACATCACGTCCGGGCCGCCGGCCTGTGTGGTCCACCCGGGTACGGTGGTGGCCGCGGCCCAGTCGCCGGTGCAGTAACCCCCCGCCTCCGCGTCGCCGTTGACGATCAGATTGCCGCTGCCGGCCGCCGCCCGCGCCGGCGGCGGTGCGAAGACGAGCAGGGCGCCGAGCAGTGCCAGCAGCCCGGCGATGGAACTCCCTCGCAGTCTCATGATGTACCTCGTCCCGTTGATGGGGGGCCGTGGCGCCGCGGCTCCGGGTCGGCGGCGCCAGGATCCTGGACGGACCATGGGTACCGGCTGCCGCCGAGGAGCGGAAGAACGCCGATCGAACACGGATGTACGTGCGCACGTCAAAGCTCGGTGCGTCCACGTCGCCCGGGACCGACGGAGCCTGCCGGCGTGGCGCCAACGCCGGCCGGTCCGGACATGACCGACCGGCCGGAGCCCGATTACCTAAGCGTGACGGATTCCGCGCCGCGAGCCGCTCCGTAACGTCGTGGTCGTCAGCGAGGGCCGGACGACGGCCCGGCCAGCGGACACCCGGCGCACACTGCCGGGTGTCCGCCGGACCACGAGAGAGGACCAGCGATGTTCTTCGAGACCCACGACGGCACCCAGCTCGCCTACGAGGACTACGGCACCGGCTCGCCGATCGTCTTCGTCGCCGGCGCCATGCTCCCCACGGACATGTGGGAGTACCAGATCCCCTTCTTCGTCGACCGCGGCTACCGCTGCATCGCCATCGACCGGCGCGGACACGGCCGTTCGGACCGGCCCTCGGGCGGCTACGACATCGACACCACCGCGGACGACCTCGCCGCCCTGCTCGACCACCTGGACCTGCGCGACGTCACGCTGGTCGGGCACTCCACCGGCGGCGCCGAGGTGGCCCGGCTCGTCGCACGCCACGGCGAGACGCGCGTCGCCCGCGTCGTGTTCCTCGCGGCGATCCTGCCGTTCATGAAGCTGACCGACGACAACCCGGCGGGCATCCCCGAGGCGGTCGCCGAAGGTCTCTTCGAGGCCATCCGTACCGACCGCGGCAAGTGGATGGGCCGCCAGACACAGGCGTACTTCGCCACGCACCTGGGCAACGACGTGTCGCCCGAGCAGGCCGACACCACCTACCGCCAGTGCATGGCGACCTCGCCCTGGGCCACCCTGAAGATGCAGGAGACGGCCTTCAACGCCGACAACCGCGCGGCCCTGCGCACCATCACCGTCCCCGCGATGGTGGTCCACGGCGCGGCCGACTTCTCCGCGCCCATCGACGTCACGGGCCGGCGCACCGCCGAACTCCTGCCGGGATGCACGTACCGGGAGTACCCCACGGCGGGCCACGGTCTGTACGTCAGCCACGCCGCCGAGTTCAACGACGACCTGCTGGCCTTCCTCAAGAGCTGAGGCTCTCGCACCGCCCGTACCATTCCCGTCGGCCCTGCCACCCAGGCCGTCCGCGCTCCACGCCGGACGCCGGCCGCCGCAGGACGGTGCGTGGCGTGGCGCCGGGGTGAGCGTCGCCGCGACGCGGTCGGGCTTCGGCGCGCCGGTCGCCTCTGTGCGGTGGCCGGACAGGTCACGCTTGTGCGGCGGTCGCCTCCGACACGCCCGGGGCCCTCGCGGGTCCCAGCCGTCGGGACGGCCCGCAGCCCGACGTGCCGCCCGTGGCGCTGGGCGGACCTGCCCCTGCCGGGTGCCGCCGACCACGAGTAGCCTTGAAACGGTGTGCCTCGTGCCGCTCGGAGGCCGTGCGCCGCCTAGCCTGGCACCGTGGCCCTGTTCGAGATCGAGCGCGTGACACCGCTGCCGCCCGCCGAGGCATGGCGGCGGCTGACGACCTGGGAGCGGCACAGCGCCACGGTGCCGCTGACCCGGATCACCGTGCGCACGCCGCCGCCCTCGGGCACCGGCACCCTCTTCGTCGCCCGCACCGGCGTCGGCCCGATCGGCTTCGACGACCCCATGGAGGTCGTCGAGTGGGAGCCGGACCGGTACTGCCGGCTGCGGAAGACCGGACGCGTGGTCACGGGCTGGGCCGAGATCGAGGTGCGCCCGCTGGGCGGCACCGCTCCGGTGACGGGCACGCCTTGGTCGATCGCCCCCGCGGGGCCGGGGTCGTCCGGGCCGAGCGCACCCGCAGCGTCGTCCGACGCCGGCGGGCAGGCGGGGGCGCCGGGGGAACAGGCCCCGGGCGAGGGCGACGCGCCGACCGGGACCGTCGTGCGTTGGCGCGAGGAGCTGCGGGTACGCGGGGTACCACGGGCGCTGGATCCGGTCACGGTCGCGGCCGGCAGGTTCATATTCGGCCGCGCCCTCGACACCCTGCTGCGGGTCTGAGCGCGACACCCCTGCGCACCGTGGCGCGGGTCTCGCCCGCGGCCGTCCGGTGCCGTGCACCCACCGTCCTCCACCGGCACGCCGTGCGCCGTGCCCAGCCCCGGTCCGTCCACGCCGAAGCCCACGACCGTCTGGAGACGAGAATGTCCGACGCCGCCGCCCCCGCCCCGCTGTCCGACGACGAGGTCCGGGCGCTGGACGCGCACTGGCGGGCCGCGAACTACCTCGCGGTGGGCCAGATCTACCTGCTGGGCAACCCTCTGCTGACGGAACCGCTGCGCCCCGAGCACGTCAAACCCCGGTTGCTCGGCCACTGGGGGACGTCGCCGGGTCTGAACCTCGTCCACACCCATCTCAACCGGGTCATCCGCGCGCGCGACCTGGACGCGATGTGCGTCTGGGGTCCCGGTCACGGCGGCCCCGCGGTACTCGCCAACTCCTGGATCGAAGGCAGCTACACCGAGACCTACCCCGACATCACCCGGGACGCCGAGGGCATGGGGAAGCTGTTCAAGCAGTTCTCCTTCCCCGGCGGCGTGCCCTCCCACGTCGCGCCGGAGACGCCGGGCTCGATCC
The DNA here is from genome assembly GCF_019890725.1 of Actinacidiphila acidipaludis. GTDB lineage: Bacteria > Actinomycetota > Actinomycetes > Streptomycetales > Streptomycetaceae > Actinacidiphila > Actinacidiphila acidipaludis. Next base: position 7,987 of record NZ_JAINZZ010000099.1, read on the forward strand.
ACGAGGGCGGCGAACTCGGCTACGCCCTCTCGCACGCGTACGGCGCCGCGTTCGACAACCCAGGACTGGTCGTCGCCTGCGTCATCGGCGACGGCGAGGCGGAGACCGGGCCGCTGGCCGCGTCCTGGCACGCCAACAAGTTCCTCGACCCCGTGCACGACGGCGCGGTTCTGCCGATCCTGCACCTCAACGGATACAAGATCGCCAACCCGACCGTGCTCGCCCGTCTGTCCGAGGACGAACTCGACGAGCTGCTGCGCGGCTACGGCCACGACCCCGTCCACGTCTCCGGAGACGACCCCCTCCAGGTCCACCAGGCCATGGCCGCCGCCCTGGACACCGCTCTCGACCGCATCGCCGCCTTCCAGCACGCGGCACGCGACGGCCGTGACGCCGGACTGCCGACCGAGGCGACCGAACCCGGCGGCGCGGACGCGCGGGAGACCGGGGGAGCCGGCCGGCGACCGCGCTGGCCCGTCATCGTGCTGCGCACACCCAAGGGATGGACCGGTCCGGCCACGGTGGACGGCCTGCCCGTCGGGGGGACGTGGCGATCGCACCAGGTGCCGCTGTCCGAGGTGCGCACCAACCCCGTCCATCTGCGGCAGCTCGACGAGTGGCTGCGCTCCTACCGGCCGCAGGAGCTGTTCGACGCCCAGGGACGGCCCCGCGAGCAGGTACTGGCCTACGTCCCGCACGGCGACCGCCGGCTCGGCAGCAATCCGCACACCAACGGCGGACTGCTGCTGCGCGAGCTGCCCGTGCCCGATCTCGACAAGTACGCCGCGCCGGTCGACCGGCCGGGCACGACGATGCACGAACCCACCCACGTCCTGGGGGAGTTGCTCGAACAGGTGATGGCGGACACCGCGGAGCGCCGTGACTTCCGGCTCGTCGGCCCGGACGAGACCGCCTCCAACCGCCTGCAGGCCGTCTACGGCGCCACCGGCAAGGCGTGGCAGGCGAAGACACTGCCCGTCGACGAAAACCTCGACCCGCACGGGCGGGTGATGGAGATCCTGTCGGAACACACCTGCCAGGGCTGGCTCGAGGGCTACCTGCTCACCGGCCGGCACGGACTGTTCTCCTGCTACGAGGCGTTCGTGCACATCGTGGACTCCATGGTGAACCAGCACATCAAGTGGCTGCGCACCACCCGGCGGCTGCCCTGGCGCCGTCCCCTCGCCTCACTCAACTACCTGCTCACGTCGCACGTGTGGCGCCAGGACCACAACGGCTTCTCCCACCAGGACCCCGGCTTCATCGACCACATCCTCAACAAGGCACCCGAAGTCGTCCGTGTCTACCTGCCGCCGGACGTCAACACCCTGCTGTCCGTGGCCGACCACGCCCTGAGGTCCAGGGACTACGTCAACGTCATCGTCGCCGGCAAACAACCCTGCTTCGACTGGCTGGACATGGACGCGGCCCGCGCCCACTGCGCCCGCGGCGCCGGCATCTGGGACTGGGCAGGGACGGAGGACGGGCAGCACGAGCCGGACGTCGTCCTCGCCTGCGCGGGCGACGTCCCGACCCTGGAGGTCATGGCGGCCGCCCAGTTGGTACGCCGCCACCTGCCGCAGCTCGCGGTACGTGTCGTGAACGTGGTCGACCTGGCCCGGCTGCTGCCCAAAGAGGAGCACCCGCACGGCATGTCCGACGCGGAGTACGACGCGCTGTTCACGCCTGACAAGCCGGTGATCTTCGCGTACCACGGCTATCCCTGGCTCATCCACCGCCTGGCCTACCGGCGCCGGGGCCACGCCAACCTGCATGTGCGCGGCTACAAGGAGATCGGGACCACCACCACACCCTTCGACATGGTCGTCCGCAACGACCTCGACCGCTACCGGCTGGTCATGGACGTCATCGACCGCGTTCCCGGCCTCTCCGTGACGGCGGCCCCCGTACGGCAGTTGATGGAGGACGCCCGGCTGCGCCACCACGATTGGATCCGTATCAACGGGACCGACCTGCCCGAAGTCGCCGAGTGGACCTGGGAGAGGTGACGTTGCCTGCCGGCTGCGCTTTCCGCACCGAGGTGGTGCCGGAGGCTCTGCTGCAAGCCAACCGTCAGCCGCCGCCCCAGCTGGGGGCGCCGAGGGTGTAGAGGAGGACGGCCACGGAGGCCAGGGTGAACGCGGTCAGCGCCAGGCGCTGCCAGGGGATGATGCGAAGCATTGAAGACTCCTTGAGGTCGCTGCTGGGTCGGACTGTGTCCATGGGCGGGTCTGTCAGCCGCCGGTCCAGCTGGGAGCGCCGAGGGTGTAGAGGAGGACGGCGACGGAGGCCAGGGTGAACGCGGTCAGCGCCAGGCGCTGCCAGGTGCGGGCGTGGGACATGGCTGGTTCCTTTCTCGAGCGGCGTTGTCCGGGTGGTGCATGGCGGTTGCGACGAGCAGGGCCGCGGCGATCGCCAAGAGCACGTCGCCGATGCTGACCACGGCGTGCAGAGGCGGGACGGGGATGATGTCGCCCAGGGCGAGCAGACGGGTGCTGTGCTCAGCCGGCACGTTCTTGGCAGTCCGGAACCCGGCGCGCAGCCCAGCGACGGCCGCGGCGGAGGGGCTGTAAGGCATCCGGCCGTTGATGGCGATCGGCACAGCGTTGAGAACGGCTCCCGCGAGTGCCAGCTCCACCCCGATCTGCAACGGCCGTGTTCTGCCTCGCGCGTTGACGACCAGCCAGAAGAGGGCGAGGGCGATGGCCAATCCAAGCAGTGACGCCCTGAGATGGCGTCCGGCAGCGCCGGGCAGGCCGGCGGTACTCAGCTGCGCGACCTGCACGGCTGCCGCGACCCACAGCAGCCACAGCCTTCGCAGCCGCACGGCCGGCAGCCTGCGCAGCCGGCCACCGCTGAGATACCCGGCAAGCGTTCCTACCGCAACCGGTCCGCCGAACAGGATCAGCGGGGTGACGCCCATGGTTCCACCCCGTTGACGCGCACCCCCACGCCCATCCCCACCTCACTGCGACATAGCTCCGCAGGTTCCAAGCAGCCTGCGCCCCGGGCCCTCACCACGTCTCGATGAGACCGCCATCGGATCGTTGCAAGGCTGGAGTGCGGCCGCAAGCGCCCGGGACCGCCTATCCGGCTTCCGGAGCAGAACTGGCCTGAATGCGAGGTGGCTCGAGAGGTGGTGGCCATGCTGGTGCCCGCGCTGGGCGCCGTAGCGGTAGCTCGTCACATCGGACGCTCCGGGACCGATGGTTGCGAAGCGGGAAGCGGTTGGCATTGGGGGCGGGTGTCACGGGGGCCGGTGCCGCCTCGTCTCGTGGGTGACGGGGAACGGTTGTGGCAAAGGAGTTGTGCGGTGGTGGAACCGCGTTTGAGTCTTTCCGGAAGTGCCGTTGCGTCCAAGGCGATCCGGCAACTGGGCGCCGCGAGCCAGGCGGTGTTCGACAGCACGTCGATCCCCAAGCCGACGCAGGACATGGTGCTGCTGCGGGCGAGCCAGATCAACGGCTGCGGTTACTGCACGGACATGCACACCAAGGACCTCGCGCACGCCGGGGAGAGCCCGGTGCGCATCAACCTCGTCGCCGTCTGGCGGGAGGCGACGGTCTTCACGGACGCCGAGCGGGCGGCGCTGGAACTCGCCGAGGAGGGGACGCGGATCGCGGACGCGGCCGGCGGGGTCCCGGACGAGGTGTGGGAGCGCGCGGCCAAGCACTACGAGGAGGAGGACCTGGCCGCACTGGTCTGCCTGATCTCGCTGATCAATGCGTCGAACCGGCTGTGCGTGATGACCCGTCAGCCCGGCGGCTCCTACCAGCCCGCGGGTGGCCAGGGGTAGGGCCGCCTGACTGGGGGAGCGGGGGTCGTTGCCGTGGGCCGGCAGGGGTCACCGCGGTTGGCACGCTGGACGCCTCTGCCAAAGGTGGTCAATCAGCGTTGCGTTCGGCTGCAGCGTGCCACCAGCCGGATGGGACGGGCCGATGATCTTGGCGGAGGGCTGGGCGGGATGCAGCCCAAGACGTCGGAGTGCGTCGGCCCGTACCGCAACGTCGAACCAGCCGTGCCAGCGGCCGTCGGTCCCGATACCGCAGGCAAGCCGCCACCGGATCTCGTCCCGGTCGAAGGGCATCCAGTCGATGCCGCGCTCGCGCAGTCAAGCCCGCGCGGCCGCCGTCGGCGGGAGACGGCCGGGCAGGTTCTCGTAGGCCGCGATGGTGATCCAGCCGGTGTTCGGCACATCCATGGTCCCATGATGCGGGGGAGTGCCCCAACGCGGCACAGCCATTTCGCTGCCGGCCACGATCAGTACGCAGGTCCCGTGGAGGACGGCAGATCCTCGTCCATGGGAACGGGGGCCAGAGGGCGTGGCCAGGTCAACCGGCGGCGTCGGACCTGGCCCCTATGGTGAGCGACATGACCATTCGCCGCATGGACAACGTCGGCATCGTCGTCGACGACCTCGACGCCGCCGTCGCCTTCTTCACCGAGCTCGGCATGGAGCTGGAGGGCCGGATGCCGATCGAAGGACGCTGGGTCGAAAACGTCGTCGGGCTCGACGACATGCGGAGTGAGATCGCGATGATGCGGATCCCGGACGCCCCGGGCCGTCTCGAGTTGGCGACGTATCACAGCCCGAGAGCGATCACACCCAAGCCGGAGATCACCCCGGCGAACACGCTCGGCCTGCACCGCGTCATGTTCGCCGTCGACGACATCGAGGACACCCTCGCCCGCCTCCGCCCGCACGGAGCCGAACTCGTCGGCGAAGTGACACGCTTCGAGGACAGTTACCTCCTCTGCTACCTCCGCGGGCCGAGCGGAATCATCCTCGCGCTGGCGGAGCAATTGAGCTGAGAGCCACGGGAGTTCGCTCACCAAAGGCGCGGGGCTGGCGACCGCCGGCCGATCCCGCGACCACGTCTTCAACAGACTCTAGTAGTCGGCGTCTTCCGCGGGTGACCAGACGCCGAGGACGCCGGACATCTCGGCGAGGTGGGTGACCAGGGCGGGTACGTCGCCCGTGCCCTCGATGGAAACCTGCACCTGGGCCGAGCCCATGGCGGCCGGCCGCCGTTCGCCAGGTCCCGACCAGGGGGCCTGGTCCACGCGCAGGGCGACCACGCGGAAACCGGCCCCGGTGCAGCGTTCGAGGATCCGGGCGAGCACCCCGGATCCGACCTCGTAGGAGATCTGCAGGTCGGCCTGTCCTGCTCCGCCGACTGCGGGGAACCTCCCCGTGATCATCGGGTAGACCCGTACGACAAGGAAGTGGCCTGCGGTGGCCGCGATCGCGAGCAGGACGAGTCCGCCGCCGCAGGCCATGCCGATCGCCGCGGTCAGCCAGATGGTCGCGGCGGTCGTGAGCCCGCGGACGGCATCGCGGCGTACGAAGATCAGGCCGCCGCCGATGAACCCGATGCCGCTGACGACCTGAGCGGCGATCCGGGAGGGGTCGAGGGTGACGCCAGGAGTGCCGAGCACGGTGGCGAAGCCGTGTTGGGAGACCTCCATGAACAGTGCGGAGCCCACGCCGACGAGGGTGTGCGTGCGCAGCCCCGCGCTCTTCTGCTGGACGGCGCGTTCGAGCCCGATGAGGGTCGACAGGAGGAGGGCGAGCGCCAGTTCACCGAGCTGTCGCAGCCCTTGGCCGCCACTGGGATCCCACAACACCGAAGCCGTCGCTTGCGTGGCATGCATGCGGCCCACGCTACCTCCGCAACCTGCCCTGACCTCGGGTCCCACCGCGTGATTCGACCGTTTGTGCCGTGGGGAGGGGCACGGCGCCGGTGTCGGCCGCAGGGGAGTAGAGGCCCGCCGGGCCCACCTCGTGCGGGGAGAGGTGCGGATCGGGGCGCGGAGGCAGCGTGAAAGGGCAAGCCCGTATCCTGCGTCGTTGTGATCACCGCACGCGAACTCAATCGGGCTTCCCTCGGCCGCCAGTTGCTGCTGGAGCGCGAGCGGCTGACCGTCCCCGACGCGGTGCGAACCTTGGTCGCTGCAGGCATAGCACCCTGCCTCGCCCTATCTCGCGCTCTGGAGCCGGGTCACGGATTTCGCTCCGGCTGAGTTCGACACCGCGTTCATCGGACGTGCGGTGGTCAAGGCGACCTTGATGCGGATCACCTTGCACGCCGTGCATGCCGAGGACTGTCCGGTCCTGCGTGCAGCGGTGCAGCCCACCCTGTACGCCTCCCGGCTGGGTTTCCGTTTCGCTGAGGCGGGGCTGACCCCGGCGGACGCCGACGAGCTGGTGCCGGAGCTGCTGGCCTTCGCCCGCCGGCCACGCACTTCGGCCGAGATGGAGGCCTGGCTCGAGGAACGGCTCGGTGCCGCGAAGAAGGACGGGGCGTGGTGGGGGCTGAAGGCGTACGCGCCGCTGCACCACGCCCCGACGGGCGCGCCCTGGTCGTTCGGCCTCCGGTCGTCCTTCGTCGCGGCCGGGACCGGCCCGTCCCTACGGGGCGTGAGGTGGATCCACAGGCGTTGCGGACCCTGATCGTGCGCTATCTGGCGGGCTTCGGACCGGCATCGGTGGCGGACGTGGCGCAGTTCGCCATAGTGCAACGGTCGCCGGTCCGCGAGGCCCTGCGCGCTTTGGACGGCGTCGTCGAGCACCTCCACGGTCCGGACGGCAGCACGCTGTTCGATCTCCCGGGGGCTCTCAAGCCTCCTGCCGACACTCCCGCGCCGCCTCGGCTCCTGGCGATGTGGGACAGCATTCTGCTGGCCTACGCCGACCGCAGCCGAGTGATACCTCCGGCCTACCGCGGTCTGGTGACACGCAGGAACGGAGACCTACTGCCCACCGTGCTGGTGGACGGCCATGTCGCGGGTGTGTGGCCTCAGGTGGACGGGGGCATCGAGGGTCATGGCCTTCCATCCCCTTTCGGATGCCACCTGGGACGGACTCGCCGCAGAAGCCGAATCCCTGAAGGGACTCCTCGGCGAGGGCGAGGTCCACGGCCGCTATCAACACTGGTGGGGAAAGCTCCCCGAGAGCGAGGCGCGGACCTTGTGACCGAAGTACCGCGCTCCGGGCCAGACGGCACGGGTTGGTCTCGGGTCGGCCTCGAATACGGTGGCGGACCGTGCAACCGCGAGCTGGTGGCTACTATGGTGGCATGTCTGTGATGACGCTTCGGATCCCTGATGAGCTGGACCCTTCGATCCGTGCCAGCGCTGAGGCTGCGGGGATGAGCCTGAACGCCTACATCGTGCGCGCTGCGCGCCGCCAGGCCGTGCTCGATGCCGGCCGGAAGCTCGCTTCCCTCGGCCTTGGCGATGATCTGGCGGGCGAGAGCGACACGCTGTGAGGCGGGGGGAGATCTGGGCTCTCGCCGACGGACGGCACGTTCTCGTGGTGTCGCTGGACGGCCTGGAGGCCTCGTTCGGTGCCGTTCTCGCGATCGTGCTGCACCCTTCGGGCCGGTATCCCGATACGGCGATGTCCGTGGTGATCGACGATCCGCTGCCGAGTACTGCGGTCGCCGTGAACCTGCAGCAGATGCGGGTCGGCCGCTTCGACGAGGGCAAGTGTCTCGGCCCCGTCGATCGAGCGGTCATGGAGCGCGTGGACCAGGCGCTGCGCGCCGTGCTCGATCTGTAGTCGCCACAGCGTAAGACGGGGTGGGTCTCGAATGCTTGCGGCACCCCACGCGACCTCCCCGCCACGAAACCGCCGTCGCCCTTCTGTGCACAGCGCCACAGCACCGGCCGCACTGTTCGTGGCTGCAATCCTGGATCACCTCCGGGCCCTCGCCCGGCACGAGAGCTGTTTTCCCGGGGACGAGTGCGTACGCCCTCTGCGGGCGCCCTGCTGGAGTGGCTCGGGCAGATCGCGGAACTTGGCCGCCTATGGGGCTCGGGCGAGGCGGAGGAAGACGACGACCCGGACGTCATCGAGGCGGTCCGCGCCATTCAGGTGATGATCTAACGGGCCGTTGCAGCGCATCTGCGGGCAACGGACCCCGATATTCGTGCAGCAGCCCTTGAAGTGATCTCCGCGCTTTTCGAGGGCCCCGAATCGGCGGACAGCGTCTCTGAAGCAACTCAGCTCCTTCGTGACGGGCTGGATCACATCACCGAACGCCGTGAGCGTGCCGTCATCGTGACGGCCATCGGCGCCTGGGGCCAGGACACGAGTGACCTGCTCTCCGACCCTGACCCCGCCATCCAGGGCTGCGCGGCGCTGGCCGACGCCTGCGCCGAAAACCCCAGGGCAACGGACGAGATCCTGCGTGCGCTCCGTGCCCGTGCGACCGTCGACGAATGGTTCAGCGAGCCGCTGCCGTATACCGAAGGACCTGCGCGGCACGCACTTTTGGCCGCAGCGATTGAGCGCGCCACCTTCGAGGAACTCCTCCCGGCCGCGCTCGCCATGGTCCCCCTGTGCAGCAACCTCACAGCAGCCCACGACTGGGGGCCACTACTCGGCGCTGCCTTCCCCTGCGGCTACGCCGAATGCGACGGACCCACCCAACTGCGGCACGAGTACCTCAGTGCACTCGTCGAGCGGGACGCGGTCTGGCGCTTCGGCCACCTCACGGCCTCCTGGTTGCGGGACGTCGGCCTGCCCACGGACCGGGACGCAGTCAAAGCACTCCTGCGCAGTGCCAACTGAAGCCGCTCACTCCCAGCCTTCCCCAGGCTTTCCGAGCGCGAAGTCACATCCGGAATTTCCCAGGAAATTCCCGAAACCGTCGGCGTGCTCCATTCGCAACGGAATTCCGTGCACGTTGCCGCCTGCTCAAATTCGCCGCCTTGCCACAGCGACGCCGGGTAGCTGGTGGTCGTACTCGGCGTCGTTCATCGGCCCGGTGCACCCCAGCTAGTGGTGACCTCGCGGTGGAGGTAATGCGTTGCCCAGTGGCTGCGGTGGCGGGGGGCTCGATTTGAGGGCGGGGCCGTGCCCCGGTTTTGTTGGTGCTCCGGGGCGCGGTCGCCTTTTCCGTGCTGCCCTCTTGTTTTTGTGGCTTGGTCTTAGTTGTTGGGGGTTCCGAGGTAGTGGTGGAGGTGGGTGGTGAGGTGGTGGGGGTTGGTGCCGGCGTAGGCGATGTATCCGTCGGGTCGGATGAGGAGGGTGTGGGTGGGGTGGTAGGGGTGGGGGTTGGTGAGGGTTCCGGTGTGGGTGGTGAGTCGGTTG